>CAYTMI010000003.1:0-253912 GCA_964438865.1 uncultured Anaerolineaceae bacterium | reverse complement strand
TCCCGGGGTACTCCCCCTCATCCTGGATGTCCGTCAATTCGGGGCAAGCCCACTTGTCACGGTAGAGTTCGGGGTCGTACATCGAATGAGGGCGGAAGCGGTAGGTGCGGAGCTCCAGGAACACAGGCCCCCCGCCTCCGAGCACCGCCGTCGCCGCGCGCCGGGCGGCGTCCTCCACTGCCAGCACATCCATGCCGTCCACCGGCCAGGCGGGGACCTGGTAGCTGGCGGCCTTGAGGCAAAGGTCGACTTCTGATTCGGAGCGCCCCAGAGCCGTTCCCATCGCGTAGAGGTTGTTTTCGCAGCAGAACAGCACGGGCAGGTCCCACAACGCTGCCAGGTTCATCGACTCGTGGAATTCCCCTTCCGCCACCGCGCCCTCGCCAAAGAAGCAGGCCGTGACCCGGTCGAGCCCTCTCAGCTTGTCAGCGAGCGCCATCCCCACCGCCAGCGGCAGGCCGCCGCCGACGATCGCGTTGCCGCCGACGAACCGCGTGGCGGCGTCGAACACGTGCATCGAGCCGCCACGTCCGCGGCTGCACCCCGTGACCTTCCCGAACATTTCCGCCATAAGCGGGCCCATTGCCACCCCGCGGGCGAGCGCGTGACCGTGCTCCCGGTAGGTCGCGACAATCGCGTCTTCGGGCCGCAGTGCTTGCATGACGCCGACCGCGACCGCCTCTTCCCCGACGTACAGGTGGAGGAACCCGCGGATTTTCGCGGCGCTGTAAAGCTCGGCGCACTTCTCTTCGAAGCGCCGGATTCGCACCATCTCGCGGTACAGCGCCAGGCCGTGGTCGTCCGCGCCCTTGACGGTCTTTGTGGCGCCCATCACGTTGTCTCCAGCGTCGAAGTATCGCCTTCCGGCAGGCCCAGTTCCCGCGCCTTCAGCAGCCGCCGCATGATCTTGCCGCTTCGCGTGCGAGGCAGCGTATCAAGGAAGTCAATCTCCCTCGGCGCGACCGCCGGCCCCAGCCGCTGCCGTGCGAACCCGAGCAACTCCTTCCGCAGCGCTTCGCTCGCCTCGAACCCGGCCTTCAGCGACACGAACGCCTTCACGACCTCACCTGCTACCGGGTCCGGCTTGCCGATCACCCCGGCCTCTGCCACCGCGGGGTGCTCCATCAGGCTGCTCTCGACTTCGAACGGCCCGATGAGGTGCCCGGCCGACTTGATGACGTCGTCGATGCGGCCCACGAACCAGTAGTAGCCGTCAGCATCGCGGCGGGCGAGGTCCCCCGTAAGGTACCAGCCGTCCGCGAAGCACTTCCGGTAGCGCTCTTCTTCCCCCAGGTACGCTCGGAACATCGACGGCCAGCCTGGCCGCAACGCGAGCTCGCCTTCCACGCCCGGGTCGGTGACCTCGGCGGCGCGGCCCCCGGGATCACGCGTGACAATGGCCGCGTCCACTCCTGGCAGCGGTTTGCCCATCGAACCCGGGCGGATGTCCATCGACCGGAAGTTCGCGAGCATGATCCCGCCCGTCTCCGTCTGCCACCAGTTGTCGTGAATCGCCAGCCCGAGCACCCGCCTGCCCCAGTCGACCGCCTCCGGGTTCAGCGGCTCCCCCACGCTCGACATAAAGCGAACGCTGGACAGGTCGTAGTCGCGGACCGCCTCCTCGCCCACCTTCATCAGCATCCGGATCGCCGTCGGCGCCGTGTACCAGACGGTGACACGTTCGCGCTGGATGGTGCCGTACCAGCGGTCGGCATCGAACTCGCCTTCGTCCACGATCATCGTAAGTCCGTTCGTCAGCGGCGAAACGATCCCGTAGGAAGTGCCCGTCACCCAGCCCGGGTCCGCCGTGCACCAGAACACGTCGCCGTCGTGGAAGTCGAGCGCGAGCTTCCCCGTGATGTGGTGGGCGACGACGGCTTCGTGGACGTGGACGGCGCCCTTCGGCTTGCCCGTGGTCCCGCTCGTGAAGTGAAGGAGCGCCATGTCTTCCGGCCGGGTAAGGGCGGTTTCGAAGCTGGCGGAAGCGCGTTCCATGGTCTGCCCGAAGTCGAGCGTCCCGGCCGGCGCCTCCCCGCCCGCGCCGTTGACCGTCAGCACATGGCGCAGCCCCGGCAAGGCATCGCGGATCGCGGCAACCTTCCGTTCGTAGAGCGCGCCGGTGGTGACGAGCACCCTGCCATCGCCGATCGCCATGCGCTGGCGGATCGGTTCGGGCCCGAACGCGGAGAACATGGGGCAGAACACAGCCCCGTACTTCAGCGTTCCGAGGGCCGCCGCATAGAGCTCGGGGATGCGGCCGGCGAGCGCGAAGACGACTTCGCCCCGCCGCAAGCCAAGCCCCGCCAGGACGTTGGCGAACCGGCTGCTGAGCGTGTCCAGGTCCCCATAGGTGATCTCGCGCCGTTCCCCCGACTTGCCCAGCCAGCGGATGGCCGTCCGGTCCCGCAAGCGCCCCCGGGCGTGGCGCCCCACGGCCTCGTGGGCGATGTTCAGCGCGCCGCCGGGAAGTCCGTCCAGTTCAGCCCGCGCTCCTTCCCACGAGAACGCCGCCCGGGCCGCCTCGTAGTCAGCGAGGTTCGGGGCGACCGTCCACTCCCGCGCATCCTTGACGATCGGTGGCCAGTCCATTGGCACCCCGCGTTCCATGGTGGCCGATCGCCGCCAGGTCTTCCATGGCCCTTCGGTTCCAGCTTGCCGACCCCATCGGCCCCAGCCTTGGGGCGTGCGCGCGCGGCGGTGTGCTATGATCCGCGACTCTGAACTGGGGTGGGTAACGGCCGATGGCGGAATCACGCTGGACGGAAGCTTTCCTGAACGAACAGCGGCTTGTGGGCGACGCCGTTGGCGACGACTTCGTCGACACGATCGTCAAAGAAGGCCACGTCGCCTCGACCAACCTGCTCCTCGGGCACCTGGTCCGGAACGACATCCCTCCCGGGGCGCCCATCGAAACTGCACTCCGTGACTATCTCGACTCCACCGGGCACGTCGGGAGCGTCGACTTCGAGCTGGTGAAGCGGGGCGAACAGGTGCTGGCGTCGTACGCGCCCCAGATTGCCCTCTCGCTCTGTTTCGGGTCGCTCGCGGGCGGGTACGCATCGTACCGGATCGCCCACATGCTCGATGGTGTCTCGCGGCTCGAAAGCGACCCGCGGCGGAGAGTCTTCGAGACAGCCCAGCTCCTTTTCGACGTGTGCGGAGACGACGGTTTCGGCCCCGACGGCCGGGGCATCCGCTCCTGCCAGCGGATTCGTCTGATGCACGCGGGTGTCCGACGGCTGATGCGCGACTACATGGTCGGCCAGCCGGACGACGAGCTGGTGTCGCCGCTGGGCCACCTCGTCTGGGCCCGCTCGTGGGGAGTCGCAATCAACCAGGAGGATATGGCCGGCACGATTTCGACGATGTCGGTCCATGTCGTCGATTGTCTCCGGCGGCTGGGCGTCCGGCTTTCGGACGATGAAGCCTGGGCCTACGTGTACACATGGCTGGTAGCCGGGCGGGTCATCGGCGTCTCGCCCGAAATGACGCCGGTTGACCTGGCGGACGCCCGCCAACTGTGGGCGCGAATCCAGGAGAGGCAGTTCAAGAAGTCGGACGCCGGCAAAACGCTGACCGACGAACTGCTGTGGGCGGTGAACCCCTTCCTCGGGCCGGGCCGCAGACGCGCCTTTGGCCGCGGCTTGATCACGCGCGTGAACGGGCCGGACGTCGCTGCCATGGTCGGCATCGACCCCCTCTCCGGAAGAGACGCCATGGGCTTCCGAGCATGGATGGCCGTCGAGCGCGGGGTCAGCTCCATCGAACGGCGGAGCAAGCTGGCGCGGAGGGTCCTCGGGTCGTCGGGCGCCTCCCTTGTCCGAAACCTCGCAGGCCACGAGATGGGCCACCAGCGGGCCGCGTTCGCAATCCCGGACCGGCTCGCGGGCGAATGGAACGTCAAACCGCCGGGCGAGGACAGCCGATAGGGGAGTCCCGCCCGTTTGTGCGGTCGCCGCTCGCCGGAGCCGCGACCCAACTTCTGCTGGAGGCATCATGGCGACGGAGCGCGTGCTCAGGCAGATCGACCGCCTGCTTGGCGAAGCCGAAGCGGCGATCGGTGAGGCGAACTGGCCGCTGGTGCGCCAGAAGGCCGAGGCTGCGCTTCGGCTGTCGCCCGGCAACGAAGACGCTCTTGCCTACCTGCAGGCCGCGAACACCGACCCTGGCCCGGGCCACGCCTCGCCGGTGCCGGGCGCCGAGCGCCGCCTCATGGCGGTCATGTTCTGCGACCTCGCCAGTTCCACAGCCATGTCCGAGGAGCTGGACCCGGAGGACCTCCGTGACGTGCTCCGGGAATACCAACACGCCGCTGCCGCCATCGTCGACCGCCTGGGCGGGTACACAGCGCACTACATGGGCGACGGGCTGCTCGTCTACTTTGGCTTCCCCACCGCCCACGAAGACGACGCCGACCGCGCGGTGCGGGCCGCGCTGGAGATTGTCGACGGCGTCGGCAGCATCCGCGCCCCGGGCGGTGGCCACCCGCTCGCCGCGCGCGCCGGGCTCCACTATGGGCTCGCGGTTGTCGCTGAGATGGGGAGCGGCGAGCGCATCCAGCCGAATGACGTGGTCGGGGAAACGGCGAACATTGCCGCTCGTCTCCAGTCGCTCGCCCCGCCTGGCGGCGTCGTCGCAAGCGCAGACCTGCTCCGGCTCACAAAGGCAGGCTATGCCCTGGAGCCGCTGGGGCCGCAGGCGTTGCGCGGGCTCTCGCGCCCCATCGAGGTTTCGCGCGTCGCCGGTCTCGCCCCCCGGGACTGGCAGACCGCGGAGAAAGGCGCGCCCTTCCTCGGGAGGACCCGGGAACTCGCGATGGTTTCGAGGGCATGGTCCGAGGCGGTGGCCGGTAGCGGTTCGGGTCTCCTTGTTCGCGCCGAAGCAGGGCTGGGAAAGACCCGGCTGGTCCGCGAATTCCAGCGCCGCCTCGACGCCACCGACCACACCTTCATCGGGGTGCAAGGGTCCGCTTTCCACACCAACACGGCGTTCTACCCGGTGGTCCGGAGCGTCGCTGGTGCACTGCTGGACCTCGACGCGCCTCGGGGCGCGGCCCCCCTCGACCGCCTCGGGCTCGCGTACGAGGGCCTGGGACTTGCCCCCGCCGAGGGCATCCCCCCGCTTGCTATGCTGCTCGGACTCTCGCTCGAAGGACGCTACCCGGAGCTCACCGGCCCTCCCGGGGAGATCCGTGAACGCATCTTCGCGGCGCTCCTGGCCTGGATCGTGGGGCTCTGTAACCGGCGTCCAGTCCTCATAGCCGTCGAAGATGTCCACTGGCTCGACCCAAGCTCCCTGGACCTCGTCGCGAGGGTGCTACCGGTGGCCCGGGGGAAGCCCCTCCTGCTGTTGCTCACCACCCGCACCGAGTTTGCCGTCCCAGAGCCGGTTGCCGCGTCTTGCCTCACCTTCACCCTCGGGAGGCTTGACGCCGCGGACACCGAACAGTTGGTCGCCGGGCTCGTTGCCGGGACGGGAGTCGCGCCCGAAGAGATTCGCCGGCTGGCTGCCCGGGCGGAAGGAGTCCCCCTGTTCGCCGAGGAGCTCAGCCGGCTGGCAGCTGAGGCGGGCGCGGCCGGCGAAGGTTCCGCTCCACTCCCCGCCGCGCGCTCCACGATCCCGCCGGCACTGTATGGCTCCCTGATGGCAAGGCTGGACAGAGCCCCGGCGAACCGCCGTCTTGCCCAGCTCTGCTCCGTGGTGGGCAGGGAGATCTCCGTTGCCCTGGTTTCGGGGTTGGCTGGAAACTCGGAGGAACAGACGCTCTCTGACCTCGACCGCCTGGTCGAAGCCGGCGTGCTGGCGCCCCGGGGCCGCAATGGTCACTACGCGTTCAAGCACGCCCTCATCCAGGACGTGGCGTATGAGTCGCTGCTTCGACCTGACCGGGCGGGCTTCCATGCGGCCGTGGCGCGACAGCTGGAAGAACGATTCCCGAGCCTCCGGGACGCAGAGCCGGAGACGGTGGCCTATCACCTCGCCCGTGCCGGCGACCCCGGCCGCGCGATTCCCTATCTGCGGCGGGCGGCCACCCTCGCCTCCGCCCGTTTTGCCAACACCGAGGCGATGAACTACCTGACCCAGGCGCTGGAACTGGCGCACCAGGGCGGCGCGCCGCCAGCCGTGGAGACGGAGCTACGGCTCGCCCTGGGGCAGCCATTGACCGCCGTGCGCGGATACGCAAGCCCCGAGGTTGAGGCCAACTACCGCCTGGCGATGGAGGCGGCGCGCACCCTTTCCGACCCCGTCCAGACGTTCCACGCCCTGAGGGGGCTTGGGCGGTTCTACCAGGTGCAGGGCGGGCTCGATCGCGCCCGGCCCATTGCCAAGGAGCTGGTCGAGCGCGCTGAGAGGATCGGGTCGCCCTTCTTGATGGCCTCCGCGCACCTCCCCCTGGGAGAGCAACTCGCGCTGGGTGGATACCCGGAGCAGGCGTTGGTCGAGCTGAAGCGCGCCACGGGGCTGTTCGAAGAGGCCTTGGGCACAGCCGACGGGGCCGCCGCGGAAGAGCCCTACGTCTCCGCGCTGGCCTACTCCGGGTTCACCGCCTGGTTCCTGGGATACCCCGACCGGGCACGCGCGGAGATCCAGCGCGCCATCGACCGGAGCCGCGAACGAAACCTGCCGTCCGGTCTTGTGTACTCCCTCGTCCTTGCGGCGTGGGTTCACCAGCTCCGGGACCAGCCCGGCCCGGCCGGGGAACTCGCGCGCGAAGCGAAGGCGATCGCCCAGGAACGGAAGTTCGGGTACTGGTTGTACGCGTCGTCGTGCCTGGTGGAGTGGGCTTCGGCGCGGACGGGGGACGCCGATGCCGTGGCCCGCGTCCAGGCCGCCGTCGCAACCTACTTCGCCGCGGGAAACCGCACCGCGGGAGCATGGCTCCATTCCCTCGTGGCCGACGCCATGCTGGCCCACTGCGACACAGCCGGCGCCCGCGACGCCGTCGCTCACGGACTTGAGACTGCGACTGCCACCGGCGAGGAGGCTTTCGAGCCGCTCCTCTGGGAGATCCGGGGCAGCATCCTGTCCACCGGTGCCGGCGGGGACGCCGACTCCCGGCGGGACTTTCGCCTGGCGGTAACCCGTGCGCGGGAGCGTGGCGCGAAGTCGTTGGAGCTGCGCGCTGCCATGCGCTTCGCAGCCGCCTTCTCACCGGAGGGCACCGCCGCACTCGAACTCGCGCTCGCTAAGTTCCCCGAACAGACCGCGGATGAGACCCGTCGAGCCCGCGCCATCCTCAACTCGCAACCGGCTATCAAGGAGCACACCGTTGACCACTGAAACGAACGCTGAAACTTCGGGCCAGGACTGGCTTCTCAACCAACTCCGTACCTACCCGCTGCTCGACTCGCTGACCTACCGGCGGTCGCGCCGGTTCGCGCCGGGGCTCTCCATCGGGGGCGGCCCGCTTTCGTTCCAGAGCGAACTGGCGCCGGCCCCCCTCACGGAAGACGAAGAGGCGGCCCTGGTCTACGCCGCCTGCGGATTCACCGGCTACGCCCTCGGCGAACTGCCCTACCAGGATGGGGGAGTCCCGGAGGCGGGTGGCGGCAACATCATGAGTCAGTTCTACGGCCGCACCGCGGCGAGCGGCGACGCCATCCACGCCGCCCGGATCTTCGTGATGAACGACGAGGGCACGTGGATGATCCGGCGTCCGCTGGATTGCACCCGCGAAGAGTTCGACCGCCTGGCACGCGCCGCCCGCGACGGCGACGTCCTCCGCTTCTACCGTGACGCCCGCGTCCGCGTCGCCGACAAGCGCATCGATCAGCCGCGCGCTGTCCCCTACGTACCGGGGTTCAACCAGTGGGCCGCCAATCGCCCCGGGACGACCTATTTCGTCCCCATCCACGAGATGTCCTCCTTCTTCATCAACGTCTTCCTCCTGATCTTCGACGAAGAGTTCAACTACTTCCTCATCGATGACACGGCCCTCTTCAAGCCCGCCGGGATCGGGAAGTTCGCCAAGTCCAAGGGTGGCCGCTTAAACGACGACCCGAAGCTGGGTCGCGCCCTCTCGATCAGCATGCTCGAGTCGTGGATGCACGAATTCGCCGCCGTCGAACAGGGGGGCATCCTCCAGAACCTCGGGCTCATGACCCAGGCCCTCGGCCTCGGCGGCTTCCCCCACTTCGCCCACCACCCCTGGGGCTGGGGCGAAGCCCTCGGCTTCACCATCAAGAACGACCGGTTCACCGCCAGCGCGGGGATGATCGAGCCGCTGCGGCTCCTCACCCGCCTCCTCAGGCGCGACTTCGAAGTGCCTGTGCCGCTGGGACTGACGGTGGACGGCGTTGACCTCATCAAGCCGTTCTGCCCGCCCTATTACCCGTCGATGGCCGACGCGGTGGCGGCCTACCTCGACCTGAAGTTCGGGCCGAAGGGGTCGATCAAGGACCTCGAGGGCAGGTCGTCATTTGCCTCGCCGGAAGCCGTCACGAGCGGGATTCCGCGGCCGAGCCAGTTCGCCATCGACGCCACGATCGCCTGTTGCACCTACATCTACAAGCGTTTCGGGCGCTTCCCCGCGACGAACGGCCCCATCCGCACCGTCCTCGCCTACCAGGCAAACCACCTCGACCCCGCCTTCTACGAGCGCTACTACAAGGGCGAGGCCCTGAGCGACACCCAGCGCGCTCACCGCCACTGACCGCCGTACCCGGCGAACGTCTCTCCCCGACGGCCGCAGCGCGCGCTTGGCCACCTGCCACAAAGGCCCCGGGATGGGGCCTTCTTCTGCCTGGTCTAGATTCAGAAAGCTGGTGGAGCTGGAGGGATTCGAACCCTCTACCTCAACACTGCCAGTCTTGACCTGGCCGTTCGTATCCATCCGTGTGTGAATCTAGCACGACACATAACACAGCCGCGCACGGCCCCGGACAGCAGCGGGTTGCTGTCAGCGTTGCTGTCATTTTCAGGCCTCCGACCGCACTCCGCTCCGTTTCACTTCGCTCCGAAGTGCGGGCCGCCGCCAGCCTCCCGATGGTCGGCGCGCGCCGCCGCAGGGTTGGCGCGCCAGGCTCCGCTACGCCCCAGCCGGGGGGACGGATCGCCACCGGGCGAGGGAGATGGCGGAGCCCGTCATAGTCACGCCCGCCGCCGATCCGTCCCCTGATCCGCCTGGCACTCCGCTGCGCCCCGCGCGCACTCCGCTATCGCTCCGGAGACGTTGAGGCCCCGCCCCCAGCCCAACCGCCCCACTCCGCCGCGCGCGCTCCCTCCCCGGCCCTTCCGCGCGCACGGCTCCGATGTTCGCGGCCCGGCCTCCAACCACCACCACCGGCCGGCCCGCCTCGCCCGGCAGCCTCCGGCGGGGGCGCGCCTGTGGCCCGGGGTTTTCTTGATCGCCTCCGGCCTGCCGGGCGAAGGATCACTCCGCTGCGCTCCGAAGTTCGCGGCTGAGGCCGCAGGGATGGGGGCGTGCGCCGGTCCCCGATGGGAGCCCGGTGGTCCCGCGCGCTTCAGGCGTTGTCGCGGTCGGCGACGGCTCCCGCATCACCGGCCCTTCGGGTCCGCTCCGCTGCGCTGCGCCCGGCGATGCGTCCGCCGTCACCTCCTATCGCGCCCGCCTTCCGCCGCGCCGGGACCCGCCGTCGGCAGAGCCGCCGGCCGCGCCCCCCCGATTCGTTTCTCGCCCTCCTGCCCGGGCAGGTCGCCAAGCCTTGGGGTCAATCGACAAGTCGGAATCCGCAGTCCGTGACGCTCCCAACGCCCTTCATCAGGTACGCGATACAAGCCCTGCCCTGTGCAGAGCCCGAGCCCGAGCTCTTACCGGAGGATTGGACAAGAGACAGAACCGCCACCGCGGAAGAAATCCGCTGGAGGGCGCTATCGTCCCCGGAGCGCGTTCGAGCCACGGCGTCCGCCCGGTAGTAAGCATCTGCCGCCAGGCTCTGCACAGTCACCAGGTCTGCCTCCGTAACATCGGGCTGCACGGAATACCAGTGCAGCCAGAGCCGGTCGGTGGTAAGAAACCCCGTCACCAAGACGACGAGGACCAGGTTCGACACCAGCCACGCGGGCGGCTTCGGTCGACGGCTCTTGGGGGGCGCTGATTCGGCCACGGTGTGGGGCCTCCTTGAAGTGCGCAGGACTCGCGCGGGATCGCGGGAAGCATACGCCCCGGCGGTGACTCATCGGCCGCCGGGCCTCCCCTTCTCGCAGAACCCAACCGTCGTGCCGGGTCGCGACATCTCCTGTCGTATTTTCCGAAACCCCTTGCCGAACCCGCGCAAGGCTTCCATAGTCACTTCCGACAGTCATGCGCCCGAGACTCCTACCCGTCGCATTCCTCGCCCTGTTCGCCCTCACGGCAGCCCTGGCAGCCTGTGGCGGCGGTGACGGCGAGATAGACGACCTCCGCACTCAGGTTGCCTCCCTCCAGACTGCGCTCGCCCAGCCCCAGCCCGACCGCGTTGTCGGGGTCGTGCTGCGCTGCACCGTCCAGATTGGCAAGGCCGAGATCACCGGCGAGGTCTGCCGCAGTGTCGCTGGGGCTGCGGTATATCAAGAGGTCACCGTGCGCACCGCGAGTGGTGCTGCTTACACCGTAAAGGCCAACGCCAGCCAGTCGATCAGCGTCGGCCAGGTCTGGCCGTAAAGCACCTTCCACCCGATGCCACTTGCGCCCGCCCGGATAACCCCTGGGCGACGAACTCTCCCTTGCAACCCCGGCCGTCAGTCGCCCTCCAGGGCATCCCGCAACCGCCGCACGTCCTCCACCGTTATCCCCGGCGGGAGCCCGAAGTTCTGATTGCGCGCGTCCACCTGGACGGCCACCCCCGCGCGAAACTCCGGGTGACGCTTGGCAAGCAATGCCAGGAGCGGCGCCACCGCGCCAAGCTGCCCCGTCGCGAATGCCAACTCGACGCCCTCGACCGCCATGGCGACAACCCACTCCGCCGACCCCGCAACCCGTTCGATGCGTTCGACCTCAGCACTATCGACACGAACGCGAATGTTAGCATTGGTTAGCAGGCGGGAGGCCTGGACTTTCGCCGAACCCGGCGAATATCCCGCGCGGATCGCCGCCCGCGCACCGCACCGGTCCACCTGATATTCCGCGACGAACCGCTCTTGGCGCCCGGTGAGCATGAGCACATGGTAACACTCGCTCTCCGCGTCGCCAGGCGCGCCTTTTTAGGGGGTAGGATTAGTAGGATAACTCGTAATCGCGAATTTCTTGCAGTGTGAGTTCTCGGGCGCCGTTACATTGTCCGGGATATGCCTGCGAATTGCAGCGAATTGCAGCGAATTTCCGCCACGCCCGGGGAAACCCCCTAACGGCGCCCGCACTCGCCCTACCGCTCACTCAGCGCCCCCAGCAGCCTTCCACCGCGCCACCGCCGCCGCCGCACATACCCGGCACGTCTGCCCCCCCGGCAAATCCCCGCACCGGCACCGCCCCCAATGGTCGGAGCATGGCGAGCACAGCCCATCGACCGCGAAGCGCTTATCGACGGGCAGGACGCAGACGGGGCACGTCACCGACGCTGATTCCCCGTCTGGCGATGCATGCTTCCCCGGCACCGTTTGCGTTTTCGCCGGGTGCGCGGTGCCCATCCCGTCGAAACCGCTCTGGCGCCCCGGAGCCCCGAGGAGTGCCAGGATCTCCCCCTTATGCTGGCCGATGGCCTCCGCCAGTTCGTCCGTGATGGCCCCGAGCGGGTCCACGGCCCGGAGCTTCCCGTCCTTGACGCTGACCTCCACGCCCCCCGCTTCCAGGGTGCTCAGAATCTCGATCGCGGTCACCATTCCCGCACCCCCCGGCGTCGCGGCCCGACGATTCAGTGCGCCATCAACCGGCCCAGGCTCCTCGCGTTCAGATTCGGAACCATTCAGTGCGCCATCCGCGCCATAGAGAGGATCGTGGCGCACTAAATCCCAAACCCACACGTCCGCTCCCCGTTTCCCGGGCTTTCCAAGTGGCCTCGCCTGCACTTTCACCGTTGCCTTCGCCCGGTCTAGCGTCCGGGCGGCTATTCCGACAACTTTCGCCGCATCGAGGACTTCCTTCGCCGGTCGTGGGCCATCGGCTAATGCGCGTCGCAAGAAATCCTCGGCCTCCCCCAGGCGACCGCCCTCTTCGCCGTCCCCTTCGGCGGCGAGCATCCGCGCCGCCGTCAGGTCCGTGGACGGCAGCCACGTGAACAGTCCGCCGTCAAGCGAGAATCCCAGGGGCGCGCCAAGCGCGGCAAGGTTGTTCTTGATCTGGGCGATCGCGCGCTTCGCCGGGTCATCCGGGTCGCAGCCTGCCAGGAGGACAGAGCGTGCCGCCGCGGTCAGGTCGATGGATCCTATGCCCCTGTAGATCGCGCGTTCACGCCCGCCCTTGGTCAGATGCCGCACGGCGAGAATGGCGCAGTCGTAGCCTTCGGCCAGCATTGCGATTCTTGCCGTCACCTGGCGCACCTCATTCGCGCGATGGAGGTCAACGCCTCCGCCGAGGTAGAAGACGAGCGGGTCGAGCACTACCAGCGCCGGGCGATGCAACTGGATCTCAGCCTCAACGAAGGCGAGCCCTTCCTCGCCTTCGTCGCCGCCGAAGGACAGCGGCCCTTCGACGGCAAACATGCGCGTCACGTCCGCGCCCATCAGATCCAGGCGCGGACGAATCGTGTCCCCCAGCCCATCCTCAGCCGAAAGGATCAGTACGTTGGCCGGGTCTGCGGGGGCCACCCCCGGCAGCCCATGGCCCAGGCTCACCGCCGTGGCGATGGCGAGGCTGACGTGCGTCTTTCCGACGCCCGGGTCGCCCTCGATAATCGTGAGCTTGCGGCGCGGGACGTAAGGAGCCCACACCCAGCCGACCGACTCCGGCTCCACGTCGGCGAGGCGAACGATTCGCGGCGCCTGCGATGGCCCACGCTTTCCCTTCGTGTCGGATGAAGTCGCCGAGCCCTCGGTTGCGCTTCGCGGCGACGATCCGGGCAGCCTCCACCTCTTGGCCGGGTCGTAATGCGCCCGGAAGTCAGTCCAGTTCTTGCCCGCGCAAGAGTTGTGCGAACAGTGGAACCCTTTGGCTCCGTTGCTCGACTCGGTAATGATCGCGTCCTTGTCGGCGTGGGACGGGTCGAACGGGCAGGCGGCTAACTGCCACTTTCGCCCGCCCAGGTACGGGATCGGCCCAGTCACCGCGATGCCGAAATGCGCGATGAACGCATCGAGCCAGCCGTCCCCGCTACCTCCCCCTACCGTGTTCGTTGCCGCTTCCGGGGCAGACGCGGCGATCCGGTCGATCGCCTCCCGGTTCACAGCTGGACCTCCAGGAGCCGGGCGATCCGGTGCGGCCGCGGCGGGTTGCCGGCGCCGCCTTTGAAGTCGTCACCCTTGCACGCCTTCGTGCCGTAGAGTTTCCAGATCCGGCTTGGGTTGAACACGGTGAGGTCAACCTTCACGGCGTCATCACTGAATCGCTCGGCAACGGCGGCGATGAAGGCCCGCACCTTCTCCTTCTCCCCCGCTCCGTAATCGGCCGGCAGCAGCAGGTGGGCACCGTTGCCGCTGTCCGCGAGTGCCCACTGGTCGAAGCCCTCGGTGACGAGCCAGTCACGCGCATTCCGCGCCCGGTGGATCGCCAATTCGTGCTCTTCGTCCGACGAACTGACGTCAGTCGGCCGCACCGCGTCGAAGTCGAGCGGGATCCATCGGTATCCAACAACTTCGCCGTCGCCGGTCCCTTTGCCACCGACCTCCATCCGGTTGCAGCGCCTGGCCAGCAGGGCAGGGTTGATCCGCTGGATCGTCACGTAGATGCCGTCCCAGTGTCCCGAGAGCTTGGCCGCCTGGAGCGCGAGCATCTCGAAGTCGTCAAAGTAGCCCGTTGTCACATCGCGCCCCCGGAGAGCGCGCAGCTCGACAACCTGGCCGGGTTCGAATAGCACGCCCAGAGCGCGGCGGATCTCGTCAATATCCGAGTTCGCAGAAAGGGGGCGCGTCCCGGCGCTCACGGTCGTTCACCCGCTCTCACCGCCGGCCCCGCCCGGTGAGTTCGAAAACGGTCAATGACCTGCGCGAGCCCAGCGCGGAAGCCCGCCGCGCGCGGATCCCCGCGCGCGGCCAGTATCCGGTTGACCAACCGATCCCAGTCCTCATGTTCAACGAGGCGACGACAGGCCTCGCATGCCCCCCACTCGCCCACCGAGAACCACGTCGCCCCCGCAACCGGGCTGCCAAGCTTGCCGTGGATCGTGAGGCCGGTGAAGTTCTCGCACGGGTACTCCCACTCCGGATCGCCCCGCGCGCAGAAGTCACACATCGGCCGCGCGGTCCTAAGTTCGACGTTGACCAGTGTTGGTGTCTTGGTATGGTTTTTCATAAGACGCATCACTCGCGTCGCCCAGGCGCCGCACCTATGTCGCCCGCCTTCAGACGGCGGGCGCGGCGCGTCCCGGGGGCTAAGCGGAGACCTCCGCTTCCAGCCTGGCCACGAACTCGCGCAGCGAGGCCGCCGTCACCCGCACGCTCGCCCCGATGTGAACTGCCGTCAGTTCCCCGGCGGCCATCAACTCGTAAACGACCGTCCGGGACATCCCTAATAGCGCCGCGGCCTCCGGGACCCGGTAGAGGAGGCGCTCGCCAACCGTCGCCGTCATCATGGATTTCTCCCTTGCGCCCGCCGTGTGCGCGGGTCGCCTGGCACTCATATTGACGCCGACGGCCAGGAGAGTATGCTGACAACTATGGATAAAACTTGGACGGAACGCGCTGAGCTGGCCGGGTTCGCTGGACCAGACGGCGTTGTGGGGACGGACGCGCTGGCGAACGATCCCGTCCCCGTCCCGTCGGTGGTCTGGCTGGAAGATGATCTAGTTCCCGGCTCAATCGAAGAGCGGGTCTGGCGAGCCAGGCCCGCAGCGCTGCAAGACGGCCCGCGGGGGCTGGTACGGTGGACGTTCGAGCCACCCAGCGGCATACCGCCGGAGCGCCGGCCCGAGGGCATGCTCGGCGCTCTGTTACGCGTGACCAACGCGACGGAGGTGTCGCGCTTCGTCCGCCGTTACGGGCCAGTGGGCTTTTGCCTCCATGCCCTACCGGTGGCGCACAACCCGGCGCCCATGCCCCTCCTCTTCGATCGCCCGGATTGGTGGCGCAAGGGGACCGGACACCCAGGCGTCGACTGGGCACCTGGAGACCCAGACCCGGTAGGCTGCATGGTCCCGTATTCGGGGCTCGGCCACTTCGAGTTCGTCACGTCGTACGTCCGCCTCGCCGACCAACTCCGCACGGGCCTTTCGATTGCCGCAAAGCTGCGGGATGCCAGCCCGCTAGGGCCGCTCCGCGACCTCGGTTCAGACGACGAGTGGTCAACGTTCACGATGGGGCACTTCACAGGGGCTCCGGGCTTCATGCCGAATCCCGGCACTGGCGAACCGGGCCACACTCTGGCCACACGAGTCTACGTAGCTCGGTTCCGGTTCGCACAATACGTCCACACGCTCACGCGAATGGCGAGGTTTCGCCCAGGCCTCGACTGGAAGAAGGATGCTCAGGTGCCGCGGTTCGTGCTACAAGCCGATGCGTTCGGCACCCTTCTCTACCAGTTCATCACCGCGATCACCGGCGCACACTCGATCGCCCGGTGCGACGGCTGCGGCAAGGCGTATCGGCGCGAGGGGAACAAGGCTCCGGCCGGCCGCAAGAACTGGTGCCCGCCATGCCGCATAACGACCGTCTGGATGGTATCCAAGCGGAGTTCCCGGGCACGTGCGGGTGTCCCCCTCGAGGCCCGTCAATGCTCGCGGTGCGGCACCACCTTTCAGCCCCGGCGCTACGACCAGAAGAACTGCGGGGCTCAGTGCCCCGCCCTGAATCACTAACCCCCAAAGGAGGCACACCATGACCAGCAAACGCGGAAACCACGAAGGCAGCGTCTACCAGCGCAAGGACGGGCGTTGGGCCGGCGCCGTCACCATGAGGGACGAAGACGGCAAGTTGCGGCGCAAGCCCTACTACGGGGCCACCCGCGCCGCCGTCGCCGATAAGGTCGCCACTGCCCTGCATGAGCTTCATCGTGGCGTCACTCCGCCCAACGAGAAGACTACCTTGGGCTCTTACTTGAATGGATGGCTCGCCGACACGGTCGTCGCCAGCGTCAAGGAGTCGACCTTCCACCTCTACTCCAAGGATGTCCGGCGCCACATCCTTCCGGCCCTTGAGACGGTGCCGCTCGCCCGCCTTGCCCCGTCACACCTCCAACGCCTCTACCGCGACAAGCTTGCCGCCGGGCTCGCCCCCGCGACCGTCCTGCATATCCACAGGGTGCTAGGTCGCGCCCTCGCCCAGGCCCTGCGCGAAGGCATCATCCCCCGCAACGTAGCGACGCTCGTCGACCCCCCGCGCATTGGCTCGACCAACGTCCGGGCGTTCACCGTCGACCAGGCTCACCGCTTCGTCGAACAGGTCCGCGGCGATCATCTCGAAGCCGCTTACCTTGTCGCGCTTGCCGCCGGCCTCCGACGCGGCGAATTGCTGGCGCTCACGTGGGATGCGATCGACCTCGATTCGGGGCACCTTGCCGTCCGGCAATCCCTGATGAAGGTTCCGGGCGGATGGCGAGTCGCCGAACCCAAGAACGCCAGCTCCCGCCGTGTGGTGAAGCTGGCAGCCTTCGCCGTCGAAGCCCTGCGGCAACACCGCCTGCGACAGGTTGAAGAACGCCTCCGCGCCCCCGTGTGGGCCGACGCCGCGCTCGTGTTCACGACCACCGTGGGCACGCCAATCGACGGCCGCAACTTCCTTCGTGAGTTCAAGGAACACGCCGCGAGCGCCGGGATGCCGGACACCTTCACCGTCCACAGCCTCCGGCACTCCGCCGCCACCCTCATGCTCGCGCTCGGTGTGCAGCCCAAAGTCGTCCAGGAGACGCTCGGTCACTCCCGGATCGCCGTGACCATGGATCTCTACACCCACGTCCTCCCCCACCTCCAGGACGAAGCCGCCGAGAAGATGGATCGCCTCCTCGCAGTCCGATAATCCGTCAAGTAGAAACCGGGTTGCTGTCACCGGTTGCTGTCAAACGCCAGAAGGCCCCGAGATGAGGCCTTCTTATTGTCTTGTCTAGATTCAGAAAACTGGTGGAGCTGGAGGGATTTGAACCCTCTACCTCAACACTGCCAGTGTTGCGCTCTCCCGATTGAGCTACAGCCCCGCGGAACCTGCTGATCGTACCAGCGGCAGACGGTCAGCGGCAAACGCCGCCGCGCACCCGTTGGGGGGCTTCCTACTTGCGCGTCCGCGGGTCGAGCGCGTCCCGCAGCCCGTCGCCGAGGAACGTGAAGCACAGCATCAACGTCGCGATCATGATCGCTGGCCACACGATTTCCAGGGGCTGCGAGCGCAGGTGGTCGCGGCCGTCGTTGATGAGCGACCCCAGGCTCGCCGCGGGTGGGGCCACGCCCAGGCCGACGAAGCCGAGCGCGGCTTCTGCGAAGATCGCGAGGGGGATGCCGAAGGTTACGGCGACGATCACGGCACTGAGGGTGTTGGGGAGCATGTGGCTGCGGACAACGCGCCAGTTGCTCGCTCCGACGGCACGCGCCGCGAGGATGTAGTCCTGCTCCTTGATAGAGAGCATCTGGCCGCGGATGAGACGCGCCACCGTCACCCAGCTCACGAACGAAATCGCGACGATGGTGAGGAGCAAGGTGGGCGGAAATCCGGGGACCGTGTCCGGAAGGAAGAACACCCACCCCGGCCAGCTACCTTCGCCAATCACCGGCCATTCGCGGCCGAGCAGCACCTGCCGCAGGAGGATGATCATCAGGAGGTCGGGGAAGGCGAACGCAAGGTCGGTGATCCACATGAGGATGCCGTCGGTCCAGCGCCCACCCAACGCGGCGGCCATCCCCACGAGCGCCCCGACGACGAGAATAAGGAACTGCGCGCCGAGGCCGATCTTCAGGGAGAACAGAGTGGCGTCCAACATGCGCGCCCAGAGGTCGCGGCCGAGGCCGTCCGTGCCGAGCCAGTGATTCCAGCTCACATTCTGTTCGATGACGGAATAGTCCTGGATGTCCGTGTCGTGGCGCCGGACGACTTGCAGGACGTCGCCGAGTACGCTGACCGCGACGATTACCAGCAGGAGCGCCGCCGCGGCGATGGCCAGCCGGTTCCGGACGAGCCTTGAGAACGCCTGGGACCAGAGGCCGCGCTGCTTGGTGTGGATTTGATCGCTTGCAAAATCGAAGGGCTGAGCGATTCGTTGCTGGTCTACCGCCATGGCGAAGCGCTCCTAGAACCGGATGCGGGGGTCGGCGACCCCGTAGGCGAGGTCCACGAGGAGGTTCATCAGCGCAATGATAACGGTGAAGAAGAGCGTCGTCCCCATGATGAGACCGTAGTCGCGGATCAGGACCGCGCGGATGAACTCCCGGCCAAGCCCGGGGATGGCAAAGTTGGTCTCGATGATGAACGAGCCAGTGATGAGGCCGGCGAAGATCGGGCCGAGCACCGTGAGCACCGGGATCATCGCATTCTTCGCCGCGTGGCGGATCACGACCGCGACCTCCGTGAGCCCCTTCGACCGCGCCGTGCGGATGTAGTCCTGCCGCAGGACGTCGAGCATGCTTGCGCGAGTGATGCGCGCGATGAACGCCATGGGAAGGAAGCCGAGCGCGACGGTGGGCAGCGGGAGCTGCCGGAAGTCCCCGAAGTCTCCCCGGAACAGGGGCCAGATCGCGTAGTCCGAACTCAAAACGTTGAACCAGGGGAACTTGAGGGCGAACGCGATCACGAGCAGGGGCGCCAGCACGAAGCTCGGCAAGGCCGCACCCGCGGTTGCCAGGAACACGCCAACGTAGTCGCCCACTCCGTTCTGGTTGAACGCTGATACCGTCCCGAGGGCGAGCCCGAAGAACGTCGCGAACGCGAACGCAGCAATTCCGAGCTGTATCGAGGTCTGCATCCGTTCCCTGATGATGTCGGCGACGTCGCGGTTATTGGCGAACGAGATGCCGAGGTCGCCGGTGACGATGCCTTGCAGATACTTGACGTACTGGACAGGGAGTGGGTCGCCAAGGCCATACCGCTCTTCGAGGTTTTCTCGCGCCGCCGGGGACAGCGGCCGGTCCTGGTCGAACGGTCCCCCCTGGACAGAGTGCATCAGGAAGAAGGTGACCGTTGCGACCGCCCAGATCAGCGGGATGATGGCAAGGACGCGGCGAATTGTGTAAACGAGCATAGAGGCCCTTGGCTGGAAAGCGAGCGGGGGGGCTCATCGGAGCGCCCCCCGCCCTGAACGTTGAAGGTTCGCAGGTGCCCTGGAGCGCCGCTTACTTCTTGGTGGTGGACCAGAGCTCTGGGTTCCAGTCGCCCGGGACGAACGTGTCGCCAGGACGCTTGGATTCCACCATGCCCTTGATGTGCGGCTTCACCAGGAACTTGGCCTGGGTGTGCCACAGCGGGGCGATGCCGCTGGCGGTTTCGAGAAGCTGCTTCTCGGCGTCACGGTAGAGCTGGCGGCGGGCCTCGTCGTTCGTGTTGAACTTGGCCTTGCCGATGGTGGTGTCGAGCGCCGCGATGCTCGTATTCGTCTTGTTGATGGACCCGCCGGTCTCCCAGAGGCCGAGGAACCAGTTCTCCGGGTCCGGATAGTCTTCCTGCCAGCCGCCGGTGACGATCTGGAAGGCGCCGCTGTTGAAGCGAGCCGACCGCGTCTTCGAGTCGGTGAACTCCAGGGTCAGCTCGATGGCCAGGTGCTTCTTCCACTCGGCCTGGAGGAATTCACCAAGGGCCTTGTTGGTGGCACTGTCGACGAGGAGCATCGTGAGCTTGGGGAAGCCCGCGCCGCCGGCATAGCCGGCCTTGGTGAGGCTCGCCTTGGCCTTCGCCACGTCAAAGCCGAGGGTGCTGTCGTATTCGCCGCCCTTGAGGCCGTTGCGGGCCGGGGGCACCCAGCTCGTGGTGGCGGTGTTCCCGTCCTTGAAGACGACCTTCATCATGGTGGCGCGGTCAGTGGCCTGCGACAGGGCGAGGCGCACGTCAGCCTTTGCCATGAGTGAGTCTTTCATCTGGAACTCGAGCCCGATCGTCCGGGTCGCGGGGTAGAGGTAGAGTTCTTTGGAGAACTCCGTCCGCAGCTTGTCGAGTTCGGAGGCGTTGGCGATGCTGGCGTCGAGTTCGCCGCTGCGGTAGGCGTTGTTCGCCACCGCGGCGTCATCGATGTACTTCAGCACGATCTTTTCGACCTTGGGCTTCGCAGCGCCGGACCAGTTCGGGTTCGGCACGAGTTCCAGGGTCGACTTCTCGGTGTAGGCCTTTGGCATGAACGGCCCGTTGTAGAGCATCTCGAGCGGCCCAAGGAACTTGGGGTCGTAGATGTTCGTCACCTTGGAGGTGGGCACCGGGAAGGTGGGCCACATCGCAAGGAGAATCGGGAAGGTGGGCTGCGCGTCCGTCAGCTTGTATTCGACCGTCAAGTCGTCGATTGCCTTGGCGCCCACGGCCTTGCGGATCGTGTCGATTTCGGCGGCGGTCTTGTCCTTGTTCTTGGGGTCGTAGGCTGCGTCGCAGCCAGCTACGGCCGTGAGGATGTACTGGTAGTGGCCCGCGACGGCAAAGTCACAGGTGCGCTGCATGCCGGCGACGAAGTCCTTCGCCGTCATCGGGGAGCCGTCCGACCACTTCAGGCCTGGCTTCAGCTTGACGGTGTAGGTCTTGCCGTCGGTCGAAACCGTCGGCGCAGCCGCAGCCATGCTGGGGACGGGCTTGGAGTTCAGGTCGAACTCGTAGAGGCCGCGCCACACCATGAAGAAGTGGGCGATGTCCTGGGCGAAGTCCGAGATGTGCGGATCCCACGTCTCGAACTGGGTCGCCGCGATGGTGATGGTGCCCGACGGCTTGGCGTCTGGTGCGGTGGTGGCGGCCGGCTTGGTAGCATCGCCGCCTGTGTCGCCCTCATCGTCGTCGCCGCATGCAACAGCGATCGCCATGACGGCGAAAACAGCGAGGATGCCGAAAAGCACCCTCAAGAAGGATTTGGTCATCGTGGTTGGTTCCCTCCTCTTCGATTAACCGGACGGTAAGGTGCGCGCCGAAGCCCCTAAGGTCAATATCCCTTGACTTCTCCGGCGCCTTTGTCAGGGCACTTTCGCGTTCCACCTCCTGCTCGTGCGCACAGTGATTGGAATCGCCGCAGGGCACACCCCTGAGCTATTGACGTCGCCAATGTCTCGGGTCGCGGCGTCGGGGAGAGGGCTCTCAGCTGGCCCCCCAGCCTGTTGGGGGCCTCTGCCGCGGAGGTTTCTCGTCGAAGACGGCGAACGGGCTAACACGCGGGCTCCACGCTCCCCTTTTCGATGAATCCATACGTCCGATGCATAGCCTGTGGATTTCTCGTGAAGTGGTCAACCCGCGGGGGCCCGCCCGCCTCAGCGTGTCGACCCTGAAGGGAACGTCCTCAGCCGCGCCGTCCAACTCTTCCTCAACAACGAAGTCGTGGTCATCGAAGGCAAGGTCGTCTTCAAGCCCGGGATGAAGACGCTCCTCCGCGACTTCGCCGGCGACCGTTAGCCCGCGCAGCCCGCGCAGCGGCCATACAGTTCCAGGCTGTGGCCGTCCAGGCGAAACCCCGCGCCATGGGCGTTCTCCTGGATAAGCCGGTCCAGGGCCGGGTCGTTGAATTCCGAGACCCTTCCGCATTCGCTGCAGATCAGGTGGTGATGGTGGTCCCCGGCGGAGAGCTGATAACGCACGCTCCCGTCTTCCAGCGGTAGACGGCACACCACATCGAGGTCCTGCAGCAGCCGCACGGTCCGGAAGACAGTCGCCCGTCCCACACCGGGGACCGCGTTGCAGAGTTCCTCCACCGTGAAGGGCGCCGGTTCCGCGGCTATCGCATCGAGCACGGCCTTCCTTGGCCCGGTCAGCCGATGGCCAACCCCTGCCAGGCGCGACGCAGCCTGTTGTGTCGATGCCATGCCCCATCATGAGAACGCGGTTGAAACCGTGTCAACGCGCGGCGGGAAGCACCCCACCCGGGAGCGGGCCGCTGAATTGCCAGGCCATCGCGACCCCCGGCAACCGCCCGCGATAGATGTCGACCGCGTGAGCTGGACACACTGACACCAGGATCCCCGTTCCTTCCCGGCCTACCGCCTGGCTGACCAGGTGCTCCAGGGCCGTGGCGAGACAGAGCAAGTGGCCGGACTCCGGCCGGTCCGCCGACTCGTGGCGGCAGACGGCACATGGTTGCGTCAAGGGGATCTCCTCTTTGGGGGCCGCCGTACCCTACCACCGCGCCGGGGAATAATGATCGCGCAACCATGAAGAGTTGCCCCGGCTCTCTCCCCGCATTCGCTTTGTCTATGAGGCCCATAAACCGGTTGCACATTCCCCCGGAGACTGGCGTAGAATCCGCCCTGCGGCCGGGGCTTCCGGCTGTCGGAGCGAGTTCACGCACCTTTGGCGGGGTGATCTGTGCGAGCTGACACATCTGACGTTGCCTTCCGTTTGCTCCTGGCCCTCGGAGACCTCTGGGAGGGCCTCCAGCGCGCCCGGATCGATCCAACATCACGCGGCATCCACCTCACCAAGGAATACCTTGGCGGCTACACCCGCATCTGCGCCGGCCCGGCCGCCCACCCGCGGCTCGTCGTCGAATGGAACGAATCCACCCACCACTTGCGTGTCCTCCGTTGTGAAGACTGGCCAGGATTCGAATCGGCCCTTTCGGCGACCGTCGCCCACGTCCGCACCGAAGCCCGGGCCCGCGGCATCCACGATGAGGTGGATGCGATCTTCATGACGGCCTGCCACGAGCCTGCCATCCCGGTCCGCCGGACGGTCGCCCAACAGCCATACCCGGCCCTCGCCGCCCGCCGCGCCTGACGGTCCTACTGCCGGCCCGCCCAGTCCTTCGCGTGGTAGGTGATGATCATGTCGGCGCCCGCCCGGCGGATTGCCGTGAGCGTCTCGTCGATCGCCCGTGGCCCGTCGAGCCAGCCCCGCTCGACCGCCGCCATCAACATGCTGTACTCGCCGCTGACATTGTACGCGGCCACCGGCACGTCGACGCTGTCCTTAACTGCCCGGAGCACATCCAGGTAGGGAAGCGCGGGCTTCACCATCACCATGTCGGCGCCCTCTCCGATGTCGGTCAGCACTTCATCCAGGGCCATGCGCGCGTTCGCCGGGTCCATCTGGTAGCCCCGCCGGTCGCCAAACGCGGGCGCGCTGCCCGCTGCTTCCCGGAATGGCCCATAGAACGCCGAGGCGAACTTCGCCGCGTAAGACAGGATCGGAGTCTCAACGAACCCGGCGCTGTCGAGCGCCCGCCGGATCGCGCCCACCCGGCCATCCATCATGTCGCTCGGGGCGATGATGTCGCAGCCGGCTTCCGCCAGGCTCACCGCCATCTCAGCCAACAGCGGCAGGCTCGCGTCGTTGTCCACGCTCCCGTCCGGCCGGACCAGGCCGCAATGCCCGTGACTTGTGTATTCGCAGAGGCAGACGTCCCCCACGACGAGGACCTCGGGGTTCGCATCCTTTAGCCGCCCGATGGCCTCCTGGACCACGCCGTCCCGCGCCCATGCCGAACTCCCGCGCTCGTCCTTGAATGCGGGCAACCCGAAGAGGAGCACCGCCGGGAGCCCCAACGCCGCCAGCTCCCGCGCTTCCCCGGCCAGCGCATCGAGCCCGAGCTGGTCCTGCCCCGGCATCGCCTCGATCGGCCTTCGCCCCTTGAGACCCGCATCCACGAACAGCGGGTAGATGAGGTGCGTCGGCGTGAGTTCGGTTTCGCGCACCAGCCCGCGGATGGCAGCGGAACCGCGAAGCCGGCGGTGTCGTTTGAAAAGCGGTGACTCCATTCGACGATCCTAGCATTCTCCCTGCGTGCCCGGTTCACGCTGGCCGTTATCCTGTGAACATGGACCGGAGGTTGCCCCCCGAATACGACGGCTGGCTGGCCCATGAGCCTGCCTTCCGCAGGATGACCACGCCCGAGTTGATCCTCGAAGTCCAGGATGGGCCGCCCCACCGCCGCCTCGCCGCTCTCTCCGTCATCGAACTCGCCGAAGTCCCCCAGGAGACCCTGGAAGACTGGGTCCGCACCCTCCCCGACACCGAGGCCAACGAACTCGCCGGCGCCATCCCGGCACAGCGCCAGCACGTCCCGTGCGATGAAGACCTTCGCTGGGTCGACGTCGCCCGTCTCGGCTACGAACGGCGACGGCTGCCCACCTTCCTCGTCATGCTCTTCTCCTCGCTCGACGCGATGGAGGCGCGGAAGTGCAGGGCGTCGGCAGCAGCCTGGACGGATGTCGCCGGCTGGCTCGAACTCACCTGTGACGACATCCTCGCGGCAGGCGATGGCGAAGCCTTCGAAGACATCTGCCTCTTCGTCTTCGAAATCTACCTTGACCACGACGAGCTGTTCGAAGCCTTCCTTGCCGTCGTTGGCAGGCACGCCGGCGTCGCCAGGGAGGTCAGCAGCAACCCCTCCCGCTTCGTCGCCGGTCTCCCCCCAGAACACCAGGTTCGTACCTTGAAGGCAGCCGCCCGCGCCGGGGGGCTCCCCTTCGAGGCGTCGTGGGCACTGCTTCGCGAACGCTGACCGCCCTCAGCGCACCGGCCGGAAGTACGGCATCGAGATCTCGTCCGAGACGTCGTCCCACGCTAATTCCACCGCGCCGTCGATGACGACATTGTCCGGGTCCGCCTCCACGAGCAGGCTGGTCATGCGCGGGCCTTCCTCCAGCGTGATCGCCGCGATGATGTAGGGGACGTCATCCGCGAACTCGGGCGCCTGGGGCCTTCGCGCCACCGTGTAGCTGTAGAGCCGTCCACGGCCGCTCGCTTCGAACCACTCCCACTCCGCCGAAAGGCAGCCAGGACAGTGCGTCCGCGGGTAGTAGAACACGTGCCCCTTTTCGCAGCGCTGAAGCAACAGCCTGTGCTCCCTGGTCGCATCCCAGAATGGCTTTGTCACCGGCGTGGGGACGGGGATCGGGTTCGGGTTCTTGCGGTACTTCGACATGCCGGGCCCCTATTCGCCGCGCAGGATCAGCGAGACTTGCTCGCTCATGATCCCGCCGTTGCCGTTGATGTAGACGGTGTCGCACTTCTTCAGCTGGCGCCCGCCAGCGCGGCCCGTCATCTGCAGGTACGCCTCCGTCACGTGCGACATCCCGCCCGCCATGCCGGACTGCCCGAAGCTCAGCTGGCCGCCGTGCGTGTTCATCGGGAAGTCGCCACGGTAGGTCAGGTCGTGCTCCTCGACGAACCTGCCCCCTTCACCTTTCCCGCAGAATCCCGCGTCTTCGATCGTGAGCAGCACCGTGATCGTGTAGCAGTCATAGAGCGATGCGAGGTCGACTTCGCGGCGCTTGATCCCGGCCATAGAGAAGGCGCGATCGGCGGCCGGTTTGATCGGCGACTGCGTGAAGTCGCGCTCATAGGTGACCGATCGGTGGGTGGTGTGCTCGCCGGCGCCGATGACGTAGGCGGGGCGGTTCTTCGCCCTCTTCGCCCACTCCTTCGATGTCACAACGACCGCCGCGCCCCCGAAGCAGGGCATCACGATCTCCAGCAACTTGAGGGGGTCGCAAATCATCGGCGAGTTGAGCACGTCGTCGATGGTGATCGGCTGGTTGGCGAACACTGCTTTCGGGTTCTGGAGCGCGTTCGTTCGCTGGTCCACCGCGATTTTCGCCAGTTGCCGCTCGGTCAGCCCGTATTCGTGGCGATAGCGGTTGGCGATCATCGCGTAACCGTAGGTGCCCTGGACCGCCCCAAACGGGATCTCGAACTCGGCCTGGGGCGATCCCCAGATGCCGCCGCCCCAGTCCCTGCGACGCTCCTGCGGTGCCACCGTCGGGTCGCTGTGCGGCATCAGCGTGTGGACGATGCAGACGAGCGTCTCAGCCAGCCCCGCCTCGATCGCCATCGCCGCCCGGACCACCTGCGCTGCCCCGGTCGCCCCTCCCAGGTCGACGATGTCGAAGAAGTTGGATGAGACGCCCAAGTATTCGGTGATGGCCGACGGGATCAGGTTGCGCGCCTCCATCAAGTTCGAGCCGGTTACCAGTCCGTCCACTTCGGAAAGCGGGATGCCTGCATCGTCGAGCGCCTGGCGCGCCAGTTCGGCGTACGACTCGAGGCCCATGTAGAGCCGCGAAGGTTTGCGTTCGGGTGCGAATTCGGCCACGCCGACAATTGCGGCGTCGCCCCGGAGTCCTGCCATGTGGAGACCTCGGAGTGGAGGATGTGGCCGAATCCTACTGGAAACTCGCGCCTTCAGGCCCGCGGCCGGCGCGCCATGTACCAGCACCGCACGCCGAGCACCCGCACCTCGCCGGTGACTTCGAAGCCGAATCGCTGGTAGAGACGGACGTTCTCCTCCCGGTCTGTCTCCAGGTAGCCATCGGCATGGTCCCGGTCCAGCCGCCCACAGACCCGTTCGAGGAGCTGAGATCCGACCCCCATCCCCTGCAGCGCTGGTTCAACGCCGAACGGTCCGAGATGCCAGTGCGGTGCGTCAGGGTCGTGAGCGGCCCAGGCCGCCTGCCACTCCGCCAACCGTCCCCAGGCCGATGGTCCCACGCGGAGCAGCCGCGGCGCCATCCTCAGGATGTGGGCGGGGGTAATCTCGCAGGCGCCCGGTGGTTCGATGCCGAACACCGCGACCGTGAAGCCGCCCCGCCGCGCTGCCAGCGGTCTCGCCTGCAGCTGTGGCAGCAGACCCCGGAAGAGCGCCTCCAGGGACGACACTCGCCGCTCCGGGTCGTCCCCGAAGGCGGCGATGTGGAGGGGGTTGTCCCGCATCGCCCGGGAGAGCACGCCCGCAGCCTCCCGAAGGCCGGCCCCGCCGAGCGTCCCGAACCGGATGTCCGGGAGGGACCCGCCAGTTCGCGGTGCCGATGGGGTTGGCCGGCTGCTGCCCGGCCGCCGCACTAGATGGCGCACTCCCCTTCGCCGCGCTGAAGCTGGTACAACTCGCTCTTGCCCCAGTCGATGAAGAGGGTCTGGTTCTCTTCGTCCAGTTCGCCGGCCAGGCAGAGATCCGCGATCTCGCGCTCCAACGGTCCCTGCCCCACGCGGTCGAAGAACCCGTTGAATTCCTCGCCGGGCAGCCGTTCCCGTTCGTACAGGCCGATGAGACGGGCGGCGGCGTCTGGCCCCCGCCTGGCCGGCAGCCGGACTTTCAGCTGGGTGGCCAGCCGCATGATCCCGTTGTCATAACCACCGGCGACGAAGACGTGGTAGGCCGGCATCTGGTCTGAACCGAACCTCATCGCTGCCCCATGAAAACCGATGGTTGCGATGTGGTGCTGCCCGCAGCTGTTCGGGCAGCCGCTCATCTTGATGTGGATTTTCTGCGTCAGCGGGTCGCTGATCCCCATCGCCGTGACCTTCTCCTGGATTGCCCGGTTCAGCCCCATGGAACTGGTGATCCCCAGTTTGCAGCTGTCCGTGCCCGGGCAACTTACCACGTCGGTCACGCCGTGCGCGCCGGCCTCACCCAGGTCCAGCGCGAGGAGCCGCTGCCAGACCTCGTACAGAGCCTCGTCGCGGACCCAGCGGAGGACGATGTTCTGCTGCACCGTCGTCCGCGCGGAGCCGCCGCAGTACTCCCGCATGATCGCCGCGAGGCCCTGGAACTGCTCCGGCTTCAGGTCCCCGCGGGTAACCTTCACCTCGACCGTGCTGAACCCCTGCTGGCGCTGCGCCTGGACGTTGCCGGTCACGAAAGCGCTGAACGCGGCCATGTCGGCACCCGGTCGCCCATAGGCCGCTCGCCGGGGGGGCAGGTGCGACTCCTCGTTGTCGACGTAGAGCAGCCGCTCCGGGCTGAAATCGCCCGAAGCCCACTCGCCTTCGAGTTCCCGGTCCACCATCCGCCGGAACTCCTCGATCCCCACGCGGTCGATGAGGAACTTGATCCGGGCCTTGGCGCGGTTCTTCCGGAGTTCATCGGCCTTTTCGAAGATGCGGATCACTGCCTCAGAGACCTTCAGGTACTCGTCCATCGCGGCGAACTCGCGAAGGACCATGGCGTTGCGAGGCATGATGCTGAGGCCGCCGCCCACGACCATCTGGAAGCCCTTCACACCGTCTTTCACCCGCGGGATAAACCCGAGGTCATGAATCCCTGTGATCGCGCGGTCCGCGTCGCTCGCACTGAAGGCGACCTTGAGCTTGCGCGGCAGGAGCTGCGAGAGCGGGTTCCGAAGCCAGTAGCGCGCGAAGGCCCCAACCCAGGGCGTCGGGTCGAAGGGCTCGTCGTTGCTCACCCCGGCCCAGGGGTCGCCGGTGACGTTTCGGACCGTGTTCCCGCAGGCCTCCCGCGTCGACAGCCCCGTGCGGCCGAGCACTCTCAGCGCATCCGCTGCCTTCTTCAGGGGGATGTGGTGGAACTGGAAATTCTGGCGCGTGGTGATATGGCCCTTCCGCAGCGGCGCATGGCGCTCCGCGACTTCGCCGAGCGCCTCCATCTGTTCCGGGGTGACCCCGCCGAACGGGAGCTTCACCCGGATCATCTGGACGCCCGGCTGGCGCTGGCCGTACACGCCCTGCTTCAGCCGGAACCCGATGAACTTGTTCTCCTCCCACTCGCCCTTCAGGTAGCGGGTGGCTTCGGTCTCGAAGTCCTCCAGTTCTTGTTGGAGCACGGGCAACACCTGGCCCGGCGCGTTCGTGTGGATGACCGTCTCGGTTGCTGGCATGGCTCCGTCTCCAGATCTGAGAGTGCGGCAAGGCTTGTAGAGAAATTGGATAGAATCTATCAACAACCGGCGTTGCGCGCAATGGAGATTGTCGATATTGTTGACTAACCAACTCGCCTTTGAAAGCCTGCCATGACCACGCCCCCCGCCCCCGTCCTCAGTGCAGGGGCTATCGCCGCCCTCGACAGCCGCTTCGAGTCCTCGAGCCCCTCTGACATTGTCCGCTGGGCGGTCGAGACCTTTGGGGACGGCCTCGCCGTCGGCGCCAGCTTCGGCGGAGCCAGCGGCATGGCGATCCTCCACATGGTCGCCGCCCTCAAGCCCAACGTGCACGTCTTCGTCCTCGATACGGACTACCTGTTCGAAGAGACGCAGGAGACCATGCGCCGCAGCCGGGAGGCGCTCCACCTCTCGAATCTCCAGGTCTACAAGCCCCTCCTCAGCCACGAAGAACAGGCCGCCCGCTACGGTGCGGCGCTCTGGATGCGCGACCCTGACCTTTGCTGCGAACTCCGGAAGATCGAGCCGAATCGCCGCGCACTCGACGGCAAGACGGCCTGGGTCAGCGGCCTCCGCCGCGACCAGTCCGAAGGCCGCGCGGACACGCCGATCGTCTCCTGGAACGAGAAGTTCGGCGTGGTGAAACTCAACCCGCTCGCCAGCTGGACCGAGAAGCAGACCTGGGCCTACATCCTCGAACACAAGGTCCCCTACAACCCGCTCCTCGACCAGGGCTACACCAGCATCGGCTGCTACAACTGCACCGTGCCCGGCGTCCAGGGTCGCGCCGGCCGCTGGTCCGGGTTCGAAAAGGACGAATGCGGCCTCCACACCTGATTCGTCTCGTCGCCACCGACCCCGGCGCCGACCACGCGACCGAAAGGACAGTACCCGCAGACCATGGCAGACCAACAGGGGTTCGTTCTCTGGTTCACCGGCCTCTCCGGTGCGGGAAAGTCGACGCTGACTGATGCGCTCGCGCCAGTGCTTCGTGACCGCGGCTGCAGGGTGGAAGTCCTCGACGGCGATACCGTCCGCACCAATCTTTCTAAAGGCCTGAGCTTCAGCAAGGAGGACCGTGACACCAACATCCTCCGCATCGGCTTCGTCGCGAACCTGCTGGCGCGGAACGGCGTTGCCGTCATCACCGCCGCCATCTCGCCGTACCGCGACACCCGCGATGCCAACCGCCGCCTGATCGAAGGCGATGGCTCCCGGTTCATTGAGGTGCACCTGGCGGCCACGCTGGAGGAGTGCGAAGCCCGCGATGTGAAGGGCCTTTACGCCGAGGCCCGCGCCGGGAAGCGCACCGGCTTCACCGGCATCGACGACCCCTACGAAACGCCACTTCATCCCGAGATCGTCGTCCCCAGCGGCCGCGAACCCATTAAGGCGTCATTGCAGCGCATTCTTGGCTACCTGGATGCGCACGGACTCGTTTCCCGGCAGCCCAGGTACGCGGCGGTGGAACGATGACGACGCAGGAGGCGTTGCCTTCGCCGGCTCACGGTGCGCTCGATACCGGTCTCGAAATGCTCGAGGCCGAAGCGATCTTTATCATGCGGGAGGTCGCCGCCGACTTCGAACGGCCCGCGCTCCTCTTCTCCGGTGGCAAGGATTCCATCGTCCTGCTCCGCGTCGCTGAGAAGGCCTTCTGGCCCGCGAAGATCCCCTTCCCGGTGATGCATGTCGACACCGGCCACAACTTCCCGGAGGTGCTCGACTTCCGGGACCGGCGCGTCGCCGAACTCGGTGCCCGGCTGATTGTCGCCTCCGTCCAGGACGCGATTGACCGGGGCGAGGTCGTCGAGGAGCGCGGCCCGCGGGCCTCGCGCAACCGGCTCCAGACCCCCGTGCTTCTCGCCGCGATCGCCGAACATCAACTCGATGCGGCGATTGGCGGCGCCCGTCGCGACGAAGAGAAGGCCCGCGCCAAGGAACGCGTCTTTTCCTTTCGCGACGAATTCGGGCAGTGGGACCCACGGAACCAGCGCCCCGAACTCTGGCATCTCTTCAACGGCATGCACGTCCGCGGCGAGCACATGCGCGTCTTCCCGCTTTCGAACTGGACCGAACTCGACATCTGGCGGTACATCCAGCGCGAGAACCTCGAAGTGCCGTGCATCTACTTCACCCATGAACGTGAGGTGTTCGAACGTGACGGCATGCTGATGGCTGTCAGTCCCTTCCTTCCCCCCCTTCCCGGCGAACGCCCATTCCGGGCGGCCGTCCGATACCGCACGGTGGGCGACATGACCTGCACCGCGGCCCTGCACTCGGAAGCCGCCGACCTCGACTCGGTCATCGCCGAGGTTTCCGTGGCCCGGGTCACGGAACGGGGGGCCAGCCGCGCCGACGACCAGTTCTCCGAAGCCGCGATGGAAGACCGCAAGCGCGAGGGGTACTTCTGATGGACCTCCTCCGTTTCGTGACCGCCGGCTCCGTCGACGACGGCAAGAGCACCCTTATCGGGCGCCTGGTCTACGACTCGAAGCAGGTGTTCGAAGACACCATGGCCAGCCTCCAGCGCGCCAGCGCGGCCCAGGGGCTCGACGAAGTGAACCTGGCTCTGCTCACCGACGGCCTCCGCGCCGAGCGCGAGCAGGGGATCACGATCGATGTCGCCTACCGCTACTTCGCGACCCCGCGCCGCAAGTTCATCATTGCCGACTCGCCGGGTCACATTCAGTACACCCGCAACATGGTCACCGGGGCTTCCACCGCCCAACTCGCGCTCATCCTGGTCGATGCCCGCAAAGGCGTGGTCGAACAGACACGGCGTCACTCCGCCCTCACTGCCCTCCTCGGGATTCGCCACCTCGTCCTCTGCGTCAACAAGATGGACCTGGTCGATTGGTCGCAGGAGCGACTGTTGGAGGTCGAGGCCGACTTCCGCGCCCTCGCGCAGCGCCTCGGTGTCGAGCGGGTGACGGTCCTGCCAGTGGCGGCCGTCTCCGGCGAGAACATCGTCGACCGCGGCTCGAACATGCCGTGGTATGAGGGGCCGACCCTCCTCGAATTCCTCGAGACCGTCGAAGTCCAGGACCCTGCGCGTCACGCCGCCCTCCGCTTCCCGGTGCAGTACGTCCTCCGCCCCCAGACCACCGCGTTCCACGACTACCGCGGCTACGCCGGCACGTTGGCGGCTGGCCTCGCCCGGGTTGGCGCGGAAGTGACGGTGCTCCCCCTCGGCGCCCGCACCCGGATCGCTGCCATCGACCGCTTCGAAGAATCGCTCCCCTGCGCCGCGAGCGGTGAGGCCGTGACCATTCGCCTCGCCGACGAAATCGACGTGGGGCGCGGCCACATGATCGTCGCCGCCGAGGACCCGTCTCCGGTCGCCACCCGCTTCACGGCCGACCTCTGCTGGATGGACGATGCGGCCGCCCTTCACCCCCGCCAGCAGTTCTGGATAAAGCACACCACCCGCCGTGTCCGCTGCCTGGTCGAATCGCTGGACGACCGCCTGGATGTGGCCAATTTCGAACGGCTGCGCAACCCGGAGACGCTGGTGCTGAACGCCATCGGCCGGGTCACGGTCCGGACGCTCGAACCCCTGTTCGTCGATTCGTACGCGACCAGCCGCGACACCGGCAGCTTCATCCTCATCGACCCGGCGACTCGCCGCACCGTCGCCGCCGGCATGGTCCGTGAGGTTGTCACAGACACCACGCCCAGCGCGCGCGGTGGCTGAAACCCAGGTGCGGCCGCTCGCGACCGAAGCCCCACCCGAACTGGGTCCCGCGTCCGCGTCGAAGCCGTTCGTGTCCGGGGCATCGATTGTGCGTCCGGTGGCGGCGCTGGCCGGCATCTTCGTCTTCATCTTTGCGCTCGAAGTGCTGAAGTCTGGTGCGAAGGGTCTCGTCCCCGTCCTCGACAACCTGAGCGTCTCGGGTCCGGCCAACGCCGTCGGGTTCGGCTGGCTGTTCGCCTACATAGTCCTCAGCGGGTCGCCCGTTGCCGCGATCGGCGTGAGCCTCCTCGCGGGCGGCGTCTTCACCCAGAACGAAGCGTTCGCGATGGTCGCCGGCTCGCGGCTGGGGGCGTCGTTCATCGTCCTGGCCGTCGGCTTCATCTACTTCGTCACGCGGCGCCGGAACGCTGACGGCCTCTACATTGGCGTCGTCGCCCTGCTTACGACCTTCACGACGCAGGGTCCGGCGTTGCTCCTGGGGCTGGTCTCCCTGCACTACGGATGGCTCGACGGCGTCTCCTTCACCACGCCGGAAGGGCTTCTCAGCCTGAGCGACACCGTGTATGGCCGCTGGGTCGACCTCCTGAACGACCTGCTCCCTCGCGCCCTCGTCTTCGTCGCCGGGGTCGGGATCCTCCTGTCCAGCTTCGCCATCTTCGACCGCGCTCTGCCCCAGTTGGAGGGCGAGGCCGAGGGCATCACCCGCGTCTTCCACTTCCTCAACCGGCGGCCGCTGATGTTCCTCCTGGGCTGCCTGGTCACCTTCACGACGCTCAGCGTCGCAATCTCGATCACCGTCCTCGTGCCGCTTTCGCTGAAGGGCTACCTCAAGCGCGAACACATCATCCCCTACGTCATGGGCGCGAACATCACCACCTTCGTCGACACCCTCTTCGCTTCGGTGCTGCTCGGCGGGCACACCGCCTTCACCGTCGTCCTGACCGAGATGCTGTCCGTGGCGGTGGTCTCGGCCGTGCTCCTCACGGTGCTCTACAGGCCGTACGCAGGCGGCATTCTCCGAACGGCGTCATGGGCCACGGCCAAACCTCGCCACCTGGCCGTCTTCCTCGCGGCCATCGTCGCCGTTCCCCTGTTCCTGCTCAGCCTGTAGCAGGGTTGGAAAAAGTTTCGCGGGTTGAACCCATAACCCGGTGGGTTCGCATGGGTTCGAGCAGCGTGTCCCGGGGACGCGAAGCCTTGAGAGCAGCAGGGTTGGCGCAGCGCGGCGGCAGGGTGGTCGGCCGGCGTGGCCGGCGTGGGTGGGGTTGCTGGGGGCGGGCAAGTTATCCATGGGGCGGCGATCCACGACCTGGGGTTGCGACCCCACGGTCAGCCGCGGGGTGCCGACGTGCAAGGGCCGGGTGGCAGGGACGGCTGCCGTCAGTCCTTCGCCAGGCCGACCACCCGCAACTTGAACGGCCGCAGCGGTGGCGCCACCACCTCGATCGTGAAGGTCTCGGAGTCTGTCTCGTCGAGCCCGTCCGTCACCGTCGCGGTGAACGTGAAGATCCCGGCGGTCGGCGGCGTCCCGGTGATTGCCCCTGTCCCGGGGTTGAGCGACAGGCCCGGAGGCAACCCGGAGGCGATCGACCAGGTGTAAGGCAGCACTCCGCTCTCGGCCGCGAGGGTGACGGCGTACGGCGCGCCCTTCGCGACCTTCGGCAGTGCGGGCGAGACGATTCGCACGAAGCCGGTGATGTTGAAGGTGATGGTTGCCGGTAGCGACACGTTCACCCCGTCGGACGCGGTCATCGTGAAGCTGTCCGTCCCGTAGTAGCCGTAGTCGGGGATGTAGATGACCCCGCCGGTGCGGTCATTGAACCCGTCCAGGCGCCCGTGCTGCGGCTGCGACGCGACCGCCCAGATGAACTTCGTGTTGTCGGGGTCGGTCGCGATCGGGTGGACACCCTTCGCCTGGTTCGAGCGGATGTTCAGAGTCTGGTTCTGGGCCACGGGAGTGGTCGTATCCGTCACGGTGATGGTCACTTCGGCGACGTTCACGGAGCTGTCCAGGCCGTCCGAAACCGCCAGGCTGAAGATGTAGACGCCACCGAACACAGCTTCGAACGAGGGCGTCGCGCTCGTCGGGTCCGCCAGGTCGACGGGGATGCCCGCGATCTGCGTCCACGTGAAGGCCCCCGCCACGATGGCAGCCCCCGAGGGCAGGATGTCAGGGTCGTTCGAACCTGTGCCGTTGAGGGTGACGGTGGCGTTGACCGCGACAGTCTGGTTCGTCCCGGCGTTTGCCACGGGCAGGACGTTAGCCAGCACGGCCATGTTCAGGGCGAATTCAGAAGTGCCATCGACCGTGGTTGTGGCCGCGGTCAGCCAGTCAGTGGCGGTCACGGTTGTGCCGGGCGTGAGCGGTGCGGTCGTCGTCGTGCTGGCGCCCGCGGCGACGTCGAAGGAGATCACCGGGGTCTTCCCCGGGCCCCTGACCAGCGTCTGTGTCTCCGAGAGATAGAGGTCGATACGGTTCGCCCCGGCGGCAGGGCGCGAATCCTGGACCACCCGGAATGCGATCTGGCCGGTCTGGGGCGACCGCAGCGCCATCTGCACCACCGGGGCATTCTGAAGTCCGTTCGGCCCGGTGTCGGCGTCGAGCGCGTCGTTTGCAGTTGGCCCGTCGGCGGCGAGGTCGATTCCTGGACCGCTGTTCGCGAAGATGAAGTTGCGCTGGACGGTGTTCCCGGTGCCCGTCCCCGTGATTGCCACGCCGCCGAGGACGTTGCCGGTGAGGGTGTTGCCCGGCCCAAGCTCGTTATCCGACGCGGTATCCGCCACCCGGATCCCCCAGCCGGCGTTCCCCAGCGCCGTGGAACCGTCCGCTCCGAGCCCGATGAGGTTGTTCGCCACGCTGTTGCCCGCGGAGCTGCCCTCGATGAGAATGCCGTGCCCGGGGCCGTTCCCGGAGATGACGTTCCTGGCCGCGAGTCCGCTCCCCCCCACCGTCGCCCCGCCTGTCCCTGTCCCGAGGGTGACGCCGGTGCCGTTGGCGTTCGCGGCGGAGCCGGGTGGAGTTGTCCCGAGGAAGTTCCCGGTGACCACGTTGTTGTTCCCGGCGGTCACGGCGATCGCGCTGGCCCCGGGCCCGAACCCGCCAATGATGAGGCCCTTCACGGTGTTGTTCGACGACGCCAGCCTCAGCCCGTCGACGCCGGCCGCGCCCGAGCCCTCGATGGCGACCAGCAGCACCGCGTTGGACCCGGCCGCGGCTAAGTTCACGGACGCGCCCGGCTGGCTGTACCCATCGATGGTCGCGCCGTCCGCCCCGGTCAGCGTCGGCAGGGCCGTGGCGGGCGTGATGGTGCGGACCCCGCTGCCTGGGACGTTGAAACTGATGGTGTCGTGCCCGGAGTTGGCGTTGGCGAAGGTGATCGCGTCGCGCAGGGTGCAGGTGGCAGTCCCGGTCGTCGCGCAGCCCGGATCGTGGAGGGTGTCGCCGGCGTCGTTCACGACGATGGTCGCGGCGGCCGCGGAGACCGTACCGGATGCGCCGCCGCGGAGCAAGGTGAGCGACATCCCGGCCAAGACCAGGATCCCGCCGGCTACTCGCAGTCTCTTGTCAGGCATGGAGCGTCTCACCCGGCACGTCCGCCTTCATTCGCCCACCACCCGCCGTGCGAGGCTGGGTGGCCCTTCCCACGTCTCGCCATTGTCGAGCAGCACCTGGAGGCTGGTACCGGTCGCCTCCACGACCCCACTGAGACGCTGGGCCGGCGGTGGGAAGACCGGCCGCGCCGGGACCGTCACCCGCGCCCCTTCCCGGAATTCCGCGGATGCGACGATCTCGATAGCCTCGATGCGCCGCCCGATCGCCCGCGCCAGCACCTGGAGCAGGGCGAAGTCTTCGGTGCCCCTGACCGCTGCCACGGCCTGTTCGCGGGTGGCCGCCGTCTTCGCTGCCCGCAGTTCGGCCGGGGGCGGGATGGCATCTTCGCCGCCCTGCTGGAGCAGCCTGCCGACCGCCCGCCTGGCCCGCGGAGCGATCTCCTCGACCAGTTGGTGGAGGAGGGCGATGTCGTCGCACTCTTCGAAGTAGGCGAGCGCGGCCGCGACCTCGTTGCGAGTGGTCATTCGCCACCTCCCGCGGCCGTGGCTGCGAAAGCGCCTGCCGCGGCGCTCAGGCCCGCGAACAGCTTGCCGCGGTAGGGCGCGGAGCTGAAGGTTCCGATTTCGAGGGCGCGCAGACCGGAAAGCGGTTGGGGCATGGCCCCGATTCTACGCGACGGCCCGCGCCCGCGGCGAACTATCCTCGGCTCGGCAGTTCCACCTGGACGTTGCTGCGGACGCTCGGTTCGCCCTCGGCGAGGGTCACGACTTCGAGCTCGACGATGTTCTTGCCGTTTTCCTGGCGCTTGTCCACCACGCGCCCGGACAGCGTCAGCGCCCGGTTCGCGATGTCGGGCCGCCGGTAGGCCGCCCGCACGCTGGCGACGTGTCCCGCGGGCCCTGCCCAGTCGCCGACGAACTGGGTGATCCACGAAAGCTTCAGGAGCCCGGGCACGAGCGCCCCGCCGACTCCCATCCGCCTCCCCGCCGCGGCGTCGCCAAAAGCAGGGTTCGTCGGGTTGTCGCGGCCGAAGAAGTCGATGGCGAGGTCCTCCGTCGGCATCTTCTCGACCGGCGTGACCTCGTCGTCAACCTTCACGTCTTCGTAGTAGCGCTGACTCATTCGCGGCTCCTCGCGCCCTTCGGGTCGAACTGGGTGATGGTCATCATGTTGGCGGCGACGTGGTTGCCGTCGGCGTCGTAGTAGTCCGTGCCGCTGGTTATGAGGACGCTGTGCCCATAGCGGCCGCCCAGCCGCTCGCGGATGTCGATGATCTGGCTGTAGGCCGTCAGCGTCTCGCCGATGCGCACCGGCCGCGTGAACTTCCATTCCTGCTGGGTGAGGAGCCCGCCCGGCAGGATCGGGGGCATGTTTCGAGGGCGTCCGCCGCCCAGGCCGGCGATGACGTACAGGGGCGCGATGCCCGTGCCGTCCGCGTAGCGGGGGTCGGTGTCTCCGAGGATGTCTCGCATCCGGCGGGCGTCCGCTTCCTTGACGGTGATGGTGATGGGGTCGCTTTTCACGCCAACCATGGCGCGGTGTTCGTCGGTGATCAGGCTCTGTGGGGCTTCGTCTGACAAGGCAACTTTCTCCGGAGTCCGAACTATACCATCCCGTTTCCCCACTCGCCCGGGCGGGCCTATCATGCACCGTGGCTATGGATCCATAGCCACGAGGAGAACCCATGGACGTGCGAACGCTCGGTGTTGTCGGTTCGGGGCTGATGGGCGCGGGCATCGCCCAGGTTGCCGCGGTCAGCGGCTGCGAAGTCACGATCGTGGACCTTGACCAGCCGCGGATCGATACCGCCATCGCCGGGATTCGCCGCCGCCTCGAACGCGAAGTCGCCCGCGACCGGATGACGAAGGGCCAGGCCGAAGGCGCGCTCGCCCGTCTCTTCGGCGTCGCCGACATGGAGCGCTTCTCGTCACTGGAGAAGGTGGACGCCGTGATCGAGGCTGTCGTCGAGGACCTCGGCGTGAAGTCCGCCATCTTCCGGAAGCTCGGCCAGGTGTGCCGCCCGGACGCGCTCCTCGCCAGCAACACGAGTTCGTTGCCCCTGAGCGACCTCGCCGCCGCGAGCGGCCGCCCGGAACGCGTCATCGGCCTTCACTTCTTCAACCCGCCGTGGGCCCTGAAGCTCGTCGAAATCGTCACCACCGCCAGCACGACCGATGAGACGCTCGCGGACGCGATGGCCATCTGCGAGAAGCTGGACCGCGTCCCCGTCCAGGTGAAGGACACCCCGGGCTTCATCGCCAACAGGCTGCTGGTGCCGTTCATTTTCGACGCCATCGACCTGCTGGACAACGGCGTCGCCACCGCCGCGGACATCGACAACGCCTGCAAGGTGGGGCTGAATCACACGATGGGACCGCTCGCGACAGCCGACCTGATCGGGCTCGACACCCTGAAGCTCATCGCCGAGAGCATGTTCGAAGAATACGGCGAGCCGCGCTTCAAAGCGCCGACCCTGCTCCGGCGGCTGGTGTCGCTCGGCCATCTTGGGCGCAAGACCGGCCGCGGGTTCTTCAAGTACGAATGAGCGCGCGCGTCGACCCGGCCGACCCCATCCTCGAAGAACTGACCGCCCGCCTGGTGGATATGACCGGCGATGAGCCAACGTGCGATGCCGTCTCGGTGTACACCAGCGGGGCATGGTCGGCTGAGGTCACCGGCGAGACAGCGTGGCTGTCGGTGGCGCTCTCCCCCAGCGAAGGCCGGGATCCGCCGACGCTGGACGACTTCCAGCTCGCACTGGTCTATGCGCTTGGCTTCGAAAAGGACGAAGAGAGCCGCGAACCGGCATTCCTCCAGGAATGGGAAGTGGAAGAAGACGACTCGTGGGAGGAAAGCGCCCTGCGCGAACTTGCCCTCCAGGTCCTCGCGGTCCTCTCCCGAGTCCTCGATTGCGGTCCCATCGTCGCGATGAAGGTGGACGCCAGCCCCCTATAATCGCCCCGGGGCGGCCATCGAAAGCCGGTCCCGTGGAGGGCGCGATGGGACTCGAATTCTGGACCACCGGGGCTGGCGTCCCCAGGACCGTCGCCCGGCAGGCACAGCGCGCCGAGGCGGCCGGCTTCGACGGCATCGTCTTCGTCGACTCCCAGAACCTTTCCGGCGACTGCTACATCGCCTGTTCGAATGCCGCCCAGGCCACCGAACGCCTGAAGGTGGGCACGGGCGTCACGAATCCCTTCACCCGGCACCCGGCGGTCACTGCCTCGGCGATCGCGACCGTCCAGGCCGAATCTGGCGGGCGCGCCGTGCTGGGCATCGGCCGCGGCGACTCGGCGCTCGCACACCTCGGCTTCGCGCCCGCCTCCGTCCCGGTCTTCGAACGGTACCTCCGCCGCCTCCAGGGCTACCTCCGCGGCGAGGACGTCCCCTTCGAGGAAGGAGCGAACGTCGACGACCTCGGCCTTGCTGACAGGCCGTCGTCGAGCAGGATCGCGTGGCTCCGGCCGGGGCAACTCAAGGTTCCCGTCGATGTCGCTGCCACCGGGCCGAAGGTCATCCGCATGGCCGCCGTCATCGCCGATAGCGTCACCTTCGCGGTCGGCGCCGCCCCGGCGCGCCTGCGCTGGGGCATCGAAACCGCTCGCGAGGCCCGCCGTGCCGCCGGCCTTGACCCCCTGGCAATGCCCTTCGGCGCCTACGTGACCGTTGTCGTCCACCCGGATGTCTCGGTCGCCCGCAGGCTGGGCGAAGGTGGCGTCTCGCTCTTCGCCCGCTTCTCCGCGATGCATGGCAGCGTGGTCGGCCCCGCGACCGACGCGGACCGCGCAGTGCTCAAGGGAGTCCACGACGCCTACGACATGACCCACCATGCCCAGGCCGGGAGCGCCCAGGCCAGCGTCATCGGCGACGACTTCGCCTCGCGGTTCGCCATCCTCGGGGACGCCGGGCACTGTATCGAACGCCTGCGGGAGCTCGCCTCGCTCGGGATCGAACGCTTCCTCGTGGTCGGGGCATCGATGGGGGCGGACCGCACCGAAGGGGAGACCGCGGCCCGGCGCTTCGCCGAAGAGGTTATGCCGGCGGTGCGTGCGGCACAGCAGGGCTGACCCGCAGCACGAGGCCGTCCTCGGCGCGCTCGAACCCCGGCGTCTCCGTGGCCAACGTCTCGGGGCCCATGTGGGTGAGGACGATCCGCGGGCAGGCGATGCGGTGGCGGTTCGCCTGGAGCGTGTCGAAGTCGATGTGGAACCGCATCTTCTTCGCCGCGCCGTACGACTCGCAGATGAAGAGGTCCGCCCCATCGGCCGCGTCGATCAGCGCGTCCGTCCACTCGGTGTCGCCCGAGTAGGCGATGGTGACGCCTCCTGTCTCCGCCCTGATGGCGAACGGCGGCGCCCCGCTCCCATGGACGACCCCAAAGGGAGTGACAGCCCATCCCGCCAGCCGGAGGGCTTCCCGCTCTGCCAATTCGATGAACTCGACCGCGAACTTCCGTTCGACCGCGCTCGACCCCGGGTACAGCGCTTCCATCGCGGCGTGGACCCGCGCCTGCGCCCCGGGCGGTCCCGCCACCACCAGCGGCATCGTCCGGCGGTTGAACTGCCCGTCCAGCAGCAGAAACGGCAACCCGCCGAAGTGGTCGCCGTGGAGGTGGCTCAGGGCCACGAACCCGATCTCGTTGGGGTCGACGCCGGCACGCTTCATCGCCACCAGCGAAGTCGCTCCGCAGTCGAGCAGCAACGGCTCGCCCGGCCCCCGCAGGAGGATGCACGCCTGCAGCCGCCCGCCGCTGCCAAAGGCGTCCCCGGAGCCGAGGAAGTGGACGTCGACAGAGGTCACGGCCTGGCGCCCGGCTTGCGGCGGATGGCGTCGACCTCGTCGAGGATGGCGCGGCACTCGTCGTCGCTGTTGAAGAAGTGGGGCGCGACCCGGATGCCGGCGCCAGGCCGGTAGTCGACCACGAAGCCGCGGCGGATGAGTTCCTGCTTCACCACTTCGGCGCCCGGGAAGTCGACCGTGACATGGTTGCCACGGGCCTCGAAGCGTTCCGGGCTGTTCACGGTCAGCCCCCGGGATCGGGCGCCGTCGTAGAGGATGGCAGTCTGGCGGCGCGCCTTCTCGCGGATAGCGCCGACGCCGACTTCGCGGATCGCCCGATAGCCTTCGCGCGCCTGGTAGTAGCCGGGCATGTTCGGGGTGCCGCCCGTGAAGCGCCCGACACCCGCCGCGTAGTCGATTGGCGGCGGCTCGAAGGCGAACGGCCGCTCATGCGAAAACCAGCCTGGGAATCGCGGTTCGAGCCGCTCGACGATCCGCGGGTCGGCGTAGATGTACCCGGCCCCCGGCCCGCCGCAGAGCCACTTCACCGACCCGCCGATCAGGAAGTCGACGCCGAGTTCGGTCACGTCGACGGGCACTGCGCCCATCGACTGGTAGGCGTCGAGCACCACGAGCGCACCGTGCTGGTGTGCGCGTTCGACAAACGGCCGGACGTCGACCAGTTCCGCCGTGCGGAAGAGGACGTGTGAGATGACCACGAGCGCCACCCGGTCGTCGATGGCCTCCAGGAGTTCGCCGGCGGGGAACACCAGCGGGTCGTTCCCCACGCGCACGACTTCGGCCCCCACCCGGCGCTGGGCGTCGAGCAGGTACTCCACCGTCGGGAATTCGCCGGCGCAGTGGACGATCCGGTTCCGCGGCACCTCGTATTCGAGGCAGGAGAGGATGGCTGCGAGCGAGTTGGTCGTGTTCTGCGACATCGTCATCGAACCGCGGGGCGCGTGGATAATGTCTTCGAGCAGGCCGGCGACGTTCGCGATCTCCGGCAGCCAGGTGTCCCAGGCGACGACGCCCTCGCTGGCCCAGAGGTCCGTGTACTCGGCCAGCGCGTCCCGGACGCTCGCCGGCATCGCCCCGAGCGAGTTGTTGATCAGGTAGGTCTTGCTGGCGAGGATGGGGAACTTCAGCCGCCAGGCGAGGAGCGGGTCGTCCATGGCGGGAAGCGTACAGGCTGGCGCCCCCCGGTGACAGACAACAAGAGGGCCCGGACGAATCGCCCGGGCCGAGGTTCTCTCGCTATCGAACCGTGGCCTACTTCGGCAGGCCGACCATGACCTCGCCGTTTTCGATGCGCACCGGGTAGGTCTGCATGTCTTCGGCCTTCCGGTTGAAGAAGAGGAGCTTCGACTGGAGCCTGCCGAGGAACGGGTGGTCGTTGTTGAACTGGCTGCTGAACGGCTGCCGGACCACCTTGCCGGTCGCTACTTCGAAGCGCGCGCCGTGGAGGGGACACATGACGCAGTCGTCCTTCACCGGCTCCGCCTTGATCGGGCTGCCGGGGAAGCCGGCGATCGGCAGGCGGGCGTGGGAACAGAGGCCGGTCATCGCGTAGGCGTTGTCGCCCATCCGCACGACCGCGACCCGGAGGCTGTGCATCCGCATCTCCTTCGGCTTGCCATCGGGCAGGTCGCGGAGGTAACCGGCGCTCACCCATGTGTTGAGCTTCGCGTGGGGGATGATCGACTTCGCTTTGATGGGCAGGGGAGGGTCGATCCCGAGCAAGGGGCCGAGCACCAACTGCATCAGGCCACCGGAAGCCAACCCGACGACGAGGAGGACGATGCCGCCCACCATCGGGTCCGAATTCGTATCCGCATTCCCGGGGAAGAAGATGAGGATGATCCCGCCCACGATGAGGCCGATCGATGCGAGGCCCCACGTGCCAAGAATGGACAGACCGAGGAAAGCAAGCGCTGGTGACACGGGCGAACCTCCGAGCGGATACTACCCCGCTTGTGCGGAATTGCGCAAAGTCAGCGGTCCTCCGGCGGCCGCCCGGTCATGCCCCGGAGTGGCTCTCCGAAAGCCCTTCCAGCAGAACCCGGACGCGCTCGGGCGCGGCGAGGAGCGGCCGCAGTTGCGATTCCAGTCGCTTGCGGTCTTCGGAACCGTGCCAGCGGCGCCAGTCCATGAGCCCGAACCAGGTGCTGATGACGACGATGTTGTGGGCGTCTTCGCTGTCGCGCAGGGTTTCGCCGCTGATGTACCCGGACTCGTCCAGGCACCGCGCGCGGATGGTCCGGAGCAACTCCAGCGCCCGCTTTTCCTGCCCGGGCAGCACCCGTCGTTCGATGAGTACTTTCACGGCCATCGCGTTAGTCCATCACCACAGGCCGGTAGCCCCGGCGGAAGTAGACCAGCGGCTTCAGCGAGGGGTCGAAGGCCGCACCGACGACTTTGCCGACCGCGATCGTGTGGTCACCCCCGACGATTGCTTCGTCCAGTTCGCAGTCGAGGTGGGCGATCGACCCGGCAATGATCGGGCTTCCCGTGTGCCATTCGATCGTCCCGAAGTCTTCGAACGACGGGACCGGGTCACGCCCGGACTTCGAAAACCAGTCCGAAACGTCTTCCTGGCCCTCGGCAAGGATGCTGATCGCGAACTTGCTCGAAGCCTGGACCATCTGCGAAAGCTTGTTCGAGTTCTGCAGGCAGACGAGCACCAGGGTTGGGTCCATCGAGAGCGAGGAGAAGCTCGAAACCGTGATCCCGTAGACCATCCCCTCGTGGCGAGTCGTCACCACGGTGACGCCTGACGCCCAGGATCCGAGCGCGCCCTTGAAGTCGTCGGGATGGACCTGGCTCATCTTCGGTTCCTACGCCCCGGGCAGCGCCGGGACCATGTCCCAGAGTGCCCGCACTTCGACTTCGTGGAAGTATCGCCACATCGGCAACTGGGCGAGGAGTGAGTCGAGTTCGCGCGCATCGGTCGCGTCGTAGATAGCGAGCACGCCGGTGCCTGCTTCGCGGTAGATGGCCCGGATCTTCCCCTGGTCGTACTGGGCGCGGACGGCCCGCAACTGGTCGGCGACGATGCCCTGCCACTGGTCGGCAGGGGTGTCGTGGGGTTGGCGCGAAACGAAGCGCACGGAGAAGAGGGCCATGGGCAAACTCCCGGGGGACAGTGCCCGTGATTATAGGGCGGCGCTCCGTTCGGGACGAACCCGGGCGGGCAGGATCGTCAGCGGATGAAGAGGACGCCGGCCACCACCAGCCCGTAGGCGATGACCGAGATTCGCAGCCAGCGCCCCCCCAGCCGCCGGGCGACGCCCACGCCGAGGTAGCCCCCGGCGAGCGCGCCCACCGCCATCACTCCGGCGGCGGCCCATTCGACCGGCCCGAAGAAGGCGAAATAGACGACCGCCACCGCGTTGATCAGCAGCGACAGCATCCCCTTGAGCGCGTTCGAATGCTGGATCTCGTCGGGCAGGAGGATGCCGAGGATTGCCAGTGTCAGGATGCCCAGGCCGGCGCCGAAGTAGGCCCCGTAGATCGCGAGCAGAAAGATCCCGGCGTGGAGGAAGAGCGGGACGTGGGCTTCGTCCCGGGCGCGAAGGCGATGCCGGGCGGCGAATCGCCCGAGGCTGTCCTGGAAGGCCATCAGCCCGCACGCGAAGAGGATGAGGAAGGGCACGATCCGGTCGAAGGCCGACTCGGGCGTCGAGAGCAGGATTGCCGAGCCCGCGAGCGCGCCCAGGACGCTTGGCAAGGTCAGCAGGACCACCCGCCGGCGCTGACGCCCGAGTTCGTTCCGGTAGCCCAGCGACCCGCCCGCATAGCCCGGCCAGAGCGCGACCGAGTTCGTCACGTTGGCCGCTTTCGATGGATACCCGGCCGCAAGCAACGCCGGGAAGCTGATGAGCGAGCCGCCCCCGGCGACCGCGTTGATCGCCCCGGCCGCGAACGCTGCCGCAGCTAATCCCACCACTTCCAGGATCTCCATCGCCCGGAAACACTTACCGCTCGAACGGCTACGCGCCACCCGCTAGCATGGCAGGGTGACCACGACACCCCGCCCGCTGGTGACCTTCGACCTCGATGGCGTCCTCTGCCGGCCGCCGTTCGGGATCAATCCCGGCAAGGGGCAACACAAGCGCCGGGAGGGGGAAGGCCACCGAAATCTCCTCTGGGTGACCGAGCGCTGGCGGTATCTTGGCCGCAAACCGATGCCGGGTGCGGTCGAAGGCTTCCGGCAACTCTCCGAGTCGTTCGAATGCCACGTCGTCACCGCCCGGGCCGAAGTTGCGCGCGGCCTCACCGAAGGCTGGTTCGAACGCTATTTCGGCGCGGTCCCGACGCTGCACATGCGCCCCCACTGGCGGGAGAAATCGGCCCAGTTCAAGGCCCGCCGTGTGGTCGAACTGGGAGCCGTCGCCCACTTCGAAGACGACCCTCACACCGCCGCATGGCTCGCCGAACTGGTGCCGGCGGTGTTCCTGGTCGACTGGCCCCGCAACCGCTGGCTCGAAGGCGAGCGGATCCACCGCGTCTCGCGGCTGTCCGAGGCGGCGGCCGAACTGGACCGGTTTCGGCAGGACCGCCCCTCCAGTCCCTGACCGCCGTATACTGGCGCGCCATGGAGTTCCGCCTTTCGCCCGCCCAGGAAGCCCTTCGCATCGAAGTTCGCGACTGGCTTCGCGACAACGTCACGCCGGACATCGAGGGTTTCTTCTACGCCGAGGAAGAGGAGCCGGAGAAGCTTCGCGCGTTCAACAAGCGGCTGGCTGCGAAAGGCTGGATCGCGCCGTCCTGGCCGGCGGAGTACGGCGGCATGGCGCTGGGCGCTGTGGAACAACTGGTCTTCGGCGAGGAAATCTCCTACGCCCGGGCGCCAAGCGGCGGCCGCGGCCCCGCGGTCGGCTATGCCGGCCCGACGATCACGATGTACGGCACCCCGGAGCAGAAGCGCCGGCACCTGCCCGCGATTACGAACTGGGACGTGGTCTGGTGCCAGGGCTTCAGCGAACCCGGCGCTGGCTCCGACCTCGCCAGCCTCCAGACCACCGCCGTCCGCGACGGCGACGACTGGGTGCTCAACGGGACGAAGATCTGGACCAGCCACGGCCATTACGCCGACTGGATGTACCTGCTCGCCCGCACCGACCCGGAAGTGCCGAAGCACAAGGGCATCAGCTACTTCCTGCTCGACCTGAAGTCGGCGGGCGTCAGCTTCCAGCCGTTGCTCAACATCGCTGGCCGCAAGGGCTTCGGCCAGTTCTTCTTCGATGGCGTCCGCATGCCCGCCGAATCGTTGCTCGGCGAAGTGAACCGCGGCTGGTACCTCGCCACCACGACGCTCGACCTGGAGCGATCGAACATCGCGAATACCGGCGCCCCCCGGAGGGCGCTGGACGACCTCTGCGGCTTCCTCCGCGAAAGTGGCACGGCGTCAACCGTGCATCGCACCCGCGTAGCGGACCTTGCGGTGAGCGTCCGGGTGGCGAGCATGCTCAGCTACCGGGTCGCCAGCATCCTCGCCTCGGGCGGCGTCCCCAACCAGGAAGCGAGCCTGCTCAAGCTGTTCCTGAGCGAACTCGACCAGCGGATCGCGAATGCCGGCCTCCACGCGCTCGGGATGGCCGGCGCCTTGATGCCCGGGTCGCCCTACGCGAAGCTCCAGGCGCAGTTCGCCCTGACCTACCTGACGACAGTCCCGCGCACGATCGCCGGGGGCACCAGCGAAATCCAGCGCAACATCATCGCAACCCGGGGCATCGGCCTGCCGCGGTAGGACTACCGCGCCTCGCCCAGCAGCGCCCTCCGCAGCAGGAGGAGGCTTGTCGTTACCGCCCGGCGCTTCACCGCCGCCCGGCCGGTGTTCATCGTCATCGAGAGTGCGTGCACCCCGCCCTCCGGCGTCGCGACGGCGACGTGGACCGTCCCCGGCGGCACGCCGTCGGCAGGGTCGGGCCCGGCCACGCCCGTGACCCCGATGCCATAGTCCGTCCGGTAGCGCTCGCGCACGGCCTGGGCCATCGCCTTCGCCGTCTCCTGTGAGATCACGCCGAACTCTTCGATGACTTCGACCGGGACGCCGGCGTCGATCTTTTGCTGGGCGTGGTAGGTCACCAACCCCGCCGTGAAGTACTGCGTTGAGCCCGGCACATCGGTCAGCGTGCTCGAAAGCAGCCCGCCCGTGCACGACTCCATCACCGCCAGCGTCTGGCTGCGTTCGTGCATCTGGTCGGCGATGAAGCCCTCGAAGGTGTCGTCGTCGTAGCCCCAGATCGCGCTCCCGAAGATACTGCGCAGTTCCTCTTCCACCGGCCGGATCCGCTCCCACGCTTCCTCGCGGCTGCGTCCCTTCGCGCCGATGCGGAGGTGGACGCCGTCCGCGCGGGCGTACGTGCCGATCCCGATCCCGGCCGTGCCGTAGAGGTGCTTGGCCATCTCGTCGACCGAACCCTCGCCGATGCCGACCGTCTTGACCGTCCGGGTGACCAGGACTTCGCCGTCCGACCGCCGTTCGAGTTCGGGCCGCGCCTCGTTCGCCCACATCCGCTCCATCTCCGGGGGGACGCCGGGCATGGCGACGATGATCCGGCCGTCGCGTTCGACCCACCAGCCGGGCGCGGTGCCGCGGGGATTGTCGAGCGCGCGGCCACTCGGGATCAGCCAGGCCTGCTTGATGTTCGAAGGCGGCATGACGTAGCCGCGCCCTTCGAAGAACGCCCTCAGCCGGCGCTCCAGGATCGGGTCCACGGTCGGTTCCTCCCCGAGGAGCGCGCAGATCCCCTCGCGGGTCATGTCGTCTTCGGTCGGGCCGAGGCCGCCGGTCATGATGATGAGGTCGGAGCGGTCCCAGGCGCGCCGGAACGTCTCCGTGATCCGGCCCATGTTGTCGCCGACGACCGTCTTGTAGTTCAGGTCGATGCCCAGTTCCGGGAGTTGCTGGGCGATGTGGGCGCTGTTGGTGTCGATGATCTCCCCGAGCAGGATCTCGGTGCCGATGGCGATGATTTCCGCTTTCACGCGGCCAAGTCTACAGCACCGCATGGGCGCGGGAAGGACGGCAACAAACCGCTAGACTCTCCCCATGCCACGCCAGCGCCACCGCCGGATTCCCGGCTCCCGCCACCCGGGGGCGCCACGCAGGCCCGTCGTCGGCGGGTCGATGCCGCCGGCGTGGGCCTCTCTCATCCGCGTTGTCCACCCATTCCCCTCGTTGCTGGTGGCGGCGCTCACGGTCGCGCTCATCCCCTTCGCGGACGGGAACGCGGGGCCGGCGCTCTACCTCACCCTGGGCGGCGGGATGCTGTGCTTCCAATTCGCCATCGGCCTCGTCAATGACGTCGTCGACCGCGAGGCTGATCGGCAGGCGAAGCCCTGGAAGGCCATCCCCCGTGGGCTGGTGTCGTGGCGGGCTGCGACGGTGCTTGCCGGCGCGTTCGCCGGTGCGGGCCTCGCGGTTACGTCGTGGCTCTCCACGGATGCGTGGCTGGTGGGAGCCGCCGGCCTCGGGTGCGGCATCGCCTACGACGCGTTCCTGAAACGCACAGTGCTCAGCTGGCTGCCGTTCGCCATCGCGTTCCCGCTCATCCCCGCCTGGGTGTTCCTCGCTGCCGCTGCGTGGGACCCCCTCCTCTGGTGGGCGTTCCCGCTGGGCGGGATGCTGGGCCTGGCCCTCCACCTTGCGAACCAGGCGCCCGATGCAGGTGGTCCGGGCACGGGACTGCCGGGCATGGTAGGCGAGGCGGGGTCCCGTGCTCTCGGGCTCGGGCTGTTCGGCGTCGCCTCTGGACTGGCTGTGGTCGTTCTCTGGTTCGAATCGGTCGAGCGGGCACTCGCTGCGGCCGCCCTGGCCGCAGCTGCCGGCACCGTGGGGCGCACGGTCGCGCCGCGGCTCGGTCGCGACGGATTGTTCGGAGTGCTTGCCGCGGCGAGTGCCGGCCTGGCGGCACTCTTCGTCTCAGCTGCGTGACAAGGGTGACTCGCCTTGGCCGGTTCGTCAGTCGCGCCAGGGGCGGTGCCCGGCCAGGGCGAGGAAGTCCCGGTGCACCCCCGGTGTCGCCGCGACCACGCCTTCGGAGTAGATCGTCGCCCGCTCGCCTTCGCGGCCGGTGACGACGCCCCCCGCCTCCCGGACGAGGAGAATACCGGCGGCGACGTCCCACGGCTGCATGTTCGCGTGGAGGAAGATGTCCCAGCGGCCGGCCGCTACGTAGGCCATCCCCAGCGCGGCGGAGCCGGGGACTCGCAACGATTGCATCCCGGGCCAGAGGCTGAGAGCTGTCTCGAGTTGACGGCGCCCGCGCCGATCGTCGTACCCCATGTCCATCGCGAACACGGATTCGCGGACAGTCTCGACCGCCGACACGGTCACCGGCAGGCCGTTGAGGGTGCAGCCGCGGCCCGCCTCGGCGGCGAACTCCTCGTCCAGCAGCGGCTGGAGCGCCAGGGCCGTCACCGGCTCCGAATCGTGACAGAGGGCGATGTTGTAGCAGAAGTGCGGGATCCCACGGGAGAAGTTCTTCGTCCCGTCCACCGGGTCCACCACCCACATCCAGCCGTCGCTCCGGACCTCGGCGGCGGTCTCTTCGCTGAGGATGGCGTGCCCCGGGTACTCGCGCCCGAGGATGTCGTGGGTCAGCCGTTCGACCGCCATGTCGGTCTCGGTGAGGACGTTGCCCCGCCCTTTCACGGCGGTGACCCCCGCGCGGCCGAACGCCTCGCGCATGATCTCCCGGGCGGCTGCGGCGCACAGTCGCGCCACCTCGAGGGCGGTCTTCCCGGTCGTCGAAACTGGTGGGGCCAGGTCAGTCATCTTCGCCGCAGACTACCGTCCGCGACGGCTACGGGCGCGGCTCCGGCATACTTGGCGCGTGACCGTGTTCGTCGGCCTCGACCTCGCCTGGACGCAGGGGCGTCCATCCGGCATCTGCGTCCTCGAAGGCGATGCCTCCGGGGTCACCCTCACCCGGCTCGGCACCGAGACCCTGCGGCCCACCGAATTCGCCGACCTCATCGCCGGCTACGGCCCCGACGTCGTGGCGGCCATCGACGCGCCGCTGGTGGTCGAACCCGGGCGCCGGGCGGAACGCGAACTCGCCAGGGTCTTCGGGCGCTTCCACGCGGGCGCGTACGTTGCGAACCGGCCTTTCCTCGAAAAGATGGGCGGCATGGCCGGACCGTTCCTCGGCGCCGAACTCCGGGAACGGGGCTTCTCCCTCGACCCGGGGACGCTCTCTCCGGGATCCCGCGGCCGGTTCGCGCTTGAAGTTTTCCCCCATCCCGCGCACATCGTCTTTTTCGGGCTGGGTCACATCATCCGCTACAAGAAGGGCCGGGTGGCTGCGCGCCGGCGGGGTCTCGACGAGTACCGGGGACACCTCACCGCCCTCCTCGAAGCCACTCTCCCCGGAGTCCTGGGCGCCCCGGCCCTGGTGCCGCTGCTGGCGGTCAGCCTGGCCAGCCTGCGCGGGCGCGAACTCAAGGCGGTCGAAGACACCCTGGACGCGCTCACCTGCGCCCTCGTTGCCTATCACTGCTGGGCTCCCGGGTCCGAGGGGTTCGAGATGTTCGGCTGTGCCGAATGCGGGCACATCGTCGTCCCGGGTCCGCTCCCGGCGCCGCGGGCTACATCCGTTCCGGCGCCGTCATCCCCATGAGCCCGAGCACGCGCGCCAGCGAGACCTTCGCCGCCAGCACCAGCCGCAGGCGCGCTTTGGTCATCGCGAGGTCCTCGGTGATCACCTTGAGCGACGAGTCGCCCTGCTGCTTGAACGCGTCGTTGAAGGAGTGGAAGGCGGTCGCCAGTTCCATCGCATAGTGGGGCAGCTGCTGCGCCTCGAAGGTGGTGGCTGCCACCTCGATCACTTCGGTCAGCCGCATCATTTCGCGGATGAGCCCGAGTTCCTGCGGTTGGACGAGGAGGTTGACGTCGCCGCCTTCGGGCGTGATCCCCTGCTCCGCTGCGCGTTCGAGCATGCTCGCCAACCGGGCGTGTGCGTACTGCACATAAAACACGGGATTCTCGCTCGATTGGGTCTTCGCCAGGTCAAGGTCGAAGTCCATCTGTGCCCCGGGCGACCGCAGGAGGAAGAAGAACTTGGCGGCGTCGCTGCCGACATCGTCGATCAGTTCGTCCAGGGTCACGAGTTCTCCGGCCCGCTTGGAAAGCTTGACCGCCTCGCCGCCGCGCTTGAGGAAGACCAACTGGTAGAGGAGGATGTGGAGGCCCTCGGCGTCCCCGCCCACGGCCGCGGTCGCGGTTTTCAGCCGCGAGACGTGGCCGTGGTGGTCCGCGCCCCAGACGTCGATGACCAGCGAGAAGCCTCGCCGCACGAACTTGTCGTAGTGATAGGCGATGTCACTCGCGTAGTACGTGGGGCGGCCATCGGAGCGGACGACGACGTTGTCTTTCTCTTCCCCGAGTTCGCTTGATGTGAACCAGAGGGCGCCTTCGCGCTCTACAAGTTGCCCCTTCGCCCTGAGGATGCCCATCGCTTCGTCATAGGGGCCTTCGGGGTCGTAGAGCGACTTCTCGCCGAACCAGCGGTCGTACTGAACCCCGAACCGGACCAGCGTCTGGCGGATGGAGCGCACCATCAGTTCGATGCCGAGGCCTGTCAGTTCCGCGGGGCCCGGTTCGCCCGGCGGCCGGAGGAAGCGTTCGCCGGCCTGGGCCTTGATCTCCCGGGCGAGCTCCGCCACGTACGCGCCGGGGTAGCCCTCCGCCGGGATTGGCTCATCGCGGCCGAACTCCTGCTGATAGCGCGCGTAGAGCGTTTCGCCGAAGGTGTCGGTCTGCGTACCAGCGTCGTTGACGTAGTACTCGCGTTCGACTTCGTAGCCGGCGGCCGAAAGGACCGATGCGAGGGCGCTGCCGATGGCCGCTCCTCGCCCGTTGCCCACGTGCAAGGGCCCGGTTGGGTTGGCCGAGACGAACTCGACCTGCGCCTTCTTCCCCCGGCCCAGGGTCAAATCCGCGTAGGCGGGGCCGAAGCTGACGATGTGTTCCACCTGTGCCTGGACAAACCCCTGGGAGAGCCGGAAGTTGACGAAGCCGGGCGGGGCCACGGTCGGCGGTTCGACCACGGGGTCAGCGGGGAAGTGGCGCGCGATAGCCTTCGCGATCTCCAGCGGCGGCTTCATCGCCGAACGCGCCAGCCGCAGGGGCAGGGTGCTCGCGTAGTCGCCGTTGGCCGCGTCCTTGGGCCGCTCCAGCGCCGTCCCCGGGATGGCTACATCGGGCAGGTCCCCGGCGGCGATGGCCGCGGAGACTGCGGTCGAAAGCAGGGACTCGAGGTGCTGGCGAATGTCGCGGACGTCCGGCATAGGACGTACAGGGTAGTGGCAATCGCCGGATCAATGAAGCGCGGCACCACATTGCTGCCGGCCGGGGTGGCGCGCTGCTGTTGGAGGCCCGGCGCCGCTATCCCTTGTTGAAGGGAAAACCGTTCGCCCGGGCCAGGGCGCTCACCTCTTCGGCGGCCTCTTCTGCCCTCGCGATGACGCTTTCGGGGTAGCCGTACTTCTGCTGGTGGACCGCGAATTCGTCGGCGTCCAGGAGGTCGACGCAGCCGTTCGGGCGCACCGCCACGTCGAGGTCAAGGTCGACGTAGCTCAGCTGGCAGCCATCGAAGGTGGGCGGCGTGGTCACGTTGCAGTACCAGAGCGCCAGTTCGCAGCCCGGCCGTGAAAGCCGGAAGACGTTGTACCAGCGGTCGCGCCAGAAGTAGACGAGGCTGTCGTAGGGCGATCGGAACTCTCCCCGGCTCGAATAGATCGGCGTCCGGGCCCGGTACTGGGTCACCAGCAACTGGCCGTCGTCGGAAACGACGGTGAACGGCTGAATCCAATGCGCCGCACCGTCGAACTTCGTCGCGCGCAGGAGGATCCGGCTGCCCGGGGTCGCGACCGGCGCGCTCAGGGAACTCATAGGGCGATCATACAGGCCCCGTTCACCGGAACGGGCGGTCCTTACGTGAAGTAGAGACGAATTCTTTCGCCCGGCGATCAGTCGTTGACCAGGACGATCCCGAGCACGATCCCGGCGATGATCGCGACCGCGCCGAGGATCCCGGAGATCGCGACCTGCGCGTTCGTGAAGCGCTCCTTGATCTCGTGATGCATGGGGGCAGCGTTCGGTTCCTGGGCGTGGGGGTCGGCCATCGGTGTTCCTCGAGTGAGTGGGGCTACCGGCCTATTCTTCACCGCGACGCCATTTCGCGCACCCGGCTGTTACCCTGAACCCGATGCCAGAGGTTTCGTCCACGCCGAAACCCCCGCCGCGGAGGTGGGTGACGAAGCGGATAACGGTCCCCGCGACCTTGCAGCGCGCCTGCGACGAGTTCAACACGGGCCGCTACTTCGAATGTCACGAAACGATCGAGGAGATCTGGCAGGAGGAGCAGGGCGAGGTCCGCGATCTCTACAAGGGGCTCATCCAGATCGCCGCGGCCTTCGTCCACATCTCCCGTGGCAACTTCATCGGCGCCAACCGCCTCCTCCAGACCGGCCCGGGCTACCTGTCGCCGTACCGGGCGGCGGGCGCCATGGGGTTCGACGCCGACCGCATTTGCCGGGAGGCGGAAGCAGCCCACGCCACAGTCGTCGCACTTGGCCCCGGCGGGCTCGCCGGATTCGACCTGAGCCTCGCACCCCGGTTCGCCTGCGACGCTGCCCGACTGGGCGCGGAAGCGGTCCGCTGGCAGGCATGGGGGTTCGATGGCGAAGGATCGCCGCTGGAAATGACAATTGAAGTGGCTGAGTAGCCAGACATCTGTGAAGTCCTTCACAAGTCCTTGGGGGTCGCGTGGGTTACACTGAGAACCCCGGCCAGCCGCCCGGAGCGGCGCCCATGCGGGAGCAACGAATGACAGTTCTCACCCTGACACCGGACGCCGTCGTCGTCATCGACGCCCGCGACGTCGAGAAGACCTACCATGCCGGCACCGTCCAGGTCCACGCCCTGCAGGGGGTCAGTCTCCAGGTTCGCCGTGGCGAGATGGTCGCCATCATGGGCCCGTCGGGCTGTGGCAAGACGACGCTGCTGAACTGCCTCTCCGGCCTCGATGAAATCGACTCCGGGACGGTATTCATCAACGGCACCGACATTTCGAAGATGGCTGACGACCGCAAGACAGAGTTCCGCGCCACCGACATGGGCTTCATCTTTCAGACGTACAACCTCCTCCCGGTGCTCACGGCCGTCGAGAACGTCGAGTTGCCCCTCATCGTTTCCGGCACGCGGCCGAAAATTGCCCGCCAGGCCGCCCTCGAATCTCTGGGACGAGTCGATCTCCGCGATTGGGCGAACCAGAAGCCGTCGCAGCTTTCGGGTGGCCAGCGCCAGCGCGTCACCATCGCCCGCGCGCTCGTCAACCGCCCGGCGATCATGTGGGCCGACGAACCTACTGGCGCCCTCGACTCCGCTGCAGCCAACCAGATCATGGACCTCATCGTCCAGGCCAACCGCACCCTCAACCAGACGTGCGTGCTGGTCACACACGACCCGCGCGTTGCTGCCCGCTGCCACCGAACCATCCAGATGGCCGACGGCGTGATCCTTCGCGAAGACAGCCAGGCGGAGATGGCGGTCGCCGCCGCGGCACACTAGCCATGAACGAACTCTTCGGCCTCTCGATGACCTACATCGCCGCCGGCAGCCTGGCGGCGACGATGGGGATCCTGGGCTTCGTGGCCCTCATCGCCATTCGTAACCCTGTGATGTTCAAGATGGGTCTGCGAAACATCCCGCGGCGCCCGGCGCAGACGGGCCTCATCGTGATCGGGCTCATGCTCTCGACGCTGATCACGTCCGCCGCCTTCGGCACGGGCGACACCCTCACGACGAGCATCACGTCGGAGGTCTACAACACCGCGGGCGAAGCGGACGAGATGATCCGCTGGGACACGGATCGGCAACCCGCCGCCATCGACCAGCAACTTATCCCCCTGGCCGAGGTGGAGGAATGGCGCCGGATGTTTGCTGGCGACCCGAACATCGAATCCTTCGCCCCCTTCATCAGCGAACGGCTGCCGGTCCAGAACGTCGACACCCGCCTGAACGAGTTCTCCGCCAGGCTCGTCGCCTACCGGCCAGAGGACGCCGCCGCGCTCGGCGGTCTCAAGGACACGCGAGGCCGACCGGTGGAGCTGGGAGCGAACGAGATCGCGGTCAACGAAGAGCTCGCAGACCAGATCGACGCAAAGGTGGGCCACACCGTCCGCGTCTTCTATCAGCTGCAGCCAGTCGAACTCACCGTGAAGGCGATCGTGCCCAACACCATCCTCAGCGGCAGTTTCGACACCTCCTACCGGCAGGGCGCGGCCGTCGAGTTCGGCTTCCTCAGCCAGCTCACGGGCAAGGGTGAGAACGCCGACAGCGTCTGGGTGTCGAACCACGGCGGGGTCAAGAGCGGCGTGGACCGCTCGGATGCGGCCGTCGACAGCCTTGAAGCGGCACTCGAAGGCCGCCCCTACAAGGTGGACCCGTTCAAGAAGGACGGTGTGGCGCTCGCGGAGTTCTTCGGCTCCGTCTTCACGACGTTCTTCATCGTGCTGGGGCTCTTCTCCATCGCGGCCGGCATCCTCCTCATCTTCCTCATCTTCGTGATGCTGGCAGCCGAACGGAAACCGGAGATGGGCATGGCGCGGGCGGTTGGGGCGAAGCGCGCCCAGCTTGTGGAGAGCTTCCTCGCCGAGGGCATGGGCTACGACCTCGGCGCCGCTCTCGTCGGTCTCCTGGCAGGTGTGGGCGTGACCTACGCGATGATCGGCATCCTCCAGGCCAGCGCCAGCGAGGACCTCGGACTCTCCCTCAACGTCTCGTTCACGCCGCGGGGCATCGTCACCGCCTTCTGCCTGGGCGTGATCGCGACCTTCATCGTCATCTTCATCTCGTCCTGGCGGGCGAGCCGTCTCAACATCGTCTCGGCTATCCGCGACCTTCCCGAAAGCCACCCGGTGAACCCGGAAGACGCGACGTTCATGGGCTACCACCGTGGTCTCCTCAACGGCGTCATCGTCATGGGAGTGCCCCTTGGGGTTTCGCTGTTCTTCTTCGGCCCCATCGGTTTCGCACTTGGTGGCAGCTTCGTACTGATCGGGCTGATTAGCCCGTGGTTCTACGTGCTGCGCGGCTCGAACTTCGCCCAGCCATCCGGGAGCAGGATCGCGGAAGGGCCACCTCGATGGCCGTGGATCACGGGTCTCGCCATCCCCGTCATCGGCTGGTTCCTGATCCTCCCGTGGTACTGCCTTGCGTTGTTCCTGGTGCGCGTGACCCGTGATCACAAACCCCACGGCCTGCCCGGGTGGATGCCCTTTGCCGGCGTGGCTATCCCGCCGCTCGGGTTCGTCCTCGTCCTCCTCCAGGACGCGCGCGCCCGCATACCGTGGGCGGCCGGCGCAGGGTCTGCGCTGGGCATCACCGGGATCGCCCTCCTCTACGGCGGGCTCCAGCACAACGGCCAGTTCTTTTTCATGCTCGGCATCTCCCTCCTCGTCTTCTGGGTGGCGGTCACCCTCTACTACTTCCACGTCGCCCAGCGCCTCTCGTTCACGGCCACCAGCGGCGCCCTGCTCGCCTTCTGGTACATCGCCCCCTCCGGGAAGCTCGAGTGGCTCACCGGCGAACTCAACGGCGACATCGAGATGTTCTTCCTGAGCGGCCTGGTGATGGTCGCGTGCGGCGTCTTCATCGTGGTCTACAACGCCGACATCGTCCTTCCCCTGGTCGCGAGGCTTGGTTCGCGCTTCGGCCGCATCACCCCCGCGATCAAGACGGGCGTCGCCTATCCCCTTACCTCCCGGTTCCGCACGGGCATGACGATGGCCATGATCGGCCTGATCATGTTCGCTCTCGTCGTGAACGCGACCCTCAACAGCAACTTCTCGCAGATCTTCCTCAACGACGACAGCCTCGGCGGCTTCGACGCGCAGCTCCTGGTGAACAGCAACAACCCGATCGAGGAAATCGAGGCTGCCATCCGAGACTCTGGCGCCAACCCTGGCGACGTCGTGGCAGCGGCCGAAAACCGCTATGCCTATCCATTCGAAGCCGAAATCGAAAACCTCGATCGCAAGAAGGATGAGGACGGCGTGATCCGCGATTTCAGCCGGTACACGTTCATCGGCGTCGACGACGCATTCATTGCGACCACGACCCTCCCCCTGACGTTCCGCGCGGCGGGGTACGCCACCGACCGCGACGTCTGGGATGCGCTCGCCCGTGACCCGAAGGTCGCCATCCTCAACGCCAGCGTGACCGCCGCGATGGACCACTTTGGCCCGCCGGTGGAGGGGGGCCTTCTGTCCCTCGATCCTCTCACCGATAGCTTCGAGCCTTTCGCCATTCGCCTCCGCGATCCCGGCACCGGCACAGAGACCACCGTCACCGTCATCGGTCAGATGAAGGACGCGGCGGACATCTTCTGGCCCGGAATCATCCTCCAGCGGTCGACCCTGGTGGAGACCTACCCCGCCTCGCGCGGTCAGTCGTTCTACTTCGCCCTGCGACCGGGCGTCGACGCCGAGGCGTTCGCGAAGCAGATGGAAAGCAGCCTCCCCCAGGCCTCCGGGGAGTCCCTCAAGAAGATCATCGACGACCAGCAGGCGGTCCAGAACGCCTTCATGCTCGTGTTTCAGGGTTTCATGGGACTGGGCCTGATCGTCGGCATTGCCGCGCTGGGCGTGGTCGCGTCCCGGGCCGTGGTCGAACGGCGGCAACAGATCGGCATGCTCCGCGCCATCGGCTACCAGCGCAGCATGGTCGCGCTCAGTTTCCTTTTCGAGTCCGGGTTCGTGGCGCTCTCGGGAATCTTCCTTGGCCTCACGCTGGGGCTCTCCCTCAGCTGGGTGCTCTTCACCAGCGGCGACATCGCCGAGGAGTCGAAGGGGGTCGACTTCGTCATTCCGTGGGCGCAGGTGATCGGCGTCTCCGCCGTCGCATTCGCGGCGTCGATGGTGATGACGTTCCTGCCGGCCCGGGCCGCCTCTCGCGTCCCCATCGCCGAGGCGCTGCGCTACGAGTAGCCCCCCGCGAGGGCTGCCCGGGCCAAGCCGAGCCGGTGGACTGTGCCTGTGGACCGCCCTGCGCTACTCGGCACGCGATTTTTCGACCTCACCGGCAGGGTAGCTGTGGTCCCCGGCGCCGGCCGCGGGCTTGGCCGCGTCATGGCGCTTGCGCTCGCGGCCGCCGGCGCGGACATCGTGGTCAGCAGCCGGACCGCCCCTGAGATCGAGTCCGTGCGGGACGAGATCCGGGCGCTCGGCCGCCGCGCCGAAGCGGCCCCCGCCGACATCACCTCCGAAGCCGACTGCGAACGGCTGGCAGGCGAAGCGATCGCAGGCCTCGGCCAGGTCGATATCCTCGTGAACAACGCCGGCATGAACATCCGTAAGCCGGTGCTTGAGCTTTCGACGGACGAATACCAGCAGGTCCTTCGCACCAACCTCGAAGGCTACTTCCTCTGCGCCCGGGCGGTGGGCCGCCACATGGTCGCCCGTGGCTCCGGCAAGGTCATCAACATCTCGAGCATCATGGGGCGCGTCGCTCTCCCCAACCAGGCTGCGTACGCCAGTTCCAAGGGCGCGATCGAACAGCTGACGAAGGTCCTTGCCCTCGAATGGGCGCCGCATGGGGTCCAGGTGAACGCCATTGCCCCCACCTACTTCGAAACCGAACTGACCCGGCCGCTCTTCGAAGACCCTGAGCGCCAGCACTTCATCACCGAACGCACGCCGATGGGACGCTGGGGCCAGCCGCACGAACTGGCAGGGGCCGTCATCTTCCTCGCCAGCGACGCCAGCAGCTACGTCACCGGCCATACGCTCGTCGTCGATGGCGGGTGGACGGCCTGGTAGGCCCCGCAACGCAAGACGGCCCTCCGAAGAGGGCCGCCTGGTTGGTTGGTGGCTGAAGTGGTGTCAGGCGATGTAGAGGAACTGGGTCGGGCGCGGGTCGATCTGCGAGGCACGCGGTTCCACGGCCGCCCGCTGGCGGTCCGGGCGTTGCGTCTTCGGCTTGCGCGACTCGTTTGCAAGCAGTTCCCGGGCCTTGGCCAATTCCGACGGTTCGCCGGAAAACTGGAGCGTCCTGGTGGTTGAATAGTCGTGATACATTCGCGATACCTCCCTTGGTTGTGCGAAGTTTCACAAATACCGTATCACACCTGCGGGGCGATCCGAATACAGATTGTCAATTTCAGGTAATGAACCTACCCATCCACCTGGCACCAGAGCGAGATGAGGTAGCCGTCCGGCCCCATCACCTGGCATTCGCGGACACCGTCGTCGTCGTAGGGGGGCTGGACGGCCAGGCCGCCCAGGCGGAGCGCCGTGGCGTAGGCGGCTGCTACATCAGCGACCTGCACCCGGAGTTCGGCGCCGATGCCGCGGGCTGCACCTTCGCGGTGGAGGGCGTCGTACCAGGGGTGTCCGCGGTAGCTTTCGTCTGCGTGGAGGGCGATGCTGGTGGCGCCCGCGCGCAGCGACGCGTAGCCGGGGTGCAGTTCCACCACCGTCATCCCCGCTGCCTGCTGCAGAAAGCCAGCCAGCGCCGGGATATCCGTCGTCCACAAGACCAGACCGAAGGCGGACGCGTCGTCCATGCCTCGCACACCCTCACTCGCCGCCCGCAGTATAACCACCCGTCAAGTGTTAAGAGCGAACACTCGTCATAACCGCCGGTAAAGCGGCGACAACTCCTGTCGCAGGTTCAGGCCGGGCGGAATTTCGGCAACGCGACGTCGCTGTGGCGCTCCCATTCGACGACAACCGGCATTCCCACGCGGATGTCGGCGTTGCTGATGCCAATCAGGTTCGTCGTGATTCTCGGACCCTCCGCCAGCTCGACGATCGTCACGTTGTAAGGCACTTCGAAGGCCGGGTGGTACTTCTGGTGCATGACCCCGAAGGTCCGGACGACGCCGCGCCCGCTCGCCTGTTCCCACGTGTAGTTATCGGAGAGGCACTGGTCGCAGTGGCGGCGCGAGGGCAGGCGCCAGGCCTGGCAGTCGGCGCAGCGCATGAGCATGAGGCGGCCTTCCATCGCGCCATCCCAGAACGGCCTCGATGCGGCATCCGCTTCCGGGAGCGGCTTTGTTACCAGCGGAGGTTGCGTCATGGCCGGCCTCAGTTCGCGTGGGGGCTGAGAATCAGCGCCCCGTGGTAGGCGAGGGTGCCACCGTTGCCGGTGGACAGGATCACGTCGTTCTTGGCCTGGCGTTCGCCCCCGTGGCCCCGGCCCTGGATGACGGCTTCGCTGAGGGGGGTCATCCCCCACATGTAGTAGGCGGAGAGTTCGCCGCCGCCCGTGTTCGTGGGCAACGACCCGCCCGGGCCAAGCTTGCCATCCTCCACGAACGGTCCTCCCTCGCCCTTCTTGCAGAACCCGTAGTCTTCCAGTGTGACCAGCACCGTGTAGGTGTAGCAGTCGTAGAGCTGGCACTGGGTGACGTCGCCGGGGCCAATCCCGGCCATGCCGAAGGCCGTCTTCGCTGCGATTTTCGCGCCGCTCTCGGTCTCCATGTCGTTTCCGGCCCGGCCGGTGTCGCCGGGATGGCCCTGCCCCATCCCCCGGATGTAGACCGGTGGCTGGGCCATCGATTTCGCATCTTCGGCGCTGCTGACGATGACCGCGACGGCGCCGTTCGAGACGAGACAGCAGTCGAGCAGGTGGAGCGGCTCGATGACCCAGCGCGAGGCGTGGTAGTCCTCCAGCGTGATCGGCTCCCGCATCTGGGCCATCGGGTTCATGGTCGCCCACTGCCGCTGCCCGACTGCGATGATCCCCAAGTGGTCTTGCTTCGTCCCGTAGAGGGCCATGTGGCGCTGGGCGGCGAGCGCGTAGCCCGTGTTTGCGCCGAAGTACCCGGCCGCCGCGTAGAGGCCGGCCATCCCCCGCGGACGGGCTGCCATCCTCGCCGCCCCCCCATAGGCGGCGCCGGTCTTCGACCCTTCGGTCAGGGGCGCATCAGCGAAGACGCAGACGACGTGGCGCGCCATGCCGTTCGCGATCGTCATCGTCGCGTACTGGACCATCTGTGCCGCCGTGGAGCCGGCCGCGTTCATGTGGTTCAGCAGCCGCAGGTTCTTCAGGCCGAGGTAGTTCTGGAGGCCAAGGGAGATGCCGCCGCCGATGTTCCCGGTGATGCCGGCGTTCACGAGCAGTCCGTCGATCTGGTCGTGCTTCAGGCCCGAATCGGCGATTGCGGCCCGGACGGCGTCTGCGGCGAACTCGGTCGCCGATTTGCCGTAGATGCGCCCCATGGGCGTGATCCCGAGGCCGGTGATGGCCCCTGCGTTCCGGAGAGGGTGAGCCATGGAAACTCCTTCGATGTGCCCGATTCTACCGGTGCACACTCAGGAGCGAAAACGGTCGGGCCTAGAGGCGGTAGCGCTTGAAGTCTTCGGCCACCAGAGTGTTCGGGAGGCCGTTCGACGTCACGTCCGGGGAGATGTGGGTGAGGAGCAGGCGGGCCTCGGGCGCCATGGCCTCCCGGACCAGGGGAATGTCGTCGACCAGGTTCATGTGCACCGGCACTTTCAGGTCGCGTGAGGCGCATTCACTGATCAGAATCTCGGAGGTCCGGGCCAGGTCGAGCACGCTTTCGCAAAGCATCGAGTCGCCGGTGTAGCCGAAGTGGCGGCCGTTGATCCTTGCCTTGAATCCGAGCGTCTCGCTGAGGAGGTGGTCGTGCTGGACCTCCACCGCCTCGACCGTGAGGTCGCCAAGGTGGACACAGCGGCCAACCGGCGCTTCCACCCAGTTGATTTCGAACCCTTCCCCGAGCACCCCGGGGAAGACGTCCTCGGCGATGCGGGTCGCAAGCGCCTGGGTGTTCTTCGGGCCCACGATGGTCACCGGGCGGGTGCGCCCCCGCCAGCGCCAGTGCAGGAGGAGGAACGGCAACCCGAGGAAGTGGTCCCCGTGGTGGTGGCTGAGGACGACGGCGTCGAGTTCGTTGGGGTCGATCTTGAGCTTGGACAGGGACATCAGCGTCTGGGGGGGCGCTTCGAAGAGGTAGCGTTCGTTGACGACGAAGCCGTTGCAGCAGAGGCCGCCTGGCATGAACGCGTTGCCGCTACCGATGAATGCGAGATCGAGTGAAGGCATGAATGTCTATCCCGGGTGAGTGCAGCAGACGCGCACATGGCGGGACGTGGCACAGGCGTCGCAGCGAAGCATTCCTTCTATCCTACGCGAGCGCTCGTAATGGCGAAATCAGGGTTTGTGCTCCAGTTCACAGAACCCGAACCCGTAGATTCCGTTGGCTTGCTACCCCTGCCCGGGCGACAATGCCCCCATGACCGTACGCGTGGGTGTCATCAACGTCACCGGCTTTGCCGGCATGGAAGCGGCCCGGCTGCTCTGGAATCACCCGGGTGCAAAGCTGACGGCGATCACCGGCCGCTCGCTCGCCGGGAAGAAGCTGGGCGAAGCCTTCCCGCACCTCGCCTGTTACCGCGACCTCCTGATCACCGGGGAGATCGAGACCGAGGTCGACATCGTCCTGTCAGCGCTTCCCACCGCGGCCAGCGCCGTTGCCTGCGAGCCCTTCGTCCGCAAGGGCATCCCCGTCGTCGACATCGCGGCCGACTTCCGGCTCCGTGACCCCGCCGCCTTCCAGGAGTGGTTCGGGCAGCCCCACCCGGCGCCCGACCTTCTCGCCGGCGCTGTCTACGGCCTCCCTGAACTGAACCGCGACCGGATCCGAGGCGCGAAACTGGTTGCGAATCCCGGCTGCTATCCCGCCGCATCGATCCTTGCGCTGGCCCCCGCCGTTGCGGCCGGCTTGACTGGGCCCGCCATCGTGATCGACGCCAAGTCGGGCATTTCGGGCGCCGGCAGGGGCAGTGGCGGCAGCTATGGCTACAGCGAGGCCAACGAAGACGTCTCCGCCTACAAGGTAGCGAACCACAACCACCAGCCGGAGATCGCGCAGGAACTCGCGGCTCTCAGCGAAGCGCCGGCCCCGCGGGTCACCTTGGTCCCCCACCTCGTCCCGATGACCCGCGGCATCCACGCCACCTGCTACGCGCCCCTCACGCGCGACGTCAGCCGCGAGGAGGTGCTCGAGATCTACCGCGAGTTCTACAAGGACGCGCCCTTTACCGCGGTCAGCGTCGCCCCGCCTCACACGAAGCACACCCTGGGCAGCAACATGTGCCTCGTCTCGCCGGAAGTCGACCGGCGGAACGGGATGCTCGTCGCCATCGGCGTCCTCGACAACCTGGTGAAGGGCGCCGCCGGGCAGGCCATCGAGAACATGAACCTGATGATGGGCCTCGAGCAGACCGCCGGCCTCGACTTCCCGGCGGTCTACCCGTGAGCCCGGAGATGGACCCCTCGGGCAACGTCACCACCACGCCGGGCTTCCGTGCTGGCGCCGCGTTCGCCGGGATCAAGACCTACGGCGAAGGGAAGCTCGACCTTGGGATCCTCGTTGCTGACTTCCCCTGCGTTGTCGCAGCCACCTTCACGCAGAACCGTTTCCGCTCGGCCGCCGTCGAGGTGAATGTCGAGCACCTGGCCGGCGCCCGTGCCCGCGCGGTGGTCGTCAATTCAGGTTGCGCCAATTCCAGCACCGGCGCCCGGGGCATCGCCGACGCGCGCGAGATGGCCGCTCTTGTCGCCGCCAAACTCGGCCTGGCGCCCGGGGACGTGCTTGTCGGCAGCACCGGCGTCATCGGCCAGTACCTCCCGATGGACAAGATCGCCGCCGGGGTCAGCGCGATCACGCTCTCCCATGACGGCGGCCCCGATTTCAGCCGCGCGATCATGACCACCGACACGCGGCCGAAACACGGCTCAATCCGTTTCGGCCCCTACACCCTGGGCGGCTGCTGCAAGGGCGCCGCGATGATCCACCCGAACATGGCAACGATGCTCGCCTATCTCACGACCGACGCCCCGGTCGAGAGTGGCTTCCTCGAGGCCGAACTGCGCGCCGCGGTCGACCGGTCCTTCAACATGGTGGCCATCGACACCGACACCAGCCCCAGCGACACCGTCCTCCTCTTCGCCCGCGATGCCGCGGGCCAGCCGGGCGCGCTGGAGGCCAGTTCGCCGCTGGCCGGGGAGTTCCGCGCCGCGCTCCAGGCGATGTGCATCCACCTCGCCCGGGAGATCGCCCGTGACGGCGAAGGCTCCACCCGGATGATCGAAGCGAACGTCACTGGCGCGGCTTCCGAGTCCGAGGCCCGGAGCCTTGCCCGCCTCCTCACCACGTCCTATCTGCTCAAGAGCGCTGTCCATGGCGCCGACCCGAACTGGGGACGAATCAGCGCCATCATCGGCCGCTCCGGCGTCACCTTCGAGGAAGCGGACGTGACGATCGACCTCTGCGGGGTGCGGGTGTTCGCACGCTCCCGGCCCACGGACTTCGACCCGGTCGCCGTCTCCGCGGCGATGAAAGCCGAACTCGTGCCCATCGCTGTGTCGCTGGGCGAGGGCCGGGGATCGGCGACAGCGTGGGGCTGTGACCTCACGCCCGAATACGTCCACCTCAACGCGGACTACACGACGTGAACGCGCCGCTCGTCATCAAGATCGGCGGGAGCACGCTCGGTTCCACGGACACCACCTTCGCCGACGTTGCCGCCATGGCTCGCGCGGGGGACATCCCCATCGTGGTCCACGGCGGCGGTGCGGAAGCCAGCCGCTGGCTCGAAGCGATGGGCATCCCTTCACGCTTCGAACGCGGCCTCCGGGTCACCGACGAGAGGGTGCTGCCGGTGGTCGTCGCGGTCTTCGCCGGCTTCGTGAACAAGCGGATCGTCGCGGCCATCAACGCGGCCGGCGCGTCCGCGGTCGGCCTGAGCGGCGCCGACGCCCGCCTCCTCGAATGCCGCCTTTCGGCCCCGGACCTCGGCTTCGTCGGCGAACCGGTGCGCGTGAACCCTGCTCCATTGCTCGCCCTCCGGGGAGCCGGCATCGTCCCGGTCATCAGCTCCATCGGCTGCGTCCCCGGTGAGCTTGCGGACCAGTTGGTCAACGTCAACGCCGACACGATTGCCGGGGAAATCGCCGCTGCGGTCGGCGCCCGCCGCCTCGTCTTCCTCACCGACGTCGAGGGTGTGCGGGGCGAGGACGGCAGGGTCATGCCCAGCCTCACCGCGGCGGCCGCGCGCGCCCTCATCGAAAGCGGGGTCATCAGCGGCGGCATGCTCCCGAAGGTCGAGGCCTGCCTCGCGGCGGTGGCCCTCGGCGTACCCGCCCAGATCATCGATGGCCGTTCCGCCGGGAGCCTCGCCCGCGCGGCCAGCGAAGGCACGAGCTTTCTCCCGGCCTGACCCGCGCGGCATCTCCCGTTCATCGCGGCTTAATCCCGATGCCACAGGCTTGTCTTCGCCCGGTAAGCTGTGCGCAATGGACGAGACGACTCCTGCGGTTGCTGAGACTGGACCGGCTGCCCCCGAAACAGCCGCGGCCGCGCCGTCCCCGCTTGCCCCTGAATGGGACCTCGACGACCCGTCGCTGTACCTCAACCGCGAACTCAGCTGGCTCGAGTTCAACGAACGCGTCCTCGCCGAGGCCAGCGACCCCCGCAACCGCCTCCTCGAACGGGTGAAGTTCCTCGCCATCACGGCCAGCAACCTGGACGAGTTCTATGGCAAGCGGGTGGGCTGGCTGAAGCGCGTCCAGCGCGCCGACCCCCGGATGCGCACCGTCGATGGCCGCACGATTAGCGAACAGCTGGACCTCGTCATTGCCCGCTGTGCTGCCCAGCGCCGGGCGACCGACGCCTGCTGGCGGGACGAATTGCGTCCCGCGCTCGCCGCTCAGGGCATCTCGATCGTCCCCTTCGCCGAGCTCGATCAGCCCACTCGCGCCCGGATCAGCGTCTACTTCGAACAGGCGATCTTCCCGGTCCTCACGCCCCTTGTCGTCGACCCCGCCCACCCCTTCCCCTTCATCTCGAGCGGCAGCCTCTCGGTGGCGCTCAATGTGAGGCACCCCGCGACCGGCCAGGACCGCTTCGCCCGGATTAAGGTCCCCCAGAACCGGCCGCGGTTTGTCGAAGCCGGCGAACTCCGCTTCGTCCCCATCGAAGACGTCATTGCCGCCCACGTCCACATGCTCTTCCCCGGCATGGAAGTGACCGACTGGCACACCCTCCGCGTCATTCGCAGCGCCGAAATCGGCAGTTCAGGCGAAGAGGCGAGCGACTTGCTCGAACTGATCGAAAGCGAACTGCGCCGCCGCCGGCTGGCTGAGGCGGTTTCCCTCGAGATCTCGGGCGCGCTGCCCCCGGCCCGCGTCGAACTGCTCCTCGAAGAACTCGAACTCCAGGAATCCGACGTCTACCGCTCCGATGGCCCCCTCGGCCTCGCCGACCTCTTCCAGGTCGCGGCGCTCCCCCTGCAAGACCTTGCGGACCCGCCGTTCACCCCCGCGGTGCCCTCGGCCTTCGTGAACGTGACCGACGCCGCATCGTTCTTCGGCGCCATCCGCGAGCGCGACATCCTGGTCCACCACCCCTACGAATCCTTCGATGCGACCGTGGCGCGCTTCGTCGACGAGGCCGCGGACGACCCGTCAGTGCTCGCGATCAAGCAGACCATGTATCGCACCTCGCCCGACTCGCCCATCCTCGCGGCCCTGATCGACGCCGCCGGCCGGGGCAAACAGGCCGCCGTGCTGGTCGAACTGACCGCCCGCTTCGACGAAGCAAACAACATCGAATGGGCGCGCAAGCTGGAAAGTGCGGGCGTCCGCGTCGCTTATGGCCAGCCGAACCTGAAGATCCACAGCAAGATCTGTCTTGTCGTCCGCGAGGAAGTGACTGGCGTGACCATGTACGCGCACGTCGGCACCGGGAACTACAACTCCGGGACGGCGCGCCTCTACACCGACCTCGGTCTGTTCACCACCGACCCCGGGATCTGCGCCGACCTGCTCCGGGTGTTCAACTACCTCACCGGCTACTCAGAAGTGCTCGAAACGAAGGAACTCCTGGTCGCGCCCACGAACCTCCGTCCCGAACTGGAGCGGCGCGTCCGGCGTGAAATCGCCAACGCGAAGGCCGGCCGCCCCGCCCGGATCATCTTCAAGATGAACGCCCTCGAAGACCGCGAGTTCACCCGGCTCCTCTACCAGGCCTGCCAGGCCGGCGTGAGAGTCGACCTCATCATCCGCGGCATTTGCCGCCTCCGGCCCGGCCTCCCGGGCCTCAGCGAGACGGCCCGGGTGGTCAGCGTCATCGGCCGCTTCCTCGAACACTCGCGCGTCTACTACTTCGAAAACGGCGGCGCCCCTGAGTACTTCATCGGCAGCGCCGACGTGATGAAGCGCAACCTCGACGAGCGAATCGAAGTGCTCGCGCCGGTCCGGCAGGACGACCTCCAGCGCCAGCTCACGGATCTCCTGGAGATGCTCCTCGAAGACCGCCGCCAGGCCTGGCGCCTGCACGATGGGACCTGGTCCCGCGATGCCGCCGTCGCCGCGCAGGGCCCCCACGAGCGCCTGATGGCGGCGGCGCCCTTCAGCTGAGGGACGTCCGCATGTCGCAGACACGGGTTCTGCCCTACCATGCTGCTTTCCCCGGAACCGCACCCGGCTGGAGGGCCAGATGACCGACTGGATCGCTGAAGAACATAAGTACCTGTTCCAGAACTACGGCCGCCAGCCGGTCGTCCTCGACCACGGATCCGGCACGCGCGTTTGGGACGTCGACGGCAAGGAGTACCTGGACTTCGTCGGCGGCCTCGCGGTCAACGCCCTCGGCCACGCCCACCCGGTGGTCGCCGAGGCCATCGCCGCCCAGTCACAGCAACTCATCCACACCTCGAACCTGTTCTACACGAAGCCAATGGTGGAACTGGCGAAGCTCCTCGTCGAGCACTCCTGCCTGGACCGCGTCTTCTTCTGCAACTCGGGTACGGAGGCGATTGAAGGCGCGATCAAGCTCGCCCGGCGCTGGGGGCACGACACCCGCGGCGGCGCCTACGAGATCATCGCCATGCAGGATGGATTCCACGGCCGCAGCACCGGCGCCCTCGCCGCCACCGGCACCGCGCGCTACCGCGAACCCTTCGCCCCGCTGGCGCCCGGGTTCTCACACGTCCCCTGGAACGACCTCCAGGCGGTGAAGGACGCCACGACCGCCCTGACCGTCGCGATCCTCATAGAGCCCATCCAGGGGGAAGGCGGCGTCAACATGCCTGCGCCGGGCTACCTCCAGGGCCTCCGGGAATGGTGCGACGAGCGCAAACTCCTGCTCATCTTCGACGAGATCCAGACCGGCGTCGGCCGCACCGGCAGCCTCTGGGCGTACGAACAGGAGGGCGTGGAACCCGACATCATGGCACTGGCCAAGGGGCTCGCCGGTGGAGTCCCGATCGGCGCCCTCCTTGCCCGCGAAGCGATCGCCGCGCACCTTGTCCCCGGGGACCACGGCACCACTTTTGGGGCGAACCCCCTGGCGACCGCGGCCGGCCTCGCAACGATGCGCTACATCATCGACAACGACCTCCCGGCCGCTGCCGCTCGCGCATCCGAGCGGCTTATGGCCCGGCTCCGTTCCATGGAAGACCGCCTGCCCGTGGTGACTGAAGTCCGCGGGCGTGGGCTTCTCATCGCCGTCGGCCTCGCGCGCGACATCTCCGCCGATGTCGTGGCTGCCTGCCGCGAACGGGGGCTCCTCGCGAACAACGTCCGCCCGAACGCTGTCCGCCTCATGCCGCCGCTCATCGTCTCCGACGCCGACATCGACCGCGCCTGTGAGATCCTCGAAGAGGCGATCCTCGCCGTGGCCAAGCGCGGCTCGTAGCGCGCTATCGCGGCTTGCCGCCGGTAGTACGATGTCCGCACTCACTCCCGGAGGGACCACCATGGGCGACGAGTTCCGCGACTTCACCCTCGCAGCCGTGCAGGCCGCTCCCGTCTACCTCGACCGCGACGCCAGCATCGAAAAGGCCTGCCGCCTGATCGACGACGCGGGCGTGAAGGGCGCCGACCTCGCGGTGTTCGGCGAGACGTGGGTCTCCGGGTACGCCTCCTTCGCCGCCTGGCCGAACCACCCCGCCTTCGGGGGACTGCTACGCCGGTTCATCCAGAACGGCGTTGAGATTCCCTCTCCCGCGACCGACGCCCTCTGCGCCGCCGCGAAGCGCGCCGGCCTCGACGTCGCCATCGGCGTTGCCGAACGGGATGGCACAACGGGCGGCTCTATCTACGCCACGCTCCTCTTCATCGGGCGCGAGGGCGTCATCCTTGGCAAGCACCGCAAGCTGAAGCCGACCATGTACGAGCGCACAGTCTGGGGCGAAGGGGACGGCAGCACGCTGCGCGTGTACGAGCGGCCCTACGGGCGCCTGGGCGGCCTCAACTGCTGGGAACACCAGATGGTGCTGCCCGGCTACGCCCTGATCTCCCAGGGCGTCCAGGTGCACGCCGGCGCCTGGCCCGGTGGGACGTTCAGCCGGCAGGAAGTGCTCTCCCGCGCGTTTGCCATGCAGAGCGCCGCCTACGTCGTGATGGCGGGCGGCCTGCTCCGCGAACAGGACATGCCCGCTGACATCCGCGAGATGGCGCTCGAAATCGACGGCCACACGCGCAACATCGTCCTGGCCTGCGACGGCTGTTCCGGGATCATCGGGCCGAACGGCGACTACCTGGCCGGGCCGCTCCTGAATGAAGAGGGGATCCTCACGGCGAAGGCAAACCTCGGGACCGTCATGCTCCAGAAGATGATCGCCGACCACGCCGGCCACTACACCCGCCCCGACGTGTTCACTTTCCGGGTGAACGCCCGCCCGAAGCAGATCGCCAGCTTCGATGGGCGTGAGGACGCCGCCGTCTCGCGTGCCCGCGACATCCTCCGCCAGGGCATCGCCGATGGCGCCATCGGCGATAAGGCCGAACTGCGCGGGGCGTTCTCGGACGCGATTCGCGACCTGCCGCTGGCCGGCGCCCCGGGCGGCGATTGATGGCGTTGGCGCTGCTGGTTGGGACCCTCGGTTCGGCCACAGCTGTCGCGCTCGGGTGGCTCGGGTTCGTGGGGAAGCTCCCCCGCAACCGCGTCGCCGGTATCCGTACCCGCTACACGCTTTCGAGCGACGAACGCTGGTACGCCGTCCACCGCTCGGGCGGCCCCGTGATGCTCCTGGGCGCGGCCGCCGCGCTCGCCGCCGGGCTGGCGTTCCTCCCGTTCGCCCTCGCCGGCAAGGTCGATGAGGGTCTTGCGGCGGCGGTGTTGATCGCCATGGTCGTAGTTGTCCTCGTCGCCGCGATCGGCGGCTGGCTCTACGGCGTCTCCCGCGCGAAGGCACAGGGACTGTAGTTCCCCGCTGGCCCCTCGGGCGATACCCTGCCTTTACAGTTGCATCGTTCCGGAAGGAATCGCTCGTGCCGAAGCTCATCCTCGCCTACTCCGGTGGCCTCGACACCACCACCGCCATCAAGTGGCTCAACCTCGAACAGGGTTACGACGTCATCGCCCTCAACATTGATGTCGGCAAGAGCCGCGAGCAGCCCGTTGTCGTTTCCCGCGGAATGGCTGCCGGAGCCCTCAAGGTCCGCGTGATCGACGCGAAAGAGGACTTCATCCGCTACTTCGCCTTCCCCGCGCTCGCTGCCGGGGCCGTCTACCAGGACGCCTACCCGCTCGCGACCGCGCTCGCCCGGCCGCTCATGGCCAAACTCCTGGTCGACGTCGCCCACGAAGAAGGGGCCACGGCCGTGGCCCACGGCTGCACCGGCAAGGGGAACGACCAGGTCCGGTTCGACGTCGGCGTGATGACCCTCGACCCCACCCTCAAGATCGTCGCCCCCACCCGCGAAAACGCGATGGCCCGCGAAACCCAGATCGAATACCTCAACAAGCACGGGATCGACATCCCCTGGGGCGCCAAGGGCCCATTCAGCATCGATGAGAACCTCTGGGGCCGCAGCGCCGAGGCGGGCGTCCTCGAAGACCCCTGGCAGGAACCCCCGGCCGAAGCCTACGAATGGACGCGTTCGGCCGAAGACGCGCCCGGCACCCCGAGCTACGTCGAAATCGGCTACGAACACGGGATGCCGGTCACCCTCAACGGCGACGAGATCGGCCCGGTGCCGCTGGTCGAACGCCTGAACGACCTCGGCGGCATCCACGGCGTCGGCCGCCTCGATCACATCGAGGACCGCCTGGTCGGGATCAAGAGCCGCGAGATCTATGAAGCGCCGGCCGCGATCATCCTCCACACAGCCCACCGCGCGCTCGAGGCGATGACGCTTTCCAAGCAGCAGATCAAGCTCAAGAAGCACGTCGCCACCGAGTACGCCGAACTCATCTACAACGGCCTCTGGTTCAGCGCCCACCACCAGGACATCGCCGCCTACGCGGCCAGCACCCAGCGCCACGTCACCGGCACCATCCGCGTGCGGCTCCACCGGGGCCAGGCGACCGTCGTCGGGCGCCAAGCCAAGGAGTCGCTCTACGACCGATCCCTCGCCACCTATGATCGCGGCGACACCTACGACCAGACCGCGGCTGTGGGCTTCATCAGCATCTGGGGGCTGCAGACCCGCGTGCAGGCGCGCAAGCAACTCCTCGGCACCATGACCGAAACCCTGAAGATCGCCATGCCCCAGGAGGATCAGTCGTGACCACCTCGTCAGAGCCCGCCCTCCAGGTGCAGTACGAAGGCGGTGGCGTGGGCACGGAACTCTGGGGGATGACCCAGGCGAACTTCCTCGTCCATGTCGCCGGCGATGCTTCCCGGGAAATCGCGGTCATGGTCAACGACGTGGCTGCAGCCTTCCTCGCAGCGCGCTACGGGCAGGACGACACGCCGGACTTCCGGAAGAACCTCGCCCGGGTTGTCGGGCGCCTCTGGATCGAAGCCCTCCACGCCGAGCACGGCCGGATCAGTACGCCCGTGCTCGTCATCTCCCGCGCGACTTTCGACGAGCAGCCTGGCCTCCTCGCCGAGGCCGACCGCGCCGTCCAGCAGTAGACGATGACAACCCCCGGCAGCGATGACTGGTGGCGGCGCGCCGTCATCTACCAGGTCTACCCGCGCAGCTTCCAGGATTCGAACGGCGACGGTGTCGGTGACCTCCAGGGGCTCATCGATCGCCTCGACTATCTGAACGACGGGACGCCCGCCTCGCTCGGCGTCGACGCTATCTGGCTCTCACCCACGTTCCCTTCGCCGATGAAGGACTTCGGTTACGACGTCTCGGACTACTGCGATGTCCATCCCGACTTCGGGACGATGGCGACGATGGACCGGCTGGTGGAGGAATGCCACCGGCGCGACATCCGCGTCCTCCTCGACTACGTCCCCAACCACAGCTCCGACCAGCACCCGTGGTTCCAGGAGTCGCGAAGTTCCCGCCAATCTCCGAAGCGGGACTGGTACGTGTGGCGCGACCCCAGGCCCGATGGTTCCCCGCCCAACAACTGGCGCGGCGTCTTCGGCGGTTCCGCCTGGGAGTTCGATGCCGCCAGCGGCCAGTACTACCTGCACTCGTTCCTCGTCGAACAGCCGGACCTGAACTGGCGCAACCCCGAAGTCGTGGAGGCGATGCACAACGTCCTCCGCTTCTGGATGGACCGCGGCGTCGACGGCTTCCGGATCGACGTCATGCACATGCTCCTCAAGCACCCGGACCTGCTCGACAACCCGGAGAACCCTGACTGGAAGCCCGGTGACCCGGAACTCTGGCGCTACCGGTGGGTCAACAACGTGAACTACCCGGACGTCTACGAGGCGGTCAGGGGCATCCGCCGGGTGGTGGACGAATACCCCGGCCGCATGGTCGTGGGAGAAGTCTTCGGCAGTTCGGCCCACATCGCCGCCTACTACGGCAACGAGAAGCTCGACGGGCTTCACCTCGCGTTCAACTTCCATTACATCAACCAGCGCGAACCGGTGATCACCCCGTGGGAAGCTCCGTTGCTGGCGTTCATTGCCCGGCGCGCGGAAGAGGCCATGCCGCCCGGTGGCCAGCCCTGCTACGCCTTCAACAACCACGACCGGCCCCGGTTCGCCAGCCGCCACAACGGTGACGGACACGGCCCCGATCGCGCCCGCGCGGCAGCCCTCCTCCTCCTCGGGCTTCGCGGCACCCCGTTCGTCTACTACGGCGAGGAGGTCGGGATGCTCGACGTCGACATCCCGGAGGACCGTCTCCAGGACCCCGCCCGGTTCCATTCGATCGGCAGAGACCCCGCGCGCACTCCCATGCAGTGGGACGCCTCGCCAGGCCGGGGCTTTTCTTCCGCCGAACCCTGGCTCCCCCTCGGCCCCGCCGAGATCAACGTGGCCGCCCAGGCGGCGGACAAGGGCAGCCTGCTCTCCCTTTACCGGCATGGCATCTGGCGCCGTAAGCGCGAACCGTCGCTGGAGAGCGGCGGTTACCGCGAACTCGTCTCCACCAACGACGTCTTCGCCTTCGTCCGCGAGGCCGCCGGCGCCCGCCCCGTCGTCGTCGTGGTCAACACCGGGCTACAAGCGGCGGCGTTCGCGCTCCCCCCGGGCCGCTGGCGTGTGCTGGAGTCGACCTCCCCCGCGTCCACAGCCGTGCTCACCGGGGAAGCCACGCTGCCGCCGCTGGGCGCCGCCTGGCTCGTCCTCGACGGGTAGGCAAGCCCATTCTGGTATCCTTCGGCCCATGACCGCACGAAAGCGAGTACCTGTCTCCCCGAAGGAGGGTGGCCCGCGGCGCCCCGCCGTCCCGGAGTCTCTGCCCGCATCTCGCGACGCGGCCGAAGAGGCCGCCGAGGCGACGGCGGAAGGCCTCTCCTGCGACTGCCCCGTCCTCGACCCTGCAGATTGGGACGAGGTCGAGAGCGACTGGAGCGACATCACCTTCCTGAAGACCACCATCACGGCGGTCCTTGGGGTGCCCACGGGCTTCGGCTCCGCCCGGGCCGAACTCGCCGCGGTCGCGGACAAGATCGGCGCGACGGTCCCGGACGACGCGATGCTGCTTCTCGGACCCGGGCGCTTCCGCCGGCCGCTGATGCTCGAAGTGGAGGGCGCGCCGGCGGGTACGAAAGGCATCGAACGGCCCGGGGGCTTCGTCTACACGCGGCTGCTCCCGGCGCCCTGGGGCCGGATGCAGGGACAGATGGATGCGACCCGCGATGCCGCGCGAGAGAAGTACGGCCGAAACGCGGACCAGATGTGGATCTGGTACCTCACCTGCAGGATCTGTTCGGCGGCCCGTAACTTCGAGACCCTCTTCGTGGCCCACTACAGGCGCGAACCATGAGCAACGCGGACCAGGTCGAAGTCTTTCTCCGGCTGCTGTTGGCGCTGGTCCTTGGCGGGCTCATCGGCGCCGAGCGCGAATATCGCGGTCACGCCGCCGGGCTGCGTACCACCGCCCTCGTTTGTGCCGGGGCAGCCCTCTTCGGCGAAGTCAGCACCGTCGCGGGCGACTCGAGGATCGCGGCGGGCGTCGTCCAGGGCATCGGTTTTCTCGGGGCCGGCGTGATCATGCAGCGCGGCCGTTCCGTCATCGGCGCCACTACGGCCGCGACGATGTGGTTCGTCGCCGGGCTCGGGCTGCTGGTGGCGAACCATCTCTGGCTGACCGCGCTCCTGTCGGCGGCCACAGCCCTCACGCTGCTCGAACTGGAACCGGTCTCGGTGTGGCTCTTCCGCAAGGGCAACGCGCCCGGTTCCGCGACGGCCACATCGCCGGTCGCGCACGACTTGGAGCGCCCACCGGTGGACGATCCGGGGTGACGCCCGAGCGGCCAGCCTTTACTATTCGTCCCATGCACCGTGAGCGCCTGAAGTTGCCGCCGACCGCTGCCTGCACCGGGCGGCTCGCCTGCGCCCTGCCGCCGGACCAGTTGCTCGCCCTTCCGCGGCCCCGCGGCGCGTAGCCGGCGGGGCACTCCCACACCCCCTTCGCCCCACCCACGGGGCCGGCTCTCCATACTTATCCGCTCGCGAGGTGAATGATCGTGGCCGATCGCTACGACCCCCATACCATTGAACCCAAGTGGCAGGCCCGCTGGGAGGCCGACAAACTCTACCGGGCTCCGGACGACGACCCCCGCCCGAAGTGGTACGAACTCGCCATGTTCCCCTACCCGTCCGGGGACCTCCACACCGGCCACTGGTACCACTACGCCGGCGCCGATACCCACGCCCGCTACATGCGGATGAAGGGCTACAACGTCCTCTACCCCATGGGTTTCGACGCCTTCGGCCTTCCCGCCGAAAACGCCGCCATCAAGAACGGGGTCGACCCCGCGGCCTGGACGAAGACGAACATCGAGAACTTCCGTCGCCAGTTCAAGATGATGGGCTCCAGCTTCGACTGGGACCGTGAAGTGGTGACCTCCGACCCGGACTACTACAAGTGGACCCAGTGGTGGTTCCTCCAGCTCTACCACAAGGGCCTCGCCTACCGTTCGGCCGCCGCCGCGAACTGGTGCCCCGGCTGCCAGACCGTGCTCGCCAACGAACAGGTGGTTGGCGGGCGCTGCGAACGTTCGGACGACATCGTCGAGCGCCGCTTCCTGACCCAGTGGTTCTTCCGGCTCACCGCCTATGCCGACGAACTCCTGGAGTTCAAGGGCATCGACTGGCCGGAACGCATCCGCGCCATGCAGACCAACTGGATCGGCCGCTCCGAAGGCGCGCTCCTCCGGTTCCCGGTCGAGGCCGACGGCGCGGTCGAGCAACTGCCAGTGTTCACGACGCGCCCGGACACCGTGTACGGCGCGACCTTCATGGTGGTCGCACCCGAACACGCGCTGGTGGAGCGCATCACCACGCCCGGCCAGCGCGCTGCGGTGGAGTCCTATCGCGAAGCCGCGAGCCGGCAGACCGAAATCGAGCGCATGTCCACGGAGAAGGAGAAGAACGGCGTCTTCACCGGCGCCTATGCGACCAACCCCTTCAATGGCGCCCGCGTGCCCATCTGGATCGCGGACTACGTGCTCGTCACCTACGGCACCGGCGCCATCATGGCCGTGCCTGCACACGACCAGCGCGACTTCGAATTCGCCACAAAGTACGGCCTGGAAGTGATCCCGGTGTTCAATCACGCGGCGATCGACATCACGGCGCCGCTCACCGCGGCGTTCAGCGACGGCATCGCGATGGTCAACTCCGGCCCCTTCGACGGCACTCCTGCGGCTGATGCGAAAGCACGCGTTATCGCCGAAGCCGAGGCGCGGGGAATCGGCGAAGGGACCGTGAACTACCGCGTGCGCGACTGGCTCATCTCCCGCCAGCGCTACTGGGGCGCCCCCATCCCGATGATTCATTGCCCCGAACACGGGATCGTGCCGGTGCCCGAAGCGGAGCTCCCGGTCCGTTTGCCCGAGAACGTCACCTTCGAACCGACCGGCCAATCGCCGCTCACGCTGATCGACGAATGGGTCAACGTTCCCTGCCCAATTGACGGTGGCCCCGCGCGCCGCGAAACCGACACCCTCGACACCTTCATGTGCTCAAGCTGGTACCAGATGCGGTACGTGGATCCGCACAACCCGGAGCGGCCATTCTCCCAGGCCCTGGCCCAAAAGTGGCTCCCGGTCGACCAGTACACTGGCGGCGCCGACCACGCGGTGATGCACCTGCTCTACACGCGCTTCTTCTGGAAAGCCGCCCGCGACATGGGGCTTGTCGAAGGCGACGAACCGATGCTCCGGCTCTTCAACCAGGGCACGCTCCTTGGCCCCGACGGCCAGAAGATGTCGAAGAGCCGTGGCAACGTCGTCGCGCCCGACGGAGAAGTGGCCAAGCACGGCGCCGACGCGTTTCGTTGCCAGCTCATGTTTGTCGGCCCCTGGGACCAGGGCGGTCCCTACAACCCGACCGGCATGGCCGGCATCGTCCGCTGGCTCCACCGCGCCTGGTCGCTCGTCACCGACGGCGTTGCATTGGTAAACGCGCCCGGCTCGGACGGCGCGCGCAGCCTCCGCCGCGCCACTCACAAGACGATCCGCGAAGTGAGCGAAGACGCCGAGCACTTCCGGTTCAACACCCTGATCTCGCGGCTGATGGAACACAGTTCGCTGATGCAGCGCGCCCGCGACGCCGGTGCGGTCGACCGCGACGCCTGGAAAGAAGCGCTCGATGCGGCGCTGTCGATGATGGCCCCGCTGGCGCCGCACATCGCCGAGGAGCTCTGGGGCCGCGCCGGCAACCCCTACAGCATCCACGTCTCGCGCTGGCCGACCTTCGAACCCGCGCTCGCGCGCGACGAGCAGGTTGAGGTGGTGCTCCAGGTGAACGGGAAGGTCCGCGACCGGCTGCTGCTCACCCCCGAGGCGACGGAGGCGGAGGCCCGCGAGGCCGCGCTGGCGTCGCCTCGGGTGCAGGAATGGGTGCAGGGCAAGGAGATCCGGCGGTTCATTTACGTGCCGGGGAAGCTGCTCAACCTGGTCGTGTCATAAACCTTGTTTCTTGCTTAAGTTAGGGCAACGCAGGAAGGAAACAAAGGTTAACGCAGGGTGGACATGAGCCCGCGCCGCATCTATGGTGCCGGGGAAGGCCCCAGTTTTCGGGGCCTCACGCCCCCAGGCCAGACAAGCATGGAGGATTCGAATGCAGATCAAGAAGACCTCGCGGGAGGGCCAGTTCAACGCTCCCGAGGAGGACTACCAGCCCCTCGACATCACCGATGCCGGGCTCCCAGAGAGGCCGGCCGCCGAACAGCAGCGCCGTCGCGAGCCCGCCGCGGAGACGCCGGCCGCCCGCGCTGAAAGCACCATCGACGCCAACTCGTCCTTCGACGGACGTTTCGAAACCGACAAGGACCTTCGCGTGGAGGGCTCGGTGAGCGGCGAAGTCATCTGCCGCGGCCGCCTCACGATCGAGCGCGAAGCCACCGCCCGGGCCCGGATCCAGGCGCGCGACGCCTGGGTCAAGGGCCAGGTCGAAGGCGACATCGTCTGCAGCGGCAAGCTTGTCCTGGCCGCGAGCGCAGTCGTGAACGGAACGATCAAGACCGCGGTTCTGGTTGTCGAAGAAGGCGCCACCATCATGGGAACGGTCGAGACCGTTGCGGCCGGCGCAGCCGGCGCAGAACGTCCGGCGCCGCTGCGGGCCTCCGAACCCCGGGCCGTCTCCGAGGCGATCACTGCGGCGACCGAAGCCGCCGCCAGCCCGGCCACGCAGCGATGGAACAGCCGCTCGCGCGACCTGCCATCGTTCGCGCTCGTCGCGTCCGACGACCGCCCGGCCGACCGGGGCTAAGCGAAACGAAGAGGCGCCCCGGGCGGCGAACCCGCGAGGGCCCGCCCGAGGCGCCGATCTCGCGCGGTTGTCCTAGACGATCTTGAAGTAGACGACGTCGTCCACGATCCAGGTGTTGGACTGCTTGTGGACGCGGCGCGCGGCACGGCCGATGCGAAGCGCGAGCCCGCGGGCCGTTTCCCCGCGGGAAGGGACGAGTTTGCCCACTTTCCCGCCCTTCACGCCTTCGACATAGCGTTCGTATTCGCGCATTCGGGCGGTGAGTCTTCCCGACTGACGCGCGGGACGTGGTGCGTCTGCTTCTGAGACGAGTGTAAATTCTGCCATCTTCGACCTTCCTTCTTGGTTTTCTCGGCGACCATCCGCACGAGCGCGCTTTCCGGCCGGCTAGATGTACGTGCGAGTGCTCGTTACGGCCACACCATACAGCACTTACGCGGGTGATCTCAATCGGTCCGGGTGCCTGGTCCAAAGAGGCGCGCTATCGGCGCTCCTGGAGGCTTGAGATACCCGATCGGATCGACTCCAGGAAGCCGTGAAGCTGGTTCTCCAATCGCCGGAGGACCTCCAGTGCGTACTCGTCGGCGTCGTCCAGCTGCCGGGCGGATGCTTCGGCGGCTTCGCTGAGGTGGGCTGCCGCGGTGGTATCGGCTTCTGCCATCGTCTGGCGGGCCCGGGATTCAGCATCCATCAACATCGCGTGGCTGCGCTCCTGGGCCTCGCGGACAATCGCGCTTTCGTCGAGCCGCCGCGTGCGTTCTGCCTCCGCATCTGCGAGCAACTGGCGGGATTGGCGGTGAGCGTCTTCGATGACCTGTTCCCGTGATTCGATCACCTGTGCGGCCTGGCGCACATCGCCGGGCACAGAAAGACGCAACTGGTCCACGACGTCGAGCAGCCGCTTCCGGTCGATCACGAGGTTTCCGCCCGGGAGACGCCGGGCATGTACCAGCAGGTCTTCCAGGCTATCGATGAGGTCGAGGATTTCCACAGGGCCCCCTTGGGGCTAGGGGCTCGTCAGGCCGAGCTTTTCGCGCAGGGCCGTCCGCACGTGCGCCGGCACGAGGTCGGCGACGTCGTAGCCCAGTTTCGAAACCTCGCGGATCCGGCTCGCGCTGATGTAGAGGAAGTCTTGGTTCGCCATCAGGTAAACCGACTCCAGGTGTGGCGCCATCTTCCGGTTCATAAGCGCCATGTCGAACTCGGCTTCGAAGTCGCTGACCGCGCGGATGCCGCGGACGATTGCCACTGCTCCCTTGCGGCGGGCGAATTCGACCGTCATCTCGTCAAAGCCTTCGACTTCGACCGAAGGCAGGTGTTCTACCGCTTTCACGAACATCGCGACGCGCTCGTCCCAAGTAAACATCGAGCCTTTGTCTCGCCCGCGAACCACCGCGACCACCACCCGGTCGAAGAGGTGCGTCATCCGCGTCACGAGGTCGAGATGGCCGTTGGTGACCGGGTCGAAGCCACCCGGGAAGATTGCGATCCTCATTCCCCCTCCTGCCGGGCGTACAGCGCCACCGCGCTGTCGCCGTACACTCGGCGATCCTGCAGGACGAGCCCGGCAGGACGCTCCGGCGGATTGTAACGGCTTCCGTGTTCGTAGACGACAAGCCCCCCGGCGGCGAGCAACCCGGCTACTCCGGTGAGCGTCTCCTCCGCCACATCCGAGTCGTAGGGCGGGTCCAACAGGATGACTTCGAACGGACCTTCGACCCCCTTGAGGGCGCCCGGGAGCCTGCCTCGGACGACTGTCGCGCGGCCGGCGAACCCGGCACGGGCGAGGCTCTGGAGGATTGCCTGGCAGCAGGCCGGGTCGCCCTCCACGAATGTTGCTCGGGCGGCGCCACGGCTGAGCGCCTCGATCCCCAGCGCACCCGTGCCCGCGAAAACATCGAGCACGGCGGCGTCATCCACGCGGTCGCCGAGGATGTTGAAGATGGCCTCCCGGACGAGGCCGGTCGTCGGGCGCAGCCGCACTCCCCGCGGTTCCGTCAGCGGCAGTCCCCGGGCGCTTCCCCCCGTCACCCTGAGCCGCGCGGCAGGCACTTAAGGTTTGACCGTGGGCGTCGCCGTAGGCGCTGCCGCCACCCGCGCCTGAACCACAATCGCGACTTCGTTCTCGAACCGCGAAACCCCGTCACTCAACGTCAGGGTGATCGTGTACGTCCCCGGCTCCGCGGGCGTCGTCCACTTCACCACGCCCTTCTTCGTGTCTTCAAGTTGGCCCTTCTGCGCAGCCCACAACGGTTGCAGGTCGGCCGGGTTGGGTTGCAGCAAGACTGGCTGGCCACCGGTGACGAACGGCGTGATCGCCGGCCAGATGTTGCCGAGGTAGATGTTGTCGCTCGCATCTTCCACCGCCAGTCCGCCCAGCTTGAAGCGGCTCACGAACTCCAGCTTGAACCCCACGCTGAAGTAGTTCTCAAGCCAGATGGTCCGGCCGCCGTTGTCCTTGTAGGTGAAGGCGACGGTTGCCGAGTTCGGGTCCCACTGGATCCCGGTGAGGTTCTCGGTCTTGTCGATGTTCGTGCCGCGGATCTCGAGAATGCTGTTGGTTTCGATCTTCTGGCTGGCGCTGCCGCCGATGGTCATCTTCGTGGCGATGGTCATCGCTGTGCTGATCGGCACCCGCTGGATGCCCTCGGCTGCCTGCACGGTCGCGTACGGCGTCACCGTCAACACCAGCTTGCTCGACTCCACGATCCCCGCGAGGTAGGTGAGGATGTCGGGCATCGACTTGCGGTAGGTGCCCTGGTCGCGGTAGGGCGTCATCTGGAGGACGTCGGCGATCCTTCCGAGTTCGGCCCAGTCGTACGCCCCTTCGTCGATCCGGTCCTGGATCCTCAAGGGCGGCGGCAGGGTGAGCGTGAGTTGCTTGCTCTGGGCGTGGAGCGCCTGCCCGAGTTCAGCGATGAACAGGGTGAAGTTGGTCCGTTCAGAAGCCGGGAGGTCGAGGTAGGCGATATCGACGCCTTCGAGCTTCTTCTCGTTCGCCTTTGTGACAATCTGCTGGACGTGGGCCGAACGGCTGGCGGGGCTTGCCAGGATCCCGGTGACGATGGGCACGGAGGCTTTATCGGTCGCGTTCGCATAGATCACCGGGTAGACGGCGACTCCCGGGTCGAACTTCGTGGTGCTCAACTCGCCCTGGAGCGTGCCGTCGGACTGCGGCCGGAAGTCCAGGGTGTGGACGATCGTGACCTTCCCCGTGGCCTCGCGGTGCAGAGGTGCGTTGTGTTCGAGGTAGGCCGATACAGTCCATTGGGAACCGGTGCGCCGGAGGACCGCGATCAGCGCCGGCATGTCGTGGAACACCCCGGAGACCTTGTTCCCCTGGGGTTCCAGCACCGCCGCGGTGACGGGCTCCCACGCCTTCGATCCCTCCACGTAACGGAAGAAGGTCAGGTTCCGGTTGTCGGTCGTGGCCGTCGTCAGCGGCAGGTAGACCTGGGCGTCATTCCCGGCAGGCAAGGCCCCTGCTTCCGAGCGGTATTCGTAGATCTTGCTGACCAGTTCGAAGCCGTCGGGCGGCACGATGTTGCGGCCCGAGGCGCAGTATTCCTCCGAGCAGCCGCCGCCACCGAAGGCCTTCGTGAAGAGAAAGTAAGCGAAGGCGACTGCCGCAAGCGCCCCCAGGGCATACAGGAGCGGCCGCCGGTAGCTCTTCGGCCCCGGCCCACCGTAGATACCCGTTTGCCGCCTGCTCCAGGGGAGCTGCGAACCCGTCGCGCCCCTGCGAGTCAACGGGTGCGGCCCTGCCTGCCTGAAAATGCGCTAACCACGTCGTGCAAGTCTGACCTCAAGTTCGATTATCCGGCCGTTCCGGTTGAGGACAACTTTGGTCACCTGTCCGGGCTCAAGACCAAGCAGCCCATTCAGGAACGGGTTGTCGCGGTCGACGGGCTTGCCGCCGACGGAGGTGATGATGTCGCCGGCGCCAATCCCGGCCTGGTCGGCCGCCCCGCCGGGGGTCAGGCCCGTGACGAGGGCGCCCTGGGTCGCCGCCAGCCGGGGGAAGCGGGCCAGGACGTCGGCGGAAATGTCGAGCACTTCGGCTTCGATGGTCGGGCGCGGGTAGGAACCGCCACTGCTGATGATCCGCCGGGCGACTTCGAGGATGCGGTTGGCCGGAAGGGCGAAGGCCATGCCCTCCACGGCCTGGTTGTTCCGCGTCACCCGGAGGATGGCGGTCGGCATCCCGACGAACTGACCCTGGAGGTTGAGCAGTACACCGCCGCTGTTCCCGGGGTTGATCGCGGCGTCCGTCTGGATCAGGTCGTCCTGGCGGACGCCGTCGAACACGCGCCTTCGCAGCAGGCCGCTGACGACGCCGACTGTCGCCGACCCTTCGAACTCCGCCAGGGGGTTTCCGATCGCGACGACGGTCTCTCCCAGCACCAGCGCCGCGGAGTCGCCCACTGCAACCGGCGCCAGTCCCACGGGCCCGATCTGGAGAACGGCGATATCGGTGAAGGGGTAGTCATGGCCGATGAGGATGGCTGATCGTTCGCTGCCGTCCGGCAGGATCACTTTCAGGCTGTCGGTGCCAAGGACGACGTGGGCGTTGGTGAGGATGTGGCCGTCGCGGTCGATCACGACGCCGCTGCCGACGTCTTCGATGGTGGTGCCGCCTGCGCGCCGGGTGCTCTCGATCAGGACGACGCTCTGGCGGCCTTTGGCGGCGACCTCCATGACCGCGCTGGTCTGCTGCACGGTGAGTTGGCCCGGAGTCTGTGTTGCCGCGCCCGGGGTCTGCGCCACCCCGTCGTCATCGCCGCCGAGGAAGGCCGCGACGACCCCGCCGCCGATCGCTCCACCAATCAGGGCGAACAAACCGAACCCGGCTGCCCACAGCCAGCGGCGCCCGCCCGTCCCGGGGGAGGTTGCCGGCGCGGCTGGTGGAGCCGGGGCAGCACGAACGATAGCCGCCGGCATGGGCCCGTCCACGGGTGGCGGCGGAGCCACAGGCTTCCAGTCGAGGCCGTCGGTTGCGCGGCGGTGGGGCTGGGGTCGGTCTTCGTTCGGGGTTTCCAAGGCTTCCTTTGTCCGGCCTCAATTGCGGCCGGGCCGTCCCGGTGGGTATACTGGCGGTGACTGAAGGGCACGCCCCTCAGTCGATTTTTTTCGCCCACGAACGCACTGTTTCAGGTTACGACATGACTGACAAGCCAGTTCCCATTACGCGTGAAGGCAAGGCGAAGCTCGAAGAGGAGCTCGTTGACCTCCGCGCCCAGCGCCGGATCATTGCCGAACGGATTCACAACGCCCAGGAACAGGGCACGAGCCAGAACGACGCCGAATACGACGACGCCAAGCAGGAACAGGGCAGGGTCGAAGGCAAGATCCTCGACAAGGAAGACATCCTTCGCCGCGCCACCATCATCGACGAAGCGTCAGCCCACCATGCCGGCCGCGTTATCGTTGGCAGCGGCGTCGAAGTCGAGCAGGACGGCAAGCGCCGCCACTACCAGATCGTTGGCGCGCCCGAGGCCGACGCCGCCCAGGGCCGCATTTCGAACGAGTCGCCCGTTGGTGCCGCGCTCCTCGGCCGGGTTGTCGGCGATTCGGTCGAAGTCAACGTGCCCCGGGGCGTGATCAAGGTGAAGGTCATCAAGATCGACTGACGGCGAGCCCGCCGTTGCGCAACGCCGGGCCGCGAAGAGCGGCCCGCCGCATTTCTGGAGGTCCCGGTGGACGAACTCATGGCCCAGCGCCTGGCGAAGCTCGACCAGCTTCGGGCCATGGGCATCGACCCCTACCCGCCTCGCGCCGTCCGCACGCACACTGCCGCGGAAGTGGCCGCGCTCGTCGAGGCCACGGAACCGGGGCCGACGGAGACCCATCTCGCGGCCGTGGACGTTGCGGGGCGGGTCGTTGCCCGCCGCGACATGGGCAAGGCAACCTTCGTCGACCTCCTCGACGTCAGCGGCCGCATCCAGGTGCTCCTCCGCCAGAACCAACTCGGTGACATCGCCTACGAAGCGCTGAGGCTGATCGACCTCGGCGACTTCATCGGCGTCCAGGGCGAACCGATGCGCACCCGCACGGGCCAGCCAACGGTCGGGGCGGCAAGCTGGACGATGCTCTCCAAGGCCCTCCACGCGCCGCCGGAGAAGTACCACGGCCTCGCGGACATGGAACTGCGCCAACGCCTCCGCTACCTCGATCTGATGGCGAACGAAGACACGCGCCGCAACTTCACCATCCGCTCGCGGGTGGTCTCCGGGATCCGCCGCTTCCTTGACGGCCGCGGGTTCATGGAAGTGGAGACGCCGATCCTCCAGGAGGCTGCCGGCGGCGCCGCGGCCCGCCCCTTCGTCACCCACTTCAACGCGCTGGATGAGGACCGGTTCCTCCGTATCAGCCTCGAACTTCACCTCAAGCGGCTGGTCGTCGGCGGCTTCGAGCGTGTCTACGAAATGGGACGCATCTTTCGCAACGAAGGGCTCGGCTTTAAGCACAACCCCGAATTCACGATGCTCGAAACCTACGAGGCCTACGCCGACTACAACGACGTCGCCCGGATGGTTGAGACCATGGTCAGCAGCGTCGCGGAAGAGGCCCTCGGGGCGATGACATGCTCCTTCCGCGGCAACGAGATCAACCTCGCGCCCCCCTGGGAGCGGATCACCTTCCACGACGCGCTTCGCCGCTACGGCCAGCTCGACCTCGACGGATTCCCAACGGCCGAGCGCCTTCGCCCGGAACTCGAACGGCGCGGGATTGAGGTCGCCCCCACCGCTGGCTTCGGCAAACTCGTGGACGAAGCCATGTCCCACTACGTCGAACCGAACCTGATCCAGCCGACGTTCCTCCTGGACTATCCCGTGGAGTTGTCGCCGCTGGCCAAGCGCAAGCCGGGGAGCCCCCATCTCGTCGAGCGCTTCGAAGCGTTCATGGGCGGCTTCGAAGCCGGTAACGCCTACACCGAACTGAACGACCCGGTGGAGCAACGCGCGCGCTTCGAAGAGCAACTGGCCTTGCGCGCCGCCGGCGATGACGAAGTCGAACTCGTTGACGACGACTTCCTCTTCGCCCTTGAGCACGGGATGCCGCCCACCGGCGGCTTCGGCATGGGGATCGACCGCCTCCTGATGGTCCTCACCGGGCAGCCCACGATCCGCGAAGTCATCCTCTTTCCGCAGCTGCGGACGGTGAAGGACTGACCGTGGGCGCTGCCGACCGTCCCGGCGCGTTCGAACGGCACTTCACGGCGACGGCCTACGTGGTCGCCCAGGACCGCACGCTCCTGCTGTGGCACCAGAAGCTTCAGCGCTGGCTGCCGCCCGGGGGCCACTGCGAACCCAACGAAGACCCCGTTCAGGCTGTGATCCGAGAGGCGTTGGAGGAGAGCGGCCTTCACGTCGAGGTCATCCCGCCGCCCGGCCTGCTCCGCGTCGCGAGCCCGGTCATCCTCCCGCCGCCGGAAGTGGTCGGCATCTTCGACATCGATATCCCGGGCCAACCGTTCCACCAGCACATCGACTTCGTCTACTTCACGCGGCCGCTGCTCCCGGTCAGCTTCGAAACGCCGATACCGCACGGCATCCATCGCTGGGTAGGCGAAGCTGCCCTCGCCGCCGCGTTTTCCCTCCCCGCGCCCGATGGTACGCTCGTGCCGGTCGCCGAAGACGTCCGCCTCCTCGGCATCCGCGCCATAGCCGCCGCCACGGAGTTCCCGCGTGCTTAGTGTCCAGTTCATCCGCGAAAACCTCGACCGCGTGAAGCGCGACCTGCTCCTCCGCGGCGTCTCTGCCCCCGTGGACCGGATCGTCGCCCTGGACGAAGAGCGGCGGGCCCTCCTGCAGCAGGTCGAGGGCCTGCGCGCCGAGCGCAACACCGCCAGCAAGGCGATCGGCGCCGGGAAGGAATCCGCCGACCGCGAGGCGCGGATCGCCGCCATGCGCGAAGTCGGCGACCGGCTTGGCGCACTGGAATCGCGCCTCAAGGCCGTCGACACCGAACTCCAGGCGAAGCTCTACGAAGTCCCCAACATCGTCGACCCGGCAGTCCCCCCCGGCCCCGACGACAGCTCGAACGTCGAGGTCGAACGCGACGAAAGCAACAAGCGGCACTTCGACTTCACTCCCCGGCCGCACTGGGAACTCGGCGAGATCCTCGGCGGGATCGACCTCGAACGCGGCGCGCGCATGTCCGGGTCGCGGTTCTACGTTCTCGCCGGTGGTGTCGCCCGGCTCTACCGTGCGCTCATCCAGTGGTGCCTGAACGAACACGTCGGCGCCGGGTTCAGCGAGCGCTACCTGCCCTACATGGTGTCGGAAGCGTCACTCTTCGCCTCCGGGCATCTGCCCAAGTTCCGCGAAAACCTCTACTTCGACGGCGAGGAAGACTACTTCTTCATCCCCACCGCCGAGGCGCCGTTCGTGAACCTCTACCGCGACGAGATCCTGCCGCCGGGCTCGCTGCCGATGCGGTTGGTCGCCCACACCCCGTGCTTCCGCCGTGAGAAGATGAGCGCCGGCCGCGACGTCCGGGGGATCAAGCGCGGGCACCAGTTCGAAAAGGTCGAGATGTTCGTCTACTGCGAGCCTGACCAGAGTGCCGCCGAACTCGACAAGCTGGTCGCGCGCGCGAAGTCGCTCCCGGCGAAGCTTGGCATCCCCTATCGCGTCCTCCATCTCTGCAGTGGCGACATCGACTTCAAGGCCACCCGCGGCTTCGACGTGGAGATGTGGTCCCCCGGTGTCAACGAATGGTTGGAAGTGAGTTCCGCATCCAACTGTCTCGACTTCCAGGCGCGCCGCGCGAACATCCGCTACCGGCCGGCGCCCGATGCCTCGACGCGCCATCCCCACATGCTCAATGCTTCCGGCCTGGGGATGGTGCGCGCGCTCATCTCCGTCATGGAGAACTACCAGGAAGCCGACGGCAGCATCATCGTCCCCGAAGTGCTTCGCTCCTACATGGGGACCGACCGGATCCGCCCGCTCGGGTAGGAGGGTTGCGATGGTTCGCCTGGCTCTGCTCCTGCTGGTCTTCGGCCTGGGCGCTTGTGCGATTGCGGTGGGAACGGACACCACCGGGAGTAGCCTCGGAACCGGCCCCAACCGCGTCTACCTCCCGCTCCTCGCCCGCGACGCTCCAATCGCCACGCCATGGTTCCTCACCCGCGGGGGCGTGAACAGCGACAAGGCGTGGGGTGTGGACACCGATTCCCAGGGCAACGTCTACTTCGCCACCTACGAAACTGTCCCCGGGCCTCTGTCGGACATCTACCTCTACAAGTTCGACGCCAATGGCAGGCAGCTGTGGAAGTCAGCCCGTTGGGGGCGGACTGGGAACGACCAGGCCTATGTCGTCGTGGTGCGGGAGCCCTATGTCTACGTGGCTGGTCGCTCGGACGCGACGATCGACTTCAACACCGCCGACATGGCCGTGCTCGCCTATAACATCGCCGACGGAAGCCTTGACTGGGAATGGATCGGCGCCCCCGGCTCGGGTTACGACGAGACCGACGGCCTCGTGGTAACCCCCGACGGCATCTACATCGCCGGCTGGAGCGCCGTGGCCGGCAAGTCCAACGACCTCGCCGTGGGCAAGCTCTCGCTCGACGGCCAGCTCCTCTGGATGAAGACCTGGGGGACCACTGGCTGGGACGAAGCCAACGGCCAGATCGTCGTGACCGAAGACACGATCTACGTGTCCGGAAAGTACAGCGGGCCACCGGAGTTGTTCGGTCTGCTGGGTGGCCATGCCGCGCTGTTCGCCTTTGACCGGGCGAACGGCGACTACCGCTGGCACACGGCCTGGGGCGACCTTCGGTCAGACGCTTACGGGATGATTGGCGATGCCTCGGGTCTCTACGTGGTGGGCATCGACTTCGTCTTCCTGAACGGCCAGATCTTCGTGCGGAAGTATTCCACCTCGGGCGACCTGCTCTGGGGGCGCCTTTGGGGTGGAGCGAAGGGGGAGGCGACGCGCGCGGTCGAAGTCGCGGAGGATGGCTCGGTCATTGTCGCCGGGAAGACCGAGAGCTACGGCGCCGGGATGAACGATGTCATCGTCATCCGCTATTCGCCCGACGGGCAGGAACAGTGGTGGCGGTTCTGGGGCGGACCGAAGAACGATGAGACCCACGGCCTTGCCCTCCACGGGGACACGCTCTACATCGCCGGGGAGACGTCGTCGTACGGGGCAGGGAAGGAAGACGCGCTGCTGCTCAGCGGGACGCTCTCGACAGCCACGCTGGGCACGGTGAAGGTCCCCTGACGGCGGGCCTTACCCCTTGCCGTTTTGGGCGACGGTAAGGCCCGCCTTCCCGCCACGCTCCAGGATCTCGTCGACCAGCCCGTAGTCCTTCGCCGACTGCGGGTCGAGCCAGAAGTCGCGGTCGGTGTCGTGCTCGATCTTCTCCATCGGCTGGCCCGTCGTCGAAGCGATGATCCCGCGCAGGACCTTCTGGAGGCGGATGGTCTCTCGCGCCTGGATCTCGATGTCGCGGGCCTGGCCCTGGGCGCCGCCGAGGACCTGGTGGAGGTGGATGGTCGAATTGGGCAGGGCGTAGCGCTTGCCCTTCGTTCCCGAAGTGAGGAGCACGGTGCCCATGCTCGCCGCCAGCCCGATGCAGACCGTCGACACGTTCGGCCGGATGAGGTTCATCGTGTCGTAGATCGCCAGCCCCGCGGTCACGCTCCCACCGGGGCAGTTGATGTACATCATGACGTCCTTGTCTTCATCCTCCCGCGCGAGGTAGAGCAGCTGGGCGATGACGATGTTGGCGATCATGGCGTCGATCGGCGTCCCGAGGAAAACGATCCGCTCCTTGAGCAGCAGCGAGTAGATGTCGTAGGCCCGCTCGCGGCGCCCGTCGGATTCGATCACGAACGGCATGATGTCGCTCGGCCGAACGAGTTCGGCGTCCGGACGCTTCCCCGCGATGATGTCCTGGACCAGGTCGAAACTGCTGCTCATGGGGCCTCCACCACAAAGGGCTCTGTGATTCCAGTGTGCGGGCTCCCGCCCGAAAACGCCATGCGGCCGGCGGGGAGCAATCCCGGGTCTACTCGTAATGAAACCGGCCCTGGAGGAAGACAACCCGGTCCTGGAAGACGCGGTACACCACCCTGTCCCGTTGTGTCAGCCGGCGGGACCAGGTGTCCGAGGCGAGGTAGCGGAGCGGTTCCGGCTTTCCGATCCCGGCGAACGGGTCGCGCAGGACGGCTTCGATGAGGTCCAGCGCCCGCAAGGCAGCCTTCCGGTCGGTGGCTACCCAGTACCGCAGGTCTTCCAGGAAGTCGCGGTCGAAGGAGGCATCGCGCAACGGGACCTACCGGGATGCCCGGTCGAAGCCGGTTTCGGCGCGAAGCTCCGCCACGGTCATCCTCGTCCCATCGCCGCTCTCCGAACGCTGGAGCGCGGCGAGAAGGCGGCGGGCATTGGCAGGGCTACCGAGCAGGTAGGCGGTCTCGACCAGGCTGGAAAGCTCGTCTGCGGCGATCAGGGCCACCGGCTCGGCGCCCTTGCGCTTGATGACGACTGCGTCCCGGCTGGAGGTGACTTCGTCCCAGAGCGCCGCAAAGTTGTCCCGGGCGAAGGTGTAGGTTGTTTCTCGTGTGGTGCCCATGGGCAGCCCTCCGTACAGGAACAGTGTACAGCAGCAACGGAGGGGACGGCCAGACCCGCCCCGGACCACGCCCCCTAACCCCTAACAACTTAACCCTATAACCTCAATTCATGCCCTCTCGCCGCGAAGACATCCGCAACATCGCCATCATCGCCCACGTCGACCATGGGAAGACCACGCTCGTCGACGCGCTCCTCAAGCAGGCCCATGTCTTCCGTGAGAACGAACACGTCGGCACCCTCATCCTCGACAGCAACCCCCTCGAACGCGAGAAGGGCATCACGATCATGGCCAAGAACGCCGCCATCGAATACCGCGGCGTCCGCATCAACATCATCGACACGCCCGGCCACGCCGATTTCGGCGGCGAAGTCGAACGCGTCCTCAACATGGCCGACGGCTGCCTCCTCCTTGTCGACGCCGTCGAAGGCCCCATGCCCCAGACCAAGTTCGTGTTGCGAAAGGCCTTCGAACTCGGCCTCCACGCCATCGTCGTCGTCAACAAAGTCGACCGCCCCAACGCCCGCATCGAAGAGGTCGTCCACGAAACCTCCAACCTCTTTCTCGACCTTGCCACCGCGGACCACCAGTTGGACTTCCCGGTCCTCTACGCCAACGCCCGGGACGGGTTTGCCTCCCGCGATCCCGGCGTCACCGGGGGCAACATGGAGCCGCTCTTCGAAGCGATCCTCGAATCCACGCCGCCGCCGCTCGCGGACCCCGACGCCCCCTTCCGGATGGTGGTCACCACCCTCCAATACGACAGCTACCGTGGCCGCACGGCCGTGGGGCGGATCACCGACGGCGCCATCCATCCTGCCGACCAGGTGATTCGCTTCACCCACGATGGGACGGTCTCGAACCACCGCATCGCCCAGGTGTTTGGTTTCCAGGGGCTTGGCCGCACCGATCTGACGGAAGCGAAGGCCGGCGACATCGTGGCGATTACCGGCATCAGCGACGTCATGATCGGGGAGACCATCGCCAGCCCGGAGGTCACGGTGCCGCTTCCCGCCATCTCAATCGAACAGCCCACCCTCAAGATGACCTTCAAGGTCAACGACTCGCCCTTCGCCGGGCGTGAAGGCAAGTTCGTCACCAGCCGCCAGCTGCGGGAACGCCTTTTCCGGGAAGTCGAGACCAACGTCTCGCTCCGCGTCGAGGAGGGCGAGACCGCGGACGCGTTCGTTGTCAGCGGCCGCGGCGAACTGCACCTGGCCATCCTCATCGAGACGATGCGCCGCGAAGGCTACGAATTCGCCGTCACGCGGCCGGAAGTCATCCTTCGCCAGGGCACGCGTGGTCTCGAAGAGCCATTCGAGCGGCTCTACACCGAGGCTCCCAGCACGGCTACCGGCTTCCTCATCGAAACTCTCTCCGGGCGCCGCGCCCAACTCATCGGCATGCACAGCGACCACGACGCCGACGTCCGACTCGAATTCGACATCCCCACGCGCGGGCTCATCGGTTTCCGCGACTCTTTTATCAGCGGGACCGCCGGCGAAGGGATCATGAACACCGAATACCTCGGCTACCGCCCCTGGGCGGGCGATATCCAGCGCTCCCGGGCGGGCGCCCTCGTCGCGGCAGAGAGCGGAAGCGCCCTCAGCTTCGGCATCGCCAACGCACAGGAACGGGGCCAGATGTTCATCGAACCCGGCATCGAGGTCTACGGCGGAATGGTCGTCGGCCTCCACGCCAAGGAAAACGACCTCGACGTCAACGTCTGCCGGGCCAAGCAGTTGACGAACATTCGCAGTTCCACCAGCGACATCGCGGTGAAACTCGTGCCGCCTTCGCCTCCGAGCCTCGAGCGCAGCCTCTCGCTCATCACCGTGGACGAACTGGTGGAAGTGACGCCGAAGTCGGTTCGCATCCGCAAGGCCGAACTCAACCCGAACCTCCGCGCCCGGGCCACCAAGCGCGCCAAGTTCGCCGCCATGGAAGTCTGATCCCCGGTAAGATGCCCGGCAGCCCCCGGGGAGGCCCCATGCAGACCCTGACCTTCGGCTCCATCACTGTCGACGCCATCTCCGATGGCGAGCTCTTCCTGCCGTTCGCCCGGATGTTCCCTGGGGCGGATGCCGAAGCGTTCGCCCGCCACGGCGGGATGAAGGGCGAGGCCATCTCCGCGCCCGTGACCACCTTCGTCCTCCGTGCCGGTGGGCGCACGATCCTCGTCGACACCGGTATCGGCGCCGACCTCGGGACGCTCGGGCGCTTCGGCTTTGGCGGGACCTGCGGGCTGCTGCCTGGCGCTCTCGCTGCTGCCGGGGTTGACCCCGCGACCGTGGACATCGTCGTCTCGACCCACCTGCATTCTGACCACATCGGCTGGAACGTCACGGTGGGCGACGACGAACCGCGGCCCCTGTTCCCGAACGCGCGCTACATTGTCAGCCGCACCGAGTGGGCATACTGGTCAGCTACCAGCGATAGCACCGTCGCCCGCTGTGTCCGGCCCCTCGAACGCTCCGGTCATCTCGAACTGGTCTCCGATGACTACGTGGTGGCGCCGGGGATCAGCTTGCTCCCCACGCCTGGCCACACTCCCGGGCACGTCAGCGTCCTCGTCTTCGACGGGGGCGAAGGTGGCGTCATTACCGGCGACGCCGCCCACCACCCGGCCGAAATGGAGAACCCGGACCTCAGCCCGGCCTTCGACGCCGACCCCGCGCTCTCCGCCGCCTCCCGCCGGGCGCTGGTCGAACGTGTCGAAGCGGAAGATCTGGTGGTGATCGGCGGCCATTTCCCTGCGCCCACCGCGGGCCGGGTCGTGCGCGTTGGCCAGCGGCGTGCCTGGCGCTGGCTCGGCGCCTGACGAGCGCGTAGCCTCTCTCCCATGTACGACGACCTCGATACGCCCTGCCTGCTCCTCGACCTCGATGTGGTCGAATCGAACATCGCCCGGATGGCGGCATTCTTCGAAGGCAAGCCGGCGAAGCTCCGGCCCCACTTCAAGACGCCGAAGACGCCGGAGGTCGCCCGCCGTCAGCTTGCGGCCGGCGCCATCGGGATCACGGTGGCGAAGCTGGGCGAAGCGGAGGTCCTCGTCGACGCCGGCCTCGGCCCCATCCTCATGGCCAACCAGGTCGTCGGCCCCCTCAAGATCGACCGGCTCATGGCGATGCTTTCGCGCGGCGCCGACATCACCGTCGCGGTCGAATCCGAATTCAACATCCGCGAACTCGCCGAGGGCGCCCGCCGTTCGAGCCAGCAGCCCTCAGCCATCATCGAAGTGGACAGCGGCATGCACCGTTGCGGCACCACCGACCCGAAGGACACGGTCGCGCTCGCGCGGATGCTCGAAGCGGAGGGCATCCGCTACCGCGGGATCATGGGCTACGAAGGCCATGCCGTCCTTCTCCCTGAAGCAGCAGAGCGAAAGGACAAGGGCTCGGCGGCGCTGGCCATCGTCAGTCAGCACGCCGAGGCGCTGGCCGAAGCAGGCCTGCCCCCGGAGATCGTCTCGGTCGGCGGGACCGGCACATTCGACCTCTCAGGCGGTTGGCCCGGGGTCACAGAGGTACAGGCCGGGAGCTACGTGTTCATGGACGGCCGCTACCAGGAGGTGATGCCCGGCAAGTTCGACTGCGCCCTCACGCTGCTCACCACCGTGCTCTCGGTGAAGGAGCGCTACGCAGTCTGCGACGCGGGCATGAAGTCGCTGACGAACGAGTTCGGCCCGCCGATGTCGCGCGATGGCACCGTGAAGGTGGCCCGGCTCTCCGAGGAGCACGCGCACCTCACCGGCGAAGGGCTGGCGTCGCTTCGCCCCGGCCAGAAGATCGAGGTCATCCCCAGCCACGGCGACACCACGCTCAACCTCCACGACTGGTACAACGTCACGCGCCGCGGCACCGTCGTCGACCGCTGGCCGATCTCTGGAGCCCGCAAGTTCAAGTAGGCGATAATGGCCGTATTCCCTCCCGGCAGCCCGTAGGCGCGCCGGGATTCGCCGGAGGATTGCGATGAGAACCTGCCCCTGGTGCGGCCGCGAAAACCTGAACGTCTACGCCTATTGCCAGGGCTGCGGACGCGGTTTCGCCGGTCCAGAACGCAAAGATTCCTCGCCGAAGCCCCGCCTTCGCTGGTGGCCGTTCGGCTCCCGCAAAGCGGCCTGAAAGGCGGCGCGACATGCTCGACCTCAGCCAGATCTACCACATCGGCGTCACCGTCCCCGCGATCGACCGCGCCCTCGATGAACTGGGCGCGCAGATGGGCTTCACCTGGACCGATGTGCGCACCCTCAATGCTCGCGTCCGGATGGGCTCCCGCATCGTCGAAGGGTCCGCGCGCGTCGCCTTCTCCCGCGAAGGCCCGCCCTGGTTCGAAGTCATCGAAGGGCCGCCCGACACTATCTGGGCGCCCGAACAGGGGATCGGGCTTCACCACGTCGGCCTTTACGTCGACGACCTCGCGGGCGAAATCGCGCGGCTGGAGAAATTCGGCATGAGCGTCGAGACCGCGAGCGTCGACGCCGAGGGCAACCTGCGCACCTTCGCTTACCTCAACGGCTTCGCCGGCATGCGCGTCGAACTCGTGGACGTGCGCGTGAAACCCACCCTCGAAGGCTGGATCCTCGGTACAGGCAGCTAACGCCGAGCCGGTCCCGTGCCCTTCGCCGACGGTGCCGGCACGGGGTCTGTGGGCCTGGGCAGGCGCTTCAGGCCCGCGTAGTAGCTGTAGCCCCCTTCGAACACCCGCAGGTCCCCGTCTTCGATCTCAAAGATCCGGTCGGCGATGCGGTCGAGGAAGTAACGGTCGTGTGAGACGACGATGACCGTGCCCGGGAACGAATCGAGGGCCGCTTCCAGCACTTCGGCCGAGGCGATGTCGAGGTTGTTCGTCGGTTCGTCCAGCACCAGGCAGTTCGCGCCGCTGAGCATCAGGCGGCACAGTTGCACCCGGCTCTTTTCGCCGCCGCTCAGCCGCTCGATGGGCAGCTGGGCGGATGTGTAGGGGATGAGGAACCGCCCCAGCTGGGAAACAGCCTCCCCTTCGAACATCGGCCGCACCGCGCGGATCGCTTCGATGGCAGTCTGGCGCATGTCCAGCGTCTCGTGTTGCTGGGCGTAGCGCCCCAGCTCGATGCTCGGGCCCACCCAGACCGTGCCGTCGTCCGGGTGCTCTTCCCCCAGCACCAACCGGAGCAAGACGGACTTGCCGGCGCCGTTGCTGCCGACGACGCCGACGCGCTCGCCCGACATAACGGTGGCCGAAGCGTCCAGCAGCACGATGTTGTCTCCGTAGGCCTTGCTCACGCCCCGCAGTTCCACCGCCTTGGCCCCGCCGCGTGCCCGGGGGTGGAAGAGGAGCGACATCTTCCGCCGCTCAAGCACCGGCCGCTCGACCTTGTCCATGCGGTCAATCTGGCGTTGCTTGTTGCGCGCCTGCTTGATGTGGCGCTCGTCGATGACGATGCTCGCCCAGAGCTTGAACCGCGCCACCGCCTCTTCCAGCCGGGCGATCTCCTTCTGCTGGGCCACGTAGTTTTGCTGCTGTCTCAGGAGCGCCAGTTCCTTCTGGGTCGCATAGGCCGAGTAGTTACCCTCCCAGCGGTGCAGGCGCGCGCCCGAATCCCGTGCCGGCTCCATTTCGAGGATCGTGGTGACCGTCTCGTCCAACAGGTAGCGGTCATGCGAAATGACGACGACTGCCCCCTCGAAGTCGCGGACGACGCGCTCCAGCCGCTCTTTCCCGGCGAGGTCGAGGTGGTTGTCGGGTTCGTCCAGGAGCAGGAGGTCCGGTTCGGTCAGCAGGCAACTGGCGAGGCCCACCAGCTTGCGCTGGCCGCCACTGAGGGTCTCCATCGGCTGCGCCCAGGTGTCGTCTGCCAGCCCCAGCGAGCGGAGGAGGCCCTTCGCGCGGTTCTCGACCATGGGTCCGCCCAGCGCGTCGAAGTCGGCCAGCAGCCGCTCCTGTTCGGCCAGGAGCCGCTCGAAGCCGGTCTCGTCGTCTGCGGCAGCCACTGTCATCTCGCGAGCGACTGCGTCCAACCGGTCCTCGATCGCCGCGAGGTCCTCCCGGGCGGCCAGCAGCTCCGCCAGCGCGCCGCGCCCCGGTTCGCCGGCGTACTCCTGCGCGAGATAGGCAACCCTGGCCCCCCGGCGGAAGGCGATGACGCCCGCATCCGGCCGCTCGGTCCCCGCTGCCAGCTTCAGCAGCGTCGATTTGCCGACGCCATTCGGGCCGACGAGCCCGATCCTCTCGCCGTCCTGGAGCGACCACGACAGCCCGCTGAACACGGTCCGGCTGCCGTGCACGCGGGCGACATTGTTCAGGTCGGCGATGATCATGGTTCCGCTCCGTGGATTCGTGGAAAACAAAGAGGGGGCGGCCTTCGCGGCAGCCCCCTCGGGTGGTCGTGCTGCGGTGTGCCGCTTACCCTCGTGGCAGCCCGAGGCCGCGGGTGGCGATGATACCTTTCTGTATCTCGGTGGTTCCGCCGGCGATCGTCGCGCTCACGGCCTGCATGTAGCCCATGCTGGCACGGTTCTTGACGTTCCCGTGCATCCCATAGAGGTGCATGGAGAGGTTCGCGATCCGCTGGCCCAGCTCGCTGCTGAACAGCTTGCACATGCTGGCCTCGTAGTTTGGGATCAGCCCGTGCACCTGCATGCTCACCACGCGGTAGCTCAGCATCTTGGCGACTTCGCATTCGATCCAGCGGTCGACGAATTCGCGCTTCACCGCCGGGTTGCGTTCGAACGAGGCCACGCCGCCCTGCTTCGCCTGCCGCATGAGCCCTTCCAGCTGCTTCCGCACGCCGACCGACGTCCCGATGGAGCTTCGTTCGAAGTCCAGCGTCGTCGTGCCCACGTACCAGCCGCGGTTCTCCTCGCCGATCCGGTTACGGACAGGCACCCGCACATCTTCGAAGAAGACTTCGTTGAACGTTTGTTGCCCGGCCATCGTGGTCAGCGGGCGCACGGTCACGCCCGGGTGATGCATATCGACCAGCAGGTAGGTGATGCCGCGGTGCTTGGGGGCATCCGGGTCGGTGCGGACGAGCATGTACATCATGTCCGCGAACTGCGCGCCCGTCGTCCAGATCTTCTGGCCGTTCACCACGTAGTCGTCGCCATCGCGGACGGCGCGGGTCTGGAGGCTGGCCAGGTCGGAGCCGGCGCCCGGCTCGCTATATCCCTGGCACCACATCACCTCGCCTTTGAGGATCTTGGTCAGGTGCTCCTGCTTCTGCTCCTCGGTGCCGTGCTCGATGATGGTCGGCCCGATCATCATCACGCCGAAGCCGCCGATGTTCCCGGGGACGCCCGCTTCCGCGAACTCCTCGTTCATGACGAACTGGTCGACCACCGACATGTCGGCGCCGCCGTACTTCGTCGGCCAGGAGGGGGCAATCCAGCCCTTGGCAGCGACCTTTTCGCGCCACTCCTTCATCGCCCCGAAGCGAGCGAAGAGCCCGCCCTCGCCGTCACCCTCGGAGGGCGACTTGAGCGCTGCCGGCACTTCCGCGTCGATGAACTTGCGGACTTCCAGCCGCCAGGCTGCTTCGTGGGCGCTGTCACCCAGGCTAATCGGCATCTGTGGTCCTGCTCTTCTGAATGCTAATGCTGGCATTGTCCGCGACCACCCCCCGCTCGGCAAGCAAGCAGGCACCGCGATCCTGTATCGTTGACCTCAATGCCGCGCACATCCCAACGCAAACCACGTACCACCGAGGCCCGGCCGCTGCCCCCGTGGGCAGAACGCTGGGATGAACTGAAGCCGGACCCGTTCCGTACCGCCCGCGAAGTGCTCCCCGGCCTCTACCAGGTGCGCACCCGCGGTTCCCGCGCCTACCTCGTCGTCGATGGCCCCGAGATCACCCTCATCGATACCGGCAGCCCCGGGTCTGGCGCGCGCATCCTCACCGCCCTCCGCGAACTCGGCCGGTCTCCCGAAGAGATCTCGCACATCCTCATCACCCACTACCACGTCGACCACGTCGGCGGGCTGCCCGAGTTGCAGGCCTTCATCCCCGCGAAGACGGGTGTCCACCTCGCCGAGGCTCCCCACGTCGCCAGCGGCGATCCGCTGCCCAACCCCTTCCAGCACCCCCTGCTCGCGAAGATCTGCGAACCCTGGCTCACCCGGAACGACCCCGGTGCAGCCCGCGTCGACGTCCACCTTTCGGATGGCGACGAACTCCCGGGCCTGGGCGGCATGCGCATCGTCCATGCCCCCGGCCACACGGCGGGCAGCATCTCCATCTACTTTCCCGAACGCGGCGCGCTCCTCGTGGGCGACGCAATGCAGTTCAAGTTCGGCCGCCTCATGCTCCCCAGCCGCCTCTTCACGCAGGACATGGGGGAGGCCACCCAGTCCGTCCGGAAGCTCGCGGCCCTCGACTTCGAAACGCTCTGCTTCAGCCACTTCCGGCCCATCCTCACCGGGGCCGACGAACAGGTGCGGGAGTTCGCCCGCGGGCTGGCAAGCTAGCCGTGGCAGAGACGCTCACCGGCCTCCTCGAAGCTTCCGCCAGCCAGTTCGGTCCGCGTCCCGCACTGGTCATGCGGGCCGGTGTCCGCACCATCCGTCTCAGCTACTCCGACCTCGAACGGCGGTCGCACGCCTTCGCCCGGCTGCTCCAGGAGCGGCGCGTGGCCCCGGGCGACCGCGTTGTCATCTGGGCGGCCAACCAGCCCGATTGGGTGTCAGCGATGTTCGGGTCGTTCCTCGCCGGCGCCGTTGTCGTCCCCCTGGACGTGCGGAGCTCCCGCGAATTCGTCGAGCGCGTCGTTGCCCAGACCGAGCCGGTCCTGGCCTTCGGGGGCCGCACCCAGGCCCCGGTGCTCCGCGAACTCGAGATCCCGACGCTCGAAATCGAGACCCTGAAGCTGCCGCTGGACGGGCTGGTCACGCCGGCGCCGGTCACCAGCGACACGCTTGCCGAGATCATCTTCACTTCCGGCACCACCGGCGACCCGAAGGGCGTGATGCTCAGCCACGGCAACATCGCCGCCAACGTGGAGGCCGGCCTTGCGGTCATCGACATCTCCGCCAACACGCGGATGCTCTCCCTGTTGCCGCTCAGCCACATGTTCGAACAGATCGGTGGGTGTTTCGCGGCGATCCAGGTGGGGGCGGCAGTCTGCTTCCCTACCAGCCGCCAGCCTGCCGCCTTGCTACGGACCATGCAGGAATGGAAGCCCACCTTCATCATGGGCGTCCCCCAGTTGCTGACCCTCCTGATGAACGGGATCGAACGCGAGGCCACCGCCACCGGCCGCGCCGGGCTGCTCAACCGGCTCCGGAAGCTGTCTCTCCGGCTTCCTTTCCCTGCCCGCCGCGTGCTCTTCCGGAGCGTCCTCAGCCGCCTCGGCGGGAAGCTCCAGATCTTCGTCAGTGGCGGCGCCGCCCTCGACCCCGAAGTGCAGGTCAAGTGGGAAGCCATGGGCGTGGCTGTGGTCGAAGGCTATGGAGCCACCGAATGTTCGCCCATCATTAGCGCCAATCCCGGCGACGACCGGCGCATCCGCAGCGTCGGCAAGGTCCTGCCCGGCCAAGAAGTCCGGATTGCAGGCGACGGCGAGGTCCAGACTCGCGGCCCCAACATCTTCTCCGGGTACTGGAAGAACGAGGCCGCCACAGCCGCCGCGCTTGATGACGGCTGGTATCGCACCGGCGACCTCGGCTATATCGACGACGGCTACCTCTACCTCAAGGGCCGGAAGAAGGACCTGATCGTCCTCGCCGATGGCCAGAACGTGTATCCCGAGGATCTGGAAGAAGCGCTTCGCCACCAGACCGGGGTCACGGACGCGGTCGTTGTTGGGCTCGATCAGGGCGGCGAGATCCGGCTCCATGCCGCCATCCTCGAAGCGACGCCGGGGGCAGGCGCCGCCGCCGTCCGTGGCGCCAATGCGACCCTCGACGACCGCCAGCAGATCCTCGGCTACTCCGCCTGGCCGGACGAGGACTTCCCCCGCACCCACACCCTCAAGGTCCGCCGCAACCTTGTCCTCGACTTCCTCCGCGACAACGTGACCAGCCGCCAGCCGGCCCCCGCCGCCCCGGACAGTGACCCTTTGCACCGGTTGATTGCACAGTGCAGCCGCCATGACGGGCAGATTACCGACGAGCAAGACCTCGGCTCGGACCTCGGGCTCGACTCGCTTGGGCGGGTGGAACTGCTCTCTGCAATCGAAGAAGAACTCGGCGTCTTCGTGGACGACACTGAAATCGGCCCCCGCACAAGGGTCGCGGAGCTTCGCGCCATGGTAGAAAAGGGCGCACAAAAGCCGAAGGTCCGCAAGTTCCCGACCTGGCCGCGCTGGCGGCTGGTCCGCTGGGTGCGCCGCGGTCTCATGACGGGCGTGGTCTTCCCCATGCTTCGCCTCGGATACCGCGTCGAAACCCGTGGCCGGGCCCGGTTCCGGGACCTCGACGAACCCTGCCTGATCATCAGCAACCACAACATGCACCTGGACCAGGCGATGCTGTTGAGGACCATGCCGCACGGGTTCCGCCAGCGCGTCGCCATCGCCGCCGCGGCGAGCGACATCTTCGGCAACCGGATCCGCGGGTTCGGCGCCAGCCTCCTCGGCAACGCCTTCCCCTTCGCCAAGGAAGGCAGCGGCGTCCGCGAAAGCCTTGAGTACGTGGCGAAGATGCTCGACGAGGGCTGGAACGTGCTCATCTTTCCCGAAGGCATGCTCACCGTGGTCGGCCCGATGCAGCCCTTCAAGAGTGGCACCGGCCTCCTCGCCGTCGAGACCGGCGTCCCCGTCCTGCCGATGCGCATCGACGTGCTCCGGCCCGGCTTCTACGAAGGCAAGTGGCTCCCCCATCCGCGCGCCCGGGTCCGCGTTTCCATCGGTGAACCGGTCCGCTTCGAACCCGGCACCAGCTACGCCGACGCCACCGCCGCGCTCGAAAAGGCCGTCCGCGAAGCGTGAGCGACTCTCCCGGCCCCATTCGCTTTGTCGACATCCTCACCACCGCCAGTGCTGTCGCGAGCTACCTCGGCGCTCCCCTGGTGACCGCTGCGCACCTCATCGAAGCGGTCGCCATCCTCCGCGGCGAAAAGTCGGTGGAGGAGCTTGGCCGGCCGGTGTCGCCCCTCGTCAGCCGGTCCAGCCAGGGCGCCGAAGTGGAGCAGACCGCGCGCGAGCTGGTGCAGCACTGGTTCTTTGCCGTCGGTCAGGACATCAACGCCGCGCTCGACGAGGACGAAACCGCGCTCCTGCTGCTCCAGTTGGCGGGCCTTACGGGGTAGCGGCGGTTAGAGCGTGGTTATCGGACGCGCCTGCAGCAGGTAGAACCGCCCTGTGTCATCGAAGGCGAACTCGATATCCATCGGCACCCCGTAGTGCACCTCCACGGCCGCGGCGCTGAGGGCCACCACGCTGATCTGCTCGTCGGTCAGGGCCGGTGCTGCGGCAAGGTTTGGCGGCGTCGGCTCCTGGACGGTGCCCCCGGCTGATGGCACCACGCGGATGTGCTTGTCCATCACGTCCTTCTGGACGATGGTCCCGTCCTTGCGGGCGACATAATTGTCGGGCGTTACCATCCCCGAAACGACCGCCTCGCCCAGGCCCCAGGATGCATTGATCAACACTTCGTCGCGGGCGCCGGTGACGGGGTTCAGGGTGAAGGCCACGCCACTGACCGCGCTTCGCACCGTCTGCATCACGACCGTCGCCATCGCTTCCGCGCGGTGGTCGAATCCCTTGATCGCGCGGTAGTGGGCGGCCCGCGGCTCCCAGAGACACCGGTAGCAGCGCACGACCGCGTCGACCACGGCCTCTGCCCCGGTGAGGTTGATGTAACTTTCGTAGAGCCCCGCGAAGCTCGCCGCGCCGCCGTCTTCGCTCACGCCGCTGGAACGCACTGCGAAGGTGGCATCGCCACCGGCACGCTCCTTCAGGAGGTCGTAGGCCCCCTCCACCGCTTCCCCCAACGCACCCGGCAGACGCGATGCTTCAAGCCGGGCGAGGATGGGCGCGCATGCCTCCCTGACCTGGGCGGGCGTGGGCCGGCCTGTCAGCGAAAGCAGCGGCTCGAGCATGTCCGTCAGCCCGTACGCTTCGTGGAAGGCGCGATACCCATCGACCGTCACCGCGAACCCCGGCGGCACCGGGAAGCCCGCTGCCCCAAGCCGCGCGAGGCTCGCTCCCTTGCCGCCCACCCGCGCCGCGGTCACGCCGTCGCTCGAATCGAGCCACGCGATGTAGTTGCTCATGCCGCACACAACCTCCGGACCACTTCATAGAGGACCTGGATTCCCAGGCGCAGATTGTCCACGCTCAACCGTTCGTTGTGGCCGTGCACCCCGGCCAGGTCCTCCGGCTGCACCAGGCAGGGGACGAACCCGTAGGCGGGGATCCCGCGCGACCGGTAGATCCGCGAGTCTGTGAACCCGCTCGTCAGCTCCGGCACAACCTGGGAACCCTCCACCATGTCGGCCACAACCTCCCGGACGACGCGGACAAACTCGGTCTCCAGGGGCGACTCTCCCCCTTCGAACCGGTTCAGGATTTCGATCGTCACGCGTTCGTCGTCGATCACCCGCTTCAGGTCGGCGAGGAACGCGTCAGGGTCGACGTCGGGCAGTAGGCGGCAGTCCAGCGTCGCCGTCGCCACGGCCGGGATGACGTTCACCTTGATGCCGGTGTTGATAGTCGTCAGCGAAATCGTGTTGGAGATGCGCGCGCGCAGGGCCGGGCTCCGTTCCGCCGCCCTGAGGATGTCGTCCAGGCCAGAGGTGCTCATCGCTCCGGCGGCGTTCATCGCCTCCACGTGGGCGAGCATCAACGGTGTCGGCCGGAGTTGCTGTGTCCACGCCGAGACTCTGTCCAGCGCCCGCACCAGGTGCTCGGCGCAGTTATCGCCGTGCGGCACCGAACCGTGCCCCGGGCGGCCGCGCACGGTGAGTTGCAGCCAGAATGGGACCTTCTCGCTGGGGGCGATCTGAAAGAGCGGCGTGTCGCGCCCGCCGATACCGGTCAGGCCATATGCGCCTTCGTTGATGACCAGCCCGCACGCGAGCCAATCCGGCCGGTGCTCTTCCAGCCACGACACGCCATAGGCGCTCCCCGCCTCTTCGTCAGCCGCCGCGAGGAAAATGACGCCCCGCCGGAGCTCGACACCTTGCCGTTTGAAGAGCAGGAACGTCAGGAGTTCGATCACGCCCATCCCCTTCATGTCGAGGGTCCCGCGCCCGTAGATGAAGCCGTCGGCAAGTTCACCTCCGAAGGGGTCGCGGCTCCAGTATTCCCGCTCCACGGGGACGACGTCCGTGTGGTTCAGCAGGCAGACGGCGTCGTTCGCCGGGCCCATGCGCGCGATCAGGTTCGAACGCCCCGGCGCCGATTCCGCGGTCTCGAAGGCGATGCCCTCTGCCGCCAGGAGTTGGGCGAGCCACTCGACTGCCCTCGCTTCGTTCCCCGGAGGATTCGAGGTGTCGATGCGGACGTACTCCTGGAGCAGCACGGTGGCTTCGCGCGTCACGCGTTCCCAATCGATCGATGTTGGCACTGGCGGCGGCCCCGGGGATGAGGATGAAGCGGAGTGTAGCGCCGCGCGCGCGACTGGGCACGGCTTGAGACTAGCGCCCTCGGCGTTGATAGTTCGGCGGATGAATATCGCTGTCACCCTGATTGCGGCCTGGGCAGGGCTGGCCGCCGGCTGGTTGGCCGTGGGCCGGCAACACCTGCTCTACCAGCAGCCGGAATACCGCCAGTCGCCTGCGGGGGGCAGAAGGCGGCTGGTGTTCCGCGGCTTCGCGGCCGCCGCCACGGGGGTGGCGTGGGGGCTGGCCTTCCGGCCGGACCATTACGGTGCCGGCCCCGCTGCCCTGACCGCGGGCTTCGCTCTCGTCCTTATCGTGCTCGCATCGACAGATTTCGAACGAAAGCTCATCCCCAACCGGCTGACCTACCCGGCGATCGTTGCTGCCGCCGCGTTCTCCTGGGCCTGGCCCGACCGCTCGGTCGAAGCGATCTGGGGCGGCGCAGGGTTCGCGGTGGCTGTCGCCGCTGGAGTCTTCGCCCTTGGGCACGCCATCGGCTTGCTCCTGCGCGTCAAAGACACGCCCTTCGGCCTGGGCGACGTCAAGCTGATCGTCCTGATCGCCCTGGTTTGCGGGTGGCCGGCGGTCATGACAGCGTTGCTCCTGGGGGCGATCTCCGCCGGTGTGCCGAGTTTCGCGTTGCTGTTGGCCGGGCGCGCCCGCACTGTCTTCAGTTATGGGCCGTACCTGGCTGCGGGCGGCCTTATCGTGCTCCTCTTCCCGGGCTCGTTCGTCTAATCAGCGGCGAATTCGAGGACGTGCCCGGGCTCCGTGCCCTCGGCGGCCCCGGCTGGCAATTCAACCACCCCCCAGGCCCCTCTGCCGCCGAGCGCGAATCCTGTCCACGGCTGGACGCGGCGCGCTACCTTCGTCACCCGGTTCTCCCGGTCGAAGAACACCGCGTCGATCCTGAAGCGCATGAACATCATGTGGATTGAGCCGCAGGGGCGAATCACGAGCCCGCCACCCGGGGGCAGCGCCCGGCGCAGCATCAGTCCCCGGAAGCGCGTCCACGGGTTCGTCGCCATGGCCGCGTCTGCCGCCAGCTCACGGCCGGTTGTGGTGTCCCTGACGGCGGGCACGGCCTAGAACGACGAGTTGCGCATCTGGATGATCGCCGGCCCGCCGATGACGACCATGATCGCGGGGAAGATGAATAGCACCAGCGGGAAGACCATCTTGATCGGCGCCTTGAACGCCTGTTCCTCGGCCCGCTGCTTCCGCTTCGTCCGGATGACCCCGGTCTGCACGCGGATCACGGAGCCGATCGAAATGCCCATGCCTTCCGCCTGGACGATGGAGTTCACAAGCGAACGCAGCTCTTCCACGCCCGTACGGTTCGCCATGTCCACGAAGGCGTCGCGGCGTGAGCGGCCCATCGTGATTTCGCGCATCGACCGGCCCAGTTCGTCGGCGAACGGTCCCTTCACCTTCTCGATCACCCGGGTGAACGCCGCATCGATGCCCAGGCCCGCTTCGACCGATGCCGTGATCAGGTCGAATGCGTCCGGCAGCGCCCGCCAGATGTCCTTCTGGCGTCGCTTGATGCGGCCCAGCAGCCAGATTCTCGGTGCGTAGATGCCCATCGCGACAGCGACCCCGTAGGCGATGAACACGGACTTCGGGGCATTCCCGCCGCTCGCCATCATCACGACGACCAGCAGGGGGATCACGCCGGCCGTGACCGCAACCGCGAGGATGAACTGCCCGGGACTGATCTTGAGCCCGGCCTGGGTGATGGCCATCGCCAGTCGCTCCGACATGGTCGAAGGGAGGAGCCCGTTGGCCCGGGCGGTCACGCTGCGGAAGATTGGCCGAAGGACGCGCGCGGTGAACGCGGCGTTCGGGTCCGCGAGCACGTCGCGGCCGGGTCGCTGGTAGCGCAAGCCTCCCAGGCGTGCGTCCATTGCCCCGTCCGCGGGTTGGCGGTAAAGGATGCCGAACACGGCCAGCGTGACGGCGACGAAGACTCCTAGAGCGATCAGCAGCGGCACTTCATTACACCTCGATGTTGACGATCTTGCGGATGACGAGGAAACCGAAGGTCTCCATGACCACTGCCACGGCAATCAACATGTGCCCGAGACTATCGGTGAACAGAAGCGACATGTACTCCGGGCTTACAATGTAGAACATCACGGTGAGGCCCACCGGGATGCCGCCGATGACGTAGCCGGTCATGCGTTGCTGGGATGTCAGCGTCCGGATTTCACCCTTGATCCGTTCCCGTTCGCGCATCGTGTGGGCAACGTTGTCCAGGATTTCCGCAAGGTTCCCGCCAACTGCGCGTTGAATCAGCATGGCCGTGATCACGATGTCGAAGTCGGGGCTGCCGATGCGGTCGTTGAGCGCGTTCAGCCCCTGCTCGATGCTCGCACCCATCCCTATGTCCCGCATGGTCCGCCGGATTTCGAGCGACAACGGCGCCGGGAGTTGTTCGGCGGCGGCGTCGAGTGACTGTTGGAGCCCGAACCCTGCCCTCAGCCCACTGGAGATCATCTGCAGCAGCTCCACGAGCTGGCTTTCCAGCTTGCGCTGCCGGCCGGAAATCCTGCGCCGGACCCAGACTCCAACGAGGAGATAGCCGAGGGGGACCGCGAGCAGCCCAAGCTGTTGGACTGGCAGGACCATCATCCCAAGGGCGGCGGCGACGAGTCCGATGACCAGCCGCAGGGCGAAGAATTCTCTGACGTTGAGCGTCAGCCCGGCGCGTTCGAGGTCAAGTGACCAGCTTGCCGAGAGCTTCCCGGGGACCAGGTTGATCCCGCCGAAGTTGACGGCCGTGCGCTTGCGAAGCCCGGAGGAGCCGCCGGCGCTGGGCCCCTGCGGCAAGGGACCGCCGGTATTCCGGATCCGGTTCAGGCGGGCGGTGGCCTCGGTCATCCCGGCCGTGCCGAAGCCCGCGAACCAGAGGGTCAGCGTGAAGACAAAGACGGCGGTGGAGAGGGTTACGAGTGGAAGCATCGCCTTACCTCCCCATTCCGTTCCCGAACAGGTGGTTCGGGAATTCGATTCCAGCCATTGCGAACTTCTCCGCGAAGCCGGGGCGTACGCCGGTCGGCTGCATCGACCCCTGGACGTGCCCATCTTCGTCCACCTTGTCCAGCTTGAAGAGGAAAATGTCCTGGAGCGTGATCGTGTCGCCTTCCATTCCGCTCACTTCGGTGACGTGGGTGACCTTGCGGGACCCGTCCTGCAGGCGCTGGACTTGGATGAAGATGTCGATGGCGGAACAGATCTGTTCGCGAATGGCCTTCGCCGGGAGGTCCATGCCTGCCATCAGCACCATGTTTTCGAGGCGGGCGATGGCGTCCCGGGGGGTGTTCGCATGGACCGTGGAGATTGAGCCTTCGTGGCCGGTGTTCATGGCCTGGAGCATGTCGAAACACTCCGACCCGCGGACCTCGCCGACGATGATCCGGTCAGGGCGCATGCGGAGGCTGTTGCGGACCAGGTCACGCTGGTGCACCTGGTTCTTGCCTTCGATGCTTGGCGGCCGGGCTTCCATCGTGATCACGTGGTCTTGCTGAAGCCGGAGTTCGGCTGGGTCTTCGATCGTGATAATGCGTTCCGTGTTCGGGATGAAGCCCGAGAGAGCGTTTAGCAGCGTCGTCTTCCCGGTGCCAGTACCGCCGCTGATGATGATGTTGAGCTTCGCCCGGACGCACATGGCAAGGAACTCCGCCGTGGCTTCGCTCATGGCCCCGACCGCGATGAGGTCAGCCATCCGCATCTTGTCGGCGCGGAACTTCCGGATGGTGATGGTCGGCGCCTTCGGAGACACCGGCGGGATGGTGATGTTCACGCGGGAGCCGTCGGGGAGGCGAGCGTCCACCATCGGGCTGGATTCATCGATGCGGCGGCCCAGCGGGGCGACGATGCGTTCGATGATCCGCATGATGTGCTGGCGGTCCCGGAAGCGCGTCGGGCTTCGGAAGATGCGCCCATCCCGCTCGTAGAAGATGCGGTCCAGGTCGTTCACCATCACTTCGGTCACGGATGGGTCTCGCAGGAGCGGTTCCAGCGGCCCGAGGCCGAGGACTTCGTCGGCGACCGCTTCCAGGAGTTCGTCGCGGCTCGTGCCGCTAACCTGGATGCCTTCCTGGACAAGCAGTTCCCGGGCGGCTTTGATGACGCCCTCGCGTTGCTTGTCGGGGGGAAGGCCTTCGAGCGCCCCGTGTTCCAGTTCTTCGATCAGCAGCTCGTGCAGGCGGACCTTGGCGGCATCGGCGGCGGCATTGCCGCGGGAAGCGGTCTCCTGGTCGCTCGGCCGCCGCCGGGATGTGGCGGAGATGGCCTCCTGTCCAGTGGGCGGGGACGCCGGCGCCGACGGGGCCACGGGGCGAAGCGCCAGCGGAGTAGCGCGTGCCTGGGCAGGCGGTTGGTTCGACGGGACGGCTGGTTGTGGCTCTTCGCCCGAACCCCAGCGTCCGCGCGCAGGCGCAAGCTGGCCAGAGGGCCGCAGCCGGTCCGGTTCCATCCCCGCGGGAGGGGCGCCCGCATCGAGCGGCCGAAGCCGCCGGCGCGCGCCAGCCCAGCCGAACGAGCCGCCGTCCGCTTGAGGAGAGGCCTGGTCCTTGTCTTCTTGCACCACTCTCTACGCTCCCTTCGCTGGTTGCCTGGTCAGGCGCTCTTCTTCAGGAACGGCCGAAGCAGGCCCCCGAGGCCGCCACCCTGCCGCTTCTGACTCTTACTGCGGTTGCGGACCCCTGCGAGCGCACGGGCCATTTCGCGGATTTCCAGTGACACTTTGCTATTCGGGCGGCTCATCACAATCGGACGGCCCAGCTGGGCAGCCTTCATGACTTCGTTGTCCTGCGGGATCCGCCACCAGAGCGGCGAATCCAGGGTCCGCTCGACGTCGCGCTCGCGGACGCCCGTATCCATGCCGGCCCGGTTGAGGACCACTTTGATCCGCTCCTCATCGCTCCCGAAGCGCTCATGGAGCATCTCCAGGGCGAGGACCGTGTCCTTGATGCTCGCCATGTCCAGCGTCGTCACCAGCAGGATCATCGTGCCCACTTCGATGGCGGCGGCCACGATTTCGTTGAACGTCCCTGGCGTGTCCAGGATCACGAAGTCGTGGGTTTGGGCGAGGATGTCGACCACGTCACGGATGTGCTGTGCACCAAGGTTTCGCCAGTCGCTGGGTCGGGTCGGCGCCGGCAGGATGCGGACGCCCGACTCGTGCTGTACCAGGTAGTCGCGGAGGGTCGCGCGGCTAACGTTGTCGAGATTGCGGGCGAGGTCTGCGATCGAACGGTCGACGGCGATGTCCATCGTGATCGCCACGTCCCCGAAGCGCGTGTCCATGTCAACGAGCGCCACGGTCTGGTGGGCTTCGGTCGCAAGGGCTACGGCCAGGTTCGAAGCGATGGTGGTCTTCCCGATCCCGCCCTTCGCGCCGAAGATGGTGATGATCGTCCCTTGCGGCACGGGCTCTTCCAGTTCGCCGCGGCGCCGGGCCGATTCGCGCTCTGCCCGCTCGAGCACCCGGAGGATGGATGTCTCGAGTTCGTCGGCGTTCAGCGGCTCCTGCAGATAGTCGGACGCTCCGGAAACCATCGATTGGCGCATCAGCCGGATGTTGGCTTCGGTTGAGAAGACCACGATCGGCAGGTCCGGCATCCAGTCATTCAGGCGGGAGAGCGTCTGGATCGGCCGCACCAGCGGCTCCTCCACCCGCATCAGGACGACGTCCGGGCGCAATTGGTGCGCCAGGGTGAAGGCTTCCACCCCGTATCCCGCGCTCGCCACCACAGCGAACCCGATTTGCGTGAGCGTCTTTTGAACCTCGGCACTGCTTTCGCGGTCCGGGTCGATCACGATGACCTGTGGCACCCTCGCCATCCTGTTCCTCCACCGTCATTGCGCCCCGGCCTGAGCTGGTGCGCGTGTTCTCGGGCCGAGGGTCTCCTGTCGCCTGGAGACCCGGCCCGGCTAAGCGTTCGCGAATCTCACTTCTTCTTCGGGGCGAAGATGTCTTCCAACGACCAGGTGGTCCCGCCCGTAAGCTCTTCGGAGTCGCCCTTTTGTCGAGGCAGGATGCGGTACTGCCCCTGTTCGTCCTTCATTGCGTCGATCAATGCCACTTTCGCGGCCAGTTCCGGGGTGAGCGCCAGCGTGATCGAGATCGACTTCTCATACGTGTCTGCGTCCTTCAGAGGATTGCCACTCGTCGCTGCGGCCCCGCCAGTGGTGGACCCCGTGCTGCCGCCGGCGTTCTTTGCATCGGTGTTCGGGATGACCTTCACCAGCGTCTGCGAAATCGCCAGGACCTCTACGTTCTGGGCGATGATGCCCGTCACCGTGTCTGGCCGTTCGTTCCCCGTGAGGGGGTCGACCGTGGTCAGGGTGGTAATCCCGAGGATGTCCACGCGGTCGCCCGGCTGAATGAGCCCGGCTGCTACCCACGCTTCGTGCGGCACCATGAGCGAAACCGCTCGCATCCCCTGAGGGACCTTCCAGGCGAGCGAATTCTGCCCCACGTACGTCGTTACCTTGGGGGAGGTGACCTGTTCACCCGCGTAAAGCGGCGAGGTCGCCACCTTCCCGAGCACATCGTCCGCGTTCCCAACGCGTCCGGCGAGGAGCGCCGCGGCCGGCAGGGGCCGCGTGGTCAGCATGTCTGCGGTTATCTTCTCCCCGGCCTGGACGTCGCGCGTCACAACGACGACGGACTCGGCGCCGCCTGCGGAGTCTAGCCCGCTGAGGCTGCCCCCGCCGCTGTCGCGGCTGTTCAGGAAGGCGAAAACCAGCGCAGCGCTGAGAATGCCGAACACCCCGGCGAGCATGAGTACGCCGCGGTTGCGGCCAGACGGAGATGCGGTTGATGCGATAGTTCGTGCCACGTGGGTACTCCTCTTCCTGCTATATCGACCGGCGGCTCCCTCCCCTGCAGATCGGGAAGGCCAGATTATCTTTCCCGGCCGAGTCCACCGGACGCCGGATCCCGGGGCTGCCGGGGGGGCCCCACGCGGCGACGGCGCGACGAAGCACACCTTCAACCGGAGGCGCCCGGCGCGGCAAAGCGGCGTTTCCGTGGAGTCTGTTCTGAGATGGAAATGGGGGCGCGGGAAGCCGGTGGGGCGGGTCGTCCGCCAGGTGACGGCCCGGGGGCGTTACTCGAGGCGCATCGATGCGTGCGCAGTGAGCGTGGGCTCGGCAATACTCCCGCCGAGCAGGCCGAGGATTCCGCCGATCGGCGTGACGTAGTCAAAGTCGTAGCTGAGGTCGACTTCTACCGCGGAGCCTCGTGCCCCCTGGACGTTCGTGAGGGAGACAGTCAGCTTGGACATGGTGATGCCGGAAGCCGACTCGGTGATGCGGGCGTTGATGGCGCCGCTCGTTTGCTGGACTGCCCCCACGCGTGCCCCTTCGCGAGCGGCATTGGTGATGATCAGCCAGCTGTAAAACGCCCTGCCGAAGTCGACGAGCCCGAACAGCAGGACGAGCATCAAGGGTAGGATCATCGCGAATTCGACCAGCGATTGGCCAGCGTCGGTCTCGCGCCATCCGCGCAGAGCAGCGAACCGCCTCCGAAGGCTGCGGTGTTGCGGCGTTGCTGGCGTCGGCTCGTCCATTCCTGGCTCCTCGGGTCTCAGTCTGATGTTCTCAGTCTGGGGCTGAACGAACGTGGGGTGGGCCGCCTTCCGGCACCCCACCCCACATTCGCTGTCTTGATGGTGGACGGAACCTAGAAGGCGCCGCTCATGCTGGTGAAGGTGCTCGTGATGTTGCCGCCGAGGACGGTGACGGCGCCGATGGCGACGACGGCGATGAGCGCGAGGATCATGCCGTATTCGGCAAGGCCCTGGCCTTCTTCACGGGACTGGAGGGCGATGGCCTTCTTGGCGGCCCAATTCTGAAGCTTCGACATGTCTTTTTCCTACCTCTTCCTTGTTGTTGGGGTGTTCCCCGGAGTGTTTGCTTTCCCCCATGCTGCCCGGGCCTCCCCGGGTAGTCCCGTCTCCGGGCCTGCCCTTCTCCGCCCTTTCCTGACCTCGGACCCCGCATTGCGGGTTGGCCTCCGAAGTCCGTTCCGGGTGGAACCGGACGCTCCATGGGGTGGAGCTACTAGCACATTCGGCCTCCGGCGGCAGGGCTAAAGGGTGAAAACCCCGTGTCAACCGTTTTAGCTCCTTTTCTTCGTTTTCGCCCGCTTCCAGCCGCCCCAAACCTGCCCGCGGGCCCCGCCCCTTCCGAAGTAATGAAGAGACACCCTGGCGTTTCGGCCATGTCCACGAGGAGAGAGATCGATGGCAGCAATTGCATCCCATCCCGCCCCTTCCTATTCGGGTGACCGCTGGCGGCGCCGCGGCTCCATGGCCCAGGACGCTCTCCTCGTCTGCATCTCCGCGGTCTTCCTTTACGCCCACGCTCGCCGCGTCGTGGCCGATGGCGCGCTCACCAGTGCCCCGTTTGCCGTCGAACAGGCCCTCCTCGTCTGGATGTTCCTGACGCGCCGCCGCAGTGTCGCCACCTCAACCCGTGTCTTCGACTGGATAGTCGCGACCGGGGGTGGCTGGCTTCCCTTCTTCCTTCAGCCCCAGGGAGGGCTTCCCGCGGCGGCTGAGATGGCCGGGACCGCCATCCAGGTTGCCGGGCTTACCTGCACCATCATCTGCTTCAGTTATCTCGGCCGGAGCTTCGGGATCGTCGCCGCCAACCGCGGCCTCAAGACGCACGGTCCCTACGGCATCGTCCGCCATCCCATCTACTTCTCTCACAGCGTCACGATGACGGGTTTCCTCATCGCGAACTTCCACCCCATCAACGTGGCGATGCTCGCCGTCATCACCGCCTGCCAGCTGCTCCGTATCCGGGCCGAAGAGCGCGTGCTCACCGAGAGCGGCGACTACGCGGCCTATAGGGCCGCCGTCCGCTGGCGGCTTCTCCCAGGCATCTTTTAGAGCGAATCGAGGCCCGGGAGGTGGAAGGCGACGTCCGCTTCGAACGCCGTGACCTGGCGCGCCGTCTCCCGGGCGTCCCACCCGAGGATTGGGGCGGCCAGCCCCGCGGACTCGCGATGGCAGCAGAGCCCCCGGCAGGCCGCCCAGGCGATCCCCGTGCGCCGCATCAGGATGTCCGAGAGCGTGGTTGCGTGTTCCGAACGGACCGCATGGATGACCTCGCCGCGCACGGCCCCCGCGTGGCTGCAGAGCACCCCGGCGCCGCGGCCAACCACCTCGCCGGCGCGCTCACCGTAGAGCCGCAGGTGCGACTTGCTCGCGCCGGGGACTTCGAGGGCTACGAGGTTCACCGCCCAGGGCTGTTCGCGCGCCGGGAGACGCCGCTGCTGCGGCGATTCGCGCTTCCGGGGCGGGTCCAGCGCCGCGACCACTTCCCGCGCCAACGGCCGGAACGTGCTCAGCTTGCCCCCGACGACACTCTTGAGGCCGGTAGGCCCCCCTGAACTTGAGTGATCGATGACGGCATGGCGGCGGGTGATCGCGGCTTCCGGGCCGCCGGGCACCCGCTGGAGCGGCCGCAGCCCCGCGTAGGCGTACCGCATCCGCTCCCGCGTGACTGCCAGGCCCGGGAGGAGCGCGCCCGCCTCGCCGAGCAGGTAGTCCACCTCCTCGCGCGTCGGCCGCACGTCTCCCGGCGCCCCATCGAACCGGACATCGGTGGTCCCGACGAGCAGCAACTTCCCCTGGGGCACGGCGAAGAAGACGCGGCCATCGCCGCGGGCGGTCGAGAAGATCGCGTCTGGTGGCGGCGGGCCGTCGAGTTCGACGACGACATGCGTCCCCCGGGTCACCCCCAGCAGCCATGGTCCTGCCAGCCCGGCTGCCTGGCTCACCGCATCGACCCAGGGGCCGGCGGCGTTCACCACCGCCCGGGCCGGGATCTCGAACGCGGTCCCGGCGGCGTCCCGGACGGCCACGGAAGAGACTGCCCCCGCAGTCGTGCCGACCCGTTCGACCGTTGCGTGGTTGAAGATCACGGCGCCGGCAGCCTCCGCTTCCAGTGCCAACTCGAGCGCCAGCCGCTCCGGGGCCAGCACCCGCGCGTCGTAGAAGGTGAAGCCGCCCCGCGTCGGTTCGGCGAGGAAGGGCGCCAGTTGCCGCAGTTCGCGCTCCTTCAGGTGATGGTGGACCGGGACACTCCGCTCGTAGGAGAGGATGTCATACATCGTCAGGCCGGCCCGCAACTGCCAGGCGGGTCTCCGCGTCCACGGCAGCACGGGCAGGATGAAGCGTTGTGGGCGGACAAGGTGGCGACGCGTCCGCAGCAGCCAGGCCCGTTCTTGGAGCGATTCGAAGACGAGGCCGATGTCGCCGTGTTCGAGGTACCGCAGCCCCCCGTGGATGAGCTTCGTCGAACGCCAGGTTGTCCCGGACCCGAAGTCGTCCTGTTCGAACAGTGCCACCCGCAACCCCCTCGCGGCGGCCTCCTCGGCGATCGCACAGCCGTTTATGCCCCCGCCGATGATCGCAAGGTCGAGTGGCGGCCCGGATGCGAGTTCGGCGAGCGTCACTCCGGCGCCGCCCAGCCGAGGCTGCGCTTCACGGCGTCGGCCCAGCGTGCCAGGCGTGCCTCGCGTTCGCTCTGGCCGATTTGCGGCTCGAAGGTGCGGTCGACTTCGCGCAGGGTCGCCACTTCCTCCCGGTCGCGCCAGGTCCCGGCGCCGAGCCCGGCCAGGTAGGCGACCCCAAGAGCCGTCGTCTCGGTCTGTCTTGGCCGGACCACGGGGACGCCCGCGAAGTCGGCCTGCATCTGCATGAGGAGGTTGTTCCGGGAGGCGCCGCCGTCCACGCGCAGTTCGGTCACCGGGCGGCCGAGGTCGGCCTCCATCGCCCCGAGGAGTTCAGCACTGGAAAGGGCGATGGCCTCCAGCGCGGCGCGGGCGATGTGGGCTTTGCCGGTCCCCCGGGTCAGCCCGACGATTGCGCCGCGGGCGTAGGGGTCCCAGTGGGGCGCCCCGAGTCCCGTGAACGCCGGGACGATCGCCACGCCGCCGCTGTCCGGGACCGTCTCCGCCAGCGCTTCGATGTCCTCCGACCGTTCGATCACGCCCATCTCGTCGCGTAGCCACTGCACGAGCGCGCCCCCGACGAAGACCGAACCCTCCACGACGTATTGCGGCGAACCGGGCGCCGAGCCGGCCGCGGCCGAGCAGAGAAGGCGGTTCCGTGAATGCACCGCCTCGGCTCCCGCGTTCGCGAGCATGAAGCAGCCCGTGCCGTAGGTGTTTTTCGCCTGGCCGGTTTCGAAGCAGGCTTGCCCGAACAGCGCGGCCTGCTGGTCCCCGGCGATGCCCAGGATCGGCACCGCTCGCCCGAACACGCTCTCGTCCGTGTGGCCGAACGGGGATTGCGACGGCTGCACGTCCGGGAGCATCGCCGGTGGCACCTCGAGCAACCCGCAGAGCGTCTCATCCCAGAGGCCGCGGCGGAGGTCGAACAAGAGCGTGCGGCTGGCGTTCGTGAAGTCGGTGACGTGGCGTGCGCCGGCGGTGAGTTTCCAGGTGAGCCACGAGTCCACCGTGCCGGCCGCGATCTCACCCGCCTCAGCCCGCGGCCGGAGCCCAATCTGGTGCCGGAGCAGCCAGGTGAGCTTGGTCCCAGAGAAGTAGGGATCGAGCGTCAGGCCAGTGACGTTTGCGAAGAACGGCTCGTGCCCGTCCGCCCGCAATTCGTCGCAGATGCCTGCCGTCCGCCGGTCCTGCCAGACGATCGCCCGCCCGAGCGGCTCACCCGTCGCCCGGTCCCAGACGACCAGCGTTTCGCGCTGGTTGGCGATGCCGATGGCCACGACATCGCCGGGCCCGGCGCCCGCCGCCACGAACGCACCCCGGATCGCATCTTGCGTCGAAACCCAGATCTCCTCCGGGTCGTGTTCCACCCACCCGGGCCGCGGGAAGTGCTGGGTAAATGGCTCCTGGCTCAACCCGGCGATCCGTCCGCGGGAGTCGACCAGCAGCGCGCGCGAACTCGTGGTCCCCTGGTCGATTGCGAGGATGTAGTTCGCGGGCACTTCCCGAGTATAGAGACTGCCACCGTCCCGCTGTATTCGGGAAGCCCGCGTTGGACTCGCCGCCTATTTCGCGGGCCGCGACGTCGCTTCCAGTCTCCCCAGCCGGTCGCGGAGCCGGATGTTCTCGTCGCGAAGCTGTTCCAGATCGTCGCGGAGGCGCTTCACTTCGTCCGTCGTCTGTGCCCCCCGCCGCAAGATGCCGGCGTTTTCGCGGGCCATGCGGATCGCCCGGCCATCGAGTTCGCGTTCAGCCATGCGATCGAGGGCGGGTGCGAAGGCCGGGTCCCCGAGCGTCTTGAGGCCGTTCGCCGCCGCGATGCGTACCCGGAAGTCGCGGTCGTCGAGCAGGCGCACCAGCTCTTCCGCGATCGCCTTCTTTCGCCCTTCGAAGTGCTGGCCGAGCCGCGCGCTGGCGCCTGCCGCTGCCGCTCTCGCTTGCTCCGGCGCCCCGTACCGTGCCGCCGCGAGGATCGGCTCCAGGCCCCGTTCTTCCCGCAGCTCGACCAGCCCATCGATGCAGCCCGCACGCACCACCTGGCGGTACGACGGCCGGTTGATGTTGGCTGTGATCGCCTCGAAGGCGCCGTCCACGCGCAGCTTGCCGATGCTCCGGTTCGCCTCGGCCTCCACGAACCACGACTGATCGCGCTTCGCGAGCGGCTGCACGGCGGCCATCACCCCGGCGTCGCCGCGAAACTCTCCGAGGGCAGCGACCACGGCCCGGCGCGCCTTCGGGTGCTTCACCGCGAGGCAGCGAAGGAGGGCCTCGCGGGAGGCTTCCCCGCGCTCCGTGCCGAGCGCCTTCGCCGCCGCCGCCTGGACGCCCCAGAAGCGGTCATTCATCACTGCCGATTCCAGCGCTGCGATCGCCTCCGGGCCCCCCTTCTTGCCAAGCGAGCGAGCCGCCGCCCGCCGCCCGGCGATGCTGTCATCGTCGCGCAGTTGGAGTCGCAGTTCCCCCACCGACTTCTCGAAGTTGAGCTCCTTCAGCACCATGTTGTAGGGGTCGAACCGGCAGAGGTCGGGCTTGCGCGGGAGCGCGAAGACGAACGTGTGCTCGCGGTCAGTCACCTCAACCTGAAACGGCACCGGCTTCCCGCGCCCCGTTCGGAAGTCGATCACCACCGGCACCCGGAAGATCGGCGTCCCGTCATCTGTCGATTGCGTCTGCTTCACGCTCACGGAGGCCAGTTTCCGTTCTTCGTCCCAACTCCAGCTCACCTTGAACTCCGGGTGCCCGGGCTTGAACACCCACTGGTCGAAGAACCATTCGAGGTTGCGCCCGGTCTCTGCTTCCACCGCCGCCATCAGATCGTGGGTGACCACGCTCCGCTCCTGGTTTTCCCGGCAATACCGCTGGATCGACCGGATGAAGCCGTCCTCGCCGAGCAGACCGCGCAACGTGTTCAGCACCACCGACCCCTTTTCGTAGAGGTGGCGGTCGAAGATGTCGATGGGCTCGTTGAAGACGTTGGTGACGATCGGCCGGCGATAGCGCTCCTCCAGGTAGAGGTCCGTGTTGTCGATCACTCCCTGGCGGTACTCGTCCACGCCCAGGTGTTCTTCGTCCCAGAGGAATTCGAAGAACGTCGCGAAGCTTTCGTTAAGCCACCCATGTGACCAGTCGCGGCAGGTGAGCAGGTCGCCCCACCACATGTGCGCCAGTTCGTGGGAAATCAGTGGGTCGCTCGAATGGTCCCGCATCGCCTTCCGGTCCAGGAGGATGTTCTCGGTCATCGTGGTCGCGCTGGTGTTTTCCATGCCGCCGAAGACGAAGTCGCGGACCACGACCTGGCTGTACTTCGCCCAGGGGAACGCCACCCCCGTGATCCGCTCGAAGAAGTCGATCATCTTCGGGGTGTTGGCGAAGGTCGCGGCGCCCCTCTCGGCGTCTTTCGGCTCCACGTAGTAGTCGATCGGCAGTCCGTCGCGCGACGCGTCGATGCGCTGGAACTCGCCTGCCGCGAGCGTGATCAGGTAGCTCGAATGCGGCCGGTCCTGGAGCCAGTGGAAGGTGCGGGTGCCGTCGCCGTTCGGCCGGTCGGCGAGCAATCGCCCGTTCGAAAGCGCGAACCACTCGCCCGGCACGGTGGCGACCATTTCCGTCGTCTGCTTGTCGTTGGGGTAGTCATAACATGGGAACCAGTAGCGCGAATCCTCGTCCTGCCCCTGTGACCACACCTGCCGGGGCTTGTCCGGGTAGGCCTCGTCCGGCCCCGGGAAATAGAGGCCCAACCGCGGCGTCGCCTGGTAGTCGACGGCGATCGTGAGCCGCTCTCCGCGTCTCCGCCCCGGCCCGAGCTTCACCTGCAGGTGTTGGCCGTCGTAGTCGAATTCCGCCGGCGCTTCGTTCACCGTAACCGCGGCGATGTCCATGTCGATGGCGTCGAATTCCATCGTCTCCAGACCGTCGTTGAAGGGCGTCACGGTGTGGGAGACGGTACCGCCGACGCTCTTTCCGGGGACGTCGACGGCGACTTCCAGCTTGATGTGCTCGACGTCTACGACGCGGTCGCGAGGCCAGCGGGGCTGGTCCCCGGGGAGCGCGTGGGGCGGCGTCCGGACCCCCGAGTCCTCGGCCAGGTACAGATGCTGTTCACGGTGAGTGGTCATGCGGATTCGACTCCCCACGCCGTTGCGTGGCGGGCGAAATGGTATCGGCGTATCCCGGTAGGATCGAAGGCCGCCAGCCATTTGCCGGTCAGTACACCAGGGCCTGGCCCTCCCCACGGAGGTCGGCGGCGGCGCCTATCCCGGCCGGCCCCACCACCGCCACGTAGGCCTTCCCTGTCTCACCGAAGTGAGCCTGGGGCCGGACATCGTGGCCGGCGGCGCGAAAGATGCTGCCGAGCGTATCAGGCTCCCGCGTTTCCACCTCCACGGCCTGGCCATCGCCGGCGGGGTTGCCGATGGACCATCGCGGCGCGTCGAGGGCGCTCTGGGGGTCCTCCCCGTGACGCAGCAGCCGGTCGAGGACCTGGAGGTTGGTCTGAACCTGCCGGTCGGCTCCCGGCGTCCCGCCCACCACCCGGAGCGCCGCCGGATGTGCCCGTTCCCCGGTCTTCGCCGCCAGCGGGAGCAGCGGCGGCGGGTCGACCGTGACGAGATAGCAGTGGAGGGTATGGTTCGGCCGCCGGCCGCCCTCGAGTTCGTTCGGGTGGCCCGGTTCGAGCGTGAACCCGCACATCCGGTTGTTGAGGATGATCCCCGCGCCCGGCACCATCACCCCGCTCCCCCAGGGCTGGAAGATCGACTGGATCAGCGAGACCGCGTTCCCGTCGGCGTCGATTGCCAGCAGATAGGTTGTGTCCCCGTCGCCCGCGGCTGCGCCGTCGCCGGCGTCGGCTGCGGCGAGGATCTCGTCCGCCCGGGAGGTGTGCAGGTGGCTGGCGGCATCGAACTGGCCGCGGTCGGGGTCGCCGGCGAAGCGGGACCGGTGCGCGAACGCGGCGGCCGAGGCCCGAAGCTGAAGCAGCGCGTTGGGCGTGCGGCCGGCGTCGCCCGTAAGCAGGTGCTGATAGAGGCCGCAGGCGAGCAGGAGCGCGTACCCCTGCGATGGCGGCGGCTGCGAGTGGACCCGGTATCCCGCGAACTCCACGGAAAGCGCCTCGCCCCAGCGCCCGGGCGGCTGCCAGTCGTCAGGCGTGAACCGGGCTCCCCGCCCGTTCAGCGTCTCCCGGCAGAGGTCCCCGAGTCCGCCGCTGTAGAAGGCGTCTGCCCCTCCGGCGGCGATGGCCTGGAGTGTGCCCGCGAGGTCGCGCTGCACCACCCGCTGCCCTCCCTCGCCGCTCACCAGCCCGAAGATCTCCTTGAAGTAAGCCGACGGGTAGATGCGCTCACGCCCTCGCGCCATCGCCTGCGTCAGCCCGCGGGAAGCGGGGAAGCTGTCGGCGGCGTACGAAATTGCCGGTTCGAAGAGGCTCGCCCACAGCAGCCGCCCGTGCCGTTGATGCAGCTTCCACCAGCCATCGACGCAGCCGGGGACGGTCACCGCAAGCGGGCCGGTGGTGGGTATGCCTCCCAGCGCACGGTAGTCGTCTGCGCGTGCAGCCAGGGGGGCGGGCCCGGAACTGTTCAGCGCTTCGACCCGTCCAGCGACAGGCTCGAACGTGAGCGCGAAGAGGTCCCCGCCGACGTTGCTGAACTGCGGCTGGACGACCACCATCACCGCGGCCATCGTGATCGCGGCATCGGCGGCACTTCCTCCGCGCTGGAGCACGCCAAGTCCCGCCGATGCCGCGAGGGGATGGTCGGCCGCGGCGCAGCCGTTCGGGCCCCAGGCGGTGCCCCGCAACGGGAAGGCCGGGGTCACGTTCGCTCTTCCTGCGGCCAGGCCAGGGTGGCGGGCGTCGGCATCAGTCGCCTCCTCGTATTGGTGGGGCAATTCTAGCCGTCTCCGCGAAACTGCAGGTCAGCCGGAAAGTCGCTGCGCCAGCCGGAGCAGGTCGTCTTGCGGGGCCGGGTGTTCGCCCGCCACCACCGCCTTCAGGGGTACTTCCACCGCCTGTCCCCCGCGCATGCCGATCATCATCCCCGTGCGCCCGGCGGCCAGTGCTTCGACCGCCAGCGCACCGGACTGGGCCGCCACAATCCGGTCCCGGGCTGTCGGACGCCCTCCCCGCTGAATGTGCCCGAGTACGACGACGCGGTAGGGGTGATCCAGCAGTTCGCTCACCCGCTTCGCCACCTCGAAGGCTCCCCCCGGCGCCTCGGCTTCGGCGACGACGATGATGTGGCTTCGCTTCGCCCGCGAATGGGACTCCTTCAGCCGTTCGACCAGGTCCACGATGTCCGAATGGTCCTCCGGCACCAGCACGCCCGCCGCGCCCGCCGCGACGGCCGTGTGCAGCGCGATCGCCCCGCTCGTGCGCCCCATCACCTCCACGAAGAACATCATCCCCGTGGATTCGCTCGTGTCGCGCAGGTGGTCGATCGCCAGCACGGCCGTGTTGACGGCGGTATCGAACCCAATCGTGTGGTCGGTCCCATAGACGTCGTTGTCGATCGTCCCGGGGATCCCGGCGACTGCTACCCCGTGCTCTGCTTCGAGCGCCAGCGCCGCCCGGAAGCTCCCGTCACCGCCGATGATGACCAGGGCGTCCACCTCGTCGTGCCGCATCTGCCGGACGGCCCGGGCGCGCACGTCGGCGTCGTGGAAGGCGGCATAGCGCGACGTCCCGATGAACGTCCCCCCGTGCTGGACCTGGTTCCCCACGGCGCGGTCGTCCAGCGGCATGATCCTGCGCGTGGCGAACCCTTCGAAGCCGTCGATGTAACCAATGGTCTCGATCCCCAGGGTCGTCGCCGTGCGCACGACTGCCCGGATGGCAGCGTTCATCCCCGGCGCGTCTCCGCCGCTGGTCAGGATCCCGATTCGCTTCATGGGACTCACTGTGCCCGCCTCTGCCCCGAACGTGCAACCGGCGGGTTGAGGCCCCGCCCGGCCGTTACTCCCGGGCGTGGTGTCCGTTAGTTCGCGGGCAGAGGTGGCCCTGCGGGTCGAGCGGGCCACCGCAGAGCGGGCACGGCGGCCGCCCCGAGGCGACGACGCGGGTGATTTCGCCCCGCAGTTCGTATGCCTGCCGGTACTCGAACTCCACCGAAACCGTCGTCCCCGGGTCGTCCGGGTTGGCCGCCTCCGTCGCGACGAGCACCACCCGCTGCTTCTCGCGGTTCAGCCCCATGGAGAGCTGGCCGATCCGGAAATCGTACCCCGCCGAAAGGGGAAACACCGGTGCCGGCTCCTGGTCATCCAGCGGTGGCCGCTGGTAGCGGTACTCCTCCGATTGCAGGACGGTCTCGATCGCGTCGCCCAGGGCCGAAAGCTGTTCCTTTTCCAGCCACAACGACACAGAGTCGCCGCCCCGGGTGACTGCTTGCAGTCGGAAACGGCGTTGGCCCGGCTGGCCGATCGCCTCCGGGGAGATATGGTGAACGGGGCCTAGCTCGCGGAGTTCTGCCATTCGCCCAATCGTACGGGAGCGCCCTTTTCCCGTCCCGCGGGCGCTTCGAACGGGCATAACCGTAGGTCATGTGTGAACTATGTCACTCTCGCGAGAGTTTCGCGACAGGGGATGTCGCATGCTTCCGCTACTCTTGGCGCGGACAACGGGGGGAGCGGGACCCTCGGCCGAACGAAGGTGGTGGCTCATGTCTCAGCAAGTCCGGAGGTCGACGCGGCTCGTCGAGATCGAGAGGCTCCTTCGGACCCGGCTACAGGGGTACTCCGTGATCGAGCTCGCCGATCAGCTCGGGGTCAGCGTCCGCAGTATCCAACGTGACCTGCTCGACCTCCAGAGCGATCTCAACATCCCACTGCTCGAGGCGGACGGCCGCTACCAGGTCATGCCCGGGACCACCTCGCTCACACCCGTCCGGCTCACCCTTCACGAAGCCCGGTCGATCTTCCTCGCCACCCGTCTCTTCCTCCGCTATTCCGACGAACGCGACTCCGATGCCATCTCAGCGATGGAGAAGATCGCCGACGCCCTCCCCGAGACCATCGCACGCTACGTCAAGGCAACCGTGATCGTGCTCAAGACCCGGCCGCTCAACCGCAACCTGATGGAGGTGCTCCGGACCCTCACCGAAGCCTGGGCCGAATCGCGGACCGTCCACATCACCTACCGCTCCCAACGGACCAAAAGGTCAAGCGAAGCGGACCTCGACCCCTACCTCCTGGAGCCGAGCACCACTGGCGCCGCGACCTACGTCATCGGTTACAGCCACGCCCACACCGCTGTCCGCACCTTCAAGCTCGACCGCATCACCCACGCCGAGCTCACCGCTGAGCTGTTCGAATTGGCCCCTGACCAGCCCGGTGCGGCCGGGGTGATGGAACGGCTCAACGAGAGCTGGGGCGTGGTCTTCGGCGACGACCAGTACAGGGTTGCCGTCGAGTTCGCCCCCGAAGTCGCCGCCCGCGTCCGCGAGACCCACTGGCACCCGCGCCAGGCGCTCAGCGACCTCCCGAACGGTGGCGTCCGGCTCGAACTGATGCTCCCCAGCCTCCTCGAATTCACCCCCTGGGTCCGGAGCTGGGGCCCCATGGCCCGGGCCGTCGAACCGCCTGAACTCGTCGCGGAAGTCGCGGCCTCCCTGAAGCAGGCTGCCGCGCTCTACGACTGCCCCGCGGAAGATCACCCGGCGCCTCTCCGCTAGACTGGGCCGTGTGGACCACTCTGAAGCGCTCCGCCACCGCCGCGACGAAGCAGCCCGAGCCTGGGCCATCACTCGCGGCGCCGTCCTCGTCCCGTCCGGGCTGATGCTGCCGGTCGCCGGCACCGACCAGTTTCACGACTTCCACGCCCACCCCGAACACGCCTACCTCTCCGGAGCCTCGGCGCCCGCCGGAGTGCTCGCCTTCGACCCCACCGACGGATGGACACTCTTCGCGAATGTGCCCGGCGAAGACGACGTTGTCTGGACGGGTGCCGGCGAACCGCTCGAGGAGACGGCCTCGAAGACCGGCCTGGAGCGGGTGCTCCCGTTGCCCGAATTGCAGCGCTGGCTGGAGCGGCGGCGGGGCGAACCGCTCGCGGTCATTGGCAACCGCGACCTCCTCACCCGGCCCGGCGGGTACGGGATCGTCAGCCTCGATCACCTCGAACTCGACATCGACGAGGAACTGAGCGCCAGCCTCAGCCAGGTCGTCGCCGAATCGCGCCGCGCCAAGGTGGCCGACGAAATCGACAGGATGCGGCTGGCGGCCCAGGCCACGCGCCGCGGGCACCTCGCCGGCATGCGGCTTGCGCGCCCCGGCATCACCGAACGCCAGCTCCAGATCGAAATCGAAGCCGAGTTCTTCCGAGAAGGCGCCGAACGGACGGCCTACGGCTCCCTCGTGGGGTCCGGGGTGAACGGCGCCGTCCTCCACTTCGCCCCCTCGCCCAAACCGATGCGTGGCGGCGAACTGGTGCTCGTCGACGCCGGTGCGGAGTGGCAGCAATACGCGAGCGACGTCACCCGGACCTACCCGGTCGGGCAACGGTTTGAAGGCATCCACCGCGACCTCTACGCGCTCGTCCTCCACGTCCAGCGCGAGGCCATCGCCGCCGTCCGGCCCGGCGTCGAATACCGCGACCTCCACCTTCGTGCCTCCGCCACCCTGGCCGCCGGCCTCGTTGACCTCGGTGTCCTTCGCGGCCATCCCCAGGACCTTGTCGACCGCGACGTCCACGCGCTCTTCTTTCCCCACGGGCTGGGCCACATGCTCGGGCTTGCTACCCATGATTCCGGCGGCTGCCTCGCCGGCCGCGAACCCAGCAACCGCTTCGGGCTGAAGTGGCTGCGGGCAGACCTGCCCCTCCAGCCGGGCTATGTCGTCACCATCGAACCGGGCGTCTACTTCATCCGCGCCCTTCTGACCGACCCCGCGCGCCGGGCCACCTTCGCCGATGCCGTCCGCTGGGACCGGGTCGACACCATGCTCGACCTCGGCGGTATCAGGATCGAAGACGACGTGCTGGTGACGGAGTCGGGCGCCGACGTCCTCACCGCCGCCATCCCGAAGACCATCGCCGACATCGAAGCGATCCGCCGGGAGGCCCAGGCGTGACGCTGCCGTACGAGCGCATCTCGATCGAGCAGGTGGCCACCTTCCCCCGTCCGGGGATGAACGTGCCCGCCAACATTCGCTTCGCCCCCGGCGACCGGGCGGTCACCTACCTCTTCAGCAGCGAAGGCTCCCTCGTCCGCAGCCTCTGGCGTTACGACCTGGAAACGGGCGAACGCAGCATCGTCGCCGGGCCGTCCTCCCAGGCCGTGGAAGAAGAGCAGATCTCCCGGGAAGAGGAACTCCGCCGCGAGCGCCTTCGCCTCCGCGAACTGGGCGTGACCGACTACCATTTCGCGAAAGACGCAGTCCGCCAGGTCCTCCTCGTGCCGTCCGCCAGCGGCATCCAGGTCCGCATCGGCGATGACCCCTGGCTGACGCTGCCCGGGACGCAGGGCGCCCTCGACCCTCGCCTGAGCGATGACGGCTCCCAGGTCGGGTTCGTCCGCGGCGGCGACCTCTTCGTGACTCCGGTGGCCAGCGGCGCCCCGCGGAGGCTGACCGAAACCGCCGAGGACGGCCTCAGCAACGGCCTGGCCGAGTTCATCGCCCAGGAGGAGCTGGACCAGGACCGCGGCTTCTGGTGGAGCCCTGACGGCTCCCGCATTGCCTTCGTGGAAGCTGACAGCCGCCACGTCCCGAAGTACTCCATCGTCCACCAGGGCAAGGACACCATCGACGTCGAGGAGCACCGCTACCCCTTTGCGGGGAAGGCGAACGCCCACGTCCGCCTCGGCGTCGCAGACGTGGCGACCGGCGGCATCACCTGGATGGATCTCGGCGAAGACCCGGACATCTACCTCGCCCGGGTTGACTGGCGCCCCGGCAACGTCCTCACTGCCCAGGTTCTTTCCCGCGACCAGGAGTCGCTCCAGCTGCTCAGCTTCAATGGCGAGACCGGGTCGTCGCGCGTGCTCCTCGACGAGCGGCGCCAGCCCTGGATCAATCTCCACAGCGACCTCCGTTACCTTGAATCAGGGGAGTTCCTCTGGTCGTCCGAGGCGTCGGGCTTTCGCCACCTGTCGCTCCATACGCCCACCGGCGCTCAGATTCGGCAACTCTCCGGAGGCGACTGGATGGTGACCGCCGTCGCCGGCGTCGACAAACAGCGGCGGACCGCCCACATCGTCGGGACCCGCGACGACCCGCGCCAGCGCCACCTTTACGCCGTCTCGCTCGACACCGGCAAAACCACCCGCCTCACCGCCGAGCCGGGCTGGCACGACTGCACGGTGTCCCGCGATGGCGCCTACTTCATCGACCGCTGGAGTTCGCTCGAACACTCCCCCCGCGTGGCGATCCGCCGCACCGATGCCAGCCTCGTCACCATGCTCCACGAGGCGCCGGACGCGGACGCCGTGCCCCTCGGTCTGCGGCCGCCAGCGTTCTTCGATGTGCCCATCCCCGGCGGGCCCACGCTCCACGGCGCCGTCTACAACCCGCCCGCGCTCGAGCCGGGGCGCCGCTACCCGCTGATCGTTTCGGTCTACGGCGGCCCCCACGCCCAGCGCGTCGCCGACGATTGGACGCTCACGGTGGACCTGAGGGCCCAGTACCTTGCCCAGGAAGGCTTCGTCGTCATCAAGGTCGACAACCGCGGCAGCGCCAACCGCGGGCTCGCCTTCGAAGCCCCCATCGACCACGCCATGGGCAGTGTGGAAGTTGATGACCAGGCGGCAGCCGTGCGCCACGTCGCGCAATGGGCGCACGTAGACGCCAGCCGCACCGGCGTCTACGGCTGGAGCTACGGCGGCTACATGACCTGCCTGTGCCTGATGAAGGAACCCGGCATCTTCAAGGTTGGCGTCGCCGGCGCCCCGGTGACGGACTGGGATGGCTACGACACGGGCTACACCGAGCGCTACATGGGCACTCCCCAGGAGAATCCGGACGGCTACCGCGAAAGCTCCGTGCTCTCCCACGTCGAGCGGCTTGAAGGAAAGCTCCTCCTCGTTCACGGCGGCATCGACGAGAACGTCCACTTCCGCCATACCGCCCGCCTGATCACCGCGCTCACCGCTGCCCAGAAGCCCTACGACCTCGTGCTCTTCCCCGAAGAGCGCCACATGCCGCGCGGCGCGAAGGGCCTCGAATACCAGGAGCGCAGGCTGGTCGACTACTTCAAGGCGAACCTGTAGTCGCACCCGTGCCGTCCGCGGGGTATCCTCGGGCATGAGTCGAACCCGCGAGGCACGCCATGGAATACGCCCACCCTGAACTGCTCGTCGAGCCCGAATGGGTCGCTGCCCACATCGATGACCCGGACGTCCGCGTCATCGACTGCGCCGTGCTCGAAGCCTATCGCCGCGCCCACATCTCCGGCGCCGTCCATCTGCCGGTCCACTACTACATCAAGGAGCAGGCCCCGGCGGGCTCGGACCACGGCGTCCTCGTGATGCCCCCGGCCGAATTCGAAGCCCTCATGGGCAAGCTTGGAATCGGCAACGACACGCACGTCGTCACCTACGACGACAACAACGGGATGGTGGCGACGCGGCTCTGGTGGGTCCTCCGCTACTACGGCCACACGAAGGTACAGGTGCTGAACGGGGGCTGGCACCGCTGGTTCACCGAAGGCCGGCCGATGACGTTCCACGGCGCCCGATCGAAAACGGCGACCTTCAAGACCGCCACGCCGAACCGGGCGATCTACGCGACCGTGGACGACCTGAAGGCGAAGCACACCGACCCCGCCTGCCAGGTTCTCGATGCCCGCACCGACGCCGAATGGGATGGCCGGAACGACCGCGGCAACAAGCGGGCCGGCCACGTCCCCGGCGCCAGGCACCTCGAATGGGTGCGTTTCGTCGTCCAGGACGACACCCGCAAGTTCCTCCCCGCGGACGAATGCGAGCGCCTCCTCCAGGAGGCCGGCATCACCCGCGACAAGCCGACCATCACCTACTGCCAGGGTGGTATCCGCGCGGCCCACGCCTTCTTCGTGATGACCCTCCTCGGCTACGAAAACGTCCGCGTCTATGACGGCTCCATGCGGGAATGGGCCAACCGCGACGACACCCCGCTGGTCATCTGACCCCCGGGCGCCTTGCGAGGCCAAGGCGGACTCGCTTTTCCGCCGGCTTGAGCGGAAACAGCCTCCGCGCAAGCGTGCGCGGACGCGGGCCATCGACTCGCCGTGGTGGTACGCGCTAACCTTCCCCCGCGAACCGGGGCGTTAGCGGATCCCACCACTCCGTAGCGCTGAAGCCATCGCGTTCAAGGAGGAGCCATGCCCGCGCACTTCGACGAAATCAAGTCCACCTTTGACCGCTTCTGTGCGACCTGGAAGACCAACGACGGCGCGGCCGTCGCCAACTTCTTCGCCGAGGATGGGAGCCTGATCAATCCCTTTGGCCAGCGGGCGGACGGACGCGCCGCCATTGCGGCCATCTACACCGAATACTTCGCAGGCATGCTGCGAGGCACTTCGACCACCGTCGATCTCAGCAGCGTCCGCGCTGTCGGAGACGGCCATGCATTTGCCGACGCCGAACAGACCATCTACGCCCCCGACGGAGCGACCCTCCTCGCCGTGCATTTCCCCGCGCTCCTGCGTCGCACGGGCGAAGGCTGGCTCTTGGTCGATGGCCGGCCCTATGCCTTCGCGACCATGCCGGGTTAGCCGCTTGCGCGAGGCACGGAAAAGGGCCCCGCTCACGCGAGGCCCTTTGTCGTGGGCGAGACTTCCCGCGCCGCGGTTAGACGGCGGGGGTGACGAGTTCGGTTTCGGTTACGGGGCGCTCGGCGCGCTGGATTTTCAGCAGGGCATCGAGGGTGAAGCCCAGGTCCGCACGTTCGCAGAGCGAGCTGCAGTAGGTCATCTTCAGGGCGGAACTCGGAGACTTACGCCAGTCATAGCGCAGGCCGCAGCGGGCACAGACTTTGATGTTGTTGAGGTTGATCCCGACAGCGCCGGGTCCGATGGGCGTTTCCAACTGTGCGGTCCCTCCGTTCTGCTCCCGGTGGGGTGGGTGCAGATCCTACACACTAGATAGAACGCTGGCGGGGCCGGAAAAGTTCACTCCCCGCGTCTCCGCGGGCGGAATCTCCACCGGGCCGTCAGGCGGCCAGCATTTCCTTCCACTCTGACCGTACAACATGGTGCTCATTGAGCAAGGCCTCCATCGTAAAGCCAAGGTGGGCTTTTTCACACAACGACCCGCAGTAGGTCATCTTCAGCGAGCCGCTTGGCGACCGCCGCCAGTCGTACGGGACCTGGCAGTGTTGGCAGACGCGCATGTGGCCCGAGTCCATGGGATGCCCTCCTGCCTTCTATGTTCGGCGGATCCGCCCCGCGGGCACACCGTCAGAAGCCCCGGATTCGCGTCCCGGAGCGCCCCCAATCGCCGGAAAATGAACCGGGGGACCCGGGAACTTCCGGCTGGTCCCCCGGTAGATGACAACGCCGGGTACCCTACCTCGACTGCGCGAGGATTACTTCGCGCATCCGCCGCATGGCCAGGGCGCGCCGCTGCTGGGCCTCGGGCAGGCTGGCGAGGTCGACCTCCGCGATGTCGAAGCCGTAGGCCGGGAACGCCGGGATCTCGTCGTCTGTGAGTTCCTTCATCCACTGCTTCCGCTTGAACGCGGCCTCGACGTAGGGCGCGAGTTCGTCCGCCTTGCGGGCCAGCCGCTCGGTTTCCTTCTCCTTGAACTCGGGCATGACGTCGGTGGCGAAAAGTTCGAGGTCTTCGCAGATGTCTTCGTGCTTGTTGTTGCCGCCCTGCTGGATGAAGACGGCCTGGTCCACGCCCGCGTCGGCGAACTTGCGGACATGCTCGCGCAACTGGGCGGGAGTGCCGATGCCGCCGGCGCCGCCGCCGAGTGCCTCGAAACCGAGCTGGTCGCGCACGGTGACGTACTGCTCCCAGATGTTCGACCGGCCGGGCTTGTGCTGGCCGAAGTTGTAGTGGTGCCCGAGGGCGAACTGGAAGAACCGGAAGCCGTCGGTGCCGCGCCGGATCGCTTCCTGTTCGTCCCGGTGGCAGGAAAACGACGAGACCATGGCGATGTTCGGGTTCACCGTGTGGCCGATCGGCACGCATTCGCGCTTGAACGTCTCGTAGTAATCGGTCACCCAGTGCTTCGCCTCCTCCGGGTCGATAAAGGCGAAGGTGAGCGCGCCGATACCCAGTTGGGCGGCGAGGTGGATGGTGTCGCGGTTCGAACACGCCACCCAGATCGGGGGGTGAGGGCGCTGCACCGGCTTCGGGACGATGTTGCGGACCGGCATCGAGAAGTACTTGCCCTGGAAACCCGGGTAGGGGTCCATCGCCAGCATGTTCGCGACCTGCTCGGTGGTCTCGCGCCACATCGCCCGCCGTTCAGCCGGGTCGATGCCGAAGCCTTCGAGTTCTGCCCGCGAAGCGGATTCGCCCGTGCCCCAGTCGACCCGGCCGTTGGAGACGAGGTCGAGGGTGGCGAGCCGTTCGGCGATGCGCGCCGGGTGGTTGTAGTTGGGTGGCATGAGGACGATGCCGTGGCCCAGGCGGATGTTCTTCGTCCGTTGCGACGCCGCCGCCAGGAAGACCTCGGGCGCGGAGGAGTGGGAGTACTCCTCGAGGAAGTGGTGTTCGACCTCCCAGGCATGGTCGATGCCGAGCTTGTCGGCGAGTTCGACCTGGTCGAGGGCGTCCTGGAAGAGCTTGAGCTCTGCGCCTTCGGCCCAGGGCCGGGGGATCTGGTGTTCATAGAAAATGCCGAACTTCATTCGGAGCCTCCTCTCATGGCCGGCGAACTCTAGCAGAAAGTTAGCCCGTTGCTAAGCAGATGGTGGGGAGGGAGGAGTGTCGTTGGCGCGGGCTCAAGGTCCCGGGCGACAGCGAAGATTGGCCATGAACCCATCCACGAGAGTCAGGTCGGGGCCGCGCCGGACCGAGAACGAAACCTCCACCCATTCCCGCCGGTCACAGAACTCTGGCCGATCCAGCCCGGGCAGCGCCTCGCCGGGCAGAAGCAGCTCGGTGATGTTTGCCCCGACGTCGAAGATGAACACTTCCTCGCCGGGCATGTAACGCAACTTGATTCGGTAGCCGTCTTCCCTGTCGGAAACGTCATTCCAAACCACGCAGGAGGGGTTTCGGCCCAGCGCAATGACGACCCCTTCCCACCGATCTGGGGAGGCTGGTTTGCACTTGTCCCCGACCAGACGGTCGGTGACTGTGCCGACAGGAGCCGGAGCTTGAACAGTCGAAGTTGGCAGCGTCGGAGTCACGGTTGGGATGGGCTTCGACCCGCCGGAACATGCGGCCCCCACCAAACACAAAAGGACAGCCGCGGCTCCGGCAACGCGAATAGATGTCACCCAGGCGCCTCCGCGGCGAACTCTACCAGAGAGTCAGCCTATTGCTGAGGAGGTGGTGGGGAGGGCGGCGGTTTCGTTGGTGGGGGCTCAGGGTCCCGGGCGACAGCGAAGATTGGTCATGAATGCATCCACGAAAGTCAGGTCGGGGCCGCGCCGGACCGAGAGCGAAACCTCCACCCATTCCCGCCGGTCACAGAACTCGGGCCGATCCAGCCCGGGCAGCGCTTCATCTGGGAAGACCACCTCGGTGATGTTTGGCCCGACGTCGAAGATGAACACTTCCTCGCCGGGGATGTAACGCAACTTGATTCGGTAGCCGTCTTCCCTGTCGGAAACGTCATTCCAAACCGCGCAGAAGGGATTTCGGCCCAGCGCGATGACCACGCCTTGCCGCCGATCGGGGTCGCCCAGTTTGCACTGGTCTCCGACCAGACGGTCGGTGACTGTGCCGACAGGAGCCGGAGCTTGAACCGTCGAAGTTGGCAGCGTGGGAGTCGGGGTTGGGATGGGCTTCGCCCCGCCGGAACATGCGGCCCCCACCAAACACAAAAGGACAGCCGCGGCGCCGGCAACACGAAAGGATGTCACTCAGGCGCCTCCGCGGCGAACTCTACCAGAGAGTCAGCCCATTGCTGCCCCGCCGTGCCGGTTGCCACCCCGCATCACCCCTGCCAGAATCCCACCACTGCATCACGCTCGTGAAAGGGGACGCCACCATGGCCTTCAAAGTGGAAACGGGGCTGATTGCGGCGAGGCTCGAAGAAGCCGGCTCTGCCGCCCGCCACGCCGAAGAGATGGGCTACGACAGCATCAACACGGCGGAGACGGCGCACGACAGCTTTCTCCCGCTTGTCCTCGCGGCCGAACACACCGAGCGCATCGGCATCGGCACCTCGGTCGCGATCGCCTTCCCCCGCAGCCCCATGGTCACGGCGATGATCGCCTGGGACCTCCAGCGCTACAGCAAGGGCCGCTTCACGCTCGGGCTCGGCACCCAGGTCAAAGGCCACAACCAGCGCCGCTTCAGCGTGCCGTGGACGCCACCGGCGCCGCGGATCAGGGAGTACGTCGAGTCGCTCAAGGCGATCTGGGAGAGCTTCCAGACCGGCGGCAAGCTCGACTACGTCGGCCAGCATTACTCCTTCACGCTGATGACGCCGAACTTCAATCCCGGCCCCATCGACTATCCGCGCCCGAGGGTCCACATCGCCGCCGTGAACGAACATAACGCGCGGGTCGCGGGCGAAGTCTGCGACGGCATCAAGCTCCACGGCTTCAACACCATGAAGTACACGAAGGACGTCATCCTGCCGCAGGTGATGAAGGGCCTCGAAAAGAGCGGCCGCAAGCGCGAGGATTTCGAAGTCTGCGGCGGCGGCTTTCTGGCGACCGGCAAGGACTGGGCAGCGGTCGAACGCTCGGTCGCCGACGTGAAGCGCCAGCTCAGCTTCTACGGCTCGACCCGCACCTACCAGAACGTGTTCGACCACCACGGTTGGGGCGACACCACTGCCCGGCTCCACGAAATGAGCCTGCAGGGCAAATGGGACGAGATGCCCGCCGTCATCCCGGACGAGATGGTGAAAGAGTTCGCCGTCTGCGCCCCCTACGACAAGGTGGCCTCCGAGATGAAGGCCCGGTACACGGGCGTGTGTGACCGCGTGGGCTTCGGCGCCAGCGCCCGCACGCCGGAAGAGCAGGAAGCGGTCCGTACTATCATCCGGGAACTGAAGGCGTAGAGTACGCGAGCGGCCCCCGGGCCGGCGGTCAGGAGCGGCAATGGCACCAGAGTGGGAGACAAGACCGGCGCTGACGGCAGCAATCCGGGCGTTCTTCTCGGCGAGCGCGCTGCTCGACCCCATGCGGCTCCGGATCTGGGACGCCGAGGGACTGACGGTGACGCAGCTCCGGCTGCTCTCGTTCCTCTATGAAGAGGACGGTTTGAGCAACGCCGCCCTCTCGGATCGGCTCCTGGTGACGCGGCCGTCGGTTTCGGCCCTCCTCGAACGCCTTGAACGTGGCGGCTTCCTTCGCCGCGAAGTTGCGCCCAACGACCGCCGGGCGATCCGGATCCTGCTGGAAGAACCCGGCCGGACGGCGGTCTCCCACCTGCGGACGGAACTCTGGGACTACGTGAGCAACCTGATGCAGTCGCTCCCGGACGGGGACCTCGATAAGCTTGCCGCCGCCTTCAGCCAGTTCGTCGAAGCCGGCCGGGCGCGGCGGCTGGCGGACCTCCAGGCAGACGACGCCTCGGGATCCGACTGACCCCACGCTCGGCCCGTTGCCGCCGAACCTAGAGCGGCGCCCCCTTCAGGCCCATGAGCCCACGGAGGAACTGGAGTTCGCCGAGGTGCTCGGCCGTGTGCCCGATCGCGAAGAAGGCGATCGTCTCGACCTTCGAAAGGTGGTCCACCCCCGGGTAGACACCGGTGAAGAACGGCAGCGCGACCTCTTCGGCGGCCTCCGCGTCCGTCAGCGAACCGAGGTAGCTGACGATGCTGTCGCCCACGGCGGCGGCGTAGGCGCAGAGTTCGCCAATGTCGAGCGTGATCCGGCCGATCTGTTCCCGCGAGAGGCCGTTGCCGAAGGGCGTCTGCCCCGTTTCGGTGACCGGCAGGCGGGCCGCCCAGTCCTGGCTGACGAAGACGCTCGGCCGGCCCATTACCATCCCGTGGCAGAGTTCGTCGGCGGCCCGGTAGGCGTGCCAGATGGTGAAGACGATGGATGTGTCGTGCCCCTCCGGCTGCCAGCGAAGCTGTGCCGGGGTGAGGTCTTTCACGAGCAGTTGCGGGTACCAGTGCCAGAAGACGAGGTTCTTTGTGAGCGCCGTGTTCGCAGCCATGCGTCCCTCCTGTACTTGCCCCGCGAAGCTACCGCAAAGTGCGGCGCCTGAACAGCGGCCAGGGCTCAGGCCGGCCCCGGGAAATGCCGCGCGATGAAGTCGCCGACGATCTTCGCGAGCACTGGTTCGCCCCGTTCTTCGAAGCCGTAGCGGGCGCGGACCACCGGCTTCGTCACGCCAGTGAGCGCCGCGAGGTCGATGGGGCTCCCGGCGACAACCACGTCCGCTTCGGAGGCGTTGATCGTGTCCCGCAGGCTCGCGATTTCTTCGGCGCTATAGCCTGCGGCCGGGAGCACCGGCCCGATGTGGGGATACTTCGCGAACAACGCCCGCACGGTCCCGGTGGCGGACTTCCGCGGGTCGACGATTTCGGCGGCGCCGGCTGCCCGGGCGGCGACGTAACCGGCCCCGAAGGGCATCCCCCCGTGGGTGGTCGTCGGGCCGTCTTCGACCACCAGCACCCGCCGGCCGCGGACTGCCCCCGGGTCGTCGAGACTGACGGGGAGGGATGCGCGTGCCAGCGGCGCCCGCGGGTTGAGCGCGCGGACTTCGGCTTCGACCACGGCCACGTCGCCTGGCGCGGCCGCATCCACCTTCGTCACCACCACCACGTCGGCCATCCGGAGCACCGTCTCGCCGGGGTGGTAGCGGTTCGCCTGGCCGGGACGCAGCGCGTCGGCGACGGCGATGTGGAGGTCGGGACGAAAGAACGGGAAGTCGTTGTTGCCGCCATCCCAGACGATGACGCTGGCCTCTCGCTGGGCCGCTTCCAGCACGTCCGCGTAGTCCACGCCGGCCCAGACCACGGCCCCGGCGGCGATGTGGGGCTCGTACTCCTCGCGCTCCTCCGCGGTGCAGTCCGAGGCGTCGAGGTCGGCGGCGGAGGCGAACCGCTGCACCCGCTGTTGCTCCAGGTCGCCGTAGGGCATCGGGTGGCGCACGACCGCGACGCGGATGCCGCGGTCGCGAAGCCTCCGCGCAAGCCATCGCGAGAGCGGCGATTTTCCGGAGCCGGTCCGCGCGGCGGTGACGGCGATCACGGGAACCCGCGCCTGGAGCATCGTCCGGTCCGGCCCGAGCAGTTCGAAGTTGGCGCCCGTGGCGAGGACGCGGGAGGCGAGGTGCATGACCTCTTCGTGGCTCACGTCGCTGTAGGCGAAGACCGCGCGCTCCACCTTTTCGCGCTGGCAGACGGCTTCGAGGTCCCCCTCGTCCTCGATCGCGATCCCGCCCGGGTAGAGGGGTCCCGCGAGCGAAGGCGGATAGCGCCGATGGGCGATGCCGGGGATCTGGGCAGCCGTGAAGGCGACCACCCGGGTCATCGGGTCGTGCCGGTAGACGGTGTTGAAGTTGTGGAAGTCGCGGCCCGCAGCGCCAAGGATGATGGTCCGGACAGGTTCGGTCATGCGCAGTCCTCCGGGCCATGGCCTTGCCAACCCTGGCTCCGAAGGCAGAGGCTGAGGCGCTCGAAGCGTACCCCTTTCGGTGGGGGCGTGGTGGTCCCGGGCCGGGAAGCCGCCGTTAGTCTTCGCCGCCGATGGCTGTGGTCCACTCGTAGTCGATGGCGAACTCTCCGCTTGCCGCCCGGCGCAGCTTCCCGGCCAGCGTGCCGAGCGACTGCAACAGTGCCGACCGCCGGTCGACCGCCGGTTCCTTCGCTTCCCAGAATTCGAGGAGCAGGCGGGTCAGGGCGGTGTCGAGGCTCTCAATTCGCGGCAGGAGCCGGGGCTCGGCTCGGCCGATCGATTCGCGGATCCCGTCCGGCCCGTGGATGGAGTTCAGGTGATATTCGACGGCCAGCGTGCAGCCCCGGATCGCGGCGTGGAGTTCGTCGTACCAGGGGTCGGCCGGGGGCGCTGCGGAGATGACCCGTTCGAGGTGTGCCGCTGCCTCCAGGAGCGAGTGCTGCGCTAGCCGGGCGCCGAAGTTCTCTTCGAGCGTTGCTGCCCCAGCACCAGTCGTGGCGTCGATTTCGTAGACGGAAATGCGCATTTCAACCTCCCCGCGCGGGTGTGCTCGTGCCCCGCAAGAACTCGGTTATCCGTTCGTACAACAGGTGAGCTTCCTCTTCCGGCGTGCCTTTCAGCACTTCGCGGCGGCGTCCGCTGCCCGCGCCCGCGGCCTCGGTCAGGCCCGTCACGGAGGTGGGAGAGCCGGCGCCACCGAGGTGCCCGGGGTCGACGTCGAGGTCGGCTGCCGTCCAGGTTGTCACCGGGTCATTGGCGCGGAGACAGGCAAAGCGAGCGGTGTCCATGAACCTGGGCTCGTTCGTGCTTACCTTCACGGAGAGCACGGCGGGGAGCGGCACGTCCAGCGTCTCTTCGCCGTCGTGGACTTCGCGCACCACCCGGACGTGACGCCGCACGGGGTCGAAGTCGACCGAGTGGGCGTAGGTGGCCTGGGGGAGGTCCAGCCAGGCTGCGATCCCTGGCGGTACCTGGGCCGTCGCCCCGTCGGATGACTCTTCGCCGCAGAAGACGAGGTCGACATCGCCGATCTTGCGGATGGCAGCCGCGAGGGTGAGCGATGTGGCGAGGGTGTCGGCGCCGCCGAAGGCGCGGTCGCTCAGGAGGAAGGCGGAGTCCGCACCCATCGCCAGGGCCGCGCGGAGCATGGGCACGACGAAGGGCGGACCCATGGAAAGCAGCGACACGCGCCCACCGTGACGGTCCTTCAGCGCGAGGGCCATCTCAAGGGCGTTCATGTCGGGCGGGTTGATCTCGGAGCGCGCCTGGCCCCGGTCGAGCGTGCGGGTCTCCCGGTCGACCGTCACTTCCTCCGACTTGGGGACCACTTTCAGGCAGACGAGGCTGTGGAGTTCGCCGTTCATGGGGCACCTTCTCCGTGCGATTCGAACTCGGCCACCAGCGCACGGACGACCGCTGAGAGGTCATCGACAACGCAGATGTCGGCCTGTTCGAAGATGGGCGCTTCCGGGTCGTTATTCAGGGCGACAACGAACTCGGCCTGGTCGATGCCGACCGTGAACTGGGTTGCCCCGCTGGCGCCGCAGACGATCGCGAGTTTCGGCCGCGTGATCACCCCGGTCTGGCCGACCTGGCGTTCGCGCCCGGCCCAACCTTCATCGACGGCGACGCGGGTGGCGCCGATCTCGGCATGGAGCGCTCCGGCCAGCGCTTCGATCAGGGGGAGCTGGCCGCGCGCGCCGGCGCCAGCGACAACGAGGCGGTCGGCGCGTGAAATGTCGGCCCGTTCCTGTCGATCGCGGCCGAGGACGGTGACTGGCCGCGCGCTCGTGGGGATGTCGACCTGGAAGAGGTCTATCGCGGCGGCGGCGGCCCGTCGTGTTTCGGTGCGGGCGAAGACACCCGGCCGGACGGTCGCCATCTGGGGGCGGTGATTAGCACAGGCGATCGTGGCGAGGATGCCGCCGCCGAATCCGCTCACCTCGCCGAGGAGGAGGCCGTTCGCCGGGTCCAGGGAGAGAGCCGTGCAGTCGGCGGTGAGTCCGGTGCGGAGCGTGACGGCGAGGCGCCCGGCAAGGTCGCGTCCGTACGGGGTCGCCCCGAGGAGGAGAATGTCCGGGCGCTGCCGGATGACCACGTCGCGGGCGGCGTGGGCGTAGGCCTCGGCGGTGAACACGTCCAGGAGCGGGTGGGAGACGACGAGGAGGCGGTCGAGGTCGAGGTGGCTGGCTTCCGCGGCGATGGCGTCGAGTTCGTGCCCCATGAGGAGCCCGGCCAGGGGAGCGCCCGATTGCGAGGCGAGCTCCCGCGCCTTCGCGAGCATCTCAAGGCTGACGGGCGCGAGCTGTCCGCGGTCGTGTTCGAGGAAGACCCAGATGCCGGTTGCTTCCGCGGGGGTGTAGGAGGGCGCGATCATTGCCTGGCTCCTTCGCTTGGGGCGGCCACCGCGGGCTGGAAAGGCCCGGCGAGCATCGCCAGTTCCGCGAGGTCGATGACCTTGAGGTCGCGTGCGCCGGCGAGGCCGAGCCCGTCTTCGAGGCAGGCGATGCAGTGAGGGCAGGTGGTGGCGAGGAGCGACGCGCCCGTGCCAGCCGCTTCCCTTACTCGGGACTCGGCGAAGCGCTCGGGCGCCGGGGTCTCCATCCACATCCGGCCGCCGCCGCCACCACAACACAGCGTCTCCGAACGTGAGCGGCTCATTTCGTTGAGCGCCAGCCCGGGGATGGCGGCGAGGATGGTGCGCGGCGCCTCTGTCTCGTCGTGGTGACGGGCGAGGTAACAGGGGTCGTGGAAGGTCACGGTCTGGCCGGCGACCCCCTCGAAAGCGATCTGCCCTTTGGCCACGAGGTCGCGGAGGGCCTGGCTGTAGTGCATGACCTGGAAGCCGCTGCCGCCGGTGTCGTAGTGCTGCGCGAAGGTGTCGTAGCAGTGCGGCGAGACAGTGACGATGTTGGTGACTCCCGCCTCCCGGAACTGACGGGTGTTGTTGGCCACCATTTCTTCGAGGTAGCCGGCGTTCCCCAAGGAGCGCGCCGGGTCGCCGCAGCAGGGCTCGTCGTCGCCCAGCGTGCCGAAGCGGACGTTGCCCGCCCGCAGCAAGCTCGCGACCGCCCGGGCAACCTTCTGGGCGCGGCCGTCGTAGGAAGCGGTGCAGCCGATATAGAGCAGCGCGGTGTGTTCGGCGGGGTCGAAGCGAGGGATGTCGAGCCCCGCGGCCCAGGCTGAACGGCGCGACGGCGGCCGTCCCCAGGGGTTTCCGTCCCAGTGGAGGTCCCACATCACGCCAGCAAGCCCGGCCGGCACGGCGCCTTCGTCCCAGGCGAGCTTGCGGAGCCCGAGCATGACGTCGCTGATCGGCACCTGGTGCGGGCAGCGGGATTCGCAGGCGCCACAGGTGGTGCATCGCCAGGCCGCTTCGGCTCAGCCGTCGACGCCAAGTTGGGCCTTTCGCATCACCGAACGGACGCCGATCGTCGGCCCGGCGACGAGCCCCCAGGGGCAGACAGCAGTGCACGTCCCGCACTGGAAACATGCCCCCGCTTCGCCGCGAGTAGCCGCCAGGACACGGTCCCAGCGCTCGTCGTCGAGCAGGATGACCTCGGGAGCGAAGGCAGTCATACCAGCACCTCCTCGGCCGCCAGGCTGGAGGCGTGGCGCCGCACGACTTCGTCCATTTCCCGCATCTTGGCGGCGAACATCTTGCCTTCGGAGGCAGAGACCCATTGCAGTTGCAGCCGCTCTTCGGCAATCCCCTTGCGGGCGAACTTCCGTTGCCAGAAGTTGAAGCGCTTCAGGGTCTGGTGGTTGGCGTCGATGTAGTGGCAGTCGCCCAGGCGGCAGCCGGTGAGGAGGACAGCCCCCGCTCCCCGGTCGAACGCGCGGCCGATGAAGTCCTCTTCGATGCGGCCCGAGCACATGGTCCGGATGACGCGGCCGGACGCGGGGTACTGGACCTTTTCGATGCCCGCCTGGTCGGCGCCGGCATACGAACACCAGTTGCAAGCGTAGACGAGCACTTTCTCCTGCGGGTTGTTGAGCAACGCGGCGTCGATCTGCGCGAAGACCTGCTCCTTCGTGAAGTACGGCATCGTAATCGCATCGAAGTTGCATTCGGCGGCGCAGGTCCCGCAGCCCTCGCAGGCTGCTTCGATGAAACGGATCTCGCCGGTCTTCACGGGGCCGATGAGTTCGATGGCGGCGAAGGGGCAGACCGGGACGCAGCGGCCGCAGACGGTGCACTTGTCGAGGTCGACGTGGGCGGTAATCGGCTCCTTCTCGATGGTGTCGCGGGAGAGGAGGATGCCCGCCTTCGATGCGGCTGCGAGGGCCTGCGCGACCGTCTCGCGGACATCCTTCGGGTACTGGGCCGTCCCCGCCAGGTAGATGCCGGCTGAACCGGCCTCGGCGGGACCGAGCTTCGGGTGGCGTTCGAGGAGGAAGCCGTCTTCGCTGTGCGCCACCTTCAACTGTTGGGAGATCGTCTCTTCCACGGGTTCGAACCCGACCGTCAGGACGAGCGTGTCCGTGGGGATGGCTATTCGGGCGCCGCTGAGGGCGTCGTCGACCGTCACCAGGCCGTTCTCGTAGGTGATGGCCTCTTCCGGCTCGGCTGCGGGGTCGTACTTGAAGAACTGGACGCCTGCGCGGAGGGCCTGGGTGTACTCCTCTTCGGCGTGGCGGCTGAAGGTCCGAATGTCCCGGTAGAGCACGCGGACACGCTTGCCCTCCTGCCGCAGGCGGAGCGCCTGGTGGACCATCGATTCGCAGCAGTAGCGCGAGCAGCCCCGCCCGTCCAGCCGCGAACCCACGCAGCCGACGAAGGTGACGTGCTCGCCGACGTCGTCTTTCGTCTCGAGTTCGAGGTTGGTGATGACGGTGGCGTCTTCGGGGTAGTGGAACTCGGTCGGCCGGTACGGCTTCGCGCCCATCGCGAGGATGACCGCGCCGGCCTGGACTTCCGTGCCGTCGCTGAGCCGGGCGGCGAAGTCACCGACGTGGCCGCCGATTTGTTCGACCTCGACCCCGCGATGGACCTGGACGCCGGCCTGGAGCATCTCCCGGGCGAGGTTCGAGAGCAGACCGCGGGCCTCGATGCCGGAGGGCGCCAGTTGGCCGAGTTCACGGAGCATCCCGCCGGGAGCGTGGGAGCGGTCGACCAGGTGGGTGGTGTAGCCCTGCTCAGCGAGGTTCGTCGCCGCCATCATCCCGGCCACTCCGCCGCCGATGACGAGGGCCGTCTGGACGACCGGCTGGGTGCCTTCGCTGAGGGCGGTCAAGAGCGCGGCCTTGCGCACGCCCATGCGGACCATGTCGAAGGCTTTCTCTGTCGCTGCTTCGTGTTCACCCTTGTGGACCCACGAGTCCTGGTTGCGGAGGTTCACCATCTCCAGGAGGTAGGGGTTCAGCCCGGCGCGGAGGAGGACGCGCTTGAAGGTGGGCTCATGCGTCTTGGGAGAACAGGCGGCGACGACGACCCGGTTGATGCCGTTTTCGCGGATGACGCGGCCGATTTCCGCCTGGGTGTTCCCGGCGCAGCTGAACATCTGGGACTGGGAGTGGACGACCGTGGGGAGCGTCTTCGCGTATTCCACGACGCGCGGGACATCGACGACGCCGGCGATGTTGCTGCCGCAGTGGCAGACGAAGACGCCGGTGCGAACCTCACCATCGGAGGGCATGGCCTCTGCCATCTCCTCCTTCGGCCAATCGCGGGTGCCGACGTAGGTGAGCGCGGAAGCGGCGGCGGCCCCTGCTTCCGAGACGCTGTCGGGGATGTCCTTCGGGCCGGTGGCGCACCCGGCGGCGTAGATGCCCGGGCGGGTGGTGAAGGTCATCCCTCCTCGCTCTTCGTTCGCCCGGATGAAGCCATCGTTGTCCAGCTCGACGCCGAGCGTGGCGGCGAGGTCGCCGAGGCCTTCGGGCGGGCGAACCGCAGTCGCGAGGACGACCATGTCGAACGCTTCTTCGCGCACGGCCGCGGCGGCTGTGTCTTCGTAACGCACGTTGAGGCGGCCATCGGCGGGGACGACCGAGGCCGGCCGGCCGCGGAGGAAGCGGGCGCCCTCGCCCCGGGTGCGGTCGAGGAAGGCGTCGAAGCCCTTTCCATAGGCGCGCAGGTCGATCGAAAGAACGGTGACGTCTTTCACGCCGTGGTCGATCGCCTGGTAGGCGTGCTTGATCGAATACATGCAGCAGAAGCGGGAGCAGTAACTGTGGAAACGTTCATCCCGGGAGCCGACGCACAGCACGAAGAGGATGTTCTTGGGATGACGCCCGTTGGAGGGCCGGATGATCTCGCCGCCGGTCGGCCCGACGGCAGTCAGCAGCCGTTCAAACTCCATCGAGGTGAGGACGTCGAGATGTCGGCCGTAGCCGTACTCGGCCACCAGGGCCGGGTCCATCAGTTCGAAGCCGGTGGTGACGATGATCGAGACCGCGCGGCGTTCGAGCGTCTCGTGCAGGGGCATGCCGTAGTCGATGCACTTGGGCGGGCAAGCCTCGCCGCAGCGGTTGCAGGGCATGTAGTTGGGCGGTTCGTTCAGGCAGTGGTCTATGTCGATGACGTAGGCGCCGGGGACCGCCTGGGGGAACGGGGTGTAGATCGCCTTGCGCGACGCCATGCCGACGTCGAATTCGTTGCGGAGGAGGACGGGGCAGGCGGGCACGCATTCGCCGCAGCGGGTGCATTCGCTGGTGACGAACCGGGCGCGCTGGTCGATCTCCACGCGGAAGTCCCCGGCATGGCCATCGACCTTCGTGACCGTGGCGTTCGTCAGGATCTCGATGTTCGGGTGTTGTTCGACTTCGGAGAGCTTCGGCGCCTCAATGCAGATCGAGCAGTCGAGGGTGGGGAAGTTCTTGTCGAGGGCGGCCATCTTGCCGCCGATGGCCGGAGAGCGTTCGACGAGCACCACCCGGGCGCCCGCGTCGGCGAGGTCGAGTGCAGCCTGGACGCCGGCGATACCCCCGCCGATTACCAGCACCTGGTCGTTCATCGCAGAGACCTCATGGCGTAGTCGTGTCCGGCGCCGAAAGCGCGGAGGTTGAGATCGATGGTCTTTTCCGGCACGGTCGTGCGGATCGCCTCTTCGATGGCGGCGCGGCTGACCACGTTCGTGACCCCGGTGAGGAACCCGAGCATGGCGATGTTGCCGACAAGGCGGCGGCCCATCTCTTCCGCCAGCCGGCTGGTGGGGGCCATGTGGATGTATTTCCCGGCGCCCGCCGTCACCAGGTCTTCGTCGATCAGGACGACCGCGTCTTCCGCCATGTCCGCCGAGTAGCGGACGGCCGCCTCCTGGGACATCAGGACGAGGATGTTGGGGCGGCTCAGGACCGGGTAGTCGACCTTGTCGTCGTCGATGACGACTTCGGCCGCGCAGGCGCCTCCGCGGGCTTCCGGGCCATAGGACTGGCTGAAGACCGCGTCCTTGCCGTCGTAGAGCGCGGCCGCCTTGCCGACAATGTAGCCGGCCATGATGATGCCCTGTCCGCCGAACCCTGCCAGCCGGACTTCATACCTGGCCATACAGCACCTCCCGCAGGGCTTCCCGCGAGACTGCAGGCCGGAAGAGCGGCCGCTCGCGGTTGACGAAGTTGCCGAGGACGATTGGCTCGTCCTCCGACATGCTGAGACCGACGTCCTCCAGGGCAGCGTCGTGGTCGACGATGCTTCGCCGCCGGTAGAACCGCATCTCGTCCAGGCCTTCGCCCAGGTCGTTTGCCTTGCCGAAGCCGACGGGGCAGGGCGCAAGCACTTCGACGAAGCTGAACCCCGGTTTCAGCAAGGCCTCGCGGAAGGTCTCGCGCAGTTGGCGGACGTGGAGCGATGTCCACCGGGCCACGTACACGGCCCCTGCGGTCGCCACCAGGTGGGGCAGGTTGAAGGGCTGTTCGTAGTTGCCCCCGGGCGTCGTCGACGTCGTCGCGCCGAAGGGGGTTGTCGGCCCGGCCTGGCCCCCGGTCATCCCGTAGTTGAAGTTGTTGACGCAGATGACGGTGATGTCGATGTTCCTGCGGGCGGCGTGGATGAGGTGGTTGCCGCCGATCGCGGAGAGGTCGCCGTCGCCGCTGATGACCGTGACGTTGAGGTCCGGGTTGGCCACCTTCAGCCCGAGGGCGAAGGGGATGGCCCGGCCGTGGGTGGTGTGGAACGAGTCCATGTAGAGGTACCCGGCGACCCGTCCGGTACAGCCAATCCCCGAGACGACCACGTTCTGGTCGACGGGGAGCCCGAGCGACAGCACGGAGTCTGCGTAACAGGACATAACCGAACCGAGACCGCACCCCGGACACCAGATGTGGGGCAGCCGGTCAGCGCGCAGCAACGCGTCCGAAGGATGAGATTCGACCACGAGTTGAGTGGCCATGGGCTGCTGCCTCCCTGATGGATTCGAGGATGAGTTCGGGCCGCATGATCGCGCCGCCCGCATGGTTGGCCCCGTACACGGGGATGCCCGTGACCCGTTCGACTTCGCCCCGGAACTGCCCGAGGTTGAGTTCGGCGACAACGATCGATTGGACGTGGTCCCCGAGTGCCCTGACTTCTTCTTCCGGGAAGGGCCAGAGAGTGAGGGGCCGGAAGATCCCGGCACGGATGCCTTCCGCGCGGGCGAGGGCGACGGCCCGGCGCGCGGTCCGCGAGGTGCTTCCGTACGCAATGACGGCGACCTCGGCGTCTTCGAGCCCGGACTCTTCCACGTCCACGATCTCGTGCCGGAAGTTGGTGATCTTCGCCGAGAGGCGGCGGACGAGCCGGTCGTGGGTGGCCGCGTCGGTCGCGGGGTAGCCGCGTTCGTCGTGGGTGAGGCTGGTTACGTGGGTGCGATACCCCAGCCCGGGCAACGGCATCGGCGGCACGAGCGTTTCGACCGCCGCCCGGAACGGTTCGTATCCTTCGTCGGCCGGGGCCGTGTGGAGAATCCGGCTGACGCGGGGGATTTCGTTCGCCGCCGGGATGACGACACGCTCGGTGAGGTGCCCGATCGCTTCGTCGGCGAGGATGAAGACGGGGTGGCGGAAGCGGTCGGCCAGGTTAAAGGCCCGCACCGTGAGGTCGAACATCTCCTGGCATGAGGCCGGGGCGAGGGCGATGGCCTGGATGTCGCCGTGGGTGCCCCAGCGGGCCTGCATCACGTCGGCCTGGGCGACGAGCGTGGGAAGGCCGGTAGAGGGCCCGCCGCGCTGGACGTTGACGATGACGCAGGGGGTTTCGGTCATTGCCGCGAGACCGATGGCCTCCATCATCAGGCTGAACCCGGGCCCGGAGGTCGCAGTCATGGCGCGAGCGCCGGCCGATGATGCTCCGATGACGGCCGTGATACTGCCGAGTTCGTCCTCCATCTGGACGTAGGCGCCGCCTGCTTCGGGCAGGCGGCGGGCGAGGCGTTCGGCGATCTCCGTGGAAGGGGTGATGGGGTAGCCGCCGAAGAAGAGGCAGCCCGCTGCCATCGCCCCTTCGGCACAGGCGGTGTCGCCGTTCATGAAGTGGCTGCCCGTAAGCACCTGGCGTTCGATCATGCTCACTCCGCCACCTCCCTGACTTCATCCGAATAGATTGCGAATTCGGGACAGACGAGCATGCAGAACTGGCAGTTCACGCAGGCGTCCTCTTTCCCCTCGGCGACGACGGCGAAGTGGTAGCCCTTGGCGTTCAGCTCTTGTGAGCGCGTGAGCACGTCGGCCGGGCAGAAGTCGATGCAGAACTGACAGTCCTTGCAACGCGATGGGATGATGAAGACCTGGCCCCGGGGCACCCGGAATTGTTCAAGGCCGCGGTCGAGCGGTTCGCGGAGGGCCAGTGCTTGCATCGCCTCACTCACTTCCTGGCTGCTTCGTGTTCGCGGACGAGGTAGGGCGGGTCGGCCCCCGGCAGGCCGTGTTCCCATGCGACCGAAAGCAGCCGTTCGACTTCGTAGGCCGGGTAGCGCCGTTGCCCACCGAGGGTGCGGACGCAGGGGAGAATTCCCTCATTCGCCCAGCGCGTGATGGTCTGGGGGGCGACCCCGAAGCGGATAGCGACATCGGTCCGGCTCAGGAGGTCGTTCGGTTGGGTGCAGGGGATGTCGTTTTTGCGTTCCATGATCGCTTCAAGCGCAGTAAACGCCTCCGCACCTCTGCTTGTCGTGATGCAGATGCATCAATTGCGCACTCTGAACGCGATCAGTTGCTTCGCGGGCCGGGGAGAACGAAGAGGCCGTCGTCGTAGGCGAGGGCGACGGCCTCCGCCCGGCTATGCACCGCGAGCTTCTCCAGGAGATGCTGCATGTGGTTGCGGACGGTGACTGCGGAGATCCCGAGTTCGGCGGCGATCTCTTCGGTCGAGCTGCGGCGGCAGAGGCAGTTGAGCACCTGGCGCTCGCGGGCGGTCAGGCTCCGGCGAAGCGGACGAACACTCATCGTGGCCCTGGGGCGGGCGACTGGCCGGCAGAGGTGCATCACCGTGTCGAGGTGGTCGCCCGAAAAGAGGACGATCGTGGAGACTTCAATGGGTATGCGGGTGCCGTCGCGCGTTCGGGCCTGGAGCTGCAGGGTTGGCGGGGCGGCGCCGTCGGCGGCGTTGGAGATGACGGCACACCCGGCGCGGCAGAACCGGTTTCCGCCGACGTCGCAGCAGCCCAGCAGTTGGTAGCAATGCGCGCCGAGGGCGGACTCGAGGTCGTATCCGAAAACGGCCGCGGCCTGGCGGTTCCAGGCGACGATCCGCTGCTCGCTGTCCACGGCGAAGAGGGCTTCGGCGCTAACCGGGCCGCGGGGATTCGAAGACTGCATCGACTTCACCTGGCGACGCGAACGTCCGGCAGCCGCCCCCGCCGGGCACGGGATGACGGTCGGGGAGCACCCCCGGCCGTTCACAGACTGGCGGATAGAGGTTGAGCCGCAAGGGCCGGAGGGGTCCCAGTTGGGGGGGCCAAAGTGCCCGGATGGCGCTGCCTCCCTGGCCGGCGCACTGGCTTAGCTCCGCCGGGCGTGAGGGAGACGGCATGCCGCGACGAGCCTTGTCACTTCGCTCGTGAGGCGAGTACGGAAAGCGGGATCGGAGAACGGGAGCTCGCCATCGGTGGGACGTTGGGTGAGGAGCCGGTCCATGAACGCCCCAAAGAGCAGGTTGACAACCATGCCGGAGAAGTCTTCGGCCAGGGCAGGATCAACCTCCCCACGCTCGGCGTAGAGGAGGAAGAGGCGTTCGATCCCTTTCCTCCAACGGTCCATCACGGAAAGGTGCACGTCGATCGCCATGAGGTCGCCGACAAGGGCCTCCATGAAGATGACGCGGAGGAAGTCGGTGTTGTTTGCCCAGAGGTCGGTACTGGCGAGCACGTTGACCCTGAATTGGGCCTCCATGTCCAGCTTCCCCGGCAGGTGTTCCAGCACCTCGATGGCGCGGAAGAAGCCCCGCTCTTCGTAGAGGACTTCCAGGATCTCGCGTTTCGAATCGAAATGTTTGTAGAGGGCCGCGTCGGTGATTCCGACCGCGGCCGCGATCTCCTTCATGGACGCACGCGCGTACCCCCGCTCGGCAAAGAGGCGCTCGGCCGCCGAGAGGATAGAGCGCTTGCGGTCGCGGGTGCCCCGGCGGGGCGGCCGGGTGGGGGTGGTCGGCTCCGAAGTGGTCACGGTACCTGCCTGGTGGGTGTGCGGGAGTGGGGCTAGTGCTCACTAGCCTACCGAAGGGCAAGCGATTCGACAAATCGCTGTGGCGTCCGGTCCGCCGCCCGCGATCGGGCGCGGGGGAACCCCATTCCATTTGTGAAGATCCGTCGACCACGTCTTGACAGACATCGTGGCCGAAGATAGAAGTAAGTGAGTACAAACTAACTTGAGGCGACAAGATGGCTGGCAGCCCCTGGTACTCCCTTGAGCCCTACCCGGAGTTCCCCCTCTTCCGTTACCTCGAACAGGCGGCGGCCAGGCACGGGGGGCGCCCGGCGCTCCTGACAGCGGACGGGGAAACCTGGACGTTTTCTCAGGTCCTGCAGGGAGTGCACCGGGTTGCCCGGCTCCTCCAGCCGCGTCTCCGCCCGGGTGACCGGGTGGTCTTCCTCGCCCCGAGTTCGCCGGCCTATGCCGTCGCGCTGTACGGCGCGATGGCTGCGGGAGCGACGGTGGTTCCCCTGAACCCATTGTTCAAGCCTGCCGAGTTGCTTCGCGCCCTGGCCGAAACCGAGCCTGTGGTGGCATTTGCCGCAGGCGAGGCGATTCCGCTGATCGAGTCGCTCCGCCCGCAAGTGCCGTCGCTTTCGCGGGTCGAAAGCCTGGACGATCTCTGGTCTCGCCTCGATTCCGTTTCCGGCGGGCCGGCCGCGGTCACCATCAACGCACGTGAGGACGTGGCAGCGCTGGTCTTTTCGAGTGGCACGACGGGGTCGCCCAAGGGCGTGATGCTCTCGCATTACAACCTCATCGCGAACATGCGTCAGACGCTCGCGACCGGGATGACGCCGCCCTACTCGCCGCTCCTGAACTACATGCCGTTTTTCCATGTCTACGGTTTCGCGGCGATCATGGGCATGGCATTCGCCCTCGGCATCCCCCAGGTCATCATCCCCAGGTTCGACCCGGACCTGGTGCTGCGGCTTGCGGGTGAACAGGGCATCCACACGCTCTACGCCCCGCCCCCGGCCCTCCGGGCGCTCGTTGCCCAAAAACGGGCCAGCGGCCGCCCCACCCCGTCCATTCGCGTGATCGTCAGCGGCGCGGCAGCGACTCCGCCGGACCTCTGGAACGAAGCCGAAGAGGCATTCGGCGTACCCGTGTGCCAGCCGTACGGGCTTTCCGAAGCCACGGCGGCCACGAACATGAATCCATTCCACCGGATCAAACGCGGTAGCGTTGGGCCGCCGCTCCCAGATACGGAAGAGAAGATCGTTGACCCTGAATCCGGGATCGAGCTCCCTGAAGGCTCGGCCGGAGAGGTCTGGGTGCGGGGCCCGCAGGTGATGCGGGGATACTGGCGCCGGCCCGATGCGACCGCCGAATGCATAACCGCGGACGGCTGGCTGCGGACGGGAGACCTTGGCCGGCTTGATGGCGACGGCTATCTCACGATCGTCGACCGTCTGAAGGAGATGATTCGCTATAAGGCTCACCAGGTAGCGCCGTCCGACCTGGAAGCCATCCTCCTCCAGCACCCCGCGGTGGCCGATGTCGCGGTTATCCCGAAAGCGGATCTCGAAGCCGGGGAGATCCCGAAGGCGTGCGTGGTCCTCAAGCCCGGCGCCACTGCGTCGGCGAACGAACTTATGGACTACGTGGCTGATCGCGTCAGCCCCATTAGCCGTGTCCGCGACCTCGAGTTCGTGGATGCCATCCCGAAGAACCCATCCGGAAAAATCCTGCGGCGCGAGCTCATCGAACGCGAACGGTCGCGTGCCCCGGGTCAGAACAACTGAAGGAGCCTTTCTTGCGAGCCTACGACGACTACCAGTACATCACAGTGGAACGGCGTGACCATGGCGTCACCGTGGTCACGTTGAACCGGCCCGAGCGCCGGAACGCCATCAACAACGAAATGCATTCCGAACTGGAACGCATGTGGATGGAGGTCGGGAGCGACGACACGATCCGCGCGATCGTCCTGACGGGCGCCGGCCGGTCGTTCTGTGCCGGGGGCGATGCAACCTCGATGGACGACGGGTCGTTCCTGCCGAGCGGCCCGGCCACCCCGTTCCGCGCGGTCCGGACGCTCATGCACAACATGCTGGAAGTCGAGCAGCCGGTGGTTGCGGCGGTGAACGGCGACGCGGCGGGCCTTGGCGCAACGATCGCGCTCTGCTGCGACATCATCATCGCCGGCGAGCACGCGCGCTTTGCCGACACCCACACCAAGATGGGGCTCGTCGCCGGCGATGGCGGGGTGATCATCTGGCCGATGCTCGTCGGCTGGGCGCGGGCGAAGGAATACCTGCTCCTCGGCGACTGGGTCAGTGCGGAGGAAGGCGAGCGGCTCGGGCTTGTGAACCGTGCGGTGGCCCAGGAAGACCTGATGCCGACCGCGCTTGCCTGGGCCGAGCGCCTGGCGTTGGCCGCGCCGAAGGCCGTGCGGTGGACCAAGTATTCGATGAACCGGATGCTCCGCGCCCAGGTAGACCAGGCCCTCGACGTCTCCACCTTCCTGGAGGCGGCAACCATGAACAGCGCGGACCTGCGTGAGGCGGCGGCAGCCTTCCTCCAGAAGCGCCAGCCAAACTTCACCGGCGAATAGAACAAAGGAGCACCACCAATGCGGACCGCAATAACCGAACTGCTCGGGATCGAGCACCCGATCATCCTCGCCGGCATGGGCAACGTGTCTGGTTCCGCCCTGGCCGCGGCCGTCTCGAATGCGGGCGGGCTGGGCGTGCTTGGGGGCGCCTTCTGGCCCCCCGAATACCTCCGTTCGGAGATTCGGCGGGTGAAAGAACTGACATCGAAGCCGTTCGGAGTCGACCTTCTCCTTGCCGACGGCGCCCCCGGCGTCGACGAACTGATGAAGGTTGTGTTCGAAGAGGACGTCCCCGTGTTCGTCTCCGGCCTGGGTAACCCGGGCGCGCTTGTGGAGCAGATGCACGGGCGAGGGATGAAGGTTCTGGCGATGATAGGCACCGTCCGCCAGGCCCGGAAGTGCGCCGATGCGGGAGTCGACATTGTCGTCGCCCAGGGGACCGAGGCCGGTGGCCACACGGGCCGCGTCGCTACTTTCCCTCTCGTCCCGGCCGTCGTCGATGCCGTCCGGCCCCTGCCGGTGGCCGCCGCCGGTGGGATCGCGGACGGCCGGGGACTTGTCGCAGCCCTGGCGCTGGGAGCCTCCGCTGCCGTGGTTGGCACACGGTTCGTCGCCACCCGGGAAGCGCACGGGCACGACAACTACAAGCAGGCCATCGTAACCGCGGGCGAAGACGACACGGCGGTCACGCGGGTGTACACCGGCAAGAGCGCGCGCGTCATTCGCAATAAATACGTCGACGAGTGGGTGGGGCGCGAGGGGGAGATCGACCGGTTCCCCATCCAACTGCAGAAGAACTGGGCCCGCGTCCAGGCGGCCGTGGAAGAAGGTAATACCGAAGTCGGCATGCTCCCGGCCGGGCAGGCGTCGGGGATCATTCATGCGGTCGAAGGGGCAGCGGACGTGGTCCGATCGATGATGGCCCAGGCCGAGGCGATCATGGCCGGGTTTTCCGTGGCCGGCGTGCGCTGAGGGCGGGGGTGAAGACGATGCTTGCCGCCCGCTTCTATGCCCCGGGCGAACCGCTGCGGGTTGAGGAAGTGGCGGTCCCGGCGGCGGGTCATGGGCAGGTCCTCGTGCGCGTGCGCGCTTGCGGGATCTGCGGTTCCGATACCCATTTCATGGACGGTCACGCCCCGGTCGCGCGGACGCCGATCACCCTCGGCCACGAACCGGCGGGCACCGTCCACGAATTGGGGCAGGGCGTCACCGGGTTCACGCCCGGGGATCGTGTCATCGTCCGCCCGGGTGACCGTTGCGGGCAGTGCCAGGCATGTGGTGGCGGCCGCGACAACATCTGCGAGCGGTCCAGCGTCCTCGGGATGCACGTCGATGGTGGTCTCGCGGAGTACGTGGTGGCGAGGGCGGCGGATCTCATCCCCATCCCGGACGGTGTGCCGTTCGAACAGGCGGCCATCGTCAGCGACGCCGTGGCGACTCCGTACCACGCTCTCGTCGAACGCGGCGGGTTACGGGCGGGCGAGTCGGTCGCGGTCTTCGGGTGTGGCGGACTGGGAATCCACGCGGTGCAGCTCGCAAGGCTGGCGGGGGCGGAAGGAGTGATCGCGATCGACGTGCGCGACTCGGCACTCGCCCGGGCACGGGAGTCCGGCGCTACCGCCACGATCAATGCGACAGAGGGCCGCGTTTCGCGGCGGATCCGGGATCTAACCGGCGGCGTGGACCTCGCGATCGAGTGCATAGGCCGCGCGGAGACCATCTCCGAGGCCGTGAAAAGCCTCAAGCGGGGCGGGCGAGCCGTCGTCGTTGGGATGGGGACAGAGGCTATCGTGTTGCCGCCGCCGAATACGTTCACCTGGAGTGAACACTCGCTTATCGGTTCGTTCGGCAGTTCCGCGGAAAGCGTGCGGCGGCTCCTGGGCATGGTCGCATCGGGACGGCTCGACCTCCGGGGGTCGGTCTCGGAAGTGCTCCCGCTGGCAGAAGTGAACCGGGGGATCGAAATGCTGCGATCGACCGAACGCAACGCCGTACGGGTGGTCATCCAGCCGAACGGGGCAGAGGGCTAACCATGGGGAAGTACGACCTTGCCATGCCCGCCCGCCACATCGGCCAATACATGCAAAGTGGCGACTGGAGCGACTACTGGCGCACGGCCATCAGCCTCGCGAGCGAAGGCCGGATCCTCGTCCGCGGCTATCCCATTGAGGAGATCATCGAGGAACTCACCTCGGTCGAAGCGCACTGGCTGTTGCTCAAGGGCGAACTTCCGACGCGCCAGCAGGCGGAGATCTTCGATGTCTGCCTGCGAAGCGGGATGGACCAGCAGTTCATCAGTTCGGCGGCGGGCGCCACGCGCTTCGCTGCCTCCGCCTCACGGTCGCCGGTCAGCGCCGTGGCCGCCGGGATGCTTGCCACGGGCGTCGTTACGGGCTCCCCTCGGCCGGCAATGGAGATGCTGTACGCCGTTGCTGACCGTGCCCGGGAGGAATCACTCACTCCCCGGGCTGTGGCCGTGGCAACGGTCGCTGACTACCGGGCGCGCCGCGAGGTCATCCCGGGGTACGGGCACCCCACCCACCGGGGCGGGGTCGAACCCCGGGCGGAGTCGGTGCGGAAGGTGGTCCGGGCGAAAAGGGGATGGGCCGAACACGGGCGACTGCTCGAAGCGATTCACGGCGCCCTCGAAGAAACCCTCGGCCGGACAGTGACGATCAACCTCGCCGGGATGCTGGCGGCAGTCTATTGCGACCTCGACTTCGACCCGCTGATGGCGGAAGGCGTCTCGGCGATCGAATACGGCTGGGCGCTGGTGGCCCACGCCGTCGAAGAGATCCGCGATGGCGTGCCCTTGCGGATTATCCCGGACGCGCTGGGGGCCACGTACACCGGTCCCCCGGAACGTCACATTCCCGGCCGGCATCCCTGAACCCTGAACCGGTGCCAGGCACAGCGAAAGGAGCCAATCGTGAGTTTCAAGTACATCCTCCTGGAGAAGGACGGACCCATCTCGACGATCACGTTCAACCGGCCGGAGCGGATGAACTGCATCAGCGTCGACACCGTGCCCGAACTGCTGGCGGCGCTTGGTGAAGTGCGTGGCGACCCTGAAGCCCGCGTGCTGATCATGACGGGGTCTGGGTCGCGAGCCTTCTGCGCGGGGGCGGACCTTGCGGACATGGTGAAGCGCCCGCCGAAGGAGGCGAGCGACATCGTCGTGATGTACCTGGACTACATCCGCGCCATCCGGCAATTGCCGATCCCGGTGATCGCGAAGGTGAACGGGGTGGCCGCGGGTGGGGGCGCCTGCACGGCACTGGCCTGTGACATCCGTATTGCCTCGGACCGGGCGCGGTTTGGATTCGTGTTCGTGGGCGTTGGCCTCGCCGGCGCGGACATGGGGTCGACGTACTTCCTTCCCCGGATGGTGGGATTGGGAAAAGCGACTGAGCTGCTGTACGGCGGCGACGTGGTGGACGCCGAGGAAGCCCTCCGCATCGGACTCGTGAACCGCGTGGTGCCGCACGATGCGCTGGATGCCGCCGTGGACGAATATGCCCGCAAACTCGCGGCCGGGCCGCCGATGGGGTTGCGGTTCACCAAGCAGGCCCTCAACGCCAGCCTGGACCGGAGCATGGATGCCGAGTTCGACTTCGAAACGTATGCGCAGACGATGTGCATCCTCTCCGACGACCACCTTGAGGGGGCGAACGCGTTCAAAGAGAAGCGCGCACCTCTCTACACCGGGCGATAGGGACGGCGATGATTGGGTTTTCGTTCACTGAGGAACAGCGCCTCTTCCAGGAGGCCATCCGCGCCTTCGCCACGCGCGAGGTGGCGCCGATTGCCCGCGAGTATGACGAGCGAGAGGAGTACCCGATCCACATCCTCCAGGCGATGGGGGAACTCGGGTACCTGGGCGTACCGTTTTCCCGTGAGGTTGGGGGTGGGGGTGGCGACAGCATCATGGCGGCAATCATGTCCGAGGAGATGGGATACGCGTCGGCGGGCATCTACCTCGGGGTCTACGTGCACGTCTTCCTCGCGCTGAATGCCATCGCCCGTTTCGGCAGCGACGAACAGAGGAGCCGCTACCTGGTGCCCGGAATGAGCGGAAAGAAGGTCGGCGCATGGGGCTTCGCCGAACCTGACGCGGGTTCGGACCCGGGTTCCATGACCACCCGCGCGACCCGGGATGGCGACGACTATGTCATCGACGGGACCAAAACCTACATCACGAACGGATCGATCGCGGACTTCGTTGTGGTCACGGCAAACACGGACCCCACCAAAGGGATGCGTGGGCTCAGCCTGTTTATCGTCGACGCTGGTATGCCCGGCTTCACGGTGGCACGCAAGTTCCGCAAGCTTGGGGTCCGGGCCTCCGACACGGCGGAGCTTTCGTTCAACGCCTGCCGCGTCGGCCGGGGGGCGCTCCTCGGGGACGAAAGCGGCGGCTTCATGAACGCGATGCGGGTGCTGACGGCGGGGCGCATCGTCTCGGCAGCGTTCGCGGTGGGGACCGCCCGGGCCGCTTTTGACCAATCGCTGAAGCACGTGACGACGCGCCAGGCTTTCGGGCAACCCGTCGGCCAGTTCCAGGGCATCCAGTGGCAGTTCGCCGACATGGCCGTGGAGCTTGAGTGCGCGAAGCTGCTCACCTGGCAAGCCGCGTGGATGGCGGACCAGGGGCTCCCCCACATCAAGGAGGCGTCCATGGCCAAGCTCTACGCGACCGAGATGTGCGCCCGCATCACCGGCCAGGCCGTGCTTCTTCACGGGGCCTCGGGCTTCATGATGGAGTCCGACATCCAGCGCTTCTACCGCGACGTGAAGGTCATGGAGATCGGGGAGGGGACGTCGCACATCCAGCGCAATACCATCGCCAGGCAACTGGGTCTGTAAGACCTGAAGGAGGAACCGCGTGCCCTACGAACTCCTGATCCTTGAGCGGGACGGCAAGGTCGCCACGCTCACGCTGAACCGGCCGGACAAGCGCAACGCCCTGAACACGGCGCTCCGTAACGAAGTCCGGGCGGCGCTGGAAGAGCTGGAAGCGGATGACTCGGTGAGCGTGGCGGTTATCACCGGTGCAGGGGCCGTTTTTTGTGCCGGGTTCGACACCAGCGAGTTCGCGACCGTGCCCCCAGAGGAGATCTTCTCCGGCGAGTCGTCGCGACGCTATCACCACCGTCTCCAGCACTTCGCGAAACCGCTCGTCGCGGCAATCAATGGCTCGGCGATGGGGGGCGGGTTTGATATCGCGGTGCTCGCCGACGTCCGCGTGGCGGCCGACACGGCAACCTTCGGCCACCCGGAGATCAAGTTCGGGGCTGCGGCGCTTTACGGCCCGCTCGCCGCGGTCGTGGGCGGTGGTGTGGCCCGGGACCTGTGCCTTTCTGGCCGCCGGATCGACGCGGCGGAGGCCCGGGCCATTGGGCTCGTGAGCAAAGTCGTCGCTGGAGGGGAGCTCATCGCTGAGGCGAAGGCGGTCGCCAACGTGATTGCCGAAGCGCCCGTGGCCGCCCTCAGGCAGATCAAGCAGTCTATCGTCGAAGCGGCACCGTTCCGGTTCCCGGCCGGCTGAGCCCGGCGATGTTGCCGCTCGAAGGAATTCGCGTTTGCGACCTCAGCATCGCCCAGTTCGGCGCCCACGCGACGATGATGCTCGCCGACATGGGCGCCGAGGTAATCAAGGTTGAATCGCCGCGGATGGGCGACCCGGGCCGGGGCATTGCGCTCCAGCCGGACGGCCTCTCGCCGTTCTTCCAGGCTCACAACCGCGGCAAGAAGAGCATCACCGTGAACCTCCGCCGCCCCGCCGGGAAGGAGATCGTGCGGCGCCTGGCTGCCGGGAGCGACGTCTTCGTCCAGAGCTGGGCGCCGGGCACTATCGAGCGGCTGGAGTTGGACTACGAGCATATCCGCCGCGTGAAACCGGACATTATCTACGGATCGGCGAGTGGCTTCGGCCCCCGCGGGCCAGGCGCCCACCTTCCGGCGATGGACATGGTGGCCCAGGCTGCCGGTGGCCTGGCGATGGCAAACGCGGCAACCGAAGCGCAGGGCCCATCGCCGGTTGGGCCGACCGTCGCCGACCAGTCAGGGTCGCTCGTGCTTGCCTACGGGATCCTTGTCGCGCTGGTCCACCGGCTTCGCACCGGCGAGGGCCAGCAGGTGGACGTTTCCCTGCTCGGTTCGCAGATGACCCTCCAGGCCTGGAACATCGCAAACTTCTTGCTGACCGGCGAACAGGTCCGTGGTGGCCTCGCGAACGCGGTGTCGCCGCTCTTCACCATGTACCGCGCGAGCGACGGATGGTTTGCGATCGCGATCATCGACGAGCGGCAGTGGCCGGTACTGGCTCGCATCGCCGGGCTTCCCGGACTTGCGGACGATGCCCGGTTCGCCGGGAGAGACGCCCGCGAACGCCATCGCGAAGAGCTCACGGGGCTCTTAAGCGCCGCCTTCGCCGGCCGGCCGCGGAGTGAGTGGTTGGGGGCGATGGAGCAGGCAGAGATCCCCTGTGGCCCGGTCAACAGTTACGCCGACCTTGAAGCCGACCCGCAGGTGAAGGCGAATGGCTACCTGGCAACGGTCGAGGTGCCCGGACGCGGGGAGATTCGCGTGGTGGGGCCTTCGGTGGAGCTCAGCCGGACCCCCGCGGCGATCAAAGCCGCGGCCCCTGAACTGGGTCAGCACACCGAGGAGGTGCTCCTGGACCTCGGCTACGGCTGGCCGGAGATCACCGCGCTCCGCGAAGACCGCGTCATCCTCTGAGCCGTCGTCTTGGCTCGCCGGGGCAGCTACCGCGGCGACGATGATGGCCGCGCTGCGACAGCCCCGACCCTCGTTCGCGGGCGACCGCGATCTTCCGCGATGACGGCCCCAACGCGCACCGCCAGTCGACCCCGCTTCATCGTGGAGGCCCCGGCCAGGAAGAGGGCAACGCCCGCAACCACGAGACCTGTCTGGTAGGTGCTGTGGAGCCCGATGCCGCCGCCGAGGAGCAGCAGCAGGCCGAACGCTTCCAGCCTCCGCCGGTCACGAAGGAGGGCCACCACCGTGAGCGTGAACGCGCCCGCGGCGGCCCCATAGAGGACGGCGGGGAAGCTGCCGGAGAGGCCGGCACTCCAGAGCATCAGGATGCGCGTGGTCCAGGGGTTTCCCGCGAAAAGCCCAAACGTCACCGCCGCCACGGCACCGGCGATCAGCCATTCCCTGCGAACCGGACGCCGCTGGAGCACCAGGGGTGTCCCCAGCGCGAACAGCAGCGCGGCGGCTTCGGCGGGGGTTAACAACCCGCTTCCGTCGAACCGGAGGCCGGTGACCGTGGCGGTTTGCGACAGCGTGTGGGCGCCGCTGAAGACGAACGCCGCAGCGAATGCGCCGGTCACGGCAGCCTGCCGCCACGGCGCCATGGAAGGGGCGACGGCGACCAGCAGGAGCACCGCCCCAATGCTTGCGGCGTCGATCCAGTAGCTGCTCACAACGCCCGCGCGCGCCCCGGCGGCCGCGACCAGGAAGCCCACGACGACGGCACTGGCAAGCCGTGCGGCGACGTCTCCTGATGTCCAGAGCCGCCACGCCAGGGCCGGCAGCGCCGCGATCAGAAGGACGACGCTCAGGTAGTAGGCGAACCGGCCGAAATCCGCCACGGCGCTGTACGGTCCTGCCAGCGCCTCAATCCCCGGGATGTGAACGGCGGTACGGGTGAACGTGCGGAGCACAAGAAGTTCGACTCCCACAGCGCAGACGAGCGCCGCCGCGAGCGGTTCGATGCCCGCGAACCCGTGCCCAGGGGCACCCCGTCGCTCCATCAGCGGGCTCTCCCCTCCCGGTAGCCGTAGGCGGCCAGGCCAACGCCGAGGGCGCTTATCGCGAGCAGCGAGACCAGCGCGATGGTGAGGATGATCCAATCGTCGCCGCCGCCGGCGCCGGGGAGCTTCTGGGCGCTGATGCTAAGGGTGACGAACTGGGAGACTGACTTTCGCCCGTTGCGATCGTCTTCGCTGCCGTTCCATACGGCGAAAGCGGCATCGGTCTTGGCGCCCGCGGAGAAGGTCGCCTGGTCGCCGTCAGGTCCCGCGAACGGCCGGGAAAAGACGACGGCCCACTTGCCGTCCTTATGGACGCCCTCTCCGAGTACCTGCTGGCTTGCGGCGGGGCTGAGGGTGCCGAAGGTCCGTGAGATGAGGTTCTGGACGGCGCCGATCGAGGGATTGGCGACCGGGTTGCCGGCAGCCCGGGCGGTGAAGAAGAGGTCTTCGGTCGACGGGTAGCTTTCGATAAGGGCGTTGGGGTGGATGGCGGTCACTTCCGGAATGCCCGCCTGCGAATCCGCTCGCCACTGCCAGATGTTTACCCCGGCATCGGCCTGCCCCATGCAGATCGACGGCACGGAGGTGGCGACGCGCGCCGGGAATTCGATCGCGACAGCGTCGGCGAAGTCCTGGATCCGGGCGGTCGACTCGTCGGCGGTGGCGTCGGTCCACTCGACCCGCACGTAGAGCGTGTTGTTGTAGTGGAGGGCCCGGGCGCTGATGGTGGGGATGCTACCTCCCCCGGCCGCGTAGGCGCCGGCCTGGGCGGTGAGCGGCACGGATATCGGGAGGCTGTCGTCCCACGCTTTAGAATCGGGGGCCTTCGGGTCGCTGTCCGACGGGTAGGCGGTCAGCGTAATCGTCTGGGATTGGGCCGGGTTTGCCCCGGCGAACTGGAGGACGCCTGCGATAGCGAGGAACGCCGCGCCGGCCGCCAGCATCCTCCGGTGGGCCTGGATGAAGGTTCTCAGTTCAGTCACAGCGACCCCACCTCCGTGGCGATTTCGTCGAGTTCGATGACCTGGACCGGGGCGATATCGTCGTCGCCGCTCTCCTCCGGCCGCTCCCATTCCTGCGCCGGGGTGATTACGGGTTCGATGTGCCCTGTCTTGATGCGCCGGGCATCGTCGGAGATCCAGGCTCCGAGCACGCGTCCGGCGACGTCATAGAAGCTGCCGGGGTTCGCGCAAGCCGACACGCGCGCACCTGCTCCGCTGCCCCAGCGCCCCAGGTGTTCCCGGAGGAACATGCGCTGGGCGCGCTTCGATTCGGCGACGCGGGCGGCGGGGAGCTGTTCCGCCGCGTAGGCCTGCTTCTGGCAGAGGAAGGCCATGAATTCGAGTTCCACCGAAAGGTCGTCCGGGCGGAACCCGCCGCTTGTGCCTTCCACCCCGAACGCGCGGTAGAACCCGGCGATGTCCGCCATCCGGTTCGTTTGCTGGATGAGGTCGGTGGCCAGGTACGCGGTTTCGAAGGTCGGACAGTCGGGGCTATAGCCAACCGTGAAGACGTTGACGTACGCGGCTCCGAGTTCGTCCGGGGTCGCCTCCGCGGCGAGGCTGCAGAGTTCGGCGAGCGGCGTCGATACCAGCGCGGTCGCAGCCATGACGGCGATTTCGCGCATCGTCGCGACGCCGGCTTCGTCCGGATAGGCGAAGGCGTGGGCGAGGAGGGTGTAGCCCATCGCCCGGGTGACGGCGAGGTCGGCTGGTCCGGTCCGGGTCGTGTCTGTGTCCATGCCGGGCCTCCTTCTAGATGGTGTTCATGGCGAGCTGCGAAGGCCGCTCTATCACCGCCTCGTCGACGGAGACGCGGACGATTTCCTTGCCGCGGCTGTCGTAGCCGATAACGGTGTCGTTGAAAAGTTCGCGCTTCTGGCCGCCGACGTTGAGTTCGCCGGTCTTCGGGCCCTGCTCCACCTTGTAGCTGAAGACGATGCTCTGGGTGGCGCGGAAGAGCTGGAGCACGGCCAGCGTTTCCCGGCTGGGATTCATGTAGGCGGCAATGGCGTCGTCCACGCCGGGACCGAACATCTGCCGAAGGTAGTCGCGCGGGACCCAGCGGGGCGGGATGTAGTAGACGTTGGGCTGGGTGCCGAACTGAGGGTAGAGCGGCAGAGCGACCTTCGCCACGTTCACGAGGTAGTAGAGCGGGTTCTGGCGGTCTTCGATCCAGAGCCCGTCGGCGCCGACCTTCACGAGGCCCTGTAGCCGGATCTTGCCGATACAGGCAGTCATGCAGCGGGTTTCCATCGGGAGGCCTGCGGTGAGCGGGTCGCTGCCTTCGATGCGGGGATAGCAGCCGACGCACTTCTCGGACGTGCGGGTGGTGGGCCGGTACATGGACTTCTTGTAGGGGCAGGCTTCGACGCACTTGCGGTAGCCACGGCAGCGGTTCTGGTCGATGAGGACGATGCCGTCCTCTTCGCGCTTGTAGACGGCGTTGCGGGGGCAGGCCGCCAGGCAGGCGGGGTAGGTGCAGTGATTGCAGATGCGCTGGAGGTAGAAGAACCAGCCTGCGTGTTCGGGCAGTGAGACGCCGGTTGGCGAATGCTTCGTGGCGGCGTCTTCGAAGATGTTCGGCGCCTTCCAGTCGTCTTCCGCCGGGATGTAGCCCGTGACCGTATTGCTGACCTGGTCGGCGGTTTCGAAGATGGTCTTGCCCGCGAAGCTGCCATACGGGGCCTTCGCCGGGTCCTTCTTGGAAACGTCCCACGTTTGGCCGCCCGGGTTCGCCTTTTCCTGGAGGGTGAGGATGTTGACGTCCCAGTGCTGGGGGAAGCCGCCATAGGGCTTGGTCTCGACGTTGTTCCACCACATCAGTTCCTGGCCCGGGGAAAACGTCCAGGTGGTCTTGCATGCCATGGTGCACGTCTGGCAGGCGATGCAGCGGTTCGTGTTGAAGACGGCGGCGAATTGCAGCTTCGCGGGGCCGTTGGCGAAGGGATAGTCCATTTCGCGTCCGATTTGCCAGTTGTAGACCTTGGGCATTACGAAACCTCCATCGCCGGCTCGGCTCCAAAGACGTCGTCGATGATGCGCTGGATGAAGGCTTCACCCCGCTCTTCGTAGACGGCGTGCGCGCCTGCGAACATCTCTGCGCTGAAGATCTGGAGGATCTTCCGCCGCGGGACACCCATCAGGGCGTACTCCTCAACGAAGCAGCGGGCCATCGCTTCCTGGCCGTCCACGCCGGGCTCCATCGGGAACCGGACGGCGACGAATTCGTAGGGGTCGTCGGTTTCGAAGTCCTTCTCGGCCATGGCCTAGCCTCCCTTCTGGGCGTTGAAGCCGCCCTTGAGGTACGACTGCATGGCCGCATTTTCGCCGCCGGGGCTCATCCCGGTGGTCCCGGGCACCCAGGCGCCCTTGCCCTCCATGCCGCCTGCTTCGGCTTTCGTGATCTTGACCAGCGTCTCTTTCGGGACGGTGTTCACGGCGTGGTTGTCGGCTTCGCCGCCGAAGATGAAGGCCTGGGCGACCTTCGCCTTGTGGAAGAGCGTGTCGGTCTGGTGCATCGGCATCGCCCAGTCCTTGGTGACGCTCTGGTGAGAGCCGTAGCGGAAGCTCGACTGGTAGCCCGTGTCCTCGGAGACGGCCCGCCCATCGGCGCGGCTTTCGTGCGCTTTCACGGTCTTTTCGGTGGCGATGAAGCCGCCGTGTTTCGTCATCACCACGCCGCGGGGGTAAGCAGGGTTGTACTTCACCCGGAGCATGAGCCGGGCGACTTTGTACTGCGGGTCCGACGCTTTCCAGCCGATGTACGGCCGGTCCGCGGGGTTGGCGTCCACGTAGACGTAGTCCCCGTCGGCCAGGTTCATTGCCCGGGCGTCGTCCGGGTTCATGTGGAGTTGCTGGTCGCCGACACCGGGAAGGCGCTTGTCGGCGCGGTAGGGGTCGGCGAAGTTCGAAGACCAGAGGACCATCCAGTCGGTGACGCCCCAGGACGAGTGGACGGTGTGCCGTGTCTTCGGTGTCAGGAAGTAGAAGTTGTACCCGTCCTCCCAGAGCTTGTTCTTCGTCTTCTTCACTTCCGCCCAGGGGAGCTTGATGTTCCGGACCGTCCGGAGTTCAGGGTCCATCTCCTCCCGCGCGATCCCGTAGTCGTTGGGGCGAATCAGCGGGTTGCTGCTGACGATGACGTTGGGGAGGTACGGCGTCGCCTCCGGCCCTTCGCGGTGGACGATGAAGTTCTCGCCGTACTCGATCGCCTCGGGGATGTCGCAGTACGAGTTCATCCGTCCCGTGTCGGTATGGAAGGGCAGGTTGTCGTGGACCTGCTCCCAGTAGGGGATCCGGGGGTAGGTGCGGAACATCAGCAGCGCGGAGCCGGGTTCGCCGTACTTGCCGGCGAGCACTTCATCAACCTTGTAGCCGGCCGTGGTCCCCGAGGAGTCGAGGAGGCGCTGCATGTAGACGTCGGTGCGGCCTTCGATGGCAAACTTCCAGTAGTCGGCGAAGCGCTTGTCCCCGGTGACCTCACCGAGCGCTTTGGCAACGCCGGCCATGATCGTGATGTCGTCCTTGGTGTCGTAGATCGGCTTGATGCCGCCCTTCCAGATCTGGAGGAATGGGTTCTGGCACGACGCGGTTATCTCGGGCTGCTCTGTCTCCAGCCAGGAGTTGGCCGGGAGGACGACGTCCGAGTATTCGCAGGTCGCCGTCATCTCGATGTCCTGGGTCATGATCAGGTCGATCTTGGGGAGAACGTTGAAGATCACGCCGTAGACCCACTTGGCGTTGTTGATCAGGTTGACGTTTGTCGTCCACGTCACCTTCGTCGGCGTCGGCATGTGTGTCTTGCCCGTGAAGACCTTGTGGCCGGCCTTGGGCGTGTCGACGATGAGCGCCCTGTCGCCGTGGTCCCAGTAGGCGGGCTCTTCATCCTTCGTGTAGGCATGGGCGACGATGTCCTTGCCCTTGGCCGCGAGGTCGAGGTTGGGGGAGAAGGGGTCTTCCGCGACCCAGCCCTTGAACCCGGGGCCAGTCTCCGGGGTGCCCTGGAAGAGCGCCGCCTTGTAGTTCCCGGCCCAGCTGTAGCAGCCGGCCCCCGGGACACCGAAGTTGCCAGTGAGCATGAGCGGCAGGTGCGTGGCGCGGTTGTGGAGCGTGGCGTGGAACCAGTGGTTGATGCCTTCGCCAACGTGAATGGCGACGGGCTTGATCGTCGCGATGTCGTTCGCAAGCCGTTCGATCAGGTCCTTTGGCGAACCGCTGATCTCCGTCACGGTGTCGAGGTCGTAGTCGGCGAGGTGCTGGCGGTAGGCCTGCCAGAGGGTCATCACTTCGACCTGGCTGCCGTTTGCCAGCGTCACCGTCCCCTTGAATTCGAGGTCGGGGTCGAGACCCTTCGCCGCGAGTTTGGCCCCCACGTCCTCACGCGTGATCGCCTTCGGAGCCTTCGTCTTCGCGTCGTAGATGACGTAGTCCTGGAGCTTCGCGTACTGGGCGTCCGTGAGCCCCTGGATCTTGTAGCTTGGGCCGTCCTTGGCGAGGCCAGGCTTGTAGTTGGCGAACATGTCGGCGGCGCTAAGACGCTTCAGGGTGTCCGTGCGCACCAGCATGGGGAAGTCGGTGAAGTTCTTGACGAAGGGCGCATCGTAGAGGTTCCGGTCCATGATCAGCTTGCTGATGCCGAGGAAGATGGCGGTGTCACCGAGGCCGGGACGGCAGGGGAGCCAGTAGTCGGCCTTCGTCGCGGGGGGACTGTATTCCGGCGTGATCGTCACGATCTTGCCGCCACGCTCCATCATCTCGATGAAGAAATGGGCGTCGGCCATCTTGTTCTCGACGAGGTTCTTGCCCACGCCAATGTGCAACTTGGCGTTGCGCATGTCGTTGAAGTCGCAGTCGGCGTTCTGGAGGCCGGTGACGAACGGGGTCCCGGGCGCCTGGTCGCCATGCCAGGTGTAGTTGGACCAGTTGCGGCCGCCGCGGGCTGCTTCCGGCTTGACCCCGCGGACGTGGACGTCCAGGAGCGCCATCATGTTCGAAGCCCGGTACATGCCGTACTTCCCCATCACGCCGAGCAGCCCCATGCCGCCGCGGAGCTTGAACGTCCGGGTGCCAGCCCCTCCCATCTCTTCGACCATCTCGGGCTGGTAGCCTTCGCCGAGCAGGATCTTCTTGCCTTCTTCGCCGGAGTACCGCTTCGCGATGGCGACCATGCCCTTCGCCACGTACTGGAAGGTGTCGTCCCACTTCATCTTCACGAAGGTGTCGCTGCCGCGGGAGTCGAACTTGTACTTCGTCCGGTTCGCGGCGTCGAGTCCCGGGAAACCGTCGTCGGCCCACTTCTTCCACCCCGCGCGGACGAGCGGCTGCTTCAGGCGGTAGGGGCCGTAGATGCGGCGGGTGAGCGTGAGGCCCTTGTTGCAGCCGCGTGGGTTCCAGGCGTTGGTCGACTTGTTCCCCAGGAGGTCGCCGACCTTCTGGCCGTCGTAGTTCTGCTCGGTGCGAAGAACGACGCCATTGCGGACGAAGGCGCGCAGCCGGCAGTTGTGGGTGCAGTTCGGGGCGCAGACGAAGGTGAAGCTGCTGTCGTACTTGTACTGGTCGCGATACACCTTCTCCCAGTCCCGGCTGGGGTAGTGCGCGAGCGGGTTGTCGATGCCCGGGGCGCCCTGGAGGAAGGCAAGTTGGCGCTCCATGTAGAGCGCCGTCGCGCCGGCCCCCGCGGCAGCGCTGAGCTTCAGGAAACTTCGCCGGTTGATGGTCACGAGCAGACTCCCCTTGCGGTAGTTCGGGCCGGACGGGCCGCGGTCACGACTTCGAAGACTGCGGCCACGATCGCGGGAATGTCCTGGTCCAGGGTGGAAAGGCGCCAGCGGCCGACAAGATCCTCGTTTTCGGCCGGCTCAATCGAACGAGAGAGGACCGTCGGGAAGTCCTCGGCGGTGTGGGTTTCGAAGAGCGCGACGTCGATGCCTGGTGGGAGCGCATTCAGCAGCCGCTCCGCCGTGGGCTCCACCGGCCGGGTCGTCACCTGGAGCCTGTCGGGCGTGAGGATGACCATCGCCGACGGGCCGCGGGACCAGACTCGCCCCGAGGCTTTGTCCGGGAGGTCGAGCGGGTGATGGGTGCGCTTGATGTACGCGGTGCGGTAACCGTGGGATTCGAGCGCTTCGGCGAGCTGTTCGCAGACAGCCGTCTTCCCGCTGCGGGAAGGCCCGCGTACGCAGATGACCGTCGGTGCGGGCTGGCGGCGCTTAGGCGGCATCGCAGGCGTTACCGGGAGTGTCCGGCCGCCCGATGCAGGGGATGCGTTGAGAGATGTCACGTGCCATGGCTCCAGTGGCGACGATTCGTGCCTGTGACGATGGGCGCTCTGGCGCCGCCTGGGCAGGGCCGACCGTCCCCGGAAAAGGGGACCGATCGTCGCTTGGTGCTCCGGGCTCCGGTCTCGCGGCGTCGGTTGGAAGTGCTCATCGTGCCAACACGGTACGGCCGGAAACACGCTCAGGCGGGGACTTTTGTCACGCCGCCGGGACACGGCCTGCCAGCTGAGGTGCCCATCCGTAGCCTGAGTGCCAGCGAGGGCAGTGTCCCGTCACTGAGGTCGACGCCGGGTGGGTGATGCGGTAAAACGGAAGCAGAGCCATGGCATGCTCACGGCAAGCGCAGCGAGGGATGGAATGAACGGTTTCCAGGCGTTGATGGCAGCGGCCGCCGTCGGGTTGTTGCTTGCCGCCGGTTGTGGCGGATCGGACACCAAGGGTGGCAGTGGGGCTGTCGGCGTCGATGCCGGCGGCTTCCAACGCGTCTCGCCCGCGGAACTGAACGCAATGCTGAAGAGCAAGGACTTCCCTTTGATCAACGTCCACATCCCCTACGAAGGAGAACTGGAAGGAACCGACGGCTTCATCCCCTTCGACAAGATCGTCGGGGAGCTGGACCGGCTCCCCGCGGACAAGTCGGCAAAGGTGGTGCTGTACTGCCGTTCGGGGCGGATGAGCACCGAAGCGGCTCAAGCGCTCGTGAAGCTTGGCTACACGAACATCTGGGAGTTGGGCGGCGGGATGATCGCCTGGGACACCGACGGCTTCAAGGTCGTGCAAAGGAGCCCGTGAGGGGCCGCAGTTTGGAGCGGGAGACGAGGTTCGAACTCGCGACATCCTGCTTGGAAGGCAGGCGCTCTACCGCTGAGCTACTCCCGCTTGCGAAGACCAGGGATTCCGGGTTCAGCCAGGACGGGCAACCGGGATCGCGGCCGGAGTGATGCTCCCCGGTTCATCACGTCCACGCGGGCATTGTACCAGATCGCTTTTCTCGACGACCTCCGCGCCCAGGATGCGAGCGCAACAACGCTTGGGACCTACCGCGACGCAGCGGGGGGATCGGGGCTACGCCACTCGCTGCCGGTCGCGCCAGAGGATGGCGATGAGATGGTGGCCATTCGCCAGATTGGTGAGCTTAGAGGAGCCATTGGTGTCAGCCGCGAACTATTGGCCGCCGCCCCGTTGACTGGTGAACGACGCCGTCAGTGCGTCGGTGACGTCATTGACTGCGCGGAGAGACGCGATCTTCCCGTTTGCCACCGTCACTGTGAAGACCTGGATGATTCGTTGGATTTCAGCGGAACAAGTGCGGTCGGTGCGCAGCTCGACACGGGCGGTCACCGTGTTGCCCGACGTATCGAGAGCGACGATGTCGAGACGATGATGGTTAGCCACGTCCCGGTCGATCTCCTGCCGAAGCCGGGTCAGCCCGACACACAGCCCAGGCGCACACTGCGCTCCGCGCTCCCACGTTGCGCCGGTCGCGAGCAGCGCCTCTGCATCGCCCGCGCTTCCTTTATTGAGCGCATCGACGAATCTTCGGAAGACTGCGGCCACGTCCTCCGGTGGATTGGTTGCGGTCGAAGTCGGTGACGCCGGCGTAGCGGTTCCCGTTCGGGCCTCCGCTGTGGGTGTGCCGAGTGCCTCCTCGCTTTGGCCGCAGGCAACGAGGCTCGCTCCGATCATGAGGGATCACAGCCGTGGCCAGGCGCATCAGGACGCCCCGCCCTCCGAGTGTGGCATGCGACGACCAGTTGGCTCTCCTGAGATGGAGCGGGTGGGAGCACTGAAGGCTAGCGTGGATCTGAGACATGTCCATGGTACCCCTCGCACAACGTGATGTTCGTTACGACCGCCCCGCATGGCGGGAGCCTACGGGTTTGCGTCCTCCTGGCTTCCCCTGCGCCGGTTCCGCCAGAGCACGAATACCAGCGCCCAGGTCATCGCTCCAAGCGCGGCCACGAGTGAAAGGACCACCAGGGAGGCGCCCTTCCCAAGGTCCTGCACCGTCTGCACGGCGAAGTTGTCGCCCGTTCCTTCGTCGCGGGCCCCGGCAACGCCGGACTGGGGAGCGCAGCCGTTCACCTTCTTCTCGGGGATAGTGAGGCTGGTGTGGCGTTCGACGTCGATGCCGTTGGACTGGCGGAGTGTGAGCCGGGCGACGTACTTGCCCGGAGGCGGGTCCTGGGGGGAGTCGACGCGGATGACGGTATCGAGCGTGGGGATGACGTTTCCCAGTTCGACGGTGCGTTCGAAGACCGGCCGGCCAGGTTCCGTTTCGAAACGGAAGCGGCCGGTGCCTTTCGACAGGACCGTGCCCTGGTTGAGGACGGGGATTTCGAAGTAGCGGCTGCCAGTCTCCTGGTTGAAGCAGAATTCGCCGAGGACGAGCCTTTCGGTGGTCTCGCCCGGGACGCGGACGACGATGGCGACGCCGGCGCGTTCGGTGACCTGGGTGGTGATGTTGCCGCCCGCGCCAGCCTTGGGCGCGGCCTCCACAACGACCCCGGCGACGTGGTCGCCGGGGGTGGCGTTGACAGGCACGACGATGGTGATCGAGACGATTTCCTGCTTGCCGGGTTCGACGGTCACTTGGCTGGCGCCGGTGGTGACCCAGTTGAGCGCGCCCGTATACGACTCGCCAGCGTTGCCGAAGGCGGTCCCGCCGCCACTGGCGGTGACCGCATCGGCGGCGTAGACCCTCAGGGTTATCGCCGCGGTCCCTTCGTTGGTCACGATCGCCTGGTCCGTCACCTTGGCGCCGGGGGAGAGGGTGTAGCTGAAGAAGCCGCTCCTGCCTGTGGAGCCGGGGCCGCCGGGCATGGCCTGGATGCCGAAGCTGATGCCCCCGGACTGGGCGGAGGCGTCGCCGTGACCGCCGAGGAGCGACCCGGCGAACACGAGAGCGGCCACAGCGGCCGGTGCAAGAAGCATCTTCCAGGTGGGTTGGGGGGCGAGTGTTCGCCTCATGGTGTTCCGCCTTTCGGCCGCGAGTTCGTCCGGCGGCCGGTGTGGGTTGGGACCCTATGGCCCCGATACGATGGTAACAACGAGGTCGGCCGTATAGGCGCCCTGTCTCACGCTGGCCGGCACCGTGAGCTGGAAGTCGGGTCCGAAGTCGTACACCCCCATGCCGGTGCCGGTGGCGGCGCGCAGGAGGTTGATGGGGTTCGTCTGGCTGAGAGGTTGGTAGCTGCCTGTCTGGGTGAGTGGCGCCGTGTTCCCGCTGATGGTGGTGATGCGGGGCTGGAGGAGGCGCACCTTGAAGTTGGCAGCGGGGATGACGGCTGTGCCGGCGACGAACTGGCCGCCCGAGATCGTGATGCGCCAACCGTTGCCGGTGCCGGTGGCGTCGCTGGCCCGCCAGGTTACGGGGGCGGCGTCAACGTCCTGGTTGAGCCCCGTGATGACAACGGGGCTGAAGGACACGGGGCCGGAGGTCACGGAGAGGCCGGTGGGGGACCCGGCGGGGACGACCATGATCTTGCCGACCATCTTGGTGGTGAGATTTTGGTCGATGTTCGCGGGGTCGGCGTCGCCCGGGCCTGCGTGTTCGTCGCAGTAGTAGGTGTAGGTTCCGGCGGTGGGGAAGGTGAAGGAGTAGGTTTCGCCCGCGGTGTCGATGCCGCCCCTGGCGCCCGAGCTCAGGCCGGGGACGTTGTAGCCCTGGACGTCGTGGGCGCCGTTGAACCATTCCCAGCGGACGGTGTCGCCCGCGGTGATGGTGATGGAGGCGGCGTTGAATCGCTGGGCGGCAGAGCCGGAGCTGTTCTGGCCAACTTTGACGACCGTCGTGGCCGCGTGGCCGGGGGTGGAGGCGGCGAACTGGAGGAAGAGAAGGAGCGCCGCTGCGGCCAGGAGCTTGAGGGGCATCTTGAAGGGCATGTGGAGGGAGGGCAGCCTGGGGGAGGAGATGGTGTTCATGTCACCCTCTGCTCCGCGAGCCGTTGCAGCCGGTGTGGGCAGCAGCAGGCGGCGGTGGGTTTGGCTGCGACCGGCCCCGGTGGTTAACCACCGGGGCCGGTCGCGCTCTGCGTATGTTAGCTGATTGGACCGGACCTTACGGACCGGAGTTGATGCTGACGGTGACGTTCGCCGTGTACGCCCCTGCCCCCGTGCTCGCCGGAACGGTGAGCTGGAAGTTCGGCGTGTAGTCGTACGTACCCATACCGGCGCCGCCGGTCGCTTGCAGCACCTTGAGCGGCGTGGCGCCCAGGGGCTGGAAGCCGGTTACCAGCGAGGTCGGAGCGGTGTTGCCCGCCACCGTGACGATGGCGGCCAGGTCCTGCTTCACCTTGAAGTTCGCGACCGCGATGGTGCCGGCGCCGGTGAAGTTCGTGGAACTCAGCGTCACGTTCCAGCCGTCGGCCGTACCGCGGGCGTCCTTGGCCTGCCAGACGGCCGCCGTGGCAGGCACGGTCTGGTCAGCGCCGCTCAGGGCGATGCTGCCGAAGGCGATGGGCTGAGCGGTGTTCGTCAGTGCGCCACCCGTCACGCTGACCGAGGCCACGACGGCGCCCGCCGGGGTAGCCGTTACGTTCAGGCCGCCCGCCAGGGCGACCCACGCGCCCGCATTGGCGGCGTTGTCGGTGCCGCGCACCTCAATGACGTGGACGCCGAGGGCCAGGGCGCCGACGGGGACATTGGCGCTGACGTTCTCGGTCGAGCCGTTGAACGTGCCGTCCACCGCGGCCATGGCCACGGCTACTCCGGCATCGATGCGGTACTGCGCCGAAGCGATCGTGCCCAGGGGCGTCCCGGTGTCAGTGATGGTCGCCGTAAGGGCGACGCTCGCGGCGCCGTTCGTCGGGTTCGGCGATGCGGCGACTGCGCTTGCGGCCGGAGCGGTCAGGTCAGCCGCGGGGGCATTGACGGTGATCTTGCCGACCATCTGGCCTGCGGCGATGTTGGCGTCGACGACCCCCGTCGCAGCCGCCGCCGCACTAGAGTGAAGCGAGCAGTAGTACGTGTACGCGCCGTCTACCGTCAGCGTCCGGCTGAAGGTGTTGTTGGGGGGCGTGTCGCTGTCGAGCGTTGGGGAGGCCCAGGCCGTTGCCCCGCCCGGGATGACCGCGGAGACGACGTCGTGCGCGCGGCCGTCGACTGCGCTGTTCCAGGTCACCGTGTCGTTGCGGGTGATGGTGATCGCGGCCGCGTTGAACTGGTTGACGCCGGTTGCGCCGCCGCCGTTCGTCTGGCCGACGGTCACGATTGTGGTGGCGGCCTGGGCAGTGTCGCGGCCGAGCATGCCCGCGGCGGCCACGAGGACCAGCAGGGGCAGCACGACCATGGGCAGCCACGCGGCCAACCCTCGCTTCATGCTGTTTCTTTTCGTAGTCATGGCATTCGTCCTTCTTTCGCTTCCTGTTGACTTGCCCGTTGGAGCGGGTGTTCCGTGCACAACCTTTGTGCGCTTTCGTGGCGGTTGGCCTGCGGGGTCTACTTCTCGCCGTTGTTGGTGATCGGGTCCCCTCCGCGCCCGGGTGCGCCGGGCTGTTTGGCTCCGTAATGCTTTCCCCAACATCCTTTACCCGGCGAAGGCGCGCGCATAGGGACGAACTGCGCCAAGTGGATGCGACCTAGGTCGCGGATTACTGGGCACTTTCGGACCAGCGTGAGAGGGGTGTAGGCTTCGATCAGAGGGCTGAGGCGGCCCCGGGAGGCCGTTGAGGTTGCCGTTTATCAAAGATGGACATATGGAAGATGGACCTGGTTCGTTGGCTCCGGCCCGGGCGAAACCTGGCAACCGCCCACGGGGATAGACCGGGCCTCCGGGCGGCTCGACATGAAGAAGAGGATGAGACGGACGTTCCGGGGAATTCGCCCCGGCGGGAGAACGGCCCATGGTGACCCAGGCTAAAGAGCGGAGCCTGCGACCCGACCCGATGCGGCTGCCGGGGATGCGGCTGCTGGCGCGGTGGGCGCGTCCCCTCGGGCGGTTGGGCCTGGCGCAGCGGTTCGCGCTGGTGTGCCTCGTGGTGCTGGTGACGGGGGCGCTCGTGATCGGCAGGTGGGTCTCGCGGGAGATCGAGTCCGGGGTGATTAACCGGACGTCGGCGATCACCGCTCTCTACGTGGACAGTTTCGTGACGCCCCACCTGAAAGGGCTGGAGACGGGCGAGGGGATCAGCGAGTACCACGCGGCGACGCTCACCAGCCTGATGCACAACACCGCGCTCGGCGAAAAGATTGTGTCGTTCAAGGTTTGGTCGCTCGACGGACAGGTGCTGTTCGCGCTCAACCCGTCGGAGGTTGGCCAGTGGTACCCGATCTCGGGCGAGCTGGAGGAGGCGCTGGACGGGCAGGTGGCATCGCACCTATCGAGCCTGGACGAGGTGGAGAACAGGCTGGAGCGCGACAGGTACGAGCAGCTGGTGGAGACGTACGCGCCGGTGCGCTCGACGAACGGTGAGATCATGGGCGTGGTCGAGTTCTACCAGCTGCCTGATGACCTGGTCGCGGCGATCCGGGATTCGCAGCGGACCGGGTGGGCGATCGTGGGGACCAGCACCGTGGTGATGTACGCGCTGCTGGTTGGCCTGGTGACGGGGGCGAGCCGGACCATCACCAGGCAGAACCGCAGCCTGAAGGCGGCCTTCGACCAGCAGATCACGCTCGAACAGCGCATCCGGGCACTGAACCAGCGGCTGCGGCGGGCGGCGGGCGCGAAAGCCCAGACCGACGAACAAGTGCTGCAGCGGATCACGCAGGACCTCCATGATGGACCGGCACAGGACCTCGCCCTCGCGCTGCTTCGTTTCGAAGAGGTGCGCCGGCCCGACGCCTCACCTGAAGAGCAGGAGTCGCTGGAGACCATCCAGTTCGCTGTGCAGCACGCCCTGACGGAGGTTCGGAGCATCAGCACGGGCCTGCACCTTCCGCACATCGACGGCCTGTCCTGGCTGGCGACCATCGAAAAGGCCGCGGGCGAGCACCAGCGGCGTTCGCCCGCCGTCGTCCACGTCGAGGGGGAGGACCTCGTCGACGCGCCGACCCCGGCGCAGCGGATCGCGGCCTATCGCATCGTCCACGAAGCCCTGAGCAACGCATCGCGGCATTCGGGCACGCAGGAGCAGTGGGTGAGGCTGAGGTCCGAAGACGGCCTCGCGGTGATCGCCATCGAGGACCGCGGCGTGGGGTTCGACATGCGGCGAGAGAGTGTGACGCGCGGACGCCGGGCGCGCCTCGGTCTGCAGGGCATGCGCGAACGGGCAGAGCTGCTTGGGGGCACGTTCTCCCTCAAGTCGGCCCCCGGCGAAGGCACCGTAATCGAAGTCCGGATCCCGCTGACCCAGGGAGACGACAGTGTCCGTTGACCTGCGAGTTCTCGTCGTCGATGACCACCCGCTGTTCCGCCAGGGGGTGGTGGACACACTCACGAAGGAGCCGGGGTTCGAGGTGGTCGGGGAGGCCGGGACCATTGAGGAGGCGCTGATCCGCGTTCGGCTGACGCGGCCAGATGTAGTGCTCCTCGATGTGGCGTTGCCAGACGGGAGCGGCATCGACGCGGTGGGGCCGATCCTGGAGGAGCTGCCCGGCACCAGGATCGCAATCCTCACCAGTTCGGACGACAGTGACACGGTGCTGGCGGCGCTCCGCGCGGGCGCGGCAGGCTACCTCTTGAAGGGCACCGGCAGCACTGAGCTGATCGGGGCGCTGAAGGCGATCTGCCGCGGCGAGAACTACACCTCGCCCAGGGCCGCTTCCCGGCTCTTGAATGAGGTGGCCCACCCGCACCCGCCGCCGGGTGCCAGCCTGACCCCGCGGGAACGGACGGTGCTGGAGATGCTCGGCCAGGGGTTGACGAACCGCGAGATCGCGCAGCGGCTTTACCTGAGCGAAAAGACCGTGAAGCGCCACGTGACCGTGGTGATGCAGAAGCTCGGGGTGCGGAACAGGGTGGAGGCAGCATTGATGGCGGCGAAGCCAGGGCGCCTTGGCCCCTTCGGGTAGCGCTTCCGTCGGGCTGCTCTCTCCACGCGGAGGGAGAAGGGGGCTGAAAAGTCACCGGGGATCGAGTGCACGGCGGGGTTACACGAGGCGCGAGCGAGGGCGCTCCTCAGCAGGGTGGCACGGGACGGGCACGGGCAGGGGGCAGATTCAAGTTGCGACTTTGGTCGCAGGTGATGCACGACCTAAGTGGGTTCGTTTGCCGCGGCGGGCGCTTGAGGATGGTAGGCGGGACACCAGCCGACTCTGCTGGTGGCACAGTTTCGATATTCAGGGGTACCTGCGATGCTCTGGGCGGCAATCAGAACAATCGGGGCCCACCGGCGGTCGGTGGCGTTCCATCTCTTCACTGTGGCACTCGTTGCCCTCGCGACCGGGCTGACCGGCGGGAATTCCGGGTCGGCGGCCCCCGCGGCGACGGTAGGGATGGTGGGATCACTGTTCAACCCGGCGACCGTGAACATCACGGCCGGGCAGTCGGTGTTGTGGAACAACGACGACGGCACGAGGAAGCACACCGTTACGGCGACCGGCGGTGCGTTCGACAGCGGGAACATGAACGGCGGCACCACGTTCGAGTTCACGTTTCCCACGCCGGGAACGTACGCCTACACATGCATCTACCACGAACCTGACATGGCGGGGACGGTGATCGTGGCCGCGGCGGCGCCGACGGCCACCCCAACCACGGCACCCCCGACGGCAACTCCTACGACGGCACCGGCGACGCCCACCCCCACGACGGGCGGCGGCGGTGCCACGGCGACCCCAACCCGCACGCCTACCAACACGCCGACGGCCACCCCCACGACCGGCGGCGGCAGCCCTCCTGCCACGGCGACCCCCACCAACACGCCAACGCCAACGGCCACGCCGCCCCCGCCGGCCGCCGGTGACGTGCAGATCCTCGACTCTCGCTTTTCGCCGGCGGCGCTGACCGTAGCCCCCGGGACGGCGGTCCGCTGGGTGAACGCTGGCAACCTCCCCCACACGGTGACTGCCACCGACGGTTCGTTTGACAGCGGATTCATGGCGAAGGGCGACGCCTACACGCACACGTTCACCACGGCGGGGACGTACCAGTACATCTGTGAGTACCACGCGGACGTGATGGTGGGCACGGTCACCGTGAGTGGCGGATCGGGTGGGCCTGGGTCCACCGCCACCACGACGCCCACTCCCGCTGCTACAGCCACGCCACCGGGGGGCGGCCAGCCGCCCGCGCCGTCCCCCGGCGACGTGCAGATCCTCGACTCTCGCTTCTCGCCGGCAGCGCTGACGGTTGCGCCGGGGACGGCGGTCCGCTGGGTGAACAACGGCAACCTTCCGCACACAGTCACCGGCCGGCTTGGTTCGTTCGACAGCGGCTACATGGCGAAAGGCGACGCCTACACGCACACGTTCACCACGGCGGGGACGTACCAGTACATCTGTGAGTACCACGCGGACGTGATGGTGGCCACGGTGACGGTGACCGGCGGCGGCTCGCCTGGTTCCGGCCCGACGCCGCCCGCAACGGCCACGCCTACGGTCGTTGCGCCGCCCCCACCGACAGCGCCTGGCGACGTGCAGGTGCTGGACTTCGATTACGGTCCGCGCGAGATCACGGTTGGCGTAGGAACAAACGTCCGATTCGTGAATGTGGGGGTGGCGCCCCACACCGTGACGGCGAATGACGCTTCGTTCGACAGCGGCTTCATGGCGAAGGGCGATGCCTACAGCCACACTTTTTCGAGCCCGGGAACGTACGCGTACTTCTGCATCTTCCACCCGGGCATGACGGGCACCGTGCGTGTAGGCAACTCGTCCGGGTCGGTGCCGGCACCGGCGCCGCAGCCCACTCCAAAACCGCCGCCGCCAGTGACCGTGCCGGGCGACGTCCAGGTGCTGGACTTCGACTATGGCCCGCGGAGCATCTCGGTTTCCGCCGGATCGAGCGTGCGCTTCGTGAACGCGGGCATCGCCCCGCACACGGTGACGGCCCGTGACGGTTCGTTCGACAGCGGGTTCATGGGCACTGGTGACGCGTTCAGCCGTCCGTTCCCAACAGCGGGAACTTACGAGTACTTCTGCATCTACCACCCGAACATGACCGGCACCGTGCGGGTTGCGGGGGCGGGCGGCGCAGTACCTGCGGCGGCGATCCCTCCGACGGCGACCGCGACGAGCGCGGCCGCTCCCGGTGCCTCGCTGAGCGGCGGTTCCCCGGTAGAGATGGTAGACTTTGCCTACGCGCCGGGCACGATCACCATCAAGCCTGGCGCGAGCGTGACGTGGAACAACTCGGGCGTCGCGCCCCACACCATCACGGACAAGGACGGGAAATACGACAGCGGCTTCATCAAGCGAGGCGAGTCCTATACCAGGAAGTTTGAGACTCCCGGCACATACGACTACTACTGCACCCTGCACCCCCAGATGGTGGGCAAAGTGGTCGTGAGTGGCGCTCAAGGAGCGAGTGCTGCCCCGTCCCCTGATCCAGGCGCCGCTGACCCAGCCTCGGGAGCAGCCGACGGGGATCCGACCTTCAAAAACGTATGGATGGTCGTTTGGGGAATAGTCGCACTCGTCGGCGTCATCGCTCTCCCGACAGTTCTGATTGCCACACGCGGGCGCCCCGCGGACGGGCGAGGAATGAGCCTTTGATGAAACCAACATGGATTCTGGGTCTCGCAGCCATCGCGGCCAGCCTCCCACTGCTGGCCTCATGCACGGGAGATACACCGCGCGTCGCCGATGCCGCAACCGCCTCCGAGCCAACCCGGTCCCCACAGATCACACGGCTCACGGTTGCGCTGAGCGAATGGGCCGTAACGCCCGATCACGCCACCATCCCCGCCGGCTCCCTGACGATGATCGCCACCAACGAAGGCGTCCAGCCCCATGACCTCGTGATCGTGCGGGCGGACGCGGCGGCGGCGAACCCGACTGTCGTGCAGGGCAGGGTGGACGAGTCCAAGCTCACCATCATCGGCCGGTTCCGGGAATTCACGTCCGGCGAGAAAGAGAAGCAATTCGCGCTTGCTGCGGGGAAGTACCTGCTGATCTGCAACCTGCCGGCGCACTACGAGTCGGGCATGGTGGCGACGCTGGTCGTCCAGTGAGCGGCCCGGCGGATTCGGCCCTCCTCCTGGAGGTGGTCAAGAGGAACAGATAACTGAACGGATTTCGCTGGTTCCAGATTCTGTTTGGCGAAGCTCAGGCCAGGCCGTTCAGCCCGCGTTGCTTGGAAGGCAGGCGCTCTACCGCTGAGCTACTCCCGCTGGCGCCAGCGTGTAGTATACAGCAGTCCCTTCCTTCCCCAGGGGGGCATCCTTGGTGAGTGCGTTCACAAAGGCGGCTGTGACCGCGGTTACATTCGTGCGACCCGGCCCCGCCCCAGCCTACGCGCCGAGAGGTGGCCAGGAATGAGCCGGGAGACGCGCGTCCTCGACCTGGACGCAGAGCGCCGTGCCCGCGTGATCGCAGCGCTTGGCCGTTGCCCGCTGTTGCATGGCCTCACGCCAGAAGAAATCAACGGCGTCGCCGATCGTTGCGGCTGGGCCACCTTCGAAGCCCGCACCGACGTCTTTGTCGAGGCGCAGCCCTGCGACCGGCTCTGGATCCTTGAGTCCGGCCGCGTCCGGCTCTACCAGTCCGGGCCCGACGGACGCCAGCAGGTCGTGGGCTTCCCTGCCCCCGGGGCCGCACTCGAACTGGGGCCAGCACTTGACGGCCGTCCCTATGCCACCACCGCGACCACGCTGGAACAGGCCACGCTCGTCTTCCTTCCGCGGGCTGCGCTTGGGGTCATCTCCCGTCACTACCCCGAGACCGTCCGCAACGCTATCGACCAACTCTGTCTCGAACTCCGCCAGCGAAACATCCTCGGTGCCATTGCCGCCCTGAAAGATGCCCGCGAGCGCGTCGGCTGCACGCTCCTCCAGATGGCCTACCAGTACGGCAAGAGGAACGAGGGCAGCGTCCGCATCGACTACAAGCTGACCCGCCAGGACATCGCCGACCGCGCCGGCATCACGCTGGAGACGGCCATCCGGATCATGTCCGACCTCCAGCGTCGCGGGGTTGTCCGCACGGAGTCCCAGGTCGTCGAGCTGCTGGACGTGCGGGCGCTGCGCGACACGTCTGAGTGCGCCGACTGCCAGCTCGACTGTTCCGTTTTCGGCCCCTATCGCCCTTCCTGAACCCGGCTTCCCCCTATGACCGCCGTCATACCGCCGGCGGCTGCCTGTCGCCATGGTGGCAGCGGTGGAAGCCGCCCCCGCCGGGCCGAACTTCCGTGTGTCTGGCAACCATCCTGATGGGGGTAGCGCGATGGCATCGAAACAGGCCGAAGGTCTTGTGGTCGCCGGAAACGGGAAGGTCACCACTTCGTACAAGGACCGTTGGACGTGGGACAAGGTGCAGTGGGCGTCCCATTGTATTGACTGCTACCCGGGCAACTGTCCCATGAAGGTCTACCTGAAGGACGGCAAGATCGTCCGCGAGGAATCGGCTGCGGTCTTCCCGACGATCATGGAAGGCGTCCCGGACATGAACCCGATGGGCTGCCAGAAGGGCGTCAGCTGGGCCCACATGATCGAAGGCGAAGAGCGCCTCCACTACCCCCTCCGCCGCGTTGGCGACCGCGGTTCCGGGTCCTGGGAGCGCATCACCTGGGACGAAGCTTGCACCCAGATCGCGGATGCCGTGCTCGATGCCGTCGAAGAGATCGGCCCGGAGTCCATCATCGCGCCCTCCGGCTGCAACATCAGTTCCTGGGGCGGCGCCGGCCGCGGAGCCTACCTCAGCGCCGTCGGCGGGCTCGTGACCGACGTCAACGCTGAGATGAACGACTTCGCCCCCGGCCTCTACATGACCTACGGGACTTTCGACCCCGTCAGCTCCATCGACGACTGGTTCCACTCCGAAGTCTTCATCATCTGGTTCGCGAACCCGTTCTACACTCGCATCCCCCACATCCACTACGCGCTCGAAGCCCGCTATAACGGCTGCGAGGTCATCACGATCTCGCCCGACGTCTCCCCGTCATCCATCCATTCGGACCTCCACGTGCCGGTGAAAGTCGGCACCGACGGCGCCCTCGCGCTCGCCATGGCGAAGGTCGTGATCGACGAAGGTCTGGTCGACAAGCAGTTCGTCATCGACCAGACCGACCTCACCCTTTTGATGAACCCGAAGACCAAGCGCTACCTCCGCGAGAGCGACATGAAGGCCGGCGGCAACGCGGAGCGATTCTACGCCTGGGACACCGTCACCGGCGGCCCGGCCGAATCCCCGCGGGGGACGCTCTTCTGGGGCGACATAAAGCCGGCGCTGGAAGGCGAGTTCACGGTCCAGACGAAGGATGGCCCGGTGACGGTGACCACCGTCTTCACGGAGATGCGAAAGCGCCTGGAGGACTACACCCCGGAGCTCGCCTACGGCATCACCGGCGTCCACCCGGACACCATCCGCCTTCTCGCCCGGAAGATCGCGAAGCGCAAGACGAACATCCTTGGCTCGCTCGGCAACGCCGGCAAGTTCTACCACGGCGACCTGATCGAGCGCGGGCAGGTCTTCCTTCTCGCCCTCACCGGCAACTGGGGCAAGCACGGCACCGGCGTCCGCGCCTGGCTGGCGGCGCTCTTCGATGGCTCCTTCACCCTGGCGGCGAAGACCAAGCGGGGACCTTCGGAAGTCGTCGGCATGCTCGACATGCGCGACGCGATGATGCAGGCCTTGATGGCCCAGGACCCTACCCTCACGCCCGCGATCATCTCAATCGAGGCGACGAAGGCCGCGGGCCAGGGTGGCGCCGGCGGGATGATCCCGCCCGTCTTCTGGTGGTACCACCATGCCGGCTACAAGGAGGCATGGAACCGCCGCGATTGGCACGACCCGTCCATGAAGCGCGAGTTCGACGAGTACATGCAGGAAGCGCTCGATAAGGGCTGGTGGGCCGGCGTCGACATCCCCCGGGCGAACCAGCCGACGCGCGTGCTCATCGAATGCGGCGGCAACGTCATCCGGCGGACGCGTGGCGGCGGCAAGATGCTCCTGGAGCACCTCTGGCCGGGGTTGAAGATGGTCGTGACCCTCGACGTCCGCATGAGCACCACCGCGCTCTTCTCCGACATCGTCCTCCCGATCGCCCACCAGTACGAGAAGATCGGCTTTGGCATCCCCAGCACACACACCATGAACCTCACCTTCTGCGACAAGGCCATCGAGCCCCCGGCAGAGGCGGTGAACGAATGGGAAGCGTTCCGGCGGATGGCCGAAAAGCTGGAAGAGCGTGCCCTGGCCCGCAACTTCAAGCCGGTGAAGGATTCCCGCGGCGGCGTCCATGACCCGACGACCGCGCACACGAAGTACACCCGCGGCGGCGTCTTCCTCGAAGAAGAAGTGCTTGCCGACGAGATGCTCCGTGACAGCGCCCTCACCGGCACGCTTCCCCCGGACGCCAGCCTCGAAGACATCCGCAAGCACGGCTACTACCGCTGGCAGGGCCTCGGGATCTCGCCGCGGGGCATCGCCCAGGCCACCGAAATCAAGGCGGACGAGACCTTCGTCCCCTTCCGCAACCACGTCGAAAAGGGCGAGCCCTATCCGACCCTCACCCGCCGTGCCCAGTTCCTGATCGACCACGAGTGGTTCATCGAAGCAGACGAGCACCTCCCTCGGCACAAGGACACGCCGGGGACGGGAGGGAACTACCCCTTCCAGATCACCAGCGGCCACAACCGCTGGAGCATCCACTCCCTCAACATCGCCAACGACATGATGCAGGAGACCCACCGCGGCACTCCCCATCTCGTCATCAACAACCTCGACGCGAAGCAACTGGGCATCCAGGACAACGACATGCTCCGCGTCCACAACGACCTGGGAGAGTTCAAGGTGCCGGCCCTGATTTCGGCGAGTGCCCGGCCCGGCCAGGTGATCATGTACAACGGCTTCGAACCCTACCAGTTCCCCAACTGGGCCGGCCCGAACGACGTGGAGCCCGGGATGATCAAGTGGCTCCACCTGGCCGGCGGCTATGGCCACCTGAAGTACTGGGTGACCCAGTGGCAACCTTCGCCCGTGATGCGCGGCACGCGGGTCGGCATCGAAAAGGCCTGATGACGCCCGGGGGCGCGTGTGACGGCCGTCATACCCGCCCCCCTCGCGCGCGTGGAGACTCCTGACCATGACCACGACTGAATCGTCCAGGCCGACCTACGTAGGCACTCCCGACCTCTACCGTGACCGCTGGAGCTGGGACACGGTCAAGTGGGCCTCCCACTGCATCGACTGCTACCCGGGCAACTGCACCCTTCGCGCCTACCTGAAAGATGGCAAGGTCGTGCGCGAAGAGCAGGCTGGCGTGTACCCGACCGTCCAGGAAGGCGTGCCCGACATGAATCCCATGGGGTGCCAGAAGGGAGCCGGCTGGACCCAAATGCTGGACGGGGAGGAGCGTGTCCTCTACCCGCTCAAGCGCGTCGGTGAACGCGGCTCCGGGAGTTGGGAGCGGATCACCTGGGACCAGGCTGCCACGGAAGTCGCGGACGCGGTCTTGGATGCGATAGACGAGATCGGAGCAGAGTCCATCATCGCCCCATCCGGGTGCAACGGCGGCGGGTCGTTCGCGTCATCGGCCGCGGGCCGGGGGCGCTACGTGGGGCGGATCGGTGGCCTTGTTACCGACGTGAACGCCGAGATGAACGATTTCGCGCCGGGCTACTACCTGACCTATGGGACCTTCGACCCCGTGAGCAGCATTGACGACTGGTTCCATTCCGAGGTCTTCATCATCTGGTTCGGCAACCCAAACTACACCCGCATCCCCCACATCCACTACGTCAACGAGGCTCGCTACAACGGCTGCGAGGTCGTCACCATCGCACCAGACGTCTCGCCCTCCTCGATGCACGCCGACTACTACGTGCCAGTGAAGGTCGGGAGCGATGCCGCCCTCGCGCTGGCGATGGCGAAGGTGGTGCTGGATGAGGGGCTTGTGCATGAGCAATTCGTGCGCGAGCAGACCGACCTCCCGCTGCTGGTGAACCCCGAAACCAGGCGTTTCCTGCGCGAATCCGACCTCACCCCGGACGGCAGCGACGAACAGTTCTACGCCTGGGACACGAAGACGAAGCAGATCGTCCAGGCTCCAAGGGGGACGCTCCTCTGGGGAGACGCAGTGCCGGCCCTGGAGGGCGAATTCACGGTCCAGGGCAAAGACGGCCCCATCGCGGTGACGACGGTCCTGGCCCTCGTCCGGACGCGGCTCGAAGAGTACACCCCGGAGCGCGCGCAGGAGATCTCCGGGGTGCATGCGGAGACCATCCGCATGCTGGCCCGCAAGATCGCCCACAAGCGAACGAACATCCTCGGGGCGCTCGGCGGCGCGGGCAAGCACTACCACGGCGACCTGATCGAGCGCGCCCAGCTCCTCTTGCTGGGCCTGACCGGGAACTGGGGGCGCCAGGGAACCGGTGTCCGGGCCTGGCTCGCCGGGTTCGTTGACGGCATCGGGACGGTGGCGATGAAGAGCAAGCGCGGGCCGGCGGAAGTAGCGGCCCTGCTCGACATGCGGGAGGAGGGGCTGCGGAGGGCAATCGCAAGCGACCCGACCCTCACCACAGCGCTCATCGCCGTTGAGCAGGCGAAGGCATCGAGCGCCGCCGGCGGCGGAGGGATGGTCCCGCCCGTCTTCTACTGGTACAACCACGCCGGCTACCGCGATGCATGGACCCGCCAGGAGTGGCACGACCCAAGCATGACCCGGCCTTTCGACGAGTACTTCCAGGAGGCGGTCGGAAAGGGGTGGTGGCAGGGGGTGGACTATCCCCGGGTTGACCAGCCGCCGCGGGTGCTGATCGAGTGCGGCGGCAATGTCATCAGGCGGACGCGCGGCGGTGACACGATGCTGCTCAAGCATCTCTGGCCGAAGCTCAAGATGGTCGTCACCCTCGACCCCCGCATGAGCGCCACGGCGTTGGTCTCGGACATCGTCCTTCCAATCGCCCACCAGTACGAGAAGATCTCCCACGGCATCCCGACGACGCACCTCATGAACCTGACGTTCTGCGACAAGCTCGTGGAGCCACCGGCCGAGGTCGTGGGCGAGTGGGAGGCCTTCCGCCGCCTCGCTGAGAAGCTCGAGGAGCGGGCGAAGCAGCGCGGCATCCAGCCGTACAAGGACGCAAGGGGGTTCGAACACGACCTTTGCAGGATTCACGCGGACTACACGAAGGACGGTGAACTCGTCGACGAGGAGGACATCGCCGATGAGATTCTCCGTGACTGCGCCCTGATTGGGACTCTCCCGGCCAACGCCAGCCTCGAGGAACTGCGGCGCCAGGGGTACTTCCGTTGGGAGGGTCTCGGCATGGGGGCGCGTGTCCTCGCCCAGGCGACCGATCCCAAACCGAACGAGACCTTCGTCCCCTTCCGGAACCACGTGGAGAAGGGCGAGCCCTACCCCACCCTCACGCGCCGGGCCCAGTTCCTGATCGAGCACGAGTGGTTCATTGAGGCCGACGAGCACCTGCCGCGGCACAAGGATGCCCCCGCATTCGGCGGCAACTACCCGTTCTGCATCACGAGTGGACATAACCGCTGGAGCCTCCACTCGCTGAACATCGCCAACCGCCTGATGCTGGCAACCCACCGCGGCACGCCGCACCTGGTCATCAACGACCGCGACGCGGCTCGATTGGGTCTCGACGACAACCAGATGGTCCGCGTGTTCAACGACCAGGGCGAGTTCCGGGTGCCGGTGCTTACGTCGCCGAGCGCTCAGCCCGGGCAACTGGCCATGTACAACGGCTTCGAGCCATACCAGTTTCCGAACTGGGAGGGCCCGAATGACGTGGAGCCGGGGATGATCAAATGGCTCCACCTGGCCGGCGGCTATGGGCATCTCAAGTACTGGCCGATGGAGTGGCAGCCGTGTGCCGTCATGCGCGGGACAAGGGTCGCCGTCGAAAAGGCCTGATAAACGCCCGGGGGCGCGTATGACGGCAGTCATACCCGCCCCCCCACCGCTCGTGGAGACTCCTGACCATGACCACGACTGAATCGTCCGAGCAGATCTACACCGGCACCCCCGATCTCTACCGCAAGCGCTGGGAATGGGACGCGGTGTACTGGGGGACGCACTGCGTGGACTGCTACCCGGGCAACTGCCCGATGCGCGTCTACGTGAAGGACGGCATTGTCTGGCGCGAAGAGCAGGCCGGCACCTTTGGCACCATCGAACCCGGCGTGCCCGACTTCAACCCCATGGGCTGCCAGAAGGGCGCCTCCTGGAGCCAGTCGCTCTATGGCCCCGACCGCCTCCTCTACCCGCTGAAGCGTGTTGGCGAACGCGGCGAAGGCAAATGGAACCGCGTCAGCTGGGACGATGCCCTCGGCGACATCGCCGACTCCATGATCGACGCGATCCAGGAGAACGGGCCCCAGACCATCTGCCACGAAGGCACCCCCGAGATGGCGACGGTCGCCCCGACCGGCAAGTTCTTCTCCACCATCGGTGGGCACGGGCTCGACCTCAACGGGTCGATCAACGACTTCTCCATCGGCCTCTACGAGACCTTCGGCAAGTTCAGCCCCGTCTCTTCGGCCGACGACTGGTTCAACTCCGAGATCATCCTGATCTGGAACATGAACCCGATCTACACCCGCATCCCCTTCTACCACTTCATCCAGGAAGCGCGGTACAACGGCGCCGAGGTCTTCAACATCTCGCCCGATGTGAACCCCTCCCATCTCCACGCCGACTACCAGGTCCCAATCAACGGCGGCAGCGACCCGGCGTTCGGGCTCTCCCTGGTGCAGGTCATGATGGCCGAGAACATCGCCCACTGGACCTTCCTGCGCGAACAGACCGACCTCGGTTTCCTGGTGAGACTCGACAACCAGCGCTACCTGCGCCAGCCCGACGTCGAGGGGAAGGGCCGCGAAGACCAGATGTACCAGTGGGACCCGGCCTCGGGCTTGAAGCTCGCGGACCGCGGCCACATGTTCCTCAAGGGCGTGGAGATCGCATTCGACGGGGTCTTCGATGTGAAGCTCGCCGATGGATCGACCGTCCAGGTCACGCCGTCCTGCGCTCTGCTCCGCGCCCATCTCGATGCGAACTTCACGCCCGAAAAGCAGCAGGCGATTACCGGCGTCCACCCCGACGTCATCCGTATGCTCGCGCGCAAGATCGCGGCCAAGAAGACCAACATCATGCTCGGCTACAACGCCAGCAAGTTCTATCACGGCGACCTGATCGAGCGGTCGATGGCACTCGTCCTGGCCGCGAGCGGGAACTGGGGCCGGAAGGGGACGGGCATCCGCTGCTGGGCCGCTGGCATGCACGACGGCCAGTTCATCGCCACTGGAAAGCCCGGGCCTGGCGCCGCGAACACGGAGATCATCCTCTCATCGCGCGACGCCGCCCTGGCCGCCATCAAAGCGACCGACCCGACGATGACGACCGAGATCGCAGTCCGGATGTTGGGGCAGATGCAACAGAAGATGCAAGGCCGCAACCTCCGCATGGGCGATGGCGAGAGCGCCGGTTCGGGTGGCACATCGTCGCCGCCGGCGTTCTGGTGGTACTGGCAGGCCGGCTACGACAAGCGCTGGAACAACAAGGACTGGGGCGACGAGTCGATGGCGCGGACCTTCGATGAGTACTTCGAGGAAGCGTTGGCGAAGGGCTGGTGGGACGGCATGGACCGCCCCCGGCCGGAAGCTGCCCCCCGGGTGCTCATCGAGTGCGGTGGCAACATGCTCCGCCGGACCCGCGGCGGCAAGACCGCCCTCCTCCCCACGCTCTGGCCGAAGCTGAAGATGATCGTCACGATCGACTTCAGGATCAGCCAGACGGCACTGTACGCCGACTACGTGCTCCCGGCCGCCCAGCACTACGAGAAGGTCGGCTTCCACATCCCGACGCCCCACCTGATGAACCTCACCTTCAGCGACAAGGCCGCGGAACCGGCCGGCGAAGCCCGGAACGAGTGGGACATTTACAACGCACTCCTGGAGAAGCTCGCCGAACGCGCCGCTGCCCGGGGACTCACCGAATACACCGACACCGCCGGGGGCAAGCGCCGCTACGCCGACCTGGCGCGGATCTACTCGATGGATGGCTTCCTCCTCGATGAAGACCGCCTCGCCGACGAGCAGATCCGCGACTCGGCCCTGGCCGGGACCCTGCCGATGGGCACGAACCTCCGGACGCTCCGGCAGAAGGGCTTCGTCCGCTTCATCGACTGGGGACTCTCGCCGATGGCCGTGGCCCAGGCGTCGCAGATTCTCCCGAACGAAACCCACACGCCCTTCCGCGACCACACCGAGCGCGGCGACCCCTTCCCCACCTACGCCCGCCGGGCACAGTTCTACATCGACCATCCCTGGTTCCTGGAAGCGAAGGAAGAACTCCCGACCCACAAGCCGAACCCCAAGATGGGCGGGAACTACCCCCTCGGGATTACCTCCGGGCACAACCGGTGGTCGATCCACGCCATGAACCAGGCGAACAAGGTCATCCTCGGCACACACCGCGGCGAGCCGAATGTCATCGTCAACCCGGACGATGCCGCCGCTCGCGGGGTGAAGGATGACGACCTCATCCGGATCTTCAACGACGTCAGTTCGTTCACGTCCCGCGCCAAGGTGGCGCCGAACGTAAGGCCGGGCCAAATCATTTCGTACAACGGCTGGGACGGGTTCCAGTACACCGACTGGTCGGGCGAGAACGAAGTCGAACCCGGCATGGTCAAGTGGATCGGGTTCGCCGGCGGTTATGGACACCTGCAGCACCTGGGGACCGAATGGCAACCGGTGCCCACCAGTCGTTGGTCGCGCTGTGACTTTGAGAAAGCAACGGAGGGAGAGCGATGAAGATCGCAAGACTTAGCGGCGGAGCCTCGCTCGCGGACCCAACAGCACCAGCGTGGGCCAGCGTTGAATCGGTCACCGTACCGCTTCAGCCAGTGCCGCTGGATGCCCAGCCAACTTCGTACATCCGGGAAGCCTGGGCCGGCCGGCCGTACGGAAAGACCGCACAGGCGTCACTCGCCGCCGCGACCGATGGCGAAAAGCTTTACGTCCGGCTCTCCTGGAAGGACGACGAGCGCCCCAACAAGGAGTTCCAGGACGCCGTGGCAGCCGTCTTTCCGGAGAACGGGAGCGGCGCCATCAGCACCCTCGGTGACGCTGAGAAGCCCGTCGCCGTCTGGTTCTGGGAAAACGGGCGCCCGGGCGCGAATTCACTCATCTCGCGCGGCCCTGGGGTCGTGCGGAAGGATACCGGGTCCGGGCTGGCCGCTGCCGGCGAACTCGCCGGAGGGAGCTGGAACGTCGTCTTCGGTGGGCCGCTGGCAGCAGCCAGGTCCGGCCGGGTTGGCGTCGCCGTCTGGAACGGCTCGAACGACGAACGGGGAGGCCTCGCGGCTGTAAGCCGCGACTGGGTCTCGCTCGAACAGGCATAGGGAGGGAGCCATGAGCACCAACGGGACGGGAACTGTGTCTACCGGGTCCGGGCAACTCGCCTGGGTCTTCGACCTCAACAAGTGCATCGGCTGCCAGACCTGTTCGGTCGCCTGCAAGGTGCTCTGGACCCGCGAGTCGGGCGAAGAACAGCAGTGGTGGTGCTCGGTCAACACCCAGCCCGGCCTCGGGACCCCGAAGGGCTGGGAAGAAATGGGCGGCGGCGTTGACCCGGCGACCGGCAAGCTCCGGCCCGGCCATCAGCCCACCCGCGAAGAGTTCGGCGGCGGCTGGGACTTCAACTACTACGAAGTCTTCTACGGCGGCACGGCCGGCAAGGCCCACCTGGAGCCGCAGGCTCCCCGCGAAAACCGCTGGGCGATGAACTGGGACGAAGACCAGGGTGCCGGCGAGTGGCCGAACTCCTACTACTTCTACCTGCCCCGCATCTGCAACCACTGCACGAACCCGGTCTGCGTTTCCGCCTGCCCCACGGGCGCACTGGTCAAGCAGGAAGACGGGCTCGTCCTCCGCGATGAAGACGCCTGCATGGGCAACCGCTTCTGCATGGAAGCCTGCCCCTACAAGAAGATCTACTTCAACTACGAACGGCACGTTGCCCAGCAGTGCATCGGCTGTTTCCCCAGGATCGAAGCAGGCGTGGCGCCCGCGTGCGTGCGCCAATGCCCTGGCCGGGCTGTCTTCATAGGCCGCCTCTCTGACGAAGACAGCCCGGTCCACAAGCTTGTCAACGAGTGGAAGGTCGCGCTCCCCATGCACGCGGAGTACGGCACGACCCCGAACGTCTTCTACGTCCCGCCCATGTCTCCCGCTCGCCTGAACGAAGACATGAGCATCGACACGGAGAACCCGCGCATCCCCAACGAATACCTCGAATCCCTCTTCGGAACCGACGTCCACCAGGCGCTGGGCACGCTGAAGAGCGAGATGGAGAAGGTTCGCGGCGGCGGCAAGTCGGAGATCCTCTCCACCCTCATCGCCTATCATTGGACGGAACTCCTCGGGCCTTTTACCCAGGACCCGGCCGAGCTCACGCCCGTCTCCTAGGAAGGTTTCGCCATGTTTGTCTACTCGCTCGCAGGGCTCCAGATCGATGGCGAAGCCAGCCAGGATATGGAGCTCCCCGACAACGAAATCACGGCCCGGCTCGCCGTGTACCAGTCGCTCGCCCGGCTCATGACCTGCCCCGACGCCGATTCCTACGGCGCGGCGGTGCAGGGTGAGTGGCCGGCGCGCCTGGCCCACGACACCAGCCTCCTGCCCTTCGCCTTCGATTTCGAGACCGCCGCCGTTGACGCGGCGGTCTCCGAAGCCGACTTCCAGGCCGAATACCTTCGCCTCTTCGAAGTCGGCTCAGGGCCGGGCGGCCCGGCGGCTTCGCTCTTCGGCGGCGTCTATGGCGGCGGCGCCCGGATGAAGAAGCTCGAAGAAGTGGTCCGCTTCTACGAATACTTCGGGCTCAAGGCCTCCGCGGAGGACCCCCGCCCCGCAGACCACCTGGCGACCGAACTGGAGTTCATGAAGTTCCTCACCTTCAAGGAAGCGACCTCGTCGTCTCCCCGGCTGCGAGCCTCGTTCCGGCGGGCACAGCATGACTTCCTCGATCGCCAGCTGAACTGGTTGCCCGAACTCGTCAAACGGACCGGGGCACAGGACCCTCTGCCCTTCTGGCAGTGGGCCGTGGCCCGCTGCGCGGCGTTCGCCGAGGCGGATGCCGCCCACCTCACCGCGGTCCCCGCGTAGGCGGGGCGGAGCAGCAATGGCACAGAAATCCCCGGCCACCAACGACACGCAAGAACGGTACCGGGGCAGGTGGTCGTGGGATCACGCGACCTTCGGTACCCACTGTCTGAACTGTCTTTCGACCTGCTCCTACCGCGTCTATGCGAAGGACGGCGCGGTCGTCTTCGAAGAGCCATCGGCTAACTACCGCACGGTCGAAGACGGCGTCCCCGACATGAACCCCATGAGTTGTCAAAAGGGCAGCGCCTGGAGCCGTCAGCTCACGGCGCCCGACCGCCTGCTCTACCCCCTGCGGCGCGCGGGTGAACGCGGCGAAGGCAAGTGGGAGCAGATCTCCTGGGACGAAGCGCTCACCGAAGTTGCGAACGCCCTCCTCGATGCCATCGACTACGAGGGGCCGGAATCCATCGTCTTCGAAGAGACGGTTGAGGGCGGGCTGCTCGCCCAGGTGGCCTACCTCCGTTTCGCCGGCCTCCTTGGCGCCGTCACCCTCGACGCGAACGGTCTGATTAACGACTTCCCGGCCGGGCAGCACATCACCTTCGGGAAGTTCTCCTGCGCGAGCAGCGTCGACGACACCTTCCATTCCGAACTCATCCTGATCTGGCACTCCAACCCGTCCTATACGTCGATCCCCTACGCGCACTTCATCACCGAGGCGCGGTACCACGGCTCCCGGGTCGTTGCGATAGCGCCTGACTACAGCGCCTCCTGCGTCATGGCCGACCAGTTCGTCCCCATGCGCGCGGGCGCCGACGCCGCCTTCGCCCTCGGCATGTGCCGGGTGATCGTCGACGAAGGGCTGGCGAATCTCAGCTTCGTCCGCTCCCAGACAGACCTGCCGTTGCTGGTCCGCACCGACACGCGACGGTTCCTCCGCGGGTCCGACGTCAGCGCCGGCTCCCGCGAAGACCAGTTCTACTGGTGGGACGAGGTTGCCGGGAAGCTGACCGAGGCACCCCGCGGCACGTTGCTTCTCGGCGAGGCGCGCCCGGCGCTGGAAGGCCGCTTCACGGTCACCGGCGCCGATGGCACCGCGATCGAAGTGACCCCCGCCTGGGAACTCCTCCGCGAACGCCTGGCCGATTACTCCCCCGAGCAGGCCGGCGCCATCTCCGGCGTCAACCCGGATGTCATCCGCGAGCTCGCGCGCGAAGCCGCCCGCAAGCGGACGAAGATCATCGAAGGCTTCAACACGCCCAAGTACTACCACGGCGACCTGATGGAACGGGCGATGTGCCTTTTCCTCGCCCTCACGGGGAACTGGGGGCGCAAGGGCACGGGGATCCAGGGACTGGCCCTGGCGGGGCTCGACGGCTACATGCTCTTCGGCATGAAACAGAAGGGGGGCGTCGCCGAGACCATCCGCGTGATGGACGGCATCGACGGCGCGATCAACACCCTTCGCACCCAGGACGAAGAGGCCTCCGACGAGATAGTTGGCTACGAGCTCCTCCAGCGAGGGCTCGTCGCCGGCACCTCCAGCCCGCCGGCCTTCTTCCATTACCACCACGCCGGCTACAAGGACACCTGGAACAAGGCCGAGTGGTCGGACCCGGCGATGAAGCGGCCATTTGAAGAATACCTGACCGAAGCGACAAAACGCGGATGGTGGGGCGGCATCGTTCGCCCCGGCCCATCCACCGACCCCCAGGTCCTTTTCATCGTTGCCACGAACCCCGTGCGCCGGCAGCGGGGCGGCAGCAGCACCCTTCTGAAGGAACTCTGGCCGAAACTCGAAAAGGTCATCGTCGTCGACACGCGCATGAGTTCGACCGCGCTCTGGGCCGACATCGTCCTCCCCGCGGCGATGCAGTACGAGCGTCCGAACCTCCAGTACGCGATCACGCATTCGTTCCACGTCGGCTATTCGGAGCCGGCGACGCCACCGCGAGGCGAGTCAAAGACCGAGTGGCAACTCTTCCGTGAGCTTTCGCGGAAGGTGCAGGAACGCGCCATCGCGCGCGACGAGGTCGAATATCTCGACGGGCGACGGCAGACGCGGAGGCTCGACACCCTGGCGGAGACGTTCACCCAGGGCGGCGCCTACGACAACGAACAGGCGGTCCTCGAAGAGTGGCTCCGTGACAGCATCGAGGCCGGGACGCTCCCGGCGGAAGGCTCCCCGGATTCGCTTCGGGAGCGCGGCACCGTCCGCTTCTCAGGGCTGGGAATGTTCGCGCCGGGGCTCTCCCTGGCAGCCGATGTGAAGCCCGACTCGACCCTGACGGCGTTCGAATGGCACATCCGCGACGGCGTCCCCTTCCCCACGCTCACCCGCCGCGCCCAGTTCCTCATCGACCACCCCTGGTTCGTGGAGGCGGGCGAAGACTTCCCCTGCCACAAGGACCCGCCGAAGCAGGGTGGCGACTACCCCCTCATCCTGACCAGTGGCCACTCACGCTGGACCGTCCACGCAGCCTCGATGGGGAACTCCGTGCTCGCCGGCACCCACCGCGGCGAACCGCTCCTGACCCTGGGCGTGATCGACGCCGAGGCCCGCGGCATCCGCGACGGTGACATGGTGGAGATGCACAATGACCGCGGCACCTGCACCATCCGCGCCCGCATTTCGCCGCGTGTGCGCCCGGGGCAGGTGATCGTCTATAACGGCTGGGAGCCGCACATGTTCAAGGACTGGCAAGGCCCAAACCAGGTCGAGCCGGGGATGGTCAAATGGCTGCACCTGGTCGGCAGGTACGGCCACCTGCGCTATCTCCCCTTCGGTTGGCAGCCAGTCCCGGCCGACCGCGCAGTCTTCGTGGAGGTGAGGAAGGTTGACGAGCACTGAGCCCAGGTCCGCTGTCACGTCCGCCGAACAGGAGGCACTCGGCCGGGCATTCGAGCAGACACCAGGGGTGTTCCGCCTCCTCTCCACCCTCCGGACGCGGCGCATGGGCCTTGGCTACTGGAGCGAAACCGGCCGCGAAGAGACTCCCGCCTATGCGGGCGGACGCCCCGTGGTCCAGGACGAAGGCCCCCTCTCCTACGCTTCCGAAGCGCCACCGGTGCGCCTGAGCGAACTGGAAGAAGCGCTCATCGCCTGGGCTGCGGCCGGCCCGAACGGCATCGCCGCGGCCGACGTGCCCCTCCACGGTGACCTCTCGAGCCTGACGAACTGGTCCGGCCGCACGGCGCCGAGTTCGAGCAACGGCCAGAGCGTCCACCTCTTCATCATCAACGACGACGGCGTCCACCTCTACCAGCCGGGCCTCGAACGGAGCGCGCCACTGGAGATTGATGGTCCCGAGGACTACGGCAAGGTCCTCGACTGGTACCGCAAGAGCCGCGTCCGCGTCATGGACCGCCGCCCCGACGTCGGTTGGTCGACGGCGCCCCCGGGCACCCACAACGTCCGCACGATGGGCCCCCTGCAGTACAACCTGAACCGCCAGGGCAGCACCTGGTTCCTACCGGTCGGCGACATCGGGATCGAGTGGGTCAACCTGCTGCTGTCGTCGTACCAGTTCTCCGGCTTCTACCTCCAGGACCCGGAGACCGACAAGCCCTGCGGGGTGGACGAATGGATTAAGCCGGGCTTCCTGGAGGTGGGATTCCCCATCCCAACGTTCGATGAATTCGCGCTCATGCTCCATTCCAGCGAAGCCGCCTGCATGGTCCAGAACATCCGCCTCGCCGCGGAAGCGATAGGCCTCGGCGCATGGCCGATCGGCGGCTATTCGGATGACCTTCTCCTCGGCGCCTACCCTGAGGTCGCGCGCGGACTTGGCTTCGGCCACCTCGAACGCCAGCCCGCCCGAAACCCTTCCCGCACGGCGACCTGCACCGGCCTGCCCGGGATTCTCGATGCGACGATGACCCCCAACCGCCGCTTCCCGACCGCCGCTTCGCTGGTTGAACACGTCGCGAACCTTCGCTACGGCAGCGGCGCCCAGCTTTCGCCGGAAGACAACTGGGCCCTACGGAGCGGCGGGCCGTTCAACGAAGAGACCCTCCAGCGCATCCTTGAACACCCCCGCGCCCACATCCCGGACTGGGTTATCGAAGCGGCCACGGCCACGGTGAAGTACCTCGTTGAGAAGTACGGCTGCGCTCCCGCCTTCATCAATCCCGTCCGGGCCAAGTTCTCCGCCCAGGTCCACCATGTCGACCTTGGCTTCTATCGCAAGTTCTACGCCCTCAAGGGCACCGAGCCGTACCTGGTGACGCCGCAGTTGCGAGACCACTTCCGCGACTGGCACCCAGGGACGCCGGACCCATCGGGCGGTTAAGGAGAGTCACGTGGACCAGGACCTCTGGCTGAAGAGCCTCTACGCATTCCTCCACGACATCGGCTTCGCCACCTACATCGGCGGCGCCATCGCGATGGAGTACGTGCTCGGACCCGCGCAAGCGTCCATCCCCCCTGCCCAGGCGCAGGTGATGGGCCAGAAGACGGCCGACCGCTTCCTCTGGCTGGTCTGGGGCTCGCTCGCCCTTATCCTCGTGACCGCGGTGCTCCGGCTGAACGGGACGTTCGTCGCCGGCATCACCGAACTCGACTTCAATTCCCCGTTCACCCACGGCCGGCTCACCCTCAGCATCGGCTATGGCCAGACCCTCCTGGTGCTGTTCCTGATCTGGTGCGTGCTCGTGATCAACGGCCTCCTCATCACGTTCGTGTTCCGCCCGAGGCTGACCGGCAGGCTCGGCACGGGAACGACCGCCGCCGGTGTCAGCGCCGCCCAGAACCAGAAGCTCCAGGCGGCGGAGTGGATTCAGCGCCTTACCCGCGCCGACCTCGTGCTCGCGCTGATCGCAGCCGTACTGGGCGCCTCGCTGAAGTACGGTGGTCTCATTGATCTCTAGCGGGGCCGAACCATCGACACGTTCCTGGCGACCGTCCATACGCTCGGCTGGTCCGTCCACGTCGGCGGCGCCATAACCATGGAGTGGGTGCTTCGCTACGCCCAGCGGACGATGCCGCCATCGCAGGTCGCCGTGGTCTGCAAGAACGCCGGCCAGCGCTATCGCTGGTTCGGGCTGGTGTCGCTGCTCCTGGTCGGCCTCAGCGGTCTCTTCATGGTGCTCAGGCTGGACGATGCGGAACTCGCCGCCCGTGCCGGCCGCCCCGAACTCAGTCTCACAGATTCCTACGGCCTGACGCTCGTCCTGCTCACGGCCGCATGGGTGGTGCTGCTCGCTGCCGTCTCGGCCATGGCCTTCTGGCTTCACCCGGCCCAGGCGAAGCGGTCTCGGCCGCACATGACCGAAGAAGAAGTCCGGGTCGAACGCGCCCGCGTCGGCACTGCTATGAAGCGGATGGAAAAGGTGCTCCGGCTCGAACTCGTTGTTACGATCGCCGCGGTCGCGCTCGGCGCGTCACTCCACGTGGGCGGGCTCTGGTAGAGGGGAGGAAGCATGCCGAAGACCATCGCGATCACTCCATCCTGGTACTGGCCGACGGGCGTGGCACGCCTGCTCGGGGTGCCGCCGTTTTCGCTCCCCCACCTCCTCGTCACGGTGCCGGCCCGGGACCGCGGCGGGAACGTGGCCGTCGTCGCCGGCCGCACCGAACTGAGCGCCACGGACCTCCAGGCCCGGGTCCACAGTGCCGCCCGGGCGCTTCGCAACAGCACCCAGCCCGGCGCGAAAGTCGTCCTTCCCGGCGACAACTCCCTCGAAACCGTCATCACCCTCCTCGGCGCGCTCGCAGCCGGGCTCCACGTCCACATCAGTCCGCCCGGGGCGAACACGGCCACGATCGCCTCCGAGTTCGGCGCCGCCATCGTGCTCGAACCCGGTCAATTCGGCGCGGGAGAGCCCGACGGCGTCACCCCGCTCCTCGGCCGCATCGACCTGAACGCCCCCGCCGTCACCCTCGGCGGCCGCGACTGGCCCGTCTCGCACTCCCACCGCTCGCTGCTCGCCGCCGCCGTCAGCATGGCCGCGTTCCTGCAGTCGCATCGCGGGCGGCCCTGGGTTTCCACGCTCCCCATCTCGCGATGGGAGGGTCTCCTCTCGGTGCTCATCCCCCTCTATGCGGGGGCGCCCTTGGTTCTCGCCCCCCAGGGCTCCTCACTCGAAGCCCGCGTCGACCTCATCCGCTCTACCGGCGCCGGCTACGTGTTCTGGGACCTCGACGACGCCCACGAGGCCACCCGCGAAGCGAAGAAACAGGTCAAGGACGCCCGCGGAACCCTCGCGGCCTTTCTTGTCTCCGTCGATGGGATGTTCGACCCTGACGCCCGCCGCCGCGTGAGCAAGTCGTTCGAATGCCCGGCGCTCACCGTCTGGGGCCTGCCGGAATGCGGTCCCATCTTCGCTTCGCACCCGTCGTGGTACCTCGACGAGTCGGTGGGCATCCCTGTGACCAACGCCCACGTTGTCCCGGCGGACCCGCGCACCGGCACCCCCATCCAGGCCCTCTGGGAGCTTGTCGAATCAGCCGAGGTGACGGTGCGGACTCCCGCCCTGATGTGCGAACCCGGCGTCGAAGACATCCCGGAGCGGTTCGCCAACGGCCGCTACCGCACCGGCATGATGGCCTCATCGGACCCCAACGGGATGATCTACCTGCTGGAGTAGCCGGCGGCCAGCGTCCCCGTGGTCCGGTCGAGCTCAGCCGCGGTGTGCCCCGCGAGCGCCGCGAACACGGCCGCATAGAAGGGGCCCGGCGCCCGCTTCGGCAGCCGCGATTGGGTCTCGGCCAGCCACGGCAGCAGGTGACGGCGGAGGACGTCGCCCGCGGTCCGGCGCGATGCTTCGGCCGTGCCCGGCGAGGCCGCCTCTTGCCAGGAGAGAAACCCGAGGAATTCGAGCACCGTCGGGACGGCGTCAGGCAGATCGCGCGCGGATTCCGAAGGCCCCAGCCCGGCGTGATGGTAGAAGCGCAGAAGTTCTTCCATCGCCTCCCGCCGCGAATGCGAGTAGACGCCGGTGTAGAGCGGACAGGTTGGGCCGCCCGTCGGCAGGTCGAAGAGGCGGATGTACTCTTCTTCGAGCGCAGCGCTGGCCGCCGACGGGTCGTGGAGCCCCAGGAACGGACCGAATGCGGCGGCCAACGATCCGCTGCGGCAGGCCCCCGTGACATCTTCGCCGGGGAATGAAAGCGCCAGCGCCAGGAGGCCGTACTGGCTGCTCACGGCGTCCGGACGGGCGGTCGCTGAATCGTCGCCGGGTTCCCGGTGAATGGCCCAAGGAGGTCATTCCAGTCCCGCGCGATGAGGATGTCCATCAGCTCGGACTTCTTCCCGGCGGCCACCTTCTCGCGCTCAACCTGGAGCGTGACGAGGGCCGCGTCGACGCCCTTCCCGAACATCTCGCGCAGGTAGTCGATCGGGATCCGGGACTCGCTCTCGTCGAACTCGCCGTTCTCCTTGAACGCCAGTGGCGACATCGGCGGGACGTAGTAGACGTTGGGTTCGACGCCGAAGTCGGGCCGCAGGGGGAGGGCGACCTTCCACTTCTTCACGAGCTTGTAGATGTGGCCGTCCTTGTTGTCGACGAAGTCCAGGTGCCGCACCCGGCCCGGGCATTGCCGCACGCAGGCGGGGGCCACGCCGACCTCAAGCCGCGGGTAGCAGGAGATGCACTTCTGGGCGATGGCCCGCTTCGTGTTGAAGTAGACCCGCTTGTAGGGGCAGGCCTCGGCGCAGAAGCGGTAGCCGTGGCAGCGCTCCTCGTCGATGAGGATGATGCCGTCCTCTTCCCGGCGGTAGATCGCGGTCCGGGGGCATGCTTCCAGGCAGGCGGGCTTGGTGCAGTTGGCGCAGATCTGCTGGAGATAGAAGAAGTAGGAGTTGGGGTACTCCCCTCCGCCGAGGTCTTCGTCCCAGTTTGGGCCCCACTTCGGCGAGGTCCCCCCGGCTTCGCGAGGTTGGAGGTGCTCACCGCGCTCCGATCCGCTCGCAAGGACCGCTTCGTAGTCGAAGTCCCAGGCTTCGCCGAATTCGGCCTGCGAAGGCAAGCGGCCGGGCACGGGCTGGCCGTTCTTGTAGCCGCCGCCGTGGCTGAAAACGTCACGCGGGGTGCCCAGGCCGGGCATGGTGTTGACGATGTTCCACCACATGCCGTCCATGCCGGGCGTGTCCGTCCACAAGGTCTTACAGGCGACAGTGCAGGTCTGGCAGCCCAGGCACTTGTTCAGGTCAAAGACCATCGCCAGTTGGCGGGTTGGCGGGTTGGCGGGAACGGCCATCGGACCTACCTCACGAAATGACCAGCGTGGTCCACGCCGGCGAATGGGATTTCAGGCCTGCGCGCTCGCTGTTCGCGCCGGACCATGCCGCAAATGCGACGCGGACCTCACGGCTCTTCGGCACTGCGAAGCTGGCGTTGTTGACCGCGCAGGCGAAGGCCACCGTCCAGCGGCCATTTGCCCACGCGGCTGCGACCGTCAGCCCGTTGGGCTTCGTCCGGTCGACCGTGCCCAGGCCGCTGGCGGTACCGAGGAACGCCTCTTCGGCGCCCGCCCGCCAGTGCCAGAGGGTGACCGGTTCTTCTGCGCTGCCCATGGTTTCCAGCGGAGCGCTCTTGCCGTCCGTGGGGAAGAGCAGCGCGCAGGCATCGGGGAAGACGTTGTTGTCGGTGATCGCCGGGCGCGGATCCGCCGCCTCCCAGGAGAGCCGGGCGTGGAGCACGCCTTCGTTCGTGGCGAACCGGGCTTCGAGCGAGGGGATGACGCCGTACTGGCGGTCCCGCCAGGAAGCCTGCACGTAGGCGGATGGCTGCCGGTCGAGCGGCGTCGGCTGCAGCGGGATACTGGCGCCGGCGACCTTGCCCCATGCCGTCGCCGCCGGGTCGGGGTTCGTGCCCAGCCCTGGAGACTTGGCGGCGATGATCCGGACTTCGGTGGCGGCGGTCATGCTTCACCCCCCACGCGGACGATCTCGACGGCGGCTTCCTTCGGGACGTGGTTCATCGTGTAGGAAGCCATCCGGTAATGAAGCTGCCCGTAGTTGCCCACCATGTCGATGGGCTTCAATGGACTGGCGGCGACGTCGTTCTGCGTCTCCCAGCCGGGGAACTGGAAACCCTCCCAGGCGTGGTAGACGACGACTTCGCCCGGCTGCACCGCCGGCGAAACCTTCGCCCGGAGTTCGAAGCCGCCGACGTCGTTGAAGACGCGGATGCGGTCGTGGTCCGAGATGCCGCGAGCGCGGGCGTCGGGTACCGAGACGTAGGCCACGGGTTCGCCACGTTGCAGCCGGAGGAGTTTTTCGTTCGCCCGCCAGATAGAGTGCATGCTCCAGCGGGTGTGGCCGCCGGTGAGCCGGAGCGGGTGGTTGCCACCCGCCGCCACGGGTTCCTTGTGCGTGATCAGCTCTTCCCCGGCCTCAAGGAACCACTCGTGGTCGATGTAGAACTGCTGGCGGCCGGTGAACGTGGGCCAGGGGTTCTTCCGGTTAACGAACCAGCCGCAGGAGTTGATCGGCTCGTCTTCGGTGTAGTCGCTATAGACCGAGTTGAACTGCAGGGCCAGCGCCGATGGCTGTATCTGCTTGATCTTCACCATCCCGGCTTCGGCGGCTTTCCCCCAGGCGCCTTCGCCCAGGCCGCTGTGCCGGGTGATGGCCGAGTACTGGAGGATGTAGTCGAGCGCGCGTTCTTCGCCGGCGGGGCCGGGTTGGTAGGCGCCGTCGGCGGTCATCTCGTCGTAGATCTTATCGAGGAAGCGGGGCATCCCCCGGCTGTCGGTCAGGGTGCCGATGCCGCGTTCCCGTGCCCGTTCCTGGATCTTCTCGGCGAGCAGCAGGGCGATGTCCCATTCGTGCTTGGATTCGTAGAGCGGCGGGACGGCGCGGTCCCCGACGATGACGTAGGGGATGTAGCTGCTTGTGTACTTGATCCCCGGCTTCTCGTAGTAGCCGCAGGCGGGCAGGATGTAGTCCGCCCACAGCCCGGAGGTCGATATCCTGAAGTCGGTCGTGACGATTGTGTCGATGCTCGCCCAGAGGCTGTCGCGGATGACGGCCGGGTTCGGCCAGCGCCGCAGCGGGTTCGGCCCGGAGAAGTAGAGGAACTTCGGACGCTTTGGTGGCTTCGGAGAGATCGGCTGCCAGTTGCGCTCGAAGATCTCCTTCATGTAATCGGCGATCGGCCGCTTCAGCGAAGGGTCGTTGTACTCCTGTTTCGCGGCGATCGCGGCCCACTTCGGGTCATGCGCGTAGAGCCAGGGGATGAGCGGTGTGGCGGCGCCCAATCGCCCGGCTTCGAAGGTCATCTTCGAAAGCTCCTGGACGCCGATGCGGTCCACCGGCAGTTCACCCACCGGCTCGGTGCCGAGGCGGAGGCTGGGGCCTGAAAGCCCGCCGCCGGTGAGCACCCCGTTTGGAGGCGGCCACCAGGTCGAGACCTTAATCCCGGAGCCGGGCTTCCCGCCGGAGTTGCCGGTGAGCGCGCAGAGGTAGGCCATCCCCCGCTGGAAGAGGTCCGAGTGGTAATGCTTGCATGCGCCCCAGGATGCGTAGATCATCGCCGACTTTGCAGCCGCGAATTCCCGGGCCACCTTCTGGATGTTCGCCGCGGGGACGTTCGTTATCTCGGCCACGCGCTCCAGCGGGTATTCCTTCAGGCGCTGCTTCAGGAGGTCGAACACTGGCCGCACCGTCACCCGCCGGCCGTCCTTCAAAACGACCCGATGGCTGCCTTCGAGTTCAGGGTCGATGTTCCCGAGGGCGATGGTCTGGCGGCGGGAGCCCCAGGTCCCCGGGGGCGAGACTTTCCGGCCCGTGTTCGCATCCCAGACGTACATGACGCCGTCGGAGCCGCCTTCGACAACGTCGCTCTCCCGGAGGAAGCGGCCGGTGTCGACCACGACGAGGAAGGGCAGGTCCGTCTGCTCTTTGACGTAGTCTTCCTTGTAGAGCCCTTCGTCCACGATCACGCGCATCATGCCGAGGGCGAGGGCGGCGTCGGTCCCGAAGCGGACGTTCAGCCAGCGGTCGGCGTGCATCGTCGAAGCGTTGTAGTCGGGGGCGATCGAGACGACCTTGGCGCCGCGGTAGCGCGCCTCCCAGAGGAAGTGCGCTTCCGGAACGCGCGTGTACGACGGGTTCCCCACCCAGAGGAGGATGTAGTCCGAGAGGAACCAGTCGTCAGCCGTGCCTTCGCTCATGTAGAGGCCCCACGCTTGGATCAGCCCGACCGGGAGGTCGCCGACGCCGGCGTAGGAGTCGATCGTGGTGCTGCCGAATCCCTGCGTGAAGAGGTGCCCTTCCATCGGCGAACCGATCCCGAAGTCAAGGTTCGTCGTGCCGTTGTCGTAGACGATGCACTCGGGGCCGTCTTCGGTGGCGACGTCAAGCAGCTTGTCGGCGATCTCGGTCAGCGCCTGGTCCCAGGAGAGGCGCTGCCACTTCCCGGAACCGCGCGCGCCGGCCCGCTTCATCGGGTACTTCACCCGCAGCGGGTCGTACATCTGGGAACTGTAGACACAGCCCATCGGGCAGCCGCGGGGGTTGAAGTCGGGGACGTCCTTGAACGCCTTCGTGTAGGTGGCGTTCTGCTCTTCGCGCCAGACGATCCCGTCCTTGACGTAGGCGTCGAGCGAACAGGCGGAGATGCAGTTCACCCGGGTGTGGGTGACGCGCACCACCTTGTCCCAGGACCATTGGTCGCGGTACACGTCCTCCCAGCTGCGGTATTCGTAGGACCGCGAGAGGAGATCATCAAGGCGCGCGCCAGCATCCAGCGGCGCGAGCCGGGTAAGCTCGGGGGCAGCTGTGGCCATGAGGGCCCTCCGGGAAAGCCTGGGCTAGGAGCGGGACTTCTTCTCTTCGGCGTTGGGGCGAGGCGCCTTGGTGCCCTTGGCTCGCTTCGGGGCCTCTACTTCTTCTTCCTGCTCTTGCAGCTTGCTCAAGTCGATGTTGAGGGCGGGTGCGAACATGCAGCTTCTCTCCTCCGTGGGTGCGTGGGTGCGGCATTGCCCTGGGGCACGCCGCTCCACAGACAACCTACCGAGCCCGCGCGGGCCCCGGCATGATCTAAGTCATAGAGGACATTTCCGCCTCCCCCTAGCATTCCTGCGATCAAGCAGGGAGGCGTGCCATGCTCGTTGATATCGAAGCGGAGTTGACTGGCCAGGAACGGGCCATCCGCGACGCAACCCACAAGTTCGCGCTTGAGGTGATGCGGCCCGCGGCCAAAGAGCTCGACATGCTCGCCGACCCGGCCGATGTCATCGCCCCGAACTCCATCCTCTGGGACGTCTTCAAGAAGCACCGCGCGGCGGGCCTGAACGACCTGGAGGCCTCGACCGCTGAACTCACTCCCCTGGCGCGGGCCCGCATTCGCGCCCTCTACAGTGAAGAGATGGGCTGGGGCGATTCCGGGCTCGCCATCAGCCTCGGCGTTGCCGGCTTCCACAAGACCTTCGTCATGATGTCCGGCCGGCCGAGCCTGGTGGACCGCTACCTCAAGTCCTCTTCCGCCGGCGACGAAATCGGCTGCTGGGCCGTCACCGAACCTGACCACGGCAGCGACCAGTTGGGCTTCACCGAGCCCCACTTCACCGACCCCTCAGTCCGGGCGAACTGCATCGCGACCAGGGACGGCGATGACTACGTTATCCGCGGCCAGAAGTCGGCATGGGTGTCGAACGGCTCGATGGCGACGGTGGCTGCCCTGTTCTGCCAGGTCGACCCTTCGGAAGGCATGCGCAGCGGCGGCGTGGCGGTCGTCCCCCTGGGGCTGCCCGGTGTCTCCCGCGGCAAGCCCACGGACAAGCTCGGGCAGCGGCCCCTGAACCAGGGCGAGATCTTCTTCGACGAAGTCCGCATCCCCGCCGAGTACATGGTCGTCGGCAAGGACAACTACCAGACCATCGTCCAGATGATCCTCACCGGCGCGAACGCGAGCATGGGCCAGATGTTCGTGGGCCTGGGCCGGGCCTCGCTCGAACACGCAATCGGCTATGCGGCCGAGCGCGTCCAGGGCGGGCGGCCGATCAACCAGCACCAGAGCGTGAAAAGCCGCCTGTTCAAGATGTTCATGCAGGTGGAAGCGGCGCGCGCCCTGGCCCGGCGGGTGGCCTACTACAACGCCACCAACCCGCCGCTCCTCCAGTACTCCATCGCCTCGAAGGTGTTCTGCACGCAGACTGCCTTCGATGTGTCGAGCGACGCGGTCCAGATCTTCGGGGGCGTCGGCCTCACAAAGGATTTCCCGGTCGAAAAGCTGATGCGCGATGCCCGCGCCTCCATGATCGAAGACGGCTGCAACGAGATCCTTGGTCTCGTCGGCGCGGCACTGCTGTAAGCGAGGAGAGACACCATCCATGGAACTACGTGAAGCCATCGGCCGGCGCCGGTCGATGCGATTCCTTCTGCCGTACAAGCCGGTGGAGCCGGAGAAGATCCAGCGCATGCTCGAAGCGGCGCGCATCGCCTCGCACTGGGGCAATGTCCAGACGCTGCGGGCCGTCGTCGTCTTCCGCGACACTGCACCCAAGGAAGTCGTGGACGCGATCGTCGCCCCCGTCGCCGGCTTCCAGATCCGCCGGGCGCCGGTCGTCATCGTCTGGTACCTGGAGACGGCGGCTGTCGACGAACAGTCCGACCGCCTGCGCGAACTCCTGAAAGCCGGAGCGCTCGGCTTCGGCGAAGGCAAAGAGGAGGCGCTGGAACGCCAGCTCCTGCCGTTCTTTGCCGGCATCCTCGATCGCCTGAAGTTGCCCGGGATCAGCGAAATCGACTGCGGCCAGGGCATCGCCCAGGCAACCCTGGTGGCGTTCGAACAGGGCCTCGGGACCTGCCTCCTCGGCGGCGGCAACACGGACAAGATTCGTCAGAACCTCGGCCTCCCCGATTCCTGCCGCATCCTCATCCTCCAGACGGTTGGTTACCCGGCGGAGAGCCCGGAAGCCGGCGGTCAGCGTCCCCGGCAGCCGTTCGAGAAGCTTTTCCAGATGAACGGCTACAACAATCCGTTCCCGCGGGACCCGGCAGTGGTAGCGGAACTCACAAGCGATAAGATGTTCCAGGCACCGGCCCCGTTGCCATGGCGCGAAGACGAACTGGACTATCTCCAGAACGCGCTCGGCATCAAGGGCCACGGGCTGATTTGACGAGCCTGACGGACGCAGTGGAGGTGAACCCATGAAATTCAACGCAATCGTCGCCGGCGTGGGGATGACCCGCTTCGGCAAGCACATGGACCGGGGGCTGAAGTCGATCGGCGCTGAGGCGGTCCGGGCCGCCATCGCCGACGCCGGCATGCAGAACTCGGACATCGAAGCCGCCTTCGTCGGCAACGCCGCCGCGGGCCTCGTTACCGGGCAGGAGTGCATCCGCGGCCAAGTCATCCTTCGTTCCGCGGGCATCGGCAAGATCCCGGTCGTGAACGTCGAGAACGCCTGCGCCAGCGGCTCCACTGCGCTCAACCAGGCCTGCGCTTTCGTGTCGGCCGGGCTCTATGACGTCGTCCTCGCCCTCGGTGCGGAAAAGCTCTACCACGAGGACAAGCGGAAGAGTTTCGCGGCCTTCAGTGGTGCCGTGGACGTCGAAGCCCTCGAAGAGATCATGGCCCGGCTGAAGGCCGCGGCGAAGGATAGCGGCGCCGAGAAGGCGGGCGGCGGCGCGGGCGAAAACCGCTCGATGTTCATGGACATCTACGCCTCAGCCGCGCGGAACCATATGAAGCGCTACGGCACCACCATCCAGCAGTTCGCGAAGGTCTCGGCGAAGAACTCGTACCACGGCAGCCTCAACCCGCGGGCACAGTTCCGCGAGCAGCTGACCGTGGAGGATGTCCTTGCCGCGCCCATGATCGCGGAGCCGCTGACCCGGCCCATGTGCTCGCCGATTGGCGACGGCGCCGCGGCGGTCATCGTGATCAGCGAACGCAAGGCGGCCCAACTCGGCCTCACCTCGCCGGTCCGGATCATCTCCAGCGTGCTTCACTCCGGTTGGGACCACGGCCCGGACGAAGGCGGCAGCCTCGAACTCTGCGCCAGCGAGGCGTACAGCGAAGCAGGCGTCGGCCCCAATGACCTGAGCGTGGTCGAACTGCACGATGCCTCCGCGCCGGCTGAGATCACGGGCTACGAATCGCTTGGCCTCTGCGGCAAGGGCGAAGGCGGAGTCCTCATCGACTCCGGCGCCACCTGGCTCGGCGGCCGCGTCCCGGTGAACACGTCTGGCGGGCTGCTTCGCAAGGGCCACCCCGTCGGCGCTACCGGCGTCGCCCAGATCGTCGAGCTTACGGAGCAGCTCCAGGGCCGCTCCGGGGATCGCCAGGTGCAGGGGGCGAAGGTCGCCCTCGCACAGAACGGCGGCGGCTCCATCGGCAGCGACGCCGCCGCGATGTGCGTGACCATCCTCGTTCGCTAGTACCTCCAACGAAGGGGGCCGTGCCAACCACGGCCCCCTTTCCGTTACTCGCGGGGTGCGGGCACCCGCGCCACGACGGCCAGGAACAACCGGGAGACCGGGAAGGAGACCCCATGACAACGGCAACGCCCCGTCCGCTGGAGGTGCTGGCGGAAGGAACGGCCCGGTACCACCCGGTCGATCCCGATGGTTTCCGCGAGTGGGTGCGGGACCACAAGAGCCGAGCCATGGTCTCCAAGTTGATGACCGAGAAGGAAGCGGTCGAAAAGTTCGTCGCCGACGGCGACTACATGACTTACGAGTGCAACTACCTGATGCGCGGCCCGAACCTCGTGATCAACGAGATCATCCGCCAGCAGAAGAAGAACCTCTGGGTCGCGGGGAAGTTCACCTACGTTGACGTGGGTCTTCTGGTGGGCGCCGGCTGCGTGAGTAAGGTCGATACGGGCTTCTTCCTCTGCACGCCCGGCGTCCGGAGGGCGCTCGCGGAGAACCGCCTTGAGGTCTTCGAATACAGCAATGTCGTTATGTCGATGCGACTCGAGGCCGGCGCCCAGGGTATCCCGTTCATCCCCATTCGGTCGTTCGGCGGGACCGACGGCTTCGACTTCAGCGGCGCGAAGCTCATTACCGACCCCTACACTGGCCTGCCAACGGTCATCATCCCCGCGCTCAACCCCGATGTCGCGGTCGTACATGTGCAGCAGGCCGACATGTACGGCAACTCCCGCGTCTTCGGCACGGGCATCTCTGACGTGCCAGCCGCACTCTCCTCGCGCAAGGTGATCATCACCGCCGAGGAAATCATCAGCACGGACCAGATTCGCTCCAACCCCGGCGCGACGAGCATCCCCTACTGGTGCGTCGATGCCGTGGTCGAGGCGCCCTTCGGGGCCTATCCGGGCACGGTGCCCGGATACTACGGCTCCGACCCGGCCGTGGTGATGGAGTGCTTCGCCGCCGTGCTCCGTGGCGACGTGCAGCCCTACATCGACAAGTGGATCCTGGGCGTCTCATCACACCGTGAGATGCTTGACAAACTGGTTGGTGCAAGCAAACTGCTCGACATGCAGAAGCACGAGACCATCAAGGAGGGTTACCGGGCATGACACAGGCCGAGGCGTTCTCCGAGCGCGAGATGGCGATGTGCGTCGTCGCGCGCATGGTCGAAAGCGGGAAGACCTACTGGGCGGCCGGTGGCGGCACCCCTCTCTACTCCGTCCTGCTAGGGAAGAAACTTTATGCGCCAGATGCTCAATACGTGACCGAGGACGGCGTCATCGCGCCGATCCCGATGTTGCCGTTTGAGCCGATGATGTCGATGGTCGCTTCGCGCGCGGTCCACAAGGCTCTGTCCTGGGGGAACATGAACACGGCCGGCTACTTCGCCCAGCTCGGATTCATGGACTACGGCGTCCTCAACACGCTACAGGTCGATCAGCACGGGAACATCAACTCCACCTTCCTGGGCGAGTACCCGGACGGCGGCCGCCGGATGCACGGGCCCGGTGGTGCCGATACCATCGCCTCCTGCTGCTGGCGCACGGTGCTCATTACCGACCAGGAGCGCCGGAAGTTCGTCGAGAAGGTCGACTTCATCTCCTCGCCGGGGTACCTCGATGGGTCCGAAGGCGCCCGCGAGCGCGCCGGGCTCCCGCGCGGCACAGGGCCCTGGCGCGTCGTCACGCCCTGGGCGATGTACGACTACGAAGAGCGGCGGCTCCGTCTCATCGCTCGCGCGCCCTGGGTCACTGTCGAAGAGATCCTCCAGGAATGCGAGTGGAAACCTCTCATCGCGCCCGAGGTCGCCGTCCTGGAACCCCCGACGGAGGAAGAGCTGCTCATCCTCCGCAGCGAACTCGACGTCCGCGGCCAGACGACCGACGCCGCCGGGAGTTGGGTGACCTGGGATGGCGAGAAGTACGTCCGCCAGGTGACGTAGAGCGCCAGGGCTGACGCGGCCGGGTTAGCTGTGGGCTGTCCAGCCGGCGCACGGGCGGCAGCGCGGCCCCGCGTCGGTCCTTACGTCGCGCCCGTCGGACACCTCTTCGCCACAGGTCACGCAGTTCACGCGCCGCCTCGGCGGTCCCGGGAGGTCGAACTGGTCTGGCGCGAAGTCGCTCGCCCGCCATTCGAACAGATCCGCGACCGGCATCGCCACGTAGGCCAGCCGCTGCGCTTCGAGGCGGTCGGGGGTCAGCGCGAGTGCTTCGGCGCGGCCGCGAAGGTCTCCCCGCGCCGCCACCCGGACCGCCGTGCCCGTCCATTCGTCGAAGAACGTGGCCGCCAGCTTTCCGTAGTCGAGGAGCCGCAGCGTGCGCTTTCCCGGCCTGCAGCCCGTCACCACCTGAATCGCGTCGACGGCGCAGCGGTCCGTTTCCGCCGCCACCATCAGCCGCTTCGTCGTGTCCGGCGTCTCAATTCCCAGCAACTCGCAGCCGAGCAGAGCCAACCGCGTGCCCAGCACCAGACCGGCGCAAGCGTGGCCGGGGCCGTGGCCACCGCTGTGCTGGCGCATCGCCGCCCGCAACGCCAGTGCCAGCGCCCGGTCGGCCGGGAGCATCCCCAGGATGACTGCCGACACGCTCGCTGCTGCCGCATCCACGTCTTCGAGCCGCCACCGGCCCACGACATGCTCGTCGCGGCCCGGCTCCATCAGTCCCGAAAGGACCGTCGGGTACGGTTCAGGCGTGTGGGTCTCCAGCAGCACCAGGTCGACACTGTCCGGTACGAACGCGAGGAGTTCGGCCGCGGTCCCGGAACCGGCCGGTAGCGTCAGTTGGGTACGGTCGGGCGCGCGCATCACCATCGCCGCGGGCTGCCGCGCCCAGACGCGCCCCGACGCCTTCGCCGGGAGGTCGAGTTCGTGGTGGGTCCGCTTCAGGTAGGCGACCGTCCGCCCGTGTTCGGCCAACTGCGCGATGACCCGCTCAGCGAGCGCCGTCTTCCCCGAACGAGACGGCCCGCGGACGGCGATCACCAGCGGGCCGGGGTAGGGGCCAGGTTCCGTGTGCATTACGGTACGATGGCGATTCGGTGGCTGCCCCGGCCATGATCGGGATCATCTCTCGCCGACAGCGCCATTTCGGCCGGTAAGGGACGGTGGGATGCCTCTCCACATTCACGCGAAGCCCGGTGACATCGCAGACGCCGTCGTCCTCGTTGGTGACCCCGGCCGCGCCCACCGGGCGGCGGCGATGCTCGAAGGCGCCACCTGCTACAACGACAACCGTGGACTCGTGGGCTACAGCGGTCGATTCGCCGGGAAGCGTGTCTCCGTGCAGACCACCGGGATGGGTGGGCCCTCCACCGCCATCGTCGTCGAGGAGCTCGCCGACCTCGGCGCCCGCGTCCTCATCCGCGCCGGGACCTGCGGCGCCATCGCCGACGCCGTTAAGGTGCTCGACCTCATCGTCGCCACCGCATCCGTGCCGATGGACGGCGCCACTCGCCAGTACGTCCAGGGCGACCCCTTCGCGCCCGTCGCCGACTTCGACGTGACGGCCGCGCTCGTGGCCGCCGCCCGGGACACCGGCCGTGCCTTCCACACCGGCCTCTACGTCTCCGAAGACGCCTTCTACCACCAGCAAGACGACTGGCAGCAGTGGCGCGCCCGCGGCGTCCTCGCCGTCGAGATGGAAGCGGCGACGCTGTTCACGGTCGCCCTCCACCGGGGCGTCCGCGCGGGGGCAATCTGCCTCGCCGTCGACCGCGTCGGGGAGCGCGAAAGCTGGGCCGATGATGCCGCAATCGCCGCCGGGACGACGGTGATGCTTGAAGCCGCCTTCCGTGCGGCCGCGGCCCTGAGCACCGAAGGCTGAACTCCGCGCTTGCAGCGCTCCCCCGCGAAGCCAACAATGCCCCCACAGAGGAGGACGACATGAAAGTGGTCCGCGTGTACACCGGCGACGACGGCGAGTCCCATTTCGAAGACCTCGAAGTCCCGCTCAAGCCCGGCCGCTACGGGAGCCTTTCGGAGCTTGTCCCGTCGTCAGGCGTGATCTTTCGGGAGACGCCGCTGGGCATGCACATCGATTTCCACAACGCGCCCCAGCGGCAGTTCGTGGTCACCCTCTGGGGGCGGACCGAAGTCGAATGCGGCGATGGCTCGAAGCGTATCTTCGGCCCCGGCGACATCCTCCTGGCCGACGACACAACCGGCCGCGGCCACATCACGCGTGACATCGAAGGCCCCCGCCGCAGCTTCTTCATCCCGCTGCCGGAAGACTTCGACCCCGCGCCCTGGCGCGTCGCGAAGGGAGCCTGACGGTGGCCGCGCCGAGGCTCGAAGGCAAAGTCGCGATCGTCACCGGGGCCGGTTCGCAGACTGACGGCATTGGCAACGGCCGCGCCGCCGCCGTCCTCTTCGCCCGCGAAGGCGCCCGCGTCCTCCTGGTCGACCGGAAACTCGCCGCCGCCGACCAGACGCGCGAGATGATCGTGGCGGAGGGCGGCATCGCCGAGGCGTTCGAAGCCGACGTGACCGACTCGGCCCAGTGCCGGGCGATGGTCGCGCGGGCGACGGAACTCTGGGGCCACCTGGACATCCTCGACAACAACGTCGGCATCGGCGGGGCCGGCACAGTGGTCACGGTCGACGAAGACGAGTGGGACCGGGTGATGCGGGTGAACGTGAAGGGGATGATGCTGGCGAGCAAGGCGGCGGTCCCGGCGATGGCGGCGAACGGCGGCGGTGCGATCGTCAACATCTCGTCGATTGCAGCGCTGAGGCCCCGCGGGATGACGCCGTACTCGACTTCGAAAGGCGCGGTAATCGCGCTCACTCGGGCCATGGCCGTCGATCACGCGCGCGAGGGCATCCGCGTGAACTGCATCGCCCCCGGGCCGGTGTACACGCCCATGGTCTACGCCGCGGGCATGCCCGAGGAGGTGCGCGAACGGCGCCGGCGGGCCTCCTTGCTCCAGATCGAAGGCACCGGTTGGGACATCGGCTACGCGGCCCTCTTCCTGGTCTCCGACGAGGCTCGCTACATCACCGGCGTCGTGCTCCCGGTTGACGGCGGCGTCACCATCTCAGTCGTCGCCCGCTGACCCGGCGGGGCTGATCGAGACGCCGCGGGCGCGTAAGCTTCCGCGAATGGCAGCTTCCAAACTGATGACCGCCCGGGATGCCATCGCCCGGTTTGTCGATGATGGCGACACCGTCTACGCGGGCTACACCTGCATCGCCTTCGGCCTCTGCTACGAGATCATCCGCCAGCGCAAGAAGCGCCTCGAAGTCGTCGGCGGCTCCGTCGGCCAGCAGGCCACCTTGATGATCCTCGCGGGCTGCGTGGACCGGGTCCGCAGCGGCTACCTTGGCGGTGCGCTCCGTCCGGGCGTGATCACCGAGATGATGTCCGACGGCCGCCTTCGCTACGAGGACTACAGCAACCAGGCCATCGCCCTGATGCTCATGGCCGGTGCCCTCGGCATCCCCTTCATCCCGACCCGCTCATTTCTCGGCACCGACTACCTTCGGCCCGAGTTCGCGGACCACCCCGGCGCCTTCCTGGGCGACCAGAAGTGGGCGGAGATGGAATCGCCGTTCGATGGCCAGAAGGTGGTGCTTCTGCCCGCGCTGCGGCCGGACGTCGCCGTCCTCCACTCTCAGCGCGCCGACGAAGAAGGCAACGTCCACGCCTGGGGTCACCAGGGCGATTCGAAGTGGGCCTACTGGGCGGCGAAGAAGGTCATCGTCTCGGCCGAGGAGATCGTCCCGGCGTCCGCGATCCGCAGCGACCCGGGCCGCACGATTGTTCCTGGCTTCCGCGTCTCGGCCGTGGTGCACATGCCCTGGGGCGGCCACCCCAGCAGCATCACCGGCTACTACGACTACGACTACGGGTTCATGTCAAAGACGATGCGTGGCATCACCAGCTCCCTCGATGCCTACGAAGCCTTCGCCGCCGAGTGGATCGACGGGGTTGAAGACCACGCCGCCTACATGGGGCACTACCGCGAAGTCTTCGGCCAGGAAGCCATTGACCGCCTCGTCGCCAGCCATGGGCCCGAGCCTGAACTGCCCGTGCGCTACACCCACGCCCCCACGCTCGGGTTCAGGTAGGCCACCGATGCAGTATTCCGACGACTACGCCCTCGCCGAGATGATGTGCGTGGCTGCCGCCCGCGAATTCCCGAAGTCGGGCGTCGTGCTGCTGGGGATGGGGCTCCCCGTTATCACCGGTGTGCTGGCGAAGATGCTCCACGCGCCGGAAATCGCCATCTGCACCGAAGTCGGCGCCTTCGACTACCTGCCGCGGGCCGAGGTGCCCCGCGCTTCCGTCGGTATCCACGACATAATCCTCAACGATGGGTCGGCGATGGTTTCGGACATGGTCGACGCGTTGGGGAGCCTGCTCATGGGCGGCAACGTCGACTTCGGGGTGCTCTCGGCCGCGCAGGTCGACCGCTTCGGGAACCTGAACACGCTGGTGATGGGTGACTATCGCAACCCCGAACGGCGGCTCGGCGGCACCGGCGGCAACACCGAGATCGCCTGCCTGGCTCCACGCGTGCTGACGCTGATGCCCCAGGAGCGCCGCCGCTTCGTCCCCCGGGTCGACTTCAACACGAGTCCCGGCTACATCGATGGTCCTGGCGCCCGCCGCCGGGCGGGGCTCGATGCACAGGGGCCGAACCTGGTGGTCTCCACGGTGGGCGTCTTCGGCTTCGACACCGCGGACGGCGGGGACACCGGCTCCTGCGAGATGGTCCTTGAAGCCGTGTTCGCCAACCTTTCGCCCGAAGTTGTCCAGGCAGAGTGCGGCTGGGACCTGCGGCTCGCCCCCGCCGTCGCCGAACTCGAACCGCCGACCGTCGAAGAGATCGCCCTCCTCCGCCGCCTCGACCCCTACCAGTTCTACGTCACCCCCGGGCGGTATTAGGCGTCTGGGGTGTTGAGCCGGTCCACCGTCCAGTCAAGCGCTTCGTAGAATGCACGAAGCGCCTCCGGCTCCTGCAACAGCCGGAGCCTGAAGCTTGTCCATTGCTTACCGGGCTCGATGGGCTTCCCCACCACCGAGAAGCGGCGGACGAACTCCTCCTTGGCCGCTGCCGGCTCGAACTCCGGGCGATCTAGGACCCTTCGGGGGTACAGCGTCAGGTACCCCGACGTTTCTAGAGAAGCCGGCACGACCCCTGTCGCGCCAGCTATCACCTTGACGCTGCCCTCCTGAGGTTGATTCCCGAATTCCAGAACCAGTCCAATGTCGCGACAATGATCAAAGACGGCGCGAGCGCAGTTAGCGACGCCCTCCGTCTCCCTCCCAGCCAGTTCCTTCAGGAAGCTCGGCTCATCCCACTGTCTGCGCGCCCGCGGCCCCGACTTTGCAGCCTGTGTGCGCTCGGTTAGTCCAATGACCCGCGGCACGAGCGCCCGCTGGCCACCTCCGACAAACTGCGGCACCTCGACGGCGAGGACTTCGGCGGGGTTCATCTGCTGATTGAGGAACTCGACAACCCGACGCAATTCCTTTGGGATCTGGTCTGCCAGGAAGAGCAACCGGAGCCGACCCGCTTTCAGGTTGGTCTCTACCCTGGACCAGAATTCATCGGCCGATGCTTCCGGCCCGATGAGTTTCTCCAGCTCGTCGTCCGGATCCACACTGCGGGCCTCGCAACCGGCTTCGAACTCGCCCCGGGCGCGCTCGACTGACCAATACACCGTCGCGTTGGCCGCGTAGTCCAGCATCTGGCCGACGACCTCACGGCGAATGCGGGTGTCGGTTGCCCGTTTTACTTCGACCAGGGTCGGGATGGCTTCCTGGTCAACAAAGAGGTGGTCGATCGACCACCTGTCCACGCCCCCAGCGGCATCGGGCACGGGCATCTCCGGCCTCACGAGCAGCCAGCGCCGCGGTGAGTCAGGGTTGATCTGAGCTCCTCCGAGAAGGTCTGGATGGTCCGAGATCAGGTCCTGGAGAAGCGCCTCGCTGTCGTATGCAGTCGCGGTCATCTCTGTGAGCTCTCCATTCACGCCGATCAAGAAGATGTTGTCAGCCACGGAACTATCCTTTCCCCGGCAGCGACACGCGCGCAGTTCCCGGCATCAGCACGTTGCCCTCCCCGTCCTCTTCCCATACCTCCAGGTCGACGATGCCCCGGCCGCCCTCGCGCGAGATACCGGTCACCCGGCCGCGGAATGTGAGGTCGCGTTCGGGCAGGCCGCTCCGGCGATTCTGCCACGAAAGGCTGAGCATCCGCCCGCGCGGCCCCGCCCAGCCGGTCACGTACTGCGACAGCCACGCCCCCTGGAGCGGCCCATGCACCAGCACGTCGGGGTGCCCCTCGGTGGCGGCGTAGTCCTTGTCATAATGAATGCGGTGCGGGTTCCACGTCGCGGCGCTGTAGAGGAACAACTGCGCCCGCGACGCGTTCTTCACCATCACCGGGAGGTCCATGCCCTCGTGGACGTCTTCGAAGTACACCTGTCCGGCCATCGTCTTACCTCGCGATCCCAATCTGCCGCGCCCGGGCGACGACTTCGCCACGCTGGTTCATGTAGGTGGTCTCCCGCGTCGTCAACACGAAGGCGCCCGACCCGCCCTGCTTCTCCTCGATCGCCTTCAGACGCGACTCCGCCGTGATCGTGTCGTCCACACAGGCCGGTTCGAGGAAGTCCCACTCTTCGCCGCCGAACATGTTTCGCCGCACGCGGAGCGTCAGCGCGCGTGCACCCGTCCGGAAGAGACCGTCTTCTCGAAGCCGCTCCAGCGGCTGCCCTTGCACGACGACGTGCGAGACGAACGTTGGTGGTGCGACCAGCCCCCGGTAACCCGCGGCTTTCGCGGCCGCTTCGTCGAAGTAGATGGGGTCGAGGTCGCCGACCGCCTGGGCGTAGCGCTGCGACTCCTTCGCCGTGATCACCGCGGAGACGGGTTCGCCGAGCAGTTCGCCGACCATCGCCAGGGTCTCGGGCGGGATCAGCCCGCCGGTTTCTGCTGCCATCGCCGTCACCTCCGGGGCGCATTCTACGCCGCAGCCATTTTCTTTCGCCGAAACGACAACACCTGTCGCACCCACCCCACATAGTGAACGCAGAAACGAGGTTGCCCCATGGAATCTATCGCCAACGCCCTGGCCGGCTGCGCGCTGCTGGAGCCGCAGTCCTTCGCGAACCTCCAGTTGTTCCCGCTTGTGCTGCCGGGGGACCACCCCGCCGGCTATGCCGTCCTCGACGACGCCCTCGCTGCCGGCACCTTCCTCCTGACCGAGGTCTCGGAGTCCGCAAGTGTCGGCGACCTCCGCGCCCACAACGCGGGCGACCGCCCCGTCCTCCTGATCGACGGCGAGGAAGTCGTGGGCGCGAAGCAGAACCGCGTCTTCAACCTCTCCATCCTCGTCCCGGCCGGGGCCACCGTGATCATCCCCGTCTCCTGCGTCGAGGCGGGCCGCTGGCGCCACGAATCGCGCTCCTTCTCCACCGCGGACCATGCGGAGTATCCCTCCGCCCGCGCCGCCCGGAACATGCAGGTGTCGGAATCGCTCCGGAACATGGAGGGACCGCGCTCGGACCAGGGCGAAGTCTGGCGCGAAATCAACGAGAAGTCGGCCCGGATGGCGTCACGCTCCGAGACCGGGGCCATGCGCGACATCTACGAGCAGCACCGCGCCGGCATCGACGGCTACGCCAGCGCTTTTCGGCCGCTCTCCTTCCAGGCAGGGGCGGCATTCGTGATCAGCGGTAGGCCCGTCGGGGTCGAACTCTTCGATTCGCCGGCGACCTTCGCTCGGGTTCTCTCGAAGCTGGTGCGGAGCTATGCCCTCGACGCCATGGAAGGCGCGCCCTCACCTGGTCTGGCGACAGCGTGGCTGCTGAACGGGTTCCTTTCGGCGGTGAGCGAAGCCCGCGTCGAGGCATTCCCGACCGTCGGCGCCGGCGAGATGCTCCGGCTTTCCGGCGATGGCATCACCGGGTCCGCCCTGCAGGAAGCCGATCGGATCGTGCACCTCGCCGCCTTCGCGTCGCGGGTGGGTTAGGACTGGAGGTCAGGGTTCAACCGTGATGTCAGAACGACTTTGGTCCGTAGTCGTAGCCGGATGTCAGTCTGGCACTGGTGAAAGCTAGTAGAGACGCAGTTCGTCTTTCGCGGTTGGACCCTGACCTCTCTAGTCGAGCCGGGCTGAGTAGCTGCCGAACGCCTGGGTCGTCGCCCGCGCGTAGGGGTCGACGACGACGTTGACGATGGCCGGCTTCCCGGCGGCGAGTGCTCGCAGGAGGGCCGGCCGGATCTCTTCAGGCTTCTCGACGTATTCACCGTGGGCGCCGAAGGCCTTCGCCACCTCGTCGTAACGGGTCATCAGCAGGTCGCGCCCGGGCACCTTGCGGTCGCGGATGGCGCCCGTCCAGCCCCCGTTGTGGGAGATGACGGCGACAAAGTTGAGCCCGTGCCGCACCGCGGTGTCGATCTCCTGGATGTTCATTCCGAAGGATCCGTCGCCGCAGACCAGCACTACCTGGCGCCCTGGATTCGCAGCCTGCGCCCCGACCGCGAATGGCAGGCCCACCCCCATGCAGCCGTTCGGGCCCGCGTTCAACCGCGACCGGGGCACGAACGACGGGATGCTCTGGCGGGCGAAGTTCAGGATCTCGTGCCCGTCCTCGACGATGATCGCGTCGCGGGCAACGGCGTCCCGGATTTCGCCGCAGAGCCGAAGCGGGTGGATCGGTGTCGCCGGGTTCGTCAGGTCGGCCTCCGAGCGGTCGCGGCGGGCGGCGTCCACCTGGCGCAGGTGTTGCACCCAGGCGGAATGGCGCGCGGCCGGGAGGTTCGGGCTGGCGAGCATCTGTCGGAGCACCAGCCTGGCGTCGCCGGCGATGCCGAGGTCGATCGGGCGGTTGTGCCCGAGTTCGGCCGCGTCCGAATTCACCATGATGAAGCGAACGTCCTCGGCGAACCGGGGCGAGGCGCCGAACCCGATGATGAAGTTCATCCGCGTGCCGAGGAGCAGGACGACGTCCGCTTCGTGCCAGGCCGCCGACCGGGCGCCGAGGAAGGCGAGGTCGTGGTCTTCGGGGATGGCCCCGCGCGACTGTGGCGTCGTGAAGAAGGGGATGCCCGTCCGGTCGATGAATTCGCCGAGTTCCCGTTCGGCGCCGGCCCAGGCGACGCCGCTCCCGCTGAGCACGAGCGGCCGTTCCGCCCCGCGCAGCATCTCGATCGCCCGGGCGACGAGTTCAGGGTCGCCTGGCGCCGGGACTCGCTTCGCCGCCGGCGGAAAGTAGACGTTGTCGGATTCGACCCGGCGGTAGAGCACGTCGCCGGGCAGGTCCAGGTAGACGGGGCCGGGCTTTGCCCCGATCGCGTGGCGGAAGGCGGTGTTCACGAGTTCCGGGAGGCGGGCCGTGTGGAGGGCACGCTCGGCCCAGCGCGTCACCGGCCGGAAGCATCCCACCTGGTCGAACTCCTGGAAGGCGTCCATGCCGGACTGGGCGGTGGGCGCCGCGCCTCCGAGGGCGACAACCGGCGCGCAGTCGGTCCACGCGTTGGCGATCCCGGTGAGGAGGTTCGTCGCGGCCGGCCCTGAAGCGGAAAGACAGACGCCGGTCCTGCCGGTCGTCCGGGCGTAGGCGTGCGCCGCCATCGCAGCGGCCTGTTCGTGGCGGACGTCTACCGTCCGGATGCCAGCCTCCGCCGCCTGCCCCGCCAGGTCGATGATCGGCCCGCCCATGATGTAGAAGAGCGTGTCCACGCCCTCGCGCTTGAGTTGTTCGACAACCAGCTTCGATCCCGCCGTTGCGGCCATGTCGCCCCTCCCACCAGTGCTGCCGCATTCTGGACTGGCGGCCGTCCCCCCGTCCACGGATGGCGGTCAGCGGAGCACGATTTCCCCTCGTGGCGACTGGATGGTCGCGATCAGCGCGGGCGCCGGGCCTTCGCCGACCGTCAGGTCCTCGCCGAGGGCCCCAAGCATCCGGCGCAGGGCGCCCGGGTCGGGATGTTCCGCACTCAGCCGGACGAGGCAGCAGCCCGAGGCACAGTTCGCCGACGGGTGCGGCGTCGTCCCCCAATCGATAAGGAAGGGTACTAGCCCGTCGCCCGCCGGCTCGTCGCGCAGGGTCAGCCGCCATTCCAACCGGTCGCCGTCCGGGGTCATCCGCGACATCTCCCGGATGGCCCCGGGGTCGAAGCCGGCCGCCCGTGCTCCGGCAACGATGCGGTCGATCGCCGGGGCCTTCGCCGCCCACGTGACCAGGCGGGGCGCGGTCAGGGCATCAAGGCCGAAGGGGCGCGGCGCCGCCGGTGCAGGCTGGCCCGGGTCAGGGGCGATGATCTCGAGGTAGCGTCCTTCGCCCAGGTCGAGGAGCGCGTTCCACGTCCCTCTCCCCGTGTGCCTGCCGCCCGGGGTGGCGGTCACGCCAAGGCGCGATTCAAGGTCGGCGATGCCCGCATCCAGGTCGGGGACGGCATAGACAAGGTGGTCAAGCATGGGTGTGCTCCCGGGTGGTCGTCGCGAGCATAGCTGGTGTCACGCGATCATTGTCAGTACGGGGGCTATCGCAGACTGCTATACTCCGTGTACCCTTCCGGTCTCCGGCGCGCCCCAGAGAGCGCGGCCCGGGTAGAGAAGGGTTGGGCCGCACACGAAGCAGGAGGAGACGCCCCCCCAGATGGCAGGACGTTACGGGGTACCGGCAGCACGGCGATCCCTACTCCACCGGGCGCGGCTCACGGGCGCGCTCCATCGCGCCGTGGGAAACGGTCTCATCCTCCTTCAGGCGCCGGCCGGCTTCGGCAAGACCACGCTCCTGGCTGACTTCGCCACCGAAATCAAAGACGCGTTCAACGTCCGCTGGCTCGCCCTCGACCCTTCCTGCAACGCCCCTGAGGTCTTCGCTGAACAGCTCTCCGCCATGCTCAACGGCGAGTGCGACTCCAACGCCCCGGCGACGGCCGCCCGGACCGAGGACCTCAAAGCCTACCTCTCCCTGGCCGTCGTCCGCGCCTCGGCCAACTCCGAACTGCCCCTGATCCTGGTGATCGACAACGCCCACGAACTGCGCGGCGCCGATGACTCGCTCGAGCTCCTCCACTTCCTCCTCGGCGCCCTGCCAGAGGGCAGCGAAGTCGTCCTTTCGTCGCGCCAGGCCCTCAACCTCCGCCAGCTGGACAAGCGGATCGTCGTTGGCGAATGCCTCCTCCTTGGGACCGGCGAACTGGCATTCACGGTCGAAGAGGTGGGCGAATTGCTCGTCCGCCAGCCCGCGGAAGCCTCGGCGCACCAGGTGTTCGCGGACACGGGCGGCTGGCCCGTCGGCGTCATGGCCATCCTCGCCGGGAGTGTCGCCCCGGGGGGCGGCAAGCGCCGGCCAGCCGGTGCGGCCTGGCAGCGCTACCTCACGGCCGAGATCTGGAAGACGGTTCCGTCCCGCCTTCAGCGGTTGCTCCTCCCGATGGGCCTGCCTCCGGTGATCACCGAGGACGTCGCGGAAATCCTTGTCGGCCGGCCCGCATGGCTCGAACTCTGCGCCTGGCTCGAACAGCGGGACTTCCTCTTCGAACCGCTCCCCAACGGTGCGATCCGCCTGAACCAGCTCGTCCGCCAGTACCTGATCGCCGCCTACGAACAGCAACAGCCGGCAGCGTTTGCCACCACGGTCGAGCAGGTGTCCCATCACCTCGAACAGCAAAGCCGCATCTCCGACGCAATCGAACTCGCCCGCTCCTGCAAGGCGCACGAGGTTCTCGCCGGGCTCCTGGAGCGGCACGGACACCGGCTGATCCACCAGGGCTCGTTCCCCCTCCTGTCACGCGCGTTCGAAGGTGTGGGCCCCCGCGCGGGCGAGGGGCCGGTTCTGCGCGCCATCCAGGCACGCGTCACCGCTCACGTCGGGAACCCCCACCAGGCGATGAAAATGGCGTCCGAAGTCTATGACGACCCGGCTGCCAGTGGACAGGCGCGGCTCCACGCACTCCTCGCCAAGGTCCGGGTGCTTCGCAACCTCGGCCAGGCGGACCAGCTGCTCCAGATTTTCAAAGAGATCCGCTCCGTCGATGACTGCGACGACTCCAGCATTATCGCCGAACTGACGTACCACGAAGCCGACATCGAACTCGTCGTGACCCGGAACTTCGCTCGCGCCGAGCGCCTCCTGCGGACCACCATCGAGCACTGCCAGGCGGCCGACGCATGGGTGCTCGAACTGCTCTCTCGCTCCACCCTCGGCCAGCTCTTCGTGATGCAGGGACGCGGCCCGGAGGCCGTGAACGAACTCGTCAAGGCTGCCCAGGGTTGGCGCGACGTCCGGGGCACTGCCAACCTCGGCTGGGTGCTCAACAACCTGGGCATGGCCCATGTGCTCGTCGGCGACTTCGAAAGCGCCATTCCCGTCATCGAAGAGGCGATTCGCGAAGGCGAGCTCTGCGGCAACCTCCGCAACCTCGCCTATGCCAACGGCTCCCTCGCCGATGCCGAACTCGCACTCGGCAGGTTCGCCAACGCCAAGGCTGCCTACGAAGAGTCCATCCGCCTTTGCGCCACCGCCGTGCTCGACGAATCGCTGGCTGCTATGTGCATCACCGGGCTCGCGGGCGCCGAACTCGGGCTTGGAGACCTTTCCCAGGCCGAGTTCCTTTCCCGGCGTGCCCTTCTCATCGCCGAGGCCATGCAGAACCCCCTCGAACTCGGCATCTGCCTCCTCCAGCAGGCGATGGTCGATTCCGTGAGCGGCGACCACACCGCCGCGATTGCCGGCGCCACCGAAGCCGTCACGCTCTTCGAACAGATAGATGCCCGGACCAATCTCCAGCTGGCGCTTTACCGGCTGGCCCTGTGCCAGTTCCGCGGAAGTCGCCGCGCCGACGCTGCTGCCTCGCTCGAACGGCTCAGCGCCGTCCTCACCGAAGCATGGATGATCCCCGGGCTCCTCCCCGGGCTGCGTGAACACGCGATGTTCGCCCAGTGGGCCGCTGCCCGCGTCACCGCGCCCTCCTTCCGCGAGTTTGTCGGCCTGACTCTGGCGCCGGTGGAGGCTGAGGAGATCGGCCAAGGGGAAGCTGCCTCGGCCTACCCCCGGGTTTTCGCTCGGAGCCTGGGAACCGTGGAAGTGGTGGTGGGCGATTGCCCGCTACCGGGCGAAGCGTGGTCCAGCCAGCGCGCCCTCGAACTCTTCTTCCTCTTCCTCTCCCGCCGCCAGGGCGTCCGCAAGGAAGAGGCCGTGGAGTTGCTCTACCCCGGCATCCCGGCAGAAAAGTGCAACAGCGCCTTCCACTCGAACCTCTACCGGGTACGGCGGGCTCTCTACCCGGAAAGTATCGTCCGCCATGCCGGCGCCTACCTGCTCAATCCGAACGCCGAATTCAGCTGGGACGTCGACGAATTCGAAGCCGGGATTGGCCGCGCCACGAACCTGGTCGGCGGCAGCCCCGAGCGCGCCGATGCTTACCGCAAGGCGCTCGAACTCTACCGTGGCCCCTTCGCTGAGGGCTTCTTTTCCGAATGGGCCGACGCCGTCCGCAACCGTGTCGACCGCAAGGCGATAGAAGCGCTCTCCACGCTCGCCGGTTACTACGCCGGCCGCAACGAATTCGAAAAAGCCGCCGACTGCCTCGGGCAGGTGCTCGAACGCGACCGCTACAACGAAGCAGCCGCCTACGCCCTCGCCCGCCTCCACGTCGACGGCGGCCAACCGCTCGTGGCGCTCAAAGTGCTCGATGACTACCGGCGGACCTACGAGGCGGGGCTCGGGGAGTCCGTGCCGGAGCGCTTCACGATGCTTCGCGGGCAGGTCGCCGGCGGTTCGCGGGTCTGACAATGTGTCATGATCGACATGAAGTGATACTTTCGCGAGAGTTTCGCGAGAATCCGTTCGCTAGCCTCCCCGTGACGGCCGATCCCAACAATCTATCCGCGGCCGTCGCCGGGAGTTTCGGAATGTCTCGCGCTCTTGCCATCGTCTTCGCAGTCGCCTCGCTCGCCCTCGTCGCCATCGCCGGTGCCGCACCGGTCCAGCCCTGGTAACACCCGTGAAACACGCTCACGAGAAGCGGCCCGGCGGCACACGCCACCCGGAGCGGAAGCTGCTTCTCGTGGGCGTGCTTGCCCTCTCCTTCGCCGCTCAGCACCTCGCCCTTCGCCAGCTCCCCGCCGATGGACTCGGTGGGTGGCTCAGGATGGGCCTTTTCCTCGTCAGCGCCGTCGCCCTGGTGGGCCTGGCCATGCAGTTCCGGCGGTTCGTGGGCGCCTGGCTCATTGCCGCCGGCATCGCCCTCAACTTTGTCCCCATGGCCGCCAACGACGCCATGATGCCGACGTCCTACGAAGTCGTACACGCCTCGAACGCATTCCCGGAGATAACCACCGCCCAGGTCGGTGAGCAGCTCGGCCGCCACACCGTCCTCTTCCGTGACGACATCCGCTTCTACTTCCTCGCAGACCGCTACTACCGCGAATTCCCCGTCCTGGGACGAAACATCTTCAGCGTTGGCGACGCCGTCGAACTCGCCGGGCTTGTGCTGGTCGTCGTCCAGGGGATGGCGATGTTGGCTGTTGCCGCCACGCCACGGCGGCGACCCGGCGGCACCCTGGCGCCAGGACTATAGGCGTTCGCTACGGGGTCAGGCAGACAGCGCGCGGACTACGCGCCATCCGCGAATGGTGTGCCGCATCGCGAACTCGTCGCGACAGGTGCCGCACAGCTTCCCTGAGTAGCGCTCCTCGATCACCGCAGTGTTCTCGATGGCCGCCTGGTATTCACCGGGGATCCCGCAGATGAGACAGGTCGCCCCGCCGGGGAGTTCCTCTTTGTTGCAGATGGTGCAGGCCAGGGTGCCCATTCGCCAGGGCGCAAACTCATGCCGGCCCGGCGCGCAGTACCGTTCGAGCCACATCTCCACCCAACTGCCCTGGACTGGCATAAGGCCAATATACCCCCGCGTCGAGAGCTTGCAAACCGTGGCGCCGGCAACTGCCCCGCCCTGTGAGACGTGCCTCACATGCCAGCCCAGTGCCCTGCCTCAAGCTACGGCGGCCCCTTCGAAAGCTCCGCCCGTCCCGGCAGTCCCCGGCCAAGCCTGCCCGCCCGGAAATCGGTGAACGCCTGCCGCACTTCGTCCTCGGTGTTCATGACGAAAGGCCCTGCCCAGGCGACCGGCTCGCGGATCGGTTGGCCCCCCAGGAGCAACACCTCAAGGTTCGGCGCGCGTCCCTCCTGGGTGGTATCGGCGGTCACAGAGACCGAATCTCCGTCCCCGAACACGGCCGCCTGCCCCATCACCATCGGCCAGCGTTCGGCCCCCGCGAATCCCCGGCCCGCAAGCACGTAGGCCAGCGCGTTGTAGCCGGACGGCCATGGCAGGTGGACGCGCGCGCCCGGCGGCACCGTCAGGTGGAGGAGGCTGATCGGCGTGTGCGTAATCCCGGGCCCGCTTTGCCCGCCGATGTCCCCCGCGATGACCCGGACGAGCGCGCCGCCGTCGGCCGAACCGGCCAGCCCGAGCCGCTGGCCGCCGATGTCCTGGTAGCGGGGGTCGGCCCATTTCTGCGCCTTCGGCAGGTTCACCCACAACTGGATCCCGTGGACCACGCCGCCCGCGCGGAGCAATTGTTCCGTCGGCGCCTCAATGTGGAGGATGCCCCCGCCCGCGGTCATCCACTGCGTGTCGCCCTCGCCGATGATGCCGCCGCCGCCGTGCGAATCCTCGTGCCGGAAGGCCCCTTCGAGGAGGTAGGTCACGGTTTCGAAGCCGCGATGGGGGTGCCAGGGGGTGCCCTTCGCCTCGCCGACCGCCCACTCAACCTCGCCGATCTGGTCCATCATGATGAACGGGTCGAGGTAGCGCAGGTCGATCCCTGCGAACGCCCGGCGCACCGGGAAGCCCTCGCCCTCGAGCCCGTGGGGGGCCGTGCTGACGCCCAGCACGGGCCGTTCGCGGCCCCCGGCAGGCTCTGCCAGCCGCGGGAGTGTGGAGACATCGGAAAGTCGGGCTGGCGGCATCGGTCGGGACCCTCGTTACAGACTTGCCGGCCGCGGACGAAAACACGACGGCTCCTTCGACCTTACCATCCCAACCGCGCGCCATCACGGCCCCTGCGGCGCCGGCTGCAGGCGGCAAGTTGCTCCCCGGCGCGTTCAGATTCACGATTGACCACGGAGAGGTGCCCGAGAGGCTTAAGGGAACCGTCTTGAAAACGGTCGTGGCTTATCCCCACCGTGGGTTCGAATCCCACCCTCTCCGCCACAAGCCCTGCGCCCGCCACCAGCCCAGAAAGGCATCGCCTCCGGTGAAGCTGACCGCCGCTCTCGTTGCCGTCGCCGCGCTCACCCTCACCGCCGCGTGTCGGGAGGACGGAGAGGGTACGGCGACTCGTGGACGGGATGCCGACCTCGCAACGAGGTTCGCGGGATGGTCGCTCGCGGCCACTCCCACCCCCGACCTTGGCCGCGTGATCGGCGTCGTGCTTCGTTGTGGCGGAGCCTCTGGTGCACTCAGTGGCACGGTATGCGTGGGCGACCCGTCGGCCTACCAGGACGTCACGGTGCTGACCGCGAGTGGGGCCACCTACACCGTGAAAGCCAACGCCACCCAACGCATCAGCCTTGGTCAGGTCTGGCCCTGAGCCGACGAGGGCAGCATAGTCCGTCGCCAACCACCCCCCCACCGGAGCCACATGACCGACCTTCCGCCGCTTCCCGTCTTCGCAGCCGACGCCCAGTGCTTCGGCTGCGGCCCCGCCAACGCCCAGGGCCTCCAGATCGCCTTTCGCCGCACCGGTGAACACGCCGTCGAAGCGACTTACCCGGTCCCGGCGCACTACTGCGGCGCCACCGGCGTCATCCACGGCGGCATCCAGGCGACCGTGCTCGATGAGGTGATGGGCAAGGCGGCCCAGACGGCCCTCCCGGACGGCGACGCCCGCCGCATCGTCACCGCCGAGATGTCGGTCCGCTTTCGCCGCACGGCCCCCACCGGCCGGCCGCTCCTCGCCCGCGCCCACGTGGTGCGATGCGACGGCGCCAACGTCTTCGTCGAAGCCACCCTCTGCGACGAAGACGGCCACGAACTGACGACCGCGACCGCCCGCTGGAAGATCCTCGACCGCCTTCGCACCGGCCCCTGACCCTACTTCCTAACCCCGGATTCCGGTAGGCTCGGTGCAATTCCTCCCGGAGCCCCCGCCATGAAACTCCACGAATACCAGGCCCGCGACATCCTTGCCCAGCACGGCGTCGCCGTCACCCGCGGCCGTGTCGCTTCCACCCCCGCCGAAGCCCGCCGCATCTCCGAAGAACTCGGCGGTAAGACCGTCGTCAAGGCCCAGATCCACGCCGGCGGCCGCGGCAAAGGCCGCCTCGTCTCCGCCTCCGAAACCGCCGCGATGTACCAGAAGCTCACCACCGACGCCGCCAACAACACCGGCCAGGTCCGGGGCGACCGCATCGGTGGTGTCCGCCTCGCCGATTCCCCCGCCGAAGCCGAAGCCGCCGCGGCCGCCATCCTCGGCAAGCATCTCGTCTCCATCCAGACCGGCCACGAAGGCAAGCTCGTCAAGAACGTCCTCGTCGCCGAACAGGCCGACATCGCGAAAGAGTACTACCTCTCGGTCATCGTCGACGGCACCGTCGGCGGGCACCTTATCATCGCCTCGGCCGAAGGCGGCCAGGAGATCGAGGCCGTCGCCGCCACGAACCCCGATGCCATCATCCGCATGCCCGTGAACCCCGTCTCCGGCTGGCAGCCCTACGTCGGGCGCACCCTCGCCCAGCGCCTCGGCTTTACCGGCGACCAGGCAGACCAGTTCGCGAAGCTCGCCCACGGCCTCTACAAAGCCGCACTCGCGACCGACGCCAGCCTCGTTGAGGTCAACCCGCTGGCGCTCCTCGCTGATGGCCGCGTCGCCGCCGTCGACGCCAAGCTGACGATCGACGACAACGCCCTCTACCGCCACAAGGACCTCGAAGCCCTCCGCGACAAGGACGAGGAAGACCCGCTCGAGGTCATGGCCCAGGACCTCGGCATCGCCAACTTCATCAAGCTCGAGGGCAACATCGGCTGTCTGGTGAACGGCGCCGGTCTGGCGATGGCGACGATGGACACGATCAAGCTTGCCGGTGGCGAACCCGCAAACTTCCTCGACATCGGCACCGTCAACGACCCCCAGCGCGTTGTCAGCGCCATCAAGGTCATCCTCGAAGACCCGTCAGTGAAGGCGATCCTGGTGAACATCTTCGGCGGCATGGCCCGCGTCGACATCATCGCCCAGGGCGTAATCGACGCTCACAAGCAGATGAAGATCGAAGTCCCGGTCGTGATGCGGCTGGTGGGGACGAACCTCGCCGAGGGCGAGAAGCTGATCGAGGAATCGAAGCTCCCGGTGATCCGCGCCACCGGCCTCGCCGAAGCCGCCAGGAAAGCCGTCGAAGCCGCCAACGCCGCCGCCTGAGGGCAAGGCCGTACTGACGGGCTCCCCGCCCGTTCGCCGCCCACTCCACCGTTCGTCTCCTTCTCCCGCCGCGCGGGAGAGGGCAGGGGTGAGGGCCCCTCGCCGCGACCGATCGTCAGTAGCCCGAGCGCCAGCGAGGGCAGGCGCCGGCGCTCACGGCCGTGCTACCGCGTCGCGTACGCCCGCACCCGGGCCATCGCGGCGGCGGCGCGTTCGAAGCTCGCGAACACGGGAATCTGCCGTTCGTTGAACTTCGGCTTGATCGACCCGATGTATTCCTCTTCGTGCGCCGGGTGGAGGACGACGACGAACGGCTTTTCCGAACGGTCCATGTGGACGCGAATCGCGTCGAGCATCTGGTCGAGCGTCTCCGGCTTGTGCTTCCACTGCCGCGCCGCGAACATCGCCGAAAGTTCCATCGCCACCCCGTCGATGTTCGGGTCGGCATCGACGATCCGGAGGATGCGGTCCAACACCTCGACGTTCCCCGCGATCGTCCCGCCCATGTCCAGCGGGTTCTGGTAGCTCCCGCCGATGATGTTGAAGAACCCCTGGAGTTCGGCGTAGGTCGCGTCCGTGAACCTGGGCACGTTGAACCCCGCCTTCGCGAACGCGTCCGTGATCGACACCGACTGCCCGCCTGTCTGCGCGAGGAGGGCCATCCCGTCGCCCTTCGGCGGCTTCGTCAGGAGCAGCGCCTTCATCACGTCGATGGTTTCGTCGAGGCTGTTCGTCGTGATCGCCCCGCACTGCCGCATCATCCCGTCCCAGACCGACTGCGGCGCCGCCAGCGACCCCGTGTGCGAACGCGTGGCCCGGGCGCCGGCCTCGGTCTGCCCGCCTTTCCAGACGACCACGGGCTTCTTCGCGCAGGCTTCGCGAAGCACCCGGAAGAAGCGGCGGCCGTCCTTCACGCCTTCCACGTACATCCCGATGACTTCGGTTTCGTCGTCCGCCGCGAGGTATTCCACGTAGTCGCTCACGTCGAGGACGACGGCGTTCCCGAAGCTGGCGCAGCGGCTCACGTGGAGGCCGTTCGCGCCGGCGACGAGACTGAACATGATCCCGTGCGTCCCCGACTGAGAAAGGAAACCGATCTTCCCGTCGTCTGCCACCGGTGCGTCGGCGCTGAAGCGGACGCCCACCTTCGGCAGGTAGAGCCCCATGCAGTTCGGCCCCACGAGGTTGAAGTTCGCTTCCCGTGCCATCTGGGTGAGCTGGTCCTGGAGTTTGATCCCCAGTTCTTCGCCCGTTTCCGCGAACCCGGAGGTGAAGAACCCGGCCCCGTTCGCCTTTTTCGCGATCAGGTCCTTGAGCACGAACGGCGAGACCTGCCTCGGCACCGCCACCACCGCGTAGTCAACTTCCCCCGGCACGTCGGCGAGCGACGTGAAGTTCTGGACGCCCAGCTTCTCGATGCCGTCGATCTCCTTCGGGTCGAGCTGGACGGAGTAGAGGTTGCCGCCCTTCTGCTTGAAGGGCATGTTGCTGTTGAGCCACATGTAGTGCGGCCCCTTGTCGCCGATGACGACCACGGTCTTGGGGTTGAACATCCGATCGAGACGGTGCCCGGGGACCGCCATGGCTACGCTCCTGCGACGACGATGCGCGCGTCGACCGCGATGGCCCCGTCGGGATAGGCGAACACCGGGTTCAGGTCGAGTTCCTGCACTTCCGGGTGCTTCTCAACGAACTCGGCCACCTTCACGATCGTGTTCTTCAGGGCCTCGATGTCCGAAGGCGGCTGCCCGCGGACTCCATCGAGGATGGGCCTGCCCTTGATCTCGTTGATCATCTGGCCGGCGTCGCGGCTGGTGAGCGGCACAAGGCGGAACGACACGTCCTTCAGGACCTCCACCATGATCCCGCCGAGCCCGAACATCATCACCGGGCCGAACTGCGGGTCCGTCGTCATCCCGACGATCACTTCGGTGCCCTGCGGCGCCATGTGCTGCACGGCCACGCCGACGATGTTGGCGCCGGGTACGTGCTGCTTGCAGCTCACGAGAATGGCGTCGTAGGCGGCGGCCACTTCGTCTTTCGATTTCAGGTTCAGCTTCACACCGCCGGCGTCGCTCTTGTGGGCGATGTCCGGGGAGACAACCTTCAGGACCACCGGATAGCCCGCGGCCTCGGCCTGGGCCTGGGCCTCGTCGCGCGTGGTCGCAAGGGTGGTGTCGGTAACCGGCACGCCGGCGTCGCGGAGCACCTGCTTCGCTTCGACTTCATTCAACAGGGTGCGCCCTTCGGCCCGGGCACGCGCAAGGACAGTTTCGAACGTCATAGAATCCTCGACTGGGAGTGGCTGCGGGCCGGTGAGCCCGGTGACGGCGCGCACCCGGATGCGGGTGGCACCGCGCCAGATGATACTTGAGCCGGCCCGCCCTGTCAGGCGGAGGGGAGTTGCACCGAGTGTCTGGAGAACAACACGACATCGTCGTCATCGGCGCGGGGTCGGCAGGGGCCGTCATCGCCGCCCGCGCCAGCGAAGACCCGGGGCGCAGCGTGCTCCTCATCGAAGCGGGGCCAGACTACGCCGCCATTGAACAGACGCCCTTCGACCTGGTGAACAGCCACAACAACTCCTACTCCGACCACGACTGGGGCTTCAGCTACCAGCCAACCGCCGATGGCCGTGTGCAGCCGTTCCCGCGCGGCCGGGTCACCGGCGGTTCCAGCGCCGTGAACACCACCATCGCGCTTCGCGGCATGCCCGAGGACTACGACGGCTGGGCCGCCCAGGGGAACCCCGAATGGGCATGGGACAGGGTCCTGCCCGCCTTCAATCGCCTCGAACGCGACCTGGACTACGGCGACGCGCCCTATCACGGCGACGCCGGGCCGATCACCATCCGCCGCTATCGCCACGAAGAACTGACGCTCGTTCACCAGGCGTTCCTCGAAGCTGCCCGGGGCCTCGGCTATCCCGATTGTCCCGATGCCAACGACCCCCAGGGCTGGGGATCAGGCCCCCACCCGATGAACAAGCTCGGCCGCCTCCGGATCTCCACCGCCGTCGGGTACCTCTCCGCCGCCCGGGTCCGGCCGAACCTCCAGATTCGCGCGAACACGCTGACCCGCCGCCTGATCGTCGAGGACGGCCGCGTCGTCGCCGCCGAGGTTGAGCACGACGGCGAGGTCGAACTGGTCCGCGGCCGTCTCTTCGTCCTTTCGGCGGGGTCGCTGCAGTCCCCCGCAATCCTCCTCCGCTCCGGTGTCGGCCCCCGCTCGGAAGTCGAACGTCACGGCATCGAACTCGTCCGCGACGTCCCAGGCGTTGGCCGCAACCTCAGCGACCACCCCGCGCTCGCCGTCGCCTGTTCCGTGAAGGACCCGTCGATCCTCGACGCCGACCAGCCCATCGTCCAGACGATCCTTCGCTACACTGCCCCAGGTTCCGACCAGCGCAACGACCTCCAGATCGAGGCCTTCTCGTTCTCCCCGCGCGGCGGTCCCCTGTCCTCGTTCGCGATCGCCTCCGTCCTGGAACAGGCCTACGGCAGGGGCACCCTCCGCCTCCGCTCGGCCGACCCGAAGATGGGCCCGGTCGTCGAGCAGCACTTCTGCGAAGACCCCCGCGATACCCGGCGGCTTGTCGCCTGCTTCAGGGACACCATCGCCTTCACGCAAGCGAAGCCGCTCGCGGACCTGATCGACCGCGTCATCTTCCCCAACCCGGCCGTGCCCCTGAGCGATGACTCCATCGCCAAGCTCTGCGAGCGCTTCGCCGCCAGCGGCTTTCACCCCTGCGGCACGCTCAAGATGGGGCCATCCAGCGACCCCGGCGCCGTCGTCGACCAGTACGGCCGCGCCCACGCGCTCGGCAACCTCGTCGTCGCCGACGCCTCGATCATGCCGTCCGTCCCGCGCGCCAACACGAATCTGACCTCGATCATGATCGGCGAGATGGTGGGAGAGTGGGTGCGGACCGAGCCGGCGCGGTACGGGCTGTAAGATAATCATCCCACCGGCGGTGGTATGTCGGTAGTATCGACGGTGGTACCCGGGTGGTATACTCGGTGGTATGAAGACGAAGACGTCCATCACGCTCTCGCCCGGCATCCTCTCGGCCATCGACGCAGAGGTCGGCGCCGGCGGCAACCGTTCCCAGTTCATCGAGGACACGCTGAAGCGCCACTTCCGCCAGAAGCGCCGGGAAGAGCGCGACCGCCGTGACGGGGAGGCCTACGCCCGGCACCTGGCAACGATGTCGCCCGAGGAAGAGGCACTCCGCGCGGCCTACCTGGAGCTTCAGCCCGATCCGCTCGCGTTCGGCGACGAGGTCGAGGTGCTGATTGACGAGGCCCCGCTTGCTCACGCGGGGTGAGTTGTACCGCGCCGAGACCGTCGCGGGCGACCCCCGCCGGGCGCGCGTGATGCTCATCGTGAGCCGCCAGGGGCTTATCGACAGCGGCCACTCAACCGTCATGTGCGTCCCGGTGTACTCGAACCAGGGAGGCCTCGACACACAGGTCGCGATCGGGCCCGGGGAAGGACTGAAACACCCGAGCAGCCTCCACTGCGACGAGGTCCTGAGCGTCCGGAAGGTGAGTCTCCGGGCCTACGTCGGCTCCCTTTCGCCTGCGAAGCTCCGCGAGGTGAACCGCGCCCTGGCCATCGCCCTCGACATCCTCCCCGAGGACATCGAGGATCTGTAGGCCCCTGCCACCATGACTGGCGCCAGGCTCCTCTACCACTTCTCCGAAGACCCGGGCATTCCCGTGTTCGTTCCCCGGGCGCCGCTTGAGCGCCCGCAAGTGGAGCCGCTGGTCTGGGCAGTCGAAGAGGCCCACGCCTGGACCTACCTCTTCCCCCGCGACTGCCCGCGCGTCCTGCTCTGGCCGACCCCCACAACCACCGCCGCCGACCGCCAGCGATGGCTCGGCCGTGCCGGGGAGGGGCGGGTGGCCTGTGTCGAATGGCGCTGGCTCGAAGCCCTCTACGCCACGCTGCTCTACCGGTACCGCTTCCCGTCAGCCGGCTTCGAATCCGCCCCCGGCGAAGACGTGGAGTGGATGTACGTCTGCCGCGAGCCCGTCACGCCGCTCTCCGTGGAGCCGGTCGGTGACCTGGTGGAGGCACTCCGCGAGGCCGGTGTCGAACTCCGCCTGATGCCCTCCCTGGTGCCCCTGCGCGATGCATGGGAGAGCACCATGCACGTCTCCGGGATTCGGCTCAGGAACGCGGTGGGCTGGACGCCGGCCTGATCGGAGGACGGTAACCCGGTGACAGGTTCGGGAGGTTGGGGGAGGGGATGGAGGCGCCGGCCGGATTCGAACCGGCGGTGAAGCTTTTGCAGAGCTCTGCCTTGCCACTTGGCCACGGCGCCGGACCGCATTTGAAATGGTGCCCAGGGTGAGATTTGAACTCACACGCTCAAAAAGAGCACTGCCCCCTCAAGACAGCGTGTCTGCCATTCCACCACCTGGGCACGTTCGCCAATCGTAAGGACCGTCTCCGGCCTTGAGCAAGCGCGCCGAGGAAGCGCGCCGCAACCGGATTATCTCACGAAAAGCTGGCAGGGGCGGCAGGACTCGAACCCGCGACCGGTGGATTTGGAGGCCACTGCTCTACCAACTGAGCTACACCCCTGCGCGAACCTCGATCCTACCAGATCCGCCGAAAGAGTCGAACGCTCAGGCCGCCTGGGGGTGGGCGCCGGTGCTGCCGCAGGCCGGGCACAGCGGAATGCGCGTCGCTCGCGGCGCCTCCGAAAAGTGGAAGTGCACCCCGCACCGGTCGCATTCCATGCGCCGGAACATCTTTCCCTCGGCGGACTTCCGCTCCCAGAGCGGCGTGGGCACTCGCTGCGTGTACATCTCAATCGCCTCTTACCATCCATAACGGCATATCGGCGCAGAAGTTAACGGCTATCGGTGGCATCTATCACTGGATCGGGGTCATCCCTGAGACGTGCACCCCGAAACCGGCCCCCGGCCTCCCTCTGATATACTCGGCAAATGGGTGACACCGTCCGCCATCTCCTCTCCGCGGCAGACCTCAGCGGAGAGGAGATTTCGTTTCTGCTTGATACCGCCTCCGCCCTCAAGCGGAAGCCTCAGCCCCTGCTCAAGGGCAAGCATCTCGCCCTCCTCTTCGAAAAGCCTTCGCTCCGGACCCGCGTGAGCTTCGAAATCGGCATCAACCACCTCGGCGGCACGGCCATGTCGCTCAATGCCAACGAAGTCGGCCTCGGCGAGCGCGAAGCCATCCGCGATGTCTCGCGGGTCCTCGCCCGCTACGTCGACATCGTCGCCGTGCGCACCTTCGGCCAGGCCATCGTCGAAGAGTACGCCCAGTTCTCCAGCATCCCCGTCATCAACGCCCTCACGAACGAAGAGCACCCCTGCCAGGCACTGGCCGACATCCTCACCCTGAAGGAAAAGTGGGGCGACCTCCGCGGCCGGTCGATCGCTTTCGTCGGTGACGGGAACAACGTCGCCGCGAGCCTCGTGCTCACCGCCGCATCCCTGGGCATGGACACCCGCATGGCCGCCCCCAAAGGCTACGGGCTCCCCGAGTGGCTGGTCTCCGAAGCCAGCGCCCGGGCCAGCAATTCGGGTGGCAAACTCACCCTCGTCACCGACCCGCGCGCGGCGGTCCTCGGCGCCGAAGCCGTCTACACCGACGTCTGGACCTCGATGGGCCAGGAACGCGAGGCCGAGCGCCGCCGCATCGATTTCGCCGGTTTCCAGCTCAACAGCGACCTGATGTCCGGCGCCGCCCTCGGGGCCTTCGTCATGCACGACCTCCCGGCCCATCGCGGCGAAGAGATCACTGACGAGGTTATAGAGAGCCCCGGGTCGATCATCTTCGACCAGGCCGAGAACCGCGTCTGGGCGCAGGCTGCGGCGGTCGCGTTCCTTCTCGGCGTCGCCGGGCAGGTCGAACGCTAGCCGTCCGTGCTCCGCCGGGTCGCTGTGAAAGGCGACCTCTTCGCCCCGAGGCTCATCCTCGAACAGGCGCTGCCAAAGCTCAGCCCCGGGTAGGCGTGGCCGGTTCGCCCACCATCGCCCGCCACGCGAGCACCAGCCCCTCGCCCTCGTGGCTGCCCATCGACATGTGGCCCGCCGTACCCCGGTGGACACCGTCCCCACGCTTCAGTTCCGGGTCGTTCGGGATGACCGGGGTTTCGTGCGCGATGTAGACGACGCCAAGCCCTTCGCAGAACCGTTTGATTGACCCCTCGACCATGTCCCGGCGCCGTACGAACGCCTCGAAGTAGTCCGCGAGCGCCCCCTCCGGCGCCCGGCCGCCTCCCGTGCCCTTCACCACCAACCCCACGCCTTCCTTCGCCAGCACCGCCCGGATCGTCGCCTCGACGACGCTGACCACCTGCTCCGGTGGGAATTGCGTATCGCCGCCGATCAGCCGGTGGGCCATGCGGCGGCCGAACTTGAACGGCCTGGTTGTCGAAAGCCACGACATCTCGGCCGCCTTGAGGCTGGCATTCGCAATTGGGCGGCCCGCCTTCCCCAGTTTCCGCTCGATCCGGCGCGGCACCGATTCGTACCCGTACCAGTACCAGGTCACCTTCAGGAACACGATGTCGGGCTCGTAGCGGTCCAGCCACTCGCCGACGAGTTCCGGGAGGTGTGACTCCGGCCAGATCACCCGCGGAATCGTCTCCACAGGCTGGCCGCAGGCTTCTTCCAGCCGTCGCGCAGCGATCGTGTAGGCGCGCTTCTCGACAGGAATGTCGTCTCGCACGTCTTCGCTGTTGCCCAGGCGGAGTACCTTCATCCGCCGCATCTTCGCCGGAGCGGCGAGAGGCCGCAACCACTCCACCGGTGTCGCCGTTACGGCATCCCGCGGCGGCCCTATGATAGTCACCCCGGTCCCCCCGGCATGGGCCAAATCCACCTCTCAGGGGTCGACTTTCCATGGGCCTCCGCACTCCCCAGCAATATATTGACTCGCTGAAGGACGGCCGCACCGTCTACTACCGCGGCGAGAGCGTCGCCGACGTCACCACCCACCCCGTCATCAAGAAGGCCGTCCATCACGCCTGCCTCGATTATGAGATGGCAGAAGACCCGGCCACCCGCGAACTCTCCGTCGTCGAAGAAGACGGCGAAGTCTACAGCCGCTACTACAAGATTCCCGCCAGCACCGACGATCTCCTCAAGCGCAGCCAGCTCATCGAAGCCGCCACCGCCCTCGGCAAGACCCTGGTCGTCCTCGTCAAGGAAATCGGCACCGACGCCCTTTTCGCGCTCCACCGGGTGGCCCGCGACATGGACCGCAAGTACGAATCCGACTACCTCCAGCGCGTCCAGGCCTTCTATCGCCACTGCCGCGACAACGACCTCACCATCTCCGTCGCCCAGACCGATGTGAAGGGCGACCGCAGCCAGGGGCCGCTCACCCAGCCCCACCCTGACTACTACACCCGGATCGTCGAGCGCCGCAGCGATGGCATCGTCGTCCGTGGGGCGAAGCTCCATACCAGCTGCACCACGAACACGAACGAACTCATCGTCCTCCCCACCCGGGCCATGTCCCAGGGCGATGCCGACTACGCGCTGGCGTTCGCCATCCCGGTCAACACCCCCGGCGTGAAGCTTGTCGCCAGCCCCTACGGCGGCTCACCGAAGGCCGAGTTCGACGCCCCACTCAGCGCCGAACGCAAGATGATGGAAACCATCACCATCTTCGACGACGTTTTCGTGCCCTGGGAGCGCGTCTTCATGGCCGGCGAACACGACTTCGCGGGGGCCATGGCCCTCGGCTTCGTCGAATACCACCGCTTCACCGCCGTCTCCTACAAGCTGCCGCTCGTTGATGCCCTCATCGGGTCGGCCCTGCTCATGGCCGATCTCAACGGCATCGCGAAAGCCGCCCACGTCCGTGACAAGCTCATCTGGCTCATCAGCTACGCCGAGACACTGCGCGCCCTGACCGACATGGCCGCTATCCGGGGCCGCGCCGACGAAGCCGGCATCTACGCCCCCGACGCCCTGACCACGAACATGGCCAAGTACCACTTCGCCCACAACTACCACGAAGCCCTCCAACACGTGCAGGACATCGCCGGCGGCATGCTCGTGACGGGCCCCGGCGTGGAAGACTTCGCCAACCCCGATACCGGCGACCTCCTGCGGAAGTACCTCGGCGGCCGCGCCGGCATCGACGGCGAACTGCGGACGCGCGCCATGAACATGGTCAGCGACCTCACGACCGGCGACTTCGGTGGCTATCACGCCGTCCTCGCCATCCACGCCGAAGGCTCGCTGGAGGCCGAAAAGCTCATGATCTCCCGTGCCTACGACAGCCGCCGCACCCTCGAATACGCGAAGAAACTGGCGGGCATCGCCTGACCGGGCCACAAGGAGCCACGACCCATGACCGCGAAATCCGGCCTTCTCGCCGAACTCCAGTCCGGCTATGAAAGCTTCCGGGGAGCGATCGCCGCGCTTCCCGCCGACGCCTACAACGAACGCTGGCTGGGCGACTGGAACCTTAGCCAACTGCTTGCCCACATGGGCGGCTGGTGGCGGGAGATGGCGGGCTCACTCGAGCGCGTCGCCCGCGGCGAACGGCCTACGCCGGAGGGTGTGGATTACAGCGACGCGGACGCCTGGAACGCCCGCTTTGCCGCTAGGGCCAAAGCCGGTGCCGCGGCTCTCGCCGACTGGGACGATGGCTTCGCCGCCTATAGAGCCGCCGCCGAGGCTCTACCCGAAGACCTCTACGGGGTCGACCCGGAGAAGGATCGGCCGCGCATTGGAAACCGGCTCCTTGCGGGGCCGGGCATCCACCACTTTGAAGAACACCGCGAACAAATCCAGGGCTGGCTTGCCTCGCGCAAGTGAATCGACCCGGCGCTGCGGTACACTCAATCCGATGGAGCGAGTGGCGATCCCCCTGTTCCCTTTGCGGACGGTGCTTTTCCCGGGCATGGCCCTCCCCCTCCGCATCTTCGAGGAGCGCTACCGGACGATGACCCAGGAACTCCTCGACAGCGGTGGCGTCTTCGGCGTCCTCCTCATCCGCGAAGGCAGCGAAATCGGCGGCGGCGCCGTGCCCTATGACATCGGGACCACTGCCCGCATCGAAGAGTGCCAGGAGGTCGACGGTGGGCGCTTCGTCCTCAGTGCCCGCGGCGTCCAGCGCTTCCGCCTCCTCCGGCCGCTGCCGCCGAGACCCTACCCCTTCGGAGAAGTCGAACTGCTTGACGACGACCCCGCCTACGACACCCCGGTGCTGCGAAGCGCGCTCGAAACCGTCCGGGCGACGTTCCCGGCCTATTTCCGCCTCGCCCTTGCCCTCACCGACCAGTGGGCGAAGGGCCTTCGCTTGCCGAACAGGCCCCATGACCTCGTAAACTTCCTCGGCCCGTGGCTCCAGGTGGATGAGGAAACGAAGCAGCGTCTCCTCGAAGGCGAGACCGCAAGCGACCGCGTCGTCCAACTGGCCGAAATCCTGGACGAACTGCTCTCGCGCACCGGGGCCGAGGTCACCGAGCACCGGCGCCGCAAGTTCCAGAGCCTGGGCGGCACGAATTGACCAGCACTGCACCTGCCGTCGAAGTCAGGGTCGCCCGCCCGGCCGAGTTTACGGCGATCGGCGAACTCACAGCGAGGGTCTACATCGACGAACGTTTCTCCCCGGCCTCCGCCGACGCGACCCTCCGGGACAGCCGCGGGCGGGCACGTTCGGCGGTGCTCCTTGTTGCTGTCACGCCCTCGGGAGAGGTCGCGGGGACCGTCACCTTCATGGCGAAGGCAAGCCCCCTCGCCCAGGTGCGGCGCGAATACGAAGCGGAGTTCCGGATGCTCGCGGTCGACCCCCGCTTTCGCCGCATGGGGATTGGCGAAGCGCTCGTGAAGGACTGCATCGCCAGGGCGCGACGGGCACATCGCCAGGCTGTTGTCCTCTCCACGCAAGAAACGATGCTGGCCGCGCACGCCCTCTACGAACGGCTTGGCTTCGTCCGCGATACCCATCGCGACTGGGAGCGTAACAACGGCCGCCGGATGATGGTCTACCGCCTCGCACTCGCCTGATCGGGTTCGTCAGCCAGTCCGTGGGTCGGGGACGTTGACGACGATGCCCTCCATCGTGTTCCGCGCCAGGAGGAACTCCGCCGGGTTGTCGGGGTCGAGGTTCTCTTCGGAGTGGATTTCCCAGGGCGGCACAAAGACGAAGTCGCCGGGGCCGGTGTCTGCCATCTGCTCCAGGTTTGCGCCCCAGCGGAAGCGGATGCGGCCCTTGAGGATGTAGATCCCCGACTCACTCTCCCCGTGGTGATGGATCGCCGAACAGGCGCCGGGGTCGTTGACGCCCGTCCCCATCCAGAGCCCGGCCGAGCCCGTGAGCTTCGCCGAGATGCCCGCTGCCCGGCGCATGCCTGGAGTCTGGGCGGTGCCGCTGTCGCGTTCGCCCGGCCGAATGATCCTTACCATGAGCGGGATTCTACGCCAAGGAGGGAGGAGGGAGGAGGGAGGAGGGAGCCAACGGCTAACGACTAACGGCCAACAGCTACTCGTCCGCCTTCGCCCGCTCCCAGAGCGCATCGAGTCCGGCCAGGTCCAGCGTCTTCATCTCGATGCCCTCGGCCTCCGCGATCCGCTCCATCGCGCCGAAGCGGCGGCGAAACTTCGCGTTTGCCCTCCGCAGCGCCTGTTCCGCATCCAGCCCCAGCCGCTGGGCGATGTTCGCGAGCACGAAGAGGATGTCTCCAAATTCGTCCTCCCGGTCGCCGTCGCCGTTTTCGGCCCGGGCGAACTCGCGGACTTCCTCCAGCATCTTCTCGAGCGGCCCCTCGATGTCCGGCCAGTCGAACCCCAGGCGCCGCGCCCGCCCCTGGATCGACTGCGACGCAGCCAATGCCGGGAGGGTCGCCGGGACGCCGTCGAGGATGGATTCGCGCGGCTTCTCCGCCTTCTTCAGCACCTCCCAGTTCTGGTACACCTCGTCCGAGGTCTTGGCCGTGCCCTCTCCGAAGACGTGGGGGTGGCGGCGAATGAGCTTGCGGGCGATGTGCTCGCTCACGTCGGCGAAGCTGAACTCGCCCGTACGGCTCGCCACGGCGGCATGCATCAGCACCTGCAGGAGCACGTCGCCCAGTTCTTCGGTCAGCCGGTCAGGGTCGCCGGAGTCGATTGCTTCCAGCGCTTCGTAGCTCTCTTCCAACAGATGCGGCCGCAGCGACTCGTGGGTCTGCTCTCGGTCCCAGGGGCAGCCGTCGGGCCCGTGCAGGCGTTCGATGACCGCGAACAGCCCGTCGAAGCGCCGCACGTCTTCCTCCGGCGCGAGCGGCGGCAGGTAGAGGCACTCCAGGTACCCGAACGGCCGGTGATCGATCTCCGCCAGGGGCACGATCCTCGTGGTTTCGTCGTCGCTCCCGAGCGCGGTCAGCACTGTCACCGGGTGGCTGGCGGGGTAGATGTCGAGCAGCCGCAGCTTCAGGTCAGCCGTCACATCCCGGTCGAAAACCTGGTGGATGAGCGCAGGGCGCTGGGCGTCTATCCGGAGGTCCAGCGCATCACACACCTGCACGTTCCCGAGGTCGATCCCCAACGCCGTCGCCGCGACGTCGGCGAAGCTCACCGCCGGGTAGACGCGGCAGGGAACCCCCGCCGCCTTCGCCTGTTGGAGGAGCAGGGCGACGCTGCTCTCCGCGACCAGCGGGTGTCCCGGGACCGCGAAGATCGCCTCTCCGCCCGCGGCCCGGACCAGCACGCGCGCCGCGATCGCTTCGTACACAGCGGCGAAGGATCTGCCCGTCCGGTAGAGGTCGTCGCAGTCTTCGAACCGCCCACCCGGGTCGACGTGCGCGACCGTCGGATGGTGGCGCGTCCGCAGCACCACGGGCAGTCCCGAACCCAGCAGCGCCGCTGCTTCTTCGGTGAGCAGCGAAGGCCTCCCGGGGCCAAGTCCCACGATGTGGAGCGTCATCGCCTTTGACGGTAGGGCATCGCCGCCATCAGGGCACCCCGCCGGCGGCCGGGAAGATCGCGTTCGGAGCCATGCCACCGAGCATACAGGAGCACCATCCGGTCGCGTAGAATCGCCTCATGACCGACTACCTCGACATCCTCACCTTCAAGAAAGACCGCCACGCCATCATCCAGCTGAACCGGCCGGAGAAGATGAACGCCCTCAGCCACAACCTCCGTGCGGAGTTCTTCGATGCCCTCAAGGGCTTCGAAGTCGATCCCGAAGTGCGGGTCATCATCATCCGCGGTTCGGGCCGGGCATGGAGCGCCGGTTACGACCTCTCCGGGATCAGCAAGACTCAGGACGACCGCGACTACGTCGAACGGCGCAGCGGCCTCCCCAACGTCGGCCCCATCCATCCCGGGCAGGGTCAGTGGCCGCAGCACCTCCTCAGTGGCTACTGGCAGATCTGGGAGCTGACCAAGCCCGTCATCGCCATGGTCCACGGCTACTGTCTCGCCGGCGGCACCGAACTGGCGACGATGTGCGACCTCATGTTCGTGGCCGAAGACGCGGTCATCGGTTACCCGCCCGTCCGCGCGATGACCCCAGTCGACATCATTTACCACCCCTGGCACATGCCGATGCGCAAGGTCCGCGAACTGCTGTATACCGGCGACAGCGTCACCGGGAAGGAGGCTGCGGAGCTGGGCTGGGCCAACCGCGCAGTCCCCATCGACCAGTTGGAGGCCGTCACCGAAGCCTTCGCCGAGCGCATCGCCAACGTCGACGGCCCGATGCTTTCGATGACCAAGCGCCAGATCAACCGCGTCTACGAAATCATGGGCATCCGCACCTCGATGCAGGCGGGCGGAGACGTGCAGGAGCTCGGGCGTGTCCGCCCCGGAGGAGGGACGTTCGGCCAGATCGCGCGGGAAAAGGGGCTCAAAGCTGCGCTCGACTGGCGCGACGGCCCCTTCCAGGACTACGCCAGCGCACCCGCCGGTTCGGCCCGGCCCAGCGGCGCAGCCTGGTGAGCGGCCCCGGCCCCGGCGATCGTGCCCGGCGGGAGTTCGAGGCCGTCCCCCTCCACAAGGCGATGGGCCTCAGCATCGAAGAGGTGCGCCCTGGCTTCGCCCGCCTCCGGATGGAGACCAGCGAGTTCACGCTTGGGGGCGCCCGCGGCAGCGTTCACGGTGGCCTCCTCGCGGCGCTGGTCGATATCGCGATGCTCCAGGCGCTCATCCCCATGTTCCGCCCCGACGAAGCGGCCGCCGGCACCACCGACCTCAACATCACCTACATGCGCCCGGCCATGGGCCCCCACGTCTATGCCGAGGCCGTCGTCCTCCGCAAAGGCCGCCACCTGGCCGTGACCGAAGTCAGCGTCCTCGATGAGGAAGGCCGCCTCTGCGCCAAGGGCCGGACCATCTACGCGATCCAGCCGCTGGCGGGCAGGCCCCCGGGACCCGGTTAGGGGGTCGCGTCCCCTTCGCCGGACTCTGCACTCTTCCCGGACAGCGCATCTTCGACGTGGGCGAGCATCCGCCGCGCCAGCCTCACCGAAAGGCTGATGTCAGAGGTCCCGTCGAGGCCGCTCTGGATCACCGAGTGCACGATCCGGCCGGTCCGGAAGCAGACGATCGTGTCGACCGATGCGCCGAAGTCAGGCAGTTCCTCCGTTACCTGGAGACCGACCGACTCCTCGCCGATCTTCGGCACCCGGAATTCCTTCAGCGGGCTGGTGTCGTCGATGGGGAGGTCGCAGTAGAGCCCGACGGCTGCCTTTGCCGCCGCGACGTCGGCAAAGACGGTGGAATGCGTGCGGTAGAGGTACGGACGCCCCAGGTGGGCGATTGGCGATTCCCAGGCGAGGATGGTCCGGAAGCCCGTGACCCGGCCCTGGCTGTCAAGAGCCGTCTTCTGGACGGCCAGTCCGTCTTCGTCCTGGATGTTTGGGAACTCGGCCGCCCAGTCTTCGTTCGTGAACGCCTGCCGGTCCTGGGCGAAGACGCCGGCGGGCATTTCGTCGTCTGTCAGTGCCATCGCTTCGAGTTCGTCATCGCTGAAGTCGCGGTCGGTGTTGTATTCCGTGCTGGAGCCGCAGGCTGCGAACAGCAGCGCGGCGCCGAGCGCGAACGGGAGGGCACGGAGAAGCATGTGGGTTCCTCGGGGGCGGATGCCCCTATCGTACGGCAAGAGCCGCATCGGCAAGGGAAGTCCCCCTTGATTGAGGCTGACAAGACGGCCGGACTTCCGCGCGCTATGCTCCATCCCCAACACTTCCGAGGGAGCCGCATGAGCCTCACGACCCAGGACTACATCGACATTCAGATGCTTTATGCCCGGTACAACCACGCCATCGACGCCGGCAAGGCCGAGGCCTGGGCCGCCACCTTCACGCCTGACGCCACCTTCTCGGCGACCGGTCAACCCGCCTCCCAGGGCACCGCGGCACTCGCCGCCTTCGCCCAGCGTTTCGCCGGGAACATGCAGGGCAAGGCCCGCCACTGGACCAACAACCTCGTCATCGAGCCTTCCGCCGCCGGCGCCAAGGGAAGCTGCTACCTTCTCCTCTATCGGCTCGCCGGAGCCGGCACCCCGCCCGCCATCCTCGTCAGCGGCCTCTACAGTGACACCCTGACGAAGAGCGCCGACGGCTGGAAGTTCGCCTCCCGCAGCGCCGCCATCGACGCCTGAAGCCACTGGCCTGGAGGCAGCCCGGATGCGCTTTGTCGTCGCCGCGATCCTCGTCTGCCTGGCTGCCATCGTCGTCCTTGCGCTCGTTTTCCGGTCGAAGGCCGCATGGGAGATCATCCACTTCAGCCGGAGGATTCTCTGGCTCTATGTCGTCCTGATCGTCGTCCTCGCCGTGTTCGAATTCCAGCGCCGCGTCGGCATCTGACGTATCGGGACTTCCCCGGCATCCGCCACCCCCGCCCGGTGAGATAATCTCCCCAGCCCGGCGGGAGGATGGTCCATGCGCGAAGTCGCGGAGCTCAACGGCGACGGCATCGCAGCCGAATTGCGTGATGCGATCCACGCCCTCAACGAGGCGCTTGGCAGTCCCGTTGCCTTCCGCCCGGTCGACTGGAGCGTCGAACGCCGCGAGGCCAGCTCAGCCGCCGTCGACGAAGGCATCGAACTCGCGCGCGAGCTCGGCGCGGCCATGAAGTACCCGACGGTCACCAAAACGGTCAGCCCGAACCAGGTCCTTCGCGACAAGCTTGGCCTCGCCGTCATCCACCGGCCCTGCCGCACCTACCCCGGCGTCAGCAAGAACTACACCGGCGAGATCGACCTCCATGTCGTCCGCGTCGCCACCGGCGGCACCTATGAGGACGCCGGCCACCGCATCGGCTATCACAGCGCCGTGAGCGTCCGGATCATGGAGCGCACCCCCGTCGAACACGCCGCCCACTTCGCCTTCCGGCTGGCCGAACAGCAGCGTCACAGCGTCGTCTCCACCAGCAAGTACACCATCCAGCGCGCCGCCGACGGCCTCTTCGAAGACATCGTGGACGAGGTGGCGAAGGAGTACCGCAACACCGAGCACCACCGCGAACTCTTCGACTCGCTCCTCGCCAAGCTGATCATCAATCCCGAGCACTTCGACGTTATCGTCACCCCGAACGAATATGGCGATTTCCTCAGCGACGCGGTCTACGGCCTTATCGGCTCGATCGGCCTCGGCGCGAGCGCGTCCTACGCATTCACCCCCAGCCATCAGCCGAGCGTCGGGATCTTCGACCCTGCCGGCGGCACCGCACCCGACATCGCCGGGCAGGGAATCGCCAACCCATCGGGCGCGATCGAGGCCTTTGGCTACCTGCTCGAATACTGCGGCCACTTCAATATGGGCCGCCGCCTGATCGATGCCGTGCGCGACTGCATTGCCGACGGCGAAATGACCCGCGACCTCGGCGGCAGCCTCGACACGATGGGCTTCACCCGTGCCGTCATCGCCCGCGCCGTCAAGCACACTTAGGGCGCCTCAGCTCACACCCGCCCCGCCATCGACGGGCAGCGACACACCCGTGATGAACCCCGCCTCGTCGGAATGGAGGAACAGGGCCGCGTGGGCGACGTCCCAGCCGGTGCCCATCTTCCCGCCGAGAGGGACGCGCCGGTCGCGCTCGGCAATCACGGTCTCCCGCGGTGTCCCCGCGGCGACACGTGGCTCGATCGCCATCGGCGTGTTCATCAGCCCCGGTAGGATTGCGTTCGCCCGGATGCCGTAGCGCGCGTTCGCCGCAGCAATGTTCTCCGTCAGGCTGATCACGCCCGCTTTCGTCGTCTTGTATCCCACGTAGGGGTAGGCCTCGCGCACCGCCATCGAAGAGATGTTGACGATCGACCCGCCGCCCTGTTCCCGCATCGGGGGCAGCGCGTGTTTGCAGGCCAGCCACATGCCTCGCAGGTTGACCGCCACGATCCGGTCGAACGCCTCCACGGTCAGTTCCGTGGCCGTGGCGTCGCCCAGCGCAAGACTCGCGCCGACGTTGTTGTGGAGGATGTCGATCCGCCCGAACCGGAGGATGCAGGCCTCGATTGCCGCGCGCACCGACGCTTCGTCGGTCACGTCTGCGGCGATAGCGAACGCCTCTCCGCCGGCTTCCCGGATGATGGCGGCGGTTTCTTCCGCCGAAGCCAGGTCCCGGTCCGCGATCTCCAGCCGCGCGCCTTCGCGGGCGAGGACAATCGCCGTCGCCCGGCCGTTCCCGACCGTTTCGCCCGGGGTTTGGCCCCCGCCGAAGATCACGCCAGCCTTCCCATGGACCCGGTCACCCATCGCTCATGCCCCCGCGGATTTCCGGCCAACGGTAGTCCACCGGGGCCGATCCGGGAAGACGTTGCACCCTATGCCCTCGGGCCCATCGCCGCCATCGCCTCCCGCTGGAGGATCGCCATCGTCAGGTCGCCCCGCGTCTTTTCGAGAATGCCGCGCGTCTGGTCGGTGGTCCGGCGCAAGCCCCCGGTCATCGCGTCCGGGAAGTCGATGGTGACGAGCACGCTGTAGATGTCGTCCATCGCGTCGAGGATCGCCTCGCAGCCGTCGTATTCCCCGCGCCGGAGCCGGTCGAGCACCATCCGCCGCATCTCGCCGACCGCCTCGGCGATGCCGTTCAGGTAGGCCGGGTACTCGACCCCCAGGTCTTCCGGCGACGGGATCGGCTTGCCCGAAAGCAGCGCCAGCGTCGTAGAGGCTTCGGCGAACTCTTTCTGCGCGTCGTGGAGGAACCCCGCATGGTAGATGTCGCCGTGCCCGGCGAGGGCTGCCACAGCCTCGTCCCGGAGCCGCCGCGCCTCCGCAAGGATCTCTGCCGCCTTCGCCAGTTCCCCGCGATGCACGGCCCGGATGCTGTTGGCGCTCATCCGGATCAGCGTCCGGCTGGCGGTCAGAGCCTGTTCGCGGGCTGCATTCTTCTCCGTGAAGTGCCGGATGATCCGGGGGATGATCTCGTCGAGCGGTGACGTGTCGGCCATGAATGGACCCTACAGGTCCTTGACCGGGTCGGGGAAGTCGCCGTCGCGGGCGGCGTCAATCATCTCGCGGGCGCCTTCGGGCAGGTCCATCCCGTACTCCCCGAAGCGCTTCTCTACCCAGCTGCCGATCTGGCGTGGGTCGCGGTAGGCATCGGGCCCGCCGCCCATGTCCGCCGGGTCGCCGTACTTTTCGATGATGTCTGCCCGGCTGAACGTCCGTCCGAACTTCGACATCATCCGGGCGGTGTTCGCGCCCTTGCAGTGTTCGCACGGGGGCCGCACCTCCGTGTCGACCTTCCGCGTGAAGTAGTTGGTGATCTTGCCGCAGTCGCTGCAGCGAAATTCGTAGATGGGCATATCCAAAGGGTAGGGAGCCACGGCCGAAAAGCAAAGACCCGCCCCGCTGGCCCCGGTCCATCCGAACCGCGACCGGAAGGGAGCGGCGCCCGAAGCCCTCAGAGCGCCTTCTCGAACCACGCCACGTCCCAGTAGCGCCCGAACTTCCGCCCGACCTCCGTCAACAGCGCTACCTGCCGGAACCCGAAGCGTTCGTGCAGACGCACCGAGGCGTCGTTTGGGAGCGTGATCCCCGCGACCGCCCGGTGCAGCCCCTCGCCAGCCAGTGCCTCGAAGAGCGCCACGTACAGCGCGCCGCCGATCCCCATCCCGGTCGCCTCCGGCGCGCAGTAGATGCTCGTCTCCACAGTCGTCTCGTAGGCGCGCTTGGGCCGGAAGGCGCTGCTCCAGGCCATCCCCGTCACGAGTCCGTCCGTCTCCGCGACCAGCACCCGGTGGGGGCCTGTGTCGCTGTAGTGACTGAACCACTCCCGGCGCTGCTCCACGGTGAAGGGTTCGATGTCGAAGGTCGCCGGCGTCGTGAGGATGTAGTGGTTGTAGATCGCGGTCAGCCGCGGCGCGTCATCGGTCGTCGCCGGCCGCACCTGTACCGAGGGTCGCTGCGTCATAAGCGCGTATTCTCGGCCAACGCCGCTGCACTGTCACTGCTCAGTCGGGGATCTCGATGCCCCGGAAGTGCTCCACCTGCGAGACCCTCCCACCGGGGCCGAGGTCCACGCTCACGATGTCGATCCGCACCCGTTCCGGGTCGAGACCAGCGGCTTCGCAGTAGTCCATCGCACACCGCCACATCCGCCGCAGTTTGGCCGGGCCGAGCGACTCAGCGGCGCTGCCCGGGTCCGCCCGCCGCGCCCGCACTTCCACGAAGACGGTGTCGTCGCCGTCCACCGCGACGATGTCGATCTCGCCGCCCGGGGTCCGCACGTTCCGGGCGAGGATCCGCAGCCCGGATGCCTCAAGCCTGTGCCCGGCTATCCGTTCGCCAAACGCCCCGAGGTCCTGCCGCGCCGTCACAACCGCAGCGAAAACTGCGCGACCGGCGCGAAGCTCCTCCGGTGGATCTCGCAAGGTCCCCTCGCCAGGAGCAGGGCCTTGTGTTCCGGCGTCGGGTACCCCTTGTTCCGGCAGAAGGCGTAGCCCGGGTAGCGGCCGCACATCTCCTCCATCAGCGTGTCTCGCGCCACCTTCGCGACGATCGAAGCCGCCGCCACGGCCACGCTCAGCGCGTCTCCGTCGATCACCGCCCTTACGTTTGGCAGCGGCAGCGGCAGCGCGTCGGAGATGATCGCGTCCGGCGTCACCGCGAGCGCTTCGAAGGCCCGCAGCATGCAGAGCTTCCGCGCCTGGTAGATGTTGATCCGGTCAATCTCCGCCGGGTCCGCCCAGCCGATCGCGAACGGCACCGAAGCCTGGATCTCGCGCGCCAGCTCCACCCGCGTCCTCTCCGGCAGCACCTTCGAATCGTTGACGAAGCGGTACCACTTGAACCGGCGCCCCTGGGGCAAAGCCACGCAGGCGGCCGTCACCGGGCCTGCCAGCGGTCCGACCCCAACTTCGTCTACGCCAGCCACCCAGTGGGCGCCCGCCTTCCATGCTTCTCGTTCGAACTTCAGCGTGGGGCCGGCCAGGGCTGCCATTGGCAGGATGGTAGCGCGGGCGGAGGCTCCGTGCGTCTCCTCGGACGCGAAGTTTCCCCGTTCGCCGCCCGTTATGCCCCGCCGCCGAGGGTATAGTGGCGCCACAAACCTCAACCGGGGGCTGTGCCGAATGCCACGACTCACCCTGCCCGAACGCGAAGCCTTCCTTGCCGAGCCCGGCATCCTCTGCCGCATCGCCACCCTGAAGGCCGACGGCAGCCCGCATGTGACGCCCATCTGGTTCGTCTACGAAGGCGGCGAGATCCTCGTCACCCCGCGGGCAGAGTCCGCATGGCTCGCGAACCTTCGCCGCGACCCCCGCGTGGCCCTCTCCATCGACGAGCAGCCGCACCCCTACCGGAAAGTGACGGTCGAAGGCGTCGCCCGGTTCGTCCACGAAACGGGGGATGACGACGAGTGGCGAGACCTCTATCGCCGCATCGCCCGCCGCTACACCTCCGCCGAAGGGGCCGAGCACTACATCCAGGAGACGATCGATCAGCCGCGGGCGCTGATCGCCGTGCCGCTTGCGGGGTCGAAGGTCCTGACCTGGCGGATGCCGGTCCCGGGCGAGGAGTTCCGCGGTATCTGGCACGACAGGTACTACGTGCCGGGTTCGAAGATGGCCCGCGACTGAGCCGGGCTACCCGCCGTGAGACGTATGCCGCCCCCATTGCCGGAGCGTCTCTTTCAGACGCTCACGGGCTTCGGGAGTGAGCTGCGAATCCTGGAGCACGCATTCGTCGAGGTGGCGTTCAAGCACCAGGACGCCGGCCTGTTCCAGTCCCGAGCGGGCGGCAAGGAGCTGGGTGAGCACGTCTTCGCAGGTGCGGTGCTCTTCCAGCATCTTCCTCAGACCGCGCACCTGCCCCTCGATCCGGGCCAGCCGGGCGAGCAGTTTTCGTTCCTCTTCAGGGTCCATCTCGGCCTCTTTTCGCCCTTGACGAGGTATACCCCACCGGGGTATAGTGACTGTAACACAGGGCTGAAGGCCGTCAACCCCGGCAGCAGGCTCGGAACTGGAGAACACAACATGTCTGAAACCCGCGAAGTAACCGACCTGACCTGGGAGGCCGACGTCGTCAAGAGCGATCTGCCCGTCCTCGTCGACTTCTGGGCGCCCTGGTGCGGTCCCTGCCGCATGGTTGCCCCGGTCGTCGAAGAACTTGGCCAGGAGTACGCCGGCAAGGTGAACTTCTTCAAGATGAACACTGATGAGAACCCCCAGGTGCCCGGCAAGTTCGGTATCCGCAGCATCCCGACTCTCCTCATCTTCAAGAGCGGCGAACTGAAGGGGACGATCGTTGGGTTCCGCCCCAAGAGCGACCTCAAGAAGCGCCTCGAAGAAGCCCTCGCCTAGCGGGCGGCACGATTGAACCTCGGAAGGGGCGTGGCGCACACCAGCGGCAGGCCCCTTTTGCTATCCCTCGCGCTCCCTCGCGCCGGAACGGAGAAGCCAGCATGACTGAGCACGACATCGCCATCATCGGCGGCGGTGGCGCCGGCCTTACCGCCGCCATCTACACGGCCCGGGCGCGCCGCCGCATCGTCGTCTTCGAAAGCGGCGTCACCGGCGGCCAGATTTCCACGACCGGCACGGTGGAGAACTTTCCCGGCTTCCCCGCCGGTGTCGAAGGCTTCGACCTTGCCCAGGCGTTCCTCCAGCAGGCAGAGAAGTTCGGCGCCCCCATCGCCTACGAAGACATAACGTCACTCTCGGTTGAGCCCGATGGCCGCTTCCGCCTGGAAGCAGCCGAATCGGGCCTCCACACGGCCCGCGCAGTCATCGTCGCGGCCGGCGCCCACTACAACCGGCTCGGCGTCCCCGGTGAGGCCGAACTGCTGGGCCGGGGCGTCAGTTACTGCGCGACCTGCGACGGGCCCTTCTTCCAGGGCCAGGAGGTCGCAGTTGTCGGCGGCGGCGACTCCGCTCTTGACGAAGGCCTCTTCCTCACCCGCTTCGCCAGCAAGGTCCACGCCATCCACCGCCGCGGGCAGCTCCGCGCGAGTGCGCTGCTCCAGGAGCGGGCCTTCGCCAACCCGAAGCTGACGTTCACCTGGAACACCGTCGTCGAACGTATGGAAGGCAAGGACCAGGTCGAAGGCGTCGCGCTCCGTGACCTCGAAACCGGCGCCACTCGCGTCCTCCCGGTTGGCGGCGTGTTCATTTACGTCGGGCAGTCACCCAACAACACCCTTCTCCAGGGTCTCGTCGAACTGGACGCGGGCGGCCATGCCATCGTTGACCTCAACATGCGCACGAACGTCCCGGGGCTCTTCGTTGTGGGCGACCTCCGCACCGGCGCCGCCCGCCAACTCGTGAGCGCCTGTGGCGATGGGGCGACGGCCGCCATCGCCGCCGAACACTACCTCGAACAGGCCCCCGCGGCGGCCGGGTAGCACGGATCCCCTTTGCGGCCCGCGGATGCTACTCTTTGCCCATGCCTCTCTATGAGTTCCAGTGCACGAAGTGCGGCACCCGCGATGAGGTTTTCGCGCGGAGCATGACCGCAGAGGTGAAGACACCGCCCTGCCCCAAAGCCGGCAAGGTCCGTGGCCATGCCATGCAGCGCGTCGTCAGCAAGTTCTCCCGCCATCTCACGATGGCCGACCAGATCGCCGACGCCGAGTCGAAGTGGGGGAAAGAAGTTGACGCCTCGATGGGCCCCGAACCAGACGTTGGCCGGTTCGCCCGCCGCTACACCGAACTCTCGAAGAACCTCCCCAACCCCAACGACCTTTAGCCGCCGGGGCGGTTCCGCCGACGCTCCCCCGCGCCTATACTCCGTGGAAACGCGGCTCCGTGCCCGCGCAGAGGAGGGTGCTGTGGCAGGAATGAGCGAGACGGCGACCTACCGCAGCGAGCTGGTCTCACGCCTGCGGTCCACAACCGAAGACCTCGAGTGGGCCGTCCGCGGGCTCCCCGCTACCACCCAGCAGTACCGCCCTTCGACGAACGACTGGTCCGTCCACGAACACCTCGCCCACCTCCGCGACATGGAGCAAGAGGTCTACCTTCCGCTCCTCCGCTGGGCCACTGTGCCCGAGATGCTCGACCCCCGGGACTACAGCCGCCGCGAATGGCACGAACAGCGCTACCGGGCCGAGGAGCCCCTGTCTTCCGTGGTCGACGACGTCGGCCGCATCCGCGATGAAGAGCTCGCCATCTTCCGCGAAATGAACGACATCACCTGGGCGAAGTACCGCACCGACACCCGCTGGGGTCCGCTCACCTGCCAGTGGATCGCCGAGTTGATGTACCGCCACGTCCTCGACCACCTCCAGTGCATCATGGCCCTGCGCCAGGACGTGAACCTCGCCGCCCTCCAACCTCCGCCCATCGTGGTAGGTGGCTATATCGGCGGGCAGGACCGCCCGTGAGGCTCCGCACCATCGTCGCCGTCCCCGCCGGCGGAACCCTGGAACAGGCGCTGGAGTCCGAGGCCGACGCCATCGCCCTGCCCTTGAACGACGCCCGCGCGCCCTGCTCCGAGCTGCGCCAGGCGTTTGCCGCTGCTCTCCCCCGGATCGTCGCAGCCGGCAAGCTCGCGGTCGCGGTTGTGAATCACCCTCGCACCCGCCTCCTGCGCGATGACCTCGACGCGATCGTGGCTCCCGGACTCGCCGCGGTGCTCCTGCCCCATGCAGCGGATCCACAGGACGCGCGCGACCTGGCGGTCCTCCTCCGCGAGTTCGAATACACCCGCGATATCGAGCCAGGCACTGTCGCTGCCTTCCCGGTGATCGACAGCGCCCGCGGGCTCCTTCGTGCCGCCGAGATCGCCCATGCGGCCCCCCGGGTCGCCGGCCTGGTCTTCGATGCCACCGGCTACGCCCGCGATGTCTTCGCCCGCGAGGAAGAGCACGGCCCCCGGCTTGCCTACGCCCGCGGTGCAGTCGTGGCCGCCGCCCGCGCCTACGACCTTCTCCCGCTCGTTGCGGGGAGCCACCTCGAAGCCCGGTCCCTCGCCCAGTACGGGTTTGCAGGAATTGTCCTCCGTGAAGCCGGCAGCGCCGTGGTGGTCGCCAACACCGCCTTCGCCCCAACCGAAGCCGCCCGGGCGCGCGGCCAGCGTCACCTCGACGCCTACAACGCCGCCCGCGGAGAGGGCGACTGGGTGGCCCGCGTGGACGACGAAGCCGTCGACGCCCACGATGCTCGCAAGGCCCGTCAGTTGCTCGCCTGAGCCCTCGCACCCGGTTCGAAACCCGCCGCCCATCGTGCCGCCACCTCTTCCAGGAGGACCGCGGCGTTCGCCATCGACCGCGCCCGGTCAGGTTCGATCGCCGAAAGCGTGCTCACCCCGGGCTCATCGACGTCCGCGACGCCGGCGAACACGAAGCAGGGCTTCCCGTCGCTTGCGGCCATTCCCCGGATTCGCCCGGTTACCTTTCCCTGGAGTGACTGCCCGTCGAAGCTGCCCTCGCCGGTGACCACGGCGTCGGCCTGCGCCAGGCGGCCAGCCAAACCCGTCGCTTCCGCCACCACATCGAACCCGCTCTCCACCCGCGCCCCAAGGAAGGCCACGAGGCCCGCGGCCAGGCCCCCCGCCGCCCCCGCTCCCGGCATGTGGGCGATTTCGACTCCCAAGCATTCCCGGACGACCCTGGCGTAGCGGACCAGCGCCGCCTCCAGCAGCGCGACCTGCGCAGGCGTCGCCCCCTTCTGGGGTCCATAGACGGTCGCTGCCCCGTTCGGCCCGACGAGCGGGTTCGTCACATCCGTCGCGACGACAATCTCGACGCCATCGAACACAGACGGCCGGACCCACTCAATCCGGGCAAGGTCGACCAGCGGCCCGCCGCCACGCCCCAGTTCGCGCCCGGCCGCGTCGAGGAACCGCGCCCCGAGTGCGCGGGCCATCCCGGCGCCACCGTCTGTCGTGGCGCTCCCGCCGACGCCGGCGACGATCCTGGGCGGCCGCTCTGCCGCGGCCGCGAGGAGCAGTTCGCCCACCCCAAAGCTGTCCGCCCCAGGCGGGTCCAGTTCGTCCGGCGCCAGGTGATAGAGCCCGTTCGCCTGGGCAGCCTCGACCACCGCGACCCGCGAACCCCGGAGGATGATGTACCTCCCCAGGGCCCTCCGGCCGAGCGCATCGTGGACGGCGAGTCCCGCCGTGTCTGCCGTCACCGCATGCCGCAGCGCTTCCAGGAACCCCGGCCCGCCATCGGAGAGCGGCAGTTGGTCAACGGCCCACTGGGGCCGCGACCTGCGGATGCCACGGGCGATTGCCGCCGCGGCCTCGTCGGCGCTCAAGCTGCCCTTGAATTCCTGTGGCGCCACGAGGATTCGCATGCCGCGATCCTACGGGCCCCGCCCGCTCCGCGCGTGCTTGGATGGCCGCCGTCCTCCTCCGGTTTCGCATGCGAAGGTCGATTTCCCGTAAAGGCGGTGACTGCTACATTTCCGTGCGCATCCGGTTTGTCAGGGGGGAGCCCGGCCGCCTCGGCGTGCCTTCGGTCAGCCTGACTGCCAGAACCCAGTCGTTCGGAGGGGGAGGCCACATGCTCCTGGCCCAAATTATGATCCCGGCGGCGAGTGCCGCGGCGGTCCTGTTTGCGATCTGGCTTGCCTACGATGTCCTCAAGCGGGACAAGGGCACTGCGGCCATGCAGGAGGTCGCCGGCACCATCCTCGAAGGCGCCAACGCCTTCTTGAGCCGCCAGTACCGCACCATCGGCATCCTGGCTCTTGTGACCTCCGTGGTCGTCGGCGCTGTGGTGGGCATCTTCAAGGAGTCGACGGAAGTCGGCATCCTTACCGGCGCCGCATTCATCGCCGGCGCCCTCGCATCGGGCGTATCCGGCTACATTGGCATGTCGATCGCTGTGCGCGCCAACGGACGCACTGCCTCGGCCGCCCAGAACAGCCTCTCCGACGCGATCAACACCGCCCTCCGCGGCGGCGCCGTTTCTGGCTTCCTCGTCGTAGCCTTGAGCCTCATCGGCGTCTCGAGCATGTTCGCCATCTATTCGAACCTGCTCAACCACCCGATCGATGAGACGCCGTTCCTCATCGTCGGCTTCGGCTTCGGCGCCAGCTTCGTTGCCCTCTTCGCCCAGCTCGGCGGTGGTATCTATACCAAGGCCGCCGACGTTGGCGCTGACCTCGTCGGCAAGGTCGAAGCCGGTATCCCCGAAGATGACCCCCGCAACGCAGCCGTCATCGCCGACCTCGTTGGCGACAACGTTGGCGACTGCGCCGGCCGCGGCGCCGACCTCTTCGAATCCATGAGCGCTGAGAACATCGGCGCCATGATCCTCGGCGTCGCCATCTTCACCGCCACCGGCCAGGTCGAGTGGATTCTCTTCCCGCTCGTCCTCCGCTCGTTCGGTGTGTTCGCCACCATCATCGGCATGCTCACCGTGCCGTTCTGGGCGAAGCGGATCAAAGACCCGATGGGCGCGCTCAACGGCGGCTACTGGGTCATTACCGTGTTGAGCATCGGCGGCCTCGCCATCGTCACGAACGCCATGCTCGGAGACGTCTGGTACTGGTTCTTCTTCTGCGGGATCGTCGGTATCGCTACCGGCATCGCCTTCGTCTACATCACCCAGTACTACACGGCCGGCGCCTGGCGCCCGGTCCAGGAAATCGCCCAGGCGAGCAAGACGGGCGCTGCCACCAACATGATCATCGGTACCGCCGTCGGCTTCGAAACCACAGCCGTAACCGCCATCACGGTGGGTATCGCGCTCGTCCTCTCCTTCGTCCTCGGCCAGCAGGCCGACCTCGAAAACGTGAGTAACATCTCCACCGGTGTCTTCGGCACCGCCGTTGCCACCATGGGCATGCTCATGTCCGCCGCCTACGTCCTCGCCATGGACACCTTCGGGCCTATCACCGACAACGCCGGCGGCATCACCCAAATGGCCGAGGGCACCAAGCCTGAAGCCCGCGAAATCACCGACGCACTCGATACGGTCGGCAACACCACGAAGGCTCTCACCAAGGGCTACGCGGTCGGCTCGGCCGCCCTCGCCGCCTTCCTTCTCTTCACGGCGTTCCTCGACGAAATCCGGGTGGAGTTCGCCAAGATCGCGATTGAGGATCCATCTCGCTACGCCAGAAACGTCCAGGACCTCGACCTGTTCCCACAGGGTGACGACATCCAGGCCGCCATCGCTGAAGTGACGCAGGCCTACCACGAGGAACTCGAGTCTCGCGGCTTCACCGAATCCGAGATTGAGAAGCTGATCATCGCCGACTCGAATGAGACCGCTGCCATCCTCAATCACAAGCTAGACGCCGGTGACATCACCGAGAAACAGGCTGCGGGCCTCCAATCGAGCCCGGTGCCGCTCCCGCGCATCATGCCGATCAACCTCGGCAAGGTTGAGGTGTTCGTTGGCGGCCTCCTCGGCGTCATGCTCGTCTTCCTCTTCAGCTCGCTCGCCCTGCGCGCTGTCGGTAAGGCGGCGGGCGGCATCATCGAAGAGGTTCGCCGCCAGTTCCGCGAGAACCCGGGCATCATGACCGGCGAAGTCCGCCCTGACTACACCCGCGCGGTGGACATCACAACCCGTTCCGCCCTCCGCGAAATGGTTGCCCCCGGCCTCCTCGCGGTTGGCCTGCCAATCCTCGTCGGCGTCGTCTTTCGCTACGGTTTCGGGGGCGATGGCAACGAAGGCTGGCTCGCGGTCGCCGGCATGCTCATGGTCGGCACGATCGGCGGCGTCATGGTCGCGACGTACCTCAACAATGCCGGTGGCGCCTGGGATAACGCCAAGAAGTTCATCGAATCCGGTGGGCTGATGGACGACCAGGGCAACGCCATCGGCAAGGGCACCGCCACCCACGAGGCTGCCGTCGTCGGCGACACCGTGGGCGACCCCTTCAAGGACACGGCAGGCCCCGCCCTCCACGTGCTCGTGAAGCTGCTCAGCACCATCACCCTTGTGCTGGCCCCGTTGTTCATCAGCTAAGGTCCGCACCGGTCATCGAACTTGCGCAGGCCGTGGAGCAATCCACGGCCTGTGTGCTTCCCCCGCATCGAGTCCGTCGCCGGTGGCCGCGTGCGGTATGCTTGCGATATGAAGACGGCGACGATCACAGAAGCGAAGACCCGGCTCAGCGCGCTCATCGATGAAGTGCGCACCGGCGAGACCATCGTCATCACCGACAATGGGGTGCCGGTCGCCCGCCTCGTCCCCGAGACCGGCCCCGCCGAAGACGACGAAGCGCGCCTGGCGCGGCTCGAGCGCCGGGGCGGCATCAGCAGGCCAACTCGCCCTCCGTTAACTCTTGAGGAGCTCCCGGAGTTCCCGCCTGATGCTCCACCCTCCGGCGTCCTCGAAGAATTACTGGCTGAGCGAGAGGAGTCCTGGTGACTTCCTTCTGGGATGCTTCCGCGATCATCCCGATCCTCGTGCCCGAGCCCAATTCGCGGGAACTCCGAAATCGGTTTGTCGGGGCGCGAACAACGTTCACCTGGTGGGGTACCTGTGTCGAGTGCATTTCTGCGCTCAGCCGCCGGCAACGCGGTGGTCTGGCGGCCCGCACGGTGGACGCGGCTATCGCCGGGCTCGCCGAGATGCGGGCCGCCTGGGTGGAAATCGCACCTCTGGAGGAAGTCCGGGAGTCTGCGCTTCGTCTCGTTCGCACCCACTCGTTGAGCGCCGCCGACGCTCTCCAGCTTGCCGCCGCCCTCTATGCCGCTGAAGGCCGCCCCTCGACACTCGAGTTCGTCTGCCTCGACCAGCGCCTGCTCGCCGCCGCCCGCCTCGAAGGGTTCGCTGTCGTGGCCCCCGGCTCCGGAAATCGCGCTTGAAGACGCCTTCGCATTCCGCTACCGTATCCAAATCATGAAGCAGCTCACTGTCCGCGGCCTCATCCGCACTGACGCCAACCGCTTCGCGTCAGCTGGCAACGGCATTTCCGGTCACAGCGAGGGTCCCTGAGCAGATAGCAGTATTCACCCACTCAGAGGCCCACCCCACCCGGTGGGCCTTTCCGTTGCCAGGAAGGAGCGCATCCATGCAGTCACCGTTCGCAGGCCGCCTCATCCGTCTCCGCGCGCGCGAACCGGAGGACGAGCCCTTGCACTTTCGCTGGTTCAACGACCCCGAAGTCACCGAGTACCTCGGGCGCCGCTATCCCGAATCCCACGCCAGCACGTTTGAGCGCCTGAAGCCCTCTGAAAAATGGGGCCGGAGCGCCGGGTTCTCCGTCGAGCGGTTGGATGACGGGCGCTGCATCGGGGAGGTGTTCCTCGGGAGCTTGAGCGATGAGAACAGATCGGGGCGGCTCGGTATCGCGATCGGCGACCGGGCTTCGTGGGACGGTGGGTTCGGAACGGACACGATGAGGACCGTATGCCGCTTCGGCTTCGAAATGATGAACCTGCATCGGATCGAGCTCGCTGTGGACGCGGATAACGCTCGCGCCCGTCACGTGTATGAAAAGGTGGGCTTTCGCGTCGAAGCGCGATTGCGAGACGGACGCTACAAGTCCGGACGCTACCGGACCGACCTGCTCATGGGCTTGCTCGAAGGCGAACTCATCTCAGGTTCCGGAGAACCTGACCACACCACAAAGAGGCAAACGTGAAAGACAACCCCTACGAAGGCAGACTCATCCGCTTGCGCGCCCGCGAACCCGAAGAGGAGCCCCTCCTCTACCAGTGGTTCAACGACCCGGAAGTCACCGAATTCCTCAGCATCCGCTACCCGCTCTCCCACCAGCAGGAGCGGGACTTCCTCGCCCGGGTCAACACCATCTCCTTCGACCATGCCGCCTTCTCCATTGTGACCAGGGACGACGGCAGGCTCATCGGCGGTTGCGGCTTCGAACGCACCAGTCCCGAAAACCGCAGCGCCATCCTCGGCATCGCCATCGGCGACAAGACCTGCTGGGACGGCGGCTACGGCACCGATGCCATGCGCACCCTCTGCCGCTTTGGCTTCGACCACATGAACCTCCACCGCATCCAACTCGACGTCTACGCCGGGAACGAGCGCGCCCAGCACGTCTACGAGAAGGTGGGGTTCCGCGTCGAAGGCCGCCGCCGCGACGCGCTCTACCAGTACGGGCGCTACAGCGACATCGTTGTCATGGGGATGTTGGAGGGCGAACTCGTGCGGGAGGGCTGAGCGAGGCCCGCCTGACCGCCTCCCTCGCTTCCCACGGATGGTCCACAGGACGCCACCCGCGTCCAGGGCGCTACCTACACGATCACGAAGAACCTGGAAGCCCGGCACCTGCTTCTGGTACGTCGCCGCCTAGGACAGCGGCCAGAAGGGGATCGCCGCGAGCCCCCACCTGGAGTTCGTCGTGAAATAGGCCGCCAACCAGGGCCGGAGTACCCCTCGGGGCCAATCGGCCCGCTCTGGCCTTCATAACGAGCTGTCAAACCCCTACCCGACGGTAAAATTGTGAAGGAAATCGCAATCGGGGGTTGACAGGCCGGATCGAACCTTGGTAGCGTCCGGGTACAGCCTGTTAAACGGTTGTAAACGCGCTCGGTCAAACGTGCAAACACTGCCTAGTGCGCCGGCAGGCGCAGCGGGGGAACCACCAACCCGGGGTGAATTCGGCCCCTCCCGGCCGATAGGGCGACCTTCCGCCCGAACCCGTCAGCTAACCCCGTCGGCAGCAGGAAGGCCTGGCGAGCAGGTCGCTCGCTCTGAGGTCTTTTTTCCGTCTTCGCTATCTCGCCTTTTTTGGCTGTTCAGGAGGGAATCCAATATGCCGGCTCTACAAGAAGCCCCGCCCAAGTCCTGCCCGAAGTGCCGCGGCTCCATGATCGTCGAACGCGACTGGCACGGCACCTACGGCAGCTGCATCATGTGCGGCTACGTCCATGAAGTGCTCACCAGCCCCCCCGTCGACCTCGCTGCCGAAGAAGCTGCGCTGCCCCAGCGCCAGCGCCGCCGCCAGCCGTCGCACGGCAAACTCCGTTTGTAGGAGTACCACCAACCCCTTCCACGAATCGACAGCCCTCCGCACCCCGGGGGGCTTTGTCGTTTCCGGCCAACGGCCAAATCGCCTATTATTCCGGCATCATCACCCAGGAGGAGCACCCTTGGCCTACATCCGCCTCTCCATCGCCCGCCCCCAGCGTGGGCAGGAAGCGCGCCTCGTCGAAATCATGAACAAGCTCGCCGCCGTCGCCGCAAAGCAGGCTGGCTGCCAGCAGACGTTCGTCCTCAAGAGCGGCGATGGCAGTGGCGACCTCGCCCGCATCACCATCTACGAGAACGAAGCCGCCGGTGAAGCCGCCGCCAACGACGCCTCGATGATGGCCCTCCGGTCCGAAATGCACCTCATCGTCGAACCCGACCACCTGGAGCGCGCCTTCTTCTCCCTCTAGCCCGGTCAGTCATTGTGGGCCCCTCCGTTGCGGCTTGGAGGGGTGGGCTTGCCCCGAATTGACGGACATCCAGGATGAGGGGGAGTACCCCGGGAAA
>CAYTMI010000002.1:128332-283719 GCA_964438865.1 uncultured Anaerolineaceae bacterium | reverse complement strand
TCCCGGGGTACTCCCCCTCATCCTGGATGTCCGTCAATTCGGGGCAAGCCCAGTGCGCGACTGCTGACTCACGGTCGCCGCGACTCATGGCGACCGATCCTATGCCGTTCAGGGCGGAGGACTCCCAATATGCCCTCTCGGAGTCGTTGAGTTCCGGTGTCCGCGCGAGTTCCAGAACTTCTTCGTAGGCGGACAGCGCTCCTTCGGTGGTGACAGCGCTGAAGGTTGCGTGGCCGAGCCCAAAGAGGCCGAGAACAACAGTGCGGGATTCGTCTAGCTCGCGGGCCAGCTGGATACTTTCGCGAAATTGCGATTGCGCTCGTTCCGGACTTATCCCCAACAGCAACCATCCGGCGGCCGCGAGCACCTGGGCGCGAAGTGCGGTCCTCTGGCCCTCCGACCGAGAGAGAGCGTCGAACGCCTGTGCGACCTGATACTGTCGGCCGCCTCCCTCCCAGGCCAGGGGATAGCCGAGGGCCGCGACGAGCCGCATAAGGTTATGAGGTGGATCGGGCTGCCCTCGAGCCGACTGCAACGCCGCGAGGAGGTTGGCGTCCTCGTTGCGGACTCGCTGCCGGTCGGCAATCGCGTCGGGCGTGGTAGCGGACGTGGCCGCCTTCTCTGCCCAATCGACGAACCACGCAAGATGCGCTGCGCGCGTTGCATCGGCCTCCCCTGCCTCGATGAGCTTCTCCTGGCTGTACTGACGGACGGTTTCGAGGAACCGGTAACGTGGAGCAGGTTCGTCATCGAATGTCACCAGCGAGCGGTCAACCAGGCGCGCCACCAGGTCGAGGATCTCACCGCTATCCAGGGCCGCACTCGCACAGACCGCCTCAGCCGCCTCCAGTGTCCAACCTCCGGAGAAGACGGAGAGGCGGCGAAGGACGGTCTGCTCCGGCTCGGTGAGAAGCTCGTGGCTCCAGTCGATGGCCGCGCGGAGGGTCTGCTGGCGGGGGAGTGCCGTGCGACTGCCGCCCGTGAGGAGGCGGAACCGGTCGTCCAGGCGTTCCGCGATCTGTTCGACGGACAGCGACCTCACGCGAGCGGCGGCAAGTTCGATCGCCAGTGGCACACCGTCGAGACGTGAGCAGATCTGAGCAACGGCGTGTGCATTCACATTCGTCACGGTGAAGTGAGGGGCTGCTGCCAGCGCACGGTCTGTAAAGAGCCGCACGGCTTCGTAGTCGACAATCGAGTCAGCAGTTGTCTCGCTTACGCCTCCTGCGGGAGGGAGGGAGAGCGAAGGGGTGCCCATGGCGCTCTCGCCAGGGATCGCCAGTGCTTCGCGGCTGGTGGCCAGGATGTGGAGGCGGGGACAGGATCCGAGCAACGCGGCGGCGAGCGCGGCACATCCGGCGATGACGTGTTCACAGTTGTCCAGCACGAGCAGGATCTGCCTGCCCCGGAGGAACTCCGTGAGGGCGGCGAGCAGCGGCTGCGTGGGGTCGTCGCGGAGCCCGAGCGTCGTGGCCACCGCGGAGGGTACGCCTTCCGGCTCGCTCAGCGACGCGAGGTCGACGAACCAGAGACCGTCGCCGAAGTCATCAAGCGCATCCGCCGCCACCTGCAGCGCGAGGCGTGTCTTGCCTGTCCCTCCCGAGCCGGTCAAGGTCACCAGGCGGGAGGCTCTCAGTAGAGCCTTCGCCTCTGTGATCTCCCGGTCTCGGCCGATGAAGCTAGTGAGCTGCGCCGGCAAGTTGTTCGAGCGCGAAGTGAGTGCCCGCAGCGATGGGAACTTGAGCCGGAGGCCCGCCGCCCGCAGCTGGAAGATCTCCATGGGCCGACGGAGGTCTTTCAGCCGGTGGGCGCCGAGCGGCAGCACGTCGACCCCGGGCGCGAGCTTGTCGCGCACGAGGCCATAGCTGGACTCCGACAGCAAGATCTGATCGCCGTGGCCGGCAGACAGCAGCCGGGCAACGCTGTTCATTGTCGGGCCAAAGTAGTCGCTGTCTCGCTCCTCCACCTCGCCGGTGTGGATCGCTGCCCGGACGTGGAGTTCCGGCCCAGACCACGATTCGTTCGCCAGCGCCTCTTGGATCGCAACCGCGGCGGCCACGGCGCCCCGTGGAAAGTCGAAGACGCTGTAGAACGCGTCACCTCCGGTCTTGAAGACCATCCCGCCCGCTGTTTCGATTCCAGCGCGGAGGATCGTGTCGTGCCGGCGCAACGCAACGCTCATCTCCTCGGGACGGCCCTCCCAGAGAGCTGTGCTGCCCTCGATGTCCGTGAACAGGAAGGTCAGGGTGCGAGCGGCGTTGACCATGTCGGATCTGCTCCAGCTGTGCCGTCCGCAAATCATAGCGGCTATCTTGGACGGACCTGCATGGACAGCGTTCGGGCTGGACGCGGAGAAAGACGGCCGAGGGCCGACAGCGGCGACGGAGGACGCGCCGGTTCAGTCACTACGTGTCGATGGTGTCGGTTTCGTTGCCGGTTCGGACGCCCGCCTCTGCCTGCTCGGCCGGGCCGTGGGATGGTCTCAAAGGCGCCCCGCCATAGACTCAGGGCTGGCGCACTCCAGATTCCGCTGCCAGCGGGAGCCGGTAGACCCGGGCCGCGGTGTCGTGAAAGAGAAGTGTGCGTTCGTCAGCAGGGAAGCCCCTCGCCAGTTTCTTGAACTGGTTCCAGAGGACCGTGTAAGAGCAGGACACCCGGTCGACGGGGAAGTTGCTCTCGAACATGCAGCGGCCGGCCCCGAATTCCCCGATGGCATGCTCGTACCAGGGCCCATTGACGCTGACCAGTTCATCAGATGTCGGCGGCTGTTGGCGCTCGTGCCACCCGAAACCATTCACGGCCATCTGGATCCCGCCGAGCTTCATCACGACGTTCGGACAGGTCGCGACGGCTGAGATGTCGCGCTTCCACTGTGCGAAGATCTCCTCCTTCGTCCCCGGGAACTGTCCCGTGAGGATAGGACCACCGAGATGGTTGAGGATGATGGTCGTGTCCGGGAACGCCCTGGCCAGGTCGGCGACGTCCGGGATGTCTGGGTGGAAGAGCCATGCTTCGAAGGTCAGGGCGTAGCGCCGAAGGACCGAGAAACCACGCCGAAACTCCGGATCGAGCAGGAGGTGCTCACGGCCGACTGGCTGTCCGCGCGACGGCTGGCGCTCAGGCCAGGCAGCGCGATGACGGACACCGCGGAACCGGTTGGGGCTCGCCGCGATCTGGGCTTCGAGCACCGGCACAACGTCATCGCCGAGGCAGAGGTCCGCAGTGCCGACGATGCCGGCAGCGACCTCCGTCGCTCCGTAGCCGCCGCTCGTGCTCTGGGCGGCGATTCCCTGGACGAACTCGGTCTCACCCACCGGCCGGAAGTGGTCTGGGCCCGTCCGGCGGTACATGGAAGTGCATTCGATATAGACGGTCTGGCGCACGTTGTGCGAGGCCGTGTCGACGACGATCTCGTCGAGCATGTACTTGTTGCCGGGACGCTCCCAGAGGTGGTGATGAGGGTCCACGATGGGGAGGTCCGGGTCGAGCGCCGGCTCGGGAGTCTGGCTCAGCCATTCGTCGTTAAGCACCACGCAGGAAACCTCGTCCGTAGCGCCGTGCGAGGCAGGCGCCAGAGTTCGACAACATTCTATGCGCTGCTCGAACACTTCGGTCCTTCACCACGCGGTAGCGGTCCGTGCGCCCGCCGATCCCAAACGTTCTTGGCAGACGGTGTTGCGAAGACCGCAGAGAACGAACAGACTCCCGCTACGCGCCCCAGAAGGAGACCACTGCATGGCCGACCGTGACCAATATCTCGCTACGACGGATTGGCTCGCAGCCCACCTGGGCGACGCCAACCTCCGCATCCTGGAATGCACCGTGTTTCTTCGCCCGAACGAGGCGGGGCGCCCGGGCTACCGTGCAATCTCCGGCCGCGACGAGTGGGCGAACGGCCACATCCCGGGGTCGATCTACGCCGACCTGACGAACGACCTGAGCGACCGGGAGCAGGCGCTGCGCTTCATGATGCCTTCACCCCACCAGTTCGCGGAGGCGATGGGGCGCTATGGCGTCGGAGACGAGACATCGGTTCTTCTCTACGACCGCCAGAGCAACATGTGGGCCGCCCGCATCTGGTGGATGCTGCGCGCCTTCGGTTTCGACCACGCCAGGGTGCTCGATGGCGGCTGGACCAAGTGGAACGCCGAGGGCCGGCCAGTCTCGACGGAGGCCAGCCTACCGCCGGCGGCTACGTTCACCGCAATACCTCGACCGGAACTTATCGCCACCAGGGAAGAAGTGCTGACTGCGGTGACGGCCGGGCAGGCATGCATCGTCAACGCGCTCAACTCTGCGCAGCATCGAGGCGAGGTCGCACCTTACGGGCGCCCGGGACGCATCACCGGGAGCGTGAACGTCCCAGCCATGGGAGCACACGGTCTTGTGGACCCGACGACGCAGCTCTACCACCCGACCGCTGAGATCCGCCGTCGGTTCGAGGAAGCAGGGGCAAAGCCGGGCGAACGGATCATCACCTACTGTGGCGGTGGCATCGCGGCCAGCAGCGCAGCGTTTGCGGCGACAGTGGCCGGGTTCAGCGACGTTGCCGTGTACGACGGTTCGCTCAGTGAGTGGGCCGCCGACCCGTCTCTTCCGATGGACGTCGGCTAAGACTCTACGCCCGGTCTGGCGCCAGTGATGGAAGCTCCTGGTTACGAGCGGGCGTGGAACCAGCCTCGTTGGGACCTTGCCGTCTGGGCGCGGCTCCGGGTCGTCCGTGGACGACGCGTTCACGGTGAGGGCTTCAAACCAGCGTGTGCTTTCCTTCTTCGAACGACGGGTACTTGAGCTCTGTGAGCAGCTCGGAGCGCATCCGTCGCGTGTCGCCGCAGTAGGAAACGCGCCCGATCTCGATGAAGTCACGTGTCAAGGGCGACGGCTTGCGCAGCACCCAGGCACCAAGCTCACAGAGGCCGGCAGCCAGGCGAATCATCCACAGGGGCATCCGCCGCGGCCGGGGAAGCTTCCAGACTTTGCACGCTCCGTCCAGGAATTCTTGCAGCGTGAGAGGATGCTCATCGCCGGCATGATAGATGCCGCGCACTCCGGGACGAGTCGCGGCGGCGGTGGTCACCGCCAGGAAATCGTCCGTCGAGATGAGGTGGATCCAGGTGGGGTCACGCCAGACGCCCAGGAGCCGGTGCCGGGCGAGCCAGCGCGCTCCCTCGATCATGAGGATCCCGCGCCCGTAGACCATGCCGAATCGAAGGGACACCGGCGTCGTCGACGTCCCCTCCGTCCGGGCCATCAGCAGCCGCTCTTCCTCCAGGCGCGTGCGGGCATGAACCGAGACTGGTTCTCCGTCCAGCCGCCCCGTTGCCGGCCGCTCCGGCGTCGTTGGACCCTCTACATGCGGGAACGAGATCAAGACGACCCGGTCCACCCGCTCCGCGATACAAGCATCGAGAAGGTTGCGAAACCAGACCGTGTTCGTCACAGGGAGGAATCGCTCTGGTCTTGGGGCGAAAAGCACCCCCGCGAAGTGGACAACGGTATCTGCTCCTCGCACTGCCGGGCGCAGGCTCTCGGGCTGCCCGAGGTCGGCTCGAACGACTTCGGCTCCCCGGGCAGACTGGAGATCGCGTGGCAGAGGCGAGCGGTGGACCATCAGCCGGACGCGATGCGGGCTCGTGAGCAGGTGCCGACCGAGCCTGCTTCCAAGGTTGCCCGCCGCGCCGGTGATAAGAATCGTACGAGGGGCTTCGGGAGAGGCCACGGTAGTGCTCCGTTATCAACGTCGAATGGGTCCTGCTGGGGATGATGGCACCGAGTGCCCCGCCCGGCTACGGTGCTGCGCCCACGATGAGGTCATAGCGGGTGCGCTGACGCGGCGCCCAGTCTCCTCCCCTTTAGAACTCGGCTTCAGCGATCCACCTGGCCTTGTGGCGGCCATGGGCGACAACTCGCCTTCCGGCGGAGACTTCGAACTCGTAAGTGAGGAAGAGCGTCCTTCCGGAGCGGCCCTTATCCACTATTCTCTCGCTCATCGTGTACGACGCGTCGACAGGGAGCGGCGCCTGAACGACGAGGTCGTGCCCGGCCCACATGCCGGGACCGCGGACGCCGGTGACCGCTGGGGGTTGCGGCTGGCCTGGCCGGAGCACCAGTTGGAGCGCGACTACGTGAAGGTACTCGGGCGGCACGACCGGGCCGCCCCACGGGGAAGACTCGCGATACCATGGTGTTCGGTCACCGGCTGCCTCGACGGTGCCGAGGCAGGCAGCGCGGTCCGGCGTAAACAGCCAGGGGTCGAAAGTGTGACCAATGTCGATGCCTGGGAAGACACTCTCGGCACCGCGGCTGCCATCCTCGGCGGCATCCCAGGGGACGTTGGAGCCAAGGCCGGCACGACCGTTGCAACAGAGGCGCCCCGTGCGGTCCGCGATCTGGATGGCGATGTCCGCGCCGGCGCGTGAGGCAACCTCGCGGACCTCGTCGTCGACGTAGACCGGGGAGACGAAAGTGAACGAGTACCAGCCGCCCTCCATCCATTTGGCGCCGAATGCCTCAACGACGGCCGGCATCGCTGCCGTCCCGACGATGCTGCCGGGCACAAATCCGCCCCGGAAGCCAAGCTTCTCGGCCTCGGCGTCGTCGTGGATTGAGCCTTTGCTCGCGGCCGCCGTGTTGACCAGGCGGCGCCATGGGCCTACCAGGAACGGATCGTTACTGGACATTGGGTGCTCCTGGAAGTTGGTAGTTGTGTTCGGCTTTGGAGGGTGGCCGGTTCGGCGCTGCCGGTTCCTCCCAGGGGAAGGGTAGACCGGGGCAGAGCACGTCACGCCCCTCGATTTGCGCCGGCTTGAGGAAGCCGCGCGCCGCAAACTGCTCGTTGTCGAGCTGGTCGGTGGGCGATTGGACCGGCGCGAACGTGTATCCGGCTTCGGCTGCGGCAGCAAACCATTCAAAGCGCCCGCGGGACCCGAGCGACTCGTGGAACGGTGCCACGATCTCGGGCCACCGCCGGGCTCGGACCTCCGGGTCGGCCCACTCGTGGGTGACGAAGGGGTCGAGCCCGAGGAAGAGAGCCAGCGACTCCCAATCTGCAAAGAGGGCGAGAAGGTACAGCCAGCCGTCTGCGGCCATGGCCGTGTGCGGGAATCCCTGGTGTCCAAAGGTGCGGCTCTCGCGACGCATCTTTGTCCCGGAATAGGCCCATTCCCCGATGTGCCGCGACCAGTGATGCAGGTAGCACTCCTGCACGGACACGTCGATGTGGACGCCAGGCGAGTTGCCCGCAGCCGAACCAATGCGCGCCGCGAGGATCGCGGTCGCTGCGTTGATCCCGGCGATTGCGTGAGCCGCCATCCCGCCCGCCTTGAGCGGCGTTTCCCCAACCCACCCGGTGGAGTGGAGGATGCCGGCCGAGGCCTGGACCACAAGCTCCGAGGCCTGCCACCCGGCCCTTGGTCCGGACTGGCCAAATGGGGAGATGCTTGCGACCACAAGTTGAGGATTCGCGCCCCGAAGTCGCCGTGGAGATAGCCGGAGCCGCCCCAGTGCCCCGGCCCCAAGATCCTCGATCACAGCGTCGCTGCCGGTCGCCAACCCGACGAAGGCGGCCGCGCCAGCACTCGTCCGCAGGTCGAGTTCGATGCTCTGCTTGCGCCGATCGAGGTAGGCCCGTTCGGTGGGCGACAAGACAGCCGACCGGCTGCCTTCGAATGATTCATCTCCGGGCGGCTCCACTTTGGTGACCTCGTGGCCGAGTTCTGCCAGGAGGAGCCCGGCGAAGCTGGCCGCCGGACCTCCTGCAAGTTCAAGCACCCTCAAGTCGGGCCTCCGTCCGTTGGCAACCCGAGCTGATCGCCGAAATCTGCATCGCGGAAGTTGGTCTGGCGGTCTTCAACCTGAACCTCTCCCGGAGCGATGAGGGCACCGGTCGCCTCGAGCGTATGCACTTCGTCAGAGCACATCCCGAGCCATTCTCCCAGCACGGGAACGTTGTCCGCGCCGTGGAAATGCATGTCGGCGAGGCTCGCCCGCCCGTGGCCATCGGCGACCCACGGCGTGGTGAGGTGGGGGTGTGCCGAGTACCCGAGAACAGGGCGTTCGTGTCCCACCGGGCGAAAGACACCGCGTTCGGCGAGATGGGAGTCGAAGAGCGGATCGCGGGACTTCTGGACCGGAGACGCCGCGATCCCGCTCTCCTGGAGCCGCTGCGCGAGCCGCTGCCGGTCGAAGGTGACGGTCCACGCCTCAATGACTGCATCGATGGTGTCGTGGTTGAGTTGACGGCCGTCCGCGGTCGTGAGTTCCGGGCCGGCGAGGCGAGGGTCGCCAACGAGCTGGACGAGAGCCTCCCACTGCCTGTCGTCCTTGACCGTGATCGCAATCCATTCATCCTCGCCGACGGTCCGATACACCCCCTGGGGCGCGAAGTCGCGGTCGCGGTTCCCGAGACGCTGGTGAGGTCCGCCGAGAGCCGCGCCGAGCACCGTGTGCCCAATCACCATGGAGATAGCTTCGGCCATGGAAAGGTCGATGTAGCAGCCCTCGCCGGTTCGCTGCCGCCGTTCGAGCGCTGCCAGGAGCGATAGTGCAGCGAACCTGCCGGCAAGCTGGTCGGAGAAGACTCCGCTTCCAACGCGGACCGGCGGATCAGGATCCCGGCCCATGAGCTGGTTCATCCCGCCGGCGGCCTCGGTACTGGGGCCAAACGCCGGGTAGCTGCTCCAGGGACCGGGGGAACCGTACCCCGACAACTGCAGGACGATGGCCGAGGGATTGAGCCTCATGATCTCTTCGGAGCCGAGGCCGAGACGTTCCATGGCACCGGGGACGAAGTTGCTGCAGACAACGTCGGCTTTGCTGACGAGGCGTTTCGCCACGGCGAGGCCGTCATGGTGCCTGAGGTCTATCCCGACACAGGTCTTGGAGAGGTATACCCCGTCCACTACGCCGATGTAGGCGCTGTCGCGGCCCGGGCCGGCTACTCTGACGACTTCCGCGCCAAGTTCCGCGAGCGTCCGGGTGCCTGCAGGGAGGGAGTAAGCAACTTCGAACGAGAGAACGCGCACGCCACGAAGGGGCAGGAACTGACGAGTGCGCTTTGAATTCCGGAAATGAGGCACGTTCCCGCGAGAGTATCAGAAAGGGAAATCCGCAGTGGGGCTGGCCTTCGAATCCAGGGACCGGCCCGCCCGACGTGCTCTTCGTGGACCACGCGAGACGCTGCGACGCCGGCCTGATGCCGACGCCCGGCTGCCGCCGCAGCACGGGGTCCGTGCCGTTTCCTTGCGTATGCTAGGTGTAGCTCTTGCGAGGGTTGTTGACAGGCGTAAATGAGTCATCAGCTTATACAAATGACCTTGCCGTTTACGCCTCGGATGTCGCGAACGGGAACCATAGCGCCTCAACCAGCAGCAGTCCGAAGACCTCTACGCCCTCGTCATCGAACGCCACCGCCGTTCGTCTTTCATCGTCACGTCCAACCGCGACGTTTCAGAGTGGGTTGGTCTCTTCGTCGACCCCATCCTTGCCGGATATGTGGCCTCCTTCCAGCTTGCGGTGCAAGGGGAGCGAGTCAAGCAGGGCAAGAGCGCCTTCGATGTTCGCTTCGGCCCCGGAGTTCTGACTGACCCGACCGTCATCGATGCCGTCAAAGACGAGGCCGGCGGTACGATCGTAGACCGGTGCACTGGCGGTGTTCCGGCCGTCGAACCAGGCGCGCGCGAGGCTCGCCATACGCTCGTACCGGGAATCTCGTGTGGCGGCCGCCACCGCATCGATGCCCCGTACGACGCAACTGACATCGAACGGGAGGACTCTGGGTCCGGGGAAGTGCTGTTCCACGGCTGGGATCAGGACTGCTTCAGCGCTGCGGCGGGCAGCTTCGACGAGGTCAGTGCGCCCGAAGGCCATGCCGGCGTCAGCGAGCGCAGCCTCTTGCAGGTGCCCCCAGAGGTGGATCTGCGCGCTTCCCACCTCGTTGAGCAGCACGTTGTTCTGGGCTGCGTCTGCGATCTCTGTCGCCCAGGCCAGCCCGCGCGCCGCCACGTCATCCGCACCGGTCGCACGCCAATATTCGACCGACGCCAGGACACAGACCGCTCTCACATCGAGATACGGGGTCGCCCGGTCCAGCCAGGGCAGGCCTTTTTCAAAACTCTCCGCACAGTCGGCATCACCAAATGCTGACACGCCGCAGGCGAGGGCGTGCATCGCGCGCGCGACCCAGGGCCCGTCGCCGGGTCTGGAAGTGTTGGTTGCCAGGTTTTTCCGCCCATCCCAGTCGAGAATGAAGTTGGCGAAGGTCCCGCCGGCGGTCTGCATCGCCCGGACGAAAGCCAGCAGCCCCATAGCGGCGTCGCGCGCCCACGGCAGGCGGTGGCGCTCCCAGAGCATGGCGTACAGAATGGCAGCCCTGGCGGCGTCGTCGACGCAGGCAACGCCTTCGAAACCCTGTTCGGCGGCAGCCCAGTGCTGCATTCCGGCATGAGTCGGTTGGGAGTAGACCGCGATGGCAAGGACACCGTTTCCGAGCGCTGGCACGGGCCGGGTCAATCGCTGGAGCTGGCGGATCAACGCGGCGACTCCAGCCTTGTATGGTGAGTCACGGGCGAGAGCGTTCAGCAGCAGCAAGTCCGGCGGGCTTGGGGCCGCCACCGGCCTCGCTTTCGCCACGGGGTCGCTGCCAACGGTGATCAGTCACGGGGTATAGAGCACGGACGCCGCGGAGAGCGAGCGCCCCCTGGCCGGCCACTTCGCGGTAAAGGTTCAGGGTGCGGCGGGCGATGATCGGCCAGGCTGTGTGACGGCCGTAGTCATAGGCGTTGCGTTCAAGTTCGCTTCGCAGCCCAGCGTCGCCCAGGACCCGGTTCACGCCCTCGGCGAGAGCCTGCTCGCTTCTGAAGTCGACCAGGATGCCGCGGCCCTCCGCGAGCACCTCGGCCGCGTGCAGGTACGGCGTCGAAACGATTGCCCTACCCGCACCGAGGGCGTAGGCCAGCGTGCCGCTGGTGATCTGGTTCGGGTCGAGGTAGGGGGTCACATAGACGTCCGTGGCGCGCAGGTAAGCAACGATGTCGTCCTGCGCCAGGTACCGGTCGATGAACCGCACGTGCTCCGACAGTCCGAGGGACTCCACCAGCATGGCCAGCTCGTCGCGGTAGCTTTCGCCCCGGGCGCGGACGAATTCAGGGTGGGTGCGGCCGAGAATCAGGTAGAGGGCTTCAGGATGCCTTTCGGCCACCGACTGCATCGCCCGGATTGCGTACTCGAGCCCCTTGCGCGGGTCGACCAGCCCAAACGTCGCGACGACCTTGCGCCCCTCCAGCCCCAGCTTCGCCTTCGCGCGGTCGCGGTCGAATGGGGGCATCGGCGGCACCCCGTGGGGGATTACGCGGACGCGGTTCTCCGGAAGGCCGTACTCGTGTATGAGCAGGCGCCTGGCCGTTTCCGACATCACCACCACCGCTGCGCTGCGTTCGCCGATCAGCTGCAGTGCGCTGCGGAGCGAGGAATGCGGCTCGGGCAGAATGGTGTGGAGCGTCGTCACCACGGGCTTGCGCAGGGCGTCGAAGAAGGGTTCGAGGTCGTCTACAAAGCCGTCATTCCAGGTCCCGTACAGCCCGAACTCATGCTGGATGGCGACGACGTCGACGTTCGACGCGGTCATCTCCTCGGCGACCGCCCGGTAGCTCGCGGGATTGCCCTGCGCGATCCGCCATCGGACTTCAGGCCCGTACTCGTGCGCGATCCAGGGCTGGTCGATGGCCGCCCACGAGACGGTGGCCGCCGTTTCCGTGGCGACGATCGAACGTGCCAGGTCGCTCGTGAAGGTGGCGATGCCGCACTGCCGGGGCGGGCAGGTCGCCACGAGGGCAATCGAGATCGGGGCGCGGACAACGGGTTGAGGATCTGAGTGCGGGAATGGCAGCATCATCCGCAAGGAGCGGGTTTCGTTCCACATAACGCCTCCGATGAGAGACTGTGCAAAGCCTGCCGTCGCAGCCGCTGACGGATTCCTGGGTTGGGGGGCGACGCGATTATACAGCCGGGCGGCACCCGGTGCCAGCGGCCGCTAGACCCAACTTGGCGGGCCGGTCGGCCTACTGCCGGGGGAAAGGGGAACGGGCGGTTAGGGGGAGCCCCGTGCGACGGCCGGCGCCAGGCTTCGGGGGCCGCAGCCAGAGCCACAAGCGCTGGGGCACCGGGTTACGGGCCGCTGAGTTGAAGAAGGCTGGCTGGAATGGCACAGCCGCCCAAGCGCGTCGTTCGTTGCTTCACACCTCACCTCCAGTTCGCGGCTGAACTGGGCGTGTCAATAGGCCCTGTCGCTGCCGAGAGAAAACGACCGGGGTGTCAATGGGCCCCCGATGGATCCTGTGCCCCGGTCAACGTGGCGCCGCGGTCATGAGGCCCGCGGTCCGTCGACGATTTCTCGATACACGCGGATATAGTCTTCGATCATTCGCTCGTCCGAAAAGCGGCGTTCTACGTGCGTGCGACAGTCGGCCCGGTCGATATCGGACACCCGCCGCAGCGCCTCCTCTGCCGCCTCGACGCTTTCGACCAGGAAGCCTGTGGTCCCATCGACGATGGTCTCGGGCATCGAGCCCCGCGCGAACGCAATGACCGGTGTGCCGGTGGCCATGGCTTCCACCACCGAAAGCCCGAACGGCTCTTCGAAGCTGATGAGGTGCAAGAGGGCGAAGGCGCCGCCCAGCAGCCGGTCCCGTTCTCCCGGGCCGACCGAACCGACGTAGCGGACCTGGTCGCCGTCGACGAACGGCGCAACAGCCTCGCGGAAGTACTCCTCGTCCTGGATGATGCCCGCGATGACCAGCTTCCTCCCGCTGCGGCGCGCCACTGCGATCGCCTCACGCGCGCCCTTTTCCGGGTGGATGCGCCCAAAGAAGAGGAGGTAGTCGCCCGGTTCGCTGCGAAAGGTGAACTCTCCCAGCGGGATGCCGTGGTAGACGGTGGCAATGTAGTCCAGGCCGGGGTCGCGGTCGGCCTCGCTGATGGACACGTAGTGGCCGATGTCGTTGTAGGCGCGGAAGACGGGCAGGATGCGCTCTGACGAGAAGCCGTGGATGGTCGTCACCACCGGCGTCTTCACGAGGCGGCTGTAGGTGAGCGGCAGGAAATCGAAATGGTTATGCAGCAGGTCGAACTCGCCCGCCCGTTCGAACGCCGCCGCGATGTGCAGGCCTTCGTAGACTTTGGCATCGATCGATGGGTCCTCGGAGTAGCCGGTCGGTGCTACCGCCACCAGACGCGCCGACGTCAGTGAGTCGGCGGTGGCGAACAGCGTGACGTCGATCCCATGCCTTACAAGCCCTTCGCTAAGGATCGAGACGACGCGTTCCCATGGCCCGTAATGCCGCGGCGGCACCCGCCAGGAGATCGGCGCGATCATGCCCACCCGCATCGGCGACACCACCAGGCTTAGCGGCCGCCGAGCTGCAGGTGACCGTCGTGTTCGCCGGCACGCAGGCCCGCCGGCGCGCAGGGAGCGCAGGTGAACAGCCATTCGAGCAGCTCGGATACCTTCGCCGTGGCGACGGCGACGCAGGTGTCGGACGCCCCGTAGTACATGCGCAGCTCGTCGGTCGCATCATCGACCACCACTCCGCACGGGAAGACCACGTTCGGCACGTCACCCATCAGCTCGTACGGCTCTTCAGGTCCGAAAACCCACTCCTCCCCCCGGCGAAGAACGACGCACGGGTCATCCCGGTCGAGGAGGGCGAGGCCGAGGCGATAGATGGCGCCAGCCGGCGTATGCCGCACGCCGTGGTAGATGATGAGCCAGCCCTCGCTTGTCTCGATCGGCGGCGGCGAGAGACCAATCTTGCCGGCATCCCAGAACGCCCCCTCGCGCGCTTCAAGCAGCAGCATGTGGTCGCCCCAGTGCCGCAGATCGGGGGAGAACGAGACCCAGATGTTGGCCTTCGCCCCAGGGGCGCTCGGCACTGGCCGGTGGATGAGTGCCCAGCGGCCGCCCAGCCGGCGAGGGAAGAGCGCCGCGTCTTTGTCTTCCGGGGGCATTATCGGTCCGCGACGGTCAAACGTCCGGAAGTCTTCCGTCAATGCCAGGGCGACGAGCGGTCCGTTGCGGGAGTAGGCGGTGTAGGTAATGGCGTATTGCGCCATCTCCGGCAGCCACGTGATCCGCGGATCCTCGATCCCCCACACCTCTTGCGGGAACATCTCCGGGTTCGGCGCCAGGGTGGGGAGGAGATCGACGTTCCAGCCACTTAAGCCATCGGCGCTGCGCGCCGTGGTCAGGTGAGATACGCCGCGGCGATCCTCGACGCGGACCAGGAGCAACGTCTGCCCGCTCGCAAGGCGCACGGCCCCCGGGTTGAACACGGTGTTTGCCGCGTAGGGCCAGTCAGCCGCAGTAAGGATGGGGTTGCCAAAGTGGCGCGAAAACAGTTGACGGAGGTGACCGTTCCGGCCACCGTTTGGACGCGCCACGGGGACAGCCTCGTTGGCCACTCCCACGCCTCCTAGACGCCCGGTCAGGGTTGGGGAACCACGCGTCTCTCAAAACTATCGTAGGGGAACGTGGGAGTGGTGTATAGGCGCATAGGCGCCTTAACGATTCCTAGACACCTCTGAGTAAAACTGTGAGCCGCCTGGATCCGCTTCAGGCGGCCTGGCGCACCCTGTGCATGTTCGAGGCGCCGGGCTGCTCCCTGGCAGTGGCATGGGTGGCAGCCTGCCGCGCGAGGAGGGCCTCAGGGTCGCACGCGGCGCGCTCGCTGGCTTCAACGGAGGCTGGACCGACGCCGTCCTGATGGGCGCCGCAACGGAGAAGGGTTAGGGCACCAACACGCCTGGTCTCGCCTGTCTGGGTGGATGCGTTAAGCCGCGGCTATGTCCTCACTGCCCGTTCTCGAACGTGCCGATGGGGGTTCCCTGGCGACGAAGTGGCGGGCCCGGCTGGCGTATATACTCAGCCCGGAAGCAGCCGGGACTGCCGAACGGCCCACGCGGGGGACGATATGGCGAGTATTGATGCCGGAGAGATCCTGGCCCGGACACTGGTCGAGGCGGGCGTTCGGGACGTGTTCGCGTTGCATGGCGGGCACCTCGATTCGTTCCTCCAGGCATGCAAGCGCCATGACATCCGCCTCATAGACACGCGCCATGAGTCCACCGCGGGCCACGCCGCCGAAGCCTACGCGCGAACGACCGGCCGGATCGGGGTGTGCGCAGTCACGGCGGGGCCGGGGTTCACGAACAGCTACACGTCGATCGCGAACGCCTACCTGGACGCGATCCCCGTCCTCTACATCACGAGCAGTCCACCTCTGCGGGAAAACGAGTTGAATGTCCTCCAGGGAGGGTTCGACCAGGCGGCCGCGGCGCGGCCTGTTACCAAGTGGGCACACCGCGTAACGCACCCGGAACGCATTCCGGACCTGGTAGCGCTGGCCATGCGCACCGCCTACGGTGGCCGGCCCGGCCCGGTCTTGCTGGACATTCCGATAGACGTCTTTTTCACCCCGGTGGACGAACGGCTGGTAACGCGCGCCACGGGGTTCGAGGTGGCGCGAGCCGCACCTGCGCCGGGCCCGTTACAACGCGCCCTGGCCCTCCTGCGCGAGGCGGAACGGCCGGCGATCATCGTTGGCGGAGGAACGCTCTTCCCTCACTGCGATGCCGAGATCCTGAAGTTTTCGGACCGGACGATGATTCCCGTTTTCACGACCGGCAAAGCTCACGGAATGCTGCCGGTCGATCACCCGGCGAATTGCCGCGGCGCCGGCGGCCTGGGCATGCTCCAGGCCATGGGAACGCCCCCCGACGTCGTCATGCTGCTTGGCGCGCGCCAGGGGCTCTACACTGCCGGCCGCAGCGGCAGGATCATTCCGCACGCCGCGAAACTCATCCAGGTGGACACGGAACCCGCTGAAATCGGGCGGCTTCGGGAGGCGGACGCCGGGATAGCAGCAGGCTGCCAGGAGACGGTCCGGGCGATGCTGGGCGATGCGGCTCCCTGGCCAGACCGTGCGGAGTGGTGCGGGCGAGCGAAGGCGGCATCGGTGCCATTCGAGCAGCCATTCGCCTCCATCCCGGCACACGCCCCGAGTGGCCGCCTCCACCCGTTCCACGCGGCCAAGGCGATTTTCGATGCCTTCGGTCCAGACGTGATCGTCACCATCGACGGCGGCGAAACCGGCGTATGGGCCGGTGCCTTTAGCAGATCCTCCGCGCCCGGTGGGGTGCTCACCAACGGCTACCTCGGGACACTGGGCGTGGGATTCGGCTTCGCCGTGGGCGCCAGCGTTGCTCACCCGGAGAGGCGCGTGGTGCAGGTGGTGGGCGACGGCGCGGTTGGTTTCCATCTGCAGGAGATCGACACGATGGTGCGCCACAAACTGCCGATCGTGAGCATCGTCTTCAACAACACGGTCTGGGGAATGTCGATCCACGGCCAGGAGGCAATCTTCGGGTCCGGAGCGGGCGTGATCGCACAGCTCAACGACAGCAACTACGAGCAGGTGGCTATCGCCCTCGGGGGCTATGGGGAACGCGTCAGCAATTTCGAAGAGGTCGGCCCGGCCATCCAGCGGGCGTTCGACTCGGGCCTGCCCGCGATCGTGAACATCGAGATAGCGCCAGACGTCGTGCACCCGATCATGGGCATGATGGTCGGGCCGGCGGCGACGCCGGGAGAGGTGGTCATCCCCTACTACGAGAACATCCCAGCAGCGCCCTAACCCCCACCCAACGGTTCAAGCGCCGGGGCCCGCCCGGGCCGAAGGTGCTGCAGACATCGCCAGCCCCCTCCAGTAGGATGCCGGCAGAGCCAATCGGTTTCTCAAGGCGCTCTAAACCGCTCCGCTCACATTGGTTTACCCTCCACCCTCCCTGCCGAGGTCAAGCATGATCCGCCGCATCGACCACATCGGGCTCGTTTCGCCGTCCTGGCAGGAAGCCCGGGACGTGCTGCTGGTGAAGATGGGCTTCCCGGTTTCTGACTGGAAGGGGGCAGGCGAGAAGGGTTCGTACTTCGAGCCGGAACGGACGCTGAACTACTTCCTGGAAGTTGGGGAGGGCGAAACGCTGATCGAGGTCATCGTTCCCCAGGATGACAGCAGCGGCGCGGCGAAGTTCCTCGCGAAACGCGGGCCCGGGCTCCATCACATCGGCTATGCGGTGGATAACGTCGAGGACGAGGCAACCCGGCTGAGCGGAGAGGGCCTTCGCAGAGTCGACCTCGGGCCGAAGGCGGGCGCGGCGTTCTTCTACCCCAGGGACGTGCACGGCGTGCTCACCGAATTGGTTCCGTTCCAGATGCCCGGCATTCGGCTGCACTCGCAGCAGGGGTCTGTCCCGCAGCGGTGAGGTCAGCCAGGGAGCATGCGGGCCTCTGCGGTGCGAAATCCGACAGGAGTTGTCGCGATCAGAGGGTCAGCGCCATCCCGAACGAAGTTCATTTCCGTGCTAGACTCCCGCGCGTGAGCGTTCGCCGCGGCAGCATCCGACGGTCGATCCCCGTTGCCGCGCTCGGGCTGGCGTTCCTCCTCGCTTTCGGTTCTGCCCGCGAGCGTGCTGAGTCGTCCCAGACCGCTGTGGTGTCGCCTCCCTCTCCGGCCGCTCGCCAGTCGCTCCGCGACTGTCTCGCAGGTATCTGAACCTGATCACCCGCGCGCCTTCCACCTGCCGCACCAACAGGCCCCGCAGCGTGCGCACTTCACCCGCGCCACGGACCCCTTCACCGCCTCCGCCGCCAGCCGCCGGCAGTACGGGCAGCGGATGCCGAAGAAGCGCCCGTCCGCCATCGCCCTCCAGCCTTGGCGATGGCAGCGTTCCAGGCAGCGATGAAGGCGTCGGGCTGAATCCGGGGGACCTTGTCGCCGACGGCGTAGATGGGCAGGGGGACTCCGGTGTGGCGAAAGGCCGGCCGCCATTATCGCCGGGCATCCCACCCTCCAGCGAGCGGCCAGTGCCCGCGCGGGGTACATTCGGGGGAACGAACAGCAGAGGAGAACGGTGATGGAGATCAAGGGCACAGCGGCCGTCATCAGTGGGGCCGGGTCGGGCATCGGGCGGGCGACGGCGGTGGCGCTGGCACAACGCGGCGCCCGCATCATCGTCGCGGATATCGACCAGACGGGCGGCGCCAAGACCGTGGACCTCGTGGGTGCGGCCGGCGGGATCGCCGTCTACCGCCCCTGCGATGTGACCAGGACCGAAGACCTTGCTGCCGCCTTCGCCTCGGCCGTGGACCACTTCGGGCGGTTCGACATCGCCTTCAACAACGCGGGAATTGGCGGGGAAGACCTCTTCGCTGACGACCCCGGCGACTGGCGGCGGATTCTCGACATCAACCTGACCGCGGTGATCGACGCCACCCGCATCGCCGTCCGCGAGATGCGCAAGAGCGGCCGCGGCGGCGTCATCGTCAACACCGCCTCCATGGGGGGCCTTCTGCCGATGCCGGTGTCGCCCGTGTATGCGGCTTCCAAAGCGGGCGTGGTGAACTTCAGCCGGTCGCTCGCTTACCTCGCGATGGAAGCGCGCATCCGCGTGAACGCGATTTGCCCTTCCTACGTGGATACGCCCCTGGTCCACCGCGACGGGAACGAAGAGCGCCTCGAAGAGACGAAGCGCTTGCTCGGCGGGATTCTCCAGCCAGAGGACATCGCCGCGGGCGTCGTGGAACTGGTCGAAGACGATTCGCGCGCGGGGGCGATTATGCGTGTCACCGTCCGCGGCGGGCGGGATTACGCGAGGGACATCCGCCCATAGCGGGGGCCGTCTGTTGGGCGCCTCACACTCGCGGCGCTGACATAGCGGGGGCATGGCCTAGAATGCCCCCGGTGTACGCCATCGTTTGTCGTCGCGCCGGGGAGCGGCCATGGCGCAGTTAGCCATCGAACTCATCCTCCTTCGCCAGTGGGCGAGCTACCTGTCGCTGCCCGTCTTCATTGCCGGCGCCGACGGCAAACTCCTCTTCTTCAACGAACCGGCTGAAGCGTTGCTCGGTCACCGCTTCGACGAATTCGACGAAGTCCCGCTCGAAAACCTCGCCGCGATCTTCGTCACCACGGATGAGTCCGGCGCCCCGATTTCGCGGACGAAGCACCCGCTGGGGGTGGCGTTGCTCCGCCGCCAGCCCGCCCACAAGCGACTCCGAATCCGCGGTTTCGACGGCGTCACCCGCCTTATCGAAGCCACCGCATTCCCCATCCAGGGGCAGGAAGGCCGCTTCCTTGGGGCGGTTGCGATGTTCTGGGAGGCGCACGGCCGGTGAAGGCGACGCTCTGGGGCACCCGTGGTTCGCTCGCCGCGCCCGGGCCGGAAACCGTCCGCTATGGCGGGAACACCTCCTGCGTCGAGGTGCGGTCGGCCGATGGCGCCATCCTCGTGCTCGACGCCGGCACGGGCATCCGCCGCCTAGGGACGCTCCTGGAGCCCGGCCTCAAGCGGGTCGACATCCTCCTCACCCACCTGCACATGGACCACGTGCAGGGTCTCGGTTTCTTCAACCCGCTCTACACGCCTGGCATGGAGGTGCACATCTGGGGGCCATCGTTCGCCACCATGCACCTGCGCGAACGGCTCACCCGCTATCTTTCGCCGCCGCTGTTCCCGGTCCTCCTCCGCGACCTCCCCTGCGACCTCGAGATCCACGACCTCACCCGCGGCGAACTCGAGATCGGCCCCTTCCACGTCGCCGCCGACCTCATCTGCCACCCGGGAGCGACGCTCGGGTTTCGCGTCAGCGAAGGCGGAGCCAGCCTGACCTACATGCCCGACCATGAGCCGGCGCTTGGGGTGAAGGACTTCCCCGCCCCCACGCGCTGGACGTCCGGGTTCGACCTCGCGGCCGGCGTCGGCCTGCTCATCCACGACACGCAATTCATCGACGCCGAGTACGCCACGCGGCCGGGATGGGGGCACTGCACCATCGGCCAGGCGCTCGCCTTCGCCGAGGCCGCGGGCGTGGAGCACTTCGTCAGCTTCCACCACGACCCTTCCCACGCCGACGAGATGCTGGACGCGATGGCGGCCACCGCCCTCGGCTCGAAGCGGTGGCCGTTCCGCTACAGCCCCGGCCTGGAGGGCGCGACCTTCACCGTGGCCTGACTAGCTGTAGTCCCCAGCACCGCTGTTTACAGTCGGGAAGCCGGTGGTTGGTCGCCGATGGCAGTGTCGATGTCTTCGAGCCCGCAGACCGGGCAGTCTCCCGGGGGCTGTGCTTCGGCCCTCAGGCGGTCCGCTTCGCACTGGTACTGGGGGGTGTCGAGTCGTTCTGTCCTGGTGTCCGTGGCCCCCATCGCCCGCTTCCATGTGTCGCCTTCGTCCCAGCAGAAGGGGAGAGGCTTCACCTGCCCGGGTTTGCGAAGGGATGTGAATGCACCGAGTGCTTCGAGCATGATCGCGCGCTGCAGGGCGGAGTCGTGCGGCTTGCCGGTCGTGTGCCCAAGCGGGTAGTCCAGGAATGCGGCGCGCGGCGGGTTCACCGCCCGGGTAATGTCCAGGGCGCTGGTCATCGAAAGGGTGGGGATGCCCGCCGCCTCCACTTCGCGCGCAACCAGTCCCACGGACTGGTGACACACCGGTCAGACGGGCACCAGCAGGGCGATGTCCACGCGTTCGTCCTGCAATCGCTGCCTGAGCGCCGGTGCCACTTCTTCGCGAACGCGCCGGGCCGAATAAATCCCGCCCATGAACGTGTAGGCGTGGTTCGCCAGTTCGCCCAGCACTCCCTCAGCTACCAGGTTGCGAAGCGTGTCGATGGGGAAGACGACGTTCGGGTCGCTGCGGGCATCGGTCTGGTCGTAGGCGAAATGGGCCGTCCGGAGCTCGGCGGTGGGCACGTCGCGGGGGATGGCGCGGATGCCCGTGTCGTCCCTGAAGTGGAAGGCGACCTGTCCCGCCGCGTAAATCCCGCCGGACGCGATCAGCCCCAACCGGGATTCGGCGAGCGGCTTGCGGACCTCGGCCCAGGGCGGCGGCGTCTCGCTATGCACCCACTGGTAGGCCGGGTAGCCCAGCTTCTCGTAGGTCCGCGTCAGCCGCGCGATGTAGTCCACGGGTCCCATGCCCCCATCGTAGCCGCATCATCGGCGCGCTGCATCGCTGTCGCCGCAATGACGCCGGTGCCCCGGAAGCGGTACGATCGCACCATGAAAGCCATCGAAGGCCTCACGGACGAAGAAGAACGCGCTGCCGCCGTCTTCCGCGCGCTCGGGAATCCTGCCCGCATCCGCATCGTCACCGAACTCGCCCGCCGCGACGCCTGCATCACCGCCGACCTGGTGGAGGTGCTTCCCCTCGCGCAGTCGACCGTGTCCCAGCACCTGAAAGTGCTCAAGGAAGCCGGGATTGTCCGCGGTTCCTCCGAAGGCGACCCCTGCTACTGCCTGGACCCGGAGACGGTGCGATGGCTGGCACGCTTCTGCAACGACGTCTGCTGCCCGCCCGATCAGGCGCCCGTCGCGAAAGCGGACTGCTGCTGAGGAGCCGCCTGCCCGTCACTTTTCCCGCACACGCGGCCATCTCGATGGTAGACCCGAGGGCATTCCCTCCGAGGATCGAGATGTTTCTTCGCAGGCTCTTTTTCTTCCCCCGCAGGCCACTCGGCGCCCGCCGCCGCATCTTCCGCCGCCGTATGCGGCGGATGTAGCAGAGGGCGACGGCTAGTCCCGCAGGTCGCCAAGGAAGTCGATCAGGAGGCGGTTCACTTCCTCCGGCCGCTCCTGCTGGGTCCAGTGAGCGCAGTTCTTGATGTGCTCGATCCGGAGGTCCGGGATCCACTGCCGCATCGGTTCCGCCGCCTCGGGCCGGAGGATCAGGTCGTTTTCCGCGGTGACCATCATCGCGGGGACGCGGATCGTCGAGTCCGGCAGGGCACGGGAGTCTTCCCAGTTCAGGTCGATGGCGCGATACCAGTTGAAGGCACCGCGGGAGCCTGAGCGTTCGAACGCCTTCACATACACGTCCAGGTCGGCCTCCGTCAGCAGCATCTTGTCGGCGGGAGGGGCCGGTATCCGGGTGTACATCCCGCTGCCGTCGCCTCCGAGCGTCGCCATGGTCCAGAGATCCTGCGCCCGCGTGTAGGGGTGCATCACCTTGGCGATGTTCCCGCGGAGGTCGGCCTCGAACTCGGCCTCAGGCTGGCCGGGCTTCTGGTTGTAGAGCATGTAGTAGCCGCGGTCGCCTTCGCCGAAAGCCGCGTGCAAGGCCTGCGTCGAAGGGATAGGCCCCGGCGGCGAATAGGGCGTGTTCAGCCCCACCAGCCGTGCCGTCCGCTCCGGATAGCGCAGCCCGAACTGCCAGATGTGGTAGCCGCCCCAGTCGTGTCCGACGATCACGGCCTTGTCGATCCTCAGGGCGTCCAGGAGGCCGGCGATGTCGGCGCAGATCACGCTCGTGCGGTACTGCGCCGGGTCGGCCGGGGCATCGGTTTCCCCGTATCCGCGCATGTCGGGGGCGATGGCGCGGAAGCCGGCTTCGGAGAGCGCCCTCAACTGGTGGCGCCACGAATACCAGAGTTCCGGCCAGCCGTGGCACATGACCACCGGGAAGCCCTCTCCTGCTTCGGCGACGTGCATCCGGATGCCGTTGGTCTGGACGAAATGATGCCGTACGTCGGCCATGGTTCCCTCCCTGCGCAGGCCGGTATTGTGGGGCTTCGAAGGGCCGGCGGGAAGGCGGGCGGTCAGCGCACCGGGGACGGGGTTGCATCCGGGCCGCCCGTGCCGTCGAGCGCGTCCAGGCCGCTCATGAAGAGGTCGAGTCCATCGTCGAAGGTGCCGGGCAGGATCGCGAGGACGACGGGCGCGGAGTCAAGCAAGGCGCCGGCCACGCTGGAGTCGTCGATCGCGTTCAGGAGGTTCGGCTTCGGGAAGACGACCAGGGCAACCAGCACGACCTGGCAAAGGACGACTGCCTTGAAGAACCCAAACACCGCCCCGGCGAAGTGGTCGAGCGGCCCCAGGTTCAGCATCGCGACGCTCTGGCGGAGCAGATGCGCCACCACCTGCCCGCCCACGACCACGCCGACGAGGATCGCCAGGAATGAAATCAGGTTCGCCATGAAGTCGTTGTCGACGATCGGCAGAACCTTCGGGAACATATCGTCGTAGAAGACGCCGGCGATCGGAACGGCGAGGATCAGCGCCCCAAGGGAGACGAGTTCGAGGATGAAGCCGTTGCGCCAGGCCCGAGAGGTCATCACCCCGATGACCACGAGGAGGACGATGTCCAGCCAGTTCATTCGGCTTCGTGCCTGGCCGGTTGCGGGGAAGGCAGGGCGTCGTCCATCGCGCTCACGTTCGGGCAGTGCCGGGCAAGGTTCAAGTCGTGAGCCAGTACAGTCGGGTGTGCGCAGCCGCCAGCGGATGTACGATTGCCCCATGCGACACGACCTGATGGAAATCCTCGTCTGCCCCATGTGCCGCGCCGCGCTGACCCTTACCGCCGACCGCGAAGAAGGCGGCGAGGTGATGGAAGGCAAGCTCGTCTGCACGGAATGCCGCGAGACCTACCTGATCGAGGACGGCATCCCCAACCTCCTGCCGCCGGACATGCGCGACTGATGAGCGCCGAAGCCCGCCCCGGGACGCATGGCCATGAACACGGCCATGAGATGCCCCCGAAGCCGGATTCGGGAGTGCGAGAGGGGCTCATCCCGGAGATGCCGATGCTCTGGCGGGGGTTGGCGTTCGCCGGCGGGGCGATGCTGGCGCTGCGGATGGCCCGCGCCGCCGTGAAGGGTTCCCTCCTCATTGGAAAGCCAGTCGCGCTGGGGCTGCTTGGGGCCGCGGTGCTCTCCGCCTGGGCCTCTGCCATCCACCTCACTGGCGGCGAAAAGTTCGACGACCACGACTGTGTGTAGGGGCGAACCTACCCCGTCCCGGGGCGGCGCAACCTCACTCCCGTCCGCTTCGCACCCTGCATGCCCACCCGGCCCAGCAACTCAATCGCACTTACTCCCAGTACCGGCAGCGGCCCCGCCACGACCTCTGACAGCGGCGCCAGCACGAACGCCCGCTCGGCGATCCGCGGGTGTGGGACCGTGAGTTCGGGCTCCTCCAGGCTCTCGCCGCCGAAGAAAAGGATGTCGAGGTCGATTGGCCGGGGTCCCCAGCGGCGCTCGGGGCGCCTTCCCAGCGCCTGTTCGATCTGCTTCAGGGCGGCCAGCAGCTCGCTCGCGGCGCCGGTCCAATCGCCTGTGACGGCCGCGTTCAGGTAGGCGGGCTGGTCCGCGGGCACGGGCTCGGTCTCCCACACCGACGACACGGCATCGATTGCGACGCCGGCCGCCGCCATGCGGTCGATGGCCGCCTGCAGGTTCGCCGCCCGGTCGCCCAGGTTGGAACCGAGGGCAACGACGACGCGCGTCATGAGCCCGTGGAGCGCCAGTTGGCGCGGGCGATGGCGTCCGCGACGCGGGCGACCCGCGACATCTCCGCGACGTCGTGGATCCGGACGATGTCGGCCCCGGCGGCGATTGACAGCGCGACCGCGGCCGCCGTGCCTGCCAGCCGCTGGTCGACCTCGGTGTCGAGGACGAGCCCGATGGTCGACTTTCGCGATGGGCCGATAAGGATCGGCAGGCCGAAGTCCCAGAGTTCGGGCAGGCGGCGTACCATCTCCAGGTTCTGTTCCGGCGTCCAGCCGAAGCCAAAGCCAGGATCGAGGACAGTCCTGCCGCGGTCGATCCCGGCCTCCTCGGCGGCGGCGAGCGTTGCTTCGAACCCGGAGCGGATGTCACCGGCGACGTCGTGGAAGGCGCGGCCCCGCTGGTTGTGCATCGCCACGAGCGGCACGCCAGCTTCCGCCACGACTGCCGCCATCCCCGGGTCGCCACGAAGCCCGGTCACGTCGTTGACCATGCTGGCGCCGGCCGCAAGCGCCTCCCGCGCGACCTCCGCGTGCCAGGTGTCGATGGAGAGCGGGAGTGCCGTCGCCGCGCGGACGGCTTCGATCGCGGGGACGACCCGGGCCCGTTCCTCCGCGGGCGAAAGCGGCGCCGCTCCCGGCCGGGTGGATTCGCCGCCGATGTCGAGGATGTCCGCGCCCTCGGCTTCGAAGCGCCTCGCCAGCGCTACCGCCGTGGCCACATCGCCGCCGGTGCCGTCGCCGCTGAAGGAGTCCGGCGTGACGTTGATGATGCCCATGATGTAGGTTCGCACCCCCCAGGCGAATTCGCGTCCGCCCACCCGCAGGCACGGCGTGATGTAGCTTCGGCGCAGGGGCCAGGGCGTGCGTGGCTCAGTCGACGAGGTCGTAGGTCTGCTCCGTCTTGTCGCCATCCTGGATGTGCCAGGCTCGCACCACGGGGTGGTCGCGGTCCTTCACGCCGATGACGAAATGGATGAACGGCGGCGTGAACCCGGCGCCCGTCATGGCGCGGATGTCGGTCGGGCTGGGGATGGGGTCGGTGCCCGTGTGCGAATGGTAGAACCCGGCGACGCTCCCCCCTTCGGCGTCGATCGTGCGCTCCACCTTCAGGTAGTCGTGGGGGTCGATGTTGAAGCGGTAGGGGCTGGCTTCCGTGTTGCGGGCGGGGAAGATGCCGGAGGTGACGCCATCGTTGAGCGCGACCACTCCGCAGCATTCGACGGGCGCATCCTCCAGCGCGTGCTGGACCATCGCCTCCAGGTGTTCCCGGCGGAGCTTGATCGCTGCGGCCAACTGGACCTCCGAGGCATTCATAGGCCTTCCATTGTAAGGGTGAGGCCGGGGGACAAACGAAAGCCCCTCACGGGGAGGGGCTTCGAAGACGGTGCGCCTGCGGGGGCCTTACGGCGGGCAGGCTTCGGAAGGGGTGTCCTTGAACCACGGGTTCGGGACTGCCACGTCCATGATCAGGGCGACGCCTTCTGGCGGAACCAGCAGGGTGATGCCGCCGACTTCGGGGAGGTTCACATAGGCCGGGACGCCCTTGGACGTGTTGAAGTAGTGCTTCCACTGCTGGGCGTTGCGGTCCCACGAATAGACGGCGGACCAAGACTGTACAGGGAGGCAGGCAAGCCATGTGCCTGGGGCCACGCTCTGGTTGCCGACGGGGCCGATGTAGTTCTGCCCGGCGACGAGGCCGTCGTTGCGGCCTTTCCCGGCGGCCACGCCGAGCGAGCCCCCGAGGACGGCAGCGAGCAATAGCATCCCGGCCGTGATTGCGAACATCTTGTGGGTGGCAGACTTCATTGTCCCTCCCGGGTGGGCCGCGGCAAACGCCCGGCGCGTGACCTACCGTAGCAAGCGAGCGATGTACGTGCATTAGGAAAACGCGCGAGAAGGCATGCGGGTTGCCTATGCCGCGTAAAACGTTCGTAAAAAGAGAGTCCCGGGTCCCGGGTCCCGGGTCCCGAGTCCCGAGTCCCGAGTCCCGAGTCCCGAGTCTGCGGTCCCCGTGGTCCAGGCACCCAACGCCAATGGCCAGCAGGGAGCGTCGATAGCCCCCGCCGCGGCGCGCCGGTAGACTCGGGACATGACCACGCGCGTCTTTGTCGTCCGCCACGGGCAGACCTATGGGAACATCGAAGGCCGCTTCTGCGGGCACTCGGAGACGGACCTCACCCCGCTCGGCGTCGCCCAGGCGCGGGCGCTGGGAGGCAGGCTGGCGGGCACCGGTTTCGACGGCGTCTACAGCAGCGATCTCTCCCGCGCCGTGAAGACGGGGGAACACGCCCTCGAAGCGCTCGATACGCCCCCAATGCAGCTCGACCAGCGCCTCCGCGAGATGTACTACGGCGACTGGGAGGCCCGGCCCGGCCGCGAGATCGGCGAGAAGCACCCGGAACTGATGCGCGAATTCTTCCTCTGCCGGGCCACCGCCCCGGGCGGCGAAGGCTTCGAGGCCATCCGTGCCCGGACGACGGAAGCAGTGCGCGACGCCGTCAGCGCCCATCGTGGCGGCACGGTCATGGTCGTCTCCCACGGCAACGCGATCATGGCCATGCTTGCCGAGTTCCTCGCCCTCCCGATCGAGGCGACCTGGTCGTTCGCGGTCGACAACACCTCGCTGACGCGCCTGCAGTTCTCGAAGAGCGGCCGCTTCACGCTCCTCGGTTTCAACGACCATGCCCACATCGAGGGCCTCGCCGAACCCACCGGCTGAGCCGCCCGGGGCCGGGAATCCGATAGACAGCGGGAAGCCGTCTGGGTAGCCTAGTTGTCTCGCCTCCTTAGCTCAGTTGGCAGAGCGGCCGCTTCGTAAGCGGCAGGTCCACGGTTCGAGTCCGTGAGGAGGCTCCAACGAAAATCCGAAGGCCGGGCAGACCTGCCCGGCCTTTCGGGTGCGCCCGGTGGCTCCTGCCGTTCGTTCGGCGCACGATGCAACGGTGACCGAACAGCGCCGTGTCCTCCTCGTCGCCCTCGATTCCCTCGACACCGCCCTGCTGGGCAAGTTCATGGCCGCCGGGAAGCTCCCGAACCTCACCGCCTTCGCCGAAACCGTGAACTCACTCGGTGTGACGTCGAACGGGGCCGACTTCCATGGGTCCATCTGGTCGACTTTCGCCGCCGGCGCCGGTCCGGGCTTCCATGGCCGCTACTGGTGGGCGCAATGGATGGCCGAAGAAGACAGAGTCGTCCGGAATGAACACCCGGCCCTCCAGTTCGAGCCGTTCTGGGCGCCGCTGGCTGAGCGTGGGCATCGCGTCCTCGTCGTCGACGTGCCCTATGTCCCCCTGATGGACCATCCCCTGGTGCGGACCGCCGTGGGCTGGGGCACGCACGACGAACTCACGGCCCGGTCGCAGCCGCCGTTGCTCCTCAAGTCCATCCGCCGGCAATACGGCCAGCACCCGCTCGGGTTCGACACCATGCATTCGCTGGACCCTGCCCAGAAGCTTCGCATGGCGAAGGAGATGCGGAAGGGCCTGGCGATGCGGACCCGGCTGCTCGAAGACTACGCCGCCCGTCGCGACTGGGACCTTTTCGCCATCCACTTCGCGGAGCTGCACAAGGCCGGCCACTACCTCGCCCTGCCCCAGCAACTGACTCCGAAGACCGACAACGAGGACGCGATGCTCGCCATCCTCCGGCCCTTCGACGCTGCCTGGCCGCGGATCGTGAAGGCCGCCGGCGAGGACTGCGACATCTTCCTCATGGCGCTCCACGGGATGAGCGGCCAGCGCGACTTCACGGACCTCGGGCACCAGGTCACCCGCATGGCGCAGGGGCTCCCGCCTGTGGCAGAGCCCGCCCCGCCCGACCTCATCCGGAGGGTCCGCGACCTGCTTCCCCTTTCGGTGCAGGAGGCGATCTGGCGGTACGTCCCCGCGAAGGTCCGGGCGAATCGCTTCAACGCCCTCGCCATGCGCGGCTTCGGCCCAGATGAACGCGTCCTTATTGTGCCGCTCGACGGCGCAACCGCGATGCGCCTGCGGCTGGCGGGCCGCGAACGCGGGGGCACGGTGACCCGGGAGGAGGGCGAGGCTCTCATCGGCCGCATAGCTGAACGCGCCCGCGGGTTCACCGCCGATGGCCAAGCGCCGGTCTTCGAACCGCTGGTCCGGCCGCAGCAACGGTACCCGGGCCGGAACGCCCATCACCTCCCCGATGCACTCCTGCCCACGAACGCGGAGCTTCCCGGCGTCGAATCGGTGCGGGACGGCGAAGGCCACGTCCTGGTGAGCCACAGCGCCGAGATCCGAAACGGGCGGCACACGGGCCGTGGCTTCTGCTACTTCCGTCCCGGCCGGGCGACTTCCGTGCTGCGGGACGAGGTCGATTGTCTCGATTTCGCGCCCACGCTCCTCGGCCGCTTCGGCGTCGAGCCGATGGCCCAGTTCGAAGGCCAGAGCTTCTTGGGGTAGGCTGGCGATGTGATGGTGGCCCAGCCCACCGCGCCTCCGAAGTGCCCATTGCCCAGGCCCTGCGGTACGAATGAACCACCGTAGCCGCCGCTTAGCCAACCGCGAAGGGCTGTTCGATCAGTTCCACGGTCCGGCGCTTGCCCACCAGGGTGCGCATCCGCTTGAGAGACTGGTTCACCAGCGGCCGCTGGTACCAGTGCCGCACCTTCACGACGGGCAGGATGATGGTGATTTCGTGCGGCCACTCCTTCAGGCGGTCGGTCACGTAGAGGCTTAGCGGCTCCGCCACCGTCCGGAAGGGTGATTCGATGACCACGAGGGGCACACCCGGGAACTGCCGGTTCCACTTCTGGATGAGCAGGCTCCCGTCCTCTGCGTCGTAGTTCACGTGCACCGCGGTCACGACCTTCGCCCGCTGGCAGGCGGCGTCGATCGCGATCACGGTGGCGAGGTTGATCTCCTCAACCGGCACGAGGACCGGGACGCGGGAGGCGCCCTTTGGCCGGAGTTCGAACACCGCCGTCTCGGGCACTCTTAGCGCGTTCGCAAGCCGCTTGTAGAACCGCCCGATCAGCCAGAGCCAGACGGTGATGATCGGGACCAGCGCCACCACCATCCAGCCGCCCTGGGTGAATTTCGTCACCAGGATGATGACGAAGACGACGCAAGTGGCGACGGCGCCGACCCCGTTGATCACCGCCGACCGCTTCCAGCCGCTCTCCTTGATTGTCAGCCAGCGCCGGACCATGCCGCTCTGGGCCAGGGTGAACGAGAGGAAGACGCCGAGCGCATAGAGGGGGATGAGCCGCGTCGTGCTCGCTCCGAAGGCGACCAGGAGGAGGATGGCGAACCCGGTCAGCGCGGCGATGCCGTAGCTGAAGACCAGCCGGTTGCCGCGCTGGTGGAAGAGGCGCGGGAGGTAGCCGTCCCGGGCGAGGATGGCCCCCAAGAGGGGGAAACCGTTGAAGCTCGTGTTCGCCGCAAGGAAGAGGATGCCGGCCGTGAACACCTGCAGCGTGTAGTAGACGATGTTGCGGCCGAAAACCTGCTCGCCCATCTGCGACATCACCGTCTCCTTGTCCCCGTGCTCGTAGACGATGCCGAAGTGCCTGGCGAGGAGCGTAGTGCCGAGGAAGAGCGCGCCCAAGATCAGCGCCATCGCCGTCATCGTGGTCGCGGCGTTCCTGGCCTCGGGCTTCTTGAACGCCTGGACGCCGTTGGAGATCGCCTCGACGCCCGTCAGCGCCGTACACCCTGCCGAAAACGCTCGCAGGATGAGGAAGAGAGTGAGCGTCTGGGAAACCTGGTGGACCTCTCGCGTAGGTTCGCCAGCGGCGAAGATGTTCGGGCTGTCGCCGGTGACGACCTTCAGCACGCCCCAGGCGATCGTCGCTGAAAGCACGAAGATGAACCCGTAGGTGGGGATGGAGAACAGCGTCCCCGATTCGCGGACGCCGCGGAGGTTGCCCACGGCGATCATGGTCGTGAGCCCGACTGCCAGCGGGACGGCGTAGTCATGGACCGACGGTGCGGCCGAGTAGATCGCTTCCGTAGAGGCCGCGATCGACACCGCCACGGTCAGCACGTAGTCGATGAGCAGCGAGGCTGCCGCGGTGAGCCCGGCCCAGGTTCCAAGGTTCTCGTGTGCGACGATGTAGGCGCCGCCGCCGTTCGGATAGGCCCGAATCGTCTGCCGGTAGCTTGCAACAACAATGGCGAGGAGCACCACGATGACGGCCGCAATGGGGAGGCTATAGGTCAACGCCCCGGCTCCCGCCAGCACCAGGATCAACAGGATCTCCTGGGTCGCATAGGCGGTGGAGGAAAGCGCGTCGGAAGAGAAGATGGCGAGCGCCACGCGCTTGCTGAGCCGCTCCTCCACGAGCCGCGCGTTGGACATGCTCGAGCCAACAACCCGGTCCTTGGCGTTGAGGATGCCGCCGCGCCAGCCGCTGCGCTGCTCGGCGTACTCCGTCGCTTCGAATCGGTCCCGGCTGAGCGGGACGATCCCCGCGTGAGGGCGGGCGACGCGGTAGGTGCTAATCCGGCGGCCTGTGCCCACGGGCCGGATATGGGGTTCGTTGGGTCCGTCAGGCATACCAGCGAAGCTTATGCCCCAGAGGGGGTTCGCGCATTCGAAACCGGCCCGCCGGCACGAACCAGCACATGACGTTCAACCGAAGCCGAAACTGGTGTACCATTCGCAAACGGGCCTCCCCACAGAATGGGAGGCCCGGAGTGTGTCTACCATGCCTATCGTCGTCGTTGTCGGCGGGCAGTGGGGCGACGAAGGCAAAGGCCGGATCGTCGACCTCCTCGCTCGCAAAGCCAAAGTCGTGGCCCGCTATTCCGCAGGGAACAACGCCGGCCATACGATCGTGAACGAACGCGGCGAGTTCAAGCTTCACCTCGTCCCGGCCGGCATCTTCTACCCGGAAAAGACCTGCGTCATCGGCAACGGCGTCGCCATCGACCCTGAGGTCCTTCTCGAAGAGATCGACAACCTCGAGGCGAAGGGCGTCAGCACAGCGAGGCTCGTCGTGAGCGACCGCGCCCAGCTGATCATGCCCTGGCACAAAGTCATCGACGTGCTTGACGAAAAGCTCCGTGGTGATGCCGCCATCGGCACTACCGGCAAGGGCGTCGGTCCCTGCTTTGCCGACAAGGTTGCCCGCCGCGGCATCCGCGTGGCCGACCTCCTCCGGACGGACGAACTGGCCGAGCGGATCAAGACTGTCCTCGAATTCGAAAACAGGGTGATCACCGGCGTCTACGGTGGCGAGCCCCTCGACTTCCGAAACTGCCTCGATCGCTACCGTGAGTTCGGGCAGCGCCTTCAGCGCTACGTCACCGACACCCAGGCGGTGGTGCTTGATGCCCACCAGCGCGGCGAATACGTGCTTCTCGAAGGCGCCCAGGGTTCGCTCCTGGACCTCGACCATGGCACCTACCCGTTCGTCACTTCCAGCGTCCCCAGCAGCAGCAGCGGCGGCGCCGCGATCGGCGTCGGTATCGGCCCCACCGACATCCAGCGGGTCGTCGGTGTCTTCAAGAGCTACTGCACCCGGGTCGGCAACGGGTCCTTCCCCACCGAACTCGAAGGCGAAATCGCCAACCGCCTGCGCGACCACGGCAAGGAGTACGGCCGCGGCGAATACGGCACCACCACCGGCCGGCCCCGCCGCATTGGCTGGCTCGACGCCGTGGCGGGCCGTTACAGCGTGCGTTTCAACGGCATCTCCGCCGTCGCCCTGACCCGCCTGGATGTCCTCGACGGACTGGAGAGCATCAAGATCTGCACTGGCTACGACCTCGACGGCACGGTCGTGAACACGGTGCCGGCGAGCCTCTCCATGCTCGACCGCTGCAAGCCTATCTACGAAGAGCACCAGGGCTGGCAGAAGCCCACGACCGAAGTCCGGAATTTCGACGACCTGCCGGAACAGGCGCAGGCCTTCGTCCGTCGTGTCGAGGTGCTGCTGGGCTGCCCGGTGGACCTGATCTCGGTGGGGCCCTCCCGCGAACAGGCGGTCATCGTCAACCCCATCTTCTGATCGCAAGCGCGCCCGCGCCCGCCTTTGCCCACCTCGCCCCCGGAACTGACGGCGCGCGCCGCCGGCGGTAGAATCGCAGCATCGATTTCCCCCTGAACATCACCCGAGGTACGCCATGAACTTCCACGACACCGCTGAAGAAGCCGCCTTCCGCCAGGTGGTCCGCGACTTCGTCGCCACCGAAGCCCCGAAGTCGGCCGGGCGCAACGGCGAACAGCCCTACGGCGGCCCCGGCTACCGCGAGTTCATCAAGAAGCTCGCCCAGCGCAACTGGGTCGCTCCCGCATGGCCGAAGGAATACGGCGGCGCCGGCATGAGCGTCATGGAGCAGTTCATCTTCAACAGCGAACTCGCCGAGGCCCGCGCCCCTCGTCCCGGAGGCATCGCCGTCGGCTTCGCAGGCCCCACCCTCATCGTCCACGGGACGGAAGAACAGAAGCAGAAGTTCCTCCCCGAGATCCTCACGGGCGACGTGACCTGGTGCCAGGGCTACAGCGAACCCGGCGCCGGCTCCGACCTCGCCAGCCTCCAGACACGTGCCGTCCGCGATGGCGACGACTACGTGGTCAACGGCCAGAAAATCTGGACTTCCGGCGGCCACATGGCCAAGTGGATGATCCTCCTGACACGCACCGACCCGGATGCCCCCAAGCACCGCGGCATCAGCTACTTCGTCGTCGACATGAAGTCGCCGGGCGTGACCGTGCGCCCGCTCATCAACGCCGCCTACTCGCACGAATTCAACGAAGTCTTCTTCGAGGACGTGCGTATTCCCAAGTCGAACATGATCGGTGACGAGAACCGCGGCTGGTACCTTGCCCAGACCACCCTCAGCTTCGAGCGTTCGAATATCGGCTCGGCCGTGGGCGCACGCCAGACCGTCGAAGACCTCGCCGAGTTCGCCCGCGAGCACATCAAGGACGGGACGAGCACCCTCGGCCACAACGATGCGGTCCGCACCGAACTCGTGGACCGCTTCATCGAGGCGAACGTCGCGACGATGATGAGCTACAAGATCGTCTCCATCCAGGCGAAGGAAGGCGTCGCTCCCGGCCACGAGGCGAGCGTCGCGAAGATGTTCAGTACCGAACTGAACCAGCGCGTCTACCGCACGGGCATGAAAGTTGCCGGCATGTACGGACAACTCGATGCGAAGACGGAGGGCCCGCAGGCTCCCATGAACGGACGCCTCAAGTACATGTACCTGCGCTCCATCGCCAACACCATCGAAGGCGGCACGAGCGAAATCAACCGCAACATCATCGCCACCCGGGGCCTCGGCCTCCCCCGGGCCTGAGGCGGCCTCCCAGAAGACCAACGACTCGAAAGGAGGTTTCCCAATGCCCATCACCATCCGCGACATCGCCGTCCGTGGCTTCACCTTTCGTTGCCGCGAAGCGGGCACCACGGGCGAACCCGTCATCCTCCTCCACGGCTTCCCCGAAACCTCCCACATGTGGACGGGGCTCATGCCCAAGCTCGTGGACGCCGGCTACCGCTGCCTCGCACCCGACCAGCGCGGCTACAGCCCCGGCGCCCGCCCCGTGGACAAGGAGCACTACCGCTACATCGACCATGCCTCGGATGTCATCGCCCTGGCGAACGCCGCCGGCTTCCAGCGCTTCCACCTGATCGGTCACGACTGGGGCGCGGGCTCCGGCTGGGCCGTGGTCGCAAAGTTCCCCGCCCGGATCGAGTCGTGGACGGCGCTCTCGGTGCCCCACGTGGGCGCCTTCGGGAAGGCGATCCGCGAAGACCCTGACCAGATCCAGCGCAGCCAGTACGTGACCTTCTTTCAGCAGCCGGGGGTCGCCGAAGCTGCGCTCTCCGCCGATGGCTTCGCTGCCCTGAAGAACATCTGGTCCCAGAGCTCACCGGAGGAGGTGGCCGAGTACCTCTCGGTCTTCTCCCAGCCGGGCGCGCTCACCGCCGCCCTCAACTGGTACCGGGCTTCCCGCGGGATCGACCCTTCCGACCCGGACGTGGTGTTCGGCGATGTCCACGTCCCGACCCTCACCATCTGGGGCAACCAGGACACGGCGATCGGCCGGAAAGCCTGCGAAGACGCCACCGCCTACATGAAGGGTCCATACCGTTTCGTTGAACTCGACGCTGGCCACTGGCTCATCCAGGAGCAGCCGGAGCGAATCACCGCCGACATCCTCGCCCATCTCCGGGCCAACCCGATACGCTGAGGCGATGCGCGTCTCTCCTCCCGCCACCATCGACTTCGCCGCCCTCACGCCCGAACTGCTCGCGGCTGCCTGCGAACGCGCCATGCGCGAATGCGACGCCGCCATCGCCGCCATCGTCGCCGTCCCCAGCGGTGGCCGGACCTGCGAAAACACGCTCCTCGCCCTCGAAGAAGCGATGGACCCGGTGCGCATCTCATCCGGACAGCACGCCTTCATGGCCTACGTCTCCGCCGATGACGCCCTCCGCGAAACCGCCCGCGAATGGGACGAAAAGCTCGACACGTACATGGTCGGGCTCGCCTTCCGCGAGGACCTCTACCGCGCCATCAACGAGTTCGCCGCGACCTCGGAGGCCGCAGCCCTCACCGGCGAAGAGGCCCGGTTCCTCGAACGCGAACTCCGCGACTACCGCCGCAACGGCTTCGAACTCCCGCCCGCCGAACGTGCCCGGGTGCAGGAACTCCAGCAGGAACTCGTCCGCCTCGGCGTCCAGTTCCGCAACGCCATCGACGACTGGGACGACGGCATCGAAGTCCGCCGCGAAGACCTGGCCGGCCTCCCGGAGTCGTTTATCGGCAGCCTGAAGACGGTGGAGGCCGACGGAGAGACTCGCTACCGCGTCTCGCTCGACTACCCCGAGTACTTTCCGTTCATGTCGAACGCCGAGTCCGGGGAGCTTCGCCGCCAGCTTTTCCTCAAGGAGCAGGTGAAGGCGGGTCCCGCGAACGTCCAGCGGCTGGAACGCGCTATCCAGGTCCGGGCGGAGATTGCCCGCCTCCTTGGCTATGACTCCTGGGCGGCCTACACGGTTGAGGTGCGCATGGCGAAGACTCGCGCCTCGGTCGACAGCTTCCTGGCCGACCTCCGCGAGCGCGTCACCGTGAAGGCCGCGGCCGACATGGCCGCCCTCCGCGAAGCGAAGCGGGAGCACGCCGGTTCGGACACCCTCAACATCTGGGACTGGCGGTTCTACCACAGCCGCTTGATGAAGACCCGCTACGCCGTCGACGAGTTCGAAGTGGCGACCTACTTCCCCCTCGATGCCGTCCTCGACGGGCTTTTCGACGTCACCGAGCGCCTCCTCGGCGTGACCTACCGCGAGGTCCAGGCACCCATGTGGCACCCCGACGTGCGCGCCTTCGACGTCTGCGAAGCCGGGGAAGATGAGCCCTTCGCCCGCTTCTATATGGACCTCTTCCCCCGGCCCAGCAAGTACGGTCACGCCGCCGCCTTCACGCTACGCCCCGGGCGCCAGTTGCCGGACGGGGCGTACCAGGCGCCGGTGAGTGCGATCGTCGCCAACTTCACGAAGCCGTCCGCATCGCAGCCCTCGCTCCTTCGCCACACGGAAGTAGAGACGCTCTTCCACGAATTCGGCCACATCCTCCACCAGACCCTGACCCGTGCTCGCCGCGCCCGTTTCAGCGGCACCGCGACCGAGCGCGATTTCGTCGAAGCACCCTCACAGATGCTCGAACACTGGGTCTGGGACGAGGGGGTGCTGCGCCGTTTCAGCCGCCACTACGAATCGGGCGAACCCGTCCCCGAACACCTGGTCCAGGCCATGCTCGCCGCTCGACACCTCGATTCCGGCGTGATGACCCTCCGCCAGTTGCTCTTCGCCACCCTTGACTTCGCCTACCACTCCCCCGGGTTCGACGGCGACACGACCGCGACCCTGGCCCGCGTCCACGACGTCTGCGGCTTTCCCTACACCCCGGGGACGCACTTCCAGTCCGGCTTCGGCCACCTCTTCGGTTACGACGCCGGCTACTACGGCTACCTCTGGTCGAACGTCTTTGGCGACGACATATTCACCCGCTTCGAAGCCGCCGGCCTGCTCGACCCCGCGATTGGCACCGAATACCGGCGGACCGTGCTCGAACGCGGCGGCTCGGTAGACGGCGGCGACATGGTGCGCCAGTTCCTCGGCCGCGAACCGAACAGCGACGCCTTCCTCCGGGGGCTGGGGCTGGAGGTTTAGGCGCCGGGCTCCTCGTGATGCGGCGCGACCATGTCGCGGAGGAAGAACCGGAGAAGCATCGCCCCGAGGAGCGCCCCGGTCGTGGTGCTGTAGACGACGTGGGTCGGCCAGTGCTCAGTGTCGCTCCCGGCGAGGAGCGCGTGCGCCAGCGCCGCCGCGAAGGCCAGGTAACTGAAGAAGTGCAGGCCTCGCCACAAGGCCTTGGGCATCTGCGCGGAGTAGGCGGTGCTCACCAGGATGCCCACCATGAGCCAGAGTGCCACCGCCCCCAGCCCCGTTGCCAGCGGCCGGTAGCCCGCCGTGAATCCCACAAGCACATCCATGACGCCGAACGTCATCCACCGGTCCAGGAGGAGGGCGGCCATGTGCCCGGCGACAAAGGCTACCGAAAGCACGGCCGTCCCGCGGTGCAGTTCGAAAGCAACGGCCTGCTTTCCGACCAGTGGATGGAACCGGAGGTTCACCCCGGCGCCGGTGAAACAGGCTGCCCACAGCAGCAGGTAGCCGACGAACCCCGCCGCGCGCGCCGCATCCCAGGTTGCTGTCCCGCCCGCACTTCGCGCCCCCACCGCCGCTGCCACCGTCGCTACCATGACCGCTAGCATCAGCTTCCAGCTCATCTCACGAACCCTTCGACTTCGTTGGCGTCCGCGTGGGTGTCGCCGAAGGAGGGCGCGTCCCGGTCGCCGCCGTCGTCGGGGACGCTGTGCCCGGGGCCGGGGTGGAGGTGGGGCTCGGTTCGGGGGTCAGGGTGGCGGGAGGTCCGACGGCTCCGGACTGTTCGTTCGTGGCTTCGAACAGCACCCACCCGCCCGCGAACAGCACGAGGCTGAAGGTGGCGACTCCGAGCTTCACGGCAGCGAACCGCTCATGCGCGAACCGGCTCTTCGGTCGGAACATCCGTCGATTGTGCGGGCGAGGAAGCACAGGGTCGAACGCCCTATCCCGCGGTCTCCCCCGCCGTCACCCATCCCCGCCCGGCGACCCGGACCACCAGCACGGCCGCTACCCCGGCCGCCGTGCCGGTGTAAAGGGCCAGCGCCAGGCTGTCGCCCGTGCTGGTGCCGCTGGTGATGCCGTGGACGAGGGCAAGTGCGTAGCAGGGGAAGCTGAGGAAGTGGACCCGCCGCCAGGCTGCGTAGGGGAGTCTCGCGGCCGCGGCCGTCGTCGCGAGCACGGCCACCAGCAGCCACTGGGCGATGGCGCCCATGCCCACCTGGAGCGGCCGGTAGCCGCTGGTGAACGGAGCGACGGCGTCGAGCACCGAGAAGCGCACGACCGGGTCCACCAGCAGCCCGAGGACGTGGGCGGCGACGAAAGACAGCGCCAGCACCGACGCCACCCGGTGCACTTCGAGCAGCACCGTCGGTGGCCCGCCCACCGCCCGGAACCGCATGTGAATGGCCACCCCAGTTACCACCGATGCCCAGAGGAGCAGGTAGCTCGCGAACCCGGCAGCCCGGGACGCATCCCAGCTGGCGGTCCCCGCGTCCGGGTCCTGCAGCAGCCGGGCGACAACGATCGCGCCGAGCAGCACCATCCCGACGAAGCCACCGAGCTTCCAGGTCACTAGGAACCCCTGCTTCGGCGGGCGCGGGTGGGCGCCGCGGTGGGGGCGGGCGTCGTGCCGGCGGCGGCCGAAGCCGTCGCTGTCGTTGTCGCGGCCGGGGTGGGTTCGCCTGCGGGCGCGGCTGGCGGCTGATCGTGGCTCGCCGCGAAGGAAGCCCACGCAGCGGCAAACCCCGCGACCGCGAGCAACGTCGCCGCGACCTTCGTCCCGGCGTGACGCTCCCTGGTGAACCCGCGCCTGTTGCCCGCCATGAGTACCTCGCCCTGAGATGGCCGCCGCCCCGCCGGAAGTGACTCCCGCCGGTGGAGGTTGCCCCCGCCTTCCGTGTACGAACGGTAAAGATCCGGCGGAAACGACGCCGTCGCGCGACGATCGCGTCACCTCCGGCCTGTCCCCCGCCATAGGATGGCAGAACCCCCGGCCAAACGGGGGCTTTGGAGCACCCACAGATGCCCGAAGACGAAAGACCAGTCGTCCCACCCCACGTTCCGTTTTGGGATCGCCCGGCAACCCGCCGCGCCATCCTTGCCGGGACTGCGACCGCCGCTGCCGCCGGCACCGCGGCCGTCATTGTCGGCGTAGCCCGCCGGGGAGGCGGCGCCGACGACGAAGCCTCCACCGGAGCGGATGCCGTGGCCGGGACCTCCCGCGCCAGCGCCACTGCGACCCCGGACCTCTCAGCGAAACAGATCGCCGACCCCAGGCGCCGCGCCGCCCACCTCCTCCGCCGAGCCGGCTTTGGCGGCACCCCCGCCGAGATCGATGCATTCGCGAAGCTCGGCCGCGAAGACGCCGCCGACCGGCTCCTCAACTTCCAGGCCATCGACAACTCGGGCCTCGAAGCCCGCATCCAGTCTGCCGGCCTCGCCGACCTCTCGACCATGAAGCCGGGCGACGGCAACCGCTGGTGGATCACCCGGATGGTCTACACCGCCCGGCCCCTCGAAGAGCGGATGACCTTCATCTGGCACGGGCTGCTCACCACCCAGGTCAGCAAGATCGGCGGCCAGCGCTTCAAGCTCATGCTCATCCAGAACGCGCTTTTTCGCGAAAACCCCCTGCCGAAGTACGACGATCTCCTCAAGGCCGTCAGCAAAGACCCGGCCATGCTGTTCTACCTCGACACGGCGGAGAGCACGAAGGAACACCCCAACGAAAACTACGCCCGCGAACTCATGGAGCTCTTCTCCATGGGCGTCGGCAATTACACCGAGACGGACGTCCGCGAGAGCGCCCGTGCCTTCACCGGCTGGCGCGTCACGATGCCAGAGCGGCCCGCGGAGCCGAAAGCGAACCTGACCGAGGAGGAGCGCCGCAAGCTGCTCGACCAGGCCTACGCCGCCTGGGAACCGAAGTTCTACGTTCAGCAGCGCTTCCACGACTCCGGCGCCAAGACGTTCCTCGGCAAGACCGGCACCTGGGACGGCGACGACATCGTCGACATCATCATGAGTCAGCCCGCCACCGGCCGGTACATCTGCACCCGCCTGTTCATGGAGTTTGCCAACTACAACCCGGACGCACGCACCACCGACCGCCTGGTGAAGGTGTGGGATAGCAGCGGCCACCAGGTAAGGGATGTGGTGCGGGAGGTCCTCATCAGCGACGAGTTCTACTCCGAGGCCTCGTACCGTGGCTTCGTCCGGGGCCCTATTGAGTTCGTTGCCGGGGCGATCCGCGGCCTCGAACTTGACCTCGCGACCATCCAGGCGAGCGGGGCCGGTGGGCCGAACGCCCGCCAGGCCGACAGCTTCCGCGGCATGGACCAGGTTCTTTTCGAACCGCCCAGCGTGGCGGGTTGGCCCGGCGGCGAAACCTGGCTCTCCTCCAGCACCTTCTTCGCCCGGATGAACTACCTCGACTCGTTCCTCTTCCCGCGCGGCCGGCCAATCAAGATCCCGGTGCTTGCCGCGGCAGCCTCGCCCGAGCAGATGGTCGACGTTGCCCTTGACCGCCTGGTCGACAGCAACGTCACCGACGCCACCCGCCAGGCCATCTATGAATACGCACGGGGCGTGAAGAACGTCGACGAACGCGCTGCGGGGGTCGCCTACCTCGTCCTCGCCAGCCCCGAATACCAGCTCACCTGAGGAGGAGCGCCATGCTTTCACGCAGAGACTTCGTCAAGGGCGGCGTCGCCCTCGTCAGCATCGGGACCACCGCGAACTCGCTGCTCAAGGGCAGCCTCGCTTTCGCCCAGCAGAACCCGGCCTACGTCGCCCCCAACAACGGCAAGATCCTCGTCGTCGTCCAGCTTGCGGGCGGCAACGACGGCCTCGCCACCGTCATCCCCGCGACCGACCCCAACTACAAGTCGGCCCGCAAGGTCCTTGGCGTGAACGAAGAGCTTGCCCTGCCCCTCCAGGACGGCTTCTTCCTCCACCCGAAGCTCACCGGCCTCAAGGGTCTCTGGGACAAGGGCCACATGGCCGTGGTCCAGGGCGTCGGCTACCCGGAACAGAACTACAGTCACTTCAAGTCCATGGCCATCTGGCAGTCTGGCGACCCCAAAGGGGCGCTCCAGGACGGCTGGCTCGGCCGCACCCTGGAGAAGCTCGAAAGCGAACAGCACGACCCCTTCCTCGGGTTCAACGTCGGCAGTTCCACCCCACCGGAGATGCGGACGGAGACGATCTCTATCCCCTCTGTCGCCGACCCCACGGACTATGGGTTCAAGGTCGCCGGGAAACCCGCCGCCGCCAACGACCCCCGCACCGCGACTGTGATGAAGCTCTACGAGCAGTACCCGGGCAACTCACCCTACGGCGTGTTGCTCGAAACCACGGCCGAGAGCGCGGTCGAATCATCGCGCCTCCTCGCTCAGGCGGCCCAGACCTACAAGCCCGCCGTCACTTACCCGAAGACGTCCTTCGGCTCCGGCCTCTCCCTGCTCGCAGAGACGATTGTCGGGAACCTCGGCATGCGCGTGGGACACATCACCCTCGGCGGCTTCGACACCCACAACAACCAGCAGGCCGAACACGACGACCTCATGGAGACGCTCGACCAGGGCCTGACCGCCTTCTACCAGGACCTCGAAGCCCAGGGCAAGGCCAACGACGTCCTCGTCATGACCTGGAGCGAATTCGGCCGCCGGGTCCAGGAGAACGGCAACGGCGGCACCGACCACGGTTCGGCGAGCCAGGTCTTCACCCTTGGCGCCCAGGTGCGGAAGGGCCTCTACGGTGAGGCGCCAAAGCTCAGCCAGCTCATCGACAACGGCAATCTCGCCTACACCACCGACTTCCGCTCCGTCTACGCCACCGTCATCGAACGCTGGCTCGGCACCCCGGCGGATATCCTCCTCGGCCAGCAATGGCCCCAGCTCAGCTTCCTCGGCGCCGCCTGACTTCCCTCCCGTCCCCTCCCCCGGGCAGCGACCCGCCGTGGGAGGGGACGTTTCGGGTAGAATCCGGGCCGTGGACTTGAAACCTCTCATCCGCGACGTCCCGGACTTCCCTCAACCGGGGATCCTTTTTCGCGACATCACGCCGCTGCTCTCCCACCCGGCCGCCTTCGCGTTCGTCCTCGACGCGCTCCAGGAAGACGCAGAGCGCCGCCGCCCCGGCGCGATCGTCGGCATCGAGTCGCGCGGCTTTCTCTTCGGGGCGCCGCTGGCGAACCGCATGGAGCTGCCCTTCGTGCCCGTCCGCAAGCCCGGCAAGCTCCCGGCCGCGCGCATGTCCGTCGAATACTCGCTTGAATACGGCACCAACCAGCTCGACATCCACGAAGACGCCTTCGCCCCGGGGACCCGCGCCTACATCGTCGATGACCTCCTTGCTACTGGCGGGACCGCCCGGGCAGCGGCCAAGCTGGTGGAGTTGATCCGCGGGACCGTGGCGGGCTTCGGCTTCGTCGTCGAACTCCGTGACCTCGCCGGCCGTGCGGAACTGAACGGCTACGACGTCTTCAGCGTCGTCCAGTACCAGGAGGCAGCAGATGCCGGCACTGATTGATGGACGCGAAATCCGCTTCGGCGTTTGGTACGACTTCCGTAACCCGGGCCCGTGGCGCCGCCCCTGGAGCGACCTCTACGCCGCCACCCTCGACCACATCGCCTATGCCGAGACCCTCGGCTTCGACGACATCTGGACCAGCGAGCACCACTTCATCGACGACGGCTACTCGCCCTCGCTCCTCCCCATTTGCGCCGCAATCGCCGCCCGCACCACGCGCGTCCGCATGGGCACCAACGTCCTCCTGCTCCCCCTCCACGACCCGCTCCGCGTTGCCGAGGACGCCGCTACCGTCGACGCCATCAGCGGCGGCCGGCTGGACCTCGGTGTGGCTGGCGGCTACAAGGGTGAGGAGTTCGCTGGCTTCGGCATCGACCGCCGCACGCGCGCCCGCCGCATGGACGAGGCAGTCGAGGTCATTCGCCGGGCCTGGGCGCTGGGCCCATTCAGCTTCGAAGGGCGTTATTACCGCTACGAAAACGTCGATGTCACGCCGAAACCCGTGCAGGACCCGATGCCCCTCTGGATGGGTGGCTTCGCCGAGGCTGCCATCCGCCGGGCCGGGCGCATCGGCGACGGCCTCCTTGCCGCCGCGAACGTCATCCCCGCCTACCTCGACGAACTGGAGAAGCAGGGTAAGCAGGCGGCCCCCCGCCGCATCGCCCTCAGCCTTCCCTGGGCGCTCATCGCCGAGGACCCTGACGCCGCCTGGGCGAAGGCCGCCCCCCACCTCCTCCACCGGGCGCAGAACTATGCGAAGTGGTTCACCGAAGCCGGGATGGGCCTCTTCGACGCCATCCCCACTTCCGCGGAAGAGATTCGCGCGCGGACGCCCGACATCGTCGTCACGCCCGCCCGGGCCGTGGAGATCATCGAGCGGGTGGTGCGGGAACTTCCGGTGACGAACCTCTACTGGTGGGGCATCCCCCCGGGAATGGCGCCGAGGGAGACGTACGAGTCCATCGAACTGTTCGCCCGGCACGTACTCGCGCGATTCCACGCATTCCGGTAGCGAATATCGCCTGAGTTTCGTATGCTGTACTGGCAGGGGCACAAAGCGGCGCGAAAAGACTCGTGCCCCGGGGAGCGGTGACCAATGGAAGCCAACACACCTGAACTCCAGCTCGCGATGGGGCTCTACCGGACAACGAACGCCCTGGTGCGGCAGCTCGACCGCCGTTTGCTGCGCGCCCACGACGTAACCTTCATCCAGGCGCTCACGCTCGTGGCGATCGGTTCCTTCGACCGGCCCCAGCCGAACCTGGTCGCGACCTTCCTCAGCCAGCAATCCCAGACCGTCACCGGCGTCCTCGACCGCCTCGAACGGGCCGGGCACGTCCACAGGTTCCGGGATATGAACGACCGCCGGGCTGTTCGCCTCGAACTCACCGACAGCGGCAGGAAGCTCGCCGCCGCCGCGGAGGAAACCCTCCTTCGCCAGGTGTCGACCCTCTTCGCGGGCGTCGAACCAACGCGGCTGCCGGCGGTCACGCGCGACATCGAGTCGGTGGATGCGTCGATCGACTCATCTGGCGACAACTAACCGGCTACACTTCCCGGGTGGCTGCCGAAGTCGAACCGTTGCGCGTCCTTCCCGGCCGCCGGCTGGAGGTGCTGGACCAAACGCTCCTCCCCGACGTCGAGCGCTACGTCCATCTCTCCGGCGTCGATGCCGTCTGCGAAGCCATCCGGTCGCTGCGCGTGCGGGGAGCGCCGCTCCTCGGCCTGATCGGGGCCTATGGGATGGCCGTCGAAGCATCCGTCCCCGGTTCGACCGCGTCCACGCTCCAGGACGCTGCCGAGGCCATCATCGCCACCCGGCCCACGGCCGCGGACCTCGCGAAAGGGGTGAATCGCGCCCTCGACGTGGCTGCGGAGGCAGGCACTGAACCTGCCGGAGCGCTTTGGCACTTCGCCGCCGACTTTGCCCGGCAACGCGCCAGCGAGGATCGCGCGATGGCCGCGCTCGGCGTCTCCTTGCTCCACCGCGGAGATGCCGTCCTCACCCACTGCAACACTGGCGCCCTCGCGACGGGCGGCATCGGCACCGCCCTCGGCGTGATTCGCGTGGCCCACGAAGCCGGGATCCTGTCGCACTGCTACGCGACGGAGACGCGCCCGCTGCTCCAGGGCGCGAGGCTGACCATGTGGGAACTGACGAAGCTGGGCATCCCCTCGACGCTCCTGCCCGACACCGCCGCCGCCTCGCTCATCGCCTCCGGGCGCGTGCAGGCCGTCATCACCGGCGCGGACCGCATAGCCGCCAACGGCGACACCGCCAACAAGGTGGGCACCTATGGGCTGGCGCTCGCTGCCGCCCGGCACGGCGTCCCCTTCTACATTGTCGCCCCGTCCACCACCTTCGACCCCGCCTGCCCGGATGGGTCCGCCATCCCCATCGAGTTCCGCGCCGAAGCCGAAGTAGGCGGGTTTGCCGGCGTTCGCTGGTCGCCGGCGGGCATCCGTGCCTTCAACCCGGCCTTCGATGTCACCCCGGCCGCGCTCATCACCGCCATCGTCAGCGAACGCGCCGTCGCCCGGGCGCCCTACGCCGAATCGATCGCAGCGCTGGAGGACGCGCCAGAAGAACACCGCACCCGGTAAACTGACAATACCCGCAAGGGAGGAGGATTCGCGTGCGCCCAGCGGTCGACCTCGCGGTCCTTGGTGGGTCCGGCTTCTACGAGATGCCGGGGCTTCTGGATGTCGACGAAATCGCTGTCGATACCCCCTTCGGCCCACCCAGCGACAGCATCCAGGTCGGGACGCTCGAAGGCCGCCGCGTCGCCTTTCTCGCTCGCCACGGGCGGCACCACAGCCTGCTCCCTTCGGAACTGCCCCAGCGCGCCAACTTCTGGGCGCTCAAGTCTCTGGGGGTGGAGCGCGTGCTCGCCGTCTCTGCCGTGGGAAGCCTGCGCGAAGACTACCGCCCCCGGGACTTTGTCGTCCCCGACCAGCTCATCGACCGGACCACGGGCCGCCGGCCCCCGACGTTCTTCGGTGACGGCGTCGTTGCCCACATCGGCATGGGCGACCCCTTTTGTCCTGCGCTGCGGCGGCTCGCGATCGACGCGGGCGAGGCTTCGGACGCCGTCACCCACGACGGCGGCGCCTACGTTGTCATCGAAGGCCCCGCCTTCGGCACCCGCGCCGAGAGCGAGCTGTACCGGGCCTGGGGCGCGAGCGTCGTCGGGATGACGGCCCTGCCCGAGGCGAAGCTCGCCCGCGAAGCCGAGCTTTGCTACGCCACTATCGCGACCGTCACCGACTACGACTCCTGGCACACCGGCCACGGAGACGTGGATGCCGCGACCGTCTTCGGCGTGCTCCGGGAGAACGTGCGCCGCGGCCAGGACTCGGTCCGCAGCCTCGTTGGGATGCTCGGCCTCCAGAGCGCGTGCAACTGCGGGACGACGCTTGACGCCGCCCTCGTGACGGCGCCCGCCGCCATCGGCGAAGAGGCCCGGCGGCGGCTCGGTCCCATCCTCGCTCGCCGACTGAATGGCGGTGCGAAATGACGCTCCTCGTCGCCGGCTGGGTCGCCATCGACGAAATCGAGACGCCGTTCGCGAAGGTCTCCGGCGAGCTCGGCGGCTCTGCGACCTGCGCCGCCCTTGCCGCCAGCCTCTTCACCGAGGTTCGTCTGCTCGCGGCCGTCGGCGCCGACTTCCCGGACGAGCACCGCCGCAAGTTCGAAGACCGCCGCATCGACCTCGCCGGCCTCACGGTCGAGCCCGGCGTCACCAGCCGCTGGGGCTGCCGCTATCACTTCGACATGAACTCACGTGACACCATCTACACCGAAGTTGGCGTCAACGCGGGCTGGCAGCCGCGGCTTCCCGCCGGCTGGGAGGATTCGACCTCCGCCTTCCTCGCCGCGGGCGACCCCGTCATCCAGCGCCAGCTTATCGACGCCCTCCGGGCACCCCGCGCGACGATGGTCGACACTATCAAGTTCTTCATCGACGGCGCCCGCGACGAACTTGACGCCACCTTTCGCGCCGCCGACTTCGTCTCCCTGAACGAAAGCGAAGCCCGCGAACTCGCGCGCACCCCGAGCATCGCCCGCGCCGCCCGCGCCCTCCTCGCCGGCGGGCCAAAGGGCGTCATCGTGAAGCTCGGCGAATACGGCGCCGCTTTCGTCAGTGACGAAGACTACTTCGTCGCCGCCGGCTACCCGCTGGAAGAAGTGATTGACCCGACGGGGGCAGGGGACGCATTTGCGGGCGGCTTCATGGGCTACCTCGACACAGTGGCGGCGGTCACTCCCGCCGCCATCCGCCAGGCGATTATCTACGGGTCCACGGTCGCCTCGTTCCAGGTCGAAGGGCTCGGTCCCTCCCGGCTTCTCGCGCTCACCCGCGCCGAAGTCGACTCCCGCTACAGGGAATTCCGCGCGCTCACCCACTTCGAGGTAGGTGAGTGATGGCCGAGCGTGACGTCCGCTGGCAGGGGGTTGCTCGCCAACGGCTGGACTATGTGGTCCAGCCCCTCGCCGACGTCTCCCGCATCCGGGCGCTCCTCACCCCCCGGATCGAGTACACCGCCTACGCCCTCGGCCAGCTCGAACCCGGCCTTGCTGAGCGCACGAAGTGGTTCCTGGCGAAGGGCGATACGGGCACGGGACTCGTCCTCCACAGCCGCGGCGGGCTCGGTGAGGCCACCTTCCTCATGGGCGATCCCGATGCCGTCGCCGCCGTCCTCTCGATTCAGCCCGGCCCGCCGCAGACCTACGTCACCTGCCAGCCCCAACACCTGGACGCGCTCCGGTCCAGCCACCGGCTGGCCAGCCACCAGGTCATGATCCGCATGGGAGTGCAGCGCGGCCGGTTCGAGCCCGTGTCTGGGGTCTCGACCGTGCGCCTCACCGGGCTCGACATCCGCAAGATCAACGGACTCTACAGCTCCGAAGCGGGCCCGAGTTACTACGCCCCCGAGCACATCGACGCAGGCGAGTACCGGGGCGTGGTTGTGGAGGGCAGGCTCGTCGCCGTCGCCGGCACCCACGTCGTCTCCCCGCAGGAGCGGGTCGCGGTCGTCGGGAACGTCTTCACCCACCCGGGGTACCGCGGCCGCGGATTCGCCACTGCCGCCACGAGCGCGGTCACGAAAGCCCTCTTCGAGTTCTGCGACGACGTCGTCCTCACCGTCGACCCCGCCAACCGGGCGGCCGTAGCCGCGTATGAACGGCTCGGTTACGAGGAAGTCTGCCAGTTGCTGGAGGCCAGCGCCGCTCGCAAGGACCCGGCGGGCGTGGGCGCCTGGCTCCGGCGTGCCCGGGCCAACCTTCGCGGCCGCCGGTACGACGGGGCATTCGTCTCCCTCAGACGATAGGCGGGCACGCCGGTTCCCTGATTGACTTAGCCAGCGCGCTCGCGGACGCTGGTTGCTTACCTCTGACTGCTGAGAGCTGCTGAATCATGACCGTGCCCTGCGACATCGCCGACATCAAACTCGCCCCCGCGGGCGTCCTCCGGATCGAGTGGGCCGCCCGCGAGATGCCCGTCCTTAAGCTCATTCGCGAGCGCTTCCTCCGCGACAAGCCGCTCCAGGGCATCCGGATGACCGCCTGTCTCCACGTCACGACCGAGACCGCGAACCTGGCCATCACCCTCCGCGACGGCGGCGCCGACGTCCGCATCTGCGCCAGCAACCCGCTTTCGACCCAGGACGACGTGGCCGCGGCCCTCGTCAACGACTTTGGCATCCCCGTTTTCGCCATTTGCGGCGAAGACAACGAGACCTACTACCGGCACATCCACCAGTCCCTCGAACATGGCCCCCAGCTGACGATGGACGACGGCGCCGACGTAGTAGCGACCCTCCACAAGGATCGCCGCGACCTCCTCCCCGGCGTGGTCGGCGGCACCGAAGAAACCACCACAGGCGTTGTCCGCCTGAAGGCGATGGCCGCGGCCGGCGCCCTCGGCTACCCCATCGTCGCGATCAACGAGTCCGACACCAAGCACCTTTTCGACAATCGCTACGGCACCGGCCAGTCCACCATCGACGGCATCATCCGCGCGACCAACGTGCTCCTCGCCGGGAAGAACTTCGTCGTCGCCGGTTACGGCTGGTGCGGCCGCGGCGTGGCCAGCCGGGCGCGCGGGCTCGGGGCCCAGGTCATCGTCACCGAAGTCGACCCCGTGAAGGCGCTCGAAGCGATCATGGACGGCTACCGCGTCATGCCCATGGCCGAAGCCGCCACCGAAGGCGATTTCTTCGTCACCCTCACCGGCGACTGCAACGTCATCGACCGCCAGCACCTGGAAGCGATGAAGGACGGCGCGATCATGGCCAACAGCGGCCACTTCGACAGCGAGATCAACCTTCGCGCCCTCGAAGCGATGAGCGAAGGCAAGCGCCGCGTCCGCGACCACGTGGAGGAATACTGGCTCCAGGACGGCCGCAAGGTCTTCGTCCTCGGCGAAGGCCGGCTGGTGAACCTGGCTGCCGCCGAAGGCCACCCCGCTGCCGTCATGGACATGTCGTTCGCGAACCAGGCCCTCGGCGCCGAGTGGATTGCCGTTAACCATTCGAAGCTCGAGAACAAGGTCTACAAACTCCCCGACGACATCGATGAGGAGATTGCGCGCCTCAAGCTCCACGCTATGGGCGTCCGGATCGACTACCTGACCGAGGAACAGAAGCGCTACCTCACGAGCTGGCAAGAGGGCACGTAGCCGATCCCCGCCCCGCCCGGCGGACTACCCGCGACGGCTGAGCCAGTAGCCGGGCCGCTGCGCGGTATGCGTCACCGCGACAATGGTGGCGACGTTGGTCTCTGCCCGGGAGACGAGAGCGTATGGGAAGCGCTCCAGAAACACACGACGTGTCCCTGCCAGGTGTGGTGAGCCCGCCATCGGCATGTCCTGTATCAGTCTCCGGGCCTTGAGGTAGTCCTGGTACAGGTTAGCCTCGGCCGTCGCGCTTCTTGCCCGGTACCACGCTCTCGCGTCAATCAGTTCCTTCGCCGCCGCCCGTCCAGCTCGGACCCTGACCGGCCGTTCGTTGCCGGAGGAGGGTCACCCCAAACCTCGGCTTCGAACTCCTCGAGCTCCATCGTCTCGGCGGTGCCGTCGTCGATCGCCTTGAGGCGCCGCGTGATCTCGGCCTCCCAGGCCTCGTCGTAGCCAGGCTCTTTCTCAATGCTCAGCGCCAGCTCCACCGCGAGCAGCTCGCGGTCCTCCGGGGGCAGGCCAAGGGCCTCTTGCAGCAGCCGTTCCCGTGTCGTCATTCGTTCGCCCCCGGCTGGATGGTCCCAGTATACCCCCAGCGGATTCCCTTTCCGGCGGACTCCCTGCTACCATCGTTGCAGCGTTAAGAGGGCGCGGCGGGGTGACTCGCCGCGAACGGCAACCTGGTAGCCTCCAAGGTGCCCCAATCGACGCGGTCCGCGGCCTCGGCCAGCGGGCAACAAAAGGCGGGTCCCATGGCCCGCCCCTCCGCCTGAGGGGCCTCGCGCCGCAGAGTGCAGCGCCCAACCCCTCGCATCACGAGGGGTTTTTCGTACCCGAGGGACGAAGACCGCACGAATGCAGGGGACCCATACTGCCGCCTTCCCGCTGGCAGCCCCACGATCGTTCGAAGAAAGGCACGGACCCGCACCCAATGGCTGAACGCAAGCTCCTTACCTCCGAATCCGTCACCGAGGGCCATCCCGACAAGGTATGCGACCAGATTTCCGACGGCGTCCTCGACGCCATCCTGGCCCGAGACCATATGGCCCGGGTCGCCTGCGAGACCGCGATCACGAACGGCCTCGTCCTCGTCACGGGCGAGATCACGACTGACGTGTATGTCGATATCCCTACCATCGTGCGCGAGACCATCCGCGCGATTGGGTACACGTCGAGCGAGATCGGGTTCGACGCCTCCACCTGCGGGGTGATCACCTCTATCAGCGGACAGTCTCCGGACATCAACAACGCCGTCACGCGCCTCGACCCCCTGGAAACCGGTGCTGGTGACCAGGGGATGATGATCGGGTTCGCCTGCGACGAAACGCCGGAGATGATGCCCCTGACCATCGCCCTCGCCCATCGCCTCGCCCGCCGCCTGGCCGAGGCCCGCAAGAGCGGCGAACTCCCCTGGCTCCGCCCAGACGGGAAGACGCAGGTCACCATCGAATACGACGAGAATTGGAAGCCCGTGCGCTCCGAGGCCATCGTCGTTTCGACCCAGCACGCCCCCGACGTCGACAACGAGACCATCGAGACTGCCGTCCGCAAGCACATCATCGGCACCATCATCCCCGACCGCCTGATCGACGACGCCACGAAGGTCTTCGTGAACCCGTCCGGGCGCTTCGAACTGGGCGGCCCCCGCGCCGATGCCGGGCTCACCGGCCGCAAGATCATCGTCGATACCTACGGCGGCATCGCCCGTCACGGGGGCGGCGCCTTCAGCGGCAAGGACCCGACGAAGGTCGACCGCTCCGGCGCGTACGCAGCGCGCTGGGTGGCGAAGAACATCGTCGCGGCCGGCCTGGCCACCCGCTGCGAGTTCATGCTCTCCTACGCGATTGGCGTCGCCGAGCCCACCTCCATCGGCGTCGAGACCTTTGGCACCGGGCGCGTCTCCGATTCCGCTATCCTTGCCTCCGTGAGAAAGCACTTCGACCTTCGCCCCGGCGCCATCATCTCCCAGCTCAACCTTCGCCGCCCGATCTACAAGGCGACGGCTGCCTACGGTCACTTCGGGCGCGTCGACCTCGACGTGCCGTGGGAACGGACCGACCGCGCGCCCGACCTCCGGACCGCCGCCGGGCTCACGTAGGCAGGGCATAGGAGCCGCATGGACGCGATCGTCCTCGTTGGGGGCCAGGGGACCAGGCTTCGGCCGCTGACCCTCACGCGGCACAAGAGCCTTGTGCCCGTCTGCAACCGCGCCGCCATCGCCTACCTCTTCGAATGGCTTGCTCGTTCCGGTTTCGACCGGGCCGTCCTTGCCATTGGCCGCGACAACGATGACCTCGCCGAGGCCTATCCGCCCGGGCGCGCCCACGGCATTGAGCTCACCGTCGTCCACGAGACCTCACGGCTGGAATCCGGTGGCGCCATCCGCAACGCCGTCCAGGCCGCGGGCGTGGAAGGCCGCTTCGTTGTCCTCAACGGCGACGTCTTCGTGGACTTTGATTTCGCCGCCGCGCTTCGCGCGCACGAGGCGAAGCAGGCGGACCTGACGCTCGCGCTTTATCCGGTGAACGACCCCTCATCCTTCGGCGTTGCTGTGGTCGACGACGAGGGCATGGTCACGGGCTTCGTCGAAAAGCCCCCTCGCGGCACGGCCCCGGGAAACCTGGTGAACGCAGGCGTCTGGATCTTCGAACCCGGCCTTGTTGCAGAGATCCCGCCTCGCCCGGTTCGCGTTGAAGAGACCCTCTTTCCGTCGCTGGTTGCGCGGCGGCGGCGGGTCCTCGGATACCGCTTTGATGGCATCTGGGCCGACATCGGGACGCCGGCGCGCTACCTCTCGCTCAACCGCGAACTCGCCCTTCGCGCCGGCGGCAACTGCCTGGGCGAAAACGTGACCGTCGACCCGGCGGCACGCGTCACAGCGTCGTCGCTGGGCGCGGGTTCCGTCGTAGGACCCGGGGCCGTCGTCCGGGAGTCCATCCTCTGGGAGGGTGTCGTTGTCGGCGCGGGAGCCTCCGTGGACGCCTGCATCCTCGCCGATGGCGTCAGCGTGGGCGCCGGAGCCCGGCTTTCCGGGGTTGTCGCTGGCAAGGGTGCGACCATCGGGGAAGCAGCTTCGGTCCCACCGGGTACCAGCCTCGACCCGGGCGGGCGATATGATGGACGGGATGACTGAGAATCCGATCAAGTTCGGCACCGACGGCTGGCGCGCCATCATCGGTGAAACCTTCACCTTCGACAACGTCCGCGCCTGCATCCAGGCCGTCGCTGACCACTTCGCCGAGACCTACGGCAAGGCAAAGCCCGCGATCGTCGCCTACGACACCCGCTTCCTCTCTGACGAATTCGCGATGACCGCCGCCCGCGTGCTTGCGGGCAACGGGTTCACCGTCCAGCTTGGCGACCGGCCCGTCCCGACCCCAGCACTGAGCTACCGCATCATCGAGGCGGGGGCTTGCGGCGGCGTCATGGTCACGAGCAGCCACAACCCCTTTCGCTGGAACGGCATCAAGGTGAAGCCCCATTACGGCGGCAGCGCCAGCCCCGAAATCGTCGCCGATATCGAACGGCGGGTCCCGGCAATCCTCGAACGCCCGGCTTCGATCAAGGTCGCTCCGGCGGACGCCCCCGCCATTACCGCGTTCAATCCCGTCCCCGGCTACCTCGCCGCCCTTGAACGCCAGGTCGACCTCCGGCGGATCCGCTCAGCCGGGCTCCGCGTCGCCGTGGACCCGATGTATGGCGCAGGGGCAGGGCTCTTCACGCAACTGCTCTCCGGTGGCAGCACCACCGTCACCGAGGTCCACACCGAACGAAACCCCCTCTTCCCCGGGATTCGCGCTCCCGAGCCGATCGAAGCCAACCTCGGCGAGTTCATGCTCCTGATGGCCGGGGGCGGCTTCGATGTGGGCATCGCCAACGACGGCGACGCCGACCGCGTGGGCCTGGTGGACGAAACCGGCGCCTACGTCGACCAGTTGCGGACCTTCGCCCTCCTCGTGAACTATCTGCTCGGCGAACGCGGGCTGCGCGGGCCCATCGTCCGTTCCGTGACCACCACCAACATGGCCAACATTCTCGCGGACCACTACGGCGTGGCCTGCTACGAAACCCCCGTCGGCTTCAAGCACATCGGCCCGCTGATGATGAGCGAGGACGCGCTGATCGGCGGCGAAGAAAGCGGCGGCTACGGGTTCCGCGGCCACCTGCCGGAACGCGACGGCGTCCTCGCGGGCCTATTCCTGCTCGATTACGTTGCCGCCACTGGCAAGCGCCCGTCGGAGCTGCTGGACGACCTCTTCGCGATCACGGGGCCGCACTTCTACGAGCGCCTGGACTTCGACCTCGAACCAGGGGCGAACGCCGCCGTGAAGGCCACCCTCGATGCGGCCCATCCATCCGAAATTGCCGGGCGAGAGGTGCTGCGTTCAGACCGGACAGACGGCTGGCGCTTCTTCATCGACGAAGGCTGGCTCCTTTTCCGGCTTTCCGGCACCGAACCGCTGCTCCGGATCTACACCGAAGTGCGCGACAGGGCGCTCGTGCGTGACGTTCTCGAAGCAGGCAAGGCCATCGCGGGGGTGAGTCGATGATCATCGACCTGGACGACCGTTCACTCTACGAACAGGACCATTTCGGCATGCTCCGGGCGGTTGAGACGCTCGGCCTCGAATTGGACCGCGCCTGGCACCGGAGCGAAGACATCGAGATCCCGGCTGCTGCCGCTGATGCCCGCGCTGTCGTCATCGCCGGGATGGGCGGCTCCGCCACCGCAGGCGACTACTTCGCCGCGCTCTGCGCCGATGCCGCCGAAGTCCCGGTGCACGTCGTCCGCGGCTACAGCCTCCCGAACTATGTCTCGGAACGGACGCTCGTGGTCATCTCCTCCTACAGCGGCGACACCGAGGAGACCCTGGCCGCCTATGACGACGCCTGGAAGCGTGGCGCCTCGATTTTCGCTATCACCACCGGCGGGAAGCTGGCGCAACGGGCCAGGGAGGACGGCGTCCCCGTCTACACCATCACCTACCAGTCCAGCCCCCGGGCGGCGATCGCCCACGGCCTCGCTCCGCTGCTCCGGCTCGGCGCCAGCCTCGACCTCTGTGCCGCCGATGGCGAGATCGTCCGGGCCGCGGCCGACGCCCACGAGCGCTTCGTCGTCACCCGGGCGGGCCGCGACGTGCCGACGGCATCGAACCAGGCCAAGCAGGTCGCGGAAGCACTCCAGGGACGCGTCCCCTTCGTCCTCGGCGCCGAGCACCTGGCTACGGTGGCTTCGCGGTTCAAGAATCAGCTTGCCGAAAACGGCAAGGTCCTTGGCGCCACCGACGTGCTCCCCGAGGCGGACCATAACCTCATCGTTGGCCTCGAAACCGCCCCTGCCATGGCGAACAACCTCGCCCTCGTGACCCTCGAATCCTCCGCCTACGACGAACGCATCCGGCGCCGATTCGACGTCACCTGCGATCTCTTCGCGGAAGCGGGCGTCCCGGTTCACCGCCTCGCCGTCGAAGGCCACACCCTCCTCGAACAGCTCATGGTCGGCACCGCCTGGGGCGACTTCATCTCCGTCTACCTCGGCCTGGTGCAGGGTGTCGACCCGACTCCCGTGCCCCAGATCGACCGGCTCAAGGCCGCGCTAGCCGGCTGACGCAGCTTCAGTCGTACGCGCGCGGTCCCGAGATGGCTCGCCGGACCCGCACCAGGTAGTCGCCCCTCGGGATCTCGACTGCGCCCATCGCCTGCGTGTGCGGGGTCAGCACCTGCACGTCGATAACCTCGATCCCGGTCGCCTCGGCCCACTCCATCATTGCGACCATCGCCACCTTCGACGCGTCCGTCGCCCGGTGGAACATCGACTCAGCCCCGAAGAGATTGCCGGCGCGGACGCCGTAGATCCCGCCCACCAGCGTCCCGTCCGGGTCCCAAACCTCGATGCTGTGTGCCCAGCCGTGCTCGTGCAGCCGGCAGTAGCCGTCGACCAGCGCGGGCGTGATCCAGGTGCCTTCGGGCCGGTCCGCGCATGCGGTCATTACCTCGCGGAAGGACCGGTCCATCGTCACCCGGAAGCGCCCCTGGCGGAGCGTCCGCGCCAGCCGCCGCGAGATGTGGAGCCCGCCGACCGGGATGATTGCCCGCGGGTCCGGCGAGAACCAGAGGTATTCGTCGTCCCCATGGGGCCACGGGAAGATCCCCTGAAGGTAGGCGCCGATCACCGTCGCCGGTTCGAAGTCGCCCCCGTAGGCGACGAACCCGTCTGAATCCGACTCCGACGGGTCCGGGAACTCGTAGGCGAACTCCGGCGGGTGGATTGGCTGCGGCTTCCGTTCCTGAGCCGCGAGTGCGTCGCCGAATCCGTAGCGAGCCGGGCCCGCCGCGCCGTTACCGTCCACCGCTCGCGGGGGGGCGCGATGCCACGACGAAGGTAACCATGCCCTTCGCCACCAGCCGGCCGCGGTCGTCGGTGACTTCGACTTCCGTGAACATCGCTGTCCGCCCGGCCTTGATGACCTTCGCGACGGCCGTCAGTTCGTCACCCATCGCCGGCGAGAGGTAGCTCACATGGAGGTCGGTGGTGGCGTGGGGCCGTGCGGCAATCTCCTCGGGGGTCCGGACGGAGCGCACCGCGCCGCCCGCGGCGGAATCCACGAGCGAGGAAATCACGCCCCCGTGGACCACATCGTTGTAGTTCAGGTGCTGTTCGGCGAGGTTCACCGTGCAAACGCAACGTCCCGGCTCCGCCTCCACGAAGGCGATCCCGAGGAGCCCCCAGTACCGTCCTTCCGATGACGACTTCAGGCTGGCGAGGATGTCGTGCACACGCCAAGGGTGTCGCGAATCCGGGATGGTGGCAACTGCGGCTCTACTCGCCCGGACCGGGCGTCTCTTCGCGCAGTCAGCAGCCGGGCTCGCCGTCTTTGCCGCAACAGTTGCTCCGCGTCCGCATCTTCGTCCAGTTGTTCCGAAGCAGCATCTTCAGCTTTGTCCCGAACGGCGCCTCGTACTCCCGCCAGTTGGCCCGTACTGCTGCGAAGTTGGGACGGCGCTCGCTGCTCACGCCGGGATCGTTTCCGGGTAGATGTCATCACGCTTCGCTTCGAAGGCGTCGATGGCGTCGGCCTCAAGCAGCGTCAGACCGATCGCGTCGAGCCCCTCGACCAGCGTGTACTTCACGAAGGGGTCGATCTCGAACCTCCGCGCGAAGCTCCCGTCCGCGGTCGCGACTGTCTGCGAGGCAAGGTCGACCACCACCTGCGACTGCGGCAGCTCCTCCGCCCGCGCGATCAGGTGGTCGATGTCCTTCTGCGGCAGCGTCACCGTGAGCAGGCCGATCTTCGCGCAGTTGTTGCGGAAGATGTCGGCGAACGAGGGCGCGATCACGACCCGGATCCCCATGCCCTCCAGCGCCCAGGGCGCATGCTCGCGTGACGAGCCGCAGCCGAAATTCGGGCCCGCCACTAGGATCGGGGCGCCTTCGTAGGCGGGGTTGTTGGCGACGAAGTCGGGGTCCTTGCGCCACGCTTCGAAGGCGAACTTCCCGTAGCCCGTCCGTTCGATGCGCTTCATGTGCTGCGCCGGGATGATCTGGTCGGTGTCGACGTCCGCGCGGTTGAGCGGCAGCACCTTGCCTTTGACGGTTTCGAACTTCTCCATCACTTCCCCCAGCTGCGGATGTCGACGAAGTGGCCGGCGATCGCGGCGGCGGCGGCCATTTGCGGGCTGACCAGGTGGGTCCGCCCACCGGGCCCCTGGCGGCCTTCGAAGTTCCGGTTCGAGGTCGAAGCGCACCGTTCGCCGGGCAGGAGGATGTCGGGATTCATGCCCAGGCACATCGAACAGCCGGCCTCCCGCCATTCGAACCCGGCCTCGACAAAGATCTTGTCGAGGCCTTCTTCTTCGGCCTGGAGCTTCACAAGCCCCGAACCGGGGACCACGATCGCCTTCACCGTCGGCGCCACGCGCTTGCCGCGCACTACCGCCGCCGCGTTCCGCAGGTCCTCGATCCGCGAGTTGGTGCAGGAGCCAAGGAAGACTTTGTCGAGGGCGATGTTTTCGATCGCTGTGCCGGGCTTGAGCCCCATGTAGGTCAGTGAGCGCTCCGCCAGTTCGCGCGCCTGGGGCGACCCGGCGTCATTGGGGTCGGGCACCCGGCCCGTGACGGGGACGCTCTGGGCGGGCGTCGTGCCCCAGGTCACACAGGGCTCAATCGCCGCCCCGTCCAGGGTCACGACCGCGTCGAACTCCGCGCCCTCGTCCGTCGGCAGCGAGCGCCAGTGGTCCAGGGCACGTTCCCAGGCCTCTCCCCTGGGGGCGTGGTTTCGCCCTTCCAGGTAGGCGAAGGTCTTGTCGTCCGGCGCTACCAGGCCAGCCCTCGCACCGGCTTCGATCGACATGTTGCAGACGGTCATCCGGCCTTCCATCGAAAGCGCGCGGATGACGTCGCCCCGGTATTCGATCACGTGTCCGACGCCGCCGGAGACGCCGATCTTGCGGATGATGGCGAGGATCACGTCCTTCGCCGTCACGCCGTCGTTGAGTTCGCCGTTCACCTCCACCGACATCGTCTTCGGCGTCGCCTGGGGGAGCGTCTGGGTGGCGAGCACGTGCTCCACTTCCGACGTGCCGATCCCGAAGGCGAGCGCCCCGAAGGCGCCGTGGGTGGAGGTGTGGCTATCTCCGCAGACGATCGTCATCCCCGGCTGGGTGAGCCCTTGCTCGGGGCCAATCACGTGGACGATCCCCTGCCGCACGTCGCCGACGCCGAAATAGGGGACGCCGAACTCTTCGCAGTTGTCCTTCAGCGCGTCTACCTGCACGACCGAAAGCGCGTCGGTCCACGGCTTTTCGCGGTCGATCGTCGGCACGTTGTGGTCGGCGGTCGCGATGGTGCGATCGGGCCGGCGTACGGGGCGTCCGGCGAGCCTGAGCCCTTCGAACGCCTGGGGCGAGGTCACTTCGTGGACAAGGTGAAGGTCGATGTAGAGGAGGTCGGGTTTGCCAGCTTCGCGGCGGACGAGGTGGTTCTCCCAGATCTTCTGGGCGATGGTTCGGGCTTGGGGCATCCTGGCGCTCTCCGGGGGGAAACCGCGGTTGAGACGCGGCGGGTGGGACGTACACAAGGGTACCCTACCGCCGCGATCGACGCACCGCCGGGAGCCCGAGCGCGAGCATCCCCGCACAGAGGACGGCGGTCATCGCCACGCCCGTGCCCGGCCCCGCGGAGACGAGCAGCCGCCCCTGGAGCCACGGGAACGCCAGCCCGCCTGCGTTCCCCACCGTGACGAGCGCGGCCGGGGCACCCTCCGGTGACTCTCGCGAAGCCACCGCCATCGCGGACGGCCACACCGGCCCGAAGAAGAACCCCGTCGCCACCGCGGCGATGGTCGCGACCGCGATGCTGCCATCGGCCAGGGCAAGCACCACGCTCGCCGCGCCCGCCCCGCAGATGACGGCAATGAGCACCAGCCCCGGGTCCCGCCCTGCTTCCAGCAGCCGGCCGCTCATGAACCGGCCGCCTGCGAGTGCCCCCCAGTACCCGGAGGTCAGCAGTGCGCCCCCTGCGAGGCTCGCCCCGACCACGCCTGTCGCATAGCTCGCCACCCAGAGCCCGAGCCCGAACTCCGCCCCCACGTAGAGGAACAGCACGGCGGCCATCCCCCACGCCACCGGCGACATCGTCGCCGCCGGGTGGTGCTCGCTCCGCGGACGCGGCGTCACCCGCGGCGAGGCCAGCGTGAGGGCGACGACCGGCACAATCGCCATCGCCAGCACGCCGTAGACCACCCCTCGCCCCGCGCCCGCGTCCAGCGCGATCCCCGTCCAGGCCGGCCCGGCGACGGCCCCGAAGGTGAACCACAGGTTCAGCCGGTTGATTGCGGCCGCTACGTCGCGCGCGCTCATCGCCACCGAAAGGTGTGTCCCCGCGACGATCAACCCATCGCCCGTGCCAATAAGCAACGCCGCGACCAGTGCCATCCACCACGTCCCGGCAAGTCCCAACAGCAACAGGCCCGCGGTCGCCAGCACAAGCCCGGCGGCCGTCATCGTCCGAGTGTCCCGGAACGTCGTCCGCAGGGCGATCGCCCCCGAGGCGCTGATCGACCCGGCGAAAAGCAGCGTCACGAGTAGTCCGGCCCGGTCGAGCGACACCCCGAAGTCATCCGCCAGGGTCGAGGCCGCAGGTCCGAACGAGGTCCCGTAGAGCCCGACGCAGGCCAGCGCGAGGAAGGCCGCGAGGTGGGTACGGGTTACGGATGGGGCGCGAGCGAGCTCGCTCACGCCGGCGGGCGCATGCGCGACGTCAGATGGTGAGTGCGGGCCTGGCGCCGGTTCATCCCTCCACCCGCCGCGCCACCCGCCCGTCCCAGCGCATCCATCCGACCGCTCCCGAACTATCGCGGAGGAACTCGCAGCCTTCGCCCCGGCGCGGCCCCTGCGCGACCACTGCCCGGTCCGGCGCGACGAAGACGATCGGTTCGGCGGGTGTGTCGAATGGCACTTGCGCTCCCCGCGCCCTCGCCTTCGCTGGCGGCCCTTCAGCCACCTCCAGCCCGCCATCTCGGTTCTGTACGGTCAGGTCGGCGAGCGTGGCTTCGTAGCGTCCGATGTACTCCGAGGCGTCTCCGGGCAGACCGGCAGCGGGCACGATTTCCGGCCGCCGGATCCCCGTGAAGTGCTCCCGGATTGCCTCGGCGACGGTCTGGCGGAGTTCGCGGCCGCTGTCGCTGTCCGTCAGCACGGTGACCCCAAACCTGCGCGCCGGCACCAGTTCGAAGGCGGAGAGGTGGCCGTTCGTCGCGCCGCCGTGCTTCACGATTCGAACCCCATCGATCGTGTCGAGCATCCAGGAGACGCCCACATGGGCACACATGCTGCCGGCCTCGGCCTGCGGCGTCTGCATCAACTCGAGCGTCTCCCGGCGCAGGATTCGCGCACCACCCGGGGCAGTCTCGTCACCCATGTGGAAGGCGGCGTACTGCAGTTGTTCGAGCACGTTCGAGATGATCCCCCCGCCGGGGCCGATGCTTCGCGGCATCCGCCAGGGGTTCGCCACTTTGAGCCCGGCCGGCGTCCGGATGTGCCCGGCCGCCGGCGCGTGGACAATCGTGTCCTCCGGGAAATAGGTGGAGGTTTCCATGCCCAGTGGGCGGAAGATGCGCTCCGCTACCGCGCCTTCGAACGTCTCCCCGGTGACGGCCTCGATGATTCGCCCGAGCACGTAGAAGCCGGCGTTGTTGTACGAAAACGCCGTGCCCGCGGGCAGCAGTTGGGCCGAGTTCGCCATCTTCCCGACGATCCGGGCGAGCGCGTCGTCTCCCCTCCCGGTGTCGCGGAAGTAGTCGCCGGCCCAGCCGCCGTGGTGTGTCACCAGGTGCCGGAGGGTCATCCGCGCTGCGTCCTCCTCCGACTGGAGGCGGAAGTCCGGCAGGTAGTCCCGGACGCGCGCTTCGAGGCTCACGCGGCCCTCTTCGACCAGCGTCATCAGGACCGTGGCGGTGAAGGTCTTCGAAGTCGAACCGATCTGGAACAGCGTCTCCGGCGTCACCGGGAGAGGGTGGTCCACGTTCGTGACCCCGAACCCCTGCGCGTAGACATGCCCGTCGTAGATGGCGGCGGCAGCGACGCCCGGGACCTCCAGACGTTCCATCTCGGCGCGGGCGAAAGCCGCGATCGCTGAGGGCAGCGGTTCGTATTCCATGCCGCGAATCCTACCGGTAAGCGGCGGAGGCGGGAATCAGCCCCTGAGGCCGTCCACCGTAAGCTGCAGCCCTTCCTCCAGGCTGACTTTCGCTTCCCAGCCGAGGGCATCCTTCGCGAGGGCCGTCGTCAACCAGAAGTTGCGGACGTCGCCCGGTCGCGGCGGCCCTGAGCGCGCCGCAGTCGAATCGCCCGTCGCGTTCTGCAGCGCCGCGTGAATGTCGTTGACGGAGGTCCCGCGCCCGGTGCCGATGTTGATCGCGAGGCCCCCGCCTTTCGTCAGGGCGAGGACGTTCGCCCGGGCGATGTCCCCGACGTAGAGGTAGTCCTTGCGCTGTTCGCCGTCCCCGTCGATGGTACAAGGCTCACCCTTGAGCATGAGGTTGGTGAAGATGGCGCAGACGCCGGCCTCGCCATAGGGGTCCTGCCTGGGCCCGAAGGCGTTGCCGTAGCGGAGGATCGTGTAGTCAAGACCCCCGGTCCGGTGCGCCAGCTGGAGGTAGAGTTCGCCCACGTACTTGCTCGTCCCGTAGGGCGAGGTTGGCGCGATCGGGTGGGTTTCGGGGACGGGCAGTTCCCGCGGCTCCCCGTAGACAGTGCCCCCCGAACTCGCGTAGATGAGCTTCTTCACTCCGTGGGCCACGCAAAGTGCGGCGACCCGCGCCGTGCCCCCGCCGTTCACCTCCAGGTCGTGCACCGGGTCGCCGGTCGAGACCTTCACCGACGATTGCGCCGCCAGGTGGTTCACGACCTTGGGCCTGAACTCGGCGAAGATGCTGTCCATTTCGCGGGCGTGGATGTCGACTTCGTGGAGGGCCGCGGCGCGGGGCACGTGCGCCCGCCGCCCCGTCGAGAGGTTGTCGACCACACGGACTTCGTGGCCCTCGGCCAGGTACGCTTCGACGATGTGGGAGCCGATGAAGCCGGCGCCCCCGGTGACCAGGATCCTCATGCGACAGCTCCTCCTCGGACGAGGATCAGGCGGGTGGCGCGTTCGGACAAGAGCACGCCTACGATTCGCGCAGCCGGGAGAACCCCCATCCGATGAGCGCGCAGGCGGCGCCCGCGACCACGCCGCCGATGATCAGGGGGCCGACGAACTGGCCCATCGGCGCGCCAGTGGTCATCTGGGCGTACTTCGCCACCGCGACGTTGCCGGCGAATCCTGCCGCGAAGCCCCATGCCGTCCACTGCAGTTGCCGGGCCGACCGCTGGATTCCGATTTCGGACAGCACTTCCCGCAACGCCCCCTGCTGTGGCGCCGAGGGCGAGCGCGCCTCCGCCTCTAATGCGGCCAGGAGTTCGGCGAAGATCTCCTCCGGGAGGTCTGGCGCGGCGGCCGGTGATCTCGCGGGCGCGGGCCCGTGGACGAACATCGCTGCCGGCCCCGGCGCGTTCCGGTTGCGCGCACACCCGGCACAGAGTTCATACCCGCTGGACCATTCGTCGAAGCTGAGAATGCGCCTGCATGAAGCACAGCGCGAGCGGACCTGGGTGTCGTCGGCCTGGCGGACGGCCATCCTACTGCTCGCTCGGAGGAGTCGGCCCGGACGGTGTCGGTTCCGTCGGGATGGTCGGTACCGGGGTGGGCGTCGAGGTAGGGGTAGGCGAGGGGGTAGCGGTCGGTGTTGCCGTCACGCTCGGGATCGCTGTCGCGCTCGGGGCCGCTGTGGGGCTGGCGGTGGCGCCCGGCTGGGGCGTCGGGGATTGCGTTGGCGTCGCGGTGGGCAGCGCGCCCTGGCTGCCCGCCGGGGTCGTGCTCGGCGCCGCTGTTGCTGTGCGCGAGGGGGTCGCGGTCGCGGTTACCGTGCCCACGCCTGTCGTTTTGCCGCCCGTGTCCTGGGCGGCCAGGACCTGGGCCTGCGGCGTCGAATCGAACACTTCGATCGCGGCGCCGCCGGATTGCAGTTGCTGGAGCAGCGTCGGCAGGCGCGAACCGGCATCTTCTTCCGGCGCCGCCGGCGTCCCGACCGTCCCCGGGGCGTACCCGAGGCAGGCGGTGCCGAGCAAGGCAGCCAGCCCGGCCAGGGCGGCGAGTGGTGTCGTCCGGCGGAAGCGTCCCATCACCCGTGACCGTACCGCTGCCGCAGGCCGCGGCCTATCGGGGCCTTGCCTGATCGCAGCCCCCGGCTCCCTGAACCTGGCCATCCGGGTCACCGCACCACCACCTGGACCGGAGCCGAAACAAAGGTCGCTGCGCCCACCGACGCCCTCGCCTCGGCGCTGACCGTGGTGTTGACGAACTCGCGGCGCGCGGTCCCCGTCACAGCGAGCGTCCAGGTGCCCTCGGGCGCCTCAGTCGCCGTGTTCGCGACCAGCGCCACCTGCCACTTCGCCTCCGCGCTGTTCCAGTAAGCGCCGTCGGCGATGCGGCGCACCACCAGTGTCACGGACGAAGGGTCCAACGTCCCGTCGGTCGCCCTGAACGCCAGCCGGCTACGCGGCACCGCTCCCGCGACTCTCGCCACCGTCAGCTGCGGCGAAATGGCGGGAGTGGCCGTCGCCGATGGCGTCGTTGTGGTTGGCGTTGTGGTTGGGGTGGTCGTTGGCGTGGGCGTGGCGGTCGGGCTCGCGGTCGATGTCGCTGTCAACGTCGCTGTGAAGGTGGGTGTCGGTGCCTGGCCGCAGGAAGGGGAGGGCGTGGCGTTCGGGGTACCCGTGTCCACAACGTATTCCACAACCAGCCGCGGGCGGTTGGCTTCGCTCGCGGCGTTGAAGCTGTGGAAGTCGACCGTGTCGATGGCGGCCGGCGCCACCTGGTACACGCGGAACCCGAGGTTGGGCTCGCCATTCGCCCACGCCTGGACGACCTGGCGCACGTCGAAGTCGACCGTCGCCGCGGCAGATGTATAGGCGAACGAGGCCGTGGCCTGCGTCCATTGCAGCTGCGCGTACGGGATGCCCGCGTAGGTCGCGCCGCTGATCGCCCCGGCCGTCACCAGCCCCGGCGGTTGGCAGACGCGAGCCGCGTGCAGCGTCCGGTCGAGGCCCGGCACCGCGACCGGCAGCACCAGCTGGGCGCTGAGGATCGTCGCGCCCGCCAGCGACGGTGTGTCGGCGAGGTCGAACCGGAGCAGCCCATCCTGGCGGTCCGTGGCAGACAGCCCGACGCGCATCTCCGCAAGGCCGCCCTTGACCGTGGATGGGTCGCCCAACTGCACGTAGGTGTCTTCGAAGGACCCCGGCGCGTCCGCGGCATAGGCCCCCGTCGGCCGGAAGAGCGAGGTGGCGGTCGTGTAGGTCACCGCCAGCCGGGGGCGATCCGACTCCGCGGTGGCCTCACTGGAATGGAAACCGAGCGAGGCGCTTCCGGCGACCGACCGGAATGTCCAGCCATTGTTCGCCGCGGTGCCGCCCACGAACGCCGCCACGTCGCCCGTCACGTCGAACACGGCCTCGGTCGCTCCGGTGTCGATGGCGACTGCGGTGCCCAGGCTGCCGCTGTTCCAGTCGGCGCTCTCCGATGTCCAGGTAGCGGTCGCATCCCACGTCGAAGCCGCCGCCAGCCGCATCGGCGACACCGTCGTCGTCGAGCCCGGTGCTGTCGCCACCTTGAACGTGAGCGTCGCGGTGACGACCTGGGCGTCTCCCGGGATCGAAGAAAGGTCGAAGCTGATCGCGGCCCGGCGAGGCGAAGCGGCCCCGTCGCCAAGGATCTCGAGCGTCGCCCCGTCGTGTGTCAGCCCCGGCTCCGCGGCGTCGATGTAGGCGTCGACCGCCACCGTGTTTGGCGACCCGAGCGACACGCCTTCGCTGGTGGCTGCTGACGCCGCGGCTGGCGTCCGCGAGCCCCCCGCGAGCAGTAGCGTGGCCCCGGTGAGCAGAAGCAGCGCGGGCGCAGCGGCAGAGAGAATCCCTCGCTTGCGGGTGTGGCGAATGGCCATCACTAGCCGCCCGTGTAGGCGATGGAGATGCCGCGCAGCTTCGCCCCCGGCCCGCCCAGCAGGTCCACGACCAGGAAGTAGACGTTGGTGCTGTTGTTTACGGTATGGGCGAACGCCTGCGCCGTCTGGGGTGAGGCGCCGGTCGTCGAAAGCACCTCGGCAAGCTTGAAGACCTGGGCCGCGTTGTTTCCGTTGACGATCGGCGTGAAGTCAAGTCGCGCCTGCACGGTAGCGCCCGCCCCGATGTCGAAGGCGACGGTGATGCTGGTCACGGTCGCGCCCTGCGGCAACGCCACCGGCGCGTAGTAGCGCTCCGAGGCGGCGTCGGTGCCGGCCGGGTTGAGCTGGTTGAACGTCTTTTCGTAGATCGCCAGGTCGTTTGTGGGGACGAACGTGCTGGCGGCGGTCGAGATGTAGCCTGTCGACGGGGTCAAAAGCTCCGCGCCTTCGGAGGTGACGTGGACCCAGATCGCGTCGCCCTTGTTCAGCGACGAGATCGTGTTCACGAAGCCCGGGGCGTTGGGCGCGAACACCTCATAGGCCTTTGTCGAAGCGTTCCAGCGGTAGACGGTGCTGTACTGGCCGCTGAGGCTTGCCAGCGCTTCAGCGGGCGGCTTCGATGAGCCGGTATAGGCGACGTTGTTCCAGCCCTTGGCCAGGGTGCCCCCCGCCTCAGCTCCCGGCGCGGCGGTGGCGATTGTGGCCGCGAGGGCGACTGCCGCCAATGCTGCGAATGCGGCGGTGCGGCGGCTCAGGGTCATCGTGACGCTCCCATGCGCCCGGGCGGCCGGGCCTATCAGGGAGAGCGTAGGGGTGTCGCCGGGTAGCCTTCATCGGCGGCTTCCCGCTCCGGACGCGGAGATGTCCCCTATCCCCGGGCCGGGAAATCCCGCGATCCCGTGGAGGGCGTTACTGGTAGCGTTCGGCGACCACGACGTCGCGGTCCAGGTACTCGCCGGCGCCGCTGGGCTGCGTCGGGAGGAAGCGGCCGCCGCACGTGATGAGCGTGACCCACTCGTTCCCCGCGGGCCGGTTCGTCGGCCAGATCAGTTCGCCCATCGGGATTGTGCTCACGTCGTACCGTTCCTTGCGGATGACCCGGTACTTGTATTCCAGTCCGTTCTCCATTACGACGACGACGTCGTCGCCGATTTCCGACTGGAAGAGCTTGTTGAACGGCCCCCGGATGTTGGGGTAGTAATCCACGTGGGCCGAAAACACGGCGTTCCCGCCAAAGCCCGGCTTGTCATAAATGTTGTACCAGCCGGTCTTGTACGGGTCCTTCGGGATGTCGAGCTGGTTGGTCGGCAGCAGACCGATCTCTTCGATCTTCGAATCCACGTCGAATCGCGGGATCTTCATCCGCACGACCTGGCCGTTGAACGGCGTCGGCGTCGCTGTTGGGCTTGGCTCGCTCGTCGACGTGGAACTCGGCTCCGCAGTCGCCTGGGTGGGCGTCGCCACCAGCGGCGTAAAGTCGTCGACTTGCTGCTTGTCGTCGCCTCCGCCGGCGAATGCGAACCCAACGACCAGGAACACCAGGCCCGCGATGAACGTGGCAACGGCAAGGGAACGGAAGATCTTCACGGGCAAAACGAATCCAGGGCGCGAGACTGTCCTACCAGTCTATACGACCGTTCTGGTACCGGGGATGAGAGACGGGCTAGCTTTCTTAACCATCGGGCCGCCGGTGGGCGAGCCACGCGCCCACTGCTGCCCCCACCGCGGCGACCGCACCGAGCACGACGATCACCGCCCCGAGGACCCGCGAGCCACTCTCTTTGGTCGCGCCATCATCGTCTCCGGCCGTCCCGCCGCCGGGGGGACGAATGCCCGGGTCGTCCGTCGGCAACGCCGACGTCGCCGGTTTCGGTGTGAAGCGGGCGGCGGCTGTTTGGGTCGCCGCGGCGTTCGCAGGCACGGTTGCCGTGGCGGGAGGGAGCGGCAGGGGGCTGCCCATCCCGGCGTTCAGGTCGAGTTGATGGACCCCTTCTTTCCACTCGGTTTGTTGGGCCGCTGCCGGTCCGGCCACCGTGAAGGTGATAGTCTTGCCGGCACGGCCGCAGCCCGGCTCCTGCGATTCGTGCATCACCGAGACGAGGTAGACGCTCACGCCCTGGTCGAGGGCGGTCCCCTTCGCAGGCGGCTGCGTGCAATCCTTGCCGTCGACGAACGCGCGCACGGGAGTGCCGTCGGCCACGGCCCGGCCATCTATCGCCGCCGTGCCGTAGAACGTCGCTGGCACCGACGGCTGTGCGTGGGCCGTGGCGGTGAAGCCCGCGAAGGTAAGGAAGACCAGCGCCAGCGTCCGAACCATGCCCTCTCCGCGGCCGGGGTGTGGCCTTCCCCAATCCTAGCCCGCCGCTCCCGTTTGCGGCATCGCTCGCCCGTTTGCCGGATCTTCCCTACCTTATGTTTCCAGTTCGGACAGCGAGGCATTCGTGGCGGACATTGGCGCAACCCTCCGAGACGCGCGCGTGCGGCGCGGGATGACCATCGATCAGGTCGCCCAGGACACCCGCATCTCCCCGCGGTTCATCGCCGCCCTCGAAGGGAACGCCTTCGACGAACTCCCCGCGCCCGTCTACGTCCGCGGCTTCCTGCGCTCCTACGCCACCTACCTCCGGCTCGACCCCGCGCCGCTGATGGCCGAACTGGGCACCGTGATGCGTTCGCCGGTCAGCGGCCCGGACGAGTTCGTCTCCGGCCCCTCCGGTCCGGCGCAGCAGCCCCCCCGGGACCCGTTCCGCGCCTCCGCTCCGCCGCCCCGTTCGGCGCCGCCGCTCCCTCCGTCGCCTCCCCGCCCACCGTCGCCGCCCGCCGACGGCACCCCTTTCGACGACGACGACGAGCGCTGGTATCCAGCCGAGCAGCCCGCCGCCTACGTCCCGGAGGAGCCGGTCTACCGGCCTTCGCGCGTTGCCGGCGTCCTCGTCGAGCGCGATGAGCCGGAGGGAACCGTCAGCGGCGTGCGTACGGTCCTCCTGGCGGGTCTCGCCGTCCTTGCGGTGATGGCGATCGCCTTGATCGCGGTGCTGGCGACCGACACCGGGGGCGGCGACGACGGCAGCCTCCCGGCGGTGGGCGGCACGGCGACTCCCACCACCGGGGGGCGGACGGTCGTGCCCGTCGGTTCTCCCACGGCGAAGCCCACCGGCAGCCCTTCGGCGACGGTCAGCGGCACCCCTTCGACGACGCCCTCCGTGACCGGCACCCCGGCGACCGCGACGCCGACGAACACGGTCGGCCCCGGCACCCCCACCTCGACCCAGCTCCCCACGGAGACGCCAACGCCCACGGTGGCTGCGACCTCCACGCCAACTCCCACTCCCACCCGGACTCCGATTCCCCCGACGGCCACGCCAACCGCGGTGCCCCACGCCTCTCAGTGGGGCGAGTGCACCCCTGGCGTGCAGGGAGTCTACGACTGCGGCGAAGCGCCAATCAAAGTGATCTGCGCGCCGGACGGGTGGTTCGTCGATGTCGCGCCGGCCTACCCCAACCCCGGCTGGCCGGTTGTATTTGTCGACAGGTTTGGGGATGCTCTCGGCGCCTGCGACTAAAGCCTGACGCTCCCGAGACGCCCACTCGAGTCCCCACCGCCGCCCCTTCGCCCCCATGAACAGTAGCCCGACCGCAAGGGAGGGCGCGCTGCCGCGCGTTGCGCTGGCAGTCGTAGGGCCAGCCGCCTTCCTTCCCCTCCGGTACCCCGTCTCTTCGCCACTCCGCCCGCTGAGCCCTCCCCCGCCTCCACCCCCGTCCCCGAACTGTAACCCCACCTCCCCCTTCATCGCCCGGTCGCTGTCACCTTTCGCCGCCGAGTGGAGAGGTAACGCACCGTGCGGCCCTCCGAGGCCCCGGTGTCCCGCCTGGGGAGGCTGGATATGGCTGTATTCGAATTCGCACGCCCGGCTGTGGTCGCCGAGGCCGTCCGCGAGTGGAAGCCCTCACGCTACTTTCCGCTCTATCTCGCCGGGATCGCCGTCGGCGCCGGGATTGGGCTCGGCCTCACGTTCACGGTCAATGGCAACGTCGGATCTGTGGCGGTGCCCGCCGGGCTACCGGCCTACCATGCCCCTTCGGTCGTCGCTCCGGACCCCGCCAGCGCTGCCGAGCGCCCGTATGAAGCGGTCCTCAACGTCCAGGTCATGCTCCCCGCCGAATTCGACCAGCTGTTCAGCACTGCCCCGGCGGTAGTGGCGGCGGCCGAGACCCCGGTGTCACCCGCTGTGCCAGCGGCCCAGCCCGTAGCCAACATCCAGGCGGCGCCCGCATCCCAGCCCGCTGCTCAGCCGGCCCCCCAGCCCGCAGCCCAACCCGCGGTCGAGCCGGAAGTCCCGGCGGCGAAGCCGAACTTCTACCTCCCGGCGGTCAGCGCCGGTCCTGCTTCGGCGCTTGAATCCGGCCTCCTCAACGGCATCAACGCCGAACGCGTGAACGCCGGCCTCGCCCCGTTCGCCTATGAATCCGGCCTCACCGTCATTGCCCGCACACGTTCACGGCAGCTCGTCGACCAGGATTACTTCGCCCACGTCGACCCCTTCGGCTATGCGATGTACACGGAACTTCTCGCTCACTACGGATACAGCTACGCCTGGGCGGGGGAGAACCTCGCGCTCAACAACTACGCCGCCGCCGAATCGGCCCAGCGCGCGGTCATCGCGCTCATGAAGAGCCCGTCCCACCGCGCCAACCTCCTGGCGACCGACTTCAGCCGCATCGGCATCGGGGAAGTAACGACCGCCGACGGCCGCCACTTCTACACGATGATCTTCCTCGGCTAGCGTTCGTGCCTGGGACCGGGTTGGTGGCGGCCTACTCCTCGGAGTCGCTGTTCGCGTCCTTCGCTGCCGCATGCGAACGCGCCAGCGCCACCCCGGCTCCACCGCCGAGGACGGCAATCCCGCCGAGCACGAGGACCACGACGCCCCAGAAGGGGAAGCCGCCACCTTCATTGCCGCCACCGTTGCCCGATGCCGAACTGATGACGCCACCGGAGAGCGTGGCCGTCGCGGTCAGGGCCGCCGGCGGGAGTGTCGCTCCTGGGGTTCCAACCTCAGTCCCGGGCGTCTGTGAGTTGCCCGACTGCGCGCCCGCCCCCGCGGTCTGGGCTGCCGGCAACGGCGTCGAGGTCCTGGGCGCGGGTGTGAACGTGGGGATCACGGCTGGCTTCACGTTGCCGAAGGTCACGTCGACCTGGACCGGGCCAGCCTTCCACTTCGCCGTCTGGGTGGCGAACCGCTCGCCGATCTTGAATCGCACCTCGGCCCCTTCGAAGCCGCAGCCGGTCGTCTGTTCGCGCGAAAACACGTCCGCGTAGTAGACCGTCACTCTCGCCGCCCCGTCGCCGGTGAACTCCGTGTTGCCCTTCCCGCAAAGCTTGTCGCCGATGTAAGCCTCCACCGGGAGGCCGGCGGGCACGGGGCCGGCTTCGTCCGTGACGGACCCGTAGATGGTCGAGGGAGGCCCGAACTGGGCGGCGACGGTGGCCCAGCCAAGGGCCCCGAGGATGGCCACGCCGATGGCGGCCCTGCGGATGGTGTTGGTCGAAGCGGTCATAGCGGATACCCGATCGTCTGGCTGCGGAGTTCCTTCGAGAGTACCCAAGCGGGGCTGTTCAGGCACCCCTCTGTTGTTAGGCGAGCTTAACCGCGCAGAACGCGAATGTGGCCGCGCCGGCCAGAGCGCGGCCACATCAACGTTCGGGCCGGGAAGGGAGAGGTAGGAGTTATCCCCGGCGGACCATGCTTGAGTGTCGCCACCACCACGTCGCCGGAACCAGGGCGATATGGGCAGCGATCAGGAGAAGGACGAGCAGGGCATCGCTAATGGTGATTCCACCCCCTGCCACGGCGAGACCGCTGCCGGCTGCGGGCGGAAGGGGAGTGCCCCCGGTGCGGGTGCCCCGGACTTCGTCGATCGGGGCGGCTGGTTCATCGATAGGACGGTCGACCGCGAGCGTGCCGGGGGCATCCGGGCAGAGCTGCAGCGAGAACGTGGCAGTCACTTCGCCGGGGCCAAGCTCGACGCTGGTGGCCGCACCAGCGGGGCTGGCAACTGCGTAGAAGAGGCCCTGCGCGCAGGAGGTGCCGGTGTCGCCACCAAGGACCTGCCGCACCGTGTAGCGGCCGAATGGGAGCGCCGCGGTCTCGACACTTGCCGTCGGGGCGTCCCCGCTGGTGCCAATGCTGAGCGACTCGACGACGGAGCCGGCGGCGTCTAGTACCTCGTAGCGCCATGTGCGGGCAGCGGCCCCTGAATCGGCCACGAGCGTCGTGGTGACGCGGATGCGCCCGGTGGTGTTGCCGAACACGGCGGTGCCGGAAGCGACGGGCTGGCCGCCGAGGTGGACGGTGAGAGTGGCTTCGCCGGGGGTGTCGCGCTGGACGAAGACGACGCCTTCCGCGGCGGCGGGCGCCAGTGCCGCCAACCCGAGGACGCCCGTGACTTTCCCGCCTTCGGCCGTGAAGCGAAGGGAAGCGAACTCGGCGCCATCGCCTTCCGCGCGGACGATGAAGGCGGCGTCGGCCCCGGGTGCGAAAGAAGGGGCAGTGGGATAGACGAGGATCGAAAGCGGCGTGGCGGCGCGGGTGTTCGTCGCGGCCAGGCTCACGGTCACAGCCAGCAGGATGGCGAGCGTGGTGCTGGCGGCGAGAATGCGGATCGTCCTCATTCGTCTGTCCCGGGGTTTCCCCCGCTCCCTTTCCTGTGAGTCCCCGGCGTCCACCCGGGTGGCTGTGCGGTTAACAGTAGGCGCTGGCGCGGTGGCAGGTCATATGAGCCGTGTAAGAACCGCGCAGTCCCCGCGATCTGTCACTCACGCCGGATCAGTTCCCCCTCGGGGACGCCGTTTCGAACCTGGCGAGGCTCGTATTTCCGTTCACACCAGCGGTCCAGGGTGTCCCGGTCGTCCACGTACTCCATCTTCGGCACCGCGTACCCGCACGACGTTTGCACCTTCTCTACGTCGACGAGGAAGGCCTGGCGGACGTACGGGTGCATGTCGTCTCCGAAGGCCGGCGCGTGGACAGCGAACTCCGGGTCAGCCATGTCCACCTTCCGCCCGTGACCGTAGAGCCGGAGGATGCCAGCCGTCGGCCCGAAGCTGCAGAGCATGAGCGTGATCCGTCCGTTTTCGGCGGTGTGTTTCGCGGTTTCGTTCCCGCTGCCCGGGTAGTCCAGGTATCCCACGAGATTCGGGCCAAGTACCCGGAGCCGCGATCGCCCCTTCGGCGAGAGGTTCGGGAACCCATCCTCCGGGTCCGTCGGCGCCGTCGCCACGAAGAACATGTTCTGGCGTTCGATGAACGCCCGCCGCTCGTCGTCGATGTGGTCAAACAGCTCAGCCATTCATGTGCCTCCGTGGTGGTGGGTGGGTGTCCGCCACCAGTATGAGGCGGACCGTTCTGGCATCCCAACGTGTGCGCCTCGAACCGTGACCACCAGCGTGCCCGAGGGCGTCGCGGGTGGAAGTGGGCGGGAGGCTGCCTTCCCCGAGAAAATGTCTGCTATGCTCCGAGCGCCGATGCTGACCCGCCTCCGAGTCTCAGGTTTCAAGAATCTGGTCGACGTAGACGTCTACTTCGGTCCTCTCACGTGCATCGCGGGCAGCAATGCTACCGGGAAGTCCAACCTGTTCGACGCGATCGGGTTTCTCAGCGCGCTCGCGGACCGCCCGCTTATGGAGGCCGCTCTTTCGGTGCGCGATGAAGGGAGTCGCGCGGGCGATCCGCGGCGGCTCTTCCACAGGGTTGGCTCGGTGTATGACGAGCGAATGTCGTTCTTGGTCGAGATGCTGATACCCCGCGAGGGTGTGGATGACCTCGGGCAAGGGGCCCGTGCCACCACGACCTTCGTTACCTATGAACTCGTGCTGCGCTACCGCGCTCCCGATGACTACAGTGCTACCTCCGGCACCTTGGAGATCATCAAGGAGAGCCTCACGCACATCAAGCGCAGCGAGGCGTCTAGGCGCTTGCCCTTCCCGCACACCCCCCGCGTGTGGCGAAAGAGCGTCCTGCAGGGAAGACGTACCGCTCCGTACATTTCCACCAAGGGCGATCCGCCCGACGCGGTTATTTTCGTCCACAACGATAGCGGGGCGGACAGTGCCGGGAGGCCGCTAAAGCGGTTGGCGGCCAATCTTCCCCGGACGGTGCTCTCGATCGCCAATGCCGCGGAGAACCCGACGGCTCTGCTCGCACGGCGGGAGATGCAGTCGTGGCGCCTTCTCCAACTCGAACCGTCGTCTCTGCGGCGACCCGACGACTTCACGGCGCCGTCGCGGATTGGCCCCGATGGTTCGCATCTTGCGTCGACGCTCTACCAGTTGCAGCGGTCGGCGGAGAAGTCTAACGGGAGCCATCACGTCCCGGATCCTTACGCTCACGTCGCACAGCGCTTGGCGGGCGTCATCAGTGATGTGCGGACCGTTCGAGTCGACCGAGACGACCGGCGGGAACTTCTGACCTTGGAAGTTACCGACAGCTCCGGGACCACACATCCCGCCCGAGCTCTCTCCGACGGCACGTTGCGGTTCCTTGCTTTGGCTGTTCTCGAACTCGAGCGGGACAGTGAGGGTCTGTTGTGCCTGGAGGAGCCTGAGAACGGCATTCACCCGGCGCGCATCCCGGCGATGCTGGCGTTGTTGCGAGCGATTGCCACCGACGCCATGGAGGCCGTTGGCCCGGATAATCCACTCCGGCAAGTGATCGTGAACACCCACTCGCCCCTCGTGGTAGGTGAGATCAACGAGGACGACCTTCTGGTGGCCGAGCTTCGCGAGACCCTGGAGGATGGCCGGAGGTTCCCGCGTGCTTCTTTCAGTCCTCTGGACGGTACATGGCGAGCACACGCTCAGCGGGACTTGGCCCCCGTGGCCAAGGGAGTGCTGCTCAGCTACCTGAACCCGTGGACCAACCCACCGAGCCCCGCGCGAGCTGCGCGACCGCGTCGAGTCGTAGACCGCCGGGACCTTCAACCGCTCCTCCCGTGGTCATCGGATGCCGACTGACACGCTCCGTTTCACGCTCCTGGCGGACGGACCCAGCGATGAGTCGCTTCTTCCGATCCTCAGATGGCTTCTGCTGGAGGCCGGAGTTCGTCGAGCCCTCGAGCCGCGGTTCGCAGACCTCGACCGCCTGCCAGCCCAACGGTATGGGCTCGACAGGCGCATCTCTGCCGCCCTGAGCCTGTTCCCGTGCGACTTGCTGTTTGTGCATCGTGATGCTGAGAGGGCTTCACTGGATTCCCGCCGAGCGGAGATTCGCCGCGTCGTGCCGACGACCCCGGCGACTGTGCCGGTGGTCCCGGTACGGATGACAGAGGCGTGGCTCTTGTCGGACGAAGTGGCTATCCGGGGAGCAGCCGGCAACCCCAATGGAAGAGTGCATCTGGCCCTGCCCGGAATGGCGACTCTGGAGGGGCTGCCTGATCCGAAGGTTCAACTCAACAGGCTGTTGGAAACAGCCAGCGAACTTCGCGGACGGCGACTGAAGAACTTCGAGACCTCTTTTGCAATCAAGAGGATCGCCGAGCTGTCCGTCGGGTTCGCCGCGCTTCGCCGCCTGCCAGCGTTCGCACGATTGGAGGAGGACATCCAAAGCGCCGTGGCCGTCAACGGCTGGGTCTGACGCGACCGGCACCTCGACGCCTACAGGAACGGGTTCGCGGCAGCGGCCAGCCCGAATGTCTCCGCCACCGGCCCCCGTACGAGCTTGCCTCCCCAGGTGCTCAGCGCCTGCGCCAGCGCCGGGTCGCGCGAAAGGGCACCCGCCACGCCATGGTCCGCCAGTTCTTCGACGTAGGGGAGCGTGGCGCTTGTCAGGGCCTGGGTGCTCGTCTGCGGGACCGCCCCGGGCATGTTTGTCACGCAGTAGTGGACAACGCCTTCGTCCACGTACCACGGGTCGCTGTGGGTGGTGGGCCGGCTCGTCTCGGCAGCCCCGCCCTGGTCGATGGAGACGTCTACGATCACCGCGCCCGGCCCCATCGACCGCACCATCTCGCGCGTGACCACTTTCGGCGCCGCCGCCCCGGGCACGAGCACGCCGAGGATGGCGAGGTCCGCGCCGTGCAGTTCCTCCGCCACGCTCTGTGGCGAAGCGGTCCGCGTGGCAATGCGCCCCCCGAAGTTCTCCTGGAGGTAGAGAAGCCGGGCGAGGTCGCGCGACATGACGGTGACTCGCGCGTCCAGCCCCATGAGCGCCCGCGCCGCCGCCGTCGCCACCGTCCCCGAGCCAAGGATGACCACGCGTCCGGGCGGCACCCCGGCGACTCCCCCGAGCAGCTTCCCTCGCCCCGGCCCGGGATGCTTCAGCAGGTGGGCGCCGATCTCCGCGGCCATCCGTCCCGCCACCTGCGACATCGGCGCCAGCAACGGCAACGACCCGTCCGCCTTGCGCACCAGTTCGTAGGCCAGCGACGGGCACCCCGAAGCGAGCAGCCGTTCTGTGAGGGGGCGGTCGGCCGCGAGGTGGAGGTAGGTGAACACGGCACATCCCGGTCGCAGAGAGCCGTACTCGGAGGGCACGGGCTCCTTCACCTTCACGACCAGGCCGCACTCCGACCAGACCGCCGCGGCGTCGGCCACGACTCGCGCTCCGGAGGCGGCATAGGCGGTGTCGCCGTGGCCGGAACCGGCTCCCGCGCCCGATTCCACGAAGACCTCGTGGCCTCTCGCCCTGAGCGCGAACACGCCCTCGGGGGTCAGCCCGACCCGCGCCTCGCCGTCTTTTCGCTCCCGGACCGTTCCCACCCGCATGTTCTTGCCCTCCAGCTGGCCGCTCTTGCAGCAAGGTTACCGACATTTAACCCAAATAGAGCGGAATTGGCCCCCTCCTCACGGTATTTCTGGATAGGTTTCGAGTCGAGGGTAAGGACAGCATGGTGACGCGGCCGCGCGTTCGGGACCCTCGATGGTCAACCCGGGCGCGCCCGCGGGGGAAGGACGCGGCGTGACGGCGGACCAAAGCCACGATGGTCAAGGCAGGCTTGCTGGCAGGGCGAGGCTCGTCTTCGCTCTTCTCTCGCTCGCGATGCTGCCCTGGGGAGCGGCCCTCTTCGCCTTCAGCGGTCACCCTCAGCACGCCCAGGCCGGCACCCAGGCCCAGTTCGACGATGTGCACCTCGACCTCGCCGTGGAGAAGGACGGCCAGACCTACTACGTGGCCATCCAGCTCCTCATAGAGCGCCGCCCCGGCGAAGACTTCGAGGCAGCAGCGCGCGCGGCCAAGGATGCGATGGTGGCGCGCTTCCCCGGAGCCGTTGAAGTTGTCGAAGGCGAAGTCGGCGCCCAGTACGTCCTCAACAGCTACTGGTGGTCCGGGCGACACCCAAGCTGGAGGTACAACAGTTCCGGCAAGCCCGGAGGACTCACCGGCGATTCGGGCGCCGTGGACGGCGGTGCGAGCGTCTGGGGCACCGTCGGCGCCAATTTCTCCTTCACGAACTCCGGGACGACCACGGCTGGCACCGGCGCCTGCAACAACAGCACCGATGGCAGCAACACCGTTGGCTGGGCGGTCCAGTCCGGCAGCACGCTCGCCGTCACCTGCACCTGGTACAGCACCGCCCCCAACCCGGACGACGCGGTCGAGTTCGACATGGAGATCGACCCGGGCTGGACCTGGACCACCGGCACGAGCGGCATCAACACCGACCTCCAGAGCGTCGCCACCCACGAATTCGGGCACGCCCTTGGCCTCGGCCATTCGGCCATTTCGGCTGCGGTGATGTACCCCAGCTACACCCAGGGCACGAACAAGCGCACCCTCCACGCGGACGACATCGCCGGCATCATCGCCATCTACGGCGCCACCGGCGGCGGCCCCACCAGCACGCCGACCACCGCTCCGCCGACGAACACGCCCACCACGGCCCCGCCGACCGCCACCCCGACCCGCACCAACACGCCCACGCCGACAACTGTCCCGCCGACGGCCACACCAACGCGGACGAACACCCCAACAGCGACGGCCACCAGTCCCGCCCAGGCCACCGCCACGCCCACGAAGACCACAGTCCCCGCGACCGCGACCCCCACGAAGACTTCGGCGCCGCCCACCGCCACGCCGACGAAGACGCCGCCCGGGCAAGGCCGCAAGGCGAGGCTCTCCAAGGGCGCGAACCTCGTGACCTGGTCTGGAGCCGACACCGCGCCAGCCGACGCGCTCGCGGGCAGCACCGGGGACGTCCAGGTCGTCTATGGATTCGACCGGGCGACTGGCGCCTGGCTGCGCTATGGCCCCGGGTTGCCGGCTGTGCTCAACACGCTCTCGACCCTCCATGAAGGCCAGGCCTACTGGTTCATGGCGACATCCAGCGGCGACCTCCCCCTCCCCTGAGCCCCAGGGCCGCGCCGGATTCGGAACGGCAGCAGCCCCCGGCACTCCCGGGGGTCTGTTGCATCCTCCCACGTGGGAAGAGGGCGCTCCCCGATTGGGTCCGCCAGCCTCCCTGAAACCGCCCGAACATACGGCCTTCCTCTGCCAACGCCCAAGGGTATTCCTCTATCCGGATGGCTCTTACCGACCCGTAACCTTGGGAGAGATGGAGCCGCTGGGCACCGTCACCGTGGTTCGCCTGCGAGACCAACGGCGGCGGCCTCTGTGGTGCTAAACAGGGAGAGTGCCTTTTCGATGTCGTGGTTCAACAACCTCAAGATCCAGGTGAAGCTGCTTGCGGCGTTCGCCGTCGTCCTTGTCCTGATGGTCACCGTGTCCGTCTTGGGCATCCAACGCCTCAACCAGTCGGCCAACCGGACCGACCGTCTTTACCAGGAGAACGTCCTCGGGGTCCAGTTCGCCCTCCTGACCAATTCCAACATGATCGCCAGCGCCCGCGAAGAGAAGCGCGCCTTTCTGCAAAAGGACGTCACCAAGCGCGCCGACCTGATCAAGCAGTCGCGGGCCGAGATCGCGGCTGCCGCCAAGGCGATGGCGGACTACCACGCGACGTTCGCCAGCCAGGCCGACGTGGACCAGTGGGCCGGAGTCGAAAAGAAGGTGACGGCCGTCGCCGACGCCCGCGAAGCAGTCCTCGTGCTCCTCGAAGCGGGCAAGGACGAAGACGCGAGCAAGGCGGCAGCGGGCATGACCGACGCGATCGGCGAGATGAACTCCGCCCTCGATGAAACGGCCCAGTTCAACGCTGATCTTGCCCATGCATCCGCCCGAGCTGCCGCCTCCGCTGCGTCCTCGGCCCGCACCCTGCTCATCGGGCTCACCGTCGTGGCCCTCGTCGTCGGCTTCGGGATTGCCTTCTGGCTCGCCCGTTCCATCGCCGGCGCCGCCAACAAGGCCGCCTCCGCGGCCAGGTCCATCTCCCGCGGCGACGTGAACGTCTCTGTTGACATCAAGTCGAAGGACGAAATGGGTCAGCTCGCTGACGCGTTCACCGAAATGACCGTCTACCTCAAGGAGATGGTGGCCGCCACCGAATCCGTCGCGAACGGTGACCTGACGGCCGAAGTCACCCCCCGCGGCTCCGATGACGCCCTCGGGAATGGCCTCTCGCGGATGATCACCAACCTTCGCAGCCTCATCGGCGGTGTGAAGACCAACGCCACAGACATCCTCGGGGCCAGCGACCAGCTTCGCGAGTCCTCCGAGCAGATGGCTGCCGCCACCGGCCAGATCGCATCCGCGATCACCGAAGTCACCCGCTCGGCCGTTTCGCTCGCATCTCTCTCGCAGGAGTCGGCCCGCGAAGTCGAGCGTGTCGCCGCCGGTTCCCAGCAGGTGGCCGCCGCGGCCCAGTCGAACGCGGATTCGGCCAACGAATCCAAGAACGAAGCCAGCCAGATGAGCCAGCGCATCCTCGCCGTCGCCTCCGCCTCTGAAGAAGTCGCGAAGGCCGCGGAGGAGAGCCGCGGGGCAGCAGTCCAGGGCCAGCAGGCGGTCACCCAGGCCGTCTCATCCATGGAGGCTATCGCCAAGGCCGTCGAGCGTGCTTCGAAGACTGTCGACCTCCTCGGCGAATACGGCCAGCAGATCGGCGACATCGTCAAGGTGATCGACGACATCGCCGGCCAGACCAACCTCCTCGCCCTCAACGCCGCCATCGAGGCTGCCCGGGCTGGCGAACAGGGCCGCGGCTTCGCCGTCGTGGCAGAGAACGTCCGCTCACTCGCCGAGCGCTCGTCGTCATCCACCAAGGAAATCGCTGACCTCATCGCCAAGGTCCAGCAGGGGACCCGCGAAGCGGTCGACGCGATGGCGGCTGGCGTCAAGGACGTGCAGGCCGGGCGCGAAATCACTGCCCAGGCGGGCTCCGCGCTGGAAACCATCATCGGGTCCGTCCAGCAGTCGGCGACGCAGATGCAGCGCATCGCCACCGACGTCCAGGGCCTTTCGGCCGGTGCCCAGCGTATCGTTGCCTCCGCCGAGACGATCGCCTCGCTCGCCGAGGAGTCGGCGCGCGGCGCCGGCGAGATGGCCCAGGGCACATCGAAGGTGACCGAGGCCATCATCCAAGTCTCTGCCACAAGCGAAGAGACGTCGGCCAGTGCCGAAGAAGTTTCCGCCTCCACCGAACAGATCTCCGCTCAGTCGCAAGAACTGGCGGCGACGGCGGGCCAGATGAAGGACCTCGCCCAGGCTCTGAACGAGGCTGCCGGGCGGTTCCGGATCGACTCCGCGGCCGTGGCGCGGGCAGGCGCAAGCCGCCGCTAACCCCGGCGGCAATGGCAACAAGTAGCGAGGCCCCCGGCGAACCGGGGGCCTCGTTTCAGTTCCGATTCCATGCGTCTGTTGGGAGCAGGGCGACATCCGTTCGCAGGCTGGGTTAGCCCCGGCCGGGGATGGCGAGGTCGTCGGCCGGCGGCGCCGGGTTGACCACGCCGGCCATCAACTGGGCGGGCACCACCATCCGGAGCTCGTCCAGCGTCCATTTGCCGTGCTTGTAGATGTTCTTGAACGGCGGGTACATGTCCTGCAGCAGGCCCACGTGCCCCCCGGCCACCTGGAAGATGCGTCCGTTGATGTTCCAGGCTTCGTCCAGGAGCAGGTAGACCGTCATCGGCGCCACCATGTCGGGACCCCGCATGGCGGCGGCTTCTTCCGCGGCCCGGTTGCTGGCCGTGGCCGCGGGCGGTCCACCTGCCCCGGCGATCCCGCGCTGCGCCCGCAGTTCGCGGGAAGCCTGCGGCACCGTCGCCGTCAGCCTGGTCGAAGCCCCGGGAGCGATGCAGTTCACGGTGACGCCGTAGCGGCCCAGGTCGCGCGCGGCAACACGGGTGAGGCCCGCCACGCCAGCCTTCGCCGCGCCGTAGTTCGCCTGCCCGGAGTTGCCCTGCAGCCCGGATACGGAGCTGTAGTTCACAATCCGGCCGAAGCGCTGCTGCCGCATCAGGACCGCGGCCGGCTTGATCGTCGTGAAGTGGCCCTTCAGGTCCACCCGGATGACGTCGTCCCATTCCTGTTCGGTCAGGTTGAAGACCATCCGGTCGCGGAGGATCGCTGCGAGGTTGATGAGCCCGTCGAGCTTGCCCCAGGTATCGAGTGCGGTGCGGATCACGCTCTCGCCGCCGTCCATGGTGGAGACGTCGGCGAAGTTTGCCACCGCCTGGCCCCCGGCCTTCTTGATCTCCTCCACCACCTGTGCGGCGGGGCCGTCGTCGTGGCCCGACCCGTCGGGGTTCACGCCGGGGTCGTTGACCACCACCCGGGCGCCTTCGGAAGCGGCGAGGAGGGCGCATTCGCGCCCGATGCCCCGGCCGGCGCCGGTCATCGCGACAACTTTGCCTTCCAGTAGTCCTGCCATCGCTTACTTGAACACCACGGTGGCCGAACCCGGCGTGGTCTGCTGGCCCTGGGGATTCTCGGTCCAGACCTCCAGGTCCACGAGCTTCTCGCCGTCCTTTTCGTACTTCTTGCGGACGACGCCCTTGCAGACGACGTCTTCGTCCGGGTAGTCCATGCCGCGGTAGCTGCAGCCGTACTTCTGGATGCGGCCGTTGTTGCCCACCCAGTCGTGGACCAGTTGCCCGAGGAAAGCGTTCTTGAGCGCGCCGTGCACGATCAGCCCCTTGAGGCCCGTGCCGACGGCAAAGTCCTTGTCATAATGAATCTGGTAGAAGTCGCCAGACCCGGCGGCCCATTGGACCAGTTGCTGGGTGCTGCAGTTCTTGACCAGGGGGCCAATCTCCTGGCCTTCCTTCACGTCGTTCCAGGTCGCTGCCATTTCGTCTGCCTCCTTCGCCTAGTAGCGGATGCCGGTGCCGGTCGAAACGGCCACGAGCTTCCCGTCCTGGTTGGTGTATTCGGTCTTGCTGGTGGTAATCAGCATCTCGCCGAGCCCGCCCTTCCGCTCAACCATGTCGGCGGTGTGGCTGACCGCTGTCAGGACATCGCCCGCGCAGATGTCGCCGAAGTATTCGATCTCCGTGCCGCCGTTGAGGATGCGCTTGAGCGGGCGGCGAGGCTGAGGGCCCGGCCCGCTGCCCCGGCGGCCGCCGAAGGTGACGTCGCTCGTCGCCGGATTGTACACCGGCGTCCCCAGGTAACCGGGAGGGCAGGGGAGGCTGCGATAGCCGGCCGCCTTCGCGGCTGCCTCGTCGTAGTAGATGGGGTCGGTGTGTCCGACCGACCGGGCGAACATGCGGACCTGGAGCTTGTCCACTTCGCAGGTCCAGGGTTGGGAGCGCTTGCCAATCTCGGCCCGCATCTCGTCAGTGATGAGGGATTCTGCTGCCGCGGTATCGGCCATGTGATGCCTCCGGGGTTTTCTTCTTGGTGCGGCTGAAACGATATCGGAACGCAGCGAAGGCGTAAACCAGCCTTGGGCCAGGCCCGCGATGCCCACCGTCACAGCGATCTAAGGGAGTTTCCTTCGCGAATCGCAGTCCTGCCCCCGGGGAATCGGGGTTCGCCCAATGCGCCGGGGCACCCTCCGCCCCGTACGCTCGCCATGGGCAGGCCGCACACCGCCGCGCGGCCGGAGAAGGGGGAGGAATGGGACCCGGTTCACCGTTCGCTGGAGTCCTGGAACGTTGGAATGACCTGCCGCGCGGCCGTCAGCTCGCGCTGGCGGGGATCGTGGCCGGCACAATCGTGGTCCTCTACTTCGTCTTCATCGCCTCCAGCTCGCCGAACCTCGTCGTCGCCTTCTCCGGCCTCGCCGCCGAAGACAGCGCAGCCATCGCCGACCAGCTCGAAAAGGACGGCGTCGCCTACGAAATCGGCGGCGGCGGCTCGACGGTGTCCGTGCCCGCGAACAGGGTGGCGGAAGTCCGAATCCAGCTCGCCCAGGCAGGGCTCCCCAAGGGCGGAGCCGTCGGCCTCGAGATCTTCGACAAGACCAACTTTGGCGCGACCGACTTCGTCCAGCAGGTGAACTTCCGCCGTGGCCTCGAAGGCGAACTGGCCCGTTCCATCAACACCCTCGACGGGGTCCGCGCCAGCCGGGTCCACATCGTCATGCCGAAGGAAGCGATCTTCAAGGAAGACCAGCAACCAGCCACCGCGAGCGTCCTCCTTGAACTCAAGCCCGGCGCCAACCTCACCCAGGACCAGGTGCGCGGCATCACCAACCTGGTGACGAACTCCGTCGAAGGACTCCGCCCCGGCGGCGTCACCATCATCGATGAGACCGGGCACGTGCTCTTCGACGGCGCCACCATGGACAGTCCCTTCGCTACCGGCGCCACGTCCAGCCAGCTCGAACTCCAGCGCCAGTACGAAGTCGCTCTCCAGCGTGACCTCGAATCGACGCTGACGAAGGTTGTCGGCCCCGGCCGCAGCGCCATCACCGTGCGCGCCCGGCTCAACTTCGACAAGGTCACCCAGGGCCAGGACACCTACGCCGCCGCCGCCTCCGCCGTGCCCCGGAGCAGCACCACCAGCAGCGAGACCTTCACCGGCAGCGGCGTGACCGCGGGTGGTATCCCCGGCACCGGCGCCAACACCGGTGCCGCCGGAGCGGCCACCGCCGCCGATGGCAACACCAGTTACACCCGCGCTTCGACCACCGTGAACAATGAAATCGGCCGCACCACCACGACGACCGTGAAGGCCCCCGGCTCCCTTGACCGCCTCAGCGTCTCCGTGGTGCTGGACGAAAGCGTGACCGCGGCCCAGGAGTCTGCCCTCACCTCGACGATCGCCGCCGCTGTCGGCCTCGATCAGACCCGTGGGGACACCCTCAGCGTAACCCGGCTGCCCTTCGATGCGAGCGTGAAGGACGCATTCGTTGTGCCCGCCGCCAACGGCCTCGGCGAGTATCTCCAGTACCTGAAGCTGCTCCTCCCGATGCTGGCGATTGTCCTCGCCTTCGTGCTGATTTCGCTTCTCCTGAAGTCGCTCGCAAAGCGCCAGGCGACCACCCCGGCCTATTCGCCGCTCCTCGCCGCCGCCCCGGCCATGGCCGGTCTCCGCCCCGCCCCGCCATTGCCCGCCCTCGAAGCTGCTCCGGACCCGCAGGAAGAGCGTGTCTTTAAGCTTGCCGACGCCAACCCGCGAGCCGTTGCCGATGTCGTCCAGACCTGGATGCGCGAGGAGGATCGCTAAGCCTCGGCCATGATGCGCGAATCCACCGACAAGTTTTCTGGCCGGCGAAAGGCTGCCGCCCTCCTCATCACCCTGGGGAAGCAGCGCTCGTCCGAAGTCCTTCGCCATCTCAGCGACGAGGACATCGAGCGCCTCACCTGGGAGATCACCGCGATGGGCGAACTCCTGCCGGAGCGCCGCCGCGAAGTCCTCGCGGAGTTCCAGGAGGCGGCCGTCGGCCGCGATGTCATCTCTCTTGGCGGCCTCGAATACGCCGAGGAACTCCTCCGCATGGCACTTGGCGAAGACAAGGCGGCCGAACTGATCGACCGCCTCTCCGCGACGTCGCCCACCATCCCCTTCGGCTTCCTCCGCCACCTGAACGTCTCTCAGCTCGTCAACTTCCTCAGCAGCGAACATCCCCAGACGATCGCTCTGCTGCTCTCCTTCCTCGCCGGCGAACGTGCTGCCCAGGTGCTTTCGGCCATGGACCCTGAACACGCTGCCGACGTCGCCCAGCGCATCGCCCTCATGGACCGCGCAAGCCCGGAGATCGTCTCCGAAGTCGAAGCCGTGCTTCGCCGCAAGCTGAGCGCGGTCCTCCAGCCCACGCCCATCAGCCAGAACATCGGCGGTATCGAAGTGCTCGTGAACCTCCTGAAGCACTCCAGCCGAATGACGGAAAAGACCATCATCGAGGCGCTGGAAGACAATGAGCCCGAACTCGCTGACCAGGTCAAGAAGCGGATGTTCGTTTTCGAAAACATCGGCGCGCTCGACGACCGCTCGATCCAGCGGATCATGCGCGAAGTCGAAGTCCGCGACCTGGGGCTCGCCCTCAAGTCCACGCCTGACCCCGTCAAGGAATCCATCCTCCGCAACATGTCCGTGCGCGCCTCGGCGATGCTCCGGGAGGACATGGAGGCATCCGGCCCCGTCCGCCTCAAGCAGGTGGAAGAGGCCCAGTCCCGGATTGTCGCCGTCATCCGGCGGCTCGATGAGGCGGAAGAGATCGTGATCTCCCGCGGAGGCGACGATGAACTCGTCGGCTAGGCGCCGCGTCCTTCGCGGCTCGGTGGCCGAGGAAGACGTCTTCGTCCTTGGCGAAAGCACCCGCGAAACCTTCACGATTCCAGGGGCATTCGCCACTGCCACGGAGGTCCTCGCCGCCGCCGAGGCCCGGGGCGCCGGGGTGGTCGCCGAGGCCCGCGCCCGGGCCGACGCCATCGTCGCCGAGGCCGTGAACCAGGCCGCTGCCGCCCACGCCAAGGGGTTCGAGGTCGGCCGCCAGGAAGCCATCGACGAGCTGGAAGAAGCGCTTTCCCTGGTCCGCCGCGCCGCGTCTGAAGGCAAGGCCATTCGCGACAGTGTCGCCGGCCAGGCCGCCGCCGTCGTCGCCCGTGCCGCCGGGCTCGCCACCCGCCGGATCGTTGGGGAGTACTACGAAGCTGACCCCGGGCGCACCGGGGCCGCCTGCAACGAAGCCCTCCGCGGCGCCGCCGGCCAGGAAGTCATCGCCATCCGCGTGCACCCGGGAGTCGACGCCACCGTCCAGGCCACGCTGGGCGATGCGGCCCGCTATGTCCGCCCGGATGCCGGCGTGGAGGTTGGCGGCTGCGTCATCGACCTCGTCCACGGGACCATCGACGCCACCCTCGAGGCGCGCCTCTCGCTGATGGACCTCGCCCTGGCCCGCGCCGGGGGTGAAGCATGACCACCGCCGCTCTCGACGCAGTCCTCGACGCCGCCGCCTCGGCCGACGTCTATCGCCGTACCGGGACCATCCTCGACATCGCGGGCGAAGTGGCGGTCGCCGGGGGGATCAACCTCCGCCCGGGTGAACTTGTGACTGTTGCCAGCGGCGGGGGCCGCGGGCTCGCCGCCGAATGCGTTCGTGCTGCCGGCGGGGCCTCTTACCTGGCGCTCCTCGAACGCGGCAGGGTGTCCGCGGGCGCCCGCGTCGTGGCGGAGGGCGCCGCCGTTTCGACGCCCGTCGGCCGGACGCTCCAGGGGCGAGTCCTCGATGGGCTTGGACGCCCTATCGACAGCAAAGGCCCCCTCGCAGCCACCCGCCGCGTCGCCGGTCACGCCGAACCTCCGCACCCGCTCCACCGCGAGCCCATCGTCCGTGCCCTCCCCTCCGGTGTACGAGCCATCGACGGCTTCCTCACCCTCGGACGCGGGCAGCGCGTCGGCATCTTCGCCGGCTCCGGCGTCGGCAAGAGCACCCTCCTCGGGATGCTGGCACGGGGCACCGCCGCCGACGTCACCGTGATTGCCCTCATCGGCGAACGCGGCCGCGAAGTGCGCGACTTCATCGAGCACGACCTCGGACTCGATGGCCTGGGCAAATGCGTCATCGTCGCTTCCACCGGGGACAACCCGGCCGCCATGCGCCTCTGCGCCGCCCGCACCGCTACCGCAATTGCCGAAGCCTTCCGCGACGATGGCCTCGATGTCCTTCTCCTCTTCGACAGCCTCACCCGCGTCGCCATGGCCCAGCGCGAAATCGGTCTCGCCGCCGGTGAGCCTCCGACGACCAAGGGGTACCCCCCATCGGTCTTCAGTCTGCTGCCCCACCTGATGGAACGGGCGGGTCCGGGGGCGGTTGGAAGCATCACCGCCATCTACACCGTCCTCGTCGATGGCGAAGACATGGACGAACCCATCGCTGACCTCTCCCGCGCGACCCTCGATGGCCACATCGTCCTCCGCCGCTCGCTGGCATCTTCCGGCCAATACCCGCCCATCGACGTGCTCCAGAGTGTCTCCCGGCTGATGGAGCGGGTCGCCGGCCGCCCTCACGCCGAGGCCGCTCGCCGCCTGCGCGGGCTCCTCTCTGCCTACGAAGAAGCGCGCGACCTGATCAGCATCGGCGCCTATGTCAGCGGCAGCGACCCGCTCGTCGATCGCGCCCAGGACCTGCTTCCCCGGCTCCAGGGCTTCCTCAGGCAGCAGGCGCTGGACGTCACTGGCTTCGACGGCGCGATCGCCTCCCTGGTGGCCCTCGATGGGCAGGAGGCAGCGATGCTCAACCCACTGGAGGATGACGCCGATGACGCTTACTTCACGCCGCCTGGAGCGGCTGGTGGCCCATCGTGAGCGGCTCGAACGCATCCAGGCCCAGGCTCTCGCCCGCGAACTTAAGGCCGAACAGGTCCGCCGCGACGCTCTCCTCTCGGTTGAGCGCGACCGTGAGGCCTTCTTCGCCGCTGGTGCTCCCTCTCGCGGGCGACTCGAGTCCGGCGAACTGCTGGCCTCGGCAGCCTATGCCCTGCGGGTCGAACGCGAAATCGGGGCCCGTCGGACAGCCCTCGCGCACTCGGCGGCCGCTGTCGCCGGAGAACGCGGAATCCTCATGGAACGCCGCCGCGACCTCCGCGCCGTGGAAATTCTGCTCGAAAAGCGCCTCGCCGAAGAGCGCGATGCCGCCCTCCGGCAGGAGATGCACCGCCTTGACGAACTCGCCGGCCAGCGCTGGCTCGCAGCCAGGGCCGACGGCACAACCCGGGCATAGGCGCCGCCCGGAAGGAGGAACACCATGGTGAACCCCATCGGCGACAGGGGGCTCGGGACGATCACTTCCTGGTTGCAGGGCCTCTCCCGGCGCCAGGAAACGATCAGCGAAAACATCGCCAACATCGACACCCCCGGCTATCGCCGCAAGGAGGTGCCCTTCGAGGCCGAACTCCAGCGGTCCCTCAGCGCCAGCACCGGCACGCGTCTCACTGCGACAGACCCCAGGCATATGTCCTCGGGCGCCACCCTCAGCGGTTCGAACAGCGTCCAGGCGACGCAGGCCCTCGAATCCTCCCGGCTCGATGGCAACAACGTCGACATCGACCAGGAGATGATCTCCCTCGCCGAGACCCAGATGCGCTACCAGGCCGCTGCCAGCGCCCTCAACACCAAGCTCGACATCCTGCGGAACGTCATCCGCGGGCTTTAGGAGGCAACTCATGGGACTCTTCCGCGCTATCGCCGCAACCGCTTCCGGTCTCGCTGTCCAGCGGGTTCGCATGGACGTGGTCAGCGGCAACGTCGCCAACATCGACAGCACCAGCACCGCGGACGGCAGCGGCCCTTACCGGCGGCACGTCGTCCGGGTGAGCTCCGCTTCAGGCGGGCTTCCCTTCGCCGACGTAGCCCGCCAGCTCACCGGCCAGCCAGACACTGGCGTCGTCACCACGCAGGTCGGGCTCGATACGACCACTCCCACGCGCCAGGTCTATCAGCCGGCCCACCCGGACGCGGACGAGCAGGGGTACGTGGAGATGCCCAACGTGGACCTCGTCACCGAGATGACTGACCTCACCTCGGCGAACCGCTCCTACCAGGCGAACGTCACCGTCCTCAACGCGGTGAAGCAGATGGCGCTCAGGGCGCTCGACATCGGCAGCCGCTAGGACCTTCACAAAAGGCTACGGCATTCCCACGCGTTATTCGGGGAAGAAGAGGCTCAGATATGGAGATCGGACGGATACAGGGCGCCGGTGCGCTCGCCCAGACTGGTGCAGTAGCCGCGAAACCGGCTGCAGGATTCGCTGACATGCTGGGGCAGGCGCTCGGGCAGCTCCAGTCCATCAGCGATCACGCCGATGCGAAGGTCGAAGCGCTGGCGACGGGCCAGGACGTGGAGCTTCACGACGTGATGCTCGCCCTGGAAACCGAAAGCCTCGCGATGAACCTCGTGACCCAGGTCCGCAACAAGGCCGTCGAGGCCTACCAGGAAGTCTTCAGGATGCAGATGTGATGGGGTTGACCGTGATACTGCCCGGGGTGGAACTGGCGGTGGTTGCCGGGGTGGCCGGCACGTCGCCGTCCGCCCCGGCAACGCTGCCCCAGGCCGGCGAATTCGTCGCCCTCCTTGCCGCCCTCTTCCAGCAGGCCGTCGACCGGGGATCGAAGTCGCAAGGTCTCCCGGCCGATGGGAACGCGCCCGCCGGAAATGGAGTGCCAGCGGGTGGCCGCGAACACAAGCTCGAGGCGAACGGCGGCGGGAACGGCGCCACCGTCGCCTTCCTGCTCGGCCTGGGGGTGGGCGCCCCCGTCCTCGTGACACTGCCTCAGACGGCCACCGCGCCTGCTGTGGCCCAATCGGCGGTCATCGCCCCCCGGCCTGCCGCCACGCCGCTTCCCGGGGAATCAGGAGCAGACGCGCCGTCAGACACGCCACTCCCAGCCGGCCCGGTGGACGGCGCCCCGGAGAACAACCTGCCCGCGCCTCTTGCCTCACCGGTGGAGGACGTTCCTGCCCAGGCCGCGCCGGTCGTCGAGATGGCCGCGGCTTCCAGCCCAGAGATCCCGATTGAGGCAGCCACCGGCGAACGGGCGGTCCAGGCAACGCCCCCGGCTGCACACGACCGGGAGCCGGGAGCCGCGCCCGTGGCACTCACCCGGCTCCCGGTCGAACACGCGGCTCCGGTCGCTCCCGCCCGCAACGCTCATCTCGCGCGCTCGTCCGAGGCGCAGGGACAGGAGGAACCCGCCTCTGCGCCGTCCAGCGCCCCGGCGCCACCAACGGAATCGGCCGCGGCCTCGCCTCTCACGGAAGCAGAGCCACCGCCGCTAGGCATGCCCCAGGTCGTCATCAGCGTGGTCCGCTCCGCCGGGAACGCAATCGAAGCCGATGAACCCGCCCCGCTCATGGTGGCAACCACGCTGGCACCGGGCCGCAAGAGCCAGGCCCCCGGCGAGGCTGGCACACCCCAGCCCGTGACTGCTCAGTCTGGACCGGCGCCCGCAAACCGCGAGGCGGCGCCCGCTCCCGTGGCGGCCGCCCCCGCAGCGCCACAGCCGGTGGAGACGCCCCCCGCCGTGCAGCAAGTAAGCCGGGCGGTCCTCGAACGCCTCGAACAGGGCGGCGGCGAAGCCCGTCTCCACCTCGAACCCGTCGACCTCGGTTCGATCACCATCCACGTCCGGGCCCATGGAGACCGCGTCACCGTCGAAATCCAGGCCGACCGCGGCGAAGCGATGCGGCTCCTGCGGGACCACACCCAGGACCTCTCGCAACTTCTCGGCGGCCGTGGCCTCCATCTTGCGGACGTCTCCGTTGGTCTTGGCACCAGCCATCCGGAGTCTCAGCAGCAGGGCCAACAGGATGGGCGGCCGCGCAACGAACCGGTCCCCGGCGGGTTCGCTTCGCTGCTCGGCCTCGATCTGGCGGCGGAGGTTGGCCGCCACAACCGCCTCAGGGCCGCCTACAACCCGGACGGCGTCCACGTGTACCGGGTTTAAGGAGCGAATCAATGGCTATCAACGCAAGTGCAATCGGCGCGGGGCAGGGGTCGTTCATCAAGCCCAGCGCCTCGGGAAAGAACGAACTTGGCTCGCTCGACTTCATGCAGCTGATCATCGCCCAGTTGCGCAACCAGAACCCGCTGGAACCGCAGAAGGACACCGACTTCATGGCCCAGATGGCCCAGTTCGAAGCCCTCAACCAGATGAAGACCGTGGCTGCGGGCCTAAAGGTCCTCCAGGGCGTCAACGAACTGACCACCGCCTCGTCCATGCTCGGCAAGACCATCACCGGCAGCCAGGGCGACGCTATCGCGATCACCCGCGACCTCGTTTCGCGCGAACTCTTCAGCGGCCCCTTCAACCGGCTGCCCGCCACCCAGCAGATCCAGGTCAACAACGAGCAGCGGGTGAAAGACGCAGTGATCGACGCCGCCAATGCAGGCAACGAAGTCACGGGCCGCGTCGACCGAGTTGTCATCGGCCCGGACGGGATCCCCATGCTCCTCGTCGGCACGCGGGTGGTAGACCTCTTCACCGTCGCGGAGGTGCGGTAACCGTGCGGATCGATGAAGCAGGCGCCGTCCTTGGGGTGCCGTCTCCGGGCGCCCCGGCCACGCCGCGGCTTGCCCCGGGCGCAGCGGGCGCTCGACCGTTCGGCGAGACCCTGCGCACCGCCACCGAAGACCTTCGCCTCAGCCGGCACGCCCAGAAGCGCGTCGACCGGCGCGACCTCGACCTCGACCCGGCGCGGTTGCAGCGGCTCAACTCTGCCGTCGACCGCGCCGCCGAGAAAGGCGCGAAGAACAGTGTTGTCATGCTCGACGACCTCGCGGTTGTCGTGGACGTGCGGGCCCGAATGGTTGTCACCGCCATGGCCCGGGAAGGAGGGAGGGAGCGCGTTTTCACGAACATCGACTCCGTTGTTATCGCCTGACACCGCTGGCGCCAGGCTTTGGAACCCCTGACGGGCTGGTCCGCATCGCCGGAAAGCCCGATCCCGCACGCCCGGCGGCATCGCCGCCCAAGGAAAGGATCGACCCCAACCATGCGAGCACTCTTCTCAGCCATCTCCGGTATGCGTTCCCACATGACCTACATGGACGTCATCGGGAACAACATCGCCAATGTGAACACGACCTCGTACAAGACCGCCCGCGTCATCTTCGCGGACGTGCTCGGCCAGACGCTGCGTGAAGCGACCACTCCCACGGTCGGCGGCCGCGGCGGCACCAACCCCGGCCAGATCGGCCTCGGCACGAGCGTCGGCGGCATCAACGTGAACATGGCGCAGGGCAACCTCCTCTCCACCGGAAAGGGAACCGACCTCTCCATCCAGGGCGACGGCTTCTTTGTCGTGAACGACGGCAACTTCGATTACTTCACCCGGGATGGCGCCTTCGATGTGGATGCGACCGGCACACTCGTGAACATGAACACCGGGATGAAGGTCCGGGGTTGGCCGGCCACCTTCCCCGGCGGCGTCTACACCGCCCCCGTGATCCCGCCGACGACCGGCCCGCAGCCGACGAACAACCTCGTCATCGTCCGCGGCGACGGCAAAGACGGTTCACCGGCGGCAGCGCCGACCCCCGGCGTGCCCACCCTCGTCGCATTCTCCATCGGCACGAACGGCGCGGTGACGGGGGTCTACTCGGACGGTTCGAACCAGATACTGGCCCAGATCGCGATCGCGAACGTGGTGAACGCGGCCGGCCTGTTGCGGTCCGGCCAGAACAACTACAAGGCCAGCCTGAACTCCGGCACCGCCTTCCTCGGCGCAGCCGACACACCCGGCCGCGGCAGCATCATCTCCGGCACCCTCGAAGGCTCGAACGTCGACCTCGCCTCCGAGTTTGCGAACATCATCATCGCCCAGCGCGGTTTCCAGGCGAACACGCGCGTCATCAGTTCCGCCGACCAGTTGCTCCAGGACCTGGTCAACATCGTCCGCTAAGGAGTCGTTGCCGGGGTGGGCCCATGCCCACCCCCGGCGCCCCCACATGGTACGCACCGCCCGCTCTGGAAAGTTCGCGACGATGGCCACGCTGCCGCTCATGGCCGTGGCGATTCTCGTGTTCATGCAGGCCGACTTCTCATCCGCGCGGGCACCGGCATCGCCCCTCGCGGGCACCCTGGTCGTCGCCGACCTCCGCGGCGAGCGGATCACCCTCTACGATTTCCAAGCCGGGGGTGCCCCAAGAGTGCTCGCCTTGCCCGGGCCGCCGCACGAAATGGTCGAATCCAGCGGGCGCCTGGTCATCACCCTTGGCCGCCGGGATGCAGTGGTCGAAGTCGACCCCCATGCCCTCGGCATCCTCCGGTTGCTCCACCTGGGGGGCGAACCCCACGGCCTGGCCCTCCGCGGCGGAGAACTCCTGGTCACCCTCGGCAAGGCCAACGCGCTGGTCACGGTCGACATCTCGTCCTTCACGGAAGCGGGGCGTTTGGCGACGGCCGCAACACCGCACGCCGTCGCCGCATCCGGGGACGCCATCTACGTCACCGGCGCCGCCGACGGTAACCTCCGAGAATTGACCACCGGCCTGGTCGCGACCACCGGCGCTCAACCCGAAAGCGTCGCAATCGCCGGCGACTACGTGGTGACCGCGAACGCCTGGGGCCGTTCCCTCAGCGTGTTCCGCCGGGGGGACCTCTCCCTGGTCGGCGATGTTGCGCTCGACGGTGTCGCGGTGCGAGTCGTCGCCCTGCCCGGCGGTGATGTCGCGGTCGTGCTCTCCGACGCCGGCAAAGTCGCGATTGTCGACGTCGCCGGCTTGCGCGTGAAGGAGAGTGTCCCCGTCGCCGCCCGCCCCGACGGCATCTGCCTCAGCCCTGGGGGCGAATACGCCGCTGTCGCCTCGAACGCCGAAGGCCGGGTGGACATCTTCCTGTTGCCCGCCTGGAAGCCGGTCGCCGCACTGGAAGCCGGGGCCGGCCCCGGGAGCTGCCTCTGGATGGAGAACGTCGCCGGGCATTGACCCCTCACCCGCGGCTTGCAACGATTCCCCACAGCCAGTGGCAAGGGGCGCGCGATGGCCGTGGCGATCTGCCGGCTCGGGGGCCGGTTTTCCCGCTGCAAGAATGAATCACTCCACGCCTGCCAGTACTGTGGGCGTTCCTTCTGCGCGCTCCACACCGGCCTTGTCGAAGGGCACGAAGCCGTCTGCTCCCGCGCCCGCTGCATGGAGAAGATCGGCGACCTTCGCGACCACCTCGCCTACTGCAAGAGGGTGCACGAGCGAAACCGGGCCGGCCTCTGCGGCGTGGAAGGCTGCGGCCCCCATCCCGGCTCCGAATGCTCCCTTTGCCACGGGCACTTCTGCCAGGCCCATCTCTCGGAGCGGATGTACACCTTCCGCGATGGCTGGTCGTCTGCTGATCGGCCAGTAAGCATATGCCGGCACTGCTGGGACCGGCGGAGAGTTTGGCGCTACCGATGACGGATTCTCCCGGGGTCACCGTGGAGACGATTGAAGATGCCCGGCGCGCCATTGCCGGTCACGTTCGCGTCACACCGGTCTGGCCGTCTCTGATGGCCGGGGAGATGGTCGGCGTACCGGTCTTCTTCAAGTGCGAACAGATGCAGTTCACCGGTTCGTTCAAGATCCGCGGCGCCACGAACTTCGTCAGGCAACTCGGACCCGAGGTGGGGGGCCTGGTGGCCGCGAGCGCCGGCAACCACGCCCAGGGTGTCGCCCTCGCCGGTGCCCGCCGGGGCCTTGACGTCACCGTTGTCATGCCCGCCGCGGCCCCGCTGGCCAAGGTCACCGCCGCCCGCGGATACGGCGCCCGCGTCGTCCTCCACGGCGCCTCGCTCGAAGACGCCCGCCAGGAAGCCGTGGCGATCGCCGCCCGCGAAGGCCGCCTCTACGTGCCGCCGTTCGACGACGACGCGGTGATCGCCGGCCAGGGCACCATCGGCCTCGAAATCATCGAACAGTGCCCGGAGGTCAGCGAAGTCATCGTCCCGGCGGGCGGCGGCGGCCTCCTCGCCGGGATCGCCGTCGCCGTGAAGGCCAGGCGCCCGGACGTGCGCGTGATCGGAGTCCAGGCCGAAGCCATGGACGGCATCTGCCGCTCCTTCGAGGCCCACCGCCCGCTGACCGTCAGTCCCGAGCGCACCATCGCCGACGGCGTCGCCGTGGCCGGCCCCTCCCAGCGAACGTATGCGCTCATCGAAAAGCACGTGGACGAGATGGTCTCCGTCGGCGAAGAGGCGATCGCGCATGCCATCGTCCTCCTCATCGAGCGGTCGAAGATGATCGTCGAAGGCGCCGGCGCGTTGGGGGTGGCCGCACTCCAGACCGGCGCCTACCGTCCCCGGGGCACGGCCGTGGTGGTCCTTTCGGGCGGCAACATCGACATCAACCTCATCGGCAGCATCGTCCGGCGCGGCCTCGTCGACGCCGGGCGCTACCGGCGGCTGTCCGTCGAGGTCTCGGATTCGCCCGGGGAACTGGGGCTCGTGGCGACCACGATCGCTTCGGCCGGCGGAAACATTGTCGAAGTCGAACACAACCGCGAGTCGCCGGGGATGCCCGTCGGAGTCGCGGTGCTCGAACTGCTGCTCGAATGCAACGGCCCCGCGCACTTCGACCAGGTCATCCAGGCGCTCCGGGAACGGGGGATGCGCGGCGTGCCCGGCGGCATTGCCCGCCTCGCGACCGAGGACGCGCGCCGCCGCCACGAACACTACTAAGACCGGGGTTGGAGAAGGGGAGCGATACCGCCGAGGGCCGTGACAGGGGAACGGAGCCGGTCCCACCTGCCACGGGTTGATCCCCCGGGGAGCATTCGAGTACCGGCAGGCGGTGAGACTTGCGTCTCTGGGAGGACCGCAGAGCCGGCTCCACTGCTCTGTCCCACACCCTACGGCCACTAGTCCCCCGGGGGTGGGGCCATTAGGCCCCCACTTTTGGGTCGATTGGCCGAATCTTCGTTACCTGGAGGAATTGTCGCGGCGGGTGTCCCGGAGGAGGACGATGTCGAGCACCAGCACCACGGCTGCCACGACCACGCTGATCACGGCGAGCCGCGCGACCCGGCGAAGCAGCCGCCCGGCCGCCTTCGCCGCCCCCACCGGGATTGCGCTAAGCCGGGCGAACACGGAGCCGGTCCCGGTAGATTCCCGGTTCGCTGCCGGGTATGGCAGTCGCGCCGGCGGCGCGTTCGTAGAAGGCGGTCGGCCCGGCCGCGCCGATGATCGCGTAAGCGTAGCCCGCTGCCTTCAACGCTTCCAGGCACTGCCAGAGCAGCACCCCGCCGATCCCTCGCCGCCGCTCCGATTCGTCCACGCCTGTGGGCCCGAAGTAGTCCGGCCGGGTGGCGTTGTATGCCGCGAACCCGGCGATGCGCCCCTCGCGCGTGGCGATGAAGATCGTCGGCGGCAGCTGCGCGAAGCAAGCCAACGCCTCATCCCGCCAGTTCGGCCAGCGGTCGCTCACGAAAGCGAGAACCTGCGACCGCTCGTAGCTCTCCGGCCGCCGGCAGGTGACGCCCTCGCCGAACAGGCGGTGATAGTCATCCTCAGCCGATGGGAAATCGTAGAGCTTGACGAGCATGTCTGGCACGAGAAACCCCGTTAGATGATTTGGCCGCCGTCCAGGATGAGCGTCTGGCCGGTCGTGAACGACGAGGCCGCGCTGGCAAAGTAGACGACGGCGCCGGCCATCTCGTCCGGCTGGCCGATGCGCCGGAGCGCGCTCTGGGTGGTCGCCCCGGCGAGGATGTTCTCGTTCTCCCAGAGCGCCCGCGAAAACTCCGTCTTGATCAGCCCCGGGGCGATGCAGTTCACGCGGATGTTGTCGCTACCCCACGCCTTCGCACAGACCTGGGTGACCATGATCACGGCCGCCTTGGAGATCGAGTACCCACCGAGCACGTCTGACGCCCGGAATCCGCCGGTGGAGCTGACGTTGATGATGGCGCCGCCCTGGCCGTGTTCGCGCATCGCTTCGCGGGCGAACTTGCTGAGGAAGAACAGCGACTTCACATTCGTGTTCATAATCGCGTCCCAGGCGCGCTCGTCCATGTTCTGGATGGGGCCGAAGACCGGGTTCGTGGCGGCGTTATTGACGAGGATGTCCACCCGCCCAAGCTGCTTCTTTGTCTCGTCGATGAGGTTCTGGAGCGCGGCCATCTCCCGCACGTTCGTGGGGACGGCGATGCCCTTCCTGCCGGTCGCCCGGACCGCGGCGACGGCTTCTTCCAGCGCTTCCGGCTTCCGCGCGGCCACGCAGACGTCGGCGCCGGCTTCGGCGAGCGCGATGGCGATGGAGCGCCCGATCCCACGGCTGCCCCCGGTGACGATGGCGACCTTCCCGTTGAGGCTGAAGTCGGCGACGGTCATGTGTTCTCCCCTGTTCGAATGGCGCCGCAGGGACGCGAAGAATGGCCCCATTCTACCCGTCCCTGCTGCTATACTCCCCGCGGTCTGGAAACGGACCTGGGAGGACGCTGCATGAGCACGTTGGATATGGGCGCCATCCGCGAACTCGCGGCCACGTTGGCAGGACGGGAGGCACTCGACGCCGAGAGCTACCCGGTTGCGAACATCGAAGACATGAAGCGAGCCGGGGTCCATCGCGGCCCGCTGCCGCCCGGTTTGGGTGGGTTGGGCTGGACGCTCCCCGACTCGGTCCGGGCCGTCGAGGCAATCTCCGGTGGCTCTGGGTCGGCCGGACTCCTGGTGGCGATGCCAATGGGCCTCGCCGGCATCTACGGCAGTGGCATCGAAGCCCCGGGTCCCCACGCGGCCGCCTGGCGGGCACAGGTCGAGGATGTCGCCGCCCGTGTGGTCCGGGGCGAATGGTACGCCGCCTGCAACTCCGAACGCGGGGCCGGCGGTTCGCTCGCTGCCACGAAAACGGTCGCTACTCGCGAGAGCGATGGCACCTTTCGCATCACCGGCGAAAAGATCCTCGCCTCCGCCGGGCGCTACGCGGACCACTTTCTCTCCACCGCCCGAGTCGAGCCGAAAGACCTGCCTGACTGCGGGATCGTCGAGTTCTTCTTCGTGAAACCGAACGGCGCGGGCGTGGAGGTGCTGGACGACTGGGACGGCTTCGGGATGCGGTCCACGGAAAGCAACACCGTCCGCTATTCCGAAGCGCCTACGGAAGGCCTCATGGGTTTCCCGAACTTCCTCGCATTGGCGCAGCCGCTGGGGTACTGGTACTGCCTGTTCGCGGCCATTCCCCTTGGTTGCGCCGGCGCCATCCTCCGCGCACTGGCCACGCCTGCCCCTCAGTCGCCGGCACTCCGCCTCCGCTTCAGCGAGGCGACGATGCGCTACGAAGCGCTGCTTGCCTACCTCCTGGAGACCGCCGCCATGTGGCGCCCCGCCGGGGGTCCCGCGCTGGCTGCGCGCGTGCTCCGGACGAAGACGCACGTCACCGCGGAGGCGACGAAACTGGCCGCCGAGTTGTTCGCCCTGGGTGGGGGACGCCACTACTCGCGGAAGAGCCCCGTCGCCCGCGCTTTCGCCGACTCGTTCGCGGGGACGGCGCTCCGTCCGCCGCTCGGCCTCGGGCTGGATACCCTGGTCGAGAACTTCTCGTTGGGCGCCGCAGGAGCGGAATGACCCGTGGCGCGTCTCAGTGGCTGAGGAAGCTGCCTTCGGCCGTCTCCAGGTGGTGGATGTCGTTCAGGGCGTGGAGCGCGCGCACCCCGTGTCCAGAAGCGACGACGTTCACCGCGGTGTGGGCCGGGCGGAAGAACATGTCGAACGGGGAACCGACGACGTAGCCAAGGTACGAGTTGATCACGCCCCCGTGGCACGCCACCACCACGCGTTTCCCCTCGTTCTCGGCGATGATCGTTTCGATGGCGTTGATCGTCCGCTTGCGGAAGTCGTAGCTCGACTCGGAATACGGGTACACATCCCACTTCTTCTCACGCAGCATCCGTTCGCGGAGACCGGTCAGCAGTCCCAACCCCAGGAACTCCAGGGCCGACTGGTCCGCGGGGATGTCGCGGAAGACCTCAACTTCGCGCAGGTCATGGAGGACGGTGGGCGTCAGCCGGTGGTGCTTCGCTATCGCGAGGCCGGTGTCCAGCGCCCGCCGCAACGGGCTCGCGTAGACCGCGTCGATGCGCTGGGTCGAAAACCGTTCGCCGACGAGCTGGGCCTGGCGCTGGCCGCGTTCACTCAGGGGCGGGTCGATGGTCTCGCCGAACGGGCCATTGCGCGGGTCCGGGATGTACTGCTCGCCGTGGCGGACCAGGATAAGCTCCGTCACATCCTCCACGTCCGTGAGGAAGGCGCGGTCGAAGATCGCCGGGGTGCGGGCTGGGCCGTGGGTCATGCCAGTACTCCTGGGGCCGTCTCGGTAGCCTGACTATGACGAATCATCCGCAACCGCGCCATGCCCGGCGCTCGCCGGGTAGAATCCGGCAGGGAGGCGAACCCTGGAACCACCGCATGTTTCGGTCATGGTCCGCGGCTGGGATGTCCGCGCTGGCACGACGGGCCCGATGGTCCTCGACGCTGCTCGCCGGGCAGAGCGCCTTGGTCTCGACGGGCTGCTCACCGGCGACCACGTCAGCTTCTTCGGCTTCGGCTATGACGGCCTCCAGACGCTGACGGCCCTGGCCGCGGTTACCGAGCGAGTCACGCTCAAGACCGGCGTCTATCTCCTGCCGCTGCGTCACCCGGTGCCAGTGGCGCTCCAGGTGGCGTCGCTCTCGCAGCTCAGTCTCGGGCGGTTCATCTTCGGCGTGGGCATCGGTGGCGAAGACCCCCACGAGTTCACTAGTTGCGGCGTCGACCCGCGCACCCGCGGCGCCCGCACCAACGAAGCCCTGCAGATCCTGCGGCGGCTCTGGACAGAGGACGGCGTCACCTTCCACGGCAAGCACTTCGACCTCGATCAGGTGACGGTCTATCCGAAGCCTCTCGGGCCGGTGCCGATCTTTGTCGGCGGGAGAAGCGACGCCGCGCTCCGGAGGGCCGGCCGCTACGGGGACGGCTACACCGGGATCTGGCAGTCGCTCGAACGCTTCCGCCAACTCCAAGAAGTCGTGACGGAGGCTGCTGTGACTTCCGGCCGGGACCCGGGGGCGATCGAATACGGCATGCAGTTCTGGACGACTGTGGCGGATGACCGGGCTTCCGCGCGCGAACTGGTCGCCGCGGGCATGGAGAGCACCTACCGCCTGCCCTTCGACCGCTTCGAACGCTACACGCCCTACGGCACCGCCCGGGAAGTCGCCGAGTTCATCGCCCGCTACGTCGAGGCCGGGGCACGGCACATCAACCTCCTGCCGATGCAGGCGTCGCCGGAAGAGAACGTCGAGCGGGCGGCTGAGGTGCGGCAGGCGCTTCGCGAACTCTGCGCGGCGCCGTAGCGCTCACGCTGCGCTCACCCTCGCGCCGCCACCACTGGGGGGGACCAGGGTCGCGGAGGCCATCTGTTCGGCCGGCCGGGCGAACTCGCGGACACACTGGCGCAACTCGAAGGTCCGCAGCGGCTTGGCGAGGAATTCGCAGGCGCCGAGGCGGTAACACTGCACCACCAGCCGGTCGGCGATCGGTTCGCTCAGGATGGCGACAGGGACGCGCTCAAGCCAGCGGGCGTGACGAAGGTCGTTGAGGAAATCGAGCCCGTTCGCTCCCGGCATCGCGTAGTCCAGCAGCACGAGGGACGGGACCACGCGCCGTTCTTCCAACAGACGCATCGCCGGCTGCGCGCCGGCCGCCTGGAGGAGGGCCGAATGCGGGTAGCTCCGCTCGAGCTGATGCAGCGCCGCCGCGCGGTCTGCTTCATTGTCATCCACCACCAGAAAGACGAGGCTCATCTTCGTCACCGCGGGGCAGGTTGCCCGTGATGGGTATCGGCATGGTAGCGGCGTTCCTTAACCCCGTGGCAACTCCTCAGCCACCCTCGTGGCCGCCCGGTGGCGCCGGGATCTCGGTCGAAAGCCGGGCCGGACGGAACTTCACCAGGGTCACTTCCGGCGTCACGTCATCGAATTCCACCACCACGGGCATCCCGATGCTGACCGCTTCTGGGGAGCAGCCGACGATGTTCGTCGTCAGGTGCGGGCCTTCTTCCAGTTCGACGATGGCGATGACGTAGGGCACGTCTTCGGCCCACTGCGGGGCGGTGGGGCGGCGCGCGACCGTGTAAGCGTAGACCGTCCCCCGGCCTGTCGCTTCCACCCATTCAAGCGTGTCGGCGGGCCCGTGGGGGGAGACGGCGCGGGGATAGAAGACGTACTTGCCGGTCTTCCGGGAGCGCTGGATGAAGAGCCGGTGGCGGCGCGCGGCGTCCCAGAACGGCTGCGAAACCGGCGTCGGTTCCGGGAGCGGCTTGAGGTAGGGAGCGGCTGGCGGCTTCGGTTCGGTGCTCATCGGTTGGCTCCCAGGACCAGCGAGACCTGCTCGCTCATGATCCCCCCGTTCCCGTTCACGAAAGCGAACTCGCACTTCTTCACCTGGCGGCCAGGCGCGCGGCCCATCACCTGGCGCGCCGCTTCGGTGACGTGGGACATCCCTCCCGCGAGCCCTGCCTGCCCGAAGGAAAGCTGTCCGCCGTGCGGGTTGAGGGGGAAGTCCCCGTCGAACTGGAGGTCGTGCTGGTCGACGAAACGGCCGCCTTGGCCCTTCTTCGCGAAGCCCGCGTCCTCGATCGTTAGCAGGACCGTAATCGTGTAGCAGTCGTAGAGGCTGGCCACATCGATGTCCTTGCGGCGGATCCCGGCGGTCTTGAAGGCCTGGTCGGCAGCGCCCTTGATCGCCGTGTCGGTGAGGCTGGGCGCGTAGGTAAGGCTGCGGTGGGTGGTGTGTTCGCCCCCGCCGAGGATGTAGGCCGGGCGGTTCTTCAGCTTCCTCGCCCTCCTCGCACTGGTCACCACCAGCGCCGCCGCTCCCGCCACCGGCATCACGATTTCGAGCATGTGGAGCGGGTCGACAATGACCGGCGAATTGAGCACGTCCTCCACGGTGATGGGCTGCCCGAAGAAGAGCGCGTCCGGGTTGTGGCAGGCGTTGTAACGCTGGGCGACGGCGATCTTCGCCAGTTGCTCCGGCGTGACCCCGTATTCGTGGCGATAGCGGTTCGCAATCATGGCATAGCCGAAGTTCGCGCCGATCGCCCCATAGGGCATCTCGAATTCGGCGAAAGGTGTGCGGTCGGTCCGGCGTCCGGCCCACCCGCTCCCGGCGGAGCGCTTTGGCCCCTCCGTCGTCCGCCGTTCGCGCCTGGCTGCCGTGGTGCAGATCACGGTCTCGCAAAGGCCCGCGTCGATCGCCATCGCTGCCCGCAGCGCCATGCCCGCGCCGGTCGCGCCGCCAAGGTCGACGACCTCGGCGAACTTCACGTCGAGCCCCAGGTATTCGACGACGGTGGAGGGCGCCATGAACGGCGATTCGGCGAACGATTCGGTGATCAGGCCATCGACTTCAGCCAGCTCGATCCCGGCGTCGTCGGCGGCCATGCGGGCGACTTCGGCCAGCATCCCGAGCGTCGTTGCGCCCTCCGTATAGCGCGATGGCCTGAATTCGCCGATCCCGGCGATGGCTGCTTTGCCCCGGAGCGACATGGAAGTGTGTCCGTTGTTCGGTTTTGCAGCCCCCGGCCGCAGGGTTCGATTCTAGGCGGTTTGGGGGTGGGATGCTTGGCGCCGCTCCGCTCGGCGAAGGCTCACCAGCGCTGGCCGCCGGGGGAGTCCTTGTCGGGGTCCGCCTTCGTCATGTGGGCAGCGGAGGCGCCCGCTCGCCACGGCCAGCTCGTTTCGTCCGGGGCGAAAGCGCCCGCTTGCGCGTCCAGGATGGCTGCAGCCATGTCGAGCGCCCTGCGCGTGCCCGCTGCGTCGTGCACCCGGAAGATGCGCGCGCCCTGGGCATAGGCGAGGACCGTCCCCGCGTGCGTCTCCAGGTCACGGTCCGGGGGTGGGCGGCCGGTGATGCTCCCGATGAAGTTCTTTCGCGAATGCGCCAGCAGCACCGGTAGCCCGAGGCTGCCGAGTTCGCCCAGCCGCCGGAGAACCTGGATGTCTTCGTCGTGGCTCTTCCCGAAGGCGATCCCGGGGTCGATGGCGACCTGCGCCCTGGAAAGCCCGGCCGCGAAGAGCTGCCCGGTGCGCTCGAACATCCACTCCAGCGCCCCGGCTACGACATCGCCGTACCGCGGCGGCGAATCGGGCCGGCGCTTGGGGACGCTGTAGCTGTAGTTCAGGACGTAACCCGCGTGGGCGAGGGCAGCTTCGCCGGCGGCGCCAATGCCCAGCGTGAGGCCGCTGATGTCGTTCACAATCTCCGCACCCGAATCCAGCGCGGCCCGCGCAACGAGCGACTTGTAGCTGTCGGCGGAGACAAGGTGACCCTCCCGCACGAGCGCGGCCACCGCCGGTCCGATCAGCGCCGCCTCGACCCCCGGTTCCACCACCGGCCGATCGGCGCGGGCGGTTTCGGCGCCGACGTCGATGATGTCCGCGCCGTCACGGCGAAGCTCCTCCGCCCGCTTCAGGGCTGCCTCGACGCCGCGACCAACGCCGTCGCCCGAAAACGAGTCATCGGTCAGGTTGACGATGCCCATCACGTAGGGCCGGTCCAGCGGGAGCGAGCGCGAGCGCAGTTGCCATGCTTGTACGGGAACCAGTGCGTCGAGGAGGAGGCCCCCGAGCGGCGACCCGTTAGCTTTGAGCGCGTCCGCCAGTTCGAGCAGCGCTGCCTTCGTTGCCACTACGCGCGTCGTTGCGCCATCCACGCTGGCCTCGTAGCCGCCCTGGAGCCGGAAGTCGAGCGCGCTCGCGATTTCGCAGACTTCGGGGCTGTCGAACCAGGCGACCCAGGGTTCGTCGCCACGCCCCGTCCGTTGCCAGGCAGCCGGGCGGATGACCCGGATCGGCGGCGTCACCTCGCCGATTCCGCGAGCGCGAGGACCATCCGCCGCGCCTGCCAGAGGTGCTCCAGGTCGTGCTGGTAGAGCTCCCGCGTCAGGTCGAGCAGCTTCACCGCGCCCCGGTAGGGGTGGATGCCGGCCCGGTCCCAGTCGCCGGAGTCGATGTCCCAGAGGGTGTAGGTAAGCCGCTGGCGGAGGTCGTGATAGTCCTCCAGCACCTCCTCCGCGTCCTCCCCGTCGTAGTCCTCCTGCAAGGGAATGTCGTCGAGGTCGACGTTGCGGATCTCAGCGTTGTGGCGGTGGAGCAGGGTCCGCACCTGGTCAACCACGCCTGCCTCCACTTCGCGGACGTGGACCGCCAGCGCGAGCATCGTCCAACCGTCGTCCGGCGGCCGCGCCGGGACCAGCAGATCGCGGTAGCGCAGCCCATGGAACTCGCGCCGGAATTCGCCCGAAGCTTCGCCCAGCGCCTTGAGGAGGAACGAGGGGTCGCTGCCTGCCTGCCGCACGTATCGCACGGGACGATTGTACGGGATGCCGCCAGCTCGGCAGCCAGCGTTCAGGTGATCTTGAGGGGGACGCCGTCGCGGCAGAGCTGGCATTCGTCCGGCGCCCAGGAAGCCACGTCCACCGTCAGGCAGGCGAACGCAGGCACGCCGAACTGCGCTTTGCCGCCGCTTCGGTCCACCAGCAGCCCGACGCCGGTGACCTCGGCCCCGCGCGCCCTGACGGCATCGAGCACGTCCTGGACGCTGCCGCCCGTGGTGAGCACGTCGTCAACGACGAGGACGCGGTCGCCGGGGCCGATTTCGAATCCGCGCTTGAACTCCCGGCCTTTGCCCGAATCCGCGCGTTCGGCGATGACCGAGCGCAGCCCGAGGTGCCTTGCCGTTTCATAGCTGAGGATCACACCGCCCGTGGTGGGGCCGGCGACGAGGTTCGCCTGGCCGCGAAAGTGGTCGGCGATCTGCCTGCAAAGCTCCCCCGTCAGGTCGGGCCATTGGAGGATGCGGAATTTCTCGATGTAGGTGTCGGCGTGGCGGCCGCTGGCCAGCTGGAAGTGCCCGCGGAGGAGCGCGCCGCGAGTTTCGAGTTCCCGTTCAAGTTCGATTGTCACGGCTGGCAGCGTACGAACCCCGCCGCCAGCCGTCCAGCGGTCAGTTGTCGATTTGCTGACCGCTGAGCACGGGCTTCTGTTCCAGGGTCGGAGAGCCATTCGGGGCCAGACCGAACTTGTTCCTCGGCCAGTAGGACAGCATCGCCTTCCCGATGATCAGGTCTTTGTGGACCAGTCCCACCTGCTGGCTGCGGCTGTCGGCGCTGTTGCTCCGGTTGTCCCCGAGGACGTAGTACTGGTCCGCCGGGAGCGTTACCTTTGGCTTGTTGTCGGACCACGGCTGGGTGATGTACGGCTCTATCAGCAGCTGATCGTTGATGTAGACGTGCCCATCGCGGATCTCCACGGTCTCGCCCGGCAGGCCGATGACCCGCTTGATGAGGTCGATGTCCGGCTTGCTCGGGCTTCGAAGGACGATGATGTCGCCGCGTTCGGGGCCGTGGAAGACGTTACGCTGCGGGTCCGCGCCCGGGTCCACGAAGGGCACGAAGTCGCTCAGCTTGTCGAGGTCAACTTCGGAATAGACCAGCTTGTTCACGATCAGGAACTGGCCGTCTTCCAGCGTCGGCTGCATCGAAATGCCATCGACTTTGAAGTTCTGGAAACTGGCCCGCACGGAGAGGAAGACGAGCAGGGCGAGAAGGCCAGTCTCGACCAGTTCGCGCACCAGCGTCCTGCTGCGCGAACCCTTGCGGGCGGCATGCTCAGCGTTCGTCGCCTCTTCGCTCTCCCACGGGGGAGTGGCACCGCCGCCGCCATCGGCCCAGGGGTCGGTGTCGGGGCGGGATGGGTCGCTGGGTGGCTTGTTCGCGCCGAGTGCCCACGCGGGGTCGGCGTTTGCGACGGATGCCACTTCGCGCTGAGGCGCCCAGCCCTGGAGCCGGGAAAGCGAGGGATGGTCTTCGGTCAGGATTTCGTCGTCGTCCACCAGTTCGTCGGCATCATCGCCGAGGAGGTTTCGGAACGATGCGGGCCGGAGGTCGTAGGCGCCGGACTCTCCCTCTGAGAGGCCGTCCTCGATCTCTGCGCTGGCGTGGGCTTCGAACGCGCGGAGGACCACGTCGTCGTCGGTGGCCGAAGCCCAAAGGCCGCCGGGATCGGACTTCGGGGAGGGGCCCCAGTCGCGCTCTTCTTCGGAGGCCCAGCTTTCGGATGGGACCTGCGCTGCCGCGCCGGCGGCCGCTTCGGTCGCTGACGGGGGTTCCGCGACGGCGTCGCCGTAGGTCTCCTCGGCCAGGGGCGTCTCGGTGTCGTCATAGCCGCTGGCGACCACGACGGCTTCCCATGCGTCGTCGTTCGCGGCTGCAGGGGCAGGGACCTCGGTCGCACCGGGGACCGGTGGGGCCAGGGTCGCGGCAGGTTCGGAGCCTTCGCGCTGGGATGATTGCCGGGCGGCCAGGAAGTCGGCCCAGGGGTCGTCGTCCGAATCGCCGGCATCTTTCCCGGGCGCCGCGGCAATGGCGTCCGCGGGCTGCGTCTCAGCCGCAGCGGTGCCGATCGGGAAGGCGCTGTCCCAATCCCAGGCGCCGGGCTCCGGTTCGCCGGTCGCTTCCGTGGCGGGAAGCGCCTCGACGGTTGCAGTGGCGGCGGCCACGGGTTCCACGGACACGGGTCCGGGGGCCGTGGTCGCCCAGGCAGGGGCGTCGTCGTCTTCGTCGTCTTCGTTCACGGCGGGGCGCTCCCAGGGGCCGTCCTCGTCACGCTGGGGCGGCTGGAATGCCGCGGGGATGCCCAGCCGGGCACTGCTGAGGCCGCCCCACTCCTGCCTCGGGGCCGCATCGGGAGCGGTGAGCCACGTCGTCACCGGTTCTTCTGGGGCAAGCTGCGGTTGCGCGGCGCGCGCCAGTTCCTCCGCCTCGGTACGGCCCAGGGTCCATTCCGATGGCTCTTCCGGCGTGGCTGCGGCCTGCCAGGAGTCTGCTTCGCCCCACGGGGACTTGTAGGCGGCTTCGCTTGCGGCGAGACGCGCTTCCGCTGCGGCCGCCGTCTCGTCCTTGCGCCCGAAGAGCCGGCTAAAGAAGCCCCGCTTTCTTGGGGCCGGCTCCGCCGGCTGCTCCAGCCCGAACTCCGGGACGACGCTGAGATCGTCCGGCGCTTCCCCGGCCGTTTCCGCCCATGCCGGGAGACCGATGACGGGAGGCGCGTCCATGACCGTCTCCGCCGGTGCCAGCGACGCCGAGGCGGTTGAAACGGCAGGTTCATCCTCAAGGGCCGGGGCTGCTGCTTCTTCCGGCAGGTCATCATCAAGGCGGCGGCGCGGGGCGCGCACGTCCGCGTCCGGCTCCGTCGTCGCCCACTGGCGCATGCCTTCGATAAGGCTGCCGCTGTCCGCAGGCGTGCTCATCATCTCGTCCCAGCGCGGCGACTGCCGCTCCCGGGATGACGTGCGCCCGGAACCCGAAGCCCATTCTCGCATGCCCCCCACCACGTCCGTTTCTTCCAACGGGCCGTCAGCGCCGGCATCACCGGTCGCGGGCTCCACGGGCGCTGGCGATTCGGTTCGACGGGTCGGTTTCAGTGCGCGAGTCTCGAAGTCCTCGTCTTGCGCGGGGAGATCCCAGGCGCCGTATTTTGGCGGGTCGACGGGGGAGTCCTTTGGGAGCGCCCGTTCGCGCCGGTCCGGGTTCAGGTCCTGCCGGTGCGCCGCGGGGCGCTCAAGGTGGTGTTCCGTGCGCGGCGGCGCTGCCGGGGTCCACGAGTCGCGTTCCGCAGCGACATCGGCGGCAGTAGCCTCGCGACCCTCCGGTTGCTCGTCCGACCAGGTGCGTGCGGGTTCAGGGTCATGGACCCAGGCGGGGGTGCGGTCCTGCCGCATGGGGGCCTCGGGACGCTTCTCGTCGGGGCGCTTCAGGTTCGTGCGAATCCGGTCGCGGAGGTCGCGGTTCTTCGCTTCCTGCCGTTCCCATGCCCCTTCCGGGATATCAAAGTACCAGCCCTCGGCAGGGGGTTCTTCGGGGGGAGTCGTTTCGCGCGGAACCGGCGTTTCTTCGGGTCGGCCCTCTTCAGGTTCCATGGTCATCAGGGTATCACAGCCTCCCTCGCGCACCCTTTCCCTGCCGGTTTCGCACTTTACAGGCGATTGACCTACGCTCGCGCCACATGGGTACAGAGCCGGGGGCCACCGACGAGGAACTGGTCTTACTATCTAGAAACGGAGATTTGGCGGCGTTCAACAGTCTTGTCAACCGCTACCAGGACGCCGTCTTTGGCCTTTGTCTGCGCCTGGTCGGCCGCCGCGAAGCTGCCGAGGACGCCACCCAGGAGGCCTTCCTCTCCGCCTACCGGGCCATTTCCCAGTTCACCGGCGGGAACTTCCGCGGCTGGCTGCTCCGGATTGCCGCGAACGAAAGCAAGGACGAACTTCGCCGCCGCCGCCGCAAAGACGGCGCTACCTCGCTCGACGAAGCGGCGGAGGCAGCGGGCACGCCCATCGAAGTCGTCGACCCGGCGGCCGACACTGTGGCGGCTCTCGAACGGGTCGAATTGGCCGGCGCACTCCACACGGCGCTGGCCGCGCTGCCGTTCGAACAGCGCCAGGCGATCATCCTCGCGGACCTCTACGATTACCACTACGAGGAGGTCGCGGAGATGACGCACGCCTCCGTGGGGACGGTGAAGTCGCGCATCCACCGTGGGCGCGAACGCCTTCGCGGCTATCTCCTTTCCCATCCGGAACTTTTGGCGGGCTACCGGCGTCTTGGAGGAAGAGAAGAATGATGAAGTGGCTTCCTTTGCCGGGTCATGACCGTTGGCGGGAACGGGCGAGCGCCTTCGCCGACGGCGAGTTGGGCGCTCGGGACCGCGAACGCTTTGCCGCACACCTCGGCCGCTGTGCCGAATGTGCCGCGTTCGTCGACGACCTCCGCCTGCTGAAGGCCGCGGTCGCCTCGCTCCCGACGGCCGAGGCCCCGCGCTCGTTCCGGCTCACCCCGGCGATGGTGGCCCGGCCGGCGGCTGTTTCCGGCAGTCGTGACGAACGCCGCCCCCTCGTGGTGGCGCGCCGGGCCTCGCAGTTCGCCTCGGTGGCGGCTGTTGTGGCGCTTGGCGTGGTCGCGCTCACCGCGCTGAATCTTGGTTTAAGTAGTAGTGACGACAGTGGCGGCGCTGCAACCCTGGCCAGCCGCGACTCCGCACCGAAAGCCGCGGAGGCCGGCGGGGCAGAGAGCACCGGCAGAAACGCCAGCGCTTCGCCGGCCGCCACGAAGGCGTTGCCGGACTTTGGCGGCAACCCCGTTGGGAGTTCGGGGTTTGCCGAGACCCCCGCGGCGCCGTCGCCGCCCCAGGCCCTGGTGCAGGACACCGCCACCAACTCCGGCGGGACACCGGGTGCGGTTGCCCCCGGGGATGGCGAAACCGCCACCGCGCTCGAATACCGCGGACTGGCGCCCAACGAAGATAGTGGTCCCGGGTGGCGGCTGACAGCAGCGATCGGCCTCGCGGCCGTCGCGCTCATCGCCGGTGCCAGCGTATGGGCGCTTCGCCGCCGGGACCCCTAAACGCAATCCATGCGCCGCCCGAGCGGCAGGAGGAACCCATGAACAACCGGTGGAAGAAAGCCTTCCTTGTCTCCCTGGTGGCAGTGCCCTTCCTCGGCGCCGTTGCCTGCAACGACAAGACCGAGGTGATCGTCCCCTCGGCAGAGCAGCAAACGGGCATCAGCGTCTCGGGCCGTGGCGAAGTCCAGGCCACCCCCGATACCGGCTTCTTCAGCGTTGGTGTCGAAGTGACCGCCACGACCGTCGGAGACGCCCGTGAGAACGCTGCGAAAGCCGCCGACGCCGTCATCAACGCCGTCAAGAAGAACGGGGTCGACGACAAGGACATCAAGACGACCCAGTTCTCGATCAACCCCCGCTACGACTACAGGAACGGCAATCAGCCCAAGATCACCGGTTACGCCGTCACCAACATGCTCCAGGTCAAGGTGCGGAAGCTCGACGACTTCAGCAAGGTGATCGACGCGGCGGTGAAGGCGGGCGGAAACGATACTCGCGTCCAGAGCATCTGGTTCGACATCGAAGACACGACCAAACTGCTCGAACAGGCCCGCGAAGCGGCGATGAAGGACGCGAAGGCCAAGGCTGAACAGCTCGCGAAGCTCGGGGGCGTCGTCCTCGGCAGGCCGATGATGATCACCGAAATCACCGCGACGAACCCGCCGGTCCTTTACGCCGAGAAGGCCGCGGGTGGCGTCGCCACCGACACCGCAACCCCAATCCAGCCCGGCACCGGCACCGTGGTGGTCCAGGTGAGCGTGACCTGGAGCATCTCAGACTAAAGGCTCCGTCAAGGAGCGGCTTTACGGGCACTCGCTTCCCGCCGAAGCTGGTTGCATGATGCGCCGTTGGCCGCTCCTTCTCCCGGTGCTCGCCATCTTCCTCGTGGGTGCGTTGGCGCTCGCGGTCTTCACATTCCGGAACCGAGGCGGCGACGGCGGTGACGAAAGTGCCGCTCCCGCCTCCTCATCCGGCGAGACGAGCGCCCGTCCCCAATTGGAGCCCCAGGGGTCAGTCTGCGAAGGCCTGGTCCGCCGGCCCGACCCCAGCGCGCCGCGCCGCTTCGCCGCCCAGTACACGAAGCAGCGGGAAGTCGGCGGGATCGCCATCATCGGGGGCGAAGGCGTGTCCGATGCCGCCTTCGACGAAGCCGAAAAGACCATCCTCCGGGTGTTTCAGGACAACGACCTTGAAGGGCCTCTTGCGGCGGAGGGCGCCTACATCATCATCCTCGAGAGCGGCCAGAAGGTCGTCGATCTGCCGGAATTCGCCTGCCTTTCTGGAACGGGCACCCAGGCGATCCTTGACCATGCCTGCGGGGTCGCCGACCGCGCCGACTACCCCGTCGCCACCGTCAACGAACTCGACCTGACCGGCAGCCGCAAGGGCCCCTGTGCCGGGCTCAATATCCTCTACCACGAACTCGGCCACCTCGTGCAGGGCTGGACGCTGGACCATGCCGACTACATCGAGATTCGCGTGCTCTACCAGGAGGCGCTGAACGCCGGGAAGTATAGCCGCGCCTATGCCGCCACCAACCCGAACGAGTACTTCGCAGAGGCCACGCAGGCCTATTTCCTCCACCAAGACTCGGGCAGACGCGACCGCGAGTGGCTCCAGGAGTACGACCCGGACCTCTACGCCATCCTCGCCCGCGTCTACGGCGACTGAGCGGTAGTCAGACCTCTCCCCGCGCCCTCAGGATGAGGTAGCGGTCCGCGGCCTCGCTAAACTGGATCTCGAACTCCGAATACCGCTGCCGCAGCGCGGCCATGTGTTCGTTGATCGGCAGCCGCCGGCGTTCGTAGGGCGAATCCGCGGGCACGTCCTTCGCGGCCTTCGCGGCGATTGCATAGAACGGCAGGATCGCGCGGGCTTCCGCCGGGTACTCCTTGTTGTGGCTTGTCGCCTTGCAGTCGAAGTAGCCGACGAGCACCACCTTGCCCGGGGTGATGCCCCCGGCCTTTGCGAGCGACTTCACGTACGGCAGGGGCTTCGCGTCCCCTTCGGGGCAGCCGTTCAGCGTGCCCCACACCTCTTCGCCGCGCGGGCGAAAGACATAACCCTTGTCGCCCAGGTAGACGGCGACATAGACGCCGATGACCGGCGCCCCGGGCGGGAGTTCGGCCGCGTTTTCCCAGCGGGCAAGCCAGTCGTTGCCGATCCGCAGTTCCGTAACGCCGCGGTAGCGCATCCGGGCGAGGACGGCGCCGATCTCGGCCATGTTTGGCGGTCCATTGGGGTTGCTGATCATGCGTTCGTGCTCCGTCGAAGGAATGGCTTTGCCACAATCGTGGCGAGATGCTGGGCAACGTCAAGCGCCGTGCCCGGTACAGCATAGCGGTCATCGATGATCGCAAGCCCGATGGTCGCGTTCAACCCCGCCGAACGCACGCACGAGCGCACCTCGCCGGCTGCTTCGCCGGTGGCCCGGACCGGGGTCCCCGCCGCCACCGCTTCGTCTGATTCGATGAGGATGGCGCTCAGCATACGCCCTCCGGCGCCACCGGGGATGTCCAGGAGCGCGTCGAGGTCCGCCTGGACCGGCGTCAGGCCCGTTTCGAGGTCGGGCGCGAAGGCGGGGATGCAGGCTTCCACCCGGGCGGCTTCCTGGGCGAGGTCACCCGCCAGCGGCACTCCGCCGGCCTGGAGCGTTTCGATGGCGTGCTGGGCGACGGCCGGTGCGAACATGAACTCAAACCCGTCCTCGCCCGTGTCGCTGGTCCGGATCGCCAGCGAGCGGAAGCCGTGGAATTCGAAGGTGACGATGCGGAGCGGCTGCAGACGCGCCGGGAGTGCGTCGGCGAGGTGGGCTTCCACCGCCTTCGACGCGCCCGGGCCGGCCACCCCGATGAGGCAGGTTGTCTCTGTGCGGTCGTCGATCCGCGCATCCCAGGCTGGCTGGATGGCTGACCGCAGGCGTTCGAAGGTTTCGAAGCGCTGCCCGGGTTCCCCCACCACGAGGTAGGCGATACCGCCGGTGCGGGCGACCAGGACCAGGTCGCGGATGTGCCCGCTCGCGTCGAGCGCGACAGTGCGCATGGCCCGGCCCTCTTCCAGTTCCTCGACTCGCCCCGCGAAAGCCGCTGCCAGGGCCTCGCCCGCGTCCGTCCCGCTGACGATGAAGCGGCTGCGGTGCGACCGGTCGAGGACCGCGGCGCCGTTGCGAATGGCCGCCTGCTCCGCCGCCGTGTCGCCGTAGCCGGCGGGCAACGACCATCCCAGCCGCTGGTGGAACCGTGCGCCTGCGCCGGCATGGAGGTCACGGAGGGCAAGGTGGTAAAGCCGCGCCGGTGTGGTCATTCAGAAACGAAGGTGCGGCGGCCGTCCTGCTGGGTCAACCTCCCCACCCCGGGGAAGGCGTTGTGCACGCAGACGAGGAGCGCCCGCTCGCGCACGGCGCGTTCGATCAGCCGCTTCTTCGTCTCGATGTTGACGAGCGGGAGGATGTCGAACGCGGCGGTCCACACCGGCCGTTCGAACTGGACGGCGTGGTGGACCAGGTCGCCCGTGTAGATGGCGGTTTCGCCCCCCGAGGCCACGACGATGGACGCGTGGTCGGTGGTGTGCCCGGGCGTCGGCAGGAAGTGGATCCCGGGCGCCACCTGGAACTCGTCGTCCACCAGCGTCAACTGCCCCGAACTCGTGAGGGGCTCGAAGTTCTCCGGGAAGTAGGCCCCCTTGGTCCGGTCGTTCGGGTGGGTGGCTGCCTCGAATTCCCCGGCCTGGATGTAGTAGCGGGCGTTGGGAAACGTCGGCACGATCGCGCCGTCGTCCCTGCGGACGGTGTTCCAGCCACAGTGGTCGGCGTGGAGGTGGGTGTTGGCGACCGCCGTCACGTCTGCCGGCCGAATCCCCAGCGCCGCGAGGCCATCGAGCAGGTAGCCGTAGTCGCCGGGGTAGCCGCGCTCGCGGATCGCCGCCGGCACCTTGTTCCCCATGCCTGTGTCGACAAGGACGACGTCGGCGCCGCGGCGGATGACCATGCAGTTCAGCCCGAGGGGGATGCGGTAGCTCTCGTCGATCTTGTCCCGGCCGATGATCGGCTCCCAGAGCACCCGCGGGGTGAGCCCCATGACGGCGCCGCCGTCCAGCCGGATGTAGCCATCGGAGACCACGGCGATGTCGAATTCGCCGACACGGTAGCGAGCAGGAGGCTCCATCCCGGGAACGATACGGAGGCGTGCCGGGGCCCGCAAACGCCAGCCAGGACGGGCGGAGCGGCCGCCGGGAATGTGATCCTCGCTACACTGACCGTGGCCAGTAGTCGTTGACTTGCAATTGCAACTGATTGCAAGATCGTCAGAGGCGAGCGCCCAGCCGCCGCCGGAAGGAATATCGTGCGCTTCTCAGGGTTCTTTGTTGTCGCCCTCGCAACCGTGCTTGCGGCTGGCTTTGCCGCCTGCGGCTCTGGTGCGACGCAAACTGTCGGTGATGGCGCCGCCGGGACCCACGACGACTTCAAGGCAGACGACGGCAAGCTCCGGGTGGCGACGACGGTCGCGCCGTTGACCAGCATCGTCCTCAACATCGGCGGCGACCGGGTCCGCATCCACGGCCTCATCCCCGATGGCGTCGATTCCCACACCTTCGAACCGCGCCCCAGCGACGCCCAGGTGCTGGCCCGGGCCGACCTCCTGATCATGAACGGCGCCCACCTCGAAGGCACGACCGAGGAGATCGCGAAGGCGAACCTCCGCGACCCCGGGAAGATCTACAAGCTTGCCGATAACACCCTCTCGGGAGACGACGAGAAGACCGGCTTCCTCTACGACTTCAGCTTCCCCAGGGCCGATGGCAACCCAAACCCCCACCTCTGGATGAATCCGAAGTACGCCCTCAAGTACGCGGACCTGGTGCGAACGTGGCTCAGCGAAAACGACCCCGCGAACGCCACCTACTACCAGGGCAACTACGACCGCCTCGCCGCGGTCCTCACCCAACTCGACGCCGCGATTCGCACGGACAGCCAGACCGTCCCCCCGGAGAACCGCAAGCTGCTGACCTACCACGACAGCTGGGCCTACTGGGCACGCGAGTACGGCTGGACCGTCATCGGCGCCATCCAGCCCTCGGACTTCAAAGAACCGAGCGCGAAGGAACTCGCCGACCTGATCGGCCAGATCAAGCGCGAAAAGGTGCTTGCCGTCTTCGGCAGCGAGGTCTTCCCCAGCAAGACGATGGAGACCATCGCCCGGGAGTCCGGTGCCGTGTTCGAAGACCGGCTGAGTGACGACGCCCCGCCCGGCGAAGAGGACGCGGTCGGCCACACCTACGTCGGGATGCTTGTCGAGGACATGCGCATCCTCTTCTCCCGGCTCGGAGGCAATGCCGATGAGACCGCGAAGATCCCGATTGCGAACACCTTTGACCGCACCAGGTAGACTGGGCGGCTGCCATTGCGCCCCCGGGAGGAGCACGGCATGAGCGACATCATCAGCATCCAGGGCATGAGCGCTGGCTACGAAGGCCGGCCGGTACTCACGCACGTCGACTTGCGGGTGCGCGAAGGCGAGTTCGTCGGCATTGTCGGGCCCAGCGGGTCGGGCAAGACCACCCTGATGAAGGTGCTGCTTGGCGCCGTCTCCATCTACGGCGGCAGCGCCGAGGTCGACGGCCAGCCGGTAGGTCCGAATCGCCGCCCCTCCGTCGGCTACGTCCCCCAGCTCGAAACCATCGACTGGAACTTCCCGGTGACGGTGGAGGAAGTCGTGCTCATGGGGCGGTCGATGCAGTCTGGCCCCTGGCCATGGCCGCGTCGCCAGGACCGTGCGGAGATGATGGCGCTTCTCGAAAGGCTGGGGATCGCCCAGTTCCGGCGGCAGCACATCCGGAACCTCTCCGGCGGACAGCAGCAGCGAGTCTTCCTCGCCCGTGCCCTCATCCGCAACCCCCGCCTCCTCCTGCTCGACGAACCGACCAGCGGCGTCGACATCAAGACGCGCGACGACATTCTCCACCTCCTCGTGGACTTGAACCGCGAGGGCGTCACCGTCGTCATCAGCACCCACGAACTCAACGCGGTCGCCGCCCACCTTCCCCGCGTGGTCTGCATCAACCGGGGGATAGTGGCCGACGGACGCCCTTCGGACGTGTTCACGACCGAGGTGCTGCGCCGCACCTACGGCGGCGAGATGGTGGTCGTGAAGCAGGATGGGATGACCCTCGTGGCCGACAGCCCCCACGTCTTCGACCTGTTCAAGGACGCCCCCGCCGGCGAAGAACAGGGGGTGGCCGTATGACGCTCTTCATCGACCTCGCTGAACCGTTCCAGTTCGACTTCTTCGTCAAGGCGCTGATAGCGGCGACCCTGGTCGGGTCGCTCACCGGCCTCATCGGCGTCTTCGTTGTCCTCCGCCGGATGAGTTACATCGGTCACGGGATGTCGCACTCGGTCTTTGGTGGCGCCGTCGTCGGTTACGTCGCCGGGTTCAACTTCTATCTCGCCGCCGGGATTTGGGGGTTCCTCTCCGCCCTGCTCATCAACCAGACCACGCGCCGCCGCCAGATCGGTGCCGATGCGGCCATCGGCATCATCACCACCGCGAGCTTCGCCTTCGGGGTCGCGCTCATCAGCCGTGCCCGCTCGATCACACGAAACTTCGATGCCGCCCTCTTCGGGAACATCCTCGGCGTCACCAGCAGCGACCTCTGGGTGATCGCCGGGGTCCTGGTCGTGACTGTCCTCCTCGTCTTCTTCCTCTACAAACAGCTCCTCTTTCTGACCTTCGATGTCGACGTCGCGCCCATTTACGGGGTCCGCGCCGGGTTGGTCGACTCGCTCTTCGCGCTGGTGCTGGCGGCCACGATCATCGCCAGCATCCGGATCATGGGCGTGACCCTGATTGCGGCGTCGCTGGTGATCCCGCCCGTGATCGCGCGGCTGCTCACCGACCGTTTCGCCGTGATGCTCGTGCTGTCGACCGCCATCGGCGCCGCTGCCGGGTTCGCCGGGTTGTTCATCAGCTACTACCTCGACATCGCTTCCGGCGCGAGCATCGTGCTCTTCTCCGCGGGCCTCTTCGCCATCACCATCGCGGTCGTGAGCGTGAAGGACTGGATCCAGACCGGCCGCCCGCGACTGGCCACGAAGGACCTCCCTTCCGCCGAGGCCAGGGCCGTCTTCGACTAAGCCCTGCCTAACTCCATCCACCAGCCGGGCCGTATACTGGAGTGCATGGAACGGTCGATCCGGGACGATTTCGCCGCGGCCATTGAAGGCCCAGCCCAGGGGGTCGACCTCTTCGGCGCGGCGATGGCGATCGCCCGCCTTGGGCGCGACCACATCGATCTCCACGACTACGCCCGGCGGCTGGACCTCGTCGCCGAAGCCGCGCTCGACTACGCCGCCGGCGCCACCGACCCCCACCGTCTCGCCAGCGCGATCGACTACCAACTGTTCTCGATCCTCGGATTCCATGGCAACGTGTCCGAGTATGACGAACCGGAGAACAGCTACCTCGACCAGGTGATCGATCGGCGCACAGGGATCCCGATCACCCTCTCCCTCGTCTACATGGAAATCGCCCAGCGCGTTGGCCTCCACTGCGACGGCATTGGCTACCCGGGCCACTTCATCGTCCGCGTCGGCGACCCGGAAGAGCCGATCTTCGTGGACCCCTTCCACCAGGGCGCCCGGCTCGACCCGGCCGAACTGCTGGCGGGCCTCCGCACCCATGACCTCGGCCGCGCGAACCCGGAGTCGTTCCTTGCGGCCGTGACCCCGCGCCAGGTTCTCCAGCGGATGCTGAACAACCTCCACCGCGCGTTCCGCGCCCGCCGCGACGTGGAACGCTGGCGCACGGTGGTCGACCTCCAGCTCTGTATCGAACCATGGAATCCGGCCCTCGTCGGCGAACGCGGGATGCTTCACTACCGCATGGGTGACCACAGGCTGGCGCTGGAAGACCTGTCACGCTACGTTGACGCCGGCGCCCGCGAAACCGTGCCGGGCGCCGCTGTACGGCTGCTGGATGAGCTTCGACTCCGCTACCCGGAACGCGAGGGAGAACGATGACCCAGGCTTCGACCACCGCGAATGTCCCCGAGACGCTGCCCCGCCACGGTGCCCGCGGCAGGCAGGCGTTCCAGCGTTCCATCGCCTGGTACCTGCGGCAACTCAGCCGCTTGATGAACGTCCTTAGCGACGAGGAACTTGACCGGCTCATCCCCCTGCTCACCGAACGGCGGTTCAAGCCCCGACAGGTGCTCTTCTCCACCGGTGACCCCGCCGAGCGCGTCTACTTGCTCCTCAAAGGCCGCGTCAAGATCTACCAGGTCGCCGAAAACGGCAAGGAGATCATCCTCGACGTCGTCGGCAAGGGCGGCGTCGTCGGCGACATGGCGATCGTCGAGGAAGGCGAGCGCACCGCCTGCGCCCAGGCGATTGACGAAACAGTCGCGGTGAGCATCAGTTGGGAGGATTTCTCCCACCTCCTCCAGCAGTCTCCCCGCCTCGGTTTTGCGATGGTTGAGCTCATGGCCCGGCGGCTTTCGGGCATGCAGCGGAACTTCATGAACCTCGTCTCGAAGCCGGTCTCCGCCCGCCTCGCCGACACCCTTCTGAGCAGGTCCGAAGATGGCATCGTCCGCCTTGGCCTTACCCACCAGGAGCTTGCCCAGACCATCGGCACCAGCCGCGAGACGGTGACCGCCCTGCTTAGCCGCTTCGTCGTCCTCGGCGCCATCGGGCCCTCCGGGGACGGCTACGCCATCGTCGACGAAGACCTCCTGGATGACATCGCCAACGGCGACGTCCAGGTTTCCCCCCGCCATCCGCCTGCCGTCCCCCGCCCGAGCAGCGCGGTTCCCTGATGACCGGCCGGGCCACAAGCACCGGCGATGGCCTTATCCCTGGCCGCCCCGGCCCCGCGATCATCGCCCATGCCGCGGGCAACACCGTCCACAGCACGCGCGACGCGATCGCGGATGTCGCTGACTTCCTCGAAGTCGACCTCTTCGTCCACCGCGGCCGGTTCGAGGCCCGGCACGAGCGCCGCATGTACCCCTTTCCGGTGCTCGTTGAAAAGTGGTACCTCAGGTGGGCGCCGCGGAGCCCCTTCAGCCTGGCCGACCTCCTCCGAGAGTCTGCCGGGGAGGTGCGCATCTTCCTCGACCTCAAGAACGGCGGTTCGACCGCGGCAGAACTGGTGAGGGAGGCGCTCGACGCTGTCCCCGGGGCCGCCTTCGTCGCCTCGTCGCAGCACTGGGCCATCCTCCGGGCTGTCGAACGCGCCTGCCCCGGGATCGACCTGTTCTATTCGATCGACGTCCAGGCGAAGCTCGACCTGATGCTCTCCGTCGCCGGGCGCGACCTGCGGCCCCGGGGGGTCTCCTGCAACCACCACCTGCTCACGCCCGCGCGCATTTCGCGCCTTCACGAAGCCGGGCTTCAGGTCGTCGGCTGGACGGTCGATGACATGGACCGCGCCCGCGAACTCATCGCCTGGGGCGTCGACGGCATCACCACCCACCGTGTTCGCGAAGTCCGCGCGATGCTGGAAACACGCACATGAAGCCCATCGCCGTCTACGTCCACATCCCTTTTTGCACCGTGAAATGCGGCTACTGCGATTTCAACGCCTACGCCGGGATGGATGCCCTGAAGGGAGACTACGCCGCGGCGGTGGAGCGCGAACTGGCGGGATACGTAGCCGTCCTTCACCACCACCGGGTCATCTCCATCGGCTTCGGCGGCGGCACGCCCGGTGAGATGGACCCTCGCCAGATCGCCGCGATCGTCGTCGCCGTCCGCGCCTCGGCGCCTGTTGACCCCGGCGCCGAGGTCTCGATGGAGGCGAATCCCGGCACCTCGACCCTCGAACAACTCACAGGGTTCAGGCGCGCGGGCGTGACCCGCATCTCCTTCGGCGTCCAGAGCTTCGACGCCGCCGAACTTGCCTTCCTCGACCGCATCCATTCTCCCGAGGCGGCGGCCGTCTCGGTCGCCCTGGGGCGGGCAGCCGGCTTCGACAGCGTTGGCCTCGACCTCATCTACGGCCTCCCCGGCCAGGACCCGGCGGCGTGGCAGCGGTCGCTGGAATGTGCCATCGCCCTCGGCCCGGACCACATCTCCGCCTATGCGCTCACGGTGGAGGATGGCACAACCCTTGGCCGCAGGGTGCGCGAAGGCGACGTCGCTGCCCCGGACCCGGATGCGGCTGCGGAGATGTACGACCTCGCGAGCCACATCCTCGCCGCCGCCGGTTACCGGCAGTACGAGATCTCCAACTGGGCACGCCCCGGCCACGAATCGCGCCACAACCAGGTCTACTGGACCGACGGCGACTACCTCGGCATTGGCGCCGGCGCCCACGGCTACCTCGACGGCGAGCGCTACGAGAACATCGCCCACCCCCGCGCCTACGTCGCCGCCATCGCAGCGGCCACGGACGTTTCCACCCGGCCGGCCGTCGCCAACGCCTACCGCCCTTCGCCTCAAATGGCGATGGCAGACTGGTTCATGCTCGCGCTCCGCCGGATGGAGGGCTTCGCGCCCGCCGCCTTCGAAGCGAAGTTCGGCGTTTCGATTGACTCCGTCCTCGGCCGGACGCTAGACGAATGCGAGGCCGCCGGAGTCATCGAACGGGACGGCCACATCCGCCTGACCCGCCGCGGCAGGCTGCTCCACGGCGAAGTCACGGCCCGGGCGATGGTCGAGTTGGGCGCCGTTGATTAGCAGGCCGTGGCGCAGGGGCGTCTTCGCTGCGTAGAATATCGAACAAATGTACGTCATCGGCACCGCCGGCCATGTCGACCACGGAAAGAGCACGCTCGTCCGCGCCCTCACCGGAATCGACCCTGACCGCCTCCGCGAGGAGAAGGAGCGCGGCCTCACGATCGACCTCGGTTTCGCCTGGCTGACGCTGCCCTCCGGCCGCGAAGTCAGCATCGTCGATGTCCCCGGGCACGAACGCTTCATCAAGAACATGCTCGCCGGCGCCGGCGGCATCGACCTTGCCCTGCTGGTGGTCGCGGCCGACGAGGGGCCCATGCCCCAGACCCGCGAGCACCTCGCCATCCTCGACCTGCTCGACGTCCCCGGCGGCATCGTCGTCATCACCAAGATCGACGCGGTCGAACCGGACTACGTCGACCTCGTCGAGGCGGAACTGGAGGACACACTGGCCGGCAGCCGCCTTGAGCGTGCCCCCCGGGTCCGCGTGTCGGCAGCGACCGGCGAGGGCCTGGACCGGCTCCTCGCGGCGGTAGATGCGGCCCTCGAAACGACGCCCGCCAAGCGCGACCTCGGCCGCCCGAGACTCCCGATCGACCGCGCCTTCACTGTGCAGGGCTTCGGCGTTGTCGTTACCGGCACCCTGGTCGACGGGGCATTCGAAGTGGGCCAGGAAGTCGAACTCGCCCCTGCCCGGCTCCGCGCCCGCATCCGCGGCCTCCAGCGGCACAAGACGAAAGTCACCCGGCTCGAGCCCGGTACCCGCGCCGCGATCAACCTCAGCGGCATCCGCAGCGAGGAGTTCGAACGGGGGATGGTGCTGGCCCTGCCCGGCACCCTGCCTGCGGCCTACGCCGTCGACGTCCGGCTCCGCACCACCAGCATCCTGGCCCACCCCGTCAGCCACGACGCCGGCGTCACCTTCTTCAGCGCGACGGCGGAGTCCGAGGCCAAGCTGCGGCTGCTGGACGTGGACGAGGTCGGGCGGGGCGAGGAAGCCTGGGCGCAGCTTGTGCTGGAGACGCCGGTCGCCGTGTCGCGTGGCGATCACTACATTGTCCGCACCTCGAACGAGACCGTCGGGGGCGGGGTCATCGTCGCGGTCAATCCCCGCCGCCATCGGCGGAAGCACGCAGCCACCCTCGATGCCCTCCAGCGCGAATTGGCAGGGAGCGACGAGGAACGGCTGGTGGAACTACTGATGCGTGCGCCGCTCCCCGCCGCGGGCGCCGCCAGCGCCCTCGGCCTCGAAGCCGAAGTCGCGGGCCGGGCGGTGAAGGCAGCCCTTGCCGCGGGGACCGTTGTCTCCGCCGGGGGTCGCCTTCTTGCCCGCGCCTGGGTCGATATTGCAGCCTCCCGTGCCGGCGCCGCCGTGGATGACTTCCTCGCCGCGAACTCCCTCCGCCCCGCCGCGCCCCGCGAACACGTCCGCAGCACGCTCCGGCTCGACGGCGCCCTCTTCGACATCGTCGTCCGCGAGGCCGTCGCCGCCGCGGCCATCGAGGAGCGCGGGGCCGGGCTGGCCCGCCCGGGGTACAGGGCATTGCCGTCGGCCCGACAGCAGCAAGAAGCGGACGCGTTCATCGAAAGCCTTCGCACCGGCAAGTACGGCCCGCCCACCGCCCACCTCCCGGACCCCCCGTTGCTCGCCTACCTCGCCGAACACGGCCTGGTGGAGGACACCGGCGCGGGCGTCGTCTTCGACCCGGCGGTGTTCCGCGAAATGGTGGCGAAGGTCACCGCCCACATCGAGGCGAACGGGAGCATCAGCCTCGCCGAGGTGCGCGACCTCTTCGGCAACAGCCGCAAGTACGCCCAGGCCTTCCTGGAACACCTTGACGCCACGAAGGTCACGCGCCGCGTCGGCGATACCCGCGTCCTCCGCGGAAGCCCGGAGGTGGCCGGGTGACGCTGAGGATGGAGAAAGCGCTGGGCCAGCTCCCGGCCGTCGTGGAACGGTATGCCCGCGATGTCGCGGCGCTCGACCGGGGCCTGGAGGCCGCCCGCGAAGCGCTTGCGGCCTGGGGCCAGGACCTGGACGAAGGCGACCGCGCGGTCGTCGCGGCGATGGCGAACAGCCCCGACCCGTACGCCCTTTCCTGCGGCGAACCCGTCGACGCCGCCTTTCCCGTGCCGCCCTTCGCCCCCTGCACGGTCATCGGCTCAGACGGGTCCAGCATCGAGCCAGACCGGTTCGCCGCCGTCCCCTGCTACGTCCTCAACACCGGGTTCGTGGTGCTCCCCTATGGTGTCCCCGGCGAGGCCGTGCTCGATTCGCTGCCCGTCATCGGCCCCGAGAAAACGCTGGACGAAGGCGAGGACGATGGCAACGAAGGGGCAGGCCCCGCTGCCTGGGGGGTGAACCTTCGCCGCGATGTCTCTGAATTTGTGACCGGCGCCAGGCTGGCCGTGGAACGCACTGCCAACGGCGACGTTGTCCTGCTGCTCGACGGCACCTTCTTCCCCTGGGACCTGGATTCGCGCACCGTCGCCGAAAAGACCCGCCGCGAGCTCGAATCCCGTCTGGGGGACGAACTCGAGTTGCTGTCGTATTCGGTCGACCGCGTGAGCGTGGGCGCCTATGTTTCGGGCACGCGCTCCGGCGATGTGGCCCGCAGCCTTGGGGCCATTGCCGCCCAGCCGGGGCCGGGCTGGCCGGCCAGCGACGCTCGCGTCTTCTCCCGCCTCCTCGGGGATGGCGAACGGTCGGCGCTCTTCCGCGCCCAGAGTGGCCGCCGGGCGACGGTGGAGGAGCTCTTCCCAGCCCACCAGCAGGTGCGCTTCTTCTATTTTCGCACCGGCGAAGACATCGCCCGCGTGGAATTGCCGGCCTGGGCGGCGACCCCGGCCGGGGTCGCCCGGCTTCATGCCGCGCTCGTCGACCAGTGCCGCCGCTGCGGAGGCTATCCGCGGGCGCTCCAGGAGGCGCACGAACAGGCGGTCATCACGATGGGTGACCGTGCCCAGTTCAGCCGCCTGCTCGAACGCGAAGCCTCCCGCCAGGGCCTTCGCGCCGGTTCGAACGGCAAGCATGCGAGCAAGAAGAGGAGAGCGATATGACCGAAGCCCCCAGGGTGGTCGCCGCCGGGCTGCGCCAGTTCCAGTGCGCCTACGACGGCTACGTCGAAGCGCCCTACGAACTTGGCCGGATGGTGGCTGTGCGCGAAGGCCGCTGCACAGTGCTGGGCGTTGTCGTCGACAGCGCCAGCGGCCCCGAGGACCCCGCGCGGCCACTCCAGCCGCCATCCGGGGCCGCCGGGCGCACTGCGGCCGAGCTGCTGGCGGACAACCCCCACATCCGGCCACTCTTGAAGACCTTGGTGACCGTCGTCGCCTGCGGCCACATTCAGGGAGAAGACGCGCGGGCCACGCTGCCGCCGATGCCGCCTCCGCTCCTCGCCGTAGTCGCCGAAGCCAGCCCCGAAGAGGTATCCCACCTCGCCCAGGACGCAGCCTTTCTCTCGTTGCTCGTCGCTTCGCCCGCCTGCGATGACTCGGTCATTGCCGCCGCCATCCGTCTCGCCGCGACAGCCTTCGGCCCCGGAAGCTATGCCTTTACGGTGCGCGCCGGGAAGGAACTCGCCCGCCTGCTCAAGGCCGAGCCGGCGCGGCTCACCAGCATCATCCGGGGGGTGGCGCCGTGACCGAACACCTGGGCGTGGTTGTCGGCGGCTCGCTGACGAAGGGGTTGGAAGTGCGGCTCGATGCCGGGCGGTCGGCATCTCTCGGGCACTACGTGAAAGTGCCAATCGGTGACGGCGCCGAACTCCTGGGCATGGTCACCGACATCGTCCTCAAGGCGGCTGAATCCGGCCCCACCTCGTGGCCGCCTCCGCTCGACGACGAGCCCGGCGGCGCCCTCCTCCGCGAGGTGCTGGCGGACACTGGCGTTTACACCGCCGTCGACGTCCAGCCCTACCTGGAGGTCAATGAGGCCACCGGCGAGACCGCCCGCGCCCGCCGCCTCCCCCGCCATTTCGTGCGTGTCTCCCTCGCCGACCAGCGTGCCCTCGATGCCGCCTTCAACACCGGAGACCGCCCGTCCGTCGCCCTTGGCACGCCCCTCGGCATGGACAGCATCGAAGTCTGCGTCGACATCGAGAAGCTGTTCGAACGTTCCGCGGGGATCTTCGGCAAGAGCGGCACCGGCAAGACGATCGCCGCCCTCCAACTCCTTGACGCGATGGTCGAGAACTCATCCCGCGCCGTGACCAACCGCGAACGTACCGTGGCCCTCGTCTTCGACATGCACGGCGACTATGGGCAGTACACGAAGTTCGAAGGCGGCGCGAGGCGGTCCCTCAAGCACCACCACCCCACGGACGTCTGCGTCTACACACTCGAAGAGCACACCGACGGCACCGATGGCCGGGTCCTGATCGGCACGCGCGACATCGAGCCGGAGGACCTGGAAATCCTCCAGTCGGTCGCCTATTTCACGAACCTCGCCATCGAAGCCGCCCACGGCTGCCGGGAACGTTTCGGCGAAAGTTGGGTCGACGAACTGCTGGCCGATGACCCCTCCCCCGCAGTCGTCCGCAAGTCGTGGAAGGACGGCGACGAACCGGACGAGATCAACTGGTCCCGCGTCGCCTCGCGAATCGGCTACGCCTCGGGTTCGCTGGCCAACCTCCGCCAGGGCCTCAAGCGCCTCGCCCGCCGGGAGTTCGTCCAGCAGGGTGCCGGGCAGTTCAACGGCGTCGTCCGCCACATCGTCCAGACCCTCCAGGGTGGCAAGAGCGCGGTCATCCAGTTCGGCCGCCATGGCAACGACCTTGCGAGCTACATGCTGGTCGCGAACATGCTCTCCCGGCAGATCTGGGATGCCTACCGCGACGCGATGGACCGCGCCGCCGGCGACAGGGCGAAGGAACCGAATCGGCTCGTCATCGTCATCGAGGAAGCCCACAAGTTCATCGACCGGGCGCTTGCGGGCGAGACGATCTTCGGCCAGATCGCCCGCGAACTGCGGAAGTACAATGTCACCCTCCTGGTGATCGACCAGCGGCCCAGCCAGATCGACCCGGAGGTGCTTTCCCAGATTGGCACGCGCTTCTGCTTCCAACTCGACAGCGACGCTGACGTGGAGGCGCTGGTTGGCGGCGTCGCCGGTCGCTCAGGCCTCCGGCAGGTCATCGCCGCCCTCGAAAGCAAGCAGCAGGCGCTGGTCTTCGGCCACGCCCTCCCCATGCCCGTCGTCATCCGCCCGCTGGACCTGAAGCAGGACACCCGGGCCGGCGCCACCCTCCGTGACCGGCTCCGTGGCACTGCCGGCGCAGAGGTGAAGCCGGTCACGCCGGTTGGATTGTTCGGCGCCCGGCCTTAGCTCGCGGGAACGAAGAAGGGGCCGGCGTGGAACCGGCCCCTTCTCTGGGTCTGCTCTGTGTCCCGCGCAGGTTAGGCGGGTTCTGGCTCGGCTGGCGAGGGCGCCAGTTCCTCTTCCGGGGCGCGGCCGCGCAACCGGCCGAAGAACTTGCCGATGTCGTTGTTCTCCCACGCCACCAGCAACTGGCTGGCGATGCCAATGGAGCTGTACGTCCCGCTGACGATGCCCACGAGCAGCACGATGAGGAAGTTCCGGATCGTCACGCCGCCAATCAGCAGCAACGAAAGCACCGTCAGCACCACCACAAAGGACGTGTTGATGGAACGTGCAAGCGTCTCCGTGAGACTGGCGTTGACGGCCTCCTCGAAGGGGATGTACGGGTCGTGCATCACCTTCTCCCGGATCCGGTCGAACACCACAATCGTGTCGTGGACGGAGAAGCCGATGACCGTGAGGAGGGCGGTGATGAAGGCGACGTCCACCTCCGTCCCGAGCACTTTCCCGAGCAGCGAAAAGAGCCCGAGGATCATGAACGCGTCATGGAGGGTCGCGACGATCGCGGCGGCGCCGAACCGGAACGGCCTGGGCGCGTGCCGGAACGCGAGCGAGATGTAGATGAAGATCGCCAGCGCCGCCGCGAGGACGGCGTACGTCGCGTTCCGCGCGATCTCCGTCGAAACCGTGCTCGAAACCGTCGAAAACTCCTTCGGACGGTCCTCCGGGATCGTCGCCCCGAAGCGGGACTGCAACGCCGCAAGGATCACCTGGATCTCCCCTTGCGGCGCCTCCTGCGGCCCTTCGGTCGTTTCCGATGGCGGCGGTGGCCCCTCCAGTTCTTCGGTGCGAATCAGGAAGGCGTTGGTGCCGGCACCCTGGACGCGCGCCCCCGGGTGCCCGAGGTCGCCGAGCGCGCTGCGCAAATCGCCCTGGTCCACGGGCTGTTGGAATTCGATCGTGAACGACGAGCCGGAGGTGAACTCGATGCCCGGCCGCAGGTGCGGCGGGAAGGCGAGGACCAAAGCCGCGGCGATGAAGAGCACCAGGGAGACGCTCAGGTACCACCAGCGGAGCCCGGCGAAATCGAGGAACTTGTGGCTCTTCGCCGAGACCGCACCGGTGGCGTCGGGTTCGACCCGGTGCGCCTCTTCGGCGTTGAAAAGCCAGTGGTTCCGGGCGAATCGTGTGCCCACTACCATCTTCAAGAACGTCCGCGTCATCGTGATCGCCGAGAACATGCTCACCGCAACGCCGATCGCTAGCGTCAGCGCGAAGCCCTTGACCACGGTCGCCCCGAACTGGTCACCGAACCAGTAGAGGATGAGGCAGGTGATGAACGTCGAGATGTTGGAGTCGCGGATCGAAGACCATGCCCGGCGGAAGCCGATGTCGATGGCGGAATTGAGCGGCCGACCCCTGCGTAACTCCTCTTTCATTCGTTCGAAGATGAGGATGTTCGCGTCGACGGCCATGCCCACCGAGAGGACGAAGGCGGCGATACCGGAAAGCGTCAGCGTCACCGGCCAGAGCTTGAAGACCGTCAGCGTAACCGCTGTGTAGACGCCGAGCGCCACGGCGGCAAGAACCCCCGGCAGGCGGTAGTAGAGCAGCATGAACAGGGCCACCGCCAACAGCCCGATCTCACCGGCGTGGACCGAGTCGACGACCGAGTCCTCGCCCAGGGTGGCGCTCACTTCGCTCGACTGGATCGTCGTCATCGGGACGGGCAGCGCACCAGCGTTCAGTTGCTTCGAAAGCTCTCGCGCCGCGTCGAACGATTCCTGCCCCGTGATCTGTCCCTGGTTGGAGATGACGCCCTGGACCGTCGCCCGGGAGATCTCCTCTTCGTCGAGGTAGACAAGCAGGAGGCGGCGGGGGTCGGTTTCAGCGAACGAAAGCGCCCGGCCCGTGATCTGCTCCATCAGCTTCGCGCCGGTCCCGGTCGTTTCGAAGTTGACGGCGAACGTCGTAGCCACGCGGCTGGGGTAGGAGTTGTTCTTCAGGTACTGGCCACTCATCACGGCGCACCCTTCGGGGATCGGCGAACCAGCCGGCTGCAGCGGGCAGGCGGTCTTGCCGTCCTTCGAAAAGGTTGCCGGGACGAGCACGCCTTCGTCGTTCACCACCCGGAACTCCAGCTGTGCCGTGCGGCCGATCAGGTTCTGGGCGTCCTGGAGCGACATGCCGGGGACCTGGACGTCGATCCGGTTGTTGCCCGCGCGGGTGACTTCCGCTTCGGAGACACCGAAGGCGTTGACGCGGCGTTCGATCACCTCGCGGGCGGTGTCCATCGCGTCGTCGAGGTTGCCCTCGTAGCCCTCGGGGGGTTCGGCCTGGAGGACGAGGTGAGCCCCGCCACGGAGGTCGAGGCCGAGGCGCATGGTCTCGCGTTCCCAGCCGCCAAGCTTGATGCCCTTGCCATGCGGCCAGAAGTCGCCGGGCAGGTATCGCCCGGGGTCGTTGGGCCACACCGCGACCAGGCTGAACACAGCAAGGACGATGATGAAGAGGAAGAGCAGATAGTCCTGGGTCTTACGCACGGGGCTCCGTGGCCTCCTGGGATCCCGTATCTGCCGCCCGGGTTACGGGGGCAGGTTCGAGGGTGGTCAGCCGGCGGGAGATTGCATCCGTCACCGCCCGCACCCGGATCCCGGGGGCGAGTTCGAGGATGATCTCCGTTGGGCCGTCGGGTGGGGTGACGACATCCTTGACTTCGCCGATGAGGCCGCCAGTGGTGACCACCTCATCGCCGATCTGGAGCAACTGTACAGCTTTCTTCTGTTCGCGCTGGTTCTTCAACACCGGCTGCAGAAGGATGAAGTAGAACGCCGCCACCGCCAGCACGGTGTAGAAGATGACGCTCCACATGACCGCCATGGGGGAAACTCCTACCGGCCTGGCGAGGTGGCTCTGTCCGCGGCCCCCGCCAGGATTGAGCGCGCGAGCACCAGTGCTTCGTCCCGGCTCGCGATTGCGCCTTCGAGTTGCGCCCGGCGAAGTGATGTTAGGACCGCCCCAAGCAAGCGTCCACCTTCCATATCGAGTTCAGTCATCGCCTCTTCACCCGAAAGCAGGGGCGGCGGGCCGTCTTCCATCACCGCCCACGAGCGGGCGACCACGTAGTTGAGGAAGTTGCAGTGCCGCCGGAAGTTCTCGCGCGTGTAGCCGGGGCCGCGCGTCGCCATCCCGTCGGCGAGGTTCACCAGCATCAGGGGGAGCACGTGCCCATCAAGCGCAGTGGCGAAGCGGCGGACGGCGTGGTCGGTCGGCGGCCAGGCGCGAATGAGTTCGCCCGGGCGAAGGTGATACCGCACCATCGCGCAGACAAATGAGGTTGCCCCCGCGCTAAACCCGAGTTCGGGCAGCCGTGTCCCCATCATTTCGGCCCCCGTGGGGCCGTGCCGTGGGAATCGCAGCCGCCCTTCGACTATTGTTGCGGTTGCGGGCTTGGCGACGTCGTGGACAAGGCAGGCAAGCCGCGTGAGGCTGGCGATGGAGATGCCGTCGACCTCCCGTTCGAGCGAACCGTCGAGGTCGAGCCAACCCAGCGACTCGCGGAGTTCGCGGCCGTCGGCACCGTCGCCAAGGGCAACTTCGACGGCGGCCACGGCGGCGAGGTTGTGGTCGAGGACGTCGTAGTAGTGGAGTTCCGGCTGGCTGAAGCCCCGCCCGGCCTCAAGTTCAGGGAAGAGGCGGGTTAGCTGCCCGCCCCCGTCCATCTCCCGGAGCGCCGCTGTGGCCGAAGGGGCGCTGAGCGCGTCAAGCAGTTCGGCGGGAGGCGGCATCTCCCGAGTCTACCGGAACGGCGGGTTCCCGGCTGCGATCAGGCGCGGGGATGAGCCTTGTCGTACTGGAGCCGCTTCTGGTCGTCCGTCAGGTGGGTGTAGATCTGGGTTGTGCTGATGCTGGCGTGCCCGAGGGCGTCCTGCACATTACGAAGCGGCATGCCGCCCGAGAGCATGTGCGTCGCGAAGGTGTGCCGGAGGGTGTGGGGCGTGACCGTCTTGTCGAGCTTCGCGTCGCGCGCGTAGTTCTTCAGGATCAGCCAGAAACCCTGGCGGGTGAGACGCTCCCCACGGCGGTTCACAAACAGCGCCGATTCCTTGCGGTTGCGGACCAGCCGGGGACGCACGTGGAAGATGTACTGCCGCAATTCGTCCACCGGCCGCTGGTGCAGCGGCAGGATGCGTTCGCGGTCGCCCTTGCCCACACAGCGGACCGTCACCGGGTCGCTTTCGAGGGCGATGTCCGAAACATTGAGCGAAACCAGCTCTGTGACGCGGAGGCCGGTGGCGTAGAGCAGTTCGAGCATGGACTTGTCGCGGCGCGATTCCGGGGTATTCCGGCGGGAGGGCTGCTCCAGGAGTTCGTCGACTTCCCGCGTGCTCAGCGCTCGCGGAAGCGTTTTCCCAACCTGCGGCGACTTCAACTGCTCCGTCGGGTCCTGGTCCACCAGCCCTTCGGCCGAAAGAAAGCCGAAAAACGACTTCACCGCTGCAACCTTCCGGGCCACGGTCGCATCCTTGTACTGACGGGCGCGGAGGTCTTCCGTGAAGGCGACGACGAGGGGGCCTTTCACGGCAGTCAACGCGGTGGAGGCCGCCCCCCCGCCGTTGCCGGAGATGAAGGTTTCGAATTGGGCCAGGTCGTTCCGGTAGGCGGCGATGGTGTTCCCGGAGGCGTTCTTCTCAACTGCGAGGAAGTTCAGAAACTGGGCGATGCAGTCGTCCATCCAGGTACACCTCTCCTAGGGGTCGGCATCCAGAGCGGCGCTATCATAGGGGCCGCTTCTCGGGAAAGTCCACAGGATTTCACGTGCCATTTTGTGAAGATCGTGTGGCGCCCGCCGAACACGGGTTGTAATGATTGGAACGCGTCATAACACTCTGAAGGGTAGTGCCTGTCCGCCCGAAGGGGCAATGTTCGCGCCTGCCCCCCTTGTGTACCAGTGGCCCAGAGATGATTTCCGGGCCGCCTCCTATCGGCTGACCTTATGGATGGTCGCCGCCAGCCAGACGTGCCTCTCTGGGGGAGGCTGCTACCATTGCCCTTACCGAACGGTAGGAGGGTTCCCGTGGTTTCTTTCGAACTCAGCGAAGAAGAGCGTCTCGTCCAGCAGCTCACCCACGAATTCGCGAAAAGAGAGATTCGCCCGGTGGCGGCCTACTACGACGAGCACGAGGAAATCCCCTACGAGATCATCAAGAAGGCCGCCGGCATTGGCCTCGGCGTCTCCCGCGAAGGCGCGCTCGTCGATGGTGGCGGTTCGTCGCTCATCCCCTCCATCCTCGCCGAAGAGCTTTCCTGGGGCTGCGCCGGCATCGCCCTCGCGATCAACTCGTCTGGCCTTGCCGCCGCGGCGATCATGGGCACCGGCTCGCAGGAGCAGCGCGACCGCTGGCTCCCGGAGATCGCGTCCGATTCGAAACAGGTGCGGCTCGGCGCCATGTGCCTCACCGAGCCGGACGCTGGTTCGGATGTCGCGAACATCCAGACGACCGCGGTCCGCGATGGCGATGACTACGTCCTCAACGGCGAGAAGCAGTTCATCACGAACGGTGGCGTCGCCGACCTCCACGTTGTCTTCGCGACCGAGGACAGGTCGAAGGGATGGGGCGGGCTTGCTGCCTTCGTCATCCCCGCCGGGACCCCGGGGCTCTCGGCCGGCACGACCTGGAGGAAGATGGGGATTCGCGCTTCCCACACGGCGAACGTCGTCCTCTCCGACTGCCGAATCCCCGCGGAAAACAAGCTTGGCGCGGCCCCGAAGTCTGGTGGAGGGAGTGCTGGCCCCGGCGCGATGGGCGCGCTTATGACCCTCGAACGGACTCGCCCGGTGGTTGGCGCCTACGCGCTCGGCATCGGCCGCGCCGCCTACGAATACGCCCTCGACTACGCGAAGGAGCGGGTCCAGTTCGGCCGGCCGATCATCAAGAACCAGGCCATCAGCTTCATGCTCGCGGACATGGCGATGGCGGTCGACTCGGCCCGCCTGATGGTCTGGCGGGCTGCCTGGATGGCCGGCGCGAACGTCCCCTATCTCCAGGCTGAAGGCTCCATGGCCAAGTGCTTCGCCAGCGACATGGCGATGAAGGTGACCATCGACGCCCTCCAGGTCCTCGGTGGCCAGGGCTACATGCGGGATCACCCCGTCGAGAAATGGGTGCGCGACGCCAAGATCTTCCAGATCTTCGAAGGCACCAACCAGATCCAGCGGATGGTCATCGGCCGTGCCCTGGAGGCGTCGCCTCGCCACGGTTAAGCCCCGCACGGCCCTCCTTGCCGGCGGCAAGGCCCGGCCCTGCGCGGCGTGGTAGGCTCGGATCAGATTCAGGCGAGGCGGGCGGCAGTGCGTAACCTGATCTTTGGTGTCGCGGTAGCGGCCGCGCTGCTTGCTTCCGCGGGCGCCGCCTGGGTCGCGGTCGAAGTGCGCGATTCCGACGGGTCCTCCGGCGCGACGGTCCCGACCGCCACCTCGACCTCCGCGCCCACCGTGAGCCCGTCTCCGGCCGCAACCAGTACTCCCACTGCGGTCACGCTCCTTACCGGCGAACCCGTGAGCGCTTCCGTGGAGGCGGCGAGGCGGGGACTTCGGCCGGTTGCCGTGATGATGGACAACGCGCCCGGGGCGTTCCCCCACACCGGTCTCGACCATGCCGACATCGTCATCGAAGCGCTGGTCGAAGGCGGTATCACCCGCTTCTTCGCCGTCTTCCACTCGCAGGAGGCCGCGCGGATCGAGCCCGTGCGTTCGGCCCGGACGCCGTTCCTCTATTGGGCGCTGGAATACGACGCTCTCTATGCCCACGTCGGCAGTTCCGACACGCCGGGCGATGCCGATGCCGCCGGCCAGATGTTCGAGTGGGGCATCGCCGACCTCGACATGGCCGGCGTGGCTTTCGCGGCCTACTTCCGCGACCCTGACCGGCCGGCGCCTCACAACGTGGTCACCAGCACCGGCGAGCTGCGGCTGGCGGCTGAGGGACTCGGATACGACCACGCCCCGAAGATTGAACCCTGGCGCTACCGGAGTGCGTCCACCGTCACCGGAGGGGTTGTCGTGCCCTCGGTGGAAATCAAGCTGGCGGAGTGGAGCCGAACGGAGATCCGCTGGGACTGGGATGCCGGCTCGGGCCGCTACCTGCGCTGGCAGGATGGCGAGCGGCATGTGGACGGCGAGACCAACAAGCAGCTCGCCTTCGCCAACGTCGCCGTCATCTTCGCGGCCTCGTCCGTGGTCGACGAGGGCGGCCACGTGCTGATTGATGCCCTCGGGCAAGGGGACGCCGTCGTCCTCACCGGCGGCCAGTTCATCCGCGGCACCTGGCGGAAGCCAATCCGGGAATCCCGAACTCGCTTCTACGGCCCCGACGGGGTCGAGGTGCGGTTCGCGCCCGGCCCCACCTGGATCGAGGTCGTCGACCCGTCCGGGGTCGTCCGGCCGCGGTAGTTGCCGGGGACCGCCGGTTACGTTCCGAGTGTCTCCAGCCGCCCCTTCAGCGCCGCGAGGAACCCACCCGCCTCCAGTCCGTCCATCGCTCGGTGGTCGAAGCTGAGGCAGAGGTTCACCATCGAACGGACGGCGATCGCGTCGCCCTCCACGACGACCGCGCGCTTCACGACGCGCTCCATTGTCACGATGCCGACCTGCGGGTAGTTCACGATCGGCTTCGAGGCGATTGAACCGAACGAGCCGGTGTTGTTCACCGTGAAGGTCCCGCCTTCGATGTCGTCGATCCGCAGCTTCCGTCGCCGGGCACGGTCGACGATGTCCGCGATCCGCCGGGCGATCCCCGCGAGGTTGAGGTCGCCGGCATCGTGGATCACGGGCACGACGAGCCCGGTCTCGGCCGCCACGGCGATCCCGAGGTCCACCGCGTGGTAGCGGCGAAGCTCGTCGCCCTCCCAGCGGGCGTTGAGCATCGGGAAGTCGCGCAGCGTCTCGCAAATGGCGACGGCGAAGTATGGGAGCAACGTGAGGTCGACGCCCTCGCGGCGCTGGAACTCGGCCCGATCCCGTTCCCGGAGGCGGACCAGCGGCGTGACGTCGGCCTCGACCATCGTCCACGCCTGGGGTGCCTCCAGATTCGACCGCTTGAGGTTGTCGGCGATCGTCCGGCGAGTCGCCGAAAGCTGGACCACGTCGTAGCGCGCCCCGCCCGGCCGCGGTTGCGGGGCCGGGGCAGCCGTTGTTGCCGCCGCCGCGGCGCCCCCCGCGAGGCGTGCCTCCACGTCCTTCCGGGTGACACGGCCCCCGACGCCGGTGCCTTTGATTGCCGTCAGGTCGACCCCGTGCTCGGTCGCCAGTCGCATCACAGCGGGTGAGTAGTAGCGTTCGCGGCTCTCCGGGTTGATGGCGGCCGTGCGTGATGGCCGGGGCACCACCGGGGCAGCCGCTCGTGGGACCGTGCCAAGGGCGCCGTTCGGGGCAGGCACAGGGGGCTCGTCGGGTGGGATGGCCATGGGCCCGCCGCTCCAGCCCCCGGCGGCCGTCGCCCCGGCAGCCGCTCGCGGGGCTTCCCCGGCGACCGCGCCTTCGATAACCGTGCAGAGCGGCTCGCCGACGTTCACCGTCTCGCCCTCGGCCACGAGGATCTCCCCCATCGTGCCTTCGAACGGCGACGGCAGTTCCGCGGTCACTTTCTCCGTCTCGATCTCGCAAAGGGGGTCGTCCAGGCGGACCGGGTCGCCGGGTTTCTTCAGCCAGGCGAGGATGGTGCCCTCGGTGACGCTTTCGCCGAGTTGCGGCATGGTCACGGTGGTCATCGTGCCCTCCTAATAGGCGGCGAGGTCGCGCGCTGCCGCGGCGATCTTCGCGCGATCGGGCATGAAGAAACTCTCCATGTTGTGGTGGAAGGGCATGGCAGGGATGTCCGGCCCGCAGACGCGCCGGATCGGTGCGTCGAGGTACTCGAAGGCGTGCTCCGCGATCAGCGCCGCGATCTCGCCGCCGAAGCCGCCGGTCAGCGTGTCTTCATGCACGATCAGCACCTTGCCGGTGGCCTTCGCCGCCTCCAGCACCGTCTCGACATCGAGCGGCTGCAGGGTTAACAGGTCGACCACGGTGCATTCAGTCCCTTCGGCCGCCAGTTCCTCGGCCGCCGCCAGGGATTCGTGGAGCATGAGCCCATACGCGAAGATCGTGAGGTCGCCGCCCTTTCGGGTCACCCGCGAGCGGCCGATCATGCTCTCGCCGGGCTCGCTCGCCTCCTGCTTGATCAGCCGGTAGGTGCGCTTGTGTTCGAGGAACAGCACCGGGTTCGGGTCGGCGACCGCTGCCTTCAGGAGCGAACGGTAGTCCGAGGGGAACGACGGCGCGACGACTTTGATGCCAGGCAGGTGGGTGTAGTACGCCTCGATGCTCTGGGAATGGTGCTGGCCGCCATGGACGCCACCGCCCCAGGGGGTCCGGACCACCATCGGCAGGTAGGCGTCGCCCTTCGTCCGGTAGCACCAGCGCGAGGCTTCGCTCGCCAAATGGTCGAACCCCGCGTGGATGAAGTCGGCGAACTGGATCTCAGCGATCGGCCGGAGACCGTAGTGCGCGGCGCCGATGGTGATCCCGATGATCGACGACTCCGCCAGCGGCGAGTCGATCAGGCGGCCGGGGTACTTCGCTGCCAACCCTTCGGTGACGCGAAACACGCCGCCCGCCTCCACGTCTTCGCCCAGGATGAAGACTCGGTCGTCAGCTGCCATCTCTTCGTCGAGCGCGGACCGGATCGCTTCGATGACGGTCACCAGTGCCATGGCTAAAGCTCCTTGTAGACGAAGCCGAGGGCGTCCTCGGGGGCGGGGTCCGGCTGCATGAGCGCCCACTGGGCCGCCTCGCGCACTTCTTCTTCCACCCGCTTCTCGATCTCTTCGAGGTCTTCGGCCGGGAACACTCCTTCGCTGACGACGCGGTCGCGAAAGGTGGTGACGGGGTCTTTCTTCGTCCACTCTTCGAGCTCGGCCTTGGGGCGGTACCGGGTGTCGTCGTCGTCGCTTGAGTGGGGCCAGAGCCGGTAACACTTCGCTTCGATCAGGTACGGCCCCCCGCCGCGGCGAGCCTGGTCGATAGCCGGCTTCACGGTTTGGTAGACGGCGATGCAGTCCATGCCGTCCACCATGGCGCTCTGGATGCCATACCCGCGCGCGCGGTCGGCGACGTTCTCCAGCGGCATCTCTTTGTCCGTGCGCGAAGTGATCGCGTAGCCATTGTTCTGGACGTAGAAGATGACCGGCAGCTTGTGGATGGCGGCGAAGTTGAGGGCTTCGTGGAAGTCGCCGCGGCTGGTGCTGCCTTCGCCGCAGCAGGTGAGCACCACGATCGGGTCCTTGCGGAGCTTCGCCGCCAGCCCGATCCCCGTTGCGTGCACCAGTTGCGTCGTCACCACGCTCGACTGGGTGACGATCCGGCGGGCACTGTTGCCCCAGTGCGATGGCATCTGGCGGCCGAAGCTGTTCGGGTCGTCCCGCTTGGCAAGGAGGTTGAGCATCGCTTCCCGGGCGGTCATGCCCAGGACCAGGTTCATGCCGAGGTCACGATAGTAGGGGGCGAGGTAGTCGGTGCCCTTCTTCAGTGCCATCGCCGCCCCAACCTGGGCGGCTTCCTGCCCGGCGCCCGCAATCACGAAGGGGGCGCGGCCCTGGCGGTTGAGGGCCAGCATGCGTTCGTTCAGGCGGCGCGAAAGGAGCATGTAGTAGTACATGTCCTCGAGCTGTTGCTCGCTCAGCAGGTACTCTTCGATGGTCTGTTGGGAGCGGGTCCGGCGGGTGCGGGTCGAGGTCATCCGGGTAGATCCCTGCCTTCCGTCAACGGGGCAGTCCGCGGACCATGCGCTGCTCGCGGCTATCCCCGGCGAATCGTAGCACAGGGGAGCGGGACGCTATCCTTCGATAGTGGTAACTGATGCTCCACCGCACCCGGCACCCGCCATTGGGTCCGCGTTGAACGCGACGGAGGTGTCGGCCTGAACCGGTTCGGCCCGGACGGTGTCCTGGAGTGGCGCCGGGATGGTTGCCACCGGGTCTGCCTGCGGCCCCGGACCGCCAGCAAAGAGCAGGCTCATCAGCGGCAGGAACGCGAACGGCAGCGGCAGGAGCAGGGTTGCGATGATGGTTGGGCGGCGCATAGGCCATCCCTCCAGTCGGGCATCGTTCCGTCTATCCTACGCCAGGCCGCAAGCCCCCGCATAGACGGCAAATCGAGACCGCAGCCGCCTTCGCGCTACCATGCAGCGGGGGGATCGCAGCCATGCCATCCGGCCGGGTCATCGCAGTGATCGACGTTGGTTCGAACTCGGTCCGCCTGCTCGTAGCGCGCCAACTGACCGATTCCGCGTTCGAAGTCATCGACGAAGAGAAGCTGGAAGCGAGACTGGGAGAGGGCCACGCCAGTGGCCAGTTGACGCCCGCCGGGATTGAACGCGGCCTCCGCGCCCTTCGGATCATGGCCCAGGTCGCCGACTCCCATTCGCCATCGACGATCGCCGTCGTTGGTACCGAGGCTCTGCGGAGCGCCGAGAATTCCCAGGAGTTCATCGCCCGCGCTCGCTTCGAATGCGGACTCACGGTGCGCGTCCTCTCCCCGGCGGAAGAAGCCTTCGCCAGTTTCCTCGGCACCATCAACAGCACCGGCCTCCGGGACGGCTACGTGGTCGACGTCGGGGGCGGGTCACTGGAAGTCATCCGCGTGGAGGGCCGCGGGCTGGCCGAGTCCCGCTCCGTGCCGCTCGGCGCCATCTACGCGACCGAACGCCACTTCCGCGGCGATCCGCCGTCCCCGAGGGATGTCCGCGCCCTGAGGAAGGCGGTGAGGGCCTCGATCTCCATCGGCGCAGGCCCGGCCGTCCTCTACGGGGTCGGGGGGGCGGCCCGCAACCTGGCACGAATCGTGCGGCTCCAGCGGAGCTACCCCCTGCGCCGCCTCCACGGCTTCACGATCACTCGGCGGGAGCTATCGCGGCTCACCCGCGCCCTCACCACCCGTTCCGCCGACGAACGCCGCCGTATCCCCGGGCTCGCCTCGTCCCGCCTCGACATCCTCCCCGCCGCCGCGGTCGTCATCGACGAGGTGCTGGAGATGGTCGGCGCGCCCGAACTGCACATCTCCGGCCAGGGACTGCGCGAAGGCATCGTCTGGCAAGAGTTGCGCGGCGACCGCCCGGTCCTTGGGGATGTCCGCGGCGCCTCGATCGCCGGCCTGGCCCGTGCCAACGGCATCGACGAGCTCCACGCGGAACCCGTCGTCTCCGCCGCCGCCGCGCTCTTCGAAGCTGCCGCCCCCCGGCATCAGCTTGGCCCGGAGTGGCTCGACCTCCTCCTCGCTGGCGCCCGCCTGGCGGGCGTGGGCCTCCATGTGGACTACTACAACCGCGACCGTCACGCCGAATACCTCGTCCACAGCGGCGACCTCCACGGATTCAGCCACCGTGAAGTCGTGCTCCTCGGCGCTCTTGTGCGGGCCGGACACGGCGGCAGCGCCGAGCTCACGCCCTACCGTTCGCTTGTCCTTCCCACCGATGCCGCCGCCGTTACCGCGTTGGGGGCGATGCTCGGTGCGGCGCGGGCTGTCCGGCGGCGTACGCCATCCCCGGTGCTTCGCTTCGAGCCCCGGCTCGAAGGCGCCATGCTGCATCTGCACCTGGCGGGAAAAGGCGGCCTCGACGCGGAGATCTACGACCTCGAGCGGGAAGCGAAACGCCTGGAAACAGCCCTGAAAGTCCGGGTCGTGATCAGCCTGAGCGAGTGACCGTGGCCTGCCCGATGCTCCGGAGCATCCCCGGTTGGGCGAACCATTCCAGCCAGCCGCGCCCGGGCGAAGCCTCGCCTTCGAACTCAAGCATCGCCGCCGCGCCTTTCTTGAAGACCGCCCGCATCGCCCCCCGGTCCCCGGTGAGCAGGTAGGACAGCGCCATCGAGAGGTGCGGTTCGTGGCCGACGGCGATCACGTGCCCGGCGTCGAACCCCTTCAGGTCCTGGAGGAGGGCGTCTTCGTCCCCCGTAGCGAGCGAGTCGGAGACGTGGAGTTCGCGCATCTTGTAGACATCGAGGAGGATCTCGGCGGTCTCCCTGGCGCGGACGAGCGGGCTGGTGAGGATGAGTTCGGGCGTGAAAAGGACGCGCAGCCCGAGAGCGGCTTCGCGCATGCGGTCGCGGCCCCGCACGGTCAGCGGACGGAGCGCGTCATCGCGGTAGCCGGGGGAGCCCCGTTCGACCGCGATGGCGTGCCTGACGAGGCAGAGTTCCATGTCAGGCCGGTGGCGCCGGTTCGAGCGAGACGAGGGCGACAGCCGAAATCTTCCACTGGCCCATCACCGGCTTCCAGGTGATCCCCAGCGTGGCTTTGCCCACGGCCGAATGGAAGGTGACCTCGAACGCCTCGGTTTCGCCGTCGGCCGCCACGGGGGCCACGTCGTATCCCGTGATGCCGGGCATCGCCGCCGGGTTCACTCCACCGGCGGCGGCACCCATCTGCATCACCTGGGCCAGGGCCTCGGGGGTGATGTCGGCCATCACCTGGGCGAGGTTGCCCGACATAATCGCCTGGGCGTTGCGCTCCGCCGCTTCCCGGGCGCTGCCCTCCGGCATGCTCACTAGCGTTCGACCAGGTCCGAGATCTGCCACTTGCCGGGGCTGGTCTCTTCCCATTTGCTCCAGATGGTGCGGCGGGTGGTGTCGCCCACGTACGTGATTTCGACTTCGTTGCCGCTGAGGTCCTTCACTTCGATCGTCTTCGCCTGGATGGGGTTGGCGGCGAGGCCCATCGCCTTGGCCATGGCCGCAGGCGTGAGGTCGCCCATGACGCCGGCCATGTTGCCGCTGATCACGTCCGCGCCGTGGCGGTTCCAGGTTTCCTTGATGTCTGCCATGTGGTGGGGTGCCTTTCCGGTCGGTAGGTTCGAAGGAAGGATAGGGGCGCGTTCGTTAAGAACGCAATCAGCGGGGCAGGCGGGGTGACCGGCGCTATTCGGCTATTCGAGGAGCCGGAGCCAGCGGCGCTTGCCCACCTGGAGCGTCGTCCCGGGAGTTGCGGTCGCTGCAACAGTAGTCACCTCTCCGTCGATCGATACGGCACCCTGCTCCAGCAGGCGGCGGGCTTCCCGGCGCGACGGCGCGAGCTTCGCATCCACGAGCACGTCGACCAGGGGCGTCCCGGCGACGACCGTGTACTCCGGGATCTCGTCGGGGGTCTCCTTGCGTTGCACCGTCCGCTCGAAACTGGCCTCGGCTTCCCGCGCCGCTGCCTCGCCGTGGAACTCGGTCGCTATCGTCCGCGCGAGCAGCTTCTTCGCCGCCATCGGGTCGCGCGCCAGCAATGCCTGGACAGCGGGCAATTCCGCACGCGGGAGGTCCGTCGCGAGGACAAAGAAGTCCATCACGGCGCTGTCGGGGATGGACATCGCCTTGCCGTATTGCTCGGTGGCGCTGTCGTTCACGCCGATGTGGTTCCCCTTCGACTTCGACATCCGGTCCTTGCCGTCGAGCCCGACGAGGATGGGCATGGTCACCGGCACATGGGGCCGCTGTCCCGCGTCTTCTTGGATCTTCCTGCCAGCCATCAGGTTGAAAAGCTGCTCGGTGCCGCCCACCTGGACGTCGCATTCCAGCGCATAGGCGTCGTACCCCTGCATCAGGGCGTAGAGGAATTCGTGCAAATAGACGGCGTCACCGGCGTCGAACCGCAGCCGGAAGTTGTCGCGCCGCAGCATCTCGGCGACCGTGAACTTCGACATCAGAGAGATGACGTCCGGGAAGCTCAGCCTGCCGAGCCATTCGGAGTTGTGGCGCACCTCGGTCGCCGTCGAGTCGAGGATGCGGGCGGCCTGTTCGAAGTACGTCTGTTCGTTGTGGGCGATGTCCTCTTGCGTGAGCATCGGCCGCAGCTTGTTCTTGTCGCTGGGGTCGCCGATGAGGGCGGTGTAGTCGCCGATCAGGAAGATCGCGTGGTGGCCCAGCGCCTGGAATTGGCGGAGCTTCCGGAGCGGCACCGTGTGGCCCAGGGTCAGCGACGTGGCCGTTGGGTCGATCCCGAGGTACACGCGCAGGGGACGGTCTTCGCCCAGCCGCGCCCGGAGTTCGCGCTCCATCTCCTTGCGCAGACGGTCGTCCCCGTAGTCCACGCCGCTCATCAGGATGCCGATCTGCTCGTCCACAGGCGCCATTTGGCGGCTCACGGCAGCACCTCCCGCACTTGCTCGATGTCCTTGCGGATCTGGGCGACCAGCGCTTCCGGGCTTCCGAACTTCACCTCGCCGCGGATGCGATGGACGATCTCCAGCTCCATCCGTTCCCCGTAGATGTCCCCTTCGAAGTCCAGCAGGTGGGTTTCGATGGAGACGTGGCCGGCATCGAAGGTGGGCCGGCGCCCGATGTTCGTGGCGCCCTTGAGCAAGCGCCCCGCCACCTGCGCCCGCGTGGCGTACACGCCGATCGCCGGCATCGCGCGGTCCGCGGCGACTGAGATGTTGGCGGTGGGGAAGCCGATCGTGCGGCCACGTTCGAAGCCCTGGATCACCGGCCCGGAGAGCCTGTAGTTGCGTCCGAGCAGCGAGGTCACGCGGTCCATGTCGCCCGCGGCCAGCGCCTGGCGGACGGCCGTGCTGCTGTAGCGTTCGTGGTCGTGCATCAGCGGCTCGACCTGCACCACTTCGAAGCCGAGTTCCTGGCCGAGGCGTTTCATGCGTTCGACCGTGTCTTTCGGCGCCCCCCGGCCAAAGGCGGCGTCGGGTCCAAGGACCATCAGCCGCATCCGCAGGATCTCGTGGAAGGCGGTGGCCAGTTCTTCAGCCGACACTTCCGACACCTCGCCGGTGAACGTCAGCGGGATGACCCAGTCGGCGCCTGCGTCGCGCATCAGCTCCATGCGGTCTTCGAGGCTCGTGAGGTAACTCGGGGCGATTTCGGGGCGAAGGACGGTGATCGGGTGGGGGTGCAGGGTCACGACGCCCGGCGCGAGCGCTCGCTTCCGCGCTTCGTCGCGTAGCCGCCCGAGCAGTGCCTGGTGGCCGAGGTGGACGCCGTCGAGCACGCCGATCGTCAGCGCGGTCTCCGGTCCGGGAGCCCCCGCTGCCAGCTGGGTGCGCGTGAACGACGGGATGGGCATGTCGTAGTCCCGAGTTGGGAGGCCGAGGCCGAGTAGGGCAAGCGTAGCAATTCCGGGGGCTATACACTCGGCCGATGTGGTGGCGGCTGGCAGCGGTGGTCGCCTGGGCGGGCGTCATCTTCGCGCTTTCGAGCATGTCCGAACCCCCGGGCGCACAGGGCGGAGAGTGGCGTTCCCAGGCCGGCCATCTCTCGTTCTTCGCGGTGCTTGGCTGGCTGGCCGTGAGGTTCGCTACCATCCGCTGGCCCCGGGCCGACGCCGTCACGCTGCTCGCCTGTTGCTGGGCGTTCGCCGTGCTCTACGGCGTCAGCGACGAGTGGCACCAGTCGTTCGTGCCCGGCCGCGATACCTCCTTCCTCGATGTCGTCTTCGACGCTGCGGGCGCCGCGATCGGCGTGGCGGTTGTCCCGGTCACGGCCTGGATCAGGCGGTCCCGCGCCCACGGTTGACCCGCCGGGGGAGCACCCTCGCCCTCGCCCTTACGTTTGCGTAAAGGTAGTATTTGGGCATGTCCCGGATCGGCACCGGCCAGACGTTTCGAGCCCTTCGCCACCGCAATTTCCGCCTCCTCTGGTTGGGCCAGACAGGCCACTCGGCCTCCCTCTGGATGGACCAGGTCGCCCGCGCCGTCCTCATCCTCGAACTGACCGATTCGGCGCTCGTCCTGTCGCTGGTCATCGCCACGCGCCTCGTCCCAATCCTTCTTTTCGGCCTCATCGCTGGCGCCGTCGCCGACCGTTCAGACCGCAAGCGCATCCTCATGTCGACGCAGTTCGTCTCGATGGGTTGCCACCTCTTCCTCGGCGTGGTGGCCGTGGCCGGGCTCGTCGAAGTCTGGCACGTCTTCGTCACGGCCTTTGTCTCCGGCACGGCAATGGCGTTCAACCAGCCTGTCCGGCAGTCGCTCATCCCCGCCACGGTGCCGAAAGAGAACCTGATGAACGCCCTCGGGCTCAACCAGGCGGCGCTCAGCTTCATGCGTATCGGCGGCGGCAGCCTCGCGGGCCTGCTTCTCCTTCCCTTCGACGTCGGCGGGGTCTACCTGGTCAACGTCGGCATCTACGCGCTGGTCATCCTCACCACTGTGCTCATGCAGTTCCCCCGCCACGAACGGAAGGCGGGCAAGGAGACGAGCCTCTTCGGTGACCTCGCGGACGGCTTCCGCTACATCCGTTCGAACCCCGACCTTGGCCTGGTGACGCTCCTGGCGCTCATCCTCTTCGTCCTCGGGTTCCCCTACCAGCAGGTGTTCGTGCCGCTGCTGGCCAAGCACACGCTGGACCTCGGCGATTCCGGGGTTGGCTTCCTTGCCGGCGCGACCGGCGTCGGGGCCTTCGCGGGTTCGATGTTTGTCGCCTGGAAGTCGGGAGTGAAGCGGCCCGGGGTCCAACTCATGATCAACATGCTCATCTTCGGCGTGGCCCTGGTGGGCATCTCGCTCCAGGAGACCGTCATCCTCACGGTCGTCCTCCTCGCCGTCGCCGGGAGCATGACCGTGACCTTCATGACCTTCACGAACGGCATCCTCCTGGAGAACAGCGACCCGGCGATGCACGGCCGTGTGATGTCGCTGCTCAGCCTCGACCGCGGCCTGATCCCGATTGGAGCGATCGGCGCCGGGATGCTCGCTTCCACAGTCGGTATCCGCCCCGGGCTGTTCAGTATGGGGATCGCGATCGTGATTATTAGTGCCCTGGTGCTGCTGCTTGCCGGCAAGCGGCTGGCGGCGGTCCAGGGCGGGCGGGCGTCCGTGGGTCACGGTGGGACCCCTGCCGCGCAACCAGCGCCCTCGGGCGAACCCGTGCCGGAGACGGCGGCGGCCAGCCGCTAGAAAGCGCTGCCTCGCGCCTCGTTCAGCCGGCCGCGGGCACGGGCATCGACACCACTTCGATCTCGCCCCACGCCTTCGCCTGGACCGCGTCGCATTCGCCCGACTTCAGCAGTTCGAGGATCGCAAGGAAGGCCACGACGACCTCGAGACGGGTCTGGCATTCGCTGATCGCCCGCCGGAACGAGAACTTCCCGTAGCGTCGAAGCCGTTCGCGGAACATCGCGATCCGCTCCTGGACGGTCACGCTTGTGTCGCGGGGGATGGTGGCCCGTGGCGCGGCGGGCTTCTTCCCCATCACCTGGAGCATGATCTTGCGCAGCGCATCGAGGGTGACGTCGTCCAAGCCCGGGCCTTCGGGGAGCACCGGCGGCGCGGCCGTCCGTCCGTAGTGGCGCAGCCCCGCGTCCTGGCGTTCGGAAAGGACGTCGACAACCTCCGCGAAGCGCTTGTACTCGCGGAGGAGGTCGATCAACTCGCGGCCGACATCGTCGTCTTCGAAGTCAGCCGCGGCTTCTTCAGGCGCCCGCGGGAGCAGCGCCCGCGACTTCAGATAAATGAGCTTCGCACCGATCGCGACGAACTCGGCGAGCGCGTTCGGCCCGAAGCCGCCACTGCGGACGCTCGCCAGGTACTGGTCGGTGACAGCAACGAGCGAGACGGCCGTGATATCAAGGTCGTCTCGCTCGATGAGACGCAGCAGCAGTGCGAGGGGGCCCTGGAAGACGGGCAGGCTAATTTCGGGCATGTCTCCCGACAGGCTGCTATCTCCCCGCAGAGATGCGCCTGCCCTGGTCTTTCGACCCTTCCCGTTATCTCGCTGCTGCAGACGCTTCCACTCCTGAAAGCGACCGCCCGACCGCAGACGCGATACCGGCGACCGAACGCATCATCCCGGCGAAGCTTTCGTATGTCAACGATTGGGCGCCGTCGCTGAGGGCGTGGTCCGGGCTGGGGTGGACTTCGATCATCAGGCCGTCCGCACCCGCCGCGACCGCGGCCATCGCGATCGGCGCCACCAGTTGGTGCTTGCCGGTGCCGTGGCTCGGGTCTGCGATGATCGGCAGGTGGCTGAGCTCCTTTACAAGCGGGATAGCGTTGATGTCGAAGGTGTTGCGGTAGGCGGTTTCGAAGGTGCGGATGCCGCGTTCGCAGAGGATCACGTTGGGGTTGCCCTGGGCGAGGATGTACTCCGCCGCGAGCAGCCATTCCTCGATCTGGGCGCTCATCCCGCGCTTGAGCATCACCGGCTTCTTCTGCTTGCCAACCTCATCAAGGAGGATGAAGTTCTGCATGTTGCGCGCGCCGATCTGGATGACGTCGGCGTACTCGGCCACCGCGTCGATGTCGCGAACGCTCATGAGTTCGGTAATGACGGGGAGCCCGGTCACCTTGCGGGCGGTGGCCAGGTGCCGCAATGCTTCCTCGCCCAGCCCGCGGAAGGCATAGGGCGAACTGCGGGGCTTGAAGGCGCCCCCGCGGAGGATGTTGGCGCCCGCTGCCTTCACGGCGATCGCGGTGTTGACGATGTGGTCTTCGTTCTCGATCGAACAGGGCCCGGCCATCACGGCGAGTTCGTTCCCGCCGATGGTGACCCCGCAGCCGATGTCGATGATGCTCGGCCCGCCCCGGAATTCGCGGCTGACCAGCTTGTAGGGCTTCGTGACCCGGTAGACGGACTCCACGTGGGCCATGCTTTCGAACATGTCCTGGAGTTCGGGTGCGTCCGGCCCGATGACGCCGATGATCCGGCGTTCGGTCCCTTCGGAAAGATGCGCCTGCCGCCCCGTCTCTTCGATCCGGGCGACGATGTGGTCAATTTCATCCGGAGTCGCCTCCGGGGATACAACGATAATCACGGGTTCTCCTCCGCTAACGTGCGGTCGAGTGGGTGCTGGATGCGAGATCCGGGCGCAGTGCTCGCGCGCCGCGGATGAAGACGTGGTTGATGTCATGGGTTCCCTTATCGGTGTTCAAGTGGAGAAGGATGCGCAGGCAAAGGGGCAGGCTGCCCGGGACGGACATTTCGTGCCCGCACATCAACGGGACGAACGTCCACCCCATTTGGCGGGCGGCGACTGCAGGGAACTCGGCGTTCACGTCCGGAGTGGTCGTGAACCAGGCCGATGCCACGTCTTCGGGCTCAATGCCGTTGGCTTCGATCATCTCCGTGAGCAGTTCACGGGTCGCTTCCAGGATCTCTTCCCGGGTGTTCTTGCTCACGGTGGTCGCACCGCGGACGCCACGGACGGGCATGCGTGCAGTCCTCCTCCAGGGGGGGTCGGGTCAGGGTATGGGGTTAGGCCGGGCGGCTGCCAAAGGTACCGGCCGGCGGGCGCCCATATGCTCGGCCCACGAGGGGCCGGCGCCAACACCATCGGCGCTCGATGCCCGCACGTTGGGCCGAAACCACCTGCCCGTTACCGGCCGGAGACATCCTCCACAAACTCCCTGACGCTCTGCGCGCGGCTCTCAGGCCCTGCGGCGTCTACAGCCGCGATTATAGCAGAGCCCACCACAGCCGCATCCGCGACCTTCCCAACCGCCTCCACGTGCTCCCTGGTCGATACCCCAAACCCCACCGCCAGCGGCAGCGACGTGTGCCGCCGGACCCTCGCGATGAACGCAGGGAGGTCATCTGACATCTCCGTCCGCTGCCCCGTGGTCCCCGTGACGCTGACGCAGTAAAGGAAGGCGTCGGCCGCCGCCGCAAGGATGTCGATCCGCGGCTCTTTCGTCGTCGGCGCCACCATCGGGATGAAGCTCTGGTCGTTCGCCCGGCAGGCCGCCAGGAACGATCCCGCCTCTTCCGGCGGCAGGTCCACGACGATCCAGCCGTCGACACCGGCCGCGCGGCCGTCCGTGGCAGCGCGTTCCTCGCCGTACGAGAGGATGGGGTTGTAGTACCCCATCAGGACGACCGGCGCCTTCAGGCCCTGCGCCCGCGCCTCCCGTACGAATCCGAAGCAGTCCCCCAGGGTGACCGCTTGCTCGACGGCCACGAAGTTCGCGTGCTGGATCGTCGCGCCGTCCGCCATCGGGTCGCTGAAGGGGACGCCGAGTTCGAGCACGTCGGCTCCCCCGGCTTCCATCGCCAGGAGGATGGGGACGGTGTCTTCGCGGGTGACGTAGCCCGCCGTCACGTAGGGGATGAACAGGGGGCGGCCTTCCGCCCGGCCCTTTGCGAAGGTTTCGCGCAATCGTTGTGACATGTCAGGTCCCCGCCAGCAGGAGCAAGAAGCTCGTGAGATTGAACAGAAAGTGGAAGGCGATGCTGTCCCAGAGGCTCCCGCGCGACCAGAACAGCCAGGCCATGGCCATGCCGACCCAGAAGAACGGGATCACGCTCCCGGGGTCCAGGTGGGACAGCGTGAACAGGGCGGCGGAAACCGCCGCTGCCGGCCAGAATCCCCAGCGCACGAGCCCGCCGAAAACGAGGCCGCGGAAGAACAGCTCCTCGGCGATGGGCGCGCTGATCACGGCGAGCACCCCTGCCAGCGCCAGCGTCTCCCCGTGGCGGACGACCCCCGAGGGTACGGTGCTCTTGGGCTCGAGGAAGTCGACGCCGAGCGCGGTCATCGCCACCGAGTAGATGGCGACGCCCAGGTAAGCCGCGACCACCACCGCCGCCGGCCGCCAGAGGTCGCTGAAGGTGTACTTGCGGAGGCCCAGGGCGCGCGTGACCGTGTCCGACCGGAGCCGGGTTGCGGCCAGGACAATAAACACGAAGAACCCCTGCGAGACGAACGTCGCTCCGAGCAGAATCAGGAGGCTGTTCGCGTCGGCAAGAATGCGCGGCGCCTCCGGCAACTCGGCGCCCCCGGTGGCTGCAGCCAGCCGTTCGTCGCCGTACCGGGCGATGTCCCCCGCCTTGTCGAACACGTCGCCCGTGTCGTAGGGAACGAAGTCGTGACCCGCGGCGGCGATGACGACGATGAGCGCCTGGGTGAAGAGGAACACCGCGGCGAAGAGCCCCAGGCCGATGAGAACCTGTTTCGGCCCCCAGGGGACATCCTGCAGGCGGCCCGGCCGCACCGGGACGGCAGACGCGGTCAGAGCGAAACCCCAAGGGCCGCCGCGACGGTGTGCATGTCCTTATCTCCGCGCCCGCTCAGGCCGATGAGCACGTCCTGGTCCAGGCGCATCCCGGCCGCGACCTTCATCGCGTGGTAGATCGCGTGGGAGGGTTCGAGCGCCGGGATGATCCCCTCGCTGCGGGTGAGCGACAGGAAGCCTTCGAGAGCCTGCTTGTCGTCGACGGCGACGTACTCTGCCCGCTCGCTGGTCTTCAGCCACGAATGCTCGGGGCCGACCCCCGGGTAGTCGAGCCCGGCGGAAATGCTGTGGGTTTCGATGATCTGCCCGGCGGCGTCCTGGAGGAGGTACGTTTTCGTCCCGTGGAGGACGCCCGGGCGCCCCGCGACGAGCGTCGCCGCATGCCGCCCGGTGCCCACGCCTTCGCCCGCCGCTTCCACGCCCACCAGCCGTACCGGGTCATCGATGAAGGGGTGGAAGAGGCCGATGGCGTTGCTCCCGCCGCCGACACAGGCGATCGCGACGTCCGGCAACTTCCCTGCCTGTTCGAGCATCTGCTGGCGCGCCTCCTTGCCGATGACCGACTGGAAGTCGCGGACCATGGTCGGGAAGGGGTGCGGCCCAATCGCCGAGCCGATGATGTAGTGGGTCGTCCGGACGTTCGTCACCCAGTCGCGCATCGCTTCGTTGATCGCGTCCTTGAGGGTCTTGCTCCCGGTTTCGACCGGGACGAGGGTGGCGCCGAGCATCTTCATCCGGAAGGCGTTGAGCGACTGCCGCTTGATGTCCTCACTGCCCATGTAGACGGTGCACTCGAGCCCCATCATCGCGCAGACCGTGGCGGTGGCGACCCCGTGCTGGCCGGCCCCGGTCTCGGCGATGATCCGCGGCTTCCCAAGGCGTTTCGCGAGCAGCGCCTGCCCGACGGCGTTGTTGATCTTGTGTGCGCCCGTGTGGGCGAGGTCCTCGCGCTTGAGCCAGATCCGCGCCCCGCCACATTCGCGGGTCATCCGTTCGGCGAAGTAGAGGGGGGTCGGTCGCCCGACGTAGTGGCGAAGCAGATAGGCCAACTCCTCGCCGAAGGCGGGATCGTCGCGTGCCGCCAGGTAAGCCTCTTCGAGTTCTTCGTGCGCCCCCACCAGCGTCTCCGGGATGTAGCGCCCGCCGAATTCCCCAAACCGTGCCGAGATCGCCGATCTAGCGCCCAACCCGGACCCCCTTCGCCGCGCGGATGAAGGCGCGGATCTTCTCGATGTCTTTGCTGCCGCCGGTCTCGACGCCGCTGGAGACGTCCACCGCCCAGGGTTCGACCTGCGCGATGGCGGCGGCGACGGTTTCCGGCGTGAGCCCCCCGGCCAGCATGATCGGCACCCGGCGGGCAACCCCGGCGGCCACGTCCCAGTCGAAGGTCTCCCCGGTCCCGCCGAGTACCCCCTTTGAGCCAGTGTCGAGCAGGATGCCGGCCGCCGGCACCTCCGCGATCGTTTCAAGGAGGTCCTCGGCCCTGGTTTCGGGGGCCACATGCACGGCCCGGATCACCGGGAGAGCGATCTTTCGCAAGAACTCGGCCGGCTCGCCGCCGGAAAGCTGGACGATGTCGAGTCCCGCGGTCACGGCGATGTCGTCCACTTCGTCAGCGTCCATGCCGGCAAAGACGCCGACGATGAGCGGCCGCCAGCGGGCGATCGCCTGGTCGAACGCGTCGCTCCACGCCCCGAACCAGTTCAGTCCGCGCACTTCCCCCACGATTGGGGCCGCGAACTCTGCGGGGGGAGGAGTCCGGCGCTCGGCGTTCAGCGCCTCGATGATGTCGTGGCACTGCTGCGGGGTGACCCGCCGCTTCGATTCGGCGAAGACGAGGCCGATGAAGTCGGCGCCGGCCTTCGCCGCCGCAACTGCCGTCTCCGGGTCGCGCAAGCCGCAGATCTTGACGCGCGTCACAGCCTTGCCGCCGCCCCGGCCTGCGCCGGCAGCCCGCAAAGTTCGCGAATCTTGGCCGCGGGGTCGCTCGCTACCATCAACGCTTCGCCCACCAGCACGGCGCCCGCTCCCGCTGCTTCGAAACGTTCGACATCCGCCCGGCTACGGATCCCGCTGAGCGCGGCGAGAAGGACATCGCGGCCCGCCATGCCCGCCAGCCGGTCGGTCGTTCCGAGGTCGACGGTGAAGCTCCGCAAATCGCGGTTGTTGACGCCCACGAGCGCCGCCCCCGCGGCCAGCGCGCGCGTCATCTCGTCGGCGTTGTTCACTTCCACCAGCGCTTCCATCCCCAGCGACCGGGAGGCCGCGAGCAGTTCGCCCAGGAGCCCATCGTTCAGGCTGGCGACGATGAGAAGCACCGCATCGGCGCCAAAGACCCGCGCCTCCAGGAGCTGGTACGGGTCGACGATGAAGTCCTTGCGGAGCACCCCGGGGCGCGCGGCTCCCATGGGTTGCAGGGCAAGGCGCGTCCGGAGCATGTCGTCGAGCGTGCCCTTGAACCACGTGGGTTCGGTCAGGATTGAAATCCCGGCGGCGCCGCCGGCGGCGTAGCGAAGCGCCTGCTCAGCCGCGTCGATGCCCGAGGCGATGTCGCCCTTGCTCGGCGAGGCGCGCTTCACCTCTGCGATCACGGCCATCGGGGCGTCCGCCCGGAGCCTTGCGACGAAGTCGATCGTCCGGGGAGCCGCGGCGAGGCGTGCTTCGAGCGCCGCCGATGGCACGGTTGCCTTCGCCTCGGCGACGTCGATGCGGCGGCGCGCCACAATCCGGTCGAGGATCGTTTCTTCACTCACCGGCGACCTCGTGGGTGAGCCGGATGTAGTGGTCCAGCACTTCTCTCGCGCGCCCGGAAGCGATGGATTCATGGGCGATCTCGACGCCGCGACGGAGGTCCGTGGCGCTGCCGGCGGCATAGAGCGCCGCCGAGGCGTTCATGAGCACGAAGTCGGTCATGGGGCCTTCGGCACCATCGAGGACCGCCAGCAGGGTGCCCGCGTTCTGTTCCGGCGTGCCGCCAAGCACCGTCGACAGCGGGTGTTGCGGCAGGCCGAAGTCGGCGGCGGTGAGGTCCCGTTCGGTGATCGCGCCGTGGTCAACAATCCAGGCGTGGGTCACGCCATCGGGGCTAATCTCGTCCATCCCGTCGGCGGAGTGGACCACGACCGCGCGCTCCATCCCCCGCAGGGCAAACGCCTCGGCGATGAGCGGCGCCAGCGCCCCGGCTCCGACGCCGGTCAGCTGAGCCCGGGGTCTGGCCGGGCTGGTCAGGGGCCCCAGGAGGTTGAAGATTGTCCGCACCCCAAGTTCGCGCCTCGGCCCGGCGACGTGCCGCATGGCCGGGTGGAACCGCTGGGCGAAGAGGAAGCAGAATCCGCAACCTTCGATGACCTTCGCCACCTGCTCGCCGCCGAGGTCGGTGCGCGCCCCCAGGGCTTCGAGGACGTCCGCGCTCCCGCACTTCGATGACATCGCCCGGTTGCCATGCTTGGCCACCCGGACCCCGGCCCCGGCCACCACGAAGGCGGCACAGGTGGAAACGTTGAAGGTGTCGATCCCGTCCCCGCCGGTGCCGACGATGTCGATCACGTTTTCGACCGGGACAGGCTCGGCGTGCGCCTGCATGACCCGGGAACAGGCGGCCACGACCTCGGCGGTTTCGCCGCGAATGCGGAGCGCGGCGAGGAAGCCGCCAACCTGGGCGGGGGTCGCGGCGCCGGCCATGATCTCCTCCATCGCGCCCGCGGCCTGCTCCCCGGAGAGCGCGCCGCCCTCTACGAGGGAACGGATAGCGTCCTGGATCACCATTGCCCGCCCTCCATCTCCAGGAAGTTCTTGAGCATCTTCTTGCCGTGCTCGGTGCCGATCGACTCAGGGTGGAACTGCACGCCTTCCACGGTCAGTTCCTTGTGGCGGACGCCCATGATCACGCCACTTTCCGACTTCGCTGTGACTTCCAGCACAGGCGGCAACGATTCCAGTGTGCCTGCCAGCGAATGATAGCGGACGGCATGGAAGCCGGCCGGCACGTCCTTGAACACGCCCCGGGCGTCGTGGCTGATGGTCGAAACCTTGCCGTGCTTGATTTCGCCCGCTCCCGTGACTGTGCCGCCGAAGACGTCGTAGATGCACTGGTGCCCCAGGCAGACGCCGAGCACCGGCACCTTCCCGGCGAATTCGCGGATGACCTCGCGCGAGATCCCGGCCTCGGTGGGGTCGCCGGGCCCCGGCGAGATGACGATGTGGTCAGGGTGGAGGGCGCGGCACTCGTCCAGCGTTATCTGGTCGTTGCGGCGGACGACGACGTCGGCCCCGAGTTCGGCCAGGTATTGCCAGAGGATGTAGGTGAAGCTGTCGTAGTTGTCGATAAGCAGGGTCGTCACGCGTCGAGTCCTTCCTCCCGCTTCAGGTCGTCGCGCACCAGCCTGAGCGCTTCCGCGAGTTCTTCCGGGGTGTAGCCGTAGCCTCGCCGGTCGAGCCTGAACTTCCTGGCGAGGTATTCCGGGTCGTAGGCGCCGGGCGAGCGAAGGTCGAGCGGGTAGGCGCTCCCGGGCTCGCCCATCAGCGCGACAAGGAAGTAGCCATCGCCCGCCGACCGCGTGAATGCCGCCACTTCCTTGATCAGCGGCACGAGCGTCAGGTCCACGCCGCCGGCCCGGTAGAAGCGGACGCCAAGGTGGGCGACGTGCTTCGTCAACTCCATGGCCCGGCCTCCCTGCTGCCGTTCACGCGGACCGCCAGGACCTCGTGCGGGAGCGCAGCGAGGTGGTCGGGGAGCGAGTCGCGCAACAGCTCCTCGTCCAGCGTCCCCCAGAGGGCGGCGACCGCCACGCAACCGGCGTTCCGGGCGGCCCAGATGTCTGCGGGGCTGTCGCCCACGAATACGGTCCCGGCCGGCGTGTCCACCATCAGGCGGTCCAGGGCGGCATAAACGGGCTCGGGATCGGGCTTGTGGAGTTCCGTGTCGTCGTGTCCGACCACCGCTGCGAAGTACGAGAGAATGCCCGCCTGGCCGAGTTCTTCGACCGCGCCCCAGGAGACTTTCGAGGTGACCACCGCCATTGGGATGCCGTCCGCCGCGATCGCCTCCAGGGTGGACTCAATCCCCGGGTAGGGGTGAATGTCCCGGTGGTGGCCGTAGTAGTGGTCCCGGAAGGCGGCGACAAACCGCCGCCAGTCATCGCCCAGCAGCCGGACGCCCATCTCCTCCAGCGTCCCGCCGCGGTGGCTCACCCAGAGCGCCCGCGGGTCGGTGCGTTGTCCCAAGCAGACTTCGTAGGCGTGCGCGAGCGACCGCATCCGGCCGGGCAGCGTCTCCAGCAGCGTGTCGTCCATGTCCCAGAGGACCGCGTTCATGGCGCCACCTCCGGCGTCGGCAGGCCGCGTTCGGCGAAGAGCCCTTCCATCGCGCCCCATGCTTCGATCGCGGCCGGGTAGCCGGCATAGACGCCCACCATCCGCAGCGTTTCCGCGGCCTGTTCGGGGGTTACGCCGTGCAGGAGCGCGGCAGCGATGGCTTCCCGGAGAGCCCGCGGCCGACCGCCCAGCGCCGCCAGCATCGCCACCGCCATGATCCCCCGTGTGCGGTCGTCGAGGACGCCGTTCTCCCAGGCGCGGGTGACGTGTTCCCGGAAGGGTGTGTCCCCGGGCTCCTGCCGGGAGAGGTCGCCCCAGGCGCCGCCGAGGTCGGCAGTGCCCTGGGCCGCCAGCCCGCCCATCGCCGCCAGGAGCTCGCGGTCCCGGTCCGGGGCTTCCTTCAGCCCGAAGGCTTCCAGCAGCGCCTCCCGCAGCCACTCGTCCATGTGGATGGCAGCGAGCTCAGCCAGCTCGAACCAGCCGGCACCGACTCCGGCGGCGGCGGCCGGGTCGCCCGTCCACTCGGAGGCGGCGTAGATGTTGTAGACCACCTGCCCGCCTTCCATCGGCAGGAACCGCGTCTCCAGGAAGTCGTCTTCAATCGCGGGGGCATTGACACCGAAGGCCGCGAGGATCGCGTCCATCGCCGCGTCGGTGTCCCCGTGTTCCGGCAGGAGTGTGCCCCCCGGGAGTTCCCACGGGCCCTCCGGCCGAGGCCGCACGAGCCACAGCCGCCCCTCGCGCACAACGATGGCCCCGAGTTCGATGCGCTGGTTCATGTCGTCTTCAGAGCGAGCGTGGAGATCACGCTCAGGAGGAGGATGCGGAGCGACGGCCCGAGCATGCTCGCCCGGACCCCGTCTTCGTCCAGCCAGCGGCCCGCCACAGCGGAGATCTCTCCCTCCCACTCCCAGACGGTATAGAAGCCGGAAAAGCGCGGCCGATCCTCGAGAGGGTGGTGGTAGTCGAACGCCCCCTGCGCCCACGTCGCCCCGGCCAGGATCCCCAGTTGGTCCACCAGGTGGGCGCGAAGCTCCCCCTTGCGGTCGTCAGCCATGGGGCGAAAGACGCCGCCGGGGAGGCCCTCGCCCCGCGGGTAACGGGCGAGGAAGACCCGATGATCCCGCACGAGGATCCCGTAGACGCAGTCCGGCCGGTCGTCTCCCATCGTCCTAGCCATAGCCGAGACTCCCACGGCGCTGCTCGGCGGCGTTGATTTCGGCCTGGTCGATGGCCCGCATCATCGCCCGGGCCTTGTTCCCGGATTCCAGGTACTCCTCTTCGGGCGTGCTGTCGAAGACGACGCCCCCGGCGGCCTGGACGTAGGCGTTGCCGTCCTTCATCCAGATCGTGCGGATAGCGAGGGCGGTGTCGCAATTCCCGGAAAGGTCGAAGTAGCCGACGCAGCCGCCGTAGCCGCCGCGCTGCTCCCCTTCCAGTTCGGCGATGATCTCCATCGTCCGGATCTTCGGGGCGCCGGTGACGGTTCCGTGCGGGAAGTAGGCGCGCAGCGCGTCGTAGGTCGATACCTCCGGCCGCAGTTTGCCGACCACATGCGACACCAGGTGCATGACGTGGGAGTACCGTTCGATCACCATCAGCGACGTCACTTCGACGGTGCCCGGCTTGCAGACCCGGCCGAGGTCGTTGCGGGCGAGGTCCACGAGCATGATGTGCTCGGCCCGTTCCTTCTCGGATGACTGGAGTTCGTTCGCCATCCGCGCTTCGTCTTCGGGGTTGCGTCCGCGGCGGCGCGTCCCGGCGATCGGATGGGTCTCGATGTCCCCCTCTTCCACCCGGATCAGCATCTCCGGCGAAGCCCCAACCACATGCATGTCATCGAGCTCCAGGTAGTACATGTAGGGCGAGGGGTTCACGACCCGCAGCGCCCGGTACACCTCGAAGGGGTGGATGTCCGTCTTCCGGGTGAACCGTTGCGAGACCTGGATCTGATAGGTGTCGCCCTTGTAGATGTACTCCTTCGCCCGCTCCACCTTCGCCATGAAGTCTTCTTTCGTGTGGTTGGACACGAAGGTGTTGTTGGTCGTCCGCGGGAGCTTGATCTCGTAGGGCAGCCGGTCGAGCGGCTCCGCCAGCCGGTCGACGAGTTCGTCGATCTTGAAGGCCGCTGCCCGGTAGGAAGCGTCGATGTCGCCGTCCAGGCGGACGTGGCCGATGACCTTGATCGTGTGCTGAAGGTGGTCGAACACGAGCAGACTGTCGCAGAACATGAAGACCGATTCGGGCAACCCCTGCGGGTCTGCTTCCGGGAGGGGCAGGCGCTCGTAGTACCGGGCGACCTCGTAGGCCATGTAGCCCACCGCGCCGCCGTGGAAGCGTGGCAGCCCCTCGACCTTAATCGGCTTGTAGCGCCGGAGTTCGTCTTCGATCTGGATCAGAGGGTCGCCGCCTGTCTCGCCGGGCCCGTCGCCCGTGCGGAGGACGCGGTAGGGTTCCGTGCCGATGAAGCTGTAGCGCGCCAGGCGCTCGCCGCCCTCCACCGACTCCAGCAGGAACGAGTACTTCCCCCGCGCCACCTTGAGATAGGCCGAGACCGGCGTCTCCAGGTCCGCCGTGACGTCGCGGTAGATGGGGACCACGTTCCCGCCGCCCGCCCTGGCGAGTTCCTTCACTTCTTCCAGGGTCGGCCGCAGCATCAGTACTTCCCCAGGTAGTTCAGGTCGAGGGCGTCGCGCACCATCTCCATCGTCTCCCGCGCGATCGCCCGGCCGCGGGTGGAACCGTGCTCCAGCACCTCCCTAACATAACGCATGTTCGAAGCATGCCGCGCCCGCCGGTCACGGATGGGTTCGAGGAACGCATTCAGCGCCACTGCGAGCTTCTGCTTCACCTCGACATCGCCCACCGCGCCCTTGCGGTAGCGTTCTTTCAGGTCTTCCACTTCGTCCCGGTCGGGGTTGAAGGCGTCGTGGTACATGAAGGCGGGGGTGATCTCGGGGTCGCCGGGGTCTGTCCGGTTCATCCGCGGCGTGAACATTGACATGACGCTCTGGGTGACGGTCTTCGCGTCGTCCTTCAGGAAGATGGCGTTGTTCTTGGACTTGCTCATCTTTGCGTTCCCATCGGTCCCGACCAGCCTGGGGACCCGGCCCAGCAGCGCTTCCGGCTCCGGGAACACTTCTTTGAAGCGATGGTTGAAGCGCCGCGCCGTCTCCCGCGTCAGTTCGATGTGGGGAAGCTGGTCGTCTCCCACGGGGACCAGGTGGGCACGCGGCATGAGGATGTTCGCCACCTGCATCACCGGGTAGTTGTAGAAGGCAACGGGCACGGACTTCCGCTCGGCATTCGGGTCGTCCGGGTTCTCCATCGCCTCCATTTCCGCTTTGAGCGTGGGGTTCCGTTCCAGCATCGCCACGGGCAGGAACCATCCCAGCCACGTCGCCAGTTCGGCGTGTTCCGGGACCAGGCTTTCGATGACGAAGTGGCTGCCTTCGGGGTCCAGCCCCACCGCCAGCCAGTCGAGCGCAACCTCCCAGACGGCGTCGCGGACACGCGTGATGTCGTCCGCGTAGTCCGAGACCTGGTAGTCGGCAATCAGGAAGTAGCAGTTGTACTCCTTCTGAAGCCGCACCCAGTTCTCCAGTGCACCGGCATAGTGCCCCAGGTGAAGGGCGCCGGTGGGCCGGATGCCTGTGAGGATGCGCTTGCGTTCGCTCATCGCGGGGCTCCTCCGCGGGGGGGACCGGCGGGACGCGGGCCGGGGCCGCCAGAAGCGGGACGCATGGGCGGACGCCCGGGGGCACCCGCCGCCCCGCGTTCACTGTTGCGAATCAGGCCGCTCACTTGCCGGGACGCCTGTTCCGCGAGTTCGAATTCGTTCAGGAAGACGGACTCGTTTTCGTTGGTGACGGCCGCGAGCACGTGCAGCCAGGCCCGGCACTGCGCCAGCGAACCGCGAGCATCGCGGTAGAGCCCGACCTGGGCGGGGCCCTCCCGCGTGCTGGCCTCGGCAATGAGCGCGACGGCAAGCCCGGCCTGTTCGAATGCGTGAGCCTGGGCGTCGGCCGAAGCTTTCAGGTTCGAACCGATCTTCAGGCGGCCCGTGCTGGCGGACAGCTTCAGGGCGGTGTGCCATGCCTCGATGTCCTGGTAGGTGAATTCTGGCATCAGGCAGCCGCCTTACCGCAACAGCCGCCCAGGAACGCGAGCAGCCGGTCGCAGGCCAGTACCCCCCGCATCCGGTCTTCCAGGGGTGCAACAGGGGCAAGCGTGGTCATCTGGTGTCCTCCCGGGGCGAACGCCCCACAGTCCGGCGTTAGTTGATGACGGGGAGGCTCTTCATGGCCTCCTTCACCTTCTCGGCCGGGTACTCGTCGTCGATGAGCTTGCCGCCGAGGTAGTCGTCGTAAGCCTGCATATCCAGCAGCCCGTGGCCGCTGAGGTTGAAGAGGATGATCCGGGACTTGCCGGCCTGCTTCGCCTCAAGGGCCTCATCGATGGCGGCGCGGATGGCATGCGAGCTTTCCGGCGCGGGGATGATGCCCTCCGTGCGTGCGAAGAGCGTGGCGGCTTCGAAGCAGGGGTTCTGGGGGTACGCCTTCGCCTCGATATAGCCGCCCTCATAGAGGTGGCAGAGCAACGGCGCCATCGCGTGGTAGCGCAGGCCGCCGGCGTGGATGCCGGGCGGCATGAAGGTGTGCCCGAGCGTGTACATCTTCATCAGCGG
>CAYTMI010000002.1:0-128322 GCA_964438865.1 uncultured Anaerolineaceae bacterium | reverse complement strand
GGGTGGAAGATGCCGCAAAGCAAGGCAATTCGAGCATCTTCATCAGCGGCGTCGGCCCAGCCACGTCGCCGAAGTCGTACCGGTATTCGCCCTTGGTCAGGCTGGGGCAGGAGGACGGTTCGACCGCCAGGAAGCGCGCGTTCCGGGTCCCGTCGAGCTTGTCCTTGAGGAACGGGAACATCAGGCCTGCCGCGTTCGAACCGCCGCCGGCGCAACCGATGACCACGTCCGGGTAGTCGCCCGCCATCTCCATCTGCTTCATCGCTTCCTGACCGATGACGGTCTGGTGGAGGAGGACGTGGTTGAGGACGCTCCCGAGGGAGTACTTCGTATCTTCGCGCATCGCTGCGTCTTCCACCGCTTCGCTGATCGCGATCCCGAGGGATCCGTCGCTCTCCGGGTCCTGTTCGAGGATTGCGCGGCCGGCGTTGGTTTCGTTGCTCGGGCTGGCGACGACGCTGCCGCCCCAGATCCGCATCATCGAACGGCGATACGGCTTCTGCGTGTAGGAGATCTTGACCATGTAGACCTTGGCTTCGATCCCGAACAGCTGGCAGGCGAAGGCGAGCGACGAACCCCACTGGCCCGCGCCAGTCTCCGTCGCGATCCGCTTCACGCCTTCCTGCTTGTTGTAGTAGGCCTGGGCGACGGCCGTGTTCGGCTTGTGCGAACCGGAAGGCGAACCGCCCTCGTACTTGTAGTAGATGCGGGCGGGGGTATCGAGCGCCTTTTCCAGCGCCGTCGCCCGGATCAGCGGGGCCGGCCGCCAGATCTTGTAGATCTCTCGCACCTCTTCCGGAATGGCGATGTAGCGTTCGGTCGAGACTTCTTGCTTGATCAGCTCCATCGGGAAGAGGGGCGCCAGAGCCTCCGGGCCGATGGGCTCGTGGGTCGCCGGGTGTAGCGGCGGCGGCGGCGGCGTCTTCAGATCCGCGCCGATGTTGTACCAGTGCGTCGGGATCTCCGATTCGTTGAGGAAGAACTTCTTGGTCGCCATGTCCGGTCCTTTCGGGTCGTACGGGCTTTGCCCGTGACGGAATACAAAACACAAAACCCCTCCATCCAAAGGACGAGGGGTCTCTCGCGGTGCCACCTTTGTTCCCCGGTTCCCCGGGACACTCTGCGTCAGCGACGGCTCAAACTGAGCGATCACCCGGGCGCTGATAACGGTGCCCATTCCGGCGGGGGCTAGTTGGCATGCTGCCGTTCGCGCCCGCGGCTCCCGGGTCCATTCACCTGTCGCGCCGCCACCGGGCTCTCACCTTGCCCCGGCTCTCTGGAGGCTCGCCTGACCGGCTACTCTTCCCGATCTTCGCCATTCTTTTCTTCAGTTGTAATGCCAGAGGGTAGGGTGGCATGGCGGGCACTGTCAAGAAATTCGGTCCCGTGGCTGGGCCGCTGTCCCCATCGTCGCCGCACAAGCCTTCCTACGGCTCAACGTAGGCATGCCAGAGCCGTTCGAAGCACTTCAGGCGGTCGACCCCGGTGATCGAATGCAGCGCGTGCAGCAGGTAGACGTGGATGAGGTGGTACTCCGGCTGCAGGTTCGGGGAAGCCCCGGCGATGACGTGGCCGAGGTCGTACGTGCTGAAGCCGCCGGCATCGTAATAAGGGAGCGTGTAGAGCAGGGTGACGAGGCTTCGGTCGAACCACTCGCGCGCCGTTGCGGCCGTCGTTCCCGCAGCTGGGTCCAGTTGTTCCCAGTCGTAGAGGCCGAGCATCGTGAACATGAAGCCGTTCAGCGTGTAGTACGGGGGATGGCTCGGGAACTCCTCCAGCGTCGTGTACCCGCCCAGCGACAGGTCGAGCGCCCAGAGGGTGTTCTGCGGCCCGCCCAGCCCGGCGGGCGTGGTTAGGAACGCAAGCGCGCGATCCCCTGCCTCCCGGTACTTCGGGTCTCCGGTCACGAGAAACGCACGGGCGAGCACGCTCATGCCAACACCCTGGGCCATGCCGGAAGTCCACCCCGGCTCGAACAGTTCGCCCGTGAGGTAGTAGCCGAATGGGTACGGATAGAGGAACGCACCCCTCTCGTCCTGGAGACCGGTGAGGAAGTCGGCCAGCTTCAGGAACTCGGTGGCGGGCTCCATCCCCCGGAGGTAGCGGCCGTAGCGCCAGAGGGCCACCTGCCCGAGGTTCACCGGCGCGTAGTAGAGGTTGCCTCCCAGCCGCAGCATCGGGATGCCGTCCCCGTCGAAGGTGAAGTCGTGCGTCGGGTTGTAGTCCAGGACGCTGCCATAGTTCAGGTAGTCGCCCTCAACGGAGTAGTCCTGGAAGAAGGGGATGGGCGACTCGCCGGCGGCGCCGTAGGCGGCGGCGACGCTGGCCACGCGGTCACCGTAGCGCCCGCCCGCCTCGTAGGCCGGCACCGTCGTCTGGAGGAGGCTGGAGGTGTCCGGGCAAACGGCCGCCGTCCGGTCGCGGGTCGTTTCGGGGAGCACCATCCTGCCAGCGATTCCATCGGGCGAGGCGGCTCGGGTGTCGGCGGCCGCCGTCCCTTCGGCCGCCGGCGCAACGATGCCCCAGCGCAATGCGCCGGCAACGGCCAGCGACGCGGCCGCGAACGTGATCCCCACGGCCAGGATTTGGCCCAGGTAGTGAGGCAACGGTCCTCCGCGCCCGGCTTTGCCGAAGATGCCGGGATGCTACCGCCTGCCTCCGCTGAGGGACAGCAAGCGTAGTTGACGCGCTTCTCCGTGGTGACCACAATGACTGCGCATCTGCCCGGGGCTTCGGGCCGGCGCGAGCCCGCGACCCTGCCCCAGACACACGCGTGATCTTGAAAGGAGGAGTTCGCATGGCTGAGACAGCAGCAGCAGCACCAGAAGTCCGTCCGCTCGTCCCGCACCTGACGTTGGGGGCCACCCGCGATCAGGACTACCTCAGCGGCAGCAAGTGCACCAAGTGCAACACTGTCTACGTCGGCCCCCGCATGTTCTGCGGGAAGTGCTCGGGCACCGGGCCGTTCGAGGCGATCCGCCTCAGCGACACCGGCGAAGTCTATGTCTGGTCGATCATCCACCAGGCCACCCCATACGTGAAGGCGCCCTACGCCGTCGCCGTCGTCGACCTGCCCGAAGGGGTCTCGGTCAACACGAACATCGAAGGCGTGGAGCCGGACCCCAAGAACCTCAAGTTCGGCATGAAAGTCAAGATGTACACGGAGAAGGTTTCCGAAGATCGGGAAGGCAACTCCTACATCGCCTACAAGTTCCGCCCCGTCTAGTCCGGGCTCGCGCTTTACCAAGGAGGCACCATGCGAGAAGTAGCCATCATCGGCGTTTCCATGATCAAGTTCGGGCGCTACCCGGACCGTGATTTCTCCCAGCTCGCCGCCCAGGCGGGCCTTGAGGCCCTTAAGGATGCTGGGGCCGAGATGAAGCAGGTGGAGGCCCTCTACAGCGGCAACCTCTATGCCACTTCCGGCTCGGGCCAGCGCATCCTTCAGCAGATGGGCCAGACCGGCATCCCCGTCGTCAACGTCGCCAACGCCTGTGCGACCGGCTCCACCGCATTCCGCGAGGCCTACTTTGCCATCGCTTCCGGCGCCTATGACGTCGTCATGGCCGTCGGCAGCGAACAGATGGGAAAGCAGGGCCTTCTCGGTTCGCGCGGCGACCCGGCCACCAGCCTCGAAGGCCGTGTCGGCTCCTACATGATGCCGGCCGTGTTCGGGATGGCGGGCATGGAACACATGCGCGCCTATGGAACCCAGCAGGAGCATTTCGCGCTCGCCAGCGTGAAGAACCACTTCCACAGCACACAGAACCCCCTGGCCCAGTACCAGAAGGAATCTCCGCTCGATGAAGTGCTCTCCGGCCGGATGATCGCCTACCCGAACACCCTCCTGATGTGCTGCCCCACCGGCGACGGTGCCGCGGCCGCGGTCCTCTGCTCCATGGAAAAGGCCCGCCAGTTCACCACCCAACCGATCAAGATCGCGGCCAGCGTCCTCACCAGCGACCCGTTCAGCGACCGCGGCCTCACCCTCCCCGACATCAACACCCTGACCCGCAACGCCGCCAAGATCGCCTACGAGCAGGCTGGTATCGGCCCCAAGGACCTCAGCCAGGTCGAACTCCACGACTGCTTCGCGACCGCGGAACTCCTTCACTACGAGAACCTCGGGCTCTGTGGTGACGGCGAAGCCGGCAAGCACGTCGCCAGCGGCGCCCCGTGGATCGGAAACAAGATCCCGACGAAGTACGAAGAGGACGTGGCGCCCTTCGTCGACAAGTCGTACAAGCCCACGACGACGGCCGTGGTGAACGCCAGCGGCGGCCTCCTTTCGAAGGGGCACCCGCTCGGCGCCACCGGTGTCGCCAACATCGCCGAGATCGTCTTCCACCTGCGCGGGCAGGCGGGTGGCCGCCAGGTCGAAGGCTCGAAGGTGGGCCTCGCCCACGTGATCGGTCTCTGCTCTGCCTGCACCATCCACATCGTCACGAAGTAACCCGCCCCTGGCGGATCAAGCAGCGAAGGGGCGTCCATCCGGGCGCCCCTTCTTGCGTTCCCGCCCCCTTTCGACACTCAGGAAGAGGCCGCCGCCGGCGCTTGCTGCTGGATGCGCTGCCCCACGATGCGGCCGTCGAGCATTTCGATGATCCGGTCGGCCTGGGCGGCGACGCGCGGGTCGTGAGTCACCACCACCACCGTCAGCCGCCGCACCTGCCGGATCCGCTTGAGCAACTCGAGGATGCGCATCCCGGACTCCGAATCGAGCCGGCCGGTGGGCTCGTCGGCAAGGAGCAGGCCGGGGCTGTTCGCCAATGCTCGAGCGATGGCGACGCGCTGGCGTTCGCCGCCGGAAAGCTGTGGCGGGCGGGTATGAGCGCGCCCGACGAGACCGACGACCCCCAGCAGTTCCTCCGCTCGCCGATGCCGCGCCCGCCCCGAATGCCCCTGTCCGAACATCGGGACCTGGACGTTCTCGCTCGCGCTCAGGGTCGGGAGCAGGTTGTCCAGTTGGAAGACGATCCCTACGTCCCGGGCCCGGTAGTGGTTGAGGTTGCGGGTCCGGGCAAGGTCGTGCCCACCGACGACGATGCTGCCATCGCTGGGCCGGTCGAGCGCCGCGATCAGGTGGAGGAGGGTCGACTTCCCGCAGCCGGACGGGCCCATGATCGCCACGAACTCCCCGGTCGCCACGTCCAGGTCGACCCCGTCGAGCGCCCGCAGCCGGCCGTCTTCGAACACGCGCGAGACGCCGCGGATCGAGACCGCCGGGACCTCACTCTTAGCGGAGCGCCTCCATTGGTGTGAGGCGGATCGCCCGGTAGGCCGGGTAGGCCGCGCCAAAGAGGGCCACGACGACCGCCACCCCAAGCGCCCGGACGAAGATGTCCGTCGTGTACCGCGGTTCGAGAAGGCTTTCGATCGCGGGGATGCGCATCACCGCCTCTGTCGCGGCGACGCCGAGCGCAGTGCCTACCACCGCCGCGACCAGGCAGAGCAGCAGCGATTCGGTCACGATCATCCGGAGGACGCGGAACCCGCTCCAGCCGACGGCCCGGAGGACGCCGATCTCCCGGGTCCGTTCGTAGACCGACATCACCATCGTGTTCATCACGCCGATGGCCCCCACGCCGACGGCGATGGCGATGATTGCGGTGTTCAGGGCTTCGATGATCCGGAACCCCTGATCGACCTTGTCGTAGTCGTTGATGTCCTTGATCGCGGCCGCTACGGGGACGGCCTTCTCGATAGCGTCCGCGACTTTCCCGACGTCCGCTCCCTGCTCCACGTAGACGTACACCACCGAGAGTGACCCCGGCTTCGCGGCGATCTCCTGCACCGTCGTGAGCGGAGCCTTGCCGCCGTTGTCTTCCAGCTTGGCGCCCGTGTGATAGACCCCGGCCACGACGAACGTGCGGTCGGCGATTTTCACCTCGCCGCCGACGGCTACCCCCAGTTGGGCGGCTGCCTCGTCGCCCAGCAAGATCTCGTCGGCCGTCCCCTCCCCGGGGAGTCGCCCCGCGACCAGCGGCGGTGGGCTCAGGGCGAGGTCCGACACCTTCAGTCCGAGGAGAAAGAAGAACGGGTTGGAGCCGGCCCTGGCGATGTGGAAGATCGCCGGGACCGTCCGCTCGACGCCCGGCTGCTCCGCGATCCTCGCGTCGACGGATTCCGCGAGCGTGCTGAAGCTCAGGTCCGAGGCGCCGTTCTGGGCGACGAAGAAGTCGGCCTCGCCGAAGGTCAGGATCGCGGCTGACGAGCTCTTGAAGCCCTCGACGATCACTCCCAGCGCGACCACCGTCGTGATCCCCACGGCGATGCCCAGGCAGGCGAGGAAAGCCCGCACCGGCTGCCGGAAGAGATTCTTCGCCACCAGGCTGAAGAAGGACATGGGGAGAGCCTACAAGTCCCGCTGAGGGCCCGGCAATGGCCAATCGGCCCCCTCGCGGCGCCCGGCCGGCCGCAACCGCCGAATGTGACCGTGCGGGGTGCAGCCGGTAGAGTCGGGAACGGTGACAGGCTGGTTCGGCGACACTTTCGCGGCCCTCGCATCGCGCAACTTCAGGACGCTCTGGACGGGGTCGCTGCTGGCGTTTGTCGCCTTCTTCATGTCGACGGTGGTCCAGAGCGTCGTCGCCTTTCAGCTGACCGGCGAGAACACAGCCGTCGGCTTCGTCGTCTTCGCCCAGGGTCTTTCGCAGTTTGTCCTCGGGCCGCTTGGGGGCGCGATGGCCGACCGCCTTTCGAAGAAGACCGTGATCCTGGCCTGCCAGGCGACGATCACTGCCGCGTTTCTCAGCCTTGCCCTGCTGGAGGCGACCGGCCAGATGCGGGTCATCTTCCTCGCGGCAGGCTCCTTCGCGATCGGTGCCGGCTTCTCGTTCCTCGGCCCAGCGCGCACGGCCTGGGTCGTTGACCTGGTCGATGCCGCCCGCCGGGGCAACGCGATCGCCCTCACCCAGGTCGCCCTGAACGCCTCCCGGATCATCGGGCCGTTGGTCGCGGGGGCGTTGCTTGGAATCGATGTGCTCGGTCCCGCCGGGGCCTTCTTCACGATGACGCTGCTCTACGTCGCCGCCATGCTCTCGACCTGGGTGCTGCCGGATTCGCCGCCCCGGGGTGGGGAACGAAAGGGCGTCCTCACCGAGATCCTCGGCGGCCTCAACTACGTCTACCACCACCGCTCCCTGGGCACGCTCGTGCTCTCCTACGTCCTGACGATCATGTTCGGGTTCGCCTACATCACGGTCCTCCCCGGCCTCGTGGAGAACGAACTCCACCGCGGCGCCGGGAGCATCACCCTGCTGCTCGCCGTGAATGCCGTCGGCGGGCTCATCGCCAGCATCTTCGTCGCGTCGTTGGCCGACTCGCCCAAGGCCTCCTTCATCTACGCGGGCGCCTGCGCGGCCTTCGGGGTCGCCCTCATCGGCGTTGGGCTTGCCCCCTCCTACTTCCTCCTCGCGGTGGCGATGTTCTTCGTTGGAGCAGGGAGCGGCGGGTTCCAGACGCTGAACGGGGCTGTCGTCCTCGCCCGGGCGGAGCCGGCCTTCTATGGGCGCGTGCTTGCGCTCACCTTCCTCGCCTTCGCGGCGTCGAATCTCGCCGGGCTCCCCATCGGCATGCTTGCCGACGCGGTGGGAGAGCGGCACACGGTCGTGGCGATGGGCGCCGCGGTCTGTGCGGTGTTCCTTGCCTTCCGGCTGATCGACCGGGCGGTGCGCGAAGCCCGTCCTTTCCCGGCGCCAGGCCTCGACTAGCGCTGCTCCCGGACTGCCGTGACCAATCGCGGCATGACCTGCGTCAGACACCGATAGGCCCGGTTGGGGCACAATGGGCGCGCACAACCCAGGAGGAACCGAAATGCCCCAGTCGTTCACATGCGTCAAGACCGGCGAGGGCCAGGTCGCGATGGCCACGATCCCGTACCCTGACGAACCCGGGCCAGGCCAGGCGCTCGTTCGGACCACCCTGAGCACAATCTGCGGAAGCGACATCCACGTCGTCGACGACCTGCCGGTGCCCGCCGGGGTGCCGATGGGCCACGAAGCCGTGGGAGTGGTCGAAGCGGTGGGGGCCGGGGTCACCGCGTTCAAGCCAGGGGACCGCGTGATCAGCAGTTGTCTGCTCTGTTGCGGCACCTGCGGCAACTGCTCGGAGGGCCAGCACTCGGTCTGCAGCACCTTCAATTCGCCGGGCAACCTCCTTTTCGGGGCCCAGGGCGAGTTCTTCCTCGTCAGCGGCGCCCAGACGACGATGGCCAAGATCCCGGACAACCTTGAAGACGAGCAGGTGCTCTTCGCGACCGACATCATGTCGACTGGCTTCGCCGCCATCGAACGCGCGGAGATTCGCCCGGGAGACACCGTCGCGGTGTTCGCCCAGGGGCCGGTGGGGCTCTGCGCTACGGCCGGAGCACGCGCGCTCGGGGCCGGGCTGATCATCGCGGTCGAATCGATCCCGGCACGGCAGGCGATGGCGAAGCGCATGGGCGCGGACATCGTGCTCGAGCCAGGCGAGGCCGTGGCCAAGATCATGGCGCTGACCGCCAACCGCGGGGTCGACATCGCGGTCGAGGCGCTGGGGCACCAGACGACCTTCGAGAACGCCTGTGCCGTGGCCCGTCTCGGCGGGACGGTGAGCAGCGTGGGCGTCTACGGGCGATTCCCGGTGCTCAACCTGCCCACAAGCGGTTCCTTCATCCATCGCAAGCTGGTGACGACGCTTTGCCCGATCGGTACGGAGCGGCTGCGGCGGCTGATGGGCATGATCTCGGGCGGCAAGGTGGACTTGCGGCCGCTGCTCACGCATTCCATGAAGATCAGCGAAACGCCGGCAGCCTACGACATGTTCAGGAAGCGTGACGGCGGGGTGCTGAAGATCGGGCTTCGGCCTTAGCAGCACTGTCGGCCCCGCAGGGTTCAAGAAGTTTCGCGGGTTGAACCCATAACGCGGTGGGTTCGGATGGGTTCGAGCAGGGTACACGGGAGACGCCAACCCTTGGGCAACCCGAGGGTCCGGGCAGCGTTGCGCAGGGTGGACGCCCGTGCGTGATCGGGGCTGGTGAGGGCGGACGGAGCTGTGCATGGTGCGATTCCGGAGATGGGTGGTCCTCACGATCGGCGCGGCCGGCTGGATGTCGAAGGCCATGGTGGCAGCCCCGCACTTGTAGCGAGAATCCGGACGTCAGGCGACCGCGGCGAGTCCAAGCAGCGCGAATCCAACAGCCAGGACGAGGGGCGCCGCCAAGAACAGGGCGTTGCTGACCCTCTTGAAGCCGAAGCCGTCTGCCGTCCCCGGCTCCATCCGCGGATCGGAAGCAGCGCCGGTCCAGGAATGCAGCCCGGTACGCTCGGGCATCTCTATGCCGGCGACCGCCGCACCAACTGCGACGAGGGCCAGGCCGGCGATGATGGTGGCGCCACCGAACCCGGCTGGCCAGCCCCACCCCAGGTAGCCCGCGGCGCCCCACGCAATGGCCACTGCCGCAGCCGCGAAGCCTGCCGCACTGGCGAGGGTCGGGTGTCGCTTGAGACCGCGTCGCGCCGGCCCCGCGTCGCTACCCGGCAAGGAAGGATTCCAGCGCCTTCACGGCCTCGGCTTCCACGAGCACGGGCGCGTGACCGACGCCGGGCACTTCAACCAGGCGGGCGTTCGCGTTTTCGGCCAGCATCTTCCGCGCGCCTTCAGCCGAAAGCACGTCGCTTTGCGCCCCCCGGAGGATGAGGATCGGCGCGGCGATCGCCCGGTATGCCGCCCACGGGTCCTGCGCCGCCTGCGGGGCAATGGCCTGGCGAACGGCGGGGTCCATCTTCCAAACGTAGACGCCGACGTCGTTGCGGCGGACGTTCCAGCGGACGAACTCGGCCAGCTGGTCTTCGGGGAGGCGCTCGACCATCGGGCCGTAGTGCTCTTTGTAGTACCTCAGCACGGCCTTCATGTCGGGGAAGGCGTCCGGCGCCTTGCCGACGTATTCGCGGATGCGCGCCAGGCCGGTCGGGTCGATTTCGGGACCGATGTCGTTGAGGACCACGCGCTCCACCCGGTCCGGGAACCGCGGGGCGTAGTTCATCGAGATGATGCCGCCCATGGATGTGCCGACAAGGCTGAAGCGGTGCAGCCCCAGTCCTTCGCGGACGGCTTCGAGGTCGGTCACATAGTTGTCGACGTGGTAGCCGTCGGCCGGGCCCCACTCGGATTCGCCGCGGCCGCGGACGTCGAGGCAGTAGACGTGGTACTTCGCGGAGAGCCTCGTCGCGATGTGATCGAAGACGTGGGCCTGCCCCGCAAGCCCGTGGATCATCATCACGACCGGGGAGCCGGGGTGTCCGCGGGCGATCAGGTGATGCCGGAGGCCGTTGGCCTGGATGAATAGGTCGCGGGTGGAGGTGGCTGCGGCCATGTCGGACCTCTGCGAAGTCGGAAGTGGGCGGATTGTAGCAGCCTCTGGCAATGGGGATGGCCGTCAGACTGGCTGGCGCCCCGCGAACCCCGTTGAGAGCGAGTGCCAGAAGGCGATTTCGGGCTCACCCAGCAGGTAGCAGAGGTAGACGACCTCCCCTTCCCGCTCCCAGTAGAAGTCGATCAGTCCGCGGGCCGGGTCTTTCACCTCGATGCCCCAGCGGTCGAGTTGTTCCACCGCGTCGCGGAGCTGCTGGCCGAGGGACTCGACGCGGTCCTCGCCGCCTTCCTCCCAGGGATTCGCGAGGGCGTGGCCGTCCCCGGAGGCACCGCGGGCGAGGGCCTGGATGCTTGACTGCACGGCACGGTATTCCGTAAGTGTCGCCTGCAGCCGCTCCAGGACAGGGATGACCTGGGGGAGCATCGCCCGGGCGTCGTCCAGCCGGTAGAGCCGCATCGTCAGACGAAGAGGTGCAGCGGCATCTGTTCCGGGTGCACCGTGGCGCCGCTTTCCAGGTGGCCCGTGTCCACGAGTTCTTGTTCGACCCCGGGCCCGATGACGACGTTCCGGCCGATGTGCAGGCCCGCGGGCACGACGACTCGCTTGCCGATGATCGTTATCCCCGCGTTGACGATGTCGGGCCGCTCCAGGTTCGGGGTGTAGTTGTCGCCATGGCCGATAACCGAACCAGCCCCCACCGTCACCTCCTTGTCGAGGATCGCCCGGTCGACCACCGTCCCCGCGCGGATGACGCACCGGTGCTGGATCACCGAATCGCGTACGATCGCGCCGTCTTCGATCACCACGCCGGGCGAGATCACAGAGCGCATGACCATGCCGTCGATCTGGGCGCCGGCGGAGATGAGGCTTTCGTGGACCTCGGCCCGGGGTCCGAATTTCGCCGGCGGCATGATGGAACCGGCTGTCCTGAGGCGCAGATCCGGGTCGGAAAGGTCGAGCTGTGGGGTCGGCGCGAGGAGGTCCATGTTCGCCGACCAGTAGGATTCGATGGTGCCGACATCGCGCCAGTACGACTGGTACTGGTAGCCGAAGACGCGGTGGGTTTCGAAGATCCGGGGGATGATATCGCGGCCGAAGTCGTGGTGGCTCTGGTCCCCGAGGTCGGCGTCGGCCTGGAGTTGTTCGACGAGCACGTCCTTGTTGAAGACGTAGACGCCCATCGAAACCCAGGGCGAGCGCGGCTTCGCCGGCTTCTCCTGGAAGTCGATGATCCGGCCGTTGTCGTCGAGGTCGAGCACGCCGAAGCGGTGGGCCTCCTCCCGCGGGACGGAGTAGACGGCGACGGTGACGTCCGCATGCGTGGCCCGATGGTAGGCGATCATGTTGCGGTAGGACGTGAGGTAGATGTGGTCGCCGGCGAGGATCAGCACCTCTTTGGTGGGGGACTCCTCGACCATATAGAGGTTCTGGTAGACGGCGTCGGCCGTACCCTGGTACCAGTCCATGTCGGCCCGGCCCAGGTAGGGCTGGAGGATCTGGATCCCTGCATCCAGCGTGTCGAGGCCCCAGGCCCGGCCCGCGCCGATGTGGCTGAACAACGACCGCGGCCGGTACTGGGTGGCGACGGCGACGCGGGTGATGCCGCTGTTCGCGCAGTTGCTGAGGACGAAGTCGATAATGCGGTACTGCCCACCGAAGATGACGGCAGGCTTGGCTCGTTGGTCGGACAGGACCGACAGCCGGTCGCCCTGCCCGCCCGCCAAGATCATCGCGAGGACATCTTGCATGCTCGCTCCGCTGCAGGCTGTAGAGGCCATTGTACGCGGCCGAGGCCGACCCCGTCAGATGGCGGCAGGACCGCGGTCAGCGCCCCGCGCGGATGGCTCCCGCTTCCGATCGGAGGACCATGGCAAAGGCGCAGTCGCGACAGATCACCATCGCGTAGCTGGTTGTGCGCCCGCGTCCCACCGGTTCGACATCCGCCAGGACAAGGCGCGAATGGGCGCGGGTCACGCGCCCGCAGAGTGGGCATGGTGGCCGATTCTTGTGGCTCTGAGTCATTTCCCTAACCTCGAGCCCCCGCCGGAGACTATCCTCGAGGCTCGGCGCGGGCAGGGGAATCGGGAGAACCCCTACGCGAACTCCCGCGGTTGACGTCGACCGGCCGTCTCGCCCGTAGGCTCAGGGCGGGGAGAATCGGGGTATGGCAGCACCAATTGAAGCAGTTATCTTCGACTTCGGCGGCGTCATCGTCCCGGGCAGCCCCTCGGGTGACGCCCCGGATTCCCCTTACGCCATCATCGAACGGCGTTACAGCCTCCCCTCGGGGTTCCTCTGGAAGGCCGTCTACATTGAGAACCCCGGCTGGCTGCGGCTCCGGGTCGGGGAAGGCAGCGAAGCAGAATGGCACGGCGCCGCCCGCGAAGCCGTGGCAGGCATAGCTGGCGCCACGACGGCGGAGGCGGTGATGGCGGCGCTGGAGGAGAACCGTCCCCAGGGCGCTCGCCTCGCCGGACGGCAGCCGGAGTTCAACGAGGGGATGATCGCGCTCATCGAGCGGCTTCGCGAGCGCTACCGGGTGGGTCTTCTCAGCAATGCCGCGCCCGGGCTCGAAGACGAACTCCGCGACCACTACCGGATCGATTCGCTCTTCCACGACATCATCAACTCGGCCACGGTGCGGCTGGCGAAGCCGGACCCCCGGATCTACCACCTCGCCGCCGAGCGGATCGGCGTGAGCATCGCCCGCTGCTTCTTCACCGACGACCTGCCGCACAACATCGAAGCGGCCCGCAAGGAGGGCATGACCGCGCACCAGTTCTTCGGATACGAAGACCTGGCTGCGGCGCTCCGCGAAGCCGGGGTCGAGCCGGGCGGAGGCTGAAATCGCCGCGGCGCAGCCTCGACTGAAAACGGGGCTTGTCTGGCGGGGCAGACCCCCGGATAATGCGGCAATTCCCCAACGGGCCCGGAGCGGGCCCCGGTGGTGGCGCAGGGTGGCGGATTAACTGCCAGCCTGCGGGAGGCGGGCCCGGTCCAGTGTCGCAATACATCGTCAAGCGCCTCCTTTTTTCGCTGCTGGTGCTCTTCGCCATCAGCATCGTGGTCTTCAGCGCCGTGCGACTGATCCCGGGCGACGTTTGCGCGATCGTCCTTGCGACGCCGGACGTTGACGAGCAACAGTGCGACGCCATCCGCGATGAACTCGGCCTCGACAAGCCCGTGGTCACGCAGTACGTCGTCTACATGGGCGACCTGGTTCGCGGCGACTGGGGCACCACCCTCATCAGCAAGCGCGACGTCTGGAGCGAGATCCGGACGCGGATCCCTCTGACGATCGAACTGACCGTCCTTTCGACCGTGTTCGCCCTCTTGATCGCAATCCCCGTGGGGGTGACCTCGGCGATCCGGCAGGATGGTCCGCTGGACTACGTCCTCAGACTCCTGACGATCGGGTGGTTGAGCATCCCATCGTTCTGGTTGGGGACCATGCTGATCATCTTCCCGGCGAAGTGGTGGGGATACAGCCCGCCCATCGGCTATGTCGACTTCTGGGACGACCCGGCGAAGAACGTGGAACAGCTCTACCTGCCGGCGTTCGCCCTCGGCCTCGCCCTGAGCGCGAGCCTGGCGCGGGTCACCCGGTCGGCGATGCTAGAGGTGCTGCGGCAGGACTACATCCGGACCGCCCGGGCGAAGGGGCTGTCCGGGCAGGTCGTCGTGGTCCGCCACGCGCTCAAGAACGCGATGATCCCGGTGATCACCCTGTTCGGGCTCCAGGTCGGCGTGCTCCTCGGCGGCACCGTCGTGCTGGAGAGCATCTTTTCGCTGCCGGGGCTTGGCAACCTCACCCTCAGCGCCGCACTCATCAAGGACTACCCACAGGTCCAGGGTCTTGTCCTGTTCTTCGCCGCCGTCCTTGTCCTGAATAACCTGCTGGTCGACCTGAGCTACGCCTGGTTCGACCCCCGGATCCGGTACCACTGATGGCCGTTACAGCCGCCGTCCGCCCGGTCGCCGCCGATGACTTGCGCCGCCACCTCAACTGGAGGCAGTCGCTGCTGCGCACCGCGCGTTCGAAGCCGATGGGCACGGTGGCCTGCATCGTCTGCATCCTCCTGGTCCTGGTGGCGATCTTCGCCAACGAGCTTGCGCCCCAGGCTGCCGACGCCGTGAACCCTACCAAGAACCCGAAGCTCTCGGCGCCCAGTCTTTCCCACCCCCTGGGGACCGATAACCTCTTCCGCGACATGTTTAGCCGGGTGATCATCGGCAGCCGGATCTCGCTCGGGATCGGGTTTGCGGCGGTGTTCTTCGGCACCATCTTCGGCACCGTCTTCGGCCTTGTCGCCGGCTACTTCGGCGGCTGGGCGGACCTCGTCATCAGCCGTTTCCTGGACGCGGTGCTCGGGTTCCCGCCGCTCATCCTCGCCATCTTTTTCGTCAGCATTTTCGCTCCGTCGTTCACGAGCGTGACCCTGGCGATCGCTATCATCATCACGCCGACGACCGCCCGGATCGTGCGGGGCTCGGTCTTCAGCATCCGGAACCTGCAATACATTGAGGCAGCCGTCTCCATCGGGAACCCGCCACGGCGGGTGATCTTCCGCCACGTGCTGCCCAACGTCGTCGCACCCATCATCGTCATCGCCAGCATCCAGATCGGGAATGCGATCCTTGCCGAAGCCGCGCTCAGCTTCCTGGGCCTCGGAATCGCCACGAACGCGCACCCGAGCTGGGGCAAGATGCTCCAGGACACCCGCTCCGTCTGGGAACAGGCATGGTGGACGGCGGTTGTCCCCGGAGCGGCCATTAGCGTCGCCGTACTCGCATTCAACCTGTTTGGCGATGCCCTTCGAGACGTCTTGGATCCGCGGTTGCGTGGGGCGTCGTAGAGTAAGTGAGTCCTCGCGAAAGCGACGAGGCACAAGAGGGGGAATCTCCATGGAAGAACGGACAAACTACTGGTTGCGGCGGAAGCTGAGCCGCCGTACGGCGCTGCGAGGCACCGCCTTCGCCGGGGTTGGGGCCGCCGGCCTCGCGCTTGTGGGCTGCGGGGACGATGACGACGACGCTGGCGCGACGGCCGGCCCGGGGCTGCTCCCGACGGCTGCCGCATCGCCAACCGCCGCCAAGCAGCCAAAGCCGGGCGGGTCGTTCTCGTTCCAGATCTCGTCGCCACCGCCGAGCCTGGACCCTTACACCCAGACCAGCTTCGTCAACGCGTACATGAATGGCTTGAGCTTCAGCAAGCTGTACCGGTTCAAGGCCGGCGTGCCGGAAGTGGCGCCCGCGGACAACACGATGGAGCCGGACCTGGCCACGAAGATGCCAGAGCAGGTCGATCAGCTCACCATGATCATGAAGCTGAAGCCGAACGCGAAGTTCCACAACGGCCGGGCGCTTACCTCCGAAGACGTGCGCTACGCCCTCGACCGCTACATGAACTTCGAGAAGTCCGTCCACAAGTCGGGGGTCTCCTTCATCGACAAGATTGAGACGCCTGACCCGGCGACGGTGAAGATTACGACGAAGGTCCCATACGCCGACGCCACCTTCTATCTCGGCGGCAACCTTGGCGCCTGGATTTCGCCCAAGGAGCACGCTGAGGGTGCCGACGCCGCCACCAAGATGGTCGGCAGCGGCCCCTTCATCCACACCGAGTTCCAGACCGGCGTCAGTCTCAGCTTCAAGAAGAACCCGGACTACTACGACAAGCCCTACCCGTACTTCGACGACGTCAAGGTCTTCATCACGACCGACCAGGCGAAGCGCGTGGCGGACTTTTCCGCGAAGTCCGTGGACCTGAGCTGGATCTTCCTCCCGGACGAACGCGACCAGGTCAAGAAGAACCGGCCGGACGCCAAGTTCGAACAGACGCAGGGCATCGGTGGGTACATCTACCTTCGCACCGACAAGCCGCCGTTCAACAACAAGCTGGTCCGCCAGGCGATCAGCATGGGCATCAACCGCAAGGCCATCCGCGACGCCATCACCAAGGGTGAGGGCGTGCCGGAGCAGCTGTACCACGTGGGCTTCCCCTTCGCCCGCCAGGTGAAGGACCTGCCCCAGGCGAAGTACTGGGAATACAACAAGGCCGAGGCCCGGAAGATGCTCGACGCGGCGATCGGCGCAGGCCAGAACATCGACACAACCTGGGATCACGCGGACGCGGCGATCTACACGCAGGCCTACGTCGACACGGCAACCCTCGCCCAGGCCCAGCTCAAGGAAATCGGCATCAACATCAAGGACCAGACGGCCCCGTACGCCCAGTACATCAGCACCACCTACCAGGGGCAGTACGAAGGCATGGGCCACAGCCCGCGGGCAGTGCCCTACTGGCTCGACTTCGTCACCGAACGCTTCACCATGAAGCCGAAGCGCGGCCGCATCAACCTCAGCTACGTGAACGACCCGAAGCTTGAGGACCTGATGGACAAGCAGCGCGCCCAGTTCAACATGCAAGAGCGCGTTCAGACTGTGAAGCAGATCGAGGAGCTTGTTGGTGAGGAGCAGTACGAAATCTACTTCAGCACCGACACTCGCTCCTACTTCTGGAACCCGGACATCGAGAACTACCGCCCGACGGCGTGGTTCCCCTACACCCACGTCATGAAGACCTGGCGCGACAAGGCGTAGACCACGGGCCACGGCCCACCAGCGAGCGAGGGAGCGTCAACCGGCGCTCCCTCGTTTTGCGTCTCCGGGGACGCGGGGTCGGCGGGTCGTGCGGTGCGGTGGGAAGTGGTGGCGAGGGAGATTGTTGGCAGGCGATGCGCCCACGGTGGGGCGCGGCTACCGGAGTTCGAGGGCGCGGGCGTGGGAGCTTGGGGCGATGTCGAGGATTTCTAGCTCCACCCGCTCGCTCCGCCATTCGCGCGACAGCGAGTAGACGATGTCCACCTCGTCGGCGAGTTCGGCCTCGGCCTGGCGGAAGGCGATTGCGGGCCAGGTGGCGAGGCCGTCCTTCACCGTCACCTTCAGGTGAGAGCCATCGGAACCGACAGCCCGCGAGTTCACCAGGCGGACGCCGCGGCTGAGGAGCACGGGCTTCCGGTTCCCCTGCCCGCAGGGTTCGAACCGCATCAGGCCCTTGATTTCGAGGCCGCTGAGCGTGGCCAACGGCGCTTCGGCGTCGATGTCGATGACCGGGCGGAGCGCTTCACCTTTCAGGGTCTCGGCGGCGTGGTTCACGAGGCGCTCCCGGAGCAACGCCACATCCTTCGTGGCGACGGTGAAGCCCGCCGCGGCCCGGTGCCCGCCGTGGCGCAGAAGCAGCGTCTTCTCCTTGCGGATGGCGCCAACGATGTCGAAATCGGGGATGCTGCGGGCGCTGGCGCGGCTCTCTTCCGGGCCTTCGGTGAAGACGATCGCGGGGCGGTGGTGGCGCTCAGCAAGTCGGGCCGCGACGATGCCGACGATCCCCGGGTGGAACTCCGGCGCGCCCACCATGATCAGCGGGTCGTCGGCGACGCCACAGAGTTCCTCGGCTATCGCCATCATTTCTTCCGTTTGTTGCTGACGTTGGCGGTTGAGGGCGTCCAACTGTTCGGCCAGCGGCCGCGCGGTCAACGGCGATTCGGCCAGGAGCAGGTCCAGGGCGATGTTGGCGTGGGCCATCCGCCCGGCAGCGTTCATCCTCGGACCGAGGGCGAACCCGAGCGTCTCGGCGTTGAATCGTTCCGCCGGCGTCCCGGCGACGCGGGCCAGTTCCTCCAGCCCGGGCCGGAGCCCGCCCTGCATTCGCATCAGCCCGGCGGTGACGATCTGGCGATTTTCGTCCGCGAGGGGCGCGACGTCGACCACCGTCCCCAGGGCGACCAGGTCGAGGAACTCATCCTCCGGCAGCTTCTGGCCGTAGGATTCGTAGAGCACCTGGAGGAAGCGGTAGGCGACGCCGACAGCCGCCAGTTCGTCGAAGGGGTAGGGCGAATCCGGGCGCTTGGGGTTGACCGTCGCCAGCGCCGCGGGCATCTCTTCGGGCACGGTGTGGTGGTCGAGGATGATGACGTCCATGCCGAGTTCGTTCGAGTAGGCCACTTCGCGGACCGAGCTGATACCGCAGTCGGCGGTCACGAGGAGCCCGGCGCCGCGCTGCCGGAGCTTGGCAACGGCGGTGAGGTTGAGCCCGTATCCCTCCTCGAAGCGGTCCGGGATGTAGTTCATCGTGACCGCGCCCAGCGGCCGCAGTGCGAGATGGAGCACGGCCACCGAGGTGACGCCGTCGACGTCGAAGTCGCCGTAGAGCGCGATCGTCTCGTGGGTGGCGATAGCCCGGCGGACGCGCTCGATGGCCTCGTGCATCCCGGGGAGTTGCAGGGGGTCGTGGTCATCCGCGAGGTGGGGCTTGTAGAAGAGATCGGCCTGGGCGCGGGTGGTGATTCCACGCGCCGCGAGGACGGTGGCGACGATCGGCGGGAAGTTGGCGATGCCCTTCTGGTGCGCCCAGGGGTCGCGAAGCCGCCATCGTGCGCGGGGGCGGCCTACCACAGCGGTCATCGGTTAGGGCTCGTAGCGGCGGAACACAAGGCTGGCGTTGTGGCCGCCAAATCCGAGCGAGTTCGACATCACCGCTTCCAGGGTCGCCGCGCGCGCTACGTTCGGCACATAGTCGAGGTCGCAGCCGGGGTCCGGCTGTTCGTAGTTGGCGGTCGGGGGAATGATGCCGTTGCGGAGCGCGAGCACGGAGACGACCGCCTCCACGGCCCCCGCGGCGCCGAGCAGGTGCCCGGTCATGGACTTCGTGGAACTGATGGGAAGCTCGTAGGCGTAGTCGCCGAAGACGCGCTTCAACGCGAGCGTTTCCAGCCGGTCGTTCATCTGGGTCGACGTGCCGTGGGCGTTCACGTAGTCGATGTCGTCGGGCTGGAGGCCGGCATGGGCGAGGGCGAGCTTCATCGCCCTGGCCGCGCCTTCGCCCTGTTCGTCGGGCTGGGTGATGTGGAAGGCATCGCTGGTGGCGGCATAGCCGGCGAGTTCGGCCAGGATCGTCGCGCCCCGGCCCCGCGCGTGTTCCTCCGACTCCAGGACCAGGGTGCCCGCGCCTTCGCCCATCACGAAACCGTCGCGGGTCGCATCAAAGGGCCGCGAGGCGCGTGCGGGGTCGTCGTTGCGGCTGGCCGTCAGTGCTTTCGCGGCTGAGAAACCGGCGAAGGCGATCGGTGTGATCGCCGCTTCGGTGCCGCCGGCGATCGCCACGTCCGCGTCGCCGCGCCGGATGATGTTCGCCGCCTCGCCGATGCTGTCGGCGCCGCTGGCACAGGCGCTCACCAGGCAGTAGTTCACGCCCTTCGCCCCGAGCTTGATGCTGAGCTGTCCGCTCGACATGTCGGGGAGCATCATCGGCACGAGGAAAGGGCTGACCCGGCCGGGCCCCCGCTCGCGCATCGTGTCGTATTCCTGCACAAGGGTCATGATCCCACCGATGGCGGTGCCGATGATGACCGCCACGTTCGTCCCGTCGCTGGGGTCGATGACGTAGCCGCTTTGCGCCAGCGCCTCGTTCGCAGCGACGAAGGTGAACTGGGTCGTCCGGTCGGCGCGGCGTGCTTCCTTGCGGTCCATGTACTTCGCGGGGTCGAAGTCTTTCACTTCGCCGGCGACCTGTGATTCGTGGCCTTCCGGGTCGAACAGCGACACCCGGGTGATGCCCGAACGGCCGGCGACGAGGGCTTCCCAGCTGTCGCAGGCGTTGTGCCCGACGGGGGTGATCATGCCGATGCCGGTGACGACGACGCGACTGGTCACGTGCTGCTCGCAGAAAAGGATAACGTTGGCTCGCAGTATAGCATCAGGGTGCCGCGATTTCTTTGGCGACGCGCGGAAGCCGGTCGGCGAGTTCGCCGGCCAGCAACCCGGCCGAGCCGTAGTCAGCGCGGAGCGCCTCTCCGCAGGCGCCGTGGAGATAGACCCCCAGGCAGGCCGCCGCGAACGGCTCCAGTCCCTGGGCGAGGTAGCCGCCAATCATCCCGGCGAGGACATCCCCCGCGCCGGCGGTTGCCATCAGCGGGTTCGCGAAGGGGCTGAGGGCGGTGCGCCCGTCCGGGTGGGCGATGACGCTGTGGGCGCCCTTCAGAACGACCGTGCAGCGATAGCGGACGGCGGCCTCGCGGGTGGCTTCCAGTCGGCGTGACTGGATTTCGGGCACCGTCGTCCCGAGCAGCCGGGCCAGTTCGCCGGGGTGCGGCGTCAGGACGGTGTTGGCGGACAGGCGGTCCGGGGCATCGGGCATGGTCGCGAGGGCGTTGAGCGCATCGGCGTCGATGACGGCACCGTTCGGAAGGTCGACGGCGATGTCGGGGAGGAGGGCCCAGGTGAGGGCGCGGGTGTCGTCCGTGTTGCCCATGCCCGGCCCGATGACGGCGGCGTCGAACCCTCGCCACTCCGGCCGGAGGGACAGTGCGGTTTCGCCGCGGAGGCCGCCGTCTTCGGCGGTTTCCTGCGGGAGCCAGGTCGCTTCGGCGAGGGCCGGCGCCAGCGACGGGACGAGGTTGCCCGGGCAGGCGATGGTGACGAGGCCCGCGCCGGCGCGGTAGGCCGCCGTCGCCGCGAGCCGCACAGCCCCGACATAACGCTGGCAGCCACCAACTACGAGGACGCGGCCGAAGGTGCCCTTGTTGGCGTCGTCGGGCCGCGCCGGGAGCGTCTCCCTCGCCCAGCGGGCGGTCAGGAGTTCGAGCTGGACCGCGTCCTGGGCCGCTTTCGGGATGCCGATGTCGATGACCTGGACGCGGCCCGTGAAGGCGCTGGCGTTGGCCTGGTACATGCCCACCTTCGGCAACCCGAAGGTCACGGTGAGGTCTGCGGGCACGGCCAGGGGGTCCGTGGCGCCGGTTTCAGCGTCCATCCCGGTCGGCAGATCCACGGCCAGTAGCTTGGGCGGCGTGTAGCCCTTTCGCGCGGCGGCGAGGTGAGTCAGCGCGACCGCGAACGGCTCGGAGGGGTCCAGGGGGCGCATCTTGCCGATGCCAAGGAGGGCGTCGATGACGAGGTCGGCGTCGTTGAGCACCTGGTCGAGCACGCTCGCGTCCGGGTCGGACTCGCCGGCGATGATCGGGACTTCCCTCGCCCGGAGTTCTTCGTAGAGCCTCTCGTCTCGGCGCTGGCGGGGGACATACACGGCGACGGTGGCGCCCCAATCGGCAAGGTGACGAGCCGCCACCAGGCCGTCGCCGCCGTTGTTGCCCGGCCCCGCGAGGACCGTGATCCGGCGGCCTTCGAGCGTCCCGAGGAGCATCCAGGCTTCCTGCGCGACCGCAAGGCCAGCCTCCTCCATCAGTTGCTCGAACGAGGAACCCGCCTCGACCGCGGCCCGTTCGAGTTCGCGCATCTCGACGGCGGTGACGAGCTTCATCGGAGACCCTTTTCGCGGATGAGGCGGAGGGCGCTTTCGCCGCGCCGGGGCGTGTCTTCGATTTCCGTGAGCGCGCGTTCGCCCACGACCGAGGCGATCGCGTACTCCTTTGAGTGCGTCAGGCTGATTTCGAGCCCGCGCAGTTCGATCCGCTCGGCACGTTCGGCGCCACGGCCATAGAGGAAGATCAGCGGCTTCCCCCGGCGATTCGGGAGGATTTCGATGTCCTTCCAGCCCACGCCGCGGATGCCGGTCCCGAGGGCTTTCATGACCGCTTCCTTCGCTGCGAAACGGGCGGCGAGTTCACTGATCCGGCCGCGGCAGTGGGCGATCTCATCCGGCGTGTACACCCGGTTCAGGAAACGGTCGCCGTGGCGGGCAATGACGTCGGCGACGCGGTCGATTTCGATGATGTCGATGCCGACAGCGAACTTGGTGGCCATGAGGGCGAATGGTACGCGACTGCGGATCTAGGTGCGCGGCTTGGCGGTTCCGGCACCGGGGCAAGTACCCTATGGGACATGACCGCTCAACTGATCGATGGGACCGCGATGGCGGCCAGCATCAAGGCCGAAGTCGCCGTCCGGGTCGCCGCCTGCCGGGCGCGGGGCGTGGCCCCGGGGCTTGCCGCCATCCTCGTCGGCGATGACCCTGGGTCGGTCAGCTATGTGTCGATGAAGGCGAACGACTGCGCGGAGGCGGGGATCTTCTCGGAGACGTTCCGGCTGCCCGCGGAGACCACCCAGGCCGCCCTCCTCGGCCTGATCTCCGACCTCAACGCCGACGGGCGCTTCAGCGGCATCCTCCCGCAGTTGCCGCTGCCGCCGCAGATCAACGAGCGCGCCATCATCGACGCGCTCGACCCGGCGAAGGATGTCGACGGCCTCCACCCGGTCAACCTCGGGCGGCTGTTGCGGGGCGAAACCGAAGGTGCGCTCCCCTGCACCCCCAACGGCGTCCTCGAAATGCTGGCCCGCAGCGGAAACGACCCGGGCGGGAAGCACGTCGTTGTCGTTGGCCGTTCGACGCTCGTGGGGCGGCCGCTTGCGGTGCTCCTCAGCAACAAGGCGCGCGGGGCCAATGCGACGGTGACCATCTGCCACACGGGCACGCCGGACATCGGACGCCACACGCGCGAGGCCGACATCGTCATCATGGCCGCCGGCCGCCCGAACACGCTGACGGCGGAGATGGTCAGGCCGGGCGCTGTGGTCATCGACGTGGGCACGAACCGGATCGACGATGCGTCGCGGCAGCGCGGATGGCGCCTGGTAGGGGACGCGGATTTCGAGCGGGTGCGGGAGGTCGCGTCCTGGATCACACCGGTGCCGGGCGGGGTTGGCCCGATGACCCGGGCGATGCTGCTTGTGAACACGGTCCGAGCGGCAGAGCGAACGGGCTAGCCTTCCCCCGGGTCCTCGTCGGGGGCGAAGAGTGCAAGCAGAGCCTCTTCCGCTGCGGGGTCGGCTGCCTGCCGCAAGCGTTCCGATGGCGCGTGGAAGATGCGGTTCACCACGGACCTCGTAACAGCGTCCAGCGTCGCTTCGGCGACTTCCGGGTGGAGCCGGGCCGCGCGTTCGATCTCTTCCCGCCGCGCCCGCTCCACCAGGAGCCGGAGTTTGCCCACTGCCGAAAGGCTGTCTTCTGAGGCCAGCGCGAGGCGGTGTTCGAGGATCTTCCGGAGCTTTTCCCGAAGGGCAGCGCGCAGGGGGTCACCGTGGCGGCGCTGCGCTTCCCCGGCCAGCAGGTCGGCGATGGTCACGACAGGCACGCCGGTTGCGGCCCCGAAGTTGCGCGGCGTCCCGAAGTCGGCGAGCAGCGCCTCCACGCGCGGGAGGTCGCGGGTGGGGTCGAGTTCGGGGGCGGACGAACCGAGGCACCCGGCGGCGACGGCGACGCTCCCGGCGTTGGGCATGCGGTCCAGGTCCACGAAGGCGAAGGCCCCATCTCTGAACCACGCCCCCTCCGGCTTCGTGCGGCCGGCGACCAGGACTTCGCCGAACCCGAGCGTCTGCCCGCGACTGGCGATCAGGCGGCCCATCCAGCCCGTTCCGGCCACGAGCAGGCGCCCCGACGGTTTCGTGCCAGAGAGCCGGAGGGCGCGGTCGAGGAGGTGCCCTGCGTGGCTGTCGAAGGCCGTCTCCCGGCGAAGTTCGCGCGCGGTGGCGACAGCGTGCCCGGCGAGCGTGCGGAGTTGCGGGGGCGCGCCCGCGACAGCCGCGCGGACCTGGCCGAGCACCTCCGCCTCCCCGAGGACCACGGAATGGAGCCCGGCGGCGACCTCGGCCAGGTGGAGGAGGGCCTCGGTGGACAGCAATTTCGACGGGGCGCGGCAATCGCAGGGAGTTGGGCTGTAGGCTTCGACCCGCTGGCAACTGGTGAGGAGCATGGCTCCCGCGTGGCGAGCCCGCACCTCGGACTGGAGCGCGGAGAGAGTCGCACGGTCCAGCGACGCTACCGGCCAGCAGCAGGCGGAAAGCGCATCGAGCCCCGGCAAGGAGGGTCTGTCCATCCGTAGGCGCCGGCGGCTCCCGGCGCGTCTCCTTCTCCGCCGGGGGACACGGGTGGCGCTCCCCGGCCACTGCATCATCCGCCCGGCGGTCCTATACTCCTCGTCACTATGCAGTCTACAGTCCCGGCGGGAATCAACTATCAGCGCGTCTCGGAGTTCTTCGCCAAGAACGTCCCGGGAGGCGATGTCGAACTCGACATTCAGCTCCTCAGCGGCGGCCGTTCCAACCTGACGTACATCGTGCGGGGCGGCGGCGACACCTGGGTGCTGCGCCGTCCGCCGCTCGGGCATGTGCTCCCCACCGCCCACGACATGGCGCGCGAATACAAGGTGCTCTCCGGGCTCGCCACGACAGACGTACCAGCCCCCCGGACGGTCGCGCTCTGCGAAGACCCGGAAGTCAACGGCTTCCCCTTCTACGTGATGGACTACTGCGAGGGCGTGATCATCGCCGACTCAATTCCGCCGGGGTTTGCGGACACGGAGGATGCGCGGCACCGGATGAGTCTTGCCCTCGTGGACACGCTCGTGAAGCTCCACGCGGTCGACTACGTGGCCGTCGGGCTGGCTGATTTCGGCCACCCTGAGGGCTACCTCGAACGCCAGGTCCGGCGATGGTCGCAGCAGTGGGAGCGTTCGAAGACGCGGGAAGTCCCCGCGATCGACGAAGTGATCCGGCGGCTGAACCACGCGCTCCCGCCTTCGCCCCCGCCGACCATCGTCCACGGCGACTACCGGCTCGGGAACATGATCCTCGACCCTCACGACCCCGGCCGCGTCGTCGCCATCCTCGACTGGGAGATGGCCACCCTCGGCGACCCGCTCTCCGACCTCGGCTACACGCTTATCTACTGGGGCGACGTGACTGATACACCCGAACGCCTCGCCATCCGGCCAACCACCGCGCTGACGGCCCGGCCCGGTTTCCTCACCCGGGCCGACATCGTCGCGGAGTACGCGAAGCGAACCGGCCGCAACGTCGAACACATCGACTACTACCAGGTCCTGGCCAACTACAAGCTCGCCTGCATCACCGAGGGCATCCACGCCCGCTTCCTCGCCGGGGAAACTGTCGGCGAAGGCTTCGGAGGCATGGACGAGGCCGCGGAGAGGCTCGTGAACCTGGCACTTTCGATCGCCGACGCTTCCCACGACCCGAAACTGCGAGGGGTGGCCTGATGACCTTCCTGAAGTTCCCCGACGGATTCCAGTGGGGCGCCGCCACGGCTTCCTACCAGATCGAAGGCGCGGCATTTGAAGGCGGGAAGGGGCTCTCCATCTGGGACGCCTTCTGCCGCCAGCCCGGCAAGGTCCGCAACGGCGACACCGGCGACGTCGCCTGCGACCACTACCACCGCTACCGCGAAGACGTCGCCCTGATGAAGCACATCGGCCTTCAGACGTACCGCTTTTCGATCGGCTGGCCGCGGGTCTTTCCCTTTGGCAAGGGGCCGGTGAACGAAGAGGGCCTCGCCTTTTATGACCGGCTGGTGGACGAACTCCTTGCCGCCGGGATCGAGCCGTGTGCGACGCTCTACCATTGGGACCTGCCCCAGGCGCTCCAGGACCTGGGCGGTTGGGCCGACCGCCACACGGCCTACCGCTTCGCCGAATACGCGGACACCATGTATCGCCGCCTCGGCGACCGTGTCACCCGCTGGATCACCCACAACGAGCCCTGGGTCACGTCGGTGATGGGCCACCGGATCGGCGTCCTCGCCCCCGGCATCCGGAGCGCGAAGGCGACCTCCCGGGCCATCCACCACCTCCACCTCTCCCACGGCCTCGCCGTCCAGGCGTTCCGCGCCTCCGGCCGCCAGGGCGAAATCGGGCTCGTCAACGCCAACTCCTGGTTCGAACCGGGCGACGACACTCCCGAGGCGATGGAGGCGGTCGAACTCGCGCGCGACTTCGAAACCCGCACCTACCACGGCCCGATCTACGGCAAGGGCTACCCCGGCTCTGTCGTGAAGTATTACGCCGAGCGCGGGGCGCCCTTCCCCATCCAGGCCGGCGACATGGAGATCATCGCCGCGCCAACCGATTTCCTCGGGGTGAACATCTACTCTCGCGGCCGCGTCCTCCCGGATGAGGACGGCACCCGCTATCGCCTTGCCCCCGGCGGATTGCCCCGCGCCGACAATGGCTGGGAGCTGGCCCCCTGGTGCCTGGGGAATTTCGTCCGCTGGGTGCGCGACGAATACGGGAACTTCCCCATCTACATCACCGAAAACGGCATGTGCGACAACACCGGGCCGGTGGATGGCGTCGTGGACGATGTCCGCCGCGTGGAACACGTCCGGGGCATGCTGGCCGGCCTGCACGGGGCCATCCAGGACGGCGTCGACGTCCGGGCGTACTACCTCTGGTCGCTGCTGGACAACTTCGAATGGGCCGAGGGCTACCGGATGCGCTTCGGCATGGTCTACGTGGATTTCGAGACCCAGGAGCGGATCCCCAAGGCCAGTGCCCGGATGATGTCTGAGATCATCGCCCGGAACGGCTTCGAGCACTAAGCCCGGCCGGGCGCGCTACCCGCCGGCGGCTGCCCGCGCCCGGCGGATCTGGGCCGCGTGGTCGTGACCATGGGCGGCGTAGATCTCGAGCCACGTCTCGACGGAGTAGGGGCCGCTATCGCTGTGCGTCCCGGCCTGGCGCCACTGTTCCCCGCTCAGCCGCTCGACGATCGCGGCAGTCGTTGCCCGCGACGCCCGCAGCGCCTCGAGTGACGGTTCGATCGGGCGGGAGTCGTAGAAGAGGCGGCGGGCGAACTCCTCCTCGTCGTAGCCATGGATCACGGGATTATCTTCGGCGATAAGCCGGCGCAGGCGGATGGCCGAAGTCATCTCGCTGTCGGCCAGGTGGTGGACGATCTGGCGCGCGGTCCATCCGTCGGGAGCAGAGGCGTCCAGTTCGCGCGCGGTGATGCCTTCAAGTGCGGCGACGACCGCGTCGTAGCCATCCCGGTAGCGTTGGAAGAGCGTCTCACGTTCGGATGGCGTCATCGCCGGGTACCCGTCCTTTCCTTGCTGAGTGTCCTTTCGGTGCGGCCACGGACTTCAGCGTCGCGTGCCAACGAATCTCCGTGGGAGGTTTACCGTGAACGTGGCCCCCTTGCCGGGCGGGCTTGAGGCCTCGACAGTGCCGCCGTGGGCGCGGACCAGGTGCTTCACAATCGCCAGGCCAAGCCCGACGCCACCGGTCGCGCGCGACGTATCGCCCTTGTAGAACCGCTCGAAAACACGGGGGATGTTCTGCTCGGGGATGCCCTCACCCTCGTCCGCGACAGCCAGGGTCACGATCTCTTCGCTGGCGCTGGCGGAAACGTGGATGGTCCCGCCGCGCGGGCTGTACTTGATCGCGTTGTCCAGGAGGTTGCTCACGATTCGGAGGAGGGAGGCGCGGTCGGCTTCGACGGTCGCCCCATCCGCCCCGGGGCCTTCGATGGTCACGCCCTCGGTCTCGGCCCGCGTCCGCAGCAGGGTGGCGGCTTCGGCCACGACTTCCCCGAGATTGACCAACTCCGGCTTCAATTCGATGACCCCGGATTCGATTCGCGAAAGGTCCAGGAGTTCGTTGACCAGCGCTACGAGGCGGTCGACCTGCTGGCGGATGCGCGAAAGGAACTCCCCCTCTTCTTCGGCCGTGTCGACCGCCCCCGATTCGAGCGTTTCAACAAGCGCCCGGATCGAGGCGAGCGGCGTGCGGAGTTCGTGGGAGACGTTGCTCAGGAAGTCCCGCCGGACCTGGTCGGTACGCTGGACCTCGGTGAGGTCGTTGAGGACGAGGAGGATGGCCCAGTCGCCGCCGCCGGGGATTGGCACGGCGACGGCCCGCAACGGAGCCCGTCCGGGGCCGTAGGTGATCACGCTGGTCTTGGGGTTCCCGGTCGCGGTCGCGCGCTTCACCAGGGCGTCGAGTTCGTAGTCGCGGGCGCTTTCGATGAACGGGCGGCCAATCGCGGCTTCCCGGGTAATCCCGAGGACGTCGAGCGCGGCGGCGTTGAGGAAGCGGACCTCGGTTGTGGAGGTCACGGCGATCATGGCGTCGGTGGCTGCTTCAAGGACGGCCTCGACCCGGGCATGTTCCGCCGACATCGTCGCGAAGGCGTCCTCGGCGCGGTCGGCCATGGCGTTGAAGTTCGCGACGAGGGTGGCGGTTGGACCGGAGCCGATCGTGGCGCGCCCGGCGAGGGCGGTTCCCCGCAAGCTTGCGGCGGCATCGGCCACGGACCGTAGGCTGGCGGACGGGCCGCTCATGAGGATAGCCCCGAATCCAGCAGCAGCCGCGAGGGCGACCACCGCTACAAGCCAGCCCGCCGCGCCACCCGAGGCGATCGCCAGCCCGCCGATTCCCCCGGCCAGGGCGCCGGCGCAGCCCACGAGGGCTCCTCGAAAGACAAGGGGGCGAGTCATCGCTGGCTAGCTTTCGAACAGGTACCCGCTGCCCCGGACCGTGAGGATGCGGACAGGGTTGGCAGGGTCGGTTTCGACTTTCTGGCGCAGCCAGCGGACATGGACATCCACCGTCCGCGACCCGCCTTCGAAGTCTTCGCCCCAGACCGCATCAAGGATCTGCTCCCGCGTGAACACCCTTCCCGGATGTTCGAGGAAGAATAGCAGGAGTTCGTACTCCTTGGGCTTGAGTTTCAGCGGCTGCCCTTCTCGCAGGGCGCTCCGGCGCTGTTGGTCCATCCGGAGGTCGCCGCTGACGACCACGCCGGGCGCTGCCGCAGCTTCGTCCCGGGGACCGGAGCGGCGCAGGAGCGCCCGGACCCGGGCCAGCAGTTCGCGCATCCCGAAGGGCTTGGTCACGTAGTCGTCCGCGCCTGTGTCGAGCCCGGCGACGCGCGCGCTTTCACCGCCAAGGGCTGTGAGCATGATGATTGGCACGGTGGTGTCGCGCCGGAGGAGCCGGCAGACCTGGATCCCGTCGACGCCGGGGAGCATCACATCCAGGAGAATCAGGTCGGGGTGCTTTTCGCGCGCCATCCGCAGGCCGTCGTCGCCGCGCGAAGCCGTGAGCACCGTGTAGCCTTCGCGCTTCAGGTTGTGGGCGAGTGAGAAAAGCAGCGGCTCTTCGTCCTCAATGACCAGGACTTTTGGCGCCGCGGTTGGGCTCGTCATCAAGTCGATCCTCTGTGGCTGATGTTAACGCTGCGTGAATGCCCGCGTCTGGTAGGATCCGTCTGTGATTGAAGCCCCCCCGGAGCCCGCCCGGCGCCCCCTTGCCGGGTACGCTGTCCTCGCCGGCGCTATCCTTTTCGCGATTGCCGGCAGCGTGTATTTGTTGGGCTTTTCCGGGTCGAGCGACGACGCCGGCGACGATGGCCGCGCTCCCGCGAACACCGGTGTCCTTGTGCCCGAGCGGCCCGAAGTTGGGAAGCTCGCGCCGGATTTTGCGCTGGTCGACGTCAGTGACGGGAAGACCGTCCGCAAGCTTTCGGACTACCGTGGCAAAGCGGTGGTGGTCAACTGGTTCGCGAGCTGGTGTGACCCCTGCCGGAGGGAGATCCCTGCCTTCCTGGTCGCCCAGGCCACGCTTGGCGACCAGGTTGTCTTCCTGGGGCTGAACTACGACGAAACGCGGAGCAAAGCGGCCGGCTTCCTCGCGGGTCTCGGCGCTGATTACACGACCTTGCTCGATGAGGGCCACGTCGTCGCCGACCACTACCGCGTGTCCGGGCTCCCGGTGACGCTCTTCATCGACAAGGACGGGGTACTGCAGGCGATCGCCGCGGGGGAAGTCACGCCCCGGAGGCTCGAAGAGAACCTGGCGAAAGTGGGGCTGACCTACAAGGCGCCCTGACCTACCAGTCCTCCGCCGGGATCGACCCGGGCGGCGCCAGCCGTTCCGTCCCGCCCCAGCGAGTCCTCCGGAAGTGTTCCGCGTATTCCAGGCCGTACTTCTTCCCGATAATTCCGGCCGTCGTCCGCACGCGCTGGTCGATGAATTCGCGGTAGTCGTGGGGGTCGAGCGAGGTGATCTCGGGGATGTCGTAGGGCGCGCTCGCGATCGCCATCTGCACGTCAGCAAGGGTCAGGACCATCTGGCTGTCGTAGCAGTAGAGGGCCTCGATCTTCTTGCGGATAGCATCGCCGCCGATGTCGACCACGCGGTTCGTGTCGACGGGGCTCTTGGCGAAGTAGCAGACCTGCGGAACAGTCCACGGTTCGAGGCCGACGGCCAGTTGTTCCGGGTAGTACAGGGGGAAGCTGGAGAAGCTCACCGCTTCCATCGCCGCCCAGGCGACGGCGCGATGGTCCTGGTGGCCTTCGTACGGCGCCCAGGGGTCGAAAGTGAAGACGATGTCCGGCCGGAAGCGGCGCACGTACTCCATGAACTGCCCACGGAGCCGGTTGAGGGGGACGTCCGAGAGTTCGCCGTCGGGGTAATCCAGGCAGGCGACGGAGCCAAGACCGAGCACCTCCGCGGCAGCCTGCGCCTCCTTCAGCCGGAGCCCGACCATCTGTTCCCTGGTCAGTTCGAAGGTGCCCTTGCTGTTGTCGGTGGCCATGACGAGGTGGACGTCGTAGCCCAGCGAGCAGAGCCGGGCGATGGTGCCGCCGGCAAAGAACTCCATGTCGTCGCCGTGGGCGGTGAGTACGAGTACGGCCGGCATCAGCGGACCTCCTCAAGCGCGTCCAGCGCCGCGCGGACGAGTTTGGCATCGGCTTCGGGCGCGAAGGGCGTCGTCCCCGCTTCGTAGCCGCCCTGGGCATAGGCTTCGGCCCGGCAGTAGTAGCCGGGGTAGTCGTTGGCGTACGAGATGACGATGAGGTTGTCCATGCCGCTGGCGGCGCGGATCTCCTCCTGGGTTTCGACGAAGACCTCGCCCGGGAGGCCAACTGCATAGAGGCCGTCTCCCAGCCGGAACGCCTGGACTTCTTGCGGCCGGGTTGGGCCCTTGCCAGCGACGCGCGCCAGCGAGATCTGCTCCCCGCGGGCGGCTGAGAGCTCGGCGGCGATGCCGCGGCGGGACTCGGAATCGGGCGCCCGGCCGACCGCGGATTCGAGTTGCCTCACGCGGGCAATGACCGCTTCGACCGGGGGCCCAGAACGGTAGGGGGCGTCGAAGTGGACGGTTGCCGCCGCAAGTGCCCCTTCGACCAGTATCCCCGCGTCCACCGGCTTTTCGGTCAGTTCGTTCCAGCGGATGTTGTGGGCCTGGTGGTGCACGCCGAGTGGCCGCAGCTCCTGTGAGAGGGCGGCGGCCTTGCCGCCGACGATTGAACCCAGGCGGTGCACGTCGCTGAACTCCTGGCGAATCCACGAAGGGTTGATGTTGCCGCAACAGCCGTTGAAGTAAGCCGCCACCGTCCCGCCGATGACCTGTTCTATCACCCGGCAGGCTTCGCCCGGGTAGTCGGCGCTGATCTCCAGGTTGTCGCGTTCCATCGTGGTCGGGTGGCAGGCATAGCGAGCGATCGTGGCGATGTTCGCACCCGCCGGGGTGTCCGCGGCGAGCACGTCGAGGCGCGTGTCGATCGGCCAGTCAGGGTGGCGCCGGTTCTGGGCGATGCTCGTCAGCCGGGTGTGGCCGTACTTGAGCCGCGCTTCCTGTGCGTCCCGGTGGGCGACGCGTACCGCCCCCGCGATCTGCCGGGCCACCGTCTCCGCCAGCACCGGTTCGCCCCCGCCACGGACGCCGGCCGGACCCGCGTGAGTATGCGTGGCGGCGATGAGCACGTTCCCGGGAGGGAGGCCGGGACGCTGAGCAATCAGTTCCCGGGCGCGTTCGACGACGAAGCTGCCCACGCCGATGAGGTCGCAGACGACTAACGCCAGCGCGGTCGTGCCGTCGTCGAGGTAGAGGCAACGCGCATAGAGCGGGTCGTGGACGCCGAGGGAGACGTCGGTGCGGCCGCCGTAGCCGTCGAGGGCGGTGCCCACCGGGGGAGTGATGTCGAGAGCCGAGGCGCCAGCGCGCACGTTCGTTCCTCCTGCGGGGCGCAGTCTATTCCGGAATCAGCCGCCGTCCAACCCGGCCATCGCGGCACTTGACGGCGGCGGGGCTTCGGGCGACTCTTGCGCTGGTAACAACTGAATAGCGCACGGGGTCCTTCGCTTCGGCGAGGGAACGACGGGGGAAGCCGGTGAGATTCCGGCGCTGTCCCGCAACTGTGAGGCCCTTCTTGGGGGCCAAGCCAGGTCACCCGCCCCTTGCGCACACACCGAAGATCCTTCGCGCGAAAGGGGTCGGCATGATGGCATCGCATCAACCCTAACCCGCCCGCAGAGGCGGGTTTCTTGTTCTCCGGCGTCTTCCGCGTCTTCTCTGCGCACGCCCGCAATAGGGCGTGCCCCACAGGCTCCGGGAGGGGGTTTCATGACACGGGTTTTCCTCGCACTTCTCACGCTCCTCACCGCGCTGCCGTTCGCCTTCGCCAGCGCGGCCACGCCCACCCAGGCGGCCGTCCTCCGGGGCGTCGACTTCATTCGAACGACCCAGCAGGCCGACGGAGGTTTCGGCGGGTTCGGCCCCGGGCAGACGATGGATGCCGTCTATGCCCTCCGCGCCGCCGGGGTCCAGCCCGAGACGGTGACCCGCGACGGTAAGAGCCCTGCCGACTATCTCCGGGCTAATGCGGCGTCACTGGACACGCCGGCGGCCGCGGCGAAGGGCGTCCTCGGCGCTGTTGCCATGGGGATGGACCCGCGCGCGGTGGGCGGCGTCGACCTCGTCGGCCGCATCCGGGCCGGATTCAACGAAGGCAGCGGTCGTTACGCGGAGGACGACTTCAGCCACTCGGTCGCGATCTTCGGGCTGGCCTGCACAGGAAACTCGGTGCCCGGGACCGCGATCTTCGCCCTCCGCGCCGCACAGTTGGCCGACGGCAGTTGGGGCTTCGGCGGCTTCGGCGACCCCGACACCACTGCGATCGCGGTCGAGGCGCTCGCCGCCACCGGGATTGGGCCTGCTGACGGCGACGTCCGGGGGGCGCTCGCGTACCTGCGGTCGACCCAGGCGGCGGACGGCGGCTGGGGATTCGACCCCGGTGCATCGAATGCGTCGTCGACCGCGTACGTGGTGCAGGCGCTGATCGCGGCGGGCGAAGAGCCGGCTTCGGGGACCTATCAGAAGGCTGGCGGCAACCCGATCTCGTTCCTCCTCAGCCAGCAACAGCAGGACGGCTCGTTCATGGGCTATGACCCGGCGTACTCCACGAACCAGACCGTGCCCGCGCTGGCCGGCCGGACCTTCTGCAACGCCGTTACGACCACTGCCGCGCCGGCGCCTCCTGCTGCGACGCCGACTCCAACGGCGTCCCCGAAGGCGTCCCCGACCCCACTTCCCCCCAGCACCGGCAACGGCCAGCAGGACGGCGGCGGCGGACCGGGTGGAGAAGCGGCGCTGCTTGCGCTCGTGCTTGGAGCGCTGGTCTTCGGAGCCACCGCAGCCGGCGGGAGGCGCACACAGTGACCGCTGCGACCGCCGCCGGGGGAGGATGAGACGATGCACCCGCTGGCGTGGCTCGCCTGGGTGACGCTGGTCATGGTGGTCTCGCTGACCGCCACGAACCCGCTGTACCTCGTCGTTGTCCTGTTGGCGGTAGTGCTGGTTGGGGTGCTGGCGCCCCGGACGTCGACGGCCGTGGCTGGCGTGCGGACGCTGGCCATGGCTGGCTCGGCACTCCTCTTGATGTCGCTGGCGGTCGCCGTCCTCAACGGGGGCTATGGCGAGCACGTGCTGTTCACGGTCCCCGGGCCGGATTTCCCCGGCTGGATGGGCGGGCTCCGTCTGGGCGGGCCGGTGGCGGCGGAGAGCCTCGTCGCGGCCGGGGTGCGCGGGCTCAGCATCATCTGCGTCCTGCTCGCTTTTGGGGTCTTCAACGGCGCGGTGAGCCCCTACCGCGTCCTGCGCACCGCCCCTGCGGCACTTTTTCACGCCGGGCTCATCGTCACGGTCGGACTGACGCTCCTGCCCTCCAGCATCGAAGACATCCGCCGGATCCGGGAGATGCAGGCGCTGCGCGGCGGCGCGACCGGGGTGCGAAACCTGCCTGGCCTCGTGGTGCCCGCGGTCATTGGCGGGCTGGAGCGCTCGATGAAGCTGGCGGAGGCGATGGAGGCGCGGGGATACGCGTCCGCCGCCCGGCCGCCGGCGCTCGCGAGACTGGCCGCCATTTCCTCAGCGCCGTTGCTGCTGGGGGCCGGCTGGGCGTGGTTCTATTACGACTCGGCCCGGTGGCTGGCGGTGGCGGGTGTCATGGCGGCGGCTGGCGCGCTGCTGTGGTGGGCGACAGCCGCCGCCAAGAGCAGCCGCGTCACTCGCTTCCGGCGGGAGCCACTCACGCCCGTGGACCGCGCGGCCATCGGCGGGTCGCTCTTGCTGGCGGGGGGGGCGTTCGCCATGCGTTCCCTGGGCATCGGCGGGCTTGCCTACAACCCGTTCGCAGGTCTGGCCTGGCCGGAATTCGAAGTTGCCGGTGCGATGGTTGCCCTGGCCGTCGCCTGGCCGGCGGTCCACACGCTGTTGGCCCCGGGCGCGGCCGCTCGTGGGGTGATGCAAACCGCCGCTGCCCCAGATGGCCCGGCTGTCTCCGTGGAGGTGCGCCCGTGACCGCCATCGCGACCGGCCTGACCTACACCTATCCGGCGGGAACCGGGCCCGCCCTTCGCGACGTGTCCCTCCGGATCGAGGACGGTTCCTTCACGCTCCTCGCTGGCCCCTCGGCGGGCGGCAAATCGACCGTGCTACGCGCATTGAACGGCCTCGTCCCCCAGTTCCATGGCGGGCACTACTCCGGGCACGTGGCTGTCGCCGGTCTTGACACCGCGCGCACGCCGGCCCGACGGATGGCCATCGCCGCCGGGATGGTCTTCCAGGAACCCGAAGCCCAGGCAGTCGCCGATACGGTGGAGGACGAAATCGCCTTCGGGATGGAGCAGCACGGCATCGTGTACGCTGAAATGCACCGCCGCATGGACGACGTTCTCGCCCGGGTGGGGGTGGAGCACCTTCGGTCGAGGCGGCTGTCGACCCTTTCCGGCGGCGAACGCCAGCGCGTGGCGATAGCGGCGGTGCTGGTGCTGCAGCCATCCCTCCTCCTGCTCGACGAGCCGACGTCACAATTGGATCCCGAGGGTGCCGCTTCGGTCCTCGCCGCTATCGAGTCGCTCCATCGCGAGCGCGGCCTGGCGGTAGCGATCGCCGAACACCGCCTGGAGCGTCTACTGCCGTTGGCCGAGGGGGTGCTGGAAGTCGAGGCCGGCCAGGTGACGCCGATGTCCCCGCGGGAAGCGGCTGCGAGGCTGAGGGCGGTCCCCGCGGTGTGCCAGCTCGGCCGCCGGCTCGGGCTGGACCCGCTCCCGATCTCGGTTGGCGAAGCGGGGGGTCTGCTGCGGGGGCGCCGCCTGTCCTGCGAATTTGCGCGGGACCCATTGCCGTCCGGGCCGCCCATCCTTCGCGCCGACGGCCTACGGGTCGTCTACGGCAAGCTCCCGGCGCTTGACGGGGTCTCCCTGGCTCTCCGCGCGGGCGAAGTCGTCGCGCTGGTGGGGCCCAACGGCAGCGGCAAGACAACGCTCTTCCGCGCCCTCGCCGGGCTGCAGAAACCGGAATCCGGGCGCGTCTACCACTCCGAACGCGAGGCGCCCGACGCCGTCCAACAGCGGACAGCCTTCACCGGCCTCGTCCCCCAGGACCCCGCGGTCGCGCTCTACCACGACACGGTCCGCGCCGAGGTAGCGGACACGCTTCGGCGGCGAGGGGGTGCCGCGGATGTCGCCACGGCGCTCGCACGCTGGGGGCTGGCCCAGCTGGCCGGCCGCAATCCGAGGGACCTCAGCGTTGGGCAGCAGCAGCGTGTCGCGATCGCGGCAATGCTGGCGCACGAACCGCTCGTCTGGCTGCTGGACGAACCAACCCGCGGGGCCGACGGGGAAGCGAAGGCGTGGCTGGCCGCGCGGCTCCGGGAACACGCGGCGACGGGTGGCGCGGCCATCGTCTCCACCCACGACATAGAATCGGCGGCGCGCTATGCCACCCGCGTGGTGGGCTTGCGCGAGGGTCGCGTCGCCTTCGACCTCCCCGCGCGGGAGGCTTTCTCGGCGACCGGCCCGGTCCCCACACAGGTGGCGCGGCTGGTGCCGGGCGCGATCCTGCCGGAAGAGGTGGGCTGCCGATGACTCGCCAGCTCGCCACGCTGCTCCTCAGCGCCTTCGCCGGGCTCCTCTTCGGAGCCACGGGGGCCTTCGCGGACGGCGGCGAAGCCGGGCTCGTGATCCAGAACGGCGACGGCACCGTCGACACCTACTGCGTCGCCTTCACCGGCGACGGCATCACCGGCGACCGGCTGTTGGAGCGCGCCGGCGTGACGGTGGTCAACTGGGGCGGGCTTGTCTGCGCGATCGGAGCCGACGAGGGCTGCTTCGAGCCGAAGTCCGCTACTTCGTGCACATGCCAGTGCACGGGCGGAGCAGACTGCATCTACTGGGCCTTCTTCACCCAGAAGTACGGCCAGGGCTGGGTCTACGCGAGCATCGGTTACCAGGGCCAGAAGGCGAAGGACGGCGACCTCCAGGGGTGGAAGTGGGGGAAGGGCGGGCTCCAGAGCGCGCCGGCGCCGCAGGCGATCACCTTCGAGCAGGTCTGCGGGCACGCGCCTTCCGGTGCGACGGGTGGCTCGCCGGCGACGGCGCTCCCCCCAGCCTCGTCCACCGCCGCGGGGCCAGGCCCAGCCCCCGCCACCCAGGGGGAAACGCCGGCCGCCGGCCCCGCGGGGGAATCCCCCACGGCCTCCTCCGGTTCCTCGAGCGTCCCGCCCGCATCGGCGACATCCACTGCCGACGGACGGCTGATCACCATCGTCCCGGGCGGCGCCACGGTCCCGGCCGCAGACCCCGTTGGGGAAGGAGAGGCCGAGGAGGAAGGCCCCGGTTTCAGGCTGTACGCGTTCGGGCTCGTCGTCCTGCTGCTCATCATCGGGGTCGCCGCCGCATCCGCATGGAGGTACCGTCGTGACAACCAGGGTTAGCCAGGCTCGGGCCACGCCCACTCGCCTCCCCGGGATCAGCGATCTCGCCTTCGCGCTGCTCAACGTCATGGGCATCGCCGCCTACCTCCACCCATTCATCTTTGCCCGCGCCGGGAATAGCGACGGCGACTGGTTCAGCCATAACGCCGACGGCCCCCTCGTCTTCGCCGGGATCGCCGCCCTCTGCATGGTGCTCATCGTTGGCGAACTCACGAGCGGCGGACTCAACAGCAAGTCGCTGGCCGTGCTCGGCGTGCTCTCCGCGCTGGCTGCCGTGCTGCGGACCGTCACCCTCCCCGCGGGAGCGAATCTCTACTTCTTTGTCGTCATCCTCGGCGGCTACACGTTCGGGCCGCGATTGGGCTTCCTCCTGGGTGCGCTGTCGTTCTTCCTGAGCGCGGTGGTCACCGGCGGGTTCGGCCCGTGGCTGCCATTTCAGATGTTCGCAGCCGCCTGGATGGGGCTTTCCGCCGGGGGTCTTCGAACGCTGCTCGGGGGGATGCGGGTGCCTTTCCGGGGGCAGGTTGTCGCGGTCGTCGCCCTGGGGGCCGCCTGGGGACTGCTCTACGGGGCGATCACGAATCTCTGGTTCTGGCCGTTCTGGGTCGGCGGCGAGGACATAACGTACCAGCCGGGAATCGGCGTGGCCGAGGCGCTCCGCCGTTACTGGAACTTCTACCTGGTCACGAGCCTGGGGTGGGACCTCGCCAGCACAGTCTGCAACACCGTCATCCTCTCCGTCCTCGGGGCGCCGTTGCTCCGCGCCCTCCTCCGCTTCAAGGACCGATTCACCTGGGAATGGGGGCCGAACCGCGACGACGGGAGCGACTGATTTTGCCGCCCGCGCGCACCCGTTCCTGCTACACTATGGCCGTCCGGGCGACTGGCGACACGCGGAGCACCGCGGGGAAGCCCGGGACCAGCAACCCAACTCGTGGCCGCTCGCCTGGGCCAGGATGTGCCTGCGCTCACCCGCGAAGAGCAACCTTCCGGTGGGCACAATCACTCCCGGAGGCCCCCATGCGCGCAATCCTCGGCGTCTACGACAAGACCGGCATCAGCGACTTCGCCCGCGGCCTCGCTGACCTCGGCTGGCAGCTTTCATCCACCGGCGGCACGTTCGCCACGGTCCAGCAGGCCGGGATCCCGGTCGGCAAGGTCGAAGACCTCACCGGCTTTCCCGAGATGCTCGACGGCCGGGTGAAGACACTCCACCCCGCGGTCCACGGCGGCATCCTCGCCCGGCGGGACCTGGCGGCCCACGGCGACGCCCTTCGCGAGCACGGGATCGAACCGATCGACCTCGTCGCCTGCAATCTCTACCCGTTCTATGCGACCGTCACCCGGCCCGGCGGGGTGTCCTTCGAAGAAGGGATCGAGAACATCGACATCGGCGGGCCGACGATGCTCCGGGCTGCCGCCAAGAACCACCGGGATGTCATCGTCGTCGTTGACCCGGCCGACTACGCGCCGATCCTCGAAATGCTCGCTGCGGGTGGTGTTTCGCCGGAGGAACGCCGGCGGCTGGCGTGGAAGGCGTTCCAGCACGTCGCCAGCTACGACAGCGCCGTGGGGGAGTGGCTCTACCCCGGCGAGGGCACGGCCCCGGCCCTGACGATCCCGCTCGAACTCGCGTCCTCCCTCCGCTACGGCGAAAACCCGCACCAGGCGGCCGCGTTCTATATGGACCGTTCCCTGCGGGAGCACGGCCGCGGCGGCATCGCGACCGCGGTACAGCACCACGGTAAGGAAATGTCGTACAACAATTACCTGGACGCCGACGCCGCCTGGAACGCAGTGAACGACTTCCCCGGCCCGAGCTGCGTCATCGTCAAGCACACCAACCCCTGCGGCGTCGCCACGCGCGACGGGCTCGTCGAGGCCTACCAGCTGGCCGTGCGTGCCGACCCCACGAGCGCGTTCGGCGGCATCGTCGCCTTCAATCGCCCGGTCGATGAAACCCTGGCCCGCGACCTTCGCGAGTTCCGCAATCCCACCGACGGCGAGACGCGGATGTTCTACGAGATCGTCGTTGCCCCCGCCTACACGCCCGAAGGGCTCACCATTCTCAAGGGGAAGTCGAAGGACCTGCGCATCCTCGAAGCGCAGCCGCGGCTGCCCGGCGGCACGTCCTTCCGGCAGGTGGGCGGCGGCTGGCTGGTGCAGGCCAGCGACGATCGGACGCCGGAGGAGATTGACTTCCAGGTGGTCACGCGGACTCAGCCAACGGCGTCCCAGTGGGACGACCTGAAGTTCGCGTGGCGATGCGTGAAGCACGTCAAGAGCAACGCGATCACGGTGGCGAAGGACAACCGGTTGCTGGGGATGGGCAGCGGTCAGCCCAACCGCGTGAAGAGCGTGGAGATCGCCATGGAGAAGGCGGGTCCCGAAGTCCGTGGTGCCGCCCTCGCCAGCGACGCGTTCTTCCCCTTCGCCTGGGGCGACTCCATCGAAAAGGCGTGCCAGGCGGGGATCGGCGTCATCGTCCACCCGGGCGGAAGTCTCCGCGACCAGGACGGGATCGACTGTTGCAACCAGTACGGGGTTGCGATGGTATTCACGGGCACGCGCCACTTCCGCCACTGAGAAACCGGCGATGAGGCGGGCGCTTAATCACCGGCGGGAGGATTCAGTAGGCGAGGCCCTTTTTTCCGTAGAGTTCGCGGGCGAGGGAGACCCGCCCGAGGTGCCCGTTCCCGTGGCCGATGAGGCCGTGAAGCACCGCCTCCATCCGCGGGACCAGGCCCCACGGGCGGATGCGCATCGTCTCGCCGAGGTAGGCGTCGGTCATGGCGGCGATTCGTGGCACCACCGCCGCCGAGACCGCCCGCGTGTACTTGTTGAATTCCGCGGGCTCGGGGAATACCAGACTGTAGGCGGTATCGGAGTCCATGCCGGTGCCCTGGTCCACGCGGGGCAGCCCCCAGCGCTGGTCGAAGCCGTCGCGGAGCCACACCGGCTGTTCCCGGTCGAAGACGAAGTGGACGATGTTGTCGACCGTCCGGACGACGTGCCAGACGTCCCAGCCCACGGAGTTTGTGAGGCCGCCGCGGGAGTCGCTGATCTGCTCGACCGTGAGCCCGTCGAGGCCCCATTCGCAGTACTGGAGGAGTCGCTCCGTCAGCCGCGAGCACTGGGCGGCGATCGTCGGCTCGACGCCGAAACCGGGCAGGTTGGGTGGAAGCTGGTCAGGCATGGGTCACCTCAGAACCCGGCGAGTTGCGGAAACACCCGCTCGTGCATCAGTTCGAACGTCTTTTCTGACTCGCAGCCGATGAGGTAGCCCATCGCGCCCTGGACGCCCGCTTCGGCGAAGCGCCCCAGCGTGTCCACGAGTTCCGCGGCTTTCTCGCCGTCTTTGCCGACGTCGAAGCGGGTGACGATCGTGCGTTCGATGTCGCTGTAGGGGCGGCCGACGGCCTCGCAATGCTCGCGGAGCACCTCGAAGCGATGCTTCACGCCTTCCGGGCTGTCGGCGCGGACGTTGCAGAGGTCGGCGTACTTCGCCACCAGCCGGAGCGTCTTCTTCTCGCCGCTGCCGCCAATCATGATCGGCGGGCGCGGCCGCGAAACCGGTTGGGGCGAATTCAGCGTCTCGGCCATCTGGTAGTGCTTGCCTTCGAAGGGGCCGTCGTCGCCGCTCCACATCTGGAGGCAGACCTGGATGGCCTCTTCCAGCCGCTGGAAGCGCTCACGCAGGGAAGGGAACGGGATCCCGAAACCCACGTGCTCGCGTTCGAACCAGGCGGCGCCGATGCCGAGCCAGGCGCGGCCGCCGGAGAGCACGTCCAGCGTCGTCACCTGCTTGGCGACGATGCCGGGATTGCGGTAGGTCACGCCAGTCACGAGCGTGCCGAGTTGGACCTTGCTGGTGACCGCCGCCAGGTAGCCGAGCGTCGTGTAGGCCTCCAGCATCTCGTTCTGGGCGGGGCCGACGGTCGGGATCTGGAAGAAGTGGTCCATGACGGAGATCCGGGCGAAGCCGGCGTCTTCGGCGGCGCGTGCCACCTCCGCCAGCTTCGTCGCCAGGGCAGGGGCGTCCACCCCCCAGGTGTAGTTCGCGATGTGCAGTCCAAGTTTCATGGCGACGGCTCCTCAAGTGGTGCATCGGCGGGGCGGGAAGGGGGGGTGCTGGCGGAGAGGGTGGGATTCGAACCCACGAGGGACTTGCACCCCTACACGCTTTCCAGGCGTGCCTGATCGGCCACTCCAGCACCTCTCCGTACGGGCCACGGGAGATCGTACCAAGATGGGGCGTTGCAGGCTCGCGGGTCAGCTGTCCTTGCGGCGGCGGTGCTTCGTCTTCGCCTCGAACCGCTCCCAGCCTTCGTCGTAGGCGTCGTGGGCGCCCTTGCGGCCGGCTTCGAGCATCGCCTTCGCGGTGTCGCGGATGCCGAGGAAGACGGCCGTCAGCCAGTCGGTTTCGGGATCAGGCCGTGGGGAGGGGCCGGCTTGCGTGGCTGGCGGGCGCGGGCCCGCTAGCGGACGGGAAGCGGGAAGCTGGCGCTCTCGCTGGGGAGCGTCGTCAGTGGGCTTGCGGCGTTCGGGGCCGTCAGATGCCCCGCTCACTTCTTCCGCCCCTTCTTTTTCTTACGCCCGCGCACGAAGTCCGGGAGGGACGTCACGGCGCTGACCCCGGCCCGGACGCCCTTTACGACCGAGTAGACGCGAATGATCGGTGAGACCACCGTTTCGCCGGCGAATTCCGCGGTCCCCTTGATCTGGTCGAGGGATTCCTTGAGCGAATCGACGGCGGGAGTGACGTTTTCGCGCAGCATCCGGCGGATGGTAATGACGAGGAGTAGCACCGCGGTGAGCACGGCCAGCAACATCAGGCCGGAGAGGAGCCAGAAGAACGACATGAAGACGAAGGTGATGTCGCGCCATTCGCCCCAGCTGTTGGGGGCGGCCCAGGCGTCGGGCACCGCCCCGTCGGGGACAATGTTCCCGCCGAAGTAGCCGTCCACCATCCAGCCGGCGAAGAGGTAGACGAGCACCAGGAGCAGCGCGGCGGCAAGGACGGTGCCAAGGAATCGCATGGGTCTCCCCCGGGTAAGCCCACCGATGATAGTTCGCAATCGCCCGTTGGGGAAACTGGCCAGCAGGGCCCCGGTGGGTTCACGATTACCTAGGGGATTCCCCTGATACGACTTTGCTGAACCCATGACGAGAATTGCCTTAGAATCGACGTGTACGCGGTCTTCGGGGCAGTGCGGTCGATTCGGCTCCCTGCCCACCGTAGGGCAAACTCAGGAGTTTGCGATTTGGCTGCCCTGATCCTCGTGGTGGACGACGACGAGCCTGTGCGCGTGATGTTGGCGCGGCTGCTGCGTACCCAGGGCCACACCATCCTCCTCGCCGCCAACGCGATCGAGGCCCGCCGCGTGCTGGACGCGAACCAGCCGGAGCTCGTGGTCAGCGACATCGTCATGCCGGGCGAAAGCGGCATCGAACTTCGGCGCTGGATGGCCAGGGAATTCCCCGCGTTGCCGGTCTTGCTGATCAGCGGCTATAGCCCCGAAGGCCCTGCCGAATTCGCCGCGAGGACACCGCTCACCAGGTTCGTGCAGAAACCGTTCGCCGCGGACGACTTCCTCGACCTTGTCGCCAGCATTCTCAACGAGCCGGCCGGGGCGGTCAGCCAGGAACTCACCTGAGGGGTTCCATCTCGAAAACGAAGAGCGCGGCCGCCAGGAGGCCCGGGGCCGTCGCCCGCCCGACCAGTTCGTCCAGGTATTTCAGGTCGAATGCAGATCCCGGCTGCATCCCGGCGACGGCCGCAAGGCGCGCAACATAAGCCTCTGCCAGTGCCTCCGATGGAGACTGCCCCTGGAGGCCCGGGTAGGCTGCCGCGACGAGGTCTGCAAAGGACGCAAACGTGGACGTCGTCCCCGGCAGCGCCCGCGTCACGCCCGGGCTTCGGAGGATTCCCGTCGACTCCGGAACCATCCTGCCGCTGTTGATCATCGCGATGGCGTCAACGTTCAGGTCTCTGGCCAGGGGTGTGCCCGCCGTCGCAACCTCCGGGATTGCCGCTACCAGCTGGATGTAGAGGAACGTATCAAACGCGGTCGCCGCGATCTCCTCGGCGGGGCTGTCATCTCGGTCGCAGTGGATGGCTTCGTGCGCGAGGATCGGCATGAGATGCTCGATCCGGTCGCCTTTCAGTTCCGGGTTCACGGAGATGACACGGCGGCCCTGGCGGTCGCGGGTGGCGCGGGCGAAGAGCTCCGGCTGATCCGGCGGGGGCTGGAAGAGGATGGCGGCGGCGGGCTTGAGCGAACAGTTCTGTTCGGTGAACAGCGAATCGAGGGCCGGCTCGGCGAACGTACCCGTGAGGGCCGCGAATGCGGCGCGCAGCTTCGGCGCCGGGACGATTGCAGCCGGTATGGCGTCGAAGCGTTCGAGCGCCCGTCGCACCGTTTCCGCCTCCGAGCCGCGGTCGACCAGGTGCCGTTCCAGCGCTGTCCGCATCGCCGCCGGGTCGTCGTCATCCGGTGTGGGCGCGGCGACCTCGGGTGGGGCGAGGATGTCGTCCCGGCCCACGGCAAGCGCCTTGCTGGCGAGGATCGCTACTTCGGGAGTGAGGTCGCCGGTGATGGCCGCGGTAAGGTCGCCCGGTTCGCCCGCGCGGAAGGCCTTCCGGGCGATGTGCAGGGTCGCCCCGGCCGGGACGACCGCTGCGACTTCAAGCCGGATGCTCAGCCCGTCTTCGGCGGCCGTCGCAGTTTGGACGAGCGTCCGTTCGGTCCGCGCTCCCGGGCTACTGGTGAGGGGGATCTCGAGTTCGAAGTGAGAAGCCAGGGGGATCCTGGTGTCGGCCAGGGTGAACTCTGTGGCGAAGCGGACGTCGACGGTGCTGGCGACAGCGGGCGCTCCGTCGATGAGAAGGCGTTCGGCCCGGGCTTCCGTGACCTGGGGGATTGTGCCTTCAGGCGACGCCCCGCCACAGGCGGCGACGAGGACAGCGGACAACGCCGCTCCCGCTGCCAGCCAACCTCTCATGGTGCGAGTACGAAGTTCACCGGCCCTTGTATTCGGGCTTGCGCTTTTCGGCGAATGCCCGCGGTCCCTCTTTCGCGTCTTCCGTGGCCATCAGCCGTCCGAGAACGAGGTCTTCGTAGGCAAGGCCGTGTTCGAGCGGCATGTCCATCCCGCGCTGGATAGCCTCCTTGGCCGCCCGGACCGCCAGTGGTCCCCGTTCGCAGATGACGGCCGCGATCTGCATTGCGCGGTCCAGCAGTTCTTCTCGCGGGACGATGTGGGAAACGAGGCCGATGCCGCGCGCCGTCTCGGCGTCAATCTGTTCGGCCGTCAGGATCAGGTAGTTCGCCCATGCCTGGGGGATGGCGCGGGGCATGCGCTGCGTCCCGCCGGCCCCCGGCATGATCGCCCATCGCACCTCGGGCAGGCCAAAGCGGGCTTCGGGCGTGCAAATGCGGATGTCGCAGGCAAGCGCGAGCTCCATGCCGCCCGCCAGGCAGTACCCGTTGATCGCGGCGATGATCGGTTTGTAGATCGGCATCCGCTTGGTGAAGCCGCCGAAGGGGGCCGGGCGCCCGGCGAACTGGTTCTCGCCCTGCGCCGTCGCGACGAGGTCCATGCCCGTGGAGAACGACTTTTCGCCCACCCCGGTCAGGATCGCCACGCGGAGGGCGTCGTCGTCGCGGAAGTCTTCCCACGCGGTTTGCATCTCGCGGGAGGTCTGGGCGTTGATGGCGTTGAGCGCCTTTTCGCGGTTGATCGTGAGGACGGCGACCGCCCCCTTCTTTTCGTAGATGATGTTCTCGAAGGTGAGGCCGGCCATGCCTGATTCTCCTCTGGGTGTGAGTCCTTGATGGATAGCCAGCATACTCCCGGGCGCAACCCGGCCGCGACCGGCCACCCCGTGGTCGAACGCAAACTGAAGCCGGACGGGACGGTGCGGGAGTATCCCTGCACACTCCTGCACCTGGAGCCGGGGCTTGCCGTGGTGGCGTTTGTGATGGCCCGGGGCGGCACAATCACGGGCCTGCCGGTCGTCATCCCTCCCGGCTCCATCTCCTACGGTTACTTCTGGAAGCGCCGCCCCTACAACCTCTACCGGATGAAGCGCGCTGACGGCTCGATCATCGCCCACCGTTTCGATGCCGTGGCCGACGTGTCGCTGGGGCCGGAGGTGGTGAGCTACCGGGACGTGATCCTCGACTGGTGGATCCTTCCCGGCGGCGAAATCATCGAAGAGGACCGCGACGAGTTCGACGCACTGGTGGCCGCGGGGAAGCTGCCGCGCGCTGACATCGAGCGCAGCCGGCGGGCGGCACAGGCGGTGTTCAGCCGCTACCGCCACGTCATCGACGAAGCCGAGGCGCTTGAGGCGAAACTGGGCTTCGGGGACCCGGCACAGCTTTACAACGCACCCGTGTCGCCTGATACTCCCGCCCAATGAGAAGGTTTGTCCGCAGGCAACTCACGTACTTCCTGATCGGCTTCGTCATCACCTTCGTCGCCTACCTGTTCGTGCGGTTCGACGCCGACAAGGTGATCCTCGGCGTCGTGATCGGGGCCGTTGGCGGGATTGTCCTGGGCATTGCGCTGTTCTGGCTCGAACACAAGTTCCCGGACGAGCCCGGAGCGCCGCGCAGCACCCCAGACGACTAAGCCCGCCCCTGCCCGGCGAGACGCAAGCTCCTGCCGGTGTACCCTTGGCGGATGGAAATCGCAGCCGCCGGGCGGTCGCACCGCGCCCTCTTCCTGTCGCTGGAACCCCACCGCCAGGGGCTGCTGGCGGTCACGCTCGCTGCCGTGCTCTGGAGTTCCGGCGGGCTGCTGATCAAATGGGTCGACCTCGACGCATTCGGGATCACGATGTGGCGCTCGGTCTTTGCGGCGTTGACCATCGCCGCGCTGATGCGGCCGGGCTGGGTGGTTCCCTGGCGGGCGGGATGGCTGACCCTGGGGCTGGCGGTGAGCTACGCGGCGATGCTGGTGTTCTTCGTGATGGCGACCCGGCTCACGACCGCCGCGAACGCCATCTTCCTGCAGTACACCGCCCCGTTCTACGTGCTCCTGCTCGGGCACTTCATCCTTCGCGAGCGCGCGACGAGGCTGGACATCGCGACCCTCGTCGCCGCCTTCGCGGGTATGGCCCTCTTCTTCGTCGGCCGCCTGCGCACCGAGGACGTCACCGGGAACCTGTTCGCGGTCACCTCGGGGGCAGCGTTCGCAGTCTTCCTGGTGATGCTCCGGCTGCCAGCTTGCGGGCCGAAAACGAGGCCGACGGCGATGGTCTACGGGAACCTGCTGCTGGTGGTGGCGATGGTCGCGGTCAACGCCGTACGAGGGGAGGGCGCCTTCACCCCGGGAGTGGGCGACATGGCCGCTCTCGTCTTCCTTGGGGTCTGCCAGATCGGCCTGGCGTACGTCGTCTTCACCTTCGGGATCATCCGGGTCCACGCCCTCGAAGCGGCGCTGATCGGTATGCTCGAACCCGTGCTGAACCCGATCTGGGTGTTCGCCTTCCTCGGCGAGACCCCGGGCTGGTGGGCTGTCGCTGGTGGAGCCGTGATCGTGGCGGCGGTCGGTGGACGCACGCTGGTGACGGAGCGGCGCCGGCCCGCCACGGCAGCGTTCGAAGCCCAGGCACTGCATTCCGAAGCATGAACACGAACGAGCACACCACCGGGCTGATGGAGATCTACCGCCGGCTGGACGCGATGCATGCGCCCCGGGGTTGGCACTGGTGGCCGGACGCGGACCCCTTCGAGGTGTGCGTCGGTGCCATCCTCGTCCAGAACACCGCCTGGACGAACGTCGAAGGCGCGCTCGCGTTGTTGCGCGAAGCAGGGGCGCTCGAACCCGGCACGATGGCAGCGCTGCCGCCGGGGCGGCTGGAAGAACTTGTCCGTCCCAGCGGGCAGTACCGCCAGAAGGCGAAGAAACTCGAAGCGTTCCTCGTGCTGGCGGAGGGCCACGGCTCGCTGGAGCGGCTGCTTGCCCTCCCCGTTCGTGATCTCAGGGAGCATCTGCTGGCGACCTGGGGGATCGGGCCGGAGACTGCCGACGCGATCGTGGTGTACGCGGCGCGCCAGCCGGCCTTCGTCATCGACGCCTACACCCAGCGGACATTCGCCCGCCTTGGCGTCGGCCCGGCCCACACGGCCGACTACGAGGAATGGCAGCGCTTCTTCGTGGCCGCCCTTGAACCGGACCGCGACCTCTGGGCACGCTATCACGCGTTGATCGTGATGCACGCGAAACACCTCTGCCGGAAGCAACGTCCCCGCTGCGGGGAATGTCTTCTGGCGGAGCGATGCCCCGGGCGAGACACCGTGGAGGGCGCCCCGTGACCATCGACATCCCGTCCGGTGGCTCGCCGCCGTCCACGCCTCTTTCGCACCGTGCCGCGATCGACGACATCCTCCCGCGCTACGGCCTGCGCCGGGCGGGCGAACCGGTGCCCGTCGCGGACTCGGTGCTCAACCACAACTACCGCGTCGAGACCACGGGTGGTCCGCGCTTCGTCCGCATTCACAAGCCGACGCGGACGCGTGAGACCGTCGCGGGCGAGGTCCGGATGATGGAGCACGTGCGTGCGGCCGGGGTCCCCGTCTACCCGCCGCTGCCAGCGAGCGACGGAACAATCGTCCAGGGCTCGGGAGGGCAGTTGCTCTCGGTCTGGCCCTGGATCGAGGGGCACACGCTGGCGCGCGGCGGTGTCAGGCCCGCCGCGGCCGCCAGCCTCGGCGACATGCACGGCCGGTTGGACACCGCCCTGGCGAATTTCCACGATGCCACCCTTCGTCCTGGCCGCGGCGGCGCCACCTGGGATACGGCGGCGTCGATCGCCGTCCTCAGCCGCGTGGACGACCTGATCCGCTACTACGCCGCGGTGCCGGAAATGCAGGTGCGCGTCCAGGAGACGATAAGGTTCCGCCTCCGGCTTCTTGAGGGTGGCGCCGCCCGGCCCATGAGCGACTTCGCCGCGCTCCCGGTGCAGCCGTCGCATGGCGACTACCACGAGCGCAACGTGATCTTCGCGGACGACGGTTCGGTGCTTGCGGTCGTGGACTGGGAAGGACGGACGGTGGTCCCACGCGTCTTCGGCCTGATGCGCGCGGTCGACTTCTGCGGCTTGCTCGGGACACCGTCGCTGGCGCCGTACCTCGCGGCTTACGGCCGGCACGTCCGCCTGAGCCCGGAACAATGCCGGCTCGGCGTCGAGATGTGGTGGCAGAGCGTGCTCCACGACACATGGGCGCTCCGGGTGCGGTTCATCGAAGGCGACCAGCGGGTGGAGCGCTTCTTCGGCGAAGACCGAGAACGGATGGCGGTCCTTGCTGACCCGGAATTCCGGGACAGCCTCGCTGAGACCCTGGCGAGCCACTTGGGCGGCTGACCCCTACTTCAGCATCTCCATCGCGTACTCCATGTTGCTCCGGGCGCTCGGGGCGATGATTTCCCAGTGCGGGTCGTGACGTTTGCCCCGGCGGTGGAGCATCAGGTTGAAGCCCGTGATGCAGCCGAACTTGTAGGCGGCCAGCGCCCGGAACCAGCGGGTCTCGCCGGGGTCGGACCCCCAGGCTTCGCGGTACATCGCTTCGAGTTCGTCGGCGTGTGGGAGCTTCCCCTCGGCGGTGGCGGATTCGTGTGCCCAGGCGGTGGGGTCGCTGAAGATGCAGATCCAGCCGAGGTCGTTGAGGGACGCTCCGATGCCGGTCAGTTCCCAGTCGATGACCGCCCTGAGCCTGCCTTCGGCCGAGTACATCAGGTTCGACCACTGAAAGTCGCCGTGGTACAGCCCGATCCGGGCGCTGGAGGGGGCTTGGGCGAGGAGCCGGTCGCGGACGGCGGGCTGAAGAGCGAGGAGTTCGGGGTCGGCCGCCCGTTCGGCGAACCGGTCCCAGCGCGAGACGTCGAACTCGAATCCCCAGAAGTCGCCGAGGTAGCTCGCGCGCTCCGGCGGCACGCGGTGGATCCCCGCGAGCGCGGTCATCGCCTGGCGCGCCATGTCCCGGAGCTGTTCCGCGTTGAAGCGGTCCAGCCACTCGCCCCGGAGGACGTCGCCTTCGATCCTCGGCACGATGAAGTAGGGGCTTCCGAACCACTGCGGGTCGTCTCCCGACCAGACGACGCGGGCGTGGGGGACGTCGGTCCCTTCGAGCGAGTTCAGGGATGCGACCTGGCGAAGGACGTCCGCGGTACCTTCCAGCTTCACGTTCGGCGGAGGCAGGCGGAGGAAGTAGCGCTGCAGCTCTCCGCCGGCGACGACGTCGAACAGGTAGGAGAACCCGGCGTGCCCCGGCCCGGGCTCGAGGTTCATGACCTTCGCCCACGGGTCGCCGGTCTGGGTTCGGACGAATGGGATCAGCCTGTCGTTGAGTTCGTCGAGGTCCATCGTGAGGCCTGCCCGGTATCGAGGTTAGGGGCGCATTCTACTGCGGCGGCGCGCGGCCGGTTGAGCTTTGCCCGCCGGGGCCAGATGCTGCGGCGGTGACATCTTCGCGCGCGATCACGGTCTATTGTGCCTCCAGCATGGCGGTCGCCGAGAGCTTCCTCCAGCTGGCTGAGGATTCCGGCCGCGCGATCGCCGGTCGCGGCTGGCGGCTGGTGTACGGCGGCGGCTCCGTCGGGATGATGGGCCGGTGCGCCGATGGGGCGCTCGCCGGGGGTGGGGAAGTGGTTGGCGTGATCACCGAAGCGCTGGCGGGGATGGAAGTCGCTCACGCCGGGCTCACGCGGCTCGATGTCGTCGCGACCATGCACGAACGCAAGCAGCGCATGACGGACGCATCCGACGCGTTCCTCATCCTTCCCGGCGGTTTCGGCACGCTTGACGAGGCTTTCGAAGCGATCACCTGGAAGCAACTTGGGGTGCACGCGAAGCCGATCGTCGTCCTCAACCACGAGGGCTTCTTCGACCACTTGCTCGCGTTTCTCGCTTCCGCTGCCGAGGGCCGGTTCATCCGCCCGGTGCACCTCGGCCTGATTACGGTCGTTGCGACCCTGCCCGAGGCCATGGCTGAACTCGAATCGCCACGCGCGTGGGAGGGGACGCGCGACAAGTGGTGGTTCGAATCGGCGCCGCCGCGTCCCTGATGAGACGCCCGCGGGCGGTGGCTTGAGGGCCCTCAGCGGGCCTGGACGCTCTCGTCGACCGGGTGGTAGTGGTGGGCATGGTGGCTTCCGCGACGTGCCTGGAGCCAGCCACTGACCAGCCCGTGATTCGGCGCGCCGACGAGCGCGGCCAGGAAGGCGGCCGTGGCGGTGAGGACGATGGTGCCACCGGCGGCGGTGTCGGCGTGGTAGGAAATCAGGAGGCCGGCGAGGCCGCTGCCGATTGCGACCCCGACACTGAGCATCATCATCCGCCCGAGACGGTCGGTCAGCAGGCGGGCCGTGGCGGGGGGAGTCACGATCAGCGCGAGGATAAGGATGTTCCCCACCGTCTGGAGGCTGACGACGATGGTGGCGGAGACGAGCAGGAGCAGGAGCGTGTCGAGCAGGAAGACGGGGTAGCCCAGGGATCGGGCCATGGTGGCGTCGAAAGCTACCAACGTGAATTCCTTCAACAGCGCGAAAAGGATGGCGGCGACCACGATCGCCACCACGGCAGTGACGAGGATGTCGTTCTGGGAGATGCCGAGGACGTTCCCGAAAAGGAGCGAAGCGAGGTCGCGCTTGAAGCCTGACTGGCGGCTGATCAGGACGACGCCGAGGGCGAAGAAGGCGGCGAAGATCACGCCGATCGCGGCGTCTTCGCTCACCCGGCGGCTGCGGGAAAGGACGCCGATCCCGACGGCCGTCAGCAGCCCGAAGATGAACGCGCCGATGATGATGCTCCGCCCGGCCATGTAGGAGAGGACAACGCCAGGGAAGACCGCATGGGCGAGGGCGTCGCCAATGAAGGAGAGGCCCCGGAGCACGACGAAGCACCCGACGAAGCCGCAGATCGTCCCGACGATCACCACCTCGATCGCGGCGCGCTGCATGAACGGATAAGACCAGGGTTCGGTGATGAAGTCGAGCATGGTCAGGCAAAGACCGCCACCTGCCCGCCGAAGGTCGCGCGCAGGGTTTCGGGTGTGTAGGTCGTCGCGGTTGGGCCGAACGCGACCAGCCGCCGGTTCAGGCAGCAGACGTGGGAGCAGGTTGCGGCCACTTCATCGAGGTCATGGGTGGCCATCAGGAGGATGACGCCGTCCGCCGCGAAGCCACGGATCGCCTCGTGGAAGACGGCCCGGTTTTCCGCGTCGATCCCAGTGAAGGGCTCATCCAGGAGGACCACTTCCGGCTCCATGACCATCGCCCGGGCGAGGAAGATGCGCTGCTGCTGGCCGCCCGAGAACTGGCTGATGTGGCGGCCGCCCATCCCGCCGAGTCCCAGCTGTTCGAGGGCTCGTTCTGCGCGCCGGCGGTCGTCGCCGCCGAGGCGCCGAAACCAGCCGGCTTCGCGATACCGCCCCATCAGCACGACATCGAGCGCGCTCACGGGGAAGTCCCAGTTCACGTCTTCGCGCTGGGGGACGAATGCCACCCGCGATGCCCGGCTGCGGATGGCTTCGCCGCCGAGGAGGATCTGCCCGCTGTAGGGGATGACGCCGGCGATCGCCTTGAGGAGGGTGCTCTTGCCGCTACCGTTCGGGCCGATCAGGCCGACCACGGCGCCCGGGGCGGCGCCCAGCGAGATGTCGCCCATATGGAAGGTGTGGCCGTAGCCCACGCCCACTTCGACCAGTTCGAGGCCCGCCGCATCGGTCACTTCAGTGCCTCCGCAATCTTCCTTGCGTTCGCGAGCAGCATACCGTGGACCGTCTCAGCGCCGGATCCGGGTTCTCCGAGGGAATCGCCGTAGAGGTCGTCCACAATCCTGACGCCCGTGTCCTTCGCGATCTGCGCTGCCACCTTCGCGTCGACGGAGCTCTCGGCGAAGATCGTCTTCACGTTCTCCCTGCGGATGAGGTCCACGAGCGCGGCGATGTCCTTGGCGGAAGGTTCCGCCTGCGTCGAAGTCGAGGGGATGACAGCGCCGACGAAGGTCAGCCCGTAGCGCCGGATGAAGTAGCCGAAGGCGTCGTGGTTCGTGACCAGTTTCCGATTCGCGGCAGGGATCCCGTCTATGAGGGCACGGATCTGTGCGTCGGTCTCGTCCAGCGTCGCCTGATACGCGGCTGCGTTGGCGCGGTAGCGGTCGGCGTTGGCAGGGTCGGCCCGGGCCAGCGCTTCCGCGATGTTCGCGATCATCACCTTCGCGTTCAGCGGGTCGTGCCAGACGTGCGGGTCCATGTCCGCCGAGGCTCCGGGGGCTTCGCCGGCACCGGGGCGGAGTTCAATCCCGGCCGTCACCGTGACCACGGTCTTCTTGCCGCCTGCGCTCTCGATCGCCCCATCGAGGAAGTCATCGAGGCCGATGCCGTTGCGGAGCAGCAGCGTCGCTTCGCGGATGGCCTTCAGGTCGCTGGTCGATGCTTCGTAGTCGTGCGAATCGACGCCGGGGGGGATGAGCGTAACGACACGGGCTGTGTCGCCCGCGACTTCCCGGGCAAGCGCCCCGATCTGAGAGGTCGTCGCGACCACTTTCACCCCGCCATCGCCGTCGCCGCCGTTCCCGCCACACCCGGCGAACGCAGTCGCGGCGAGGGCGAAGAGAGCGAGGGCGAAGAGCCGGAGGGGCACGGTGGCGCTCCAGTTGAGAGTAAGTCTCAATAGATACTACGTCTCAACAAGCCCCATCGCAACACCCCAACAGAGCGAACCACCGGCACCCGGCGTGCTGGTAAGATGCCCGCACCAACCCCGGAGGAACCCCTGTGCGCTTTGGCTTCTGGCCCGGCCCCAACTCACCCTGGAGCGAATTGCTCGACCTTGCCCGCCATGCCGAAACGACCGGCTGGGACGGCATCTGGTACGCCGACCACTTTATGCCGAACGCCGAAGACACTTCCGGCCCGACAAACGAAGCGTGGACGATGATCGCGGGGCTTGCCGCCGCCGTGCCGCGTGTCCGGATCGGCACACTGGTCACTGGTAACACTTACCGCCACCCGGCGGTCCTCGCGAAGATGGCAGCCGGGGTCGACAACATCAGCGGCGGCCGGCTGGTCCTCGGGCTGGGCTCCGGCTGGCAGGAGAACGAACATGCCGCCTACGGGATTCCCTTCTCGACGATCGGCGGCCGGTTGAGCCGGCTGGAGGAAGCCTGCCAGGTGATCAGGAGCCTGTTCGCGAACGAGAAAACGACCTTCGCGGGGGAGTACTACCAGCTGAAGGACGCGCCGCTGGCGCCGAAGCCGGTGCAGAGTCCGCTGCCGCTGCTCATCGGGGGCGGGGGGGAACGGCGAACCCTCAGGATCACGGCGAAGTATGCCGACGAGTGGAACGTCTGGGGCACCCCGGAGATCCTCCGGCAGAAGATGGCCGTCCTCGATGGGCATTGCGCCGAAGTTGGCCGCGACCCGAAGGCGATCCAGCGGTCGGCGGTGGCCATGCTTGTCCTGACGGACGACCAGTCGGTCATCGAGCGAAGCCGTGCGTCGGGGCGCCCGGTGATCGCCGGCGACGCCGAGGCAGTCCGCGCCATCATCCGCGAATACCAGGACGCGGGCGTGGACGAAGTCATCATCCCCGACTTCAACATGGGCAGTGCCGAGCGGAAGAAGGCCACGATGGACGCATTCATCAACGACGTAGCGCCGGCGTTCCGCTAGGGAACTGATGGTGGCGGCGCCGGTGACGCTCGAACTGGCCGGGAAGACGGTGACCGTCACCAACCCGGCGAAGGTGTACTTCCCGGGGCCGGGCTACACGAAACTCGACCTCGTGAACTACTACCTGGCCGTCGCCGAGGGGGCGCTCCGGGGCATCCGCGGCCGGCCGATGATCTTCAAGCGCTACGTGAACGGCGTTGATGCCGAGCCCTTCTTCCAGAAGCGCGCCCCGGAACAGCGTCCCGATTGGCTGAGAACCGCCCGGATCCACTTCCCCAGTGGACGGAGTGCCGACCTCGTTGTCTGCGATGACGAAGCGGCCCTGGCCTGGGTTGTGAACCTCGGCTGCGTCGACCTGAACCCCTGGCCGGTGCGCGCGGCGGACGTCGACCATCCCGACGAGCTTCGGATCGACCTCGACCCGACCCCGGAGGCGACGTTCGCCGACGTCCGGACGGTCGCGATGGTCGTCGGGGAAGTGCTCGACGGGCTGGGATACCGGGGCTATCCAAAGACTTCCGGCTCGCGCGGGATCCACATCAACGTCCGTATCCAGCCGAACTGGGGCTTCCAAGAAGTGCGCCGTTCCGCGCTGGCGATTGGGCGCGAAGTCGAGCACCGGGCGCCCACCCTGGCGACGACGGCGTGGTGGAAGGAAGAGCGGCACGGCGTGTTCATCGACTACAACCAGAACGCCCGCGACCGCACCGTGGCCTCGGCCTATTCCGTTCGTGCCCGGCCCGACGCGCGCGTGTCGATGCCGCTGGAGTGGGCTGATGTCCCCACGGTGGAACCGGCAGCGTTCACGTTGGCGACGGTCCCCGCGCTATTCCTCCACCAGGGCGACCCCCACGCATCGATCGACGACGTTGCCCACTCGCTTGAACCGTTGCTGGAACTGGTCGCGCGCCACGAACGCGAGGGCCAGGGCGAGGCGCCGCTGCCGCCGCACTACCCGAAGGAAGCCGGCGAACCTCCCCGGGTGCAGCCGAGCAAGCGGCGCAAGCCGTCCTGAGCCCTCACCCAAGTTCGCCCAGGCGGTAGCGGCGCTCCAGGTCCGCTGCGATTCGCTGCCAGTCCTCCGAGAACCCGTAGCGGTCGAAGTGGCGGCAGATGTTGCGGAGGTCGCGCTCTAGCAACGCCAGCCAACCCCGGTTCTGGCGCGGATCCACCGCCTGCGGGAAGTCGATCACCTTCACCGCGCCACGGAAGGTGAGGACGTTGAACGCCGAGAGGTCGGCGTGGACGATGTGGTGGTCGAGGAATGTCTCGATGTTCCAGAGCAGCCGTTCGAGGAGCGGACCGGCGGCGTTCGGCTCGAGCCGGGCGTGGTGGAGATGGGTGCCGCCCTCGTCCGCGTCGCCGACGTACTCCATCAGGATCGCGCGCTCCGTCGAGAAGAACGGCTCCGGCACGTCGGCCCCGGCGTAGTGCAGTTCGCTGAGGACGTCGAATTCGTGATTCACCCACATGCTGGCGCCGAGTTTGCGGCCAACCTCGGTCTTTTTCTCCACCGCCCGCCGGACCTGCCCGTTGAGAATCACCCGGCCCTCGGTGTAGCTGCTGTCCCGGCCGAAGTTCCGGAAGGCGCCGTCGTGGTAGACCTTGGCGGCGACGAACCGGTGGCCCACGGAGCGGTGTGCGCGGCAGCGGTAGACCGTCGCCTCCTTGCCGCCCTTGATGACGTTGAGGACTTCGGTGACGACGGCGCCGTCGATGAACTCCTGGATGGCTTCCATGTCGGAGATGTCCGTGTTCCGGGAAGCGAAAGGCGGCGGCTCGGTGCCGGGCCGTGATTCAGACATACGGGGACCCCTTGAGGCGTGACAATCGGGCGATGAGGACGGGGGGTGCCCGTCACGCGGGGGCCGGAAACAGAACGGCCGCTCCCACCGGGTGCGGCCTGAACACGCGTCGCAGTTGGCGAAGGGTTAGGAGGCGTCCACCGGGGGGCGTGACAGGGCACGGACGGCAACAGTTGCTTCGGTCATCTTCGTGCTCCTTCCCGGCAACGCGGGCGCCGGTGATGTGCCCGTCAGAATAGCGCCCCGCGGGTGGCTGTCAATCCCGGCGCGAGTGGACCTTACCTCACAGGGTGGAAGACCTGCTCCAGTTCGAATGGCACGGCCGCCGTTAACTGGCCGAAGGTGCACGCCTGCGGCGGCTTGTCCGGGCGCCAGCGCCGGAATGTGGCAGCGTGCCGGAACCGCTGTCCCTGGAGGTAGTCGAAGGTCACTTCGCAGACCAGTTCCGGGCGCAGGCGCGTCCAGGCAAGGTCCTTGCCGGCACTCCAGCGGCTTGGGGCGCCGGGCGTCCTGCCCGCTCCGAAACCGGTACCGTCATCTTCGGTCACGAACGGCGCCAACCGCTCGACGAGCGCCCGCTTCTCGGCCGCGCTGAAGCTCGAAGTGTGCCCCACGTGGTGGAAGACCCCGGCCGCATCGTAAAGCCCGAGCAGCAGGGACCCGACGGACTCGCCCGTTTCGCCCTTGTTCCAGCGGAAGCCGCCGACCACGCAGTCGACGGTGCGAAGGTGCTTGATCTTGGCCATCGCCCTCGCGCCCGGCTGGTAGGGCGCATCCAGCCGTTTGGCGATGACCCCGTCCAGGCCCGCGCCCTCGAAGCGTTCGAACCAGTCGAGGGCAAGGGCGCGGTCGGTTGTTGCCGGTGTTACAAATGCCGGCGGCCGGGCATCACCGAGGAGCGCGGTGAGGCGTTCGCGGCGTTCGCTGAACGGCGCCGGGCGAAGGTCCGTGGCGCCTTCGGCGAGGATATCGAAGCCAACGAATGCGGCGGGAGTCTCCCCTGCCAGCTTGCGGACGCGGGACTCGGCCGGGTGCAGTCGCATCTGGAGGGCGTCGAAATCGAGCCCGTTCGGGCCCATGATCACGAGTTCGCCGTCGAGCACCATCGGCCCGCCGAGCGCTGCCGCCAACCCGGCGACGACTTCAGGAAAGTAGCGGCCGAGCGGCTTGAGGTCACGGCTCTGGAGGTACGGGTCACCGCCATCGAAGAACACGAGCGTCCGGAACCCGTCCCATTTCGGTTCATAGAGCCACCCGGGCCCGCCAGGGATCTCGGGCGTGAGCTTCGCCAGCATGGGTTCGACGGGCGGGCCGAAAGGCAGCGTCATGGCTTCGACTCTAGCCCAACGGGAACGTGAAGACCTCCCGGTGCCGACTGCAGGGGTGCCGCCCCTCGCCCTAGGGGATGTGGCAGAAGCGCCGGGGGCAGCCGCCGATAACCGTCGCTCACTGGCGGCGCGACGATAGATGTGGGGCAGCGTCGAATCCCGTGGGCCCCGCCGGAGGTTCGATGGCAGGGGAGCGTCAGCAGCGAGGGACCCCGCTGCGGGTCGTCCAGATCATCCGCGACGATACCTACGGCCAGCTCCGCCACGCCCAGAACCTCCAGTGCGTGGCGGGGGTCGAGAGCGTCTTCGTCGGGCCTGCCGGCGCTGCCGGGAAGCTGCCCGGTTCGCCGATCGTAGTTTCGGACCTTCCGCGACGCCCCTCTTTCCGGACGCTCACCGAGGCGCGGCGGCTCAGCGGCGAGCTTCGCCGCTTTGCCCCGGCGATCGTGCATTCCCACTCCGTGGCGACCCTGCTCCCGGGCATGCTTATCGCTCGCAGCCTGGGAGTACCGCTGGTGCATTCGCCGCACGCTTTGCCGGTCCCCGGGCTTTCCGGTTCGCGCGCCGAAGTGGCGATGGCCGGAGGGATGATTCGGTTGGCGGCGTCGGCGCGCACCCGGTTCGTCGCCGTGTCGGTGAACGAGCATCGCCAGCTTGTGGCGGCGGTTGGGAGGCGGGCGGCGGTCGACCTCGTCCTCAACCCGGTCCCGGAGCGGTACCTGGGGCCATGGCCGGCGACGCGCCCCTGCAACATCGTCCTCAGCCTGAGCCGGTTCTGGGCGCAGAAGGAGCCGGCGCTGACCATCCGCGCTTTCGCCGCCCTGCTCCGGGAGACGCCGGATGCTCGCTTGCTCTGGGCCGGCGATGGACCGCTCATGGACGACACCCGTGCCCTTGCGGCCGAACTCGGGGTCGCTGCGTCTGTGGAGTTCCTCGGCCCGGTCCCGGACCCGTTGCCGTTGCTCCAGCAGGCTTCGGTCCTCGTCTCATCCAGCCAGTTCGAAGCGATGCCGTATTCGATCCTAGAAGCAATGGCCACCGGGACCGCGATCGTCGCCACGGACATCATCGCCCACCGGGAAGTGGATGGCGGCTCCGGTGCGCTTGCGCTGGTGCGTGCTGAACCCGCGCCAATGGCCCGCCGGATCGCCGACCTCCTGCTCGACCCGGACGCCCGCGCAGCCCAACAGACGGCGGCGCGCCGGCGGGTGGAGGATGCTTTCTCGCTGCAACGGTTCGCGGCGAGCATGCAGGAGATCTACGCCGGCCTCGTCTCCCGGCGCGAAGCCACGGTCCCGGTACGGCCCGCGCGGGAGGTGCCGTCGTGAGCACGATCCTCATCGACGCGACCACCGCCCAGCATGCCCGGGGCGGGATCGGCGTGGTCACGAACGGGCTGCTTTCGGCGCTCGCGGACCAGCAGTTCGGCCACCAGATCACCGTGGCGGCGGGACCCCACACGCTCGTGCCACTCCCGCTGCTAGCGTGGCGGCCGCCGCTGGTCGCACGTTCGCAGGCCCGCATCCTGTTCCAGAGGCTCGCCCTCCCGGCGCTGCTTGGCGCCCCAGCCCACCAGCCAGACCGCGTCCTCTACCTCGACTCCTACGTCCCGCTCTGGCGCTGGCCCGGGAGCACTGCGAAGTCGGCAGCCTTCGTCCACGACGTCCTGCCGCTCACCCACCCGTCGTACTTCGGGTCACGGAAAGACATCTGGAAGCGGCTGGGCTTCCGTTCGATTACGAACCAGTCGCCCGAGGTCGTCACTTCCTGCGAATTTACCGCCGAGGAGATTCGGCGCGAACTCGGGCTGCCGTCGCGGGTGGTCCGGTTTGGATGCGGCCAGATCAGCGACCGGGAGGCCGATCGGTTTCTCGTGGAGACCCCGCCGCGCCGCAGGCCATACGTGCTCTATGTCGGCGCGATCGAAGAGCGGAAGGATCTCCGTACGCTCGTCCACGCGGTCCTTGGCATCAATCGCCCGGGCGGGGCGGAACTTCGCCTCGCCATCGTGGGCAACTGGCGGACGGAAGAAGGTCGCGCGTTCAGGCGCTGGGCCCACGCCGTCGCGGGCCGGCGGGTGCGGTTCCTGGGCCGCCGCGACTCGCCGGAGACGCTGGAGTTGCTGCGTTCGGCCGCCGTGCTGGTCTATCCCTCCGTCGCGGAAGGCTTCGGCCTGCCTGTGCTGGAGGGGCTCGCGGCGGGGACCCCGGTCGTGGCTTCGAACATCCCGGTCATCCGGAGCTGGGCGGGGGACACGGTCCACTACTTCCAGCCGGGCGACGCGACTTCGCTGGGCGAAGCGATCGAAGAGGCGCTGAGCCCGGGGGCCGAGTGGAAGGCAGTCCGGGGCCCGGCGCTTTCGGAGACGTACCGCTGGTCCGGGTTCGCCGAGGGGTTACTCGCCGCCTAAACCCGTTCTGTCGAGGCAACGAGGTGGGCATGCCGCCTTGCCGCGCCGGCGCCGGCGCCACGCCGCGCCGCTCTGCGGGCCGGCGCGTGGAGGGCGGCATAGACCAGGCCCGCGGCCGCCATGCCGGCGATGCCCTGGGTGCTGAACAGGTAGGCGCTCCGGTAGGAGTCGAGGATGATCATCACCGTCGACGCGTAGAGGACGATGCCCGCCGGCGACAGCCGCACTGCCGAACGCCAGGCCAGGCCAAAGAAGACGCCGTACACCAGCGCCAGCGCGAAGCCGAACTCCCGGGCGTCGAGGTAGAAGGCGCCGGGCATGCTCTCCCCGGTGAACTCGCGGCTCAGTGCGGACCGGTAGAGGTCCTGCGCCCCGGCGCCGCCGTCGAGCCCGGGAAGGCCCAGGCTGTTCAGCGGCGGGGCGAAGTTCGCCGGGAACGACTGGCCCGGCCACTCATTCACGATGATGACGCCGTTGTTGATCGCGGTGAAGAGGTACTGCCCGAGCCGCGTCTGGCTGTAGGAGAGACTCGAGACGAAGTTCGAAAGGGTGATGCCCGAGGAGTCTCCGGCGCCGCTGTCGATCCAGGAACGGGAGAATTCGCCCGCCGACCAGACAAACCAGACGAGGCCGATGCCGCCGGCCGCATAGAGGGCCACGCGGGAAGGCTTGAGGTTGCGGGTGGTGAACAGCAGGGTCACCACCACAGCGGAGAGCACCCCCAGCATGGCCAGGCGCTCCGCCATCAGGAGCCCCCGGAAGCAACCGACGGCGACGACGGCGATGAACAGCAGCCGGTCGACGCGGTGCCATCCTCGCTGGCTTCGCAGATAGAGCAGGAGGCTCGCCGCCGCCGGCGAGAGGTGGACCATCGTGGTGAACGGTGGGAATTGGGAGGGCGTGTAGACGAGGACTTTCAGGTCGGCGATGGAGTACCCGGTGAGGAAGAGATGGAGGAGGTTCGCGGGCCCGCCAACCCTCATGCTGCTCCGGAAGAGCCAGAGCCCGCCGCCGAGGACGGCTGCGGCCGCGATCAGTCTCGCTGCGATGACGAGGCCCTCGCCCGTGTGCTCCGGCGGTCGTGACTGCCGGCCCCCCGGCAGCGCTCCCGAGAAGACGGCCCCGCCGATGAACGCGACGATGCAACCAGCGAAGAAGAGGAAGGCCCTGATGGACGTCGCGCGCGCGCCCGAGATGGAACCGGCGAGGACGTCGGGGGAGGCGAACGCCCAGGCGGGCACGGCCACGACCCAGACGGCAGCGAAGATGACCGCGGGATGCAGCGCAAGCCTCCTTCGCGCGGAGAGGTTGTGGGGTACCGGTGAGGCCGCCACTGGCGAAGCCACCGGGCTGATTCTCGGGTCAGCCTTTCGGGTCCTGTGGTGGGCGATGGGGCGACGGTGGCTCTGGCTCCTCACGCGGCCACCAGCTTCACGGCGAGCTCGTCCCACGAACAGATGTCATCTCTACGAATTGCCGCTCGGTCCATCGCCAGAGCGGTGCTGAGCGCGGCGCCGACTGAGGCGTCGTCGCCGGGGCGGTAGTGCACGACGTTTGCCCGGGCCGACCGGAGGAAATCGGGCGCGACGACCGGGAGCCGGCAGTAGGAATACTGGAGCACCTTCAGGCTGTCGCTCAACGACTCCGCGCCCGAGCTGTAGGCCCGGATCTGGAGGCCTACGTCGGCGTGCTGGAGGAAGGGAATCGTCGCTGCGAACGGGATCTCCCCGTAGGTGACCACGTTCGGAAGCGGTGGGATCCCGGCGATTGGCCCGATGATGTGGAATGTCCAGCCGGGCGTCAAGCGGGATGCGCGTTCGAGGAAGTCGTAGTCGAAGTGCGAGTTTCCGACGAAGACGGCGTTCGGCCGCGAGTGGTCGCCATAGGGGTCGGCGGAGGGCGCGTCGAAGAGGTGCTTTTCGAGCCCGTGGGAGTCGACCCGCACGTTTTCGAGGCCCGGGAAGAGCCCCTGCATGTAGCCGCTGGGGACGCTCACCAGGTCGAATTCGGGGGCAATCTGGCGTTCCGCGTCCAACACCACGGGGTGGTTGTTCAGCAGCCGGAGGTCGTCGGAGACACGGTAAACGAACCGTGCCCGGGGGTTCAGCTCACGGAATCTGCGATAGAGCAGCAGGCCGGGGGTGCTTTCGAAGATGACCAGGTCCGCTTCGGCGACGGGCCCGGCGAGTGCGCCGATGTCAGCGCGCCCGTAGCGACGGAAGAGCGGCCCGGAGAGGCTGTTCAACGCGCTCGATCGGAAATTCGCGGGGTGCCAGGGCGTGAAGAGCACGTAGCTTGCCATCCGCTCCCGCACCTGGCGAAGGTGGTTGGCCTCCTGGCGGACGGGGTAGGTGAAGCGGTGGTCGCGCCGGAGCTTCGAGAGCCAACTGAGGGATGCGGTGACAAAGGTGACGTCCCAGCCCTGGCGCCAATAGGCCTCGGTGAGCCAGTGGAAACCGGCCTTTCGCTGCGATTCAAGGTAGTGCACTGACACGAGGACGACGCGCCGGGGGCGTTCGGACCGGCTCATGCGTACGTGACCCCGAAGCGCTGTGTCCAGAGGATGAAGTTGAGCCAGCGCCACGGTAGTTGCGCCAATGCCCCCGCGCCGCGGCTGGTGAGCAGGCTGCGCGCCTCCGCGCCGCGCAGGAACGGGATCTCCGCCGCTGCGGCACCCGACAGTGCTTCTTCGATGGTCGGGGATTGCTCCTGCAGCCACCGGGATTCCGGCGTCTCGAACCCGATCTTGTCGCGGCGGTCGAGGATCGCGTCGGGGACAATCCCCCGCATGGCTCTCCTGAAGACGGCCTTGGTGAGCCCGTCGCGCGCCACCAGGTAGCTCTCAGGCAGGGAGAGGGCGTACTCCGCCAGCGGTGCGAAGAGGAAGGGCACACGGCTCTCCACGGAGTGGGCCATCGAGCTGCGGTCTTCGTAGCGCAGGAGCATGGGCAGACTGGTCGTGGTCACGCTGTCCAGGAGCACCGAGCGCAGGTGGTCGGGGCCGCGTGAAAACCAGGGTGCCGCCGGCTGCACATCCCGCTCGGCGAACCAGGCCCGGTCGAGCCAATCTGGCATGAGCTTCTGGCTTCCGCTGAGAAGTCGTGCCGCGCCGTGAAGCCGGGGCGGCACCAGGTTTGCGGCGGTCCGGGCCAGCATGCCGGCGCGGCCGCGACCCCCCAACGCGGATGCACGCAGGAGGGCCAGCCCTTCGCCGGCGCCGCCAGCCCGCAGGCACGAAGCGATCCTCGCGGGGATCAGGCGCGGGTACCCGGCAAGGATCTCGTCCGCTCCCTGGCCGTCGAGCATCACCTTGATCCCTGCCTCACGCGCGGATTCGAAGAGGCGCCGCTGGGCCATGACGCTGGTGCTTCCGACCGGTTCGTCATGGGAGGTGAGGAGGTCGTCGGCAAGGTCGGCGAGGTCCACCGCATGGACGGTCGTGGTGTGACGTATCGCCCCGGCCGCCGAGGCAGCGAGGGCGGCCCAACGCGTCTCGTCGATCCGGGGGTCGTCAAGCGGCGTAGGTGAAGGTGTGAAGGTCCATCCCGGCTCCTGCCACGAACCGCATCGCGCAGACGATCGCGCTGGAATCGACGCCCCCCGAGAGGGCGGCCCCGACGGGAACGTCGCTGCGAAGGTGGAGCCGGATGCTCTCCAGGAAGATCTCCCGCAGTTCCCGCGCGGCCTGTTCGAAGGGAACCTCGATCCGGCCGGGCTCCAGCCCCCAGAAGCGGACCGGGACCCCGGCCGCCGGGCTGTCGAGGTCCACCTCCATCCAGTGGCCGGGCGGCAGCTGGCGGATGCCATCGAACATCGTCTCGGACGTGTGGTCGGTCAGCCCGAAGCGAAGGTAGTCGAAGGCGCGCGCGGCATTTCCGCGCCTCGGGACACCCGGGATCGTGAGAACCGCCTTGATCTCGGAGGCGAAGGCGAAGCTGCCGCCGGCGGTCGTGTAGTAGAGCGGCTTGATCCCGAACCCGTCGCGTGCGAGGACGAGCCGGTTGCGCATCGTGTCCACAATCGCAAACGCGAACATCCCGGCAAACCGGCGGATGGCGCCGGTGTCCCACTCCATGAAGGCGTGGAGCAGCACCTCCGTGTCGGAGCGGGACACGAAGCAGTGGCCGAGTTGCTCCAGTTCCCGGGCGAGTTCGAGGTAGTTGTAGATCTCGCCGTTGAAGACGAGCTGGAAGCGGCCGTCGGGGCTCGCCATCGGCTGGGCCCCGGCACGGGTCAGGTCGAGGATCGCCAGCCGCCGGTGGGCGAGGAGCGTCCGCGTGTCGCCGCAGTGCCTGGCAGGCAGGCCGTCCGCAGTGAACGCGGCCCACCCGCTGCCGTCGGGGCCGCGGTGCGCGAGCGATTCGAGGAACCGGCTTGCCGCCAAAGGCGCGCCCGCCTGCGCTTCACCAAAGGCGACGCCGGCTATGCCGCACATGGTTGCGCCCCTTCCCCCGGTGGGAGATCGGTGGGCGTGGCGGGGAGGTCACGTTGCAGGTCACGCACCTTCACAGCGGGCGAGCCAGCGATGATGCAGTAGCCTTCAGAGAAACTCTTTGACACGACCGAGCCCGTGCCCACGACGGTGTGCTGGCCCAGTGTCACCCCCGGGAGGATGACGCTGTTCATCCCGATCCAGCACTTGTCGCCGATGCTGATGTCGCGCGGCGGGAGGTGGCGGTCCGGCTCCAGGGGGTCGTGGTTCGTGGTGATGAGGCCGACGTTCGGCGCGATGTAGGCGCCCCGGCCAATCCGGATGGTGCCGCCACCGTTGTTGCTGAAATAGGTGCCCATGGTCTGGAAGTTGTTGAGGTCGTCGGGGTGGAAGACGATGCCATCGGGCTCCGAGACGTTGATGAACGGGCTCACTGGCCAGGGGACGTTCCGGCCGAACCCGGCAATCTTCTGGGTGAAGATCGAACGCAAGACCCAGGCCCACCCGGCCCGGGTTTCGGTGAAGTGGCGGCCGCGCAGGTACTGGCGGTCGAAGAACAGCGGCGCGACGCAGCGGAGGACGAGGACCGCGAACCCGGCGGCAAGGTGGCGGCGGAGCGACTTCTTGCGTGGCCTCATGCCGGCCGTCCCTTCGAGAGGGCGACTGCCGTCCGGTAATAGAACGCGAGGAAGACCAGGTAGGTGGCGAACATGGCGACGCTGTAGGCGATGATCCCGGCAAGCGGATCTCCTGGGGCGGCGCGATGTGTCAGCAAGACTGCCGCCAAGACCACCGCCAGCCGCCCCGAGTCGCCGACCAGCTGCGAGCCCTGCCGGCTCCCGATCAGTGCCACCTGCGACAGGGGCGAGACGACAAGCGCGATTGCGGCGTCAGCGGACAGGTATCGCGCGAATTCGCCCGCTTCGCGCCATTCCTCGCCGAAGACGATGGCGAAGGCCGTGGGAGCGAGCAGAAACCCGGCTATGCCAGCGACGGCCGCGACAAGGCCGAGCTTGCGCAGCGTTTCCTTGAAGAGCCGCAGGCCGGCGCCGGGGTCGTCGTGGGCCAGTCTCGCGGCCCGAGAGAGGAAGACCTGGGCGAAAGCGGCGCTCAGCAGCATCGCCGGGAGGATGACGATGCGTTGGCCAAGCCCGAGCCACCCGGCCACTTCACCCCCGTAGAGCGCAGCGAAGAGCGGCGCCGGGAGATACAGCGCCGCCACGTTCATGACGGCCGAGACTGAACCGAGCAGTGGGAACCGGCGATAGCGCCGGGCGACCGACATTATCCCCGCGGCGGTCGGGCGCCAGGCCGTTTCTCGCGCCGAACCGAGCGCCATCCCCGCGAGCGAAAGGACTCCCGCCGTGCGGCTGATGAGGTCACCGGCGGCGAGCCCGGCGGCTCCGAGCCCGGCGACTCCGAGGCTCGCCTGGGTGCCCAATCCCGCCACTCCCTGGGCCACCTTGGTGCGCGCGATTGTGCCGAATGCCGCCCGGCGGGTGCTCCAGTAGCTCAGCGCCTGGTAGGCGGCGCCACCAGCGACGGCGAGGGGGAGAAACCAGAGGATGCCGCTGAGTTCGGGGGTTGCGGTCCAGCTGGCGAGTTTGCCTCCCAGGAGGACGACCGCCGCTGCCGCGACCAGCGCGCTCCCGGCGGCCAGGACCAAGGACAACGCAAGGAGACTGATGGCGTCGGTGTCATCTTCGGGGAGTGCGATAGCGGCTTCGTAGCGGAGGCTGGCGAGGACCACGGCCGTGGAGGCGATGGCCGTATAGACGGCAAGGGCGCCGAACTCCGCCGGGCTGTAGAGGCGTGTGAGTATCGGCGTCGCCGCAAGCAGCAACCCCTGTCCCGCCGCAGATGCGCCGGCGAGGACGGCGACGTGACGCAGGAAACCGGCTCCCACCAGCGGCGCCGGCAGCGCAGCAGTTCCCTGGATGCTTGTCACCCGCCTCTCTCCTTCGTCCTGCCTACCGGGCGCCGCGGGCCGTCAGGACGGCGACGGGAGTCGCGAGGAGGATCTTCACGTCCATGGCGATCGACCACTGGCGGGCGTAGTAGCTGTCGAGCATTACGCGCTCTCGAGGGTCAAGCGAGCTCCGGCCTTTGATCTGCCAGAGCCCCGTGATCCCGGGGCGGACGGTCGCCAGCGCGAACCGCTCGGGGCCGCGTTCAGCGAACTCCGTGGGCGAAATCGGCCGCGGCCCGACGATCGACATTTGCCCGCGGAGGACGTTTACAAGCTGGGGGAGCTCATCGAGGCTGGTCTTTCGGAGGAAGGCGCCCATCGCGGTTTTTCGCGGGTCATCCTTGAGCTTGCGGAAGGCCAGCCACTCCTCACGTTCTTCGGGGTGGGTTTCCAGGTAGGCCTCCACGAGGCCGGGCTGGCTGCGCATGGTGCGGAGTTTCCAGCAGCGAAAGCGCTTTCCGCCCAGGCCCACGCGCTCGTCGAGATAGAGGGGCCACTGGCGGTCCGCGAGGACAACTGCCGCCGCGGCAGCCAGCATGACCGGCAGGGCGCCCACGAACATGCAGGAGGCGATGACCAGGTCCATCGTCCGCTTGACGGCCCTGCGGAGTTCACGGCGCGGCGATTCCTGGACGAAGACGTCGAGGAAGGCCGGGTCGCTCTTTGGGGGTAGCTTCGGAGCTAGCATGTCCGTGCTCCCGGGTTGTGGTTGTGGTCCAGGGCCGAGTTCGCATTCCCCATGGCGTGCTCCCTTGCGGCGATCGTCGGGCTCTCCGGGCGGCCCCTGAAGCGGGGGAAACCCGGCTCTTGCCTTTTCAAGAGTGCGGTGGGGTGTTACGCGCGGCTATCAGGGTTCTGCCGACTTCCGGGCCAGCATCGGGCCCACATACTCTGGCTCGGCAGCGCCGCCCACGGCACGCCGGCATTGCGGCAACTCCACCAGCTCACCCGACCAGAGCCCGAGGGACCATGACGCTCCGTGACTACATTGGTATCGCCCGCAGATGGTGGTGGATGGTCGTCCTCGCATGCGTGGCGGGGGGTGGTTTGGCCTACCTCTTGACGGCCCAGATGACCCCGGTCTACCGCGCCCGGGCGGTGCTGCTCGTGAACGTCAACCAGGGACAGACGCCCGGCGGTCAGAGCTACCAGGACATCCTGAGCAGCCAGCAGCTGACCAAGACGTACGCCGAGCTTGTTGCCTCGAACATCAACCTTGAACGCGCGGCTGCGAAGCTGAACGACCCCGCGGTGACCCTGAGTTCGTTGGAGGCGAAGGTCACGGCAGCGGCGATCCGGGATACCCAGTTGATCAGCGTTTTCGCTGAGGACGAGAGCCCGAAGCGCGCCGCGCTAATCGCGAACACGGTGGTCGAGACCTTCCCGAAGTACATCGAAGAGGCCCAGTTGGCGGGTTCTTCGGCGGCGCCAACGAAGGGGCTCAACACTGTCTTCGTGGCGGAGTCCGCCCAGGCGCCGGAGGCGCCCGTACGCCCGAGCAAGGCCGTCAACGTCGCGCTGGGCGTCATGCTGGGCCTTGTTGTGGCGTTGGCCGCGATTGGAGTGGTGGAGTACCTGGACGACGAAATTGGCTCGCGAGAGGACATCGAAGGCATGGATGTCCCCTTCCTCGGGAGTATCTTCGAAGCAGAGCGTCCTCGAGGGAGCGACAAGGCGTCATGGGTGCCTAGCATCCTAGACGGCAACCGTGACGAGGCTCTCGTCGAGTCCTACAGGCAGGTCCAGGCGAGCCTCGCGTTCGCGCTGGGGGCGACCGAAGCCAAGATCCTGCTCGTCACCAGTTCGAATGCGGGAGAAGGCAAGAGCACGACCTCCGCGAACCTGGCCGAGGCCCTTGCGGAGTCGTCGAAGAAGGTGCTTCTCATCGATGGTGACCTTCGTAAGCCGGATGCTCACCGCTACTTTGGCCTGCCAAACAACTCGGGGCTGAGCACGGCCTTCCTCGCCGAACTTGACGCGGTGCCGACCTTCCTCAAGCAGATCAGTGAATCGTTCCTGGTGATGACGGGCGGACCGGTCGCCCCCAATCCCACGGAGCTCCTGAGTTCGAAGCGGATGCAGTCCATCATCAAGATGCTTGCCCGCCCCTTCGACATCGTCATCATCGATAGTCCCCCGATCCTGGGGCTCGCCGACGCTTCCCTCTGGACATCGTTCGCGGATGGCGTGGTGCTCGTGGCGAGGAAGGACAAGACGCGGCGGAACCAGCTGGAGGAATCGGTCGCGGCGGTGCGTGCGAGTCACAAGCCGCTGGTGGGGGTGATCCTGAACGGCGCCGACCGCAAGAAGGCAGGCGGCTACTACTATCGCTACGGGTATGGCGATTCCCGCCGCGAACGGGCCTGAGTGGCCATGGTGACGATGGGGTCGAAATCCGGTAGCGGTAGGGCCTATGCCGATACGGTGGGGCGGCGGAGAGGCCGTAACCTTCGTGGAGAAGCAGGCGTAGTGGGAGTGCTCCAATGAAGATTCGTTCAATCGTGGCCGGATGCGCGGCCGTCGTCGCCCTCGGTGTGGGAGTGGCTGCCGCACAGTATCCCGCCCCCGGCGGCAACATCACGACCACGGTCGCCACGGGCAACCCGTCGACCGGTTCCAGCACGGCCGTGACCGTCGCCGTCGCCGACTCGGCGGGTGTCATCGCCGCGGGCGTCGACTGCACCGCGAAGGTGGCGTCGCAGCCGGGCTCGGGCGCTTCGGTTTACCCGGCGGCGTTCACGACCGATGCGGCGGGCGCCGGCCTGCTCACGGTCACGACTGGCGACAGCCCCGGGCAGGTCAAGATCGACATCACCTGCGGCCAGATCTCCGCGACCGCGTCGATCCCCGTTGGTGGCCTCGCGCCCGGGTTCGTCCCAGGGCCGCCGAACACTGGTACCGGGACTGCCGGGAGCGATAGCGGCGCCCCGTTCTCCCTGATGGCGGCGGTGACTGTGGTGCTCGTGGTGGGCGCCGGGTCGGTTGCCGTCCGCCGGGGCCGCACCTTTCGCATCTGAGCTGCACCGCGCTTCGATCGGCTCGAAGCCAGGCACGTAAGGGCCCGCCGGTCACCGGTGGGCCCTTCGCCGTGTCCGGCGGTCTTACGCGCCCCCGGGAATCTGGACGCCAGCGGCCCCACGCGGTCGCTCCTTTCCTTCTCAAGACTGGGCATCGTCGCCGGGGGCGCGTCCACTGATGCCGCGGGAGCAAGCCGGCCTCCTGCGTGGGAAGCGGACGCATGCGTTTGGGGGGCGTGCCAATGGTGGGCGCCCAACGCCGCTCAGGGGGCGGCTGGCCACCAGGCGCGGATGGTCACGTCTTCGACCAGGCAGATGCGTCCGTTGGGGTCGCGTCGGCCGCCCTCCACGACCAGGCGGCCGGGGGCGGCACCTTCGCGCGTCAGCTTGAGGTCGATGCACATGCCTGCGGTCCCCGGCTGCTTCTGGATGGTCAGGCTGTAGTCGTTGGCGGCCGCTCCCGTGGCCACATTGGGGACCGCCCAGGACAGGGCGACGGCGGCTTCCTTCCCCGAAGGCAGGGAGAAGAAGGCTCCGAACCAGTCGAAGCTGCCACGGGTGCCGTAATCCTCAGGGGGGACCGCGGAGCCGTTGACCGCCACGGCGGGGTGGACCATCCCCCGGGGCGTGAAGACTCGCAGGTAGCCACCGTAGAGCCCGCCCAGCATCAATTGCTTCACCAGCCGTGGATCCTTGCCGTTGGACCATTCGGGGAGCGTGTTTCGATAGTGGAGCGCGAGGCTGTGATGGGCGGTGCCGGAACGGTCGATCTCGACCTGGTAGACGGCTTCGGGGGCGATGATCAGGTTCAGCTTCGTCGAGTTGACGCTGGCTTCGGCGAGGTGGAGGAAGTCGCCCTTCGCCTGCCGGAGGGCGCCGTCCCAGCCCGCGTCGCGAATGAGGGTCTGTTCGGCGGGGTGGAAGGAGAGGACCTGGATGTGCCGTTCGGACCCCAGTGCCCGGATCGTCTTGACCGCTGCTTCCCACTTCTCCGGCGGCAGCGACTGGAGGTCGGACATCAGCAGTTGGGCGAGGTCGCCGATCACGGACTTCCGGTCATCGGTCTGTTCGAACGCCTGCCGGGTGAGGCGTTCCAGTTCGAGCACGGCGTTGCCGCCGGTGAAGGTGACGGCGCCGTGACCTTCGACCTCCAGCGTCCGGGGGCCGGTGATGACGAGAAGCCGCTGAAGCACCGCCAGGTCGACGGCGATGATGCCATCGACCTGCTGCTCGCCGTGGATCAGTTCGTAGAATTCGAGTGCCTGTTGCGACCAGGTAGGGAAGTCCGGGTCCCAGTCGGCGACGAGTAGGTTCCAGGTGAAGTCCTGGAGCAGGTAGCGCTTCAGCGGTCCCGGCGGTTCGATGTAGCTGCCGCCCTTCGCCTCCCAGGCCCACTTCCAGCGGGTGGAGTCGGTGAAGTCGACTTCGCCGGGCTCGCCGAGGCTGATGGGCATCACCCCGGTGGCCGAGACGAGCCCACCGCCGGGGAAGAGTTCGCCGTTGTTGAGAGCGAGCACGAGGTATCGGCGCTCGCTTTCGAAGCCCAGGAAGGCGGGCAGCAGTTCGCGGGTCCGTGCCAGCTGTTCGACGGTGTTGGCGAGCCCGGGAAGTTCGCCGTCGAGACGGTCGCGCGCGGCGGCCAGCGGCCCGGCGAGCTCGCGGTCGCCGAGGGCGAGGCGGCTCGCCACCAGCTCCTGGGTGAGCCGCTCGATCTTGCGCACCTCCGGGCCGGTGTCGTCCAGCAACTGGACAAGCGATTGACTGAGCGGGGTGCCATCTGCGGGTGATTCTCGAAAGGTGACGATGCGATCACCGGCCGCCACGGAGAGCTGGCCGATCTCTGTGAGAGTCGCTGCCATGCCGGCGAGCCGCGAAAGCGCGTCCACCTGGTCGCCAACGACGGGGAGCGGGCGCGCTGCCCGGAGCAGGGGATCCCAGCGCAGGTGGCGCCGGGCGGCGGTGATGTGGCCGTCTGCGCGGTCGAGCCGTTCGCGGGTAGCCGCGAGGTCTCCGCGTTGGGCGTCGAATCCGGCCGCCGCCACACCGTCCTTCGCTGCCAGGAGGTCCGTTTTCGCGGCCGAGAGGTCGTCGTAGAGCGCCCAGTAGTGCCACCCGGCAACAGCGACGAGGAGCGCCGCCGTGCAGGCTGCCGCGATGCGGCGCGTGTTCCGCCGGGTTTGTGTTGGCCGCCGCCTCCAACGCTGCTCGCCTGTTGGCACGTCCATCACCGTACTTCCGTTGGGGCCACGGCCAACAGTCGGCACTACCCTAATAGCCGTCGCAGAAGCCTGTGGGCAGGCTGAGATCGTATGCGCGCCGTCCTCTCTCACCGGCTCACGGCCCGCCTTGCGGTCGTCGCCTGTGCCCTTTTCGTGGGCGCGGTTGCGGTCGCGGCGCTGGTCGATCGGGCTGCCGGTGGGCCGCCGGTCCCCACCGGCGAGCGCTACGCCGGCCTGCGCGAGCACCAGGCCGTCAGGGACGATGTCCGGGCCGAACCTCCCGCTCCTCCTGTTGGGGCGATGGTGCGGGCAACGCCGACCGCTGTCCGCCCGCCGGCTGCGGTCGACCGGCTCGTCATCCCGCGGATCGGTGTCGATGCCCCGCTGGCGGCGATGAACATCACCTCCGCGGGAGCGCTTGATGTGCCCTCCGACCCCCGGACAGTTGCCTGGTACGACTTCACTGGGCGGCCTGGCGCGCCCGGGAACGCCGTCTTTTCCGGCCATCTCGACTGGAAGGACTACGGCCCGGCGGTATTCTGGCGGCTCAGGGACCTGGTCCTGGGGGACGTGATCCAGGTGGTGCTGGAGGACGGGACAGTGGTGGCGTATACGGTGACATCGTCGAAGTCGTACCCGGTGGCGGAGGTCCCGATGGCGGAGGTGGTGGCGCAGACGGCATCGCAAACGGCGACCTTCATCACCTGTGGCGGGAGTTTCAGCGGCGGGGAGTACAGTCACCGGCTCGTGGTGCGGGCGGTGGGCGCGGAGGTTGCCGGGGGGCGGTAGGGGCGGAGCGGTCGTGCGCCTGCCCTCCCTGGCAGACGGGGTACCGCCAGGGCGACGTGGTTGGGGCCGATGCGGCGCGCTAACCCGGCGGTGCGGCCACAGTCAGAATCCCTACCCGCGGCTACCTCAAACGTGCGGTTGCAGCGTGGTGGGCGGCGTGCCATCGTTGCGGGGCGCCGGGCGGGTGTCTCGTGGAGGGAATCGATGGACCGCATGAACGAACTTGGCTTCTACACGCTGGCGGGGGCGCCGCGCTCGCCTCGCGACCTCATCGAGGAGGTGCAGCAGGGCGAGGCGATGGGACTGGGATCTGCATTCATCTCGGAACGGTTCAACATCAAAGAGGCGGCCACGCTCTCCGGCGCCGCTGGTGCGGTGTCCAGCGAGATTGGGATCGCGACCGCGGCGACCAACCACAACACGCGTCACCCGATGGTCACCGCGGCCTACGCCATGACCATGCATCGCCTCACTGATGGGCGGTTCTCGCTGGGCCTGGGCCGCGGGATCGGCCCGATGTTCGATCGGTTCGGTTTGCCGAGGATCACGACCGCGCAGATCGAGGACTTCGTGGGACTCATGCGGCGCGTCTGGCGGGGTGAGGTGGTGGTAGACCATGACGGACCCGCGGGCAGGTATCCGCTGCTGGCGATGCCGGGCTACGACGAACATATCCCGATGACGTTCACGGCGTTCGGGCCGAACTCGCTCGCCCTGGGTGGGCGGGTCTTCGACGCTGTGGTGCTGCATACCTTCTTCACTGACGAGACCACCGAGCGCTGCGTTCGGGCCGTCAAGCGGGCCGCGGAGGAGGCAGGCCGCGATCCGACGCGGGTGCGAGTCTGGTCGTGCTTTGCGACGATCGGCGACCACCTTCCCGCCGACCTGAGGCTGAAGAAGACGGTCGGGCGGATGGCCACCTACCTCCAGGCGTACGGCGACCTGATGGTTACGACGAACCGGTGGGACCCCGCCGTGCTGGCGCGGTTCCGGGCGGATGAGTTGGTCCGCGGTTTCCGGGGCGCGCTGGACACTTCGGCGACCACGGAGCAACTCGAACACGTCGCCACCCTCATCCCGGACGAATGGCTGGCGTCGTCGGCCACCGGAAGCCCCGAGCGTTGCGTGGCGAAGGTCCAGGAGCAGTTCGACCTCGGCTGCGACGGGGTCATCCTGCACGGGGCAAGCCCCGCCGAGCTCAGCCCGATCGTCGAGGCTTACCGGCGGCAGCGGCCGGCGGAGCGGTTCAGCCACCTGGCCGCGAACCCGGCGGGGTAGGCCCACCCTCTGGCCAAGGGAGTCGGGCTACGGCTGGGGGGCGGCGTAGGGCTGGGCGTACCAGGCGTCGGCGACGAGGTCGTGGTAGAGCGTGACCCAGCGTCCGCCTTCGAGTTCGACGGCGAAGTAGCGCCGCGAGATCTCGTTGCGCCACCATTCGTCGTCGATCCGCCAGCGGTCATGGATGGCGGTGATGAGGCGGTAGGCGCCCCGCCAGAGCATGGCCCGGGGGCTGCCTTCGGGGGTTGCCTCCACTGCGGCGGGGACCGGTTCGTTCAGGGTCCGAAGGCTACGAGCGCCAGCTGCCGTTCGGGGATCCGTGACCATGGCTGCACCTCCACAATGCGGAAGACCTGGGGGCCGCCTTCCCGCGTGTTCAACTGGTCGATCGCTTCTTGCAGTTCGCGTTGCCGGCGGGGGCCGATGGGCCAGAGGTTGGACTGGTGGCCGTATTCGCTGCAGAGCCCGGAAAACGTCAGCCCTATCTCGACGGCGGCCGCGGGCAACTGAAGCCGCTCGATGCGCTGGCGGGCGAGGAAGAGCATCCGGAGGGCATCGGTCGTTGGTTCGCGGAAGACGAACCGGCGGCTCACCTGCTCGCCGTTTTCGAGGCCGAGCCGCCAGTCCATCCGGCGGACGGATTGGCCGCGAAGGGCCGGTTCGGCGAGTGCGCGCTGGAGCAGCCCTCGCGTCGCCGCGACCAGGGGTTCAGATGAGGCGGTGGGCGCTGGCAGTTCGATGCTTGCCTCGATCCGGAGTTCGTCGCGGACGGGGACGATGGCGGTGTCGTCGTGTCCGGTGGCGAGTTCCCATGCGCGGGCGCCGTCGCGGCCGAACTGGGCCTGGAGGGCGGCGAAGGGGAGTGCCGCGACCTGTCCCAGCGTCGCTATCCCGAACAGCCGTAACCGCTGGTGCATCTCAGGCGAGAGCGGCAAAACCTCGACGGGGAGGACGGAGAGGAAGGCGCGGGCCTGGCCGGGGGGGACAAGGAGGGGGGGATTTTTGATTTGCGATTTTTGATTTGCGATTGGCTCCTGGAAGGAGGTGACGGCGGCGGCGTGGGCGGCGAACACGGTTTCGGCGGCGGCGAGTTGAATGGGGATGCCGCTACTCAACGAAACGGAACCGTGGAGGTCGCGGAGGTAGGCTTCGTCATCCATCCCGGTGAGTTTCGCGAGGCCGCGGAGGTCGAAGTGCGCGTGGCCGGGCGCGATAGGCTCCACGACGGGGCTGTAGAGGTGGAGAAGGTCGAGGATGCGGGTGGATTCGGCGGCGGCGTAGCTCTCCTGGAGGGGGAGGAAGACGGCCTTCGGGCAGAGCGCCAGTGCGCGCCGCAGGGTTGTGCCGATGGCGACGCCGGCCTCGGCCGCTTCGCGGGAGCAGGCGGTGACGCGGGCGTGCTCTTCGGGCGAGCCGCCGACAACGATGGGGCGGCCGTGGAGGGTGGGGTTATCGCGCCGGGCAATGGCGACGACGAAACCCGGCACAACGAGGCAGGCGACGAGGGGATGGTGGGCGCCGGGTGCGGGGGGATGTCTGTCCATGTCGCTGCCGCTCGATTGGTGGGCGGTCAGTATAGAACAAACGTTCTGAAATAGCTATCAGTTCAATCGAGCGGGGGGGCGTCGTGGACGGCTGCGGCGGCTGCGGCAAACTCCTGCGCGGGGACAAGGCCGGCAGTTTCGAGGACCAAAGTGAAGGACGCGATGGCGACTTCGATCTGGCCGTCGTCGGGCACCCTGGTGGTGAGGGCCTGGAGGGCGATGTTGGGGATGAACATGGCGTGGACGAAGGCGTTCCCGCCCCAGCGGGCGCCCATCCGGAGGATTTCGTAGCTGAGGCCGGCAATGGGGGGGATGAAGACCAGGCGGGAGGCGGTGCGCACGAGGATGCCTTTGTCCACAAGCAGGTCGAAGGCGAAGAAGGTGACGAGGGCGACGACGACGACCACCAGGAGGAAGCTGGTCCCGCAGCGGGTGTGCTCCTTCGGGAAGGGGCGCACGCCGGCGACGGTGAGCGGCTGCCCAGCTTCGTAGGCGTGGATGGTCATGTGTTCGGCGCCGTGGTACTGGAAGACGCGGCGGATGTCGGGGATGCGGCCGATGGCCCAGATGTAGCCGACAAAGAGCCCGAGGCGGACGACGCCTTCGACGAGGACGATGACGAAGCGGCTGGCGTCGACCATTTCGAGGAGGTTGGCGAGGAGAATTGGCCCGGCGAAGAAGACGCCGACGACGAAGACGAGGGCGATGGCCATGGTCCCCCAGAAGACCTTTTCGGGGAACGGCTCTTCTTCGCCGCTTTCGTTCTCTTCCGCCATGGCGATGCGCGAGGAGAAGGAGAGCGCGCGCATGCCGAGGGCCATCGTCTCCCAGAGGACGAGGACGCCGCGGGCAAGGGGGATGCGCCGGGCGCGGCCGGTGTAGAGCGAACTCAGCTTTTCGGCGTGCTGGACGATGTGGCCCTTGGGGTGGCGGACGGCGACGGCCATGTGTTCGGGGCCGCGGATCATGACGCCTTCGATGACGGCCTGGCCGCCGTAATAGACGTTTGCGGGGCCGGAGGGGGAGTTGGTCATCTTCGCCGCCAAAGGGAAGGGCGCCACGAAGGCGCCCGGTTCGAATACGGTTGGCCGGTGCTGGTCAGCGGTCTGTGCGGCCGGCGTAGCGGCGGTTGAAGCGCTCGACGCGGCCGGCGGTGTCGATGATGCGCTGTTCGCCGGTGAAGAAGGGGTGGCATTCGCTGCAGACGTCGAGGTGCATGGCCTTGCGGGTGGAGCGGGTGATGATGTCCCGCCCGCAGCTGCAGTGGATGGTGGCTTCTTCGTACTTGGGGTGGATCGTGGCCTTCATTGGTCCCTGCCTGTGGCTTAGTTGGCCGCTGCCGCGGTGTAGACGCTGACCTTCTTGCGGCGGCCCTTGGCGAAGGGTTCAAACTTCACCTGGCCGTCGATCAGCGAATAGATGGTGTAGTCCCTGCCGAGGCCGACGTTTTGGCCGGGATGGAAGCGGGTGCCACACTGGCGGATGATGATGGAGCCGGGCTTCACGACTTCGCCATCGAAGTGCTTGACACCGAGGCGCTGGCTGTTGCTGTCACGCCCGTTCTTGGAACTGCTAACGCCCTTCTTGTGAGCCATTGCGTTATCCCTTCGAAATCGATTCCACGACGAGGCGGGTGACCGCCTGGCGGTGGCCGAAGATCCGGCGGTACCGGGTCTTGTTCTTGTATTTCATGAACCGGATCTTGGGGGCCTTGCCGTGCTGGGCAATGCGGGCCTTGAGGGCCGCACCGGCAACCACGGGGGTGCCGACGGTGACATCGGCGCCATCCATGAGCATGAGGACATCGTAGGTCACGGTGTCGCCCGGCTCGCCGGCGAGGCGGCCAACCTCGAATTCTTGCCCCTGCACGAGGCGCATCTGACGCCCGTCGGCGCGTACAATCGCTTCCACAAGACTCTCCCTATGACAGTCGCGAAGCTCTAGTCTAGCCGCCGGGTGGCCCCGGGGTCAACGCTACTCGGCCTTCGCGACCGGCTCCCTGGCATGACATATGCATGAGAGGGCACCCGCCGGGCGCCCTCTCCGCTGTTGGGCTGGATTAAGGCTGGACCTTAGTCGGTCCCGCCGTCGATCCGGGTCTGGCTGCCGCCTTCCCAGGCGAGGCCGGGCGCGGGCTTGGGTTCGTAGGGCGCGCGGCGTGGCAGGTCCTCCGCGGGCGGGGCCTTCGGCGTCGTGTCGTTCTTCTGGGCGAGGTCTGCCGGGGGCCAGGGCTCGTTCGGGTCGCTGTTCAGCAGGCGCGTGAGCGTTTCGCCTTCCAGGGTCTCGACTTCGAGGAGGACGACTGCCAGCTTGTCGAGCAGTGCGCGGTGGTCCTTGAGGACGCTGCGCGCGCGCTCCTGGGCTTCTTCGATAAGCCGCCGGACTTCGTCGTCGATTTCCTCGGCGATCTTCTCGCTGTAGTTTCGGGTCTCGGAGATTTCGCGGCCGAGGAAGATGAGTTCCTCGCTGCGGCCGAAAGTCCGCGGGCCAAGCCGTTCGCTCATGCCCCAGCGGGTGACCATCGCCCGGGCGATGCGGGTCACCTGCTCGATGTCGTTCGATGGCCCGGTAGAGGCTTCGCCGAAGATGAGTTCCTCGGCCACGTGGCCGCCAAGGGCGCTGGAGAGCTGGTCGCGGAACATGCTCCGGGTCCGGTAGTGCGATTCCTCGTCGGGGAGGAATCGGGTGTAGCCGCCGGCCATGCCGCGCGAGACGATCGTGACCTTGTGGACGGGGTCGTGGTGTTCCATGAAGTGGGCGACAACGGTGTGGCCGCCCTCGTGGTAGGCGGTGAGCCGCTTTTCCTTCGGGGACATGACCCGGCTCTTGCGTTCGGGGCCGGCGATGACGCGGTCGACGGCTTCTTCGAACTCGCTCATGGTGATGATCTTCTTGTTGCGGCGCGCCGCGAGGATGGCGGCTTCGTTCACGAGGTTGGCCAAGTCGGCGCCGCTGAAGCCGGGCGTGGACTTGGCGAGGGTGGTAATGGTCACGTCGTCGGCGATGGGCTTGCCCTTCGTGTGCACGGCGAGGATGGCTTCGCGGCCCTTCACGTCGGGCGCATCGAGCACAACCTTGCGGTCGAAGCGCCCGGGGCGCATGAGCGCGGGGTCGAGGATGTCAGGGCGGTTCGTGGCGGCGAGGACGATGACGTTGGTGCCGGTTTCGAAGCCGTCCATCTCGACGAGGATCTGGTTCAGGGTCTGCTCGCGCTCGTCGTGACTGCCGCCGAGGCCGGCGCCGCGCTGGCGGCCGACCGCGTCGATTTCGTCGACGAAGACGATGCAGGGGGCGTTCTTTTTCGCCTGGTCGAAGAGGTCGCGGACGCGGCTGGCGCCGACGCCGACGAACATTTCAACGAATTCGGAGCCGGAGATGCTGAAGAAGGGGACACCCGCTTCGCCGGCAACGGCGCGCGAAAGCAGCGTCTTGCCGGTGCCCGGGGGGCCGATCAACAGCACGCCCTTGGGGATGCGGGCGCCGAGGGCCACGAACTTTTCGGGGTACTTGAGGAACTCGACGACTTCGGCGAGTTCTTCCTTCGCTTCGTCCACGCCGGCGACATCGGAGAAGGTGACGGTGACCTTGCTGCCGGTGAAGAGGCGGGCGCGGCTCTTGCCGAAGCTCATCGCCTGGGAGTTGGACCCCTGGGCCTGCCGCATGATGAGCAGGAGGAAGAGGCCGAAGAGGAGGAACGGGAGCAGGTTGAGCAGGAGGCTGAACCATGGGCCGAAGCCGCTGCTGCTGTCGTATTCGAGGACGACGCCGGGCGAGGTCTGGCCGTTGAGGGCGACGCCCTGATCGAGGAGGAGGGTTTCGAGGTCGGTGTTCTTGCCCACCTTCGAGGCGTAGACGAGCGGCTTACCCTCGGCATCCGTCTTCTTGAGGGTGATCTCCAAGTCTTCGCCGTCGACGACGATCTTCTGGATCTCGTCGGCCCTGGCCTTCTGGATCACTTCGCCGAGGGCGAGCTGTTCGTTGCCGCCGCCGCTGTTGAAGAAGGCAAACACGATCGCGATGACCGCGACGAGAATCAGCAAGTAGATGAAACTGTTACGAAGCCAGCGGGAATACAATACGAAATCTCCGGGTGGGCGGCGGGGTGGCCGATCCTGTCAGGCCAGTATAGCAGACGGGCAAGGCCTTGCCGCCGGAGTTGGTTAGCCAGCCTATACACCCTACGTCCGCTGCGAGCGGCCTGATGTGGGCATGCTTATGAGTTCGGCTGGCAGCCCCGGCTGATGCAGGGGACAGGCAGGGATCGCCGTCCCCGAGCGGGCGGATGGGGCTGCTGCTAGACTGGCCAGACTCGCCGCGGGATTACCGCGGTTCCAACTGACACAAGGGGCTCGTTCGCTTCATGAAGCTCGCATTCGTCGGGGGCACCGGCCCCGAAGGACTCGGCCTTGCCATCCGCATGGCTGCCGCCGGCCACGAAGTCGCCATCGGTTCCCGCTCCACCGAGCGCGGGGAGGAGGGAGCCGCGAAGGTGCGGGAGGCGGTGCCAACCGCGGCCGCCACCGGGGGCGCCAACGCGGACGTCGTCACCGAGGCGGAGGTGGTCTTCCTCACGTTCCCTTACACCGGCCAGCAGGCGACGCTCGAAGCTCTCGGCGGCAGGCTCGATGGCAAGATCGTCTGCAACGTGGTCGCCCCGCTGGAGTTCCAGCAAGGGATTGGCGCGGTGGCTCTGAACGTGGAGGGCGGCAGCGCGCTCCAGGAAGCGGCGGCGCAGTTGCCGAACGCCCGGGTCGTGTCGGCGTTCCAGAACATGAGCGCCGAGAAACTGATGGAACTCGACCACGCGATCGACTGCGACGTGCTGGTCTGTGGCCGCGACGCCGAGGCCAAGCAGGTGGTCATCGGGCTTGCCAACCAGATCAAGGGTGTTCGCGGGGTCGATGCCGGCGGCGCCTCTCAGAGCCGCTACGTTGAGATGCTGACCTCACTCCTCATCAACCTCAACCGGAAGCACAAGACCCAGACCAGCATCAAGATCATCGGGATCGACTGAGGAGCAGGAATGGCAACGACGACCAACGGCGGCACGAAGATCTGGTACGACGTGGTGGGGAGCGGCCCCCCCGTGGTGATGGTGTATGGCATCGGCGGGAACAGCCGGGGCTGGTGGGACGAGTTCCCGCGCCTTCTCGCCGAGCGCTACACGCTGGTGATGCTGGACAACCGCGGCACCGGCAACAGCGACCAGCCAGAAGAGCCGTGGACGATGCAGGACATGACCGGCGACGTGCTCGCCGTGGCCGAGGCGGCGGGGCTCGACACCTTTCACCTCCTCGGCTGCTCGCTGGGGACGCTGATTGCGCGTCACTTCGTCAACGACCACGGCGGCGGCCAGCTTCGCTCGCTCAGCCTGCTTTGCCCGCCGAACGGCATCACCGCCACGCCTGAAGACATGCAGGCGGCGATCTTCTGGGACCGTACGAAGCCCCTGATCGAGTCTGCCCGCAAGAGCTGGCCCATCGTCCACCCCGAGCCGTGGATTGCCGGGAATGAAGATGCGCTGATCCGCAAGTTCGAAAGCGGCCTCACCGAACCGACCCCGCCGCGGACCTTTCAGTTCCAACTGCAGGCCGTCCAGGCCGCGGGCGATGCCAATGCGGCCCTGGACGGGCATCCCTGGCCCGTCCTGATCGCGCACGGGACGATCGACCGCCTGGTCCCCCCGCAGAACGCTCAGACGCTCAAGGATGCGGTGCCTCGCGCCCGCCTCGAAATGCTGGAAGGCGACAGCCACAACTTCTGGGCGCACAGCCCCGAGCGCGCGGCCGCGACGGTCATCGACTTCGTGGACGGGGCCGAGTCTGCATGGGGGGGCAAGTAATGGTAGGTCTCCAGGTGTTCGGCGTCCCCAGTCTGCCGGAGATTGCGGGTGGCAGTGACCTCGCCGGAATGATCGTGGCCGCGGCATCGGCGGCCGGCACGCCGCTGCAGGACGGCGACGTCGTGGTCGTGACCTCCAAGATCGTCTCCAAAGCAGAGGGCCGTGTGGTCGAACTGTCGGCCGTGGAGGTCTCGCCCTTCGCCCGCCAGTACGCGGAGAAGTGGGAGAAGGACCCGGCGATCATCGAACTCGTGCTCCGCGAAGCCCGCCGGGTGGTCCGGCAGGTGGGGCCCGTGCTGATCACCGAGACTCGCCAGGGGTTTGTCTGCGCCAACAGCGGCGTCGACCAGTCGAGTTCGGGGGGGCACGGGCTCGCGGTGCTCCTGCCCGAGGACCCTGACGCGAGCGCGGCGCGCATCCGCCAGGGAATCCGGGGGCAGGGCGCCGAGGTTGCGGTCATCGTCTCGGACACGTTCGGACGCCCATGGCGCGAGGCCCAGACCGACATTGCTATCGGCATCGCGGGGATGAACCCCGTGGTCAGCTACATCGGCCAGGTGGACCCGCACGGCCACGAGTTCCGGGTGCAAGCGCTCTGCGTGGCGGATGAACTGGCGGGGGCCGCGGAGCTGGTGAAGGGCAACCTCAGCCGCGTCCCGGTCGCGGTCATCCGCGGCTACCAGTGGGAGCGCGACGACGAGGCCACCATGCGCCTGGTGATCCGGGACAGCGAGCGGGACCTCTTCCGCTAATCCACGGAGGCGGGTTTCGTGGCAGCAACCACGGCGCTGGCCTTTTCCAGTTGCTCGGTGTCGAGCGTCAACAGCGTTGCACCGTAGCGGTCGGCGAGCGCTACATAGACGGCGTCGCAGCCCTTCAAAGCGAAGTCACGGCAAAGCTCGGCGCTTCGCTCCGCGAGACGGCGATCGATCGCGACCAGCTCCAGCCCGTCGAGGCCCGCGAGCCACTCGGCCGCCGCACCTGCCAGTTGGGAACTGCCGGTGGCCCTGCGGATCGCTCCGGTGACCTCGGGGAGGAGGATGGCCGGTGCGCGGACTGGTTCTCCCTCCGCAAGCGCCGCGGTTAGCCATGCGAGACTCGCCCGGTGCGATGGCTCCGTCGACTTTAGCGCGGCGGTCATCACCGAAGCGTCCACCACAATCACAGTTCGCGCCTTTGCTCGCGGATCGCGCCCACTGCCGAAAGCGGCGACTTCCATTCCGCCCCGATCAGGGCCGCGAGCGCCGAGGCCCGGGCCATCTGGGCGCGGACGCGTTCTCCGCGGGCTTCGGCGGAGCCGGCGTCATCGCCAATCGGCCGAAGGACCGCGACGGGGTCGCCGCTCACGGTGATGACGAACTCGGCGCCTTCCTCCCGGACCTGCCGGACAATCTGGGTTGCCTGGTTCTTGAGCTGGCGGACGCCTATTCTTCGTTCCATCGCGAATGTCCTCTTGTGGCCACTGTAGCCACTGGCATTGACGTTTGCAACGGCGGCCATGCCTCGACGGCACACATTCCCGCTTGGCGGCGTCGCCTGTCAGGCCGATTCCGGCTTCGGCTTGCGGCGTGTAGGCTTCGGACAACCGGAGCCCGGAGTGTCACATGCCCCAACTGATGGACGTTCGGGTCGAGCGCAACGTGGCCGTCCCGATGCGCGACGGCACCGTTCTCCGCGCCGACGTCTTTCGTCCCGAACCCGAAGGCGACTACCCGGTGCTGCTCACGCGGACGCCCTATAACAAGTCGCTCAGCAACCTCTCGTACGGATGGCTCCAGCCGATTCGGCCGGCGAGCGAAGGCTACGTCGTCGTCGTCCAGGACGTCCGCGGCCGGTTCGAATCAGAGGGCACCTTTCAGCCGTTCCACCAGGAACTGAACGATGGTTTCGACACCGTCGAGTGGGCCGCGCGGCAACCGTGGTCGAACGGGCGCGTGGGGATGTACGGGATCTCCTACCTCGGCGCGACCCAGTGGCTCGCCGCCGCCGCGCAGCCGCCGAACCTCCAGGCGATCTTCCCGAGCCTCACCGGGTCCGACTACTACGACGGGTGGACCTACCAGGGCGGCGCCTTCAAGCTCGGCTTCAACCTGACCTGGACCGCCATCCTCCTGGCCCTGCCGGAGATCGCCAGGTCCGGGCTGCCGCCGGCACAGCAGCAGGAACTCCTCGCGGGGCTCTATGGCGTCGTCTGGGATCACTGGCCGTCGACCCGGCATCTGCCGCTGCGCGAGGTGCCAGCGTTCGCCCACGATGTCGTCGCGCCGTACTACAAGGAATGGCTTGAGCACCCGACGCGGGATGAGTTCTGGTCGCGGGTCTGCATTGAAGAGGCGCATCCGCGAATCCACACGCCCGCCTACAACCTGGGCGGCTGGTACGACCTCTTCATCCGGGGGACCCTGCGGAACTTCGTCGGCATGCGCGCCAACGCGCCCACGGAAATCGCGCGCAAGGGTCAGAAGCTCATCGTCGGCCCCTGGTCCCACGGGGCGACACTGACGACCACGGTCGGCCAGGTGAACTTCGGGCAGCCCGCATCGGTGCTTCTCGAAGAACTCCACATGCAGTGGTTCGACCGCTGGCTGCGCGATGCCGACAACGGGATCGACCGCGAGCCGCCGGTGCGTGTCTTCCGAATGGGCACGAACGACTGGGCCACCTACTCCGACTGGCCGCCGCCCGAGGCTCGGCTGACGCCCTACTACTTCCACAGTAACGGCGCCGCCGCGACATCGCGGGGCGACGGCGTTCTTTCGACGGATGCCCCCGGGGGCGAACGGCCAGACCAGTACCTCTACGACCCGCTCCATCCCTGCCCGACCGCCGGCGGCTCGCTGTTCCCGTACCCGCTCGATGTCCCGCCCGGTCCCTTCGACCAGTCTTCGGTGGAGGCGCGGCCCGACGTCCTCTGCTACACGACGCCGCCCCTCGACCGGGACACGGACGTGACGGGCCCGGTGAGCGTCCGCCTCTGGGCGGCGAGTTCGGCGCGCGACACCGACTTCACCGCCAAGCTTGTCGACGTCCGCCCCGATGGCACGCCCATCAACCTCTGCGACGGCATCCTTCGCGCGCGCTACCGGGGTGGCTTCGCCGAGCCGCAACTGCTGGAACCCGGCACACCGGTGGAACTTGCCATCGACCTGCAGGGCATTTCCAACGTCTTCCGGGCAGGGCACCGCATCCGTGTGGAGGTGAGCAGCTCGAACTTCCCGCGGTTCGACCGGAACACAAACACCGGGGCGCTGATCGCGACGGACACGGACCCGGTGGTGGCCGTCAACACGGTCTTCCATGACGCCGCACGGCCCAGCCATATCCTTTTGCCAGTGGTGCACCAGACGTGAGCGGGCCCGCCGTTGTCCGCGTGAAACTTCTGCGGCCCGGGGCGAAGCTGCCGCGGCGGGCGACTGAGTTGGCCTCCGGGTTCGACCTGTACGCTTGCCTCGATGGCGGGACGATCGAAGTCACGCAGCACCCGGTGATGGTCCCGACGGGCATCGCGATCGAGGTGCCAGCCGGGCTGGACGCCCAGTTCCGGCCGAGGAGTGGCCTTGCCCGGCTGGGGGTGCTGAGCACCTTCGGCACCCTCGACGCCGACTACCGGGGGGAGTGCCAGGTGACGATGTACACGGTTGCCCCGGACATCCGCTACGTCATCCACGACGGCGATCGAATCTCTCAGCTCGTCATAACGCGACTGACCGAGGTGGCGGTCGAAGTGGCGGAGGAGTTGAGCGACTCAGCCCGGGGCGCGGGTGGCCACGGGAGCACCGGGCGATGAACTACGTCTACATTGTCGCAGGCGCCGCGGTGGGCGCGCCGCTCCGCTACTTCCTCGGGAGCCGGGTGCAGTCGGCGCTGGACGGGGGCTTCCCGTGGGGGACGCTTGCGGTGAACGTCAGTGGCTGCCTGGTGATTGGGCTGGTCCTCGGGCTGGCGGAGGCGCGCGGGTCGCTTTCGCGCGAAGCCCGAATGCTGCTCGTGACCGGCTTCCTCGGGAGCTACACCACGTTCAGCGCGTTTGGGTGGGAGACGTACGCCCTCCTCCGGGACAACCAGATCCTGCACGCCTCGGGCAACGTGGCCCTGAGCGTGATCGGAGGGTTGGCGGGCGTCTGGCTCGGGGTCACAGCGGCGAAAGCGCTCTAACGCCCGGTCAGGCGCGGCCTTTGATGATGCCGCTCCAGTACATCCCTTTGGCAGTAAGCCCCGGATTCGCTATCTTTTGAAGGTTACGCCCCGCGAGGATTGAGACGATGGCCTACGAACTCGACACCCTGACTGCGACCCAGCAGCGCACTGACATTCCCGACTTCGGCAGCGGTGACACCGTCCGCGTCCACGCGAAGGTGGTCGAAGGCGACAAAGAGCGCATCCAGGTGTTCGAAGGCGTCGTTATCCGGAAGCGGATGAAGGGCCTCGTTTCGAACTTCACCGTCCGCAAGATCGCGAGCGGGATTGGCGTTGAGCGCACGTTCCCGATCAACAGCCCTCGCGTGGACAGGGTGGAAGTGATTCGCCGCGGCAAGGTCCGCCGCAAGAACCTCTACTACCTCCGCGGCCTCACCGGGAAGGCTGCCCGGATCAAGGAAAAGCGCTTCTAAGCGCTCCCCACCTTCCCCGGCCTGCAGCAGGAACCCGTGCGGTGGAGTTTCGCCGCGACTGGGTCTGCCTACCGTCCGCGCGACGGGCGGTCCGCGAGCAAGGCTTCCGGAAGGTCCACCAGTTTCGCCCGCACGTATTCGCCGAAGCTCTTTGCCTGTGGGTCTGCCCGGGTGGACGAGGCGACGCCTTCACCTAGCAATCCCACTACCACGAAGTTCACCGCCCGCAGGTTGGGGAACTCGTAGCGTCGAACCTCCAGGTTCCGTGCTTCCGCCACCAGTTCCTTGAAACGATCGAGGGTGAGGTAGCTCGCCAGCCAGGCGTAGGCGGCGCCACTCCGCGCCCAGAGGCCGATGTTTGCGTTGCCGCCCTTGTCGCCCGAACGCGCGCCAATCACCGTGCCCAGCGGCATCCTCACGGTGGGGCCGGCTGGCGGCGCTGGGAGGCCGGGGACCCAGGGTTTGACGCCCGCCGTCAGGGGCGCAGCAGGGGTGTGTTCGACCGGTGCGACGTGTCCCCCAGCATCCACGACGACCTCGTCGATCGCCGAGACGGGGACCAGCGCCGGCCAGTACACGCCATAGGAATCTTCGCCCCCCGGTCCCCCGGTCATGGAGAAGCCCGGGTAGTTGGCGAGCGCCATTTCCACGACGGCGTTCGAGAAAGCCCGGCCGACCTTGTGGGGGTCGCGGTCCTTCACCGTGACGCGCATCGTGGCTGCGGCCGCCTCGTTCGTCTCGGGGTTCTCGCGGTCTGACCGATTCAGCGTCACGGTGACGTCGTCGAAGCGGTCCTTGCCGCCGACTGCTTCGAACAGTGTCTCCTCCGCCAGCCGCGCCTTCTCTTCGATGTCGAGGCCGGTGAGGACGAAGGTCATGGAGTTGCGGAACCCGCCGATGTAGTTGATGCAGACCTTCGTCGTGTCCGGCGCCGGCTCCCCGCGGATGCCGAATCCACGAACACGGTCGGGCGCCTCTTCCTCGAGCCGGATGGTATCGAAGCGGGAGACGACGTCCGGGTTCAGGTAGCGTTCGCTGCCGATTTCGTAGAGCAGTTGGGCGGTGACGGTGCCGACGCTGACCAGGCCGCCCGTGCCTTCGTGCTTGGTGATGACGAAGCTGCCGTCATCGCGCATTTCGGCGATCGGGAAGCCGGGGCGGTGGAGGTTGGGCACCTCCTGGAAGAAGGCGTAGTTGCCGCCCGTGGTCTGGGCGCCGCATTCGATGATGTGCCCGGCAACGACGGCCCCCGCCAGGCGGTCCCAGTCGTCGCGCTTCCAGCCGAAGTTCCAGGCGGCGGGCCCGACGACGACCGAGGCATCGGTCACCCGTGGGCAAATGACAACGTCGGCGCCGGTGTCGAGCGCCTGGACGATGCCCCAGGCGCCGAGGTAGGCGTTGGCGGCCACGGGTTCCGCGCCCGTTGCTGCGAACGGTTTCCCGGTGTCCAGGTGGGCGAGAGGGTTTCCGGCTGCCCGCAGCTCCGGGAGCTTTGCGAGGATGTCGTCGCCTTCGATGTGGGCTATCCGGGCCTGGAGCCCGAGGCGGTCGGCGAGTTCGCGCATCTTCGCGGCAAGGGAAGCGGGGTTGAGCCCCCCGGCGTTGGTCACGATCTTGATGCCCTTGTCGAGGCAGGTGCCGAGGACTTCCTCCATCTGGCGAAGGTAGGTGTTGGCATAGCCGGCGCTCGGGTCGCGCTGCTTGCCTTTCCAGAGGATCAGGAGGGTGAGTTCGGCGAGGTAGTCGCCGGTGAGGAAGTCGATGGGGCCGCCTTCGACCATCTCCCGGGCGGCGGAGATCCGGTCGCCGTAGAATCCGGAGCAGTTGGCGATGCGGAGGACGGGCTTCGGGTTGGGATTGCTCATTTGTCCACCGTCCATGCGGGTGGCCGCTTTTCGGCGAAGGCGGTCATCCCTTCCCTCGCTTCGAGCGAAGCGAAGAGTTCGCCGGAGAGTTTCGCCATCCGCGCAAATGCCGCGTCCGTCGCGAGGCCGGGCACTTCGCGGACGAGCCGTTTTGTTTCCGCAAGCGCCGTCGGACCGCCCTTGAGGAGGCTCTCGGTGTAGCGGCCGACCAGCGCGTCGAAGTCGCCGGGAGCGGCCGCGGCGTTTAGCAGCCCTACCTGGACAGCGCGGGCGGCATCGAAGGTGTCGCCGGTAAGCATCAGTTCGAGGCCGTTCGTGAGGCCCATCTTCGGGAGGGTGACCACGGCAATGATCGCGGGCGCGACGCCGATGCGGACTTCGCTGAAGGCGAACGTCGCGGTGTCGACGGCGACCGCGATATCGCAGGCCGCCATGAGGCCGAGGCCGCCGGCGCGCGCGTGACCGTTGATCCGGCCGACCACCGGTTTAGGCGAATTCCAGAGGGCCATGACGACTTCCACCAGGCCGCCGGGGCCGGTCTGGCCGCTGCCGCTGACGTTGGCCTCCCGCTGCTCCTTCAGGTCGGCGCCGGAGCAGAAGACCGTGCCCGCGCCGGTGAGCACCACCACCCGCACCGCGTTGGCGGCGAGGGCAGCGTTCACCTGCCGGAAGAGGTCGGCGAAGAGCTGGCGGGAAAGCGCGTTGCGGTTCGCGGGCGAATCGAGCGTGATCGTCCCGATGCCCCCGGAAACATCGAGGTGGACGAGCTCGGTGGTCATTTCGGTGCCGGTTCCCTGGGAAATTCGCCGGGCTGCCGCCCCTGCCCGGGCGGGCCCGCGAACGCCTGGGCGATCTCCATCCACTCCCGGGCGGCGTCGCCTTCGATGACGATGCCGGTGTCGGCCAGGTGGCGGCGCTGGGTGCAGACGCGGCAGAAGTCGGTGGCCGTGCCGCGGACGACGTTCACGGCGTCGTCTTCGCCGAAGACCCAGGGTTCGCCGCCCGGAGAGGTCAACTCCGCGCGCACCGGGATGTCAGGCATCGTCAGCCCTCGCGTCGCGTAGGAGAACGGCCGGGCGCGGAAGGAGATGAAGGCCACGTGGCGGAGCCGGTCGGTGTCGGGGCGCGAAACACCGGCCACGTCCACGACATCGAGCCCGTGCGACCAGCACTCCATCAGGCGCGCGGTCAGGAACGACACGCCGCTCATGGCGGGGCCATACCAGGGCAGCCGCGCCTTCGGGTCCACGAGCCGGGCTGCCGCGACCAGGGACGAACTGGCGCCCTTCCACCAATCGAAGAGCTGTCCGTGCGTCATCGCCCGGCCCTTGCCGAGGTACTGTTCTTCCACGCTGCTGTTCGCCGAGGTCGCGGCGGCCACCGAGGCAGTGAAGGCTTCCGGGTCGCGGATGGCCAGTTCGGCGGCCTCATCGAAATAGGCAAGGTGGGAGACCTGATCCCGGACCATCCAGCCGGGCGCGTGGCTTGGGAGGTCCCAGGTCGAATCGGGCATCGCGCGCAGCACCTTTTTCAGGGCCGCGTGCTCTTCGGCCAGGTCGCGAATCACGTCTTCGAAGGCGGAACTCATGCGCTCTCTCCCGTGTCGACGACGAGCATGATCTCGTCGCGCTCAACCTGCTGGCCGGGGACGACCCGGACTTCGGTGACTGTCCCGGCGTCGTGACAGGTGATCCGATGCTCCATCTTCATCGCCTCCAGGAGGATGAGGACCTGCCCGGCAGTCACGCTGTCTCCCGGCGCGACGGCTACCTGGAGGACCTTCCCGGGCATGGGGGCGCTATAGCCGCCCGCTACCTGCTCCGGTTCGGGCACGGGGAATCGCGGCAGTTCCCGGAGCAGCACTTCGGCGCCGGCTCCCTGCATCCAGACCTGGTCGCCGGATGTTGCGATCGTCAGCTGGTGGCGGACGCCATCGACTTCGACGGCCACGGAGCCCGGGCAGCCGGGTTCGAACGAAGCCAGGCGTGCGACCCCGCGGGCTTCGCCACACTCGTAATCGAAGTTGCCATCGCGGCGGCGGGCGTAGCGGACGGCGAGCGGGCTGCCGTCGAGGCTGTACTGGACGGTCTCCATCGTCGAGCGGTTGTTCCGCCACCCGGAAGGGAGGGTCCGCAGGAAAGGAGCGTCGGCGCGCCGGACCGCCTGGGCAGCGAGGGCGGCGCCGATAGCGGCAGCGCGGACCTCTTCGGCGGAGGCAGTCCGCGTCCTTGGCGGGTCGAACCGCTCGATGAAGTCGGTTGTGGTGTCGCCGGAAAGGAAGGATTCGTGGCGGAGGACGTTGACGAGGAAGTCGCGGTTCGTGGTCAGACCGTGGACGCGCAACTGTTCGAGCGCGCCCGCGAGCTTCCATGCAGCCTCCGCCCGGGTCGGCGCATGGGCGATGACCTTCGCAAGCATCGGGTCGAAGTGGATCGATACCTGGGAGCCGCTCGCCACGCCGGAGTCGATCCGGAGCCCGTGAAGGGCCGGTTCGGCCCATGCGACGACGGGCCCGGTCATCGGCAGAAAGTCGTGGGCCGGGCTCTCGGCGTAGACGCGGGCCTCGATCGCGCAGCCGCGGAGTTCGAGCGAGTGCTGGGAGAAGGAGAGCACGTCCCCCTCGGCCACGCGGATCTGTTCGCGGACGATGTCGAGCCCCGTGATTGCTTCGGTGACGGGGTGCTCCACCTGGAGGCGGGTGTTCACTTCGAGGAAGAAGAAGACGCCGCGGTTATCGAGGAGGAACTCGACCGTGCCGGCGTTGTCGTAATGGATGGTGCGGGCTGCCGAGACCGCCGCTGCCCCCATACGTTCGCGGAGTTCGGCGTCGACGGCAGGCGAAGGCGCTTCTTCGATGATCTTCTGGTGGCGGCGCTGGATGGAGCATTCGCGTTCGAAGCAATGGACGATGTTGCCGTGGCGGTCGCCCATCACCTGGACTTCGACGTGGCGGGCGCCTTCGAGGTAGCGTTCGAGGAAGACGGTATCGTTGCCGAAGGCGCCGCCGGCCTCCCGCCGGGCGCTGGCCACGGCCTCCGCCAGGTCGCCTGGCGAGCGGACGATCCGCATGCCCCGACCGCCGCCGCCGCCGGCCGCCTTCACAAGCAGCGGATAGCCCACCTTCGCCCCCGCCGCGGCCAGCGTTTCGGGGGAGCCATCGGACAGTTCCTCGCCGGGGAGCGTCGGTACACCGGCGATGTCCATCAGGCTCTTGGCCGCGAGCTTGTCGCCCATCGCCTCGATCGCTTCCGGGTGGGGGCCGACCCATGTGAGGCCCGCTGCGATCACTGCGCGCGCGAAGCCGGCGTTTTCGGAGAGGAAGCCATATCCCGGGTGGATGGCGTCGGCGCCCGACCAGCGTGCCGCGTCGATCAGCTTCTCGATCGAGAGGTAGGTCTCGGTGGCGCTGTTCCCCCCGAGGGCGACGCCGAGGTGGGCGTCCCGCACGAATGGGGCGTCGCGGTCGGAGTCCGCGTAGACGGCGACGGTCGTGATGCCCATTTCCCGGGCAGTGCGGAAGATCCGGCGGGCGATTTCGCCGCGGTTCGCGACCAGAAGCCGGGAGATTCGTGGCATCGTCACATCCTGAACACGCCGAAGCGTTCGGTACCGCGGACTTCGGCTGAATGGCAGGCGGAGAGGGTGATCCCGAGGACGGTGCGCGTGTCGCGGGGGTCGATGAGCCCGTCGTCGGCGACGCGGCCGGTGGCGTAGAGGGCGAGTGACTCCTTTTCGTTGCGGTCAATGATGAGGGCCTGGCTTGCCTTGTCGGCCTCTTCGTCGAAGGGTTGGCCGGTGCGGGCAGCGATGCCGCGCTGGACGATGGACATGACGCCGGCCATCTGAGCAGGGCCCATGACGGCGATCTTGGCGTTTGGCCAGGTGAAGACGAAGCGGGTGTCGTACGCGCGTCCGCCCATGCCGTAGTTCCCGGCGCCGTAGCTGGCGCCGAGGATGACGGTCAGGTGGGGGACGGTCGAGTTCGAGACGGCGTTAATCATCTTCGAGCCGTCTTTGACGATGCCGCCGCGCTCGTATTCCTTGCCGACCATGTACCCGGTGATGTTTTGGAGGAACAGGATCGGTGTGTCGACCTGGTTACAGAGTTGGATGAACTGGGTGGCCTTCTCCGATTCCTCCGAGAAGAGGACGCCGTTGTTGGCGATGATGCCCAGCGGGAACCCGTGGATGGAGGCCCAGCCGGTGACCAGGGTCCGCCCGTAGAGGGGCTTGAACTCCTCGAAGCGCGACCCGTCGACAATCCGGGCGATGATCTCGCGGATGTCGTACGGGGTTCGAAGGTCGGTGGGCACGATCCCAAGGATGTCCTCCGGGTCGTAGATGGGCTCGTCGGGCTGGAGGGACGGCCCGGGCCCGAGCTTGCGCCAGTTAAGATGGGCGACGATTTCGCGGGCCAGCCGGAGTCCGTCGATTTCGTCTTCGGCGAGGTAGTCGGCCAGTCCGGAGACCGTTGCGTGCATCTCGGCCCCGCCCAACTCCTCGTCGTCGGAGTCCTCGCCGGTGGCCATCTTCACCAGCGGCGGGCCGCCGAGGAAGACCTTCGACCGTCCGCGGATCATGACGATGTAGTCGGAGAGCCCCGGTTGGTAGGCGCCGCCGGCGGTCGAACTGCCGAAAACGACGGCAACGACGGGGATCCTCGCGGCGGACAGTTCCGTGTAGTCGTGGAAGAGCCGCCCGCTCTCGGCGAAGTGGTTCATCTGACGGCGGAGTTGGTCTTCAGCGGATTCCGTGCTGCGGCGAAGGTCGGCCCCGGCCGACTCTACGAATTGGACGTAGGGCAGGCGGTTGATGCGGGCGATCTCGAGGAGGCGGTCGGTCTTCTTGCCGGAGACGGGCGTAATTGCGCCGCCGAGCACGGACGGGTCGTTGCCGACGATGGCACATTCGACGCCGGCCACCGTGCCGATGCCGCTGACCAGCCCGCCGCCGATGGCATAGTCGGTACCCCATCCGCCGAGGGGGCTGAGTTCGAGGAATGGGGTGTCGCGGTCCAGGAGGGTCTCGATGCGTTCGCGGATGGTCATCTTCCCGCGTTCCCGGAGCCTTGCGACGCTGCGTTCGCCGCCGCCAGCGCGGGCCACGCCCAGCCAATGCTCCACCTCGGCGACCTTTGCAAGCATCGCTTCGCGGTTTGCCCGGAATGTCTCCGAGGATGGGTCGACCGAAGTGCGGAGGATGGCCATGAGTTACGGAAGCGCAATCTACAGTGCCGGGGCCGCTCCGTCATTCGCGACGGCGAACGGCCGTGGTAAGCCCGTGCGAACGTGACCGTGCGGGTGCTGAGGGGGAGCGCAGGACGCAGGTCAACCGAATTGACATATCAAAAACCAACGTTATGCTTACGTCAAAGTGGTTGACCAACAGTTCCGGAAGCGTCTCGACAATGCCCTGGCAGCTTTCGCCGAAGCCGGGCGCGGCCTTTCGGCGGCGCCGGACCGGGTCCTTGCGCGGCTCGGGTTCGGGCGCGCACATCAACGCATCCTCTCCTTCCTCGCCCGCCACCCGGACTCCGCCGTCGGGGATGTCCTCCGCGGCCTTGGCGTATCGAAACAGGCGCTGAATCGTCCCCTTCGCGACCTTGTCGACGGTGGCTGGGTGCAGATGCGGCAGGACCCGACGAACCGCCGGGCGAAGCGGCTGCGCCTGAGCGCCGGGGGCGGCGACCTCGAGTGGAAGCTCACGGGGCCGCAACACGCGCTCCTCGAAGCAGCGTTTGCGGCGGGCGGAGCCGGGGCGGAGGAAACGTGGCTTCGGGTGATGGGCGGGCTCGCGGGTGACGGTCAGACCAACTCGCGGTAGACGTCGACCGTCTCGGCTGCGGCGCGCTCCCAGGAAAACCGGGCGGCGTGGTGCCGGATCCGGCTAACGGGCCGTCGCCGAGGGGGCGAGTATGGCTGTCAGCTTCGCCTGGTCCACGCTGTAGATGACGTCGTCGCCGTGCTGGAAGACCGCCGTTAGCGCCTCCATTTTCTTGAACTTCGAGACCCCCGCGGGCGTGCCCGTCGCTCGCTCGGCGCCGCCGACGATGACATAGCGGACGTTGTACTTCTGGAGGAACTGGGCTGCGGCGATGGTGTCGCTGTCACGATAGAACCTGGCGGTCTCGCCACGGCGCTGCTCGACAAGGGCGGCGTAGTCCCAGCGCTGCTGGACCTGGTGCCAGTCCCAGCCGATGACGGCCGGCAGCCCGGTGTTGACGCTGATCCGCCCGGTCCAGTGGTAAAGGTTCCCCACTGCCTCGACGATGACTGGACTTCCCTGGACGTTGTCGCGGAGCCACCAGATGAGCACCGTGTCGTCCGCCAGCTTGAGGGAGCGATCGTCGGCGGGGTCGGGAGTGCCCTGATCTTCAACGAAGACGGCGCCTTCCTGGTAGGCGAGACCATCGAGCGTCCAGGGGAGGTCATCGAACCTGGCCTGCTGGCGGGCGGCAGTGCCCGAAAAGAGGAAGATGGAAGCGGCGCAGAGCAGCCCTCCCGCCGTGATTCCCCAGCCCCGTGTGGCCGCCGTCCTCACCCGGCCGCCCGCGAGCGCTTCGTCGCCCGACGCTCGCAGCCGGGTGGTGACGTACCAGCCGGCGTAGGCGCTAGCGAGGGCAAACAATTGCCACGCCTGGAGAGAGAACTTGAAGACGGTGTTCATCCGCTCGATGTCGTTCTTGACGGTCACGACGTCCACACCGGCGGCGATCCCGAAGGCGGCGGCATAGAGCACGGTCGTCAGCAAGCGGGCAAGGTCGCGCGGCTGGCGGCGCCAATCGAGCCAGGCCAGGTTCGCGAAGAAGAGCAGGAGCATCCAGCTCAGGGCGATCACGGTCCAGTCGTCGCGCCAGGTGAAGACTGTCAGCCCGGTTACGAAGACGGCGAGGGCGGCGAGTTCCCATGGCCCCCGGGTGACCACGAGGAAGGGGTTCTTCCAGCGCGCGCGGGGGTTCGCAGCCTGCTCTTCGCGGTAGCGGACCGCGAGGAAGGCGAGGGCGAAGGCAAGGAAGAGGCCGAAGTGGGCGAAGTACTGGTTCGCCTTTGTGGTTTCTTTCGCCCTCTGGATCCCGCTGTTGAAGACCTCGAAGTGGCCGGTATAGGGCGCGAAGACGACGGTCAGCACGGCGGCAGCGAGCGCCGTGTGGCCCGCAAAGTCCCACCAGCGCTGTTGCCACCGCCCCGGTGCGACCAACTGCCCCAGCGCGATCGCGCCCGTGGTGAGGAGCACGGCGGTCGGGAAGTCCCAGGTGTGCACGGTTCGCACCAGGCCAATCGCCAGGCCCATGACCAGCGCGAGGATCCACGCTCGCCCCCGCCGGCCGTCGCTCGCCGTGACGGTGTAAGTCACGCCCAGGGCGACGACGAGGCCGAAGAAGGGCACGCCCATGAGGTGCGGGTGGAGGTCGGCGAAGAGCAGCGACCAGTAGGGGAACTCGGTGATGTCGAAGGTGTCGATGTGGACCCGGCTGCTCCGCCACCAGTCGAAGGGCGGGAGTGGGGCGCCTTCGAAGACCCAGCGGTAGACGCCAGAGATGAACCCCACCGCCCCTCCGAGGAAGGGCGTGTCGCTGAACAGACTCCAGTGGTAGGTGGCGTGGCCCGCGCCGTCGTCGGAGATCACGTTCAGTTGCTGGAAGCGCTCGATCGCCTGGTGGGCGCCATCGAGATTCGCGACCCCGACCAGGAGGAACGCCCCGGCGAAGGCCATCAGCACCACCGTCCGGCGGGACGGCATCCGCAACCCTCCGCCCGGGCGCAGGGCGAGGAGGTTGTGCACGGTCGACGCGGCGGTGGTCGCACCGAGCGCGGCGAACGTGGGGATGGCGAGGTTGAAGCCGATCTCGGGGAGGAGCCGGAGGGCCCTCATTGGCACGGCGATGAAGAACCACCCCATGTAGTAGTAGTTCATCGTGCCGCCGGCGAACCAGGGGTCGTACGGGGGCATATGGGTCGAGCGGGCGACGGCGGTCAGATAGGCGAGTTCGATGGGCTTCTCGCCGCCCTGGGGGTGATGCCAGAGGTCCGGATTCGCGTAACGCAGCAGCAGAAAGAGGGCGAAAGTGAGCAGGAAGACGGCTTCCATGGAGGCCCACGAAACCCACCGCTCCTTGAAATCGGCGCGGAGGGAGTCGCGTCGCGCATAGCCCAGCGCCGCCCCCGCGCCCACGGCTGCGATGAACGCCGTCCAGCACAGCCCCCACGAGAAGTCGGTCACTCCCCAGGCGGTGGCGAGCCAGGTTGCGAGGACGACGGCCGCGAACCCGCAGACCTTGCTCAGGCCATAGCCGCGGTCGGGCAGAGCACGGAAGAGCCAGGTGACCCACGGCAGGGCCGCGAAGGCTGCGATCTCAAGCCACACCAGCCACCAGAGCCAGGGGAGATGGCTGGCCGGGCCGTCGCGGTCGAAGGCGTCGCTGAACGTCCCGCCGGCCTGCTGGACAGCGGCCTCCCCTGCCGTGAACTGGAGTCCGTTGGTGCCTCCCTGCCGTGGGAGGAGGTTGACCGCCCGCTCGGGGTGGGCTTCGTTCAGGAGGGCGACGGCTTTGGCGGGGTCCCAGGCGGCGGTTTTCCGGTAGATGCGCACCTCAGGGTGGTCATACACGGTGAACGACTCGTCGGCGCTGGAGTCATCGATGGAGATGCCGAGGAACGTCGGGCGGAGCGTGAACGTCTTCACGAGTTCGAAGCCGAGTTCGCCGCTGTCGAGGAGTCCGTAGTAGCGCGCCGTTGCCGGGTATTCGCGCTCGAGCCGGGGGATGGAGTCGCGGACGCGGTTCGAAGAGACGACGACGTACTGGGCGTCGTTCAGGCCCGGTTTCGGCGGTGTCGCGGTCCGCCCGTAGACCAGGTCGCGGACCTTCTGCAGCGAATCGGGAGGGTAGAGTTCGAGTTCGACAAACCGGTAGATGGCGGCGCTCTTCCCGCCGAACCCATATGGCAGCGAGTCGTCCCAGATTTCGGTGGTGATGCCGGAACCGGGGGGCACGTTGTCGTAGATCCACGCACTCGCGGCGATCCGGGGGTGTTCTTGGCGGTAGACGGTCTGGAAGGCGACAGCCCACCAGATCGTGGCCCCGAAGACGACGGCGATGACCGCGCCCGCCGCCCAGCGCATGTGTGCCGGGCTGATCTGGGGCACCTCCCACCGCCAGCGGGCTACTTCGAGGGTGAACTTGCTCGCCCGCCAGTTGGCGGCTGACCGCCAGAGACCGAGCATGCCCCACGCGGCAAACAGGCAGAGCACCGGGTAGAGGGGCACGAAATAGCGCATGAACGCGACGAACCGCGGCCCCTGGAAGCCGAATACGGCCGCCGCGAACACCAACGGCAGGAGGAAGACCAGTTCCCGGCGGCGGAACATGACCACCGCCGCGGCCACAAGCGAGACGATCGCCGTCACCCCCAGGGCAGGCCCCAGCCCGAAGAGGACGATGTGGCGCAACGGTGTCAGGAACGGCGTCTGCCCGGCGAATTGGACGAACGGGGGGTAGTCCACGTTCCCATCCTGGAAGTCGCGCTCGCGCTGGATGTCGCTCCACCAGTAGTCGCTGATGGTCATGTCCCAGAAGTGGGGGCCGGTCCAGGCGTACGGTTGGGCGACCCGGAAGACGACGATCGCCAGGGCCATCGAGATGCAGAGCCCGGAGACATCGCTGGTCCAGTGCCCCCCGATCCCGGCCCCGGGCGTGTCGGCACGGGCGCCCCGCCAGGTCAGCCCGAGGCGTTTGAGGTCGCGCACTCCAACCCGGACGGCGACGGCGACGCCGGGGCTAAGGAGGATCGGGAGGGCTGTGACTTTGCTGGCCAGCCCAAGGCCAACCGTCACGCCCGCGGCCGCAAGCAGCACCCCGGTCGGGACGTCACGCGGGGGCCGCACCGCCAGCGCCGAAAGGAGCAGGGTCGCGGTCGCGAAGAAGACGACGTAGGGGTCCATCGTCCAGAAGTGAGCGAGCTGGGTGGGCAGCACGGAGAGCGCGTAGAGGAGCGCGGCGGCCAGCCCCACACGTTTGCCCATTAGCACCGTGCCGAGTGCGAAGACGAGGGCGATGGTGGCGGTGTCGAACAACGCCGTGAGGTAGCGGCCCCAGACCACGTTCTTGTCATAGCTGTTGCCGGGGCCGGCCGGGTCGTCACCGGCGATGGTGCTCAGTCCCTTGGCGAGGAACAACGGGAAGGTGCCGTAAACGTAGGAGGGTGTGTCCTGTGTGTTGTACGGGTTGAGCGGGCTCTGGGCGGTGTCGAAGTATTCGCCCGGGCCGGATGGCCAGTCCACGCGGTCGGCGACGAACGAGAGGAAGCGCTCGTCGGGGTGCATCTGGAGTGGGGCGGACGCGCCAGCTGGCTGGTCCCAGCGCAGGTCATGGAAGCGGAGGTAGCCGCCAAGGAGGAGGATCAGCGAGAGGGTGAGCGGCCACCAGAGGAGAACTGCCCGGGCGCGCACCACCTGCGGGGCCTGCCAGGCTCGCCCTGCGGCGCGCTCGAACGGGGTCTCGGACATGCATCCCCCGCGGGGTGGGGTTGGCGCCTATCCTAGCGATTGTTCCCCTTGCGGTCGCCAGCGGGAGGTGCGGGTTAGAGGCCCTTGTCCACCAGGAACGCGCACAGGTCGCTGATCCGGCAGGCGTAGCCCCACTCGTTGTCGTACCAGGCGGCCACCTTGACCAGGTTCCCGGCGACGACGTTGGTAGACTGCCCGTCGACGATGCTGGAGCGCTCGTCGCCCTTCATGTCCATCGAGACGACGGGGTCCATCGTGAAGCCGAGGATGCCCTTCATTTTCCCGGCAGCTGTCTCTTCCAGGAGCGTGTTGAGGGCTTCTTTCGTGGTGTCCTTCCCGGTGAGGGCGACGATCTCGACGATCGAGACGGTCGGCGTCGGGACGCGGTAGGCGATGCCGTCCAGCTTGCCTTCAATCTCCGGGATGACCAGGCGGAGGGCCTTCGCCGCGCCGGTGGAGGTGGGGACGATGTTCATCGCCCCGGCGCGCATTTCGCGAAGGTCGGTGCCGGCCGCCTTGTCGAGGATCTGCTGCGAGTTCGTGTAGCTGTGGATGGTCGTCATCTGACCTTTGAGCACGCCAAGGTTGTCGACGAGCACCTTGACCACCGGGGCGAGGCCGTTCGTGGTGCAACTCGCGTTCGAAATCACGTTGTGCTTCGTGGGGTCGTACTTTTCCGCGTTGACGCCGAGGACGATGGTGAAGTCTTCGTTCTTGGCCGGGGCGCTGATGATGACCTTCTTCACGCTGTCGCGGCGGTGGGCGACGGCCTTCGTCGCGTCGGTGAACAGGCCGGTGGATTCGATCACGATCTCGACGCTGGCCGAACCCCAGGGGATGGCGCCCGGGTCGCGTTCGCTGAACACCTTCACAACGCGGCCATCAACCGAGAGACCGCCGTCGACGGCGCGGATTTCTTTGTCCCAGCGGCCGTAGTTGCTGTCGTACTTCAGGAGGTTGGCGTTGATTTCCGATGCGACTAGGTCGTTGATCGCGACCACTTCGAGTTTGCCCGCATAGCGCTCGCTGATGGCCTTGAACACCTGGCGGCCGATGCGCCCGAACCCGTTGATGCCGACTCTGGTTGCCACGATCCGTTACCCCCGCGCGAAGACGTGTTTGCCCGCCCAGCCTACTGGCTCGGGCCGTACCGGGCCAACGCTGCGGAGGATGTGCCGGTGCTTAGTTCAGCTTCACCGCGGTGCCGCAGGCGGTGACCATCAGCATCTGGCCGCCCACGGTTTCGTAGTCCACCTTGACGCCGATGACCGCGTCGGCGCCCATCTCGGTAGCCCGCTGGCCCATTTCTTCGATCGCGGTGTCGCGCCCCTTCCGCAGTTCCTCTTCGTACTTGCCGGAACGTCCGCCGACGATGTTGCGGAAGCTGGCCGTGATGTCCTTGAAGACGTTGACGCCGAGGATGGTTTCGCCGGCGACGACGCCCAGGTAGCTCACGACCTGCCTGCCTTCGATTGAACCAGTGGTGGTCACGGTAACCGCCATGGTGTTTCACCTCGCTGTCTGAATGCAGCCAGTCTAGCACCCTGCCCGGAAGTGCTCAGCGGGCCTATCTATCCATAGGCTCAGACTATTTCTAACGCGTTCCTGATACGAAGATTCCCCTATCACGACGATCCTCGTGGTGGGAACCTCCATCCATAAGCTCAGGGAAAGGCCTACACCGCCATGCGACGAATCGTCAGCTGCCCCTCCTGTGACCTTCGCTTCCTCTCCAGCCGCCCGAAGACGTACTGCCCGGGCTGCCACCTGTTTGTCGAGCCGCGTGAGGAAGGCGCCGCCTAGACCCCTCGAGGTGGCGCCTCCTCGCGGCGGCTCGCAAGGGCGTTCCGGAGTTCGCCGGGGTGGACAACGGGCGGAAAGCCGGTCGCGGTGGCGGCCGCCCAGGCCCCTTCGAACGCTACATACCCTGCCGAAGCGGCGGAGATAAGGTCTCCTCCCTCGCCAGAAACAAATGCGCAGTCGGCAGCGGGGTACTCCAGGAACGCGAGGCAGGCGTTTAGGCGGGCCGTCACATCGAATCGCTCGCCGGCCGCCGTTGCCGCGAGCACGACGAGGAAGCGGTCGAGCCCCGTGGATTGCGTCTGCTGGAGCGCCAGCCGGTGGGGAAACCGGGAGATGGCGCCAACCTCGATCGAGTCGCCGCGGAGCACATCCAGGGCCATGCCGACGCCCTCGTGGACGAACAGCCGCTTGAGCGCGCTCCGCGAAAACATCTCCGCCGCGAGGGTTGCGGCGCGTTCCTGGTCCGTTCGCCCGCTGACCACGATCGCGACCGCGTCGCGCCAGTCGCGGCGCCGGTACTCCTCCACCAGCGGCCGGGGGTCGATGCGCTGCCCTGTGACCGCGAGGACAGCCTGCTCCAGCGCGTACTCCCAGGCGCGGCGGCTGTCGATGAGGGTTTCGTCGAGGTCGAAGATGACCGCTTTCGGGCCCGCGCGGCGGTCCGGCCGGATGGCCACGACGCTACCCGGCGAGGCCGAAGGTGCGCCTGGCCGCCTCGTAGTCATCGGGGGTGTTGACGTCGAGTTCACAGACGGCGTCGCAGGGGACGCTGGCGACTTCGGCCTCGTGCATTGCGAGGACACCCTGGAGCCCGCCGGTGGCGTCGTCCGCGGCCATCAGTTCGTCCCGGAGCTTGCCGGAGACGACCACGGGGTGGCCGTTGCGCCCGGCGTAGGTGGGCTGGGTGGCGGCACTGTCCGCCTTGTGGGCGTCGATCAGGGCCTTGATGAGGGAGGCCGGCCGGGGCTGGTCGACATTGATGATCACGATCGCGTCGGCGTCGCGATTCACGGCCTTGGCGCCGATGCGGAGGGACCCTGCCCGCCCGAACTGGTGGCGGGCGTTGAACATTACGCGGCAGTTCGCGTCCTTCATCTGGCGTTGGATGGCGTCGCTCTGGTGCCCGAGGACGACGATGACCTCGTCGCAACCGGCCTCGCGGAGCTGGCGCACCTGGTAGTTGATGAGGGGCTCGCCGCCCCAGTCGAGGAGGGCCTTCGGCTGGCCCATGCGGGTCGACATGCCGGCGGCGAGGACGATGCTGGAAATCATCGGGCGAAACCTCTTGCGGCTTCGAGTGTATAAGTGCGGGGGGTTATGGACAGGCTAGCGGAGCCGCTTGCGCATGTTCGGCTGGCGGCCGCGCTTGATGACCTCCACGAACCCGGCGCGTTCGAATGCGGGCCGCACCCCCATGTAGGCCCCGGCGAAGGCGAGGTTCTTCTGGCCCTCGGCCGGCACTTCTTCCGGGTAGCCTTCGATGACCGCCGCCCCCTGGTCCCGGGCGTAGTCCGCCGCGGCGCCGATGAGTTGCGACATCAGCCCCGTGCCGCGGTGCTCGCGGGCGACGTAGAAGCAGACGATCGACCAGGCGGGCTTGTCGTCGACGGGTTTCAGGGTGCGCGACCGGTTCAGCGATGGGAACGCCGCCCGCGGGCTGACGGAGACCCAGCCGGCCGGGATGCCGTCCACATAACCGATGATCCCCGGGACCTCGTCGCGTTCGACGATCGCCTGCATGGAGGCCTTGTTTTCGGCGCCCTTCAGTGTCTCGTATTCCCGGCGCGTCTGGCGCCAGTACATGCACCAGCAGCCGCCGTAGGCGCCACTGGGGCCAAACAGCCGTTCGAGGTCGGGCCAACGCTCTCGGGTCACCGGCGCGAAGGTGATGGACTGTCCCATGCCGGGGTCCTCCTTGTTCAGCGGACGCGAACGCCGCCTTTGAGTACCATGCGCACCCGGCCGAGGGCGGCGAGGTCGTGGGTTGGGTCGCCCTCCACGACCAGCAGGTCGGCGAGACGCCCTTCGGCGAGGGCGCCGCGGTCGGCCAATCCGAGGTGGTGGGCGGCGGTGCTGGTGGCGAGCTTCAGCACTTCCAGCGGCGGCAGCTTCGCGTATTCGGAGAGCACCTCCATCCCTCCGGCGAGGGCGGCGTGCGGTACTCCCGGGATCCCGCAGTCCGTGCTCATCAACATGGGGCACCCGGCTTCCGCCATCTGGTGGAGGGCCGCGGCCCGCTGCGATTTCCGCCCGTCGCTCCTCCAGGTGCGGTAGCCCACAGACACCGTCGGCGAGACGACGACGCCCTTGCTCGCTATCTCCCGGACCGCTCGCGGGTCGGCGACGATGCCCTGGCCCGGGGTGTCGAAGGTGCAGTGTTCCAGCATGTCGACGCCGGCTTCGATCGCGACGGCGATGCCAGCCGCACCGTGGGCGTGCGCGGCGACCTTGCGGCCGAGCCTGTGGGCTTCTGCCACGCATGCCCGCAACTCGTCGACGGTGAACTGGGCTTCGAAGGTGTTCGTGCCGCGGGTCATGTTGCCGCCGGTCGCCATCACCTTGATCCAGTCGCAGCCCGCTTTCGCGCGCGCCCGCACTTCGCGCCGGACTTCAACCTCACTGTCGGCCTCGCCGCCCATGAACCAGCAGTGGCCGCCCGTGGTCGTGATCGGCGCGCCGGAGACGAGCAATCGTGGCCCGAGGGCGAGGCCGCTGGCGAACGCGTCCCGGACTTCGATCGAAAGCGGCGTCGGGGCGCCGAGGTCGCGGACGGTGGTGATCCCCGCTTCCAGCATCGACCGCCCGGCCGCGGCCATGCGCAGCAGCATCCGCGGCGGGGAGTCGGAGTCGTAGACGGCGCGCCAGTCGGTGGCGGCGTTGAAGCAGAGGTGGGCGTGCCCTTCGATGAGGCCGGGGAGAATGGTGAGCCCGGAAACATCGACCGACTCAGCGGCGCCGCTATCGGCCCCCAGCGCCGCTACCATGCCGCCGTCGATGACGACGGACGCTTCCCGGAGGCCCTCGGTGAGGCCGTCCCAGACCATGCCGCCGCGCAGCGCCAGGCTCATCACACAACCACCTCCAAGGGCGCGAGCGTACGCCCTCCGTACTCCACAGTCTCGCGGTTGTGGCTGATGACGAACTCGACGGTCTTCCCGTTCCCGACCGGTCGTGAGCCGCCGCCTTGTGCGCCCGCGCTCAGCTTCCCGGCGGTGGTGCTCCTCGGCCGGCGAAGGGGTTGGGGATGTCGTAGTGGGCCGTGAGGAGTTTGAGGAAGTCGCGGATGGGGTGCGCGAGGATGCGATTCCGCATGACGTGCACGCCGACGTCGCGCTGGGCCGGCTGCTCCATGTCGCGGATGTCCACGCGGACGAGGGTCTTGTTCTCGACGTCGCGGTCAATGGAGACGACAGGGAGGATGGAGATGCCCAGGCCCGCTTCCACCATGTGCTTGGTGGTCTCCATCGAGTCGAGTTCCATCATCGAGACGGGGACGACGCCTACGCGCAGGAACATGCTGTAGACGAGGCTGTGGTAGCTGGAGCTGCGTTCGAAGAAGAGGAACGGTTCGTGTCCGGCTTCGGCGAAAGTAACTCGGCCGCGGCTTGCGAACGGGTGGGAGGGGGCGACGACGAGCGCGAGGTCATCGTTGTAGAGGTGCAATGACTCGACTTCGGGGTGCTGGGTCAGGCGCGAGATGGCGACGTGGGTCTCGCCGGCCAGGAGCCGCTCGATGATCTCTTCGGTGTTGCCGGTGCTGAGGTGGACGTGGACTCGCGGCCGGGCTTCGTGAAAGGCCTTCAGGATCGGTGGGAGCACGTAGGTCGCGATGCTCGAACTGGCGCCGATCCGGATGCTGCCAACGTCGCCGTGGCGGACGGCGTTGATCGCGTCGGTGCCTTCCTGGACGGCTGTGAGCGCGCGCTGGGCGTGAGGGATGAAGGCCTGGCCGGCGTCCGTGAGGGTGACGCTGCGGCCCGTGCGTTCGAAGAGCCGTTCGCCAATCTCCCGTTCCAGCGACTGGATGCGGGCGGTCACCGATGGTTGCGTCAGGAAGAGCGCCTCGGCCGCCCGGCTGAAGGAGCGGTGGTGCGCGACCTGCAAGAATGCCTCAAGTTGGGCAAGTTCCACGAGTTCTCCCCTCGCCCCGCGGGGCTTCGATTACTTAAAGAACCCGGCGTTCACCTGGGTGTACTGTTTCCAGTCGGCCGGGATATCGTCTTCGTAGTAGATAGCGTTGACGGGGCAGGCCATTTCGCAGGCTGCACAGTCGATGCACTGGTCCGGGTTGATGTAGTACTGCGGAGCCTCATCGGTTGAGTGGATACAATCCACCGGGCACACGTCCACGCAGGAAGCGTCCTTCACGCCGATACAGGGCTCCGTGATGATGTAGGGCATCTGACTTCCTTCCAGGTTAGTCGGGGATGACCCCCCGCTTGTAGACGACGACATCGCCTTCAACGCGCGCCTGGCAGGCAAGGCGCAGACGAGGGTCTTCGACCGAGCGCGGGCCTCGCTGCCGGAGCAGGTTCTGGCGCTCGTATCGCCCCATCTGGCTCAACCTGCCGAGCCCGGAGACGACCTCCATCGCGCAGTTTGTACATTCGCCCGTCTTTGCGCATCCCACCGGCCAGAAGTAGCCGGCGGCGCACACTGCGTCCATCACCGTTTCACCCACGGGGGCTTCGATTTCGACGCCAAGCGGCTCGACACGGATGCGGGGCACGAATCAAGTGTACAGGAACGCCAGCGGTGCTACCGGTGCCCTGCCGCGGGCTCGCCGGGCTTCTCGCTCCAGAAGGCGCCGTTGGGGGCTTCGTTCCGCCGTGGGCGGCGGGGGCCGCGTTCAAGTACGTCGACGACTTCGCTCCATTGACTGGCGAAGGTGAGGGGGGCGCCGAGTATCGCCTCGACCTCCTCGATCGTCATGCTGTCGAGGAACTGGCGGCCGAAGTAGTCGAGGCTGGCGCGGGGCAGGATGAGGCAGTCGGGCGAGGCCCCGGCGAGGCCGTGCACGTAGTCGCCGCCGCAGAGCAGCCCGCTGACGTTCACCCGCTCACCGAACACCCGGTTGGTGATCCCGCGGACCTCGATCTTCGCCCCGGTCCGGGAGGACAGTTCGGCAGCGATCTTCGCGAGTTCCGGCGCGATCAGCGTGCCGGAGGCGATGACGACGTGGCGGCCGGCGAAGGGCCGTGCCTTCCCGTAGCGGCGGGTCAGCTTTCCGCGGGTTGCGGCAAGGTCGCGGAGCATGGTGCGGACCATGCCGATCCCGTTTTCGTACTGGCCGAAGCCGTCGTAGTCGCGGGCGGGAGGCACGGGGACCCCGGCGGTGACGTAGTACTCATCGCTGCACTGGATGATGGTGGCGCCGAAACGGGCGCGGGCTGCGGCCTGCTGGGGCCAGAGGAGGGCGATGACCGCTCGCGCGTACTCGGGCGTAGGGCGCTCCAGTTCGATGCCGTCGCGCTGCAAGGACCAGTCTTCGAGCTTCGGGCTGGCGCCGACCGGCACGACCGAGACGCTTTGGACCGCGGGGTAGAGCGCGACCAGGTCCCGCACGGAGCGCTCGAGGTGGGGGCCGTCGTTCACCCCGGGGCAGAGCACGATCTGGGTGTGGGCGCGGAGGCCCAGTTCGCCCAGCCGCTGGAGTTGGGCCAGGACATCCGGCGCCGTGGGGTTCCCCAGCATCCGGCGGCGAAGGTCGAGCTCGGTCGCGTGGACAGAAACGTTGAGGGGGCTCAGCCGTTGCTCCGCCAGCCGGTCCCAGTCGGCCTCCGCCAGGTTCGTGAGGGTGACGAAGTTGCCGTGGAGGAAGGAGAGCCGGTAGTCGTCGTCCTTCACGTAGAGGGTCCGGCGCATGCCCTTCGGCAGGCCTTTGAGGAAGCAGAAGAAGCAGTTGTTGTTGCAGAGGGTGACGTCGTCCCAGGTCGCCCGTTCGAATTCGAGCCCCAGGTCCTCGTCCACGTCTTTTTCGAACAGCAGCAGTTCGTCGAGACCATCTGCCTTGCGGATGTGGACCTCGACCTCTGCCTCAGCCTGGTAGAACTGGAGGTCGACGACATCGCGGAGCACGTGGCCACCGACCGTGAGGATCGCGTCGCCGGCTTCGATGCCCGCCTCTTCCGCGAGCGAACCGGGCCGCACACCTGAGACGATCCCGGGAGCCGGCGCCGGGCGCGGCGGGGCTACGCGGTTTCGTTCGCGAACGGCGGTCATTGTAGGGGGGTGACTCCCGCCTCTAAGCCCGCCGCCATCGCCCGGATGCGGGATTCGACTTCGTCGATCGAGTAGTCCGGGGTCGATGCGCCGGCAGTGAGGCCGATGCGCTGGACGTCTTTGAACCAATCCGCGTCGAGTTCGGCTGGGCCTTCGATGTGATAGGCGGGGGTGCCCTGTTCTTCGCAGACTTCGCGGAGGTGGCGGGTGTTGGCGCTCTTGCGGCCGCCGACCACGACCATGACATCGACCTGGCGAGCGAGGGCTGCCGCCGCTTCTTGCTGCCCGGTGGTCGCGTGACAGAGGGTGTTGACGACGTGGAGTTCAAAGTTGTGGTCGCGCTGCAGCAGCATCAAGTTCGCGACGAACTTGGCGAAGTCCTCCATCTTGTGGGTGGTCTGGGCCATGACGCCGACCTTGTTGGGGAAGCCGCCGGGGAAGTCCTCGACGAGCCGCCGCAGGGTCTCGATCCCCGCCGACTCCACGATCGTCGCCTGGCTCTGCCCGTCGCGGTTGTTGGTCCAGCCCATGATGCCCCGGACTTCCTTGTGGCCGGCATCTCCGAAGATGAGGAGGTGCCAGCCTTCGCGGACGATCTTCTGGGCGTAGCGCTGGGCCCGGGTGACGATCGGACAGGTGGTGTCGACGACGTCCAGGCCGCTGGCCGCGAGTTCCCTGACCACCCGTTCGCCGACGCCGTGGGCGGTGATCGCGACCCTACCCTGCTTCACCTGCTGGGCCGTGCAGGCGCCGATATCGCCCTCGATGTCGTCGGGCCCGGGCAACTGGCGGACACCGGCCGCTTCGAGTTCCCGGACGACGTGGGGGTTGTGGACGATCTCGCCGACGCTGAAGACGGGGATCTCAGGCGTCGCTTCGGCCAGCATGATCTGCACGGCGCGGCGCACGCCCATGCAGAAGCCCATCTCAGTCGCCCGGAGTATCTCCACCATCAGCCGCCTGCTCCTCCATTCCAGTATTAGCGGGCAGGTATTTCGGAGGCAACATCGCGGTAATTTCAGCGAAGATGCGGTCGGTCAGTTCGTTCACCTGGGCCTCCGTGGGGCGGCGCACGGCGGTGAGCGCGATCGGTTCGCCGATGGTCACCGTGATCCGCGGCTGGCGGAGGACATTCAGCGGGTTTCCGAGCTGTTCCGAACCCGTGACGGCACAGGGCAGGACAGTCGCGCCCGAGCGCAGCGCGATCATGGCCGTGCCCGGGTGAGGCCGTCCGATGAAGCCGGTGCGGCTGCGCGTGCCTTCAGGGAACATCCCGAGCACCTGGCCGCGCTTGAGCACGCGTTCAGCGTTCAGCATGGCCGCGATGTCCGATTCGAACCGGCGCACAGGGAACGCCCCATAGAGCCGGGGGACGACGCCAAACGGCCGTTTGAACAACTCGATTTTCGCCATGAATCGCACCCGCCGTTTCGCGATTGCGGCGGCGATCACGGGCGCGTCGATGTTGTTGAGGTGGTTGGATACGACAACGACGGCGCCTTCGCGAGGGACCCGATCCCGGCCGGTCACCTTCCAGCGGGCGACGACGGTGAGCACCAGGCGCATCGAGTACGTCGCCCACCAGTAGAAGACGGGGACCCAGAGGCTCCAGCCAAGGCGGCTGCGAAGGGCGGCTAGCCGGCGGCGCATCGCACCTTCTCCATGGCGAACGCGATCACCTCGTCCGGCGTCATGCCGGTGGTGTCGATGACGATGGCGTCGGCGGCGATGCTGAGCGGGCTTGCCTGGCGCGTCATGTCGGTCTCGTCGCGGCCGCTGATGTCGCGGTGGGCCTCAGTTTCGCCCTGGGCGGCCTGGGCGCTCCGGCGCCGGGCGCGGGCCTCGGGGGATGCGTCGAGGTAGAGCTTGACCGGCGCGGCCGGGAGGACGACGGTCCCGATATCCCGGCCTGCAAGGATCGCCCGCCCCGCGGCGGCTATTTCGCGCTGGAGCGCCACCATCGCCTCGCGCACCGCCGGGATGGCGCTGTAGGCGCTGACGTTCGCTTCCACCGCCGGCTCCCGGAGGAGGCCGGTGACGTCGACGCTGTCGAGAAGGACGTGGGAGTCGACGCCGGGGACGACGTGGAGGCGACCGCTGGCGGCGAGCCCGGCGCAGGCAGGGAGATCGGTGGGCGGCACCTGGCGGAGGATGGCGGCGAGGGTGAAGGCGCGGTACATGCGGCCGGTGTCGAGGAAGAGGTATCCCAGGCGTTGAGCCAGGGCCTGTCCGAGCATGCTCTTGCCGGACGCGGCGGGGCCATCGATCGCGATCGTTGCCGGCAGCGAATCCTTCGCCATTGGCGCCAATTCTCCTCTCCCGGGCCTCGGGGCATGGTATGCCAAACCGCCCCAAGAGCCACTCACCGTGCCGGTGGCGGCTCGGCGGTGGATTCGGCGGCCTTCGCGGCGCCGTAGAGGGCCGAAACTTCATCCTCGGTGAGTTCACGGAAGGCGCCCGAGCCCAGCGTCCCCAGGGAAAGCGGCCCCACGCGGAAGCGCCGGAGGAAGAGGACCTTGCGCCCGAGGACAATCATCAGCCTGCGGATCTCGCGGTTCTTGCCTTCGCGCAGCGTCAGCAGAAGCCAGGCGGCGGTCGGCAGTTCTTCGCCAAGCCCGGCGGCGGGCGGTGTGGTCGGTTTCGCCGAACGCGCGCGCATGCGCTCGCCATCGACCTCTATCCCCCGCACCAGCCGCTGGAGATCGCGTTCGGGGAGGGGCGCGTCCAGCCCGACGAGGTATTCCTTCTCGACTTCGTAGCGGGGATGGGTGAGGAGGTCGGTCAGGTGCCCGTCGTTGGTGAGCAGGAGCAGCCCTTCGCTCTCCCTGTCCAGGCGCCCGACCGGGTGGAGCTGAATGTCGCCGATTGGCACGAGGTCGAGGACGGTTTCCCGGCCCTGCTCGTCGCTGGCGGTAGTGATGAACCCGGCCGGCTTGTGCAACATGAAATAGCGGTAGCGGCCGCGGAGGACGGGGACGCCGTCGAGGGTGATTTCGTCCACCTCTGGGTCTGCGCGCGCTCCCAGGGTCGCCTGGACCACGCCGTTCACGGCCACCCGGCGGGCAAGCACCATCTGTTCGGCAACGCGCCGGGAAGCCACCCCGGCGTTCGACAGGATCTTCTGAAGCCGTTCAATCGCCACCGCGCACCCTCTCCCGGATCTTGGGCCAGAGCCGGCGCCCTGTAATCCCGGCACCCGCCAATCCTGCGAATGCCGCTGCCCCGAGGATCGCCGCCGGGACCGGGCTGGACCCATCGTCCCCTTCTAGGCTACCGGAAGAGTCCGTTCCGGGCGCTCCGGGCGTCCCGGGGGCGGGAGAGCCGCCAGCGGCGCCGGGAACGGAGCGGAAGACGTTGGCCTGCCCCGGTGTCGGTCGCAGCGTGGCCGCCCAGTTCGCGCTGTCCGGGTCGGCCCCGGCCACCAGGGTGCCAATCGTCTGGCCGGATGCCGGCGCCGGGGGTGCGGGGTCGAAGACAGACGTGTTCTCCCCGTAGGAGATGGTGTCAACCTCGGTGCCGTCGGGAGAAACGAGCCGCAGGGCCTCGCCCTTGTTGTTCAGGCCGTTGCCGATGGTCCCGTCCGCTGGCCGGATCACCGCCACGCCGGCCGCGAAGGTGGCACTCTTTCCAGCCACCACGACGAACCCGCCCGGGGGCACTGTCGCGGCGGGGAGTTCGTCCAGTTCCTGGCTGTCTCCGAATCTCCAGCCAGTCGTGTCCACTGGCTCGGCGCCCGCGTTGACCAGCTCCACCCATTCGAACGCGGCCTCCGTGCCGGCCTCCGACGGATCGCTCATCACCTCTGAGATGCGGAGCGTGTTGGGACCGGTGAGGGGCTCGGAGGTCTGCCCGGCGCCCGGGGGTTGCTGGCCCGCTTGCCCCGGCACTGGCTGTGACTGGCCGGGCCGTGCGGTCGGAACGCCCGGTGGCCTTGTGGCCGATGCCCCGAGAGGTGTGGCTGTCGACGCTGTGGAGGGGGTGGTCGTGGCTTCCGGTTCGGTGGCCGGGTAGAGGGAAGCGTCGTCGAAGAGCACGGTCACGGGCCCGCCCGGCTTGAGCATCAGCCTCACACGCGCGGAGTTGGCTGCTTCCGGGGCACGCACGGGGCCGGTGGTGGTCGCCGACCAGGCCGTCGCAGTGAGCACGTTGCCTTCGGTGTGCTCGATGGCGTTCCCGCTGCCGTCAGCGGCGGCGTACCACGAAATCCGGACCCAGGCCTCGCCCGAGCCCGCCGCCAGCCGCGCGAAGGCCGAGGCTGCGTACCACTCGCCGCCGCGCACGGCGACAAGCTGCTGTACCCATTTCGTCGAGGAGGTATCGGAGGCGAGCGAGACGGCTCGCGACTCGCGGTAGGCCGAAGCGGTCAGCTCCATCGTCCCCCCGAACTTCGACCACGCTGCTGGCCGTCCGTCCTCGACCTCCTCGAAGTTCCCGTTGCGCAGGAGTCCGCCGAAGGGCGCCGGGGTGGGTGAGGCTGTCGGCGTCGCCGCGGCCGTGCTCGACGGTTGGGCTGTCGATGTCGCGGTGGGCAGCCCTCCGCCCGGCGCCGTCGTGGCTGTGGGCGGAGGGGTCGCGGTCGCCGTGGGCGCTAGAGTCGGCGGCGGCGGCGCCGTTCCGTCGAGGGAGGCCGAATCAACGAACGCGGCAGGGGAGCCCCGCGGCTGGACCACCAGCCGGAGCACCGCCGAGGTGGTCCCGGCGGGCGCGGTCGCGGTCACAGAGATCCGCTGGTACCCGCCGGTGAGGGTGACCGATTCCGACGCCGTTGCCAGAGCCTGCGCTCCCTTGAACTCAATCGAGAGCGTGGCGGTGGGGGTGCCGGATTCACCGGCGACGTGGATGGCAGCTGCATAGACCCCCCCGGGGAGGGCATCGACGCGCTGAAAGACGACGAGGTCGCCGGTGTCGGTGCTGGAGAGCCGGGCGGCGATGCCCGAACGCGCCCCGTCTGTGACCGGCGTTGCCGTCGTGCCGGGGCCCAGGAGCCAGTTGGATGGGGTGGACGGGGTGGCGCCGCTCCAGGATTCGAACTCGCCGTTCGCGAGCGTCTCTCCAGCGCTCACGTGGTCGGACCCGCGCAGGGACGCCGCCATTACGGCAAGGCCAACCACCCCGGCCAGCCACGACGCCCGTGTGCCCCGCACGGGCGGGGATACTACGCCTCGCGCTATGGCCCGTACACCGCAGGGTGCTACCTCGCGATCGGCGGGGCGCCGCCGAGGTGTGCACCGGCGTCGACCAGGAGGATCTCGCCGGTGATGTGGTCGGCGCCTTCGATGAACCAGACGGCGGCCTGGGCCATGTCCCCTGGCCCCCCGGTGCTACACTCGGCGCGCGGTTCGGCAGCCATCGCGGCATACCGGGGCGCTGAGGAGTTGGTACGAGCCCGAATGGTATTCGACGCGTTGGAATTGGCCGCGCTTGGGGCGCTCGCGGGAACGATGCTGTGAACGTCTCGTGGGTCGCCCGCTGTTCCTGGGTCCTTGGACTCGGCGTCATTGCCGCCGCTTGCAGCAACGGGGCTACCCGTCCGACGGTGCGCCCGTCCCCCACAGCCGGGACCCAGGAGGTCGTCGCCGAGACGCGCTCCGTAGCCGAGTGCCCAACCGCTGCTGTGTACTCCACTGCTCGATTTGGGTGGGAGCTTGGTCCCGTGAGGCTTATCGTTCCAGTCGACGCAGTTTCCCCCCCGCAGACGACTGACCTCTGGTCCCGGTGGGTTCCAGAGCGCCAGGCGTACGTTCAGAAAGTTCCGATCGTAGTCGCACCGTGGTTCAACGAGTCGATCACGGTCCAGGGGTGGCGACGGGATACCCCGTCAGCACGTGTTCGCTTCGACCACAACCTCCCCCGTGACGACCCGAATGCCGATGCTGGGACCGAACTGCTGACAGTCGCTGCGCCATTCTCGCCGTCCGACGCTCAGGTGCCCACTGGAGTGCTGGACGGGACCATGCGGTTCCCATCCAGCGGCTGCTACGAGATCTGGGTGACCGTCGGGCCGACAACATACGGTCCGTTTGGTCTCAAAGTTCGCGCGTAGTTCGGCGGCTGCTCAGGGACATCCGCAGCGTGCGCTACCTCGCGATGAGCGGGGCGCCGCCGAGGTGGGCGCCGGCGTCGACCAGGAGGATCTCGCCGGTGATGTGGTCGGCGCCTTCGATGAACCAGACCGCGGCCTGGGCCATGTCCTCGGGCGTCCCGGCGCGGTGAAGGGGCGTCATCCGCTCCTGGGCGGCCTTCGCGGCCTCGTAAGCTTCGTCACCCATCCCCCCGCGCAGCCACCGTCCCTGGATGAATCCCGGGCAGATGGTGTTCACGCGGACCTCCGGCCCGAGGACGCGTGCGAGGGACAGGGTCATCGTGTTGAGGGCGCCCTTGGAGGCGGTGTAGGCGATCGAACTGCCGACGCCCATCACGCCGGCGATCGACGAGACGTTGACCACCGAACCGTGCCCGGCAGCCTTCATGTGGGGGACCACGGCGCGAGTCATCTGGAACGGCCCGATGACGTTGACTGCGTAGATGCGCTGGAAGTCATCGGCGTTGAGGCCCTCGAGGTTGGCGTGGTTCACAAACTGGGTCGTCCCGGCGTTGTTGATGAGCCCGTCGATTCGTCCCCACTTCGCCATCGTTTCGGCGGCCATGCGGCGGCAGTCGGCGTCCTTCGAAACGTCGGCCTGGCAGAGCAGCGTCTCGACGCCGAGTGCGCGGCAGGCGGCCTCCGTCTCGCGGGCCTCCGCCTCGCTCTTGGTGTAGTTGATGACGACGTTGCAGCCCTTCGCCGCGAGCATCTTGACTGCCGCGGCGCCGACGCCCGTGGCTGAACCGGTGACGATCGTGACGCCCCCCCGGATTTCCATGTGTTCCCCCTCCGTTCCGTGGCTCGCAGTGTAACGAAGTGGGCTGTGAAGTGCGCCGGCCGCTAAAGCTGGAGTAGGGGGAGGAAGGGCCGGTCCGGGTCCCGTTCTGAGGGTTCGACCGTGCGCCCTGGCCGGTTCAACCCGGGGGTTTGTCCCCTCGCCTGGATTGACAGCCGTCCACCTAGCGATGACTATGCCGCTTGCCCCATTTTCACCAGGAGGATCACACATGAAAGCTGCCGTGATGTACGGCGCGAACCAGCCCCTCGTCATCGAGGACATTGAGGTTGACGAGCCCCAGGCTGGCGAAGTCCTGATTAAGACGAGCGCCAGCGGCGTCTGCCACTCCGACTTGCACTTCATGGAAGGCAAGTGGATGTACCCGACGCCCACCGTCCTCGGCCACGAATCGGCCGGTGTCGTCGAAAAGGTCGGCCCCGGCGTGACCAACGTGAAGCCCGGCGACCGCTGCGTCGTTGCCTTCCAGCAATCCTGCGGCGCGTGCGACCGGTGCGTCACTGGTCGCCCTAATCTCTGCACGGATTCGGCGTCGCTCAATCGCATGGGGCGGATCAAGCTCAAGGGCCAGGCGATCATGCAGTTCGCCGGCATGTCGGCCTTCGCCGAATACCAGCTCGTCAGCGCCAAGGCATGCGTCCACGTCCCCGATGCCGTCCCCATGGAAGTCGCGGCCCTGGTCGGCTGCAGCGTCATGACCGGCGTCGGCGCCGTCACCAACACTGTGAAGCTGCAGGTTGGCCAGACAGTCGCGGTAGTCGGCTGCGGCGGTGTCGGCCTGAACATCATCCAGGGCGCGAAGCTTGCCGGCGCTTCGAAGATCATCGCCGTCGACATGCTCGAAAACAAGCTCGCCGCCGCGCGGGAGTTCGGCGCAACCGATGTCGTCGACGCCTCCAAGGGCGACGCCATCCAGCAAGTGCAGGCGCTCACCGGCGGCGGTGTCGACTACGCCTTCGAGGCGATCGGCCTGATGAAGACGGCCCAGCAGTGCTGGCAGATGGCAAGGCGCGGCGGCCAGGCCGTTATCGTCGGCATGCTGCCGCTCGCCGAAGAGCTCACGATCCCGGCTGCCGGCATCGGTTTCCTCGGCGAGAAGGGCATCATCGGCAGTTACTACGGCTCCACCCGCCAGACGTACGACATGCCGTGGCTGATGGAGCTTTACCGCCAGAAGCGGCTCAAGATCGACGAACTCATCAGCCGCCGCTACAACCGCGACCAGATCAACGAAGCCTACGAGGCTTTGAAGAACGGCGAAGTGAACCGTAGCGTCATCGTCTTCTAGGCACGGCCTCGGCCGTCACCGAAGTGTAAGAGAGGGCGCCCGCCGGGCGCCCTCTTTGCGTGGGTCCCCCACCGGGGGGGCAATTCCGGGCCGTGCCGGGCGCGCAGCCCCTGAGCGTGGCTACCTGATCGGCGTCATCCCGACAGGATTGCCGCGGAGACGTATACTTCCCGCACCACGAAATACTTGGGAGGGACAACTGTGCCCAGGCCCGTTCTCCGCACCCCGTTGTGCGATCTCTTCGGCATCGAATACCCGGTCATCCTCGCGGGCATGGGGCCCGTCGCGGGTGGCATCCAGGGCCCAACGGCGACGGCCGAACTTGCGGCTGCTGTCTCGAACGCGGGCGGTCTCGGCGTCCTCGGTGGCGCCGGCTTCGGCCCCCAGGCGCTGCGGGCCGAGATCAACCGCATCCGCTCGATGACCAACAAGCCCTTCGGCGTCGATCTCCTCCTCCCGTCGAATTTCATGGGCGGCGCGGCCAGCGGCGAAATGCCAAAGGACCCTCGCGAACTGATCCCGGCCGGCACCTATGCGGCCGTGCGGAAGATGGCAGAAGACCTTGGGATCGACTGGAAGATCGCGCCCGAGGAACCGCGCCCGGCCCGCCCCGCGCGCGCCGGAGGGGGGATGTCGGACGACCAGATGGAAGTCGTCATCGAAGAGAAAGTCCCGGTGTTCGCCGCGGGCCTTGGAAGCCCCGGCCCCTGGGTGGAACGCCTGAAGGCGAACGGCACGAAAGTCATTTCGCTGGTCGGGAACGTCAAGAACGCGAAGCGCGTCGCTGCCGTTGGCGTCGATGTCGTGGTCGCCCAGGGTACGGAAGCGGGTGGCCACACCGGGCGCGTCGCTACCATGGCTCTCGTCCCCCAGGTGGTCGACGCCGTGAAGCCGACGATGGTTGTCGCTGCCGGCGGGATCGCGGACGGCCGGGGGCTGGTCGCAGCCCTTGCCCTGGGCGCGGTCGGCGTCTGGTGCGGCACGGCGTTCCTCGTTGCGAACGAAGCGAACCAGCCGGCCATCCAGACGCAGCGGATTCTCGCCGCAACGGACGAGGACACGCGGATCACCAAGCTCTACAGCGGCAAGACGATGCGCAACATCACCAACCCGCTGATCGAAGCGTGGGACGCCAGCGGCATCCCGGCCCTGCCGATGGGACTCCAGGGGCTGCTCATCACGGACCTCGTCTATTCCCTCCGCAAGGCGGGACGGGAGGACCTCCTGATGAACGCCGCCGGCCAGATCTCGGGGTTGCTGACCCGCACTCGCCCGGCCGCCGAGATCGTGCAGGACATGGTCGCGGAGGCGGTCGAGATCATCGGCAAGCGGCTGCCCGCGGCCATCAAAGCCGGGGCCTGACCAGTGACCGACCGCGCCCTCGAAGGGCTTCGTATCGTCGAGTTCTGCGACGAACTCGGTTCGTACTGCGGCCGGCTCCTCGCGGACCTCGGCGCCGAGGTGATCAAAGTTGAGCCGCCGGGTGGTGGGCGTCAGCGGCATACGCCGCCCTACTACCACAGCGGAGCGGACCCGGACGCCAGCCTCGCCTTCTGGGTCCACAACACCTCGAAGAAGTCGGTCGTGATCGACCTGGATTTCCCCGGGGGCAGGGTGGCAGCAAGAAATCTCGCCCTCACGGCCGACGCGGTTATCGAAGACTACCCCGTGGGCTACCTCGCTGCCCGCGGCCTCGGCTACGCGGAGCTGCAGGCGGCGAAGCCCGCCCTGGTCTACACATCGATCTCCGGGTTCGGGCAGGATGGCCCCCACGCCAGGTACGCCTACAGCGACATCGTCGGCCAGGCGATGGGCGGGGTGATGACGCTGGCCGGGGAACCCGCCGACCCGCCGAACATGATCTACGGCAACCAGTCCGACGTCTCCGCCAGCATCCAGGCGGCGCAGGGCACGCTCATGGCGCTGCTCCTTGCGGACGCCACGGGCGCCGGGCAGCAGGTCGACGTCTCCGCGCAGGAAGCAATCTCCATCTCGCAGGAGACGGCCATGCAGACGTGGGACCTCCAGAAGCGGAACCGCACCCGCACCGGCGAACGCGGGATGATCCCCATCCAGCTCCCCGGGGTCGGCGTCTACAGCTGCACCGACGGCTTCGTTTCGCTCTTCGTGCTTGCCCCCGGCGGGGCGGACTTCCCCGCGCTCGTGGATTGGATGCGGGAGAACGGCGCCGCCGGCGACCTGGACGAGGAACCCTACGCCGCAATGTGCAATGGCCTCAACATGGGTCTCCTTACCCAGATCATGGGCGACCCTTCCTCGGCTACTTCGGCCGTGGAGAGGCTGGCGCACATCAACGTGCTGGTCGCCGCTTTCATCGGCACCATGACCGCGGTCCGCGCCTACGAAGAGGGCCAGAAGCGCCGACTACTGGTGGGCATCGCCTCCACGCCGAAGGACCTTGCCCACAATACGCAGCTACGCGCGCGCAACTGGTTCACCCAGCTGCAGTTCGACTACCTGAACGCCGTTCTCGAGTTCCCGGGGGCCCCCTACCGGCTGTCCGAGACTCCCGTCCGCATCGCCCGCCCGCCGCGGCTCGGCGAACACACCGCCGCTGTCCTGGCAGCGTTGGCCTGACCCGAAGGAGATCGTCATGACCAGGCTCCCCCTCGATGGCATCCGCGTCGCCGACTTCTCCTGGTTCGGCGCCGGGCCAATCGGCGCGCAGACCCTCGCGACCTTCGGCGCCGAAGTCGTCCGGGTCGAATCCGAAGCGAAGGTCGACTCGCTTCGCGTGGTCCACCCCTTCGCCATGAACCCGGACGGCACGTTCAAGACGGGCTACAACGTTTCCGGGTACTTCAACAACTACAACGCTTCCAAGCTTTCGATGCTGCTGAACCTGAACACGGAACGGGGCCAGGAGATCGGCTACCGGATCATCGAAAAGTCGGACATCTTCGTTACCAACTTCACGCCGCGCGTCGTTGACAAGTGGAACCTGCGCTACGAGCAGATCGCGAAGGTGAACCCGCGGATCATCGCCGCCTACGCGCCGATGCAGGGCATGGAGGGGCCGCACCGCGACTTCCTCGGGTTCGGTGCTGTCCTCACCCCGGTGACGGGGATCAGCGAGATGTCGGGCTTCTCCAACCGTCCGCCGATCGGCGTCGGCACGAACTACCCGGACTATGTGGTCAACCCGGGACACACGATCACGGCCGTGCTCGCCGCGCTTCGCTACCGCAATCGGACCGGCAAGGGGCAGTGCGTGGAACTCCCGCAACTGGAATCGGTGGTCAACGTCCTCGGCACCGCCGTCGCCGACTACCTGGCGAACGGGCACAACCAGACCCGGAACGGGAACCGACACCCTGTTGCTGCTCCCCACGGCGCCTTCCGCTGCCTCGACGATGCCACCTCGGTCGCCTCACCCGACCGGTGGGTGGTCATCGCCTGCCGCTACGAAGGCCAGTGGACCGCACTCTGTACGGCCTTCGGCCAGGCGGCGGCCGCAACCGACCCGCGTTTCGCCACCCTTAAAGCGCGGAAGGCGAACGAAGACGCACTCGAAGCCCTCGTCGGGGAATGGACCGCGGGCCGGCGAGCCGAAGACGTGATGGAACTGCTCCAGGGCGCCGGCGTGCCCTGCGGCGTTGTCCAGAACTCCCAGGACCTCCTGGACAAGGACGAGCACATCCGGGGGCGGGGCTACTATCGCTACCTGGACCACGCCGAGACGGGACGGGCAGCCTACGACGGCCCCGGCTTCCGGCTGGTTGCCACGCCCGGTAACCTCCGCGCTCCGGCGCCGCTTCTTGGCGAACACACGATGGACGTCTGCGAACGCATCCTTGGCCTGACCCCGGACGAAGTGGCTGATCTGCTGGCCGATGGCGTCCTCTCCTGAGCGCGGGCTGGTCGATCGCGCCTATCCCCCATTCGTGACAGCGGGTACAATCGCCCCCGCAACTCCAGGCCAAAGGGCTCCTTTTCGTATGAGCAACATCGACGCGGTCAACGCGCTCCTCACCGCCATCCACTTCGATCGCTTCGCCGAAATCGAAGCCCGGCACGCCCCGGACGCAGTCTTCCAGTCATTCCGCGGCCCCACCCTCCGAAACAGCGTCGCGATCTCCGACTGGCACAAGGCGTTCCTCCGGGACTATGCGGATTGCACCTACACCGAGATCGAGTACATCGAAGACGGCAACACGGTGGTGGTCCGGGCGACGATTGAGGCGAAGGCGCCCGATTGGCGGCCGTTCACCCAGCGGGTGGTCGACGTCTTCGAATTCAGCGAGATGGGCGTCCAGCGGCGCCGCCTCTACGGGATGATGCCGGACCTGGAGCTCGACAAGCCCGCCCAGCAGGCGCTTGACAACGCCGTCGGGTATCGCGGAGGGACTGCCGCGGCCACCCGCCAGGTGGTGGAGCAGTGGCTCGCCGCGTTCACCCAGGGCGACCTCGACGCTGCGCGGGCGCTGCTCCACGACAAGAGCGCGCTGATCGACAGCGTCTACGGCGTCGCGACCGGTTTCGATGCCGGCATGGCCGTCGTCAGCGCGCGGCCAAAGCCGCTTTTCGGCACCGTCCGCCCCACCGCGCTCTATTGCGGTGAACACACCGCCCTGCTGGAGGAAGCGGTTGACCCGGCCCGGCCGCGCCAGGCTGTGTGGTTCCGGCTGGTCGATGGCAAGATCGCCGTCGTCGAGATGTACTGGATGCTTCGCGAGATCGGCGCGGACCCCTTCGCCGGCCGTCGTGAGCGCCACACGAAGAAGGTCATCCTCCCCATCTAGCACCGTCTTTCGAGACGATAACCGGGCGGTAGCCACCCTGGCGCCGCCCACCTGCTCCTGCCCAATTCACCTTCGAGGCGATTTCCCATGGCACAGATGTACTACGAAAACGACGCCGACCTGTCCCTGCTCGCCGGGCGCAAGGTCGCCATCATCGGCTACGGCTCCCAGGGCCATGCCCACGCGCTCAACCTCAAGGACAGCGGCTGCGACGTGATGGTCGGGCTCTACCCGGGATCGAAGTCGTGGGACCTGGCTGAGAAGGCCGGCCTCAAGGTGGCCAGCGTGGAACAGGCCGCCAAAGAGGCCGACATCATCATGATGCTGGTGCCCGACCAGGTGCAGCGGGCAGTCTACGAACGCGCGATCGAGCCGGCGCTGAGCGAAGGCAAGATGCTGATGTTCGCCCATGGCTTCAACATCCATTTCCAGCAGATCCAGCCGCCGCCGTTCGTCGACGTGACGATGATCGCGCCGAAAGGCCCCGGCCACCTGGTTCGTCGCGTCTTCACCGAAGGCGGGGGCGTGCCCTGCCTCGTGGCCGTCCACCAGAATGCGTCCGAGATGGCGATGCAGGTGGCGCTGGCCTACGGCAAGGGGATCGGCGGCGCCCGCGCGGGCATCCTCGAAACGACCTTCCGGGAAGAGTGCGAAACCGACCTCTTCGGCGAGCAGGTCATCCTCTGCGGCGGCCTCTCGTCGCTCATCAAGGCTGCGTTCGAGACGCTGGTGGAGGCCGGGTATCAGCCGGAGAGCGCCTTTTTCGAGACCATGCACGAACTCAAGCTGATCGTTGACCTGATCTACGAAGGCGGCCTTTCAAACATGCGCTATTCGATTAGCGACACGGCCGAGTACGGCGACTACAGCCGCGGCCCGCGGATTATCACGGAGCAGACGAAGGCCGAGATGAAGAAGATCCTGGGCGAGATCCAGAGCGGCCAGTTCGCGAAGGAGTTCATCCTCGAAAACATGGCCGGCCGCCCCAGCTTCCTCGCCATGCGCCGGCGCGACAACGAACACCAGGTGGAGCAGGTCGGCGGCGAGATGCGCGCGATGATGAGCTGGCTCAACGCGCCGAAGAAGTAGGCTGGCCGCCACCGCCGCATGGTCCCGTCTTCCTTCGGTGCTGCCGGTGCAATTCCGCCCGGCGGGGTAAGCTTGCTGCGAGGAGACCGTGATGCCCCGCACAACTCATCTCGCCCCACACATCGTCCAGACACCCGGGGTCCGAGGCGGACGTCCCTATGTCGAGGGAAAGGGCGTTGCAGTCGATCATGTGGCCGTTTGGCACGAACGGATGCGAATGTCAGCGGATGACATCGCCGATCAGTACGACCTCACGCTGGCAGAAATCCACGCCGCCCTCGCGTTCTACTTTGACCACCGGGAAGAGACCGACGCCCGCATCGACGCGGAAGACCGGGAGTTTGACGAGCTGAAGCGCCAGAGCCGATCGCTGCTGGCTGAGAAGCTCGGCCTGACAGGTGCCTGACCGTCCGAAGTTCTGTGTCGACGTGCACATTGCCAGGGCGGTCGTGGAAGGACTCCGGCGCCGCGGGGTCGATGTTGTTTCTGCCGCAGACGTTGGTCTCCGCATCGCGCCCGACGACGCCATCCTTGCCTTCGCCAACAGTTCCGGGCGCGTGGTGGTGACCCGCGACCACGACTTCCGCCGGTTACATGATGCGGGCGCGGAGCACGCTGGCATCGTCTTCCTCGCGCGAAGCACGGAGATTGGCGGCATCATCGACGCAGTGCTGCTGGTCTTTGGGGCATCCTCCGCGGCCGAGATGCGTGGTCACATTGAGTTCCTGTGACCGCGGGGGCGACCACGCCTCCGTCCCCCCACACGACCGCTCTCGCCCTTCGCGGGATTGCACGCGAGCGCGGGCGTAGACTCCGCCCATGCTTCGAAACCGCCGCTTCCTTGGCGCCTGGAAACTGGTCTCCTTCGAATCCCGGCTCCCGGATGGCTCTCTTGTCCGCCCGTGGGGGAATGACCCGATCGGCATCGTGATCTGGGACGAGACCGGCCACATGTCTGCCCAGCTCGGCCCCCGTGACCCGGCAGCCGGGGTCTACGTCGCCTACTACGACACGCTCGACGCCCAGGACGTCCCCGAGGGCACGCTCGTACACCACGTCGAGGGCGCCTCCCCACCCCGCCTGCGCTCCGACCAGGTTCGGCAGTTTCGGTTTCTGAGCGACGACGAGATGACGCTCAGCCCACCGCCCGGCCCCGATGGCGCGGTGGGCACGCTTCTCTGGCGGCGGCTAAAGCCGTAGCGAATCCCAGCCCGCCTATCGGCAGCAGGAAGCCGGCGCTACCCTTGCGGCGTGGACCTCTCGGCTGGCGACGTCATCGGCATCTGCGACCGCGCGGGCATCGTCGCCTTTGCGTTTTCGGGGGTGGAGGTCGGCGTCCAGCGCAAGCTCGACGTCTTCGGGCTGCTCGTTATGGGCGTGGTCACCGCGACAGGCGGGGGCGTCATGCGCGACGTCATCCTCGGCCACCTCCCGCTGGTGCTGGACCGCGATGATTACCTGCTCTGGGCGCTTGCGGCGTCGGTTCTGGCGATCGTCGTGGTCGCCGCCCGCCAGGAGATCCCGCGGCGCTCGATGGCGGTGGCGGACGCCGCCGGGCTTGGCGCTTTCGCTGCGGCAGGGGCGCTCGCTGCCATCTCCGCCGGCCTTGGGCCCCTCCCGGCGGTGCTCCTCGGGATGCTGACGGCGACCGGTGGCGGCGTCCTCCGGGACGTGCTGGCGGCACGGGTGCCGCTCGTGCTGCGGGCGGAAGTGAACGCGACTGCTGCCGCCGCCGGGGGTGTCGCCGTGTGGCTGGTCGAGCCTGCTTCAGCGGGCGCGGCTGCCCTGGTTGGGGTGGCGCTGACGGCGGGGATCCGCCTGCTGAGCCTTGTCTTCCACCTGAACCTCCCGGTGCCGGGAACGGGTGAAGGCCGCCAGGGCCGCCTGCTATGAGCCTCGTTTGGCGTCGAAGCTCCGGAAGCGCAGAATAGAGCCACCAAACCAAGCACGGCGGTAACCTCTGCGGTAGCCGGCCGGGGAAGGGACTGCATGGAACTCCGTTTCGGTGAAAAAGAAGAGAAGCTGCGCCAGGATGTGCGCACTTTCCTGAAGGCCAACCTGCCGAATCCCGAGGGCGGCGAGGCTACCCTTGGCAGCCGCACGGATGAGGACTTCGAGGCGGCGAAGAAGTTCAACGGCGAACTCGCCAAGAAGGGCTGGATCGCCCCCGCGTGGCCGAAGGAATACGGCGGCCTCGGCGCTTCCATCTACGAGCAGATGGTGTTCAACGAAGAGTTCGGCTACTTCGGCGCGCCCGACACCGGCACCCGCGGCTTCGGGGTCGGGATGATCGGTCCGACCCTCATCATCCACGGCAACGAAGAGCAGAAGAAGCGCTATCTCCCCCGGATCACCAGCGGCGAAGACATCTGGTGCCAGGGCTACAGCGAGCCCGGCGCCGGCTCCGACCTCGCCAGCCTGACCACCCGCGCCGTCCGCGATGGCGACGAATACGTCATCAACGGCCAGAAAATCTGGACCTCAGGCGGCCACCGCGCCAACCAGATGTTCTGCCTCGTCCGGACTGATCAGGACGCCCCCAAGCACCGCGGCATCAGCTTCCTGCTCATCGACGACATCAAGAACGTGCCGGGCCTCACCCTGCGCCCGCTGATCAACATGGCCAACCGCCACCACTTCAACGAAGTCTTCTTCGAAGACGTCCGCGTCCCCGCCCGCAACCTCATCGGCGAAGAGAACCGCGGCTGGTACGTGGGGATGACGCTGCTGGACTTCGAGCGTTCCGGGATCGGGACCACCGCCTCCCAGAAGCACACCCTCGAAAAGCTCGCGCAGAACCTGAAGGAAGGCGACCCGGAGCGCCGGAAGAAGTACCGCACGAAGCTGGCGGACTTCGTCATCGCCAACGGCGTCGGCCGCTTCCTGGGCTACCGGATTGGCTCCATGCAGGCCGCCGGCCGGGTCCCCAACTACGAAGCCTCGGTCGTGAAGATCTACCAGTCGGAACTGGGCCAGCGGCTGTACAACTTCGGGATCAGCATGCTCGGGCTCGCCGGCCAGATGCTCCCCGAGGAGACGCGGGCTCCGCTCGACGGCTCCATGTCCGAGTCCTACATGATGGCCGTCCCGTCGAGCATCTACAGCGGTTCGAACGAGATCCAGCGGAACATCATCGCCACCCGCGGCTTGGGCTTGCCGCGGGGATAAATTGGCGGATTCGGAACAGTGCGCTTCTGGGCACTGGACTCCAGATCATTCTCGCGAGCGAAAAATCTCCCGCCGGCGAACAGCGGGGAAGCAGGGTGACCGAAGTGACGGTCTGGGAGCTGATGCAACAGGCTACAGAGAGGCTTCATCGGCGGGGATTCGAGTGGGTCTTCCGTGGCGATATTGTCCAGGAGGTCGTCGCACTGGATGGCACTGTGAACAAAGGTACCGTGTCAGCCCATGTTGGTTCGATGTGCATCAACGATCCAAGCCGAAACAGCTACCCAGGACGTCGCTACCTCAAGAACCCGATTCTCGTGACTGACGATCCGGCGATGCGCGGCAAACGGTATCGCCTCCTTAGCGAGCCGGAGCGGGCGAGGTTCTTGTCCGATCCGCGAACAGACCTTGACACGGTCAGTTATGTTCGGCTGCTCCAATGGCTCACCGATCCCGCGACCCCGCTCGTTCCTCAAGCTGACGCAGATATGCTAACCGACGGCGACGAGGCCGAGGGTGATTTCGGCGGCACGGCGCTGCTGGAGATGCACCTCCAGGACTATCTCCACCGCAACTGGGGAACGGTGTTCCCCTCACTGAAGTTCGTCGATGGCGGCCGAGAGTACGGAACGACGGATCCGCGCGTCGGAGTCTTGGACTTTCTCTGCACAGACGAGGACGGGAACTTCGTAGTTGTGGAGACGAAGCGGAACGTCCCGGACCGCCAGGCGATCGGCCAGATTCTCGGCTACATGGGGTGGGTGAAGGCCAAACTGTGCCGTAACAACCAGAGTGTGCGCGGAATCCTGATCGCGGGCGAGGCGTCTGACCGGCTGCGGATGGCTGTGCTGGCGGTACCCGGCTTGCAGCTTTTCGTCTACGAGATCTCGTTTCGACTGTCTCTCGACCGGCCCGCGTAGGGCGGCCTCGGTGGGCGCCGTTTCTTCGTCCCCGGATCCTGCCCCTGCGCCCCTGCCGTACAATGGCCCCAATGCTGGCGCCACGCAGGTTCGAACGGCGCGTTGGCGCTGCTGGCAATGCCGCCCTCGTCGCAGCGCTCGTCTTTTTCGCGGCTCTCGCTTACTGGCAGGTCTTCCGCGCCGATCTTGCCGTCCACGCGGGCAACCCCCGCATCCTCGCGAGCTTCCGCGACCCGGGCAGGGGGAGCATCCTCGCCCGGGACGGCACCGTGCTCGCGCGCTCACGGCCCGACGGCAGCAGGGAATACGCGAGCACCATCTTCGCCCACGCCATCGGCTATCTCGACGCCCGTTACGGGACCCAGGGGAGCGAACTCGCCTTCAACGACGTCCTCAGTGGGCAGGCCGCCGGGTCGTTCGAAGATGCGGTGAACGCCGAACTCACCCGGCAGTCCCGGCAGGGCCTCGACGTCCGCCTGACGCTCGACCCGAAGCTGCAGGCGGCGGCCGCCGCGGCGCTGGGTGACCGGCGGGGCGCGGTCATCGCCATCGACCCCCGCAATGGCGAAGTGCTGGCGATGGTCAATGTCCCGGCCTACGACCCGGCGACGATTGCGACCGACGGGGAAGCGCTGCTTGCCGACGAACGTTCCCCGCTGCTCAATCGGGCGACGCAGGGGAACTACCCGCCCGGGTCGACCTTCAAGACGGTCACCGCCATCTCGGCGCTGGAAAACCACATCATCACGCCCGAGACGATGGTCACTTGCCCGGGCGAGATCGTCATCGACGGCTTTCCGATTTCCTGCCGGAACACCGCCCAGGGAGTGGGGGCGTACACGTTCAAGGACGCCTACGCCCGCTCCGTGAACGCGATCTTCGCCCAGGTTGGGGTCAAGCTCGGCTGGGGCTTCCTGACCCGGACCGCGGAGGCGCTCGGGTTTGGCAGCGCCATCGGCTTCACGATCGAAACCGCCCCCACGCAACTCCACTCTCCCGGCTCGGTGGAGTCGCAGGTGCTGCTGGCGACCACGGCCTTCGGCCAGGGAGAACTGCTGGCGACGCCGCTGCAGATGGCGATGGTGGCCGCGGCGGTGGCGAACGGGGGAGTCCTGGCCACGCCCCACCTGGGTCTCGACGCGGGGAAGGGCGGGAAGGCGTCGCTGGACCTTGCCCCGGGCGGCAGCCGCCGGGTCGTCAGCGCGGCGGTCGCTGAGACCATGCGGCAGTTCATGATCGCGGCTGTCGCCGACGGCCAGGCGGCCGGCATCAGCATCCCCGGCGTCACCGTGGCCGGGAAGACAGGGACCGCGGAGTCGGGTGTGGGCACCTCCCACGCCTGGTTCATCGCCTTCGCGCCGGCCGAGGCGCCCACGATCGCTATTGCCGTCGTCGTTGAGCATGGCGGCCAGGGAGGGTCGGTGGCGGCGCCGGTTGCCGGGCAGGTCCTCCGGGCGGCGTTGGCGCCATGACCGAAGCCCCGCATCCGCTCGAACGCATCCTGCAGCAGGTGGCCCGCAAGGTCAGCGGCGGCGGCCTGCATCCGCTGGAGATCCTCTCGCGGGCACAGGAAGCTGTCGCCGCGGCATCCCACGACGGCGTCGCCCCGAACGACATCCTTGTCGAACTCCATCCGGCGGACTACGAACGCTACCGCCCGGCACTGCCGCGGCTGCGGGAGGAAATCTCCCGGGTCCTCGATCAACACGACCGGGAGGCCGGACTCCGGCTGCTGGCCGAACGGCGGCTGCGATTCGAACCGTCCGATGACGTTGCCGAGGGCTCGCTCCGGGTCCGGGCCCGGTTCGCGGGCGAACAGCCGGCTGGACTCGCCCCGGGGGGGACGCCTTCGGGAGCGACGCGACGGCTGGTGCGCCACCGCGGGGCGGCCCTCGTCCTCGGCGATGGCACGCGCGTGGCCCTCACGCACACACCGTTCACGATCGGCCGCGGCCCCGGCAACGACCTCGTCATTCCGAGCCTGGCCGTCTCCCGCCAGCACGCCGAAGTCGCGCTTACCGGCGAAGGCTACGTGATCCGCGACCTTGGCAGCCGCAACGGCATCCTCGTGGACGGCGTCCCGCGCGAGTGGGTGGTCCTGGTGCCGGGCGTCGTGGCGCGCCTCGGCGACGCCGAAATCCGCCTGGAGCGCACCTGATGGACGCCGGATCGAACGAACTGCTGCTGCTGCGGCTGGGGTTGATCGCGATCGTCTTCGCGTTCGTGCTGGTGGCCTCGTTCACGCTACGCACGTCTCTGCGGCCGGCCGGCGAACGGCGGCGTCGCGACGCCCGGGTTGCCGCCCTGGTGGTGCAAATCGCGGCCGGCACCGGCATCGTCCCCGGCACCAGCTTTCCGCTCGCGGGTAGCACTCTCATCGGGCGATCCCCGGAGGCCGGGGTGATCCTCGGCGACGCATCGGTTTCGGGCGAACACGCGCTGATCGAACGGACCAGCGGCGGCTGGCGCGTTTCGGACCTGGGGAGCACGAACGGCACCGTCGTCAACGGCCGGCCGTTGGACCGTCGCGGGGTGGCGCTCCGGCCCGGCGACCTGGTGGGGATCGGCGCGGTGATGCTTCGATTTCAGGCCTGACGCGGGGGCGCCGCCGAATGCGATACGCCCAGGAGGAGGCCCAGGAGGAGGAAGTTCACGACGATACTTGACCCGCCGTAGCTGACGAACGGCAGGGTGATGCCCGTGGTCGGGATGAGCTGCAGGTTCCCGGCGATGATGACCGCAGCCTGGATGGCGATCAGGAGCACGACGCCAGACGCCAGGAGCCGCCCGTAGTCGTTCTCCACGCCCATCGCCACGCGCAGGCCGGCGAACAGCAGAACGACATAAAGCAGCACCAGTCCCACTGCCCCCGCGAGCCCCAGTTCTTCTGCCACGGCACTGAAGATGTAGTCGGTGGGCGCTGCGGGGATGACGTCGGGTTGTCCGAGGCCGAGGCCCTCGCCGGTCACTCCCCCGGCCTGGATCGCGTAGAGGCTCTGGGTGGCCTGGTAGCCGCTGCCGCCGGGGTCGGCGAAGGGGTCCAGCCAGGTGTCGACGCGGTCATGCACGTGACCGAACAGGAGGTAACCGGCCACCCCTGTCGCCGCCAGGAGGACGAGGCCGCCGGCGACGAAGCGCAGCCGCCCGGTCGCGACATAGAGCATGGCCATCGCCAGGAGGAGGAGAAGCGCGATGGAGCCGAGGTCCTTGAGCAGAGCAAGGGCCGCCACGGCAGCGAAGACCGCGCCGCCGAGGGGGATAAGGTAGGGCAGGGTCCGGTACGTCCGGCCCGCGAGCCGGATTCGTGAGGCAGCGAGCACGTCCGCTTCGCTCGCCAGGTAACCGGCGAGAAAGAGGAGCATGAAGAGCTTGATCGCCTCCGTGGTCTGGACACTCTGTCCGGCGACCGTGATCCAGAGGCGGGCGCCGTTGATGGTGTCGCCGAAGAGGCCGGTGAGCACGAGGAGGACGACCGCCGCCAGCGCCGCCGTGTAGGTTGAGGCCCGGAGGAGCGGGTACCAGCGCGCGGCCGCGGCCGCGACCACCATCACTCCGACGCCGAGCGATACCCAGTTGACCTGGTCCTGAGCCACGTCCGGGGCCAGACGGGTGACGAAGGCGAGCCCAACGGCCACCAGCAGAAGCGCGGTGGCGTAGGGCTGCGCGGCCGCCCGGGGAGCCACCAGTCGCAGGGCCAGGTGGCCGAAAAGCGCCATCGAGAGGAATTGGGTTACGATCCGGCCGGAGCCGGGCGGCATCACGAACTCCGCCGCACCCAGCGCCCGCCAGGCGAGCAGGATAAACCCCGCGCTCCCGGCGAGGAGGATCAGTTCGATGTTCCGTTCCCTGGCCGCCAGTCCTTCGCTCGCCGCGCGGAGTGCCATGTGACGTTCCAACCCTCCGACCTGCTCGACCAACGATACCGGCTCGAGCGGCTGCTCGGTACCGGCGGGATGTCCGAAGTCTGGCTTGCCGAAGACCAGCGGCTCGGGCGCTGGGTCGCGGCGAAGATCCTGCGCGAATCGGCCGCCGGCAGCGATGACCTCCTGGGCTCGATCGAACGCGAGGCCCGCGTCGTCGCGCGGCTGTCCCACCCGAACATCGTGGCGGTCTATGACGCCGGGGTGCACGAAGAAGGCCACCACTTCCTCGTGATGGAGTACGTCCACGGCCACACGGTGCGCCAGTTGCTCCAGTCACAGGGCCGCTTCACCGAGGCCGAAGTCCTGCGGTACGGCCTCCAGGTGGCGGCTGCGCTGCAGTACGCGCACGAGCAGGGTGTCGTCCATTGCGACGTGAAGCCGGAGAACATCCTGGTCAACGAAAACGGCGTCGCCAAGATCGCCGACTTCGGGGTCGCTGACACGGTGACGCGCACGCTTGCCCCCGACCAGGCCCGCGAGATCCTTGGCACCATCGCCTACCTGGCGCCGGAAGTGATCCAGGGGGCGCCGGCGGACCCTCGGTCGGACGTGTACTCGCTCGGCCTGACGCTCTACGAAATGGCCGCCGGGCGGCTCCCTTTCGCGGGGACCACGGCCGCCGCCATCGCCGGGCAGCGCCTGGCCGCGCCGGCGCCGCGCCTCCGCTCGCTGGCGATGAGCGCATCGCCCGAACTGGAGGCGGCGCTCGCCCGCGCCCTCGCGATCAACCCGCTGGACCGCTTCCCAAGCGCCGCGGAGTTCGGCCTGGCGCTCCGCCGGGTCCCGGCCCGCCCCTCCGGGGAAGC
>CAYTMI010000001.1:635279-675894 GCA_964438865.1 uncultured Anaerolineaceae bacterium | reverse complement strand
TGGGTGTCGAGGAGGATCACTCAGCTGCTTCCCAGTCGTCTGGCGCGACTGGTTCGAACGGGTCGTCGAATCGCAGGACGGAGCCCCGGAGCGGGTATCGGTTGAGAGCCGCGTCGGCCGGTTCAACTTCCCGGATCACGATCTCAACGTCCCGGCCAAGGAACTCCCGCGCTTCGGGCAGGTCGAGGGTCTCCGACGTGAGGTGGCGCTGTAGCCGAACGACGTGTGTCATGGGACTAATTGTAGCACCCGGTAGACCTCACTCCCACTCGATCGTCGTGTCCCCGAAGGTGACCTTGTCCCCGACCTTCATGCCGATCCGCCGCAGGGCCTTGCCCACGCCCCAGCGCTCCAGCCGGCGGTCGACTTCGGCGCGCGAGCCTTCCATTTCGGTGTCCATCATCTCCACGAACTGCACCACCCGGTTCCCTTCGACGACGAACGCGCCGGCGCCGGCCTGCTCGACCGTGAAGCGCTCGCGCGATTCCGGCCGGATGACGTGGAGTTCGGCTGCCGCCGCCTCGGCCGCGAGGGCGCGTTCGGCCTTCACCAGCGCCATCAGTTCCGCGGCCAGTTCATCCATCCCAAATGGGAGCTTCCCGCCGGGGACATCGGCGCCGGTATTCCCACCCGGGAACGCCCCGATGTTCTCATCCGGGAGAATCGCGGCGATCAGGCGCACCGGCTTTCCCAGGTGGGACGCAAGCGTCGCGGCGGAGGCCTGCGCGCCCTCCCAGCCGAGGTCGACCTTCGTGACCGCCACCACGCGCGCGACCTGGTCCAGCGTCGGGTCGTAGGCGCGGAGTTCGCCCTCGATCAGTTCGAAGTCGGTCACCGGGTCGGGCGATGTGCTGTCGACGAGGTGGAAGAGGACGCGGCAGCGGCGGATGTGCTTGAGGAATTCGAAGCCAAGCCCGTAGCCTTCGCTCGCCCCTTCGACGAGGCCCGGCAGGTCCGCCATCGTGAAGCGGTCGTAGCCGGAAAGCACGACCCCAAGCATCGGCTCGAGCGTGGTGAACGGATAGGAGGCGATCTTCGGCTTCGCGTTCGACATCGCCGCGAGGAGCGTCGACTTGCCGGCGTTCGGCAGCCCGATGAGCCCGACGTCGGCCAGGAGCCGCAGTTCGAGCCGGGTATCGATGACTTCGCCGTCGTGGCCCTTCTGGGAGAAGTTCGGCGCCTGGTTCGTGCTGCTGGCGAAGCGCTTGTTGCCCCAGCCGCCGCGGCCGCCGTGCGCGACCAGCACCTCATCGCCGACGTGGACGAGGTCCGCGATCACGTCGCCGGTCTCCCCGTCGGTGACCACCGTGCCGGCCGGCACTTGCAGCGTCAGGTCGGCGCCGACCGCGCCGTGGCGGAGGGCCGGGCCGCCGTTGCCGCCAGGACCGGCACGGAACTTCTTCTTCGAGCGGTACTGTTCGAGGGTGTAGACGTCATCGACGGCGCGGAGGTAGACACGGCCGCCACGGCCGCCGTCACCACCGTCGGGCCCGCCCTTGGGGACGAACTTCTCGCGGTGGAAGCTGGTGAGCCCGTGGCCGCCGATCCCACCGGCCACCTGGATGGTGATTGCGTCAAGCATGTCCATCCATCTGAACACAGACGGGGCGAAAGAGGCAGGGGAAGCGCTCACAGGATCCCCGACCCTCACAGCAAAGGAAACGCACAGGCTCCTAGGGTTCTTCTGACGAAGGAGAAGACGGGCCGTTGGGATGGTGGAGATAGGCGCTGGCCAGATTCGGGTGGGCGCCCGGGGGCGTTGGAGATGGGTGGTGGGATGGGTTGGGGAACTGGTGGCGAAGGTGATGGGTTGGTGGCGGCCGGTGGAGATGCGGGCGCGGCGAGCTCCTTGAGAGGGGAATCCCTACAGGAGTGGGTGGGGGAACCGCAACGGGGGGCCACTCGCGCGCAGCTGGAGCCATCGGCAATTTACGCACTGCGGAAGAACAATGTCGCCGGGCTTCCAGGTTTACCTGTCCGACCGGTTGGGGGTGTTGGTCACGCGGCTCTCACTCGACCGAGGCACTGGCGGCCCGAATCTCCTGCACCGTCCAGAATTTCCGTTCCGAGGATGGATTGCCGTTGGAGTCGCAGCCGATCACTTTCTTCCTGCCCGGAGGCATGGCGAGTTCCAGCCAGGCTGGTTCCGGGGAGCGAGGACCAACGGCTCCTGAGAGCATCCACTCCGGCCAATCGCGGGTGATGAGGCCAAAGGGCCGCCCCGGCGACCAGAGGCAGAACACGGGGTGGATTGCAGAGCCTGTGACGGTTTTGCCCTGGCCAAAAATGTCGCCGAGCCGAGCCGCCTTCCGCGACATCTGCGAGTTGGTCCAGCCCGTGTCGGCCTTCGCCTCAACTAGGATCAGCCATGTGGCGTTCGCTTCCTCATAGGCAACTACGAGGTCGATGTCCTCCTGATTTCCGTTGGACACACGAGGCACGGCGCCCGGAGGCGCAGGAGACGTGTCACCGTTCTCCCGCACAGCACCGCCGGAAGGCGTGGTCGCCATGTGCACAGCGGCGTGGAGCCAGTCCAGGTGGTAGTCGATGTATGCCCGGGCGTCCTGGGGTACCGCGGCTCCTGTCGCCTTTGAGAGATCCGCACGGAACTCTGGGCCGAGCGTGAAGCTGGAGTTGCCGCTGGCCTGGGTGAAGACGAAGTACCGCTCCTTTCGATTGAAGGAGTCGATCATCTCGAGGAGATCATTCATGCGTGCCGCCCGTGGGGAGTTGGGCGGGAATGTACGCCTCACGCGCTCCGAAGGCGAATGAGACGAATTCCTGAAGATTTCTTAGCGAGCGCTTTGAGAAACGACAAGAGATGTCGCGGGGGAGGTGTATATAAGGGGGGCCTATGATCAAGAAGACGCGACTCGATCTCCGAGTGACTGCGAATCGCCGCCGGACTCTCGTTGGCTTAGTCAGCTCGGTCGGCCTCTTCCTTGGAGTTCTCGGGCTGCTAAGCGGCGCGCAGCCCCAAGTTCAGGAGGCGCGCGCCGAGCGACAGGGCCACGTGTTCCACGCCGCCGACATTGTCCCCGAGTACATTGGGGAACCCGCCTTAGCGACGCCGCGGGTAGGGGAGGTCGGGAGCCAGAACGTCCTCGGTGCGGACGAGCGCGTGCAGGTAACGAATACTTCGGCGTTCCCTTTCAGTGCGATCGTGTTCCTGGGGCTCTACGACGACTTAGGCTTCTTCGTCGGACACTGCTCGGGAACCATTGTTGGGCCAAACTCCGTTCTCACAGCGGCCCACTGCCTGTACGACGAGACGGGATGGGTACGAGACATCAGGGTGGTCCCGGGCAGGAACGGGGCAGCCGAGCCGTTCGGGTTCCAGTGGGGCGTCGATTGGTGGGTCCCCGACGAGTGGTACGCGAATCCGGGGGACGTGGAGTTCGACTGGGGGATCATCACACTGGCGGACTCGGCGCTGTCCACCATGGCAGGGAGCTTCAACATCGCGTCCCACCTCACCTCAACGCTCCAACGGCCAGACTATCAGCCCGCGATGATCGGATACCCGGGCGATAAGTCTCTAGGGACCATGTGGATGGGCGCCAAGCCGGCCTTTCTGTCAGCCACCGACACGCACCTGCTCCACGAGATCGACACGTTTTCGGGGCAGAGTGGCTCCGCCATCTTCTCAGTCAACTTTGATCAGTACTTCCTGGGCTACATCTCGGCGATCCACACCAACGGCGCCACGAGTTTCAACTTCGGGAGAAGGGTGACCAGCGAGGTTATCCAGGACTTGACCTGGGCGTGCTCGTTGATGGGGTGCACCGTGAACCTCTTCACCGAACAGCCAGCAGCCGCGACGCCCACAGCAACCCATACGCCCACAAAGACGGTCTCCGCGCCCAGCCCCGGCGCGACGCCGACCTCGACGGCAACGAAGCCGCCGCCGCCTTCCGGCGCGAGGAAGAAGGTCGTAGCACCGGCGGTCGCGGCAGACTCCGCCTCCGGAAACGGCCAGCCAGCGCCCACGTCGACGAAGACGCCAACCCGCACGCCGACTGCCGGGCCGCCCGCAGCTGTCACCCCCACGGGCACGCCGACTTCCGCCTTCATCACGTTTGGAGATGGCTTCTGGGTAGCGGGCGTGCAGATCTCCGCGGGGACGTACCGAACCCGCGACGGCATCGATGGGTGCTTCTGGGGGTGGTCGGGCTTTCCGCAGGCCGTTTCGCGGCTGGGGATCGGGCCGCAGGTGGTCAAGTTGGCGCCGAACGACATCTTCCGAACGTCAAGCTGCGGCCAGTGGAGCAACGATCTCTCCCCGGTGACAGCGAGTCCCACGGCACCCTTCGGGCAGGGGACCTACATCGTCGGGACAGACATCGCTCCGGGAACTTGGCGCGCGCCAGGGGGCTCCTCGTGTCACTGGGCCCGCCTGAAAGGATTCCGGGGACTGCCGTCGGAGGTTATCGCCAGCGGGTCCAACACGTGGCTCCCTACCGTCTCAGTGTCGCCGCTCGACGTAGGCTTCGAGAGCAGCAACTGCGGGACTTGGGCAAAGATCGGCTAATCAGAAACGGGGGCGCAACCGCCCCCCCGCGCCCCGTGGTAGACTCGCGGCCACCTGTTGCAGGAGCCGCGAGTCATGCCGAAGCCACTTACCCCGGACGCGCTGGTCTACGGGTTCACGAGCGCGGGGGACCCCCAGGTCTCGCCCGACGGCACGCTCGTCGCCTACACGCTGTCGACCACGGACCGCGAGACGAAGAAGGGGAACACGCAGGTCTGGGTCTGCGGGATCGACGGCACGGGCGCGCGGCGGCTCACCTGGACGGGGCAGGTCAACGCCAGCCCTCGCTGGTCGCCAGATGGCCAGTCGCTCGCCTTCACCTCGGACCGCGTCGAGAAGGTGGGGCTGTTCGTGATGCCGATGGGCGGCGGCGAAGCGCGCGAAGTGACCCGCCACCACAGCGGGATGAACGAACTCTCCTGGTCGCCGGATGGCACGCGGCTGTTGTTCACCGCCGCCCATGACCCGGCGAACCCCAACGGCGAGCCGCCGAAGAAGGATGCGGCGCCTACCGTCCGCGTGACCAACCGGATCGACTACAAGCAGGACGTCCGCGGCTACCTCAACGACGTCCGCGCACAGGTCTATGTGGTTGACGTATCGACGGGCCAGAAGCGCATGGTCACCGCCGCCGCGGTCGACCACCTGGCCGCTGCCTGGTCGCCCGATGGCACGCAACTGGCGGTGGGGGTGGCGACGAACAACGGGATGACTTCCCGGCTCGGGCTGATCCCCGCGGACGCGGAGGGCGCGGAGGTACGCTTCATCACCCCGGACGGCGGGGTCGTCGCGACCTGCGCCTGGTCGCCGGACGGCACGCGGATCGTTTACGTCGGCGACACCTGCAACACGTCCCAGACCGACTTCTTCGTGCACGACCTCGCTTCCGGCGAGACCCGGCGCCTAACCGACGACCTCCAGTGCCTGCCGGACGCGGGTTTCCCGCCGATCGTCCCGTCGTCGCGCCCGGCCTGGCCGGACGCCCGGAACGTGCTTTTCCCGGCGGTCCGCGCAGGCGCCGCCGGCCTCTACGTCATCGACCTCGAAACCGGCGCCGTCGAGCAGATCGAGGGCGAACGCGAGCTTCGGGTCGGCTTCAGCACGGACGCGGCCCGCCGATACGTCGCGCAGTCGATCGCGAGCCTGGATTCGACGGGGGAGATCGCCGTCTGGGATCGGAAGGAGGGGTCGCGGAGATTCGTCACCAGCTACGGGGCGACGGTGTTCCGGGAGATGCCGCCGGCCGGCTGGGAGCGGTTCGACGTGAGCCGCGCCGGGCTGAACATCGAGGCGTGGCTGCTGAAGCCGGCGGACTTCGACCCGGCGAAGAAGTACCCGGTGGTCCTCGACATCCACGGCGGGCCCAACGGCTTCTACGGCTACGGCTTCAACCCCATCCAGCAGTGCCTCGCCACGAACGGGTTCGTCGTCGTCTTTTCGAACCCGCGGGGGTCGAGTTCGTACGGGCGCGACTTCACCCAGCGCGTGACCAAGGACTGGGGCGGCGAAGACTACCTGGACTTGATGGCGGTGATGGACCGCGCCGTCCAGGAGCCCTACACCGACCCCGCGCGGACGGGCATCTGGGGCTACAGCTACGGCGGCTACATGACCGCCTGGACCATCGCCCAGAACCATCGTTTCAAGGCAGCGGTCTGCGGCGCGCCCTGTTTCGACCTCGAATCGATGTTCGGGACGAGCGACATTTCCCACTTCTTCGGCACGCTGCAGTGGGGCGGGGCGCCATGGGAAGACCGCGAATGGTACGCCACCCACTCGCCTTCGCAGCGGGCGCACAAGACGAAGACGCCGACGCTGATCATCCAGGGCGAGGCCGACGAACGCTGTCCGGTGGGGCAATCGGAGCAGATGTTCGTGACCCTGAAGAAGGCTGGCTGCGAAGTCGAACTGGCGCGCTACCCCGGCGGGTCGCACCTTTTCCTCCGGATCGGCCCGCCCGAACACCGGGAGGACGTGCTGACGCGGGTGCTGGGGTGGTTCAAGGGCCACCTGGGGGAGCCGGGGTAGGGCGGGCGGTGCTAAGATAGCGAGCATGACAAGCGCCACGGAACCTGTGACGGATCAATCGACGCCGCTCTGGAGGCGTATCACGGCGTTGTTCGAAGGCGCCCCCGAGTCGGAGCTCGAGCGGCTCCCGTGTGACGGAGCCGAGCAGCACGACCACTACATCTACGGAACGCCCCGGCATCGCCGGCGGCGAAGTCGACAGCAGGGCGTGCGCGAATCGTGACGGCGGTATTCGCCGCCCGGGCTCGCGTACCTGACGCCTACTGCACGCGGCGGGCGACCACCACATCGCGCTGGAGGTACTCCCCGGCGCCGTAGGACGTGGTCGCGCGAAACTCGCCGCCGCAGGTGATCATCGTGATCCACTGGTCGTCGCCGGGGCGGTCGCCGGGCCAGATGACGTACCCCATCGGGATGTCGTAGACGGAGTAGCGCGTGTTCCGGACGACCTGGTAGCGGTAGTCGGCGCCGTCGGACATGGAGATGTAGATCTCGGCGCCAGCGCCAAGCGCGGCCAGCTGGTTGAACGGCCCGATGATGTTCGGATAGTAGTCGACGTGGGCGGCGAAGACGGCGTTGCCGGGCTCGCCGGGCGCGTCATACATGGGGTACCAGCCGACGGCGTGGGGGTTGTGAGGCGAATCCAGGGTGCCGTCGCCGAGGATGCCGATGTACTCGATCGACGCGCTCACTCCCTGGGCAGGGATGCGAAACCCCGTCACGTCCGCCAACAATCGCCGTGGCTCGGCCGGCGCCGCGACGGGGCCTGAAGCTCCGCCCCCCGAAGCGGCCTGGACGGCGACCTCCGGTGTGGGCGTGGGTACGACAGTGGGGGTAGCGGTGGGCGAAGGCTCCGGTGATGGCGTCGCCACCGTGGGCGTGGGGTTCACGACGTCGAAGGAATAGGCCTCGTCCCGGTCTTCGCCACCGGCGCAGGCGGCGGCAGCGAACATGACGACGGCGGCAGCGGCAGCGAAAACGTACGAGCGCCAACGGTGAGTCATGCGAAGAACCTCGAGGCGGTGGGGCGATTTGCCGCCGGGGTAGTGTACCCGCCGCGGCTGCCCCGGGGGATGGGCGGTTAAGGCAGGGGAAGCCGCGGCGCCCCGGCGGTGGGAGCGTCCGGGCGTGCAGGACGTTGGAAAGGACAGGCGTGTTGTCTTATTGAGCCATCGCCCGCTGACGTCGGGATTGGCGAGAGACCGTGGAGACGCCGCTTCCTTCCGGTCGCGGTACGGATGGTGAAGCGTGCCCCTGCCGCCGGGATCTGCGGGGGGAGTGAGCACGTTCGCTCCCTCCCGGTCGCGGTTCGGATGGCGGTGGGCGGGGGTGCGGGGCTTAGCTTTCGAGCCAGCTTACGTCGCCGTGCAGGTCCGGGTCGTGGGGCTTCCCGGCGAAGACCGCGTACTCGACCTTGCTGGCGCCGATCGTCGAGCGCGCGCCGTGCCCGGGATAGATAACGGTGTCATCGGGCAGGGCGTAGAGGTGCGTCGTGATCGAGCCGATCTCCTGCTGGAGGTTCGCGTTCGATGCTGTCCGTCCGGGTCCGCCGGGGAAGAGCGTGTCGCCCACGAACGCGTGGGTCCCCCAGATGAAGGTCGTGCTGCCCGGCGTGTGCCCGGGGACGCTGATGACGCGGAAGGTCAGGTTCCCAACCGTCACTTCGCCGCCGTGGCTGACGGCTTGGTCGAGTTGACCGGGCTTCAGCCAGGGTTCGCGCACGTCGCCGTAGACCCTGCAGCCATAGCGCGCCTTCAGCTTGTCGAGGCTGGCGGTGTGGTCGCCGTGGCTGTGGGTGAGGAGAATGACCGACGGCTTCGCTCCCGCGGCCTCGGCGGCGGCGATGCTCTGTGCCACATCGTCGGGCGCGTCGACGAAGGCGGCGGCGCCGGTCGCATGGTCCACGACGACGTAGATGTTGTTGCCAAAGCCGGCGGGGCCAGCCACCACGACTTCGAAGTCACCGTCCTTGATCCGTTCCATCTCCAGCCTCCGGGGCGTGTCTGTGGGCGAAAGGGTACTCGCAGTGGGCGCCCGGGCACCACTGGCCGCCGGCCCACCGCCTCCCTATGATGCCGCCCATGCAAGTTGGCATCTTCGCGCCGTTCACCAGTCCTCTCGCCACGCCGGAGTTCATCACGGCCTTCGCCCGGACGGCCGAAGCGGCGGGCTTCCATTCCCTCTGGGCGCCGGAACACGTCGTCCTCTTCGACGAATACGGCTCGCGCTATCCCTACAGCGACGACGGCCGTCTCGCGATGCCGGCTGGCGGCGGCGTCCTCGACCCCTTCAACGCGCTCTCCTTCGCGGCCGCCGTGACCAGCCGCATCCGCCTGGGCACCGGCATCTGCCTGGTTCCCCAGCGAAACCCCGTGTACACGGCGAAGGAGGTGGCGACGCTCGACTGGCTTTCCGGTGGGCGCGTCGACTTCGGCGTGGGCATCGGCTGGCTGGCGGAGGAGTTCGCGGCGCTTGGCGTCCCATGGGAGCGGCGGGCAGCCCGGACCCGCGCCTACCTGGAGGTGATGCGCCGCCTCTGGACCGAGCGCACGGCCAGCTACGACGGCGAGTTCTATCGCATGGACGCGGTCAAACAGGACCCGAAGCCGGTCCAGCAACCGCACCCGCCGATCATCTTTGGCGGCGAAAGCGACGCGGCCCTGCGGCGGGTGGCGGACATCGGCCAGGGCTGGTACGGGTTCGACCTTTCGCCCGAGGGGGCGAAGGAATGCCTCGACAGGCTTGACGTGATGCTGGCGGAACGGGGCCGCCCCCGCGCCGAACTCGCGATCAGCGTCTCGCCCTACCGGCGGCGGGTCACCGCTGAGATGCTCGAACAGTATCGCGAGGCCGGCGTCGAACAGGTGATTGTCCCCGTCCGCGTCCGCTCCGTTGCCGATGTCGAGCCCGTGCTGGCGGAGTTGGCCGAGACCCTGGTGGGGCCGGCTGGCAGACTGTAAGGCGTGAAAGTCCTCCTCGACGAAGCGACGATCGCCGCCCGCGTGCGCGAACTGGGCGCCGCCATCACCGCAGACTACCGCGACTCACGCGATCTGGTCCTCGTGGGGATCATGCGCGGCGCCGTCTGCTTCCTCGCCGACCTCATGCGCGCCATCGACCTACCACTCCGGATCGGGACGCTCGACGTCCGCAGCTACCATGGCACAGCCGCTGGTCCGCCCAACGTTCGGGGCGACGTGCCCGGCGGCCTGGCCGGTGCGGATCTGGTCGTCGTCGAAGACATCATCGACCGCGGGGTGACGCTGGACGCGGTCGTGACCTCGCTGAAGTGGGAGCGGCCGGCGAGCATCGAGGTCTGCGCCCTCCTGCGGAAGCCGGGGTCGTGTTCGCCGCAGTGGCTGACGGGCGTGAAGTACGCGGGCTTCGACATCGGTGACGAGTTCGTGGTCGGCTACGGGCTGGACTATGACCAGCGGTGGCGAAATCTGCCTTATGTCGCGCTGTGGGAGGAGGGAGATGGGAGGAGGGAGGAGTAGGCGCGGGTAGGGATTCTGACTGTGGCCGCACCGGATGTTACGAACCGTCCCGGGCCTGGCACAGCCGTAGGGTTGCCTCGACGCCGCTCCCGCCGGTCGCGGTACGGATGGTCGGGGACGGGGTCGTGCGGGGGCTACAGCCGGGCGAGCAGGTCCTCCACGGTGACCGCGCCAGGCGGGCGGCCTTCGCGCGCCACGCGGTTCGCGGTCTCCCTCAGGATGGCGTTCACCGGCGTCGGGATGCCGTGGAGGCGGCCCAACAGGCAGATTTCGCCGTTCAGGTAGTCAGCCTCGATGCTCGTCTTGCCGCGTGCGAGGCTCTGCCAGGAAGACCCGCCGCCGCGGATCTTCCCGTCGATCGGCCCCACGCGGATGAGGCCCCCCCGGCGCTCGCGGTCTTCTTCGTCGGTGGCGAATTCGATGCCGGCGGTGAGGTAGCAGGCAATGGCCTCCTGGCGCGCCCGGGCGACCAGTTCGCGGCCGTCGGCTTCGGCGCCGCAGATCGCCTGGAAGGCGTTGCCCAGGTTCATCAGGAGCTTCGTGTACTTCCGCCACATCGGGCGCGGCTCTGGCTTCGCGCTGAAGGTGGACCGCTCGAGCGCCGCGCACCAGGCTTCGCAGACGTCGTCGGTGCCGTGGGGGTAGCAGCCGGTGTCGAGGACGCCGCTGATTGGCGCCGAATCGGCCTGGACCACGCCGGGTTCGAGGTGGGTCGCGGGGAGCATGACCGCGGTGGCGTAGACGCGAGCGAAGCGACGGAGGGCCAGCCGTTCGTTCTCCACGCCGTTCTGGACGCAGATGACGGGGATGTCGCAGCCGGCGGCGGTTTCGAGGGCGGCGAGGGCCGGTTCCGTATCCTGCGTCTTCATCGCCAGCACTGCGATGTCGCCCGGGCGCCAGTCTATCTCCGAGGGGTGGCCCACGGCCGCCACCTGGACGGTCACGGTGTCCGCGGGCGAGGCGATGGTGAGCCCGCGGGCGCGGATGGCGGCGAGGTGTTCGCCGCGTGCGATCAGGACAACGTCATTGCCGTATTGGGCGAGTCTGCCACCCACGACCCCGCCAACTGCACCCGCCCCGTAGATGATGAACCGCATGCCGCGCCTCCCTGGTCAGTGAGAGCCGATTGTACTGCCGCCGGGGGTAGGAGGGCTTCCCCCCGGGCGCCTCAGGCAGGGGGTTCGGGCTGGATCACGGCGAAGGTCCATCCCCAGGCCGTGCCGAGGCCGAACACCTGCGTCGCCACCACCCGGGTGAGCGGCGGCAGGCCGGCGGCGGATTCGGGAGATTCGTTCCCTTCGAAGACGTGCGCAACGCCCACATGCTCTTCGCCGGCGATCCAGTAACGGACGCGGGGGTGCGCCTGGAGATTCCGCATCCAGCGCGACTGCCGCCCCCGGACCGTGCTGACGAACAGGCAGCCTTCGAGCAGCGTCGCCACCAGCGGGACCCGGCGCGGCGTGCCGGTACTCGCCCCGATCGTTTCGAGCACGACCAGCCCCACCGGGACCAGCCCAGGCGAGGCGACCCCCGCCCGCACCGCCGGTTCCACGCAGGCGTTGAGCGTTCGGAAGAACTCCGCCTCCATTCGCGCGAAGGGCCGCACGGAGGCGGCCGGGGTCGTCACTCTTCGTCCTCGGCGTGCACCACCAGCACGGGGATGCCCCTGGCCCGGCGGATGACATCGTCGACGACGCTCCCGAGAAAGAGTCGCGCGAGCCCGCTCCGGGCGTGGGTGGACATGACGATGAGGTCGGCGCCCGTCGCTTCGCACTGTTCGGCGATCGCTTCGGCGGAATCGCCCTCGGCGACGATCGTCTGCCACTTGCCGCCGTGCTGTTCGTTGACGGCGGCAAGGTAGGCGCTCGCCGTGAACTCCGCGGCCTTCTCCATCTCGACGGCGGCGGCCACCGAACCGGACGCGCCGAAGGCCTCAGCGGCCGTCGCGGCCAGGGCGGGGCCATACCCGGGCGTCACTTCCAGGAGGACCACCTGCGAGTCGAACCGCCGTGCGATCTCCGCGGCGACTGCGAGGGCAGCCTCGGCATCGTCGCTGCCATCCAGCGGGACGAGGATCTTCGTGAACATGGCGCCTCCTGAGCCTCCCAAGGCTATCACCTTTCGCGGCGGGAGCGCGCCTGGCAGCGGGGCGGGCGCTCAGGGCTCGCTCCGGGACACGGTCCAGTGTTCGGGCACGGCCGGCGGCAGTCCAGCTTCCTTCGCAGCCTCCACGAAGGCTTCCCGGTGCTCCGCGAAAGCCTCCGCTGACTCCCATGTCTCGACGATTCGCCAACCGCCCTCCACCGGGCCGGCAAGGTGCGAAAGTCGTCCCGGTGGAGGCCACAGCCCTTTCGCAGCCATTGCCTCCGCCGCAGCGGTGTATTCCGCCTCCGTGCCCCCGGGCATCTCCAGGATGACGCCCGCGACGACACCAGTTTGCCCGCGGGACGGGCCGCCCTCGTCGCCGGGTTCGTACCAGAACGACGAAAGCACCCCTCCACCGGACTGGGACCCCGGGCCTGCAAACCGGCCGCTGAGCTGGAGGAGCCCGACCGCGGAGACCACCAGGATGAACGGGAGCACCACAAGCACCGGCTCCACGCCGAAGGCCGAGGCCGCGGCGCCCAGCCCGAGCAGGGGCGCGATTGCCGCCCCGTTCCGCAACGAACTTTGCATCGCGAACGTCCGCGACTGGTAACTCCGGGGCACCCGCCGGTTGATGTAGGTCTGGACACAGCCGCTCGTGAGCGCCCCCCCGAACCCGAGGGCGATCGCCACCAGCGAAGTAGCCCCCAGCCGGTCGTCCACGGCCAGTCCGAAGGTGTCGAAGAGCCGGACCGGGTTGATCGGCTCGAGGAAGTCCGTGGCGTTGTCGATTCGCCCCAGGGCGACGAGCGACGCAGCGACGAGCAAGAGCCCGATGAGCGCGCCGCGCCGTTCGCCGATCAGCGTCACGCCCGCCGGTAGGAGGATGACGGCGAGGAACAGGCCCACGGCCGAGGGGGCGAAGACGTAGACCGAGTTCGCCGCGTTCTGGTGCAGCACTTCGCTGACGTACGAGGGGCCCATCATCGAGACCACCGTGATCGCGGTCCCGGCCACGACCGCAGCCGCAATCATCGTCGCGACCGCCGGTTCGCCCGCGACCCACGTGACCGCCAACCGGACGCTGTGACGGTGGCGCGGCTTGAACGCCCTCCCCTTTTCCGTCGTGTCGACCCGGAAGACGCGCGTCGATGCCAGCAGGAGCATGACGCCGGCCACGTACATCACGGGCTCGATCCCGAAGGCGCTGACGAGGATAGGCGCGAGCAGCGCCGTGCCGAACGACGTCCCGATGGCCGACACGAGGTGGAGCAACGAAGTCGCGCTCGCGAACTGGTCTTCGGTGGTGACGAAGGGGACGATCGACGATTCGGCCGGGCCCGAAAGTTGCCCCAGCGTGTGGACGGCGAAGAGGAGGAACATCACCTCCACGAGACCGGTCCCGAAGAACGACGGCACGACGAAGCAGAGGAGCGCCTGCATCGCGTATCCGAGGCCGAGTGCGACCCGCTTGAGGGTGGCATCGGCGACGGCGCCGCCATAGAGCCCAAAGAGCGCCGGCGGCAACAAACGCGACACGCCGACGAGCGCGACTTCGGCCGCGGAGCCGCCCCGCTGGACCACCGCCACCAGTGCCCCGTAGGTTAGCGATTCCTGCGCCGCATCCGAAAAGAACCGCGAGACCATGAGGTGCTGGAACCGCGGGGTCCTGCCCACCGAGGTCTCCGAGAGGAAGACCCAGAACAGCCGGAAGACCCGCGTCTCTCCCCGGTCCCGGATCGCGTTGCCCCGGCGCAGGAACTGCGTCACGTCGTTCGGCCCTCCGGCTGGCAGCAGTGTACCGCGCCGCTTAGACCTCGAGTTCGACCAGCCCGCCGCGATGGAAGAGCCGCGGCAGCCGCGCTCCCAGCGAAGCGACGACGTCCCAACTGATGGTCCCCGCCTGCGCCGCGACGTCGTCGGCGGTGATTCGTTCCCCGCCCTGGTCGCCGATGAGCACCGCTTCGTCGCCCTCGGCGGCCCCGGGGATGCCTGTCAGGTCCACCATGAACTGGTCCATCGCCACCCGCCCGACCATCGGGCAGGAGACCCCGGCGATGAGCACCCGCCCGCCCGCCGTCCCCAGTTGGCGCTTCCAGCCGTCGGCGTATCCGACGGGCACCAGGCCGATGCGCGAAGCTGCGCCCGCCTTCCATGCGAGGCCATAGCTGACGCCTTCGCCGGGGTCGATTGCGTGGACGCGTGCGAGCCGGGCTTTGAGGGCGAGGATCGGCTGCAGGTCCGGCCCCGGCGAATTCGGGGGCAGCACCCCGCGCAGGGCCAGCCCGCTGCGGACGCCTTCGTAGCGCAGTTCGCCGCGGCGCAGGGCCGTCGCCGAGTTGGCTGTGTGCCGGTAGCGAATCCAGGGCAGCCGCCTGGCCGTGGCTTCGAACACTTCCCGCTGACTGGTGCTGAAGCTGTCGTCGGCCTCGTCGGCGTTCGCCATGTGCGTCCAGAGCCCTTCGACTTCGACCCCCGGCAGGGTCCGGAGGAACTCGGCCAGGGCGACGGCTTCATCGGGGGCAACGCCGAAGCGATGGAGGCCGGTGTCGACCTTCACGTGGACGGCGGCGGTCTTGCCCGCTTCCACGGCCGCCGCCGAGAGCGCGCGACCCAGTTCGCGCGAGTGACAGGTCAGGGTGATTGTCCCTTTCACGGCTGCGGGCGCGTCTTCCGGGAAGGCGTGGCCAAGCACCAGGACCGGCCGCGTCACGCCGAGCGCACGCAGCCCCAGCGCTTCCTGCACCCAGACCACGGCCAGGCGGTCGACTCCTGCCCGTTCCAGCGCCGGTGCGATCCCTTCGACGCCGTGGCCGTAGGCGTTCGCCTTCACCACCGCGATGAGTTCGACGCCTGCGCCCACCCATCCCCGGAGCGCGCGGACATTCGCCTCCACCGCGTCGAGGTCGACTTCGATCCAGGCGTTGCGGGCGCGCGTCGCCTCGGCCAGGGTGGTGGGCGTGGTTGGAGATGGCTGCACGGGTGAGGGACCGTACCTTTCCGGTTTGCCGGGCGAATGATTGCCGGCTTCGGGGCTCGCAGCCTAGCATCGGGAGGGTGATGCGCAGATGCAAACCGGCCGGGGCGGTCCTGGCCGTGGTACTCGCGGCCCTCGTTGCCGCTTCCTGCACGGGGAGGACACGCCCGGCGTCGTCCCCGACCGTGGAGCCATCGGCCGGCCCGGCCACGCCGACTGCTCCAGCAGCCACGCCATCGCCCGTGCCGACGGCCACGCCCGTGCCCGCCACAGCAGCCCGCGCGGGGCGGCTCGCCGCCGAGGGCAGGTACGCGGAGGCGGCGGTCGCCTGGGCCGCGGTAGCTGCCGCGGAGCCACCTTCGACGCCGTCGCGGGCGGACGCGCTCATCGGCGAAGCTGTCGCGCTGACGGAGGCCGGCCACCCGGCTGAGGGGATACGGCGTCTCCGGGAGGCGGTGGCGGCGGCGCCGGTCACCACTGCGGCGGGAATGCGGGCCGCGTATCTCCTGGGGCGGCGGTTGAACGACGCTGGCGGCTGGATAGAAGCTGAGGCGGTGCTGCGGCCGGCGAGCGTGGCGAACGCGGGTCCCCTGCGGTCTTATGTGAAGCACGAGTACGCACGCGCGGCATCCCGGGTGGGACCGCTAAGCGCGGCGTTCGCCGCCTGGGATGCGCTGCTCGCGTCTGCATCGACCCCGGGAGCGCTGTACGTCGCAATCCTGCGGGAGCGGGCGGAGGTTGCGCGGGCTGACGGCGACCTCGCGGGCGAGGTGCGCTGGCTGTCAGAACTCGCAGCGGCGACGGGGCTGCCGGCGGACCGCGCCCGGCTGGCGACGGTCGCGGCGGAGACGGGGGACACGGCGCTCGCGGCGGCGCAGCGGCAGGCCATCGTCACCGGGTCGCCGGGGTCCGTCTACGCGGTGGGGGCACTGGCGCAGTTGCGGGCGGCCGGGCATCCCGCCGACGCGGGCTCCGAAGGGCTCGTGTATTACCGCCGGGGGATGCCCTCCGAGGCGCGGCGGGTGCTCGAAGCAGGCGTTGGGGAACCGGGGATCGGCGCGGCCGAGCTGACGTTCCGGTACTTCTACCTCGGCGCTGCACTGGAGGACCTCGGGGACTACCGGGCGGCGCTGGCGAACTACGATGCGGCGGCCGCGCAGGGGACGGGCGACCGTTACGCCCACAGGGCGCGCTACTGGGCGGCGCGGATGGCGGAACTCCTCGGGGACCCCGACGGCGCCAGTACACGTTATGTAACACTGGTACAGGGAGGACCCCCGGGTGAGTTCACCGAAGAGGCCGCCTTCCGAGCGGGGTACACACTCCTTGCCGCCGGAGAACCTGCCGGCGCGGTCGCCGCCTGGGATAGCCTCCAGCTTGCGGCCAGCGCCCGCTTGCTCTACTGGAAAGCGCGGGCTCACGAAGCAGCCGGCGACCGCCTGGCCGCGGGCGCAGCCTATCGCGCCGCCGCCGCGAGCGAACCGCTGGCCTTCCACGCCATGGAAGCAGCTCGCGCGCTCAACGGCACCGGCGCCCCCGACGCGGGCTACCGGGCACGCGACCTCTCGGGCCCGGACTGGGCGGCGTTCGAAACGTGGCTCGTCACGCTGTTGGGCGCGATGCCGCCCGCGGGGGCGTCGTCGCCGGCCGCGGACCTGGTCGCGGTGGGGTTGCGGAGCGAAGCCAGAGAGCTCCTGGCGCTGGATGCGGAACGCGCAGGCGGCTGGGAGCTCTATCGCGCCATCAGAGAGTCCCACGAGCTGGGGCTGGTCGACCTGGCGGCGCGGCTGGGTGTCCGGCTTCGAATCTCGCTCGGCGTCCGCGACTGGGAGGCGCCGCAGCCGCTCCTGAAGGTGATCTACCCCGTGGCCTACGTGGCGACGCTGGACGAAGTGTCGCGCGACAACGGCCTCGACCCCCTCTGGCTGGCGGCCCTGGTGCGGCAGGAGAGCTTCTGGGACCCTGCCGCGGGGTCGACGGCGGGCGCGTTGGGCCTGACGCAGGTGATCCCGGAGACCGGCCAGGCAATCGCAGGGTCGCTCGGCTACGACGACTTCGACCCCGCACACCTTTTCCGGCCGGCCATTAGCCTCGAATTCGGGGCAAACTACATCGGCGCGCAACTCCGGAGGTTCGGCAACCCCTACGCGGCGCTCGCGGCCTACAATGCGGGCCCGGGAGCGGCCGCGCGGTGGGTGGCAGCTTCGGCAGGCCTCCGGCCGGCAGACTTCGTCGAGGCTGTGGACTACGCGGAGACGAAGCACTACGTGCAGGCGGTGATGGAGCACTACGCGCACTACCTGGCCGCCTATGCCCCTTGACGCGCTGATTCGACCGTTAGCGGGGGATAAGGTTACGATAACGGTTCACGCATCCCTGCTGCAGAGAAGGAGGCCAGAGTGTCTACCAAGCGCACTTATCAGCCCCACGTCATCCCCCGGAAGCGCAATCACGGGTTCCGCAAGCGCATGGCCTCGCGGGCCGGCCGCCTCGTCCTGAAGGCACGACGCCTCCAGGGGCGCAAGCGCCTTACCGTCGTCTAGGACAGGTCGAATCGGGCACAGGCCCCCGGAGGCGCTCATGGAACGCGCGCGGCGGCTCCGCAAAGGCCCGGAATTTGACTCGGTATACAGCAAGGGGACCGTCGTTGGCGGTCCTCTTCTCGTTCTCCGCTGTTTCCCGAACGAAGGGCAACCGGCGCGCTGGGGATTCGCGGTAGGGAAGCGCCTGGCGAAGCAGTCCGTGCGGCGGAACCGGGTGAAGCGGCGGCTGCGGGAAGCGGCGCGAGATATTCCCGTGGTTCCCGGTCACGACGTTATCGTCACGGCGCGGGCGGGAGCGATGACATCGTCCTACAGCGAACTGCGCGCGGCGCTGCTTCGGGCGCTCCGGAAGGCCGGTTTGGTCGCAGGGGATACCGCGTGAAATACCCGCTCCTGTGGCTGATTCGAATCTACCAGGTGACGCTTTCGGGCCTCATGCCGAACGTTTGCAGGTTCGAACCGAGCTGTTCTCGCTACGGATACGATGCGATCGAGCGCTTCGGGGCGTTCCGCGGCGGCTGGCTGGCGCTGAAGAGGCTGGGGCGCTGCCGGCCGGGCGGCGGGCGGGGCTACGACCCCGTCCCCGGCGGCAACGAGATCCCGTAGCGTTCGCACATCGTCCGGAAGCGGCCGGCGACGTAGTCATCGAGCTGGGGCAGGTGCTGCTGAATCAGGGGGACGACGATTTCGCGGAGTGTGGCACCCCGAACCATCCACTGGTAGTAGTCGCGACCGCCGTGGTGGTAGGGGCCGTAGAGTTTGCTGCCGGGCACGGTAGCGACCAGCCAGTGGAAGAGCCGTTCGTGGCGAGTGTGCATGCGGATCGTGACCTGGGGCTGGCGGCCGTCGCCACCGAAGTGCCCCTCGCCGGCGAGGAGACCGAGGAGATAGCCCGTCGAGAAGTCGTCCACGCTGCCCTCCGCCGTTCGCCGCAAGCGTAACAGGCGTCCAGCAATGTTTCACCGTCGCGTTTCCCGTGAAACACCCAGCCCAAGCGCCCGGATGTTTCACGTCGAACATGACGGTGAAACACGGTTCTAGACTCGGCAACCCCGTTTTCGCCGAGAAAACGGGACCCGGCCCTCCCTGGCAGTCGGGCTACTGAAGGAGGGCTCCGATGCGGGCGTCTTACGGCCCGGCTCGGGATGGAGAGTGGGTTGGCTCCGTGCAGGCGCTGATTCGCCGGTAGCACCGGGCCACCATAAGCTATCCCGGTGAAACTTCCCCGCCTGCTCGGGGCTGCCATCCTGCTCGTCGTCGCCGCGGCCGCGCTTTCGTCCTGCGGCGGCGTCGTCAAACCCCAGGGTTGGGCCGCCCCTACCTTCGATTCAGATTCGCTCTACTACTATCCGGACAAGGATCGCCTCGCCGCGATCCCGCTGCTTTCGGATCCCCTCTCGCAATCGTGGCAGTTCCCCAACTCGAACCTGGCGAACCAGAAGGACCTCAATCCCGAAGCGACCTACGGCGAACCTGTCCGCGACGGCGACCGCCTCTACGTCGCCGCCTACGCGGCAGGGCTCTTCGCTCTCAACCCGGCCACCGGGTCCATCACCTGGGGGCCAAAGGAACTGAAGGGCCACGTCCTCGACGGGCCGACGCTCGCCGGCGGCCGCCTCTTCGTCGCCACCGACGAGGGGTACCTGTACGCCTTCGACCCCGCGACCGGGAACCCTGCCACAGGATGGGCGCAACCGAAGAAGGTCGACGGCGGCATCTGGGCGGCGCCGGTCGGCGTGGGGGACTCCGTCGTCGTCGCAACCATGGGCGGGAAGGTCCGCAGCCTCGCGGTGGCCGATGGCGCCACGCGCTGGGAGTTCGAAACGGAGAGCGCGATCGCCTCGCTTAGCTTACTCGGCGACAACCGGCTGTTCGTCCCGACGCTCTCCAAGAAGGTGTTCATCCTCGACACGGGCACCGGGACCCCCGTCTCCGGTCCCTTCCAGGCGTCCGACTGGGTTTGGAACACGCCGGCGTTTAAGGATGGCATCGCCTACTTCGGGGACCTCTCCGGTGAAGTATATGCACTTGACATAACTACCGGGAAGACGAAGTGGACCTACTCAGCCGGCCAGAAGGTGAAGTCGGGCCCGGCGATCGTGGATGATGTCCTCGTGCTCGCCGACCGCGAACCTGTCGTCCACTTCATCAAGCTCGCCGATGGGGCTCTCCAGAACACGGTTCCCCTCGCAGGCGTGGGCACGATCCGGGCAGACGTGACTGTGGGGCCCGCGAACACGCGCTTCGCCGGCAAGGCCATCATCGCGACCACGAAAGGCAAGCTCTTCCAGGCGACGCCCAACGGCCAGGTGGTTGAAATCCCGGTGGCGGCGGTGCCGAAGTGATGGCAGTGCTCGGCGACATCTTCACGGTCGCGCTCCTGGACCCGATGATCAATTTCCTGGTCATCCTCAACCAGGTCCTCTTCGGCAGCTTCGGCCTGGCGATCATCGCCTTCACCGTCATCATCCGCGTCGTCACCTTCCCCCTGACGCTTCGGCAGCTCCACCAGACGCGGGCCATGCAGTCGCTCCAGCCTCGCGTCCAGGAGATCAACAAGAAGTTCAGCGACCCCAAGCGCCGCCAGGAAGAGACGATGAAGGCCTACCGGGAGGCCGGGGTGAACCCGCTCGGCTGCCTGGGTCCTATGCTCCTCCAGTTCCCGGTGCTGATCGCCCTGTTCTACGCCATCCGCCAGACGCTTCCTGAATCTCCCGAAGCCCTCGAATCGCTCGGAAGCCACCTCTACAACTGGAGCTACATCCAGCACGCGGTGCCGATCAACAACTTCTTTCTTGGCTTCGACCTGCGCTCCACCCCGAACGATGCCGGCCTCCTGAGCGCGGCCGGCTTCCTGGTCGTCCTGGTGGGACTGACGACCTGGGCGCAGACGAAGACCACGGTCACGGTCACCACCGACGAACGGGCCCGGGCCCAGCAACAGATGATGGCCTACATGATGCCGCTGATGTTCGCGTTCTTCGCGCTCAGCTTCCCGAGCGGCGTCAGCCTCTACTGGGTGGTCAACTCGCTCGTCGGCATCGGGTTCAACATCCTTACCTACGGGTTCCCTTTCCTGAAGATCGAACCAGTATTCAAGCGGCCCGGCCCCACCGCCACCGCAGCGCTCGCGGAGGGCCCCGGCACAGGCGCGGCCCCCGCCCCTTCCCAACCTGCTCGTGAATTGAGGACTACCAATGGACCAGGCCGAAGCAAGCGGCAAAACCGTCGAAGACGCCCTTAACAGGGCGCTCACCAAGCTCGGAGCAACCCGCGACGAAGTCGAATTCGTCGTCCTGGACGAAGGCCGCAAAGGCGGACTCTTCGGCCGTGGCGCCCAGGATGCGGTCGTCCGCGTCGAACGGCTCTCCACTCCCGGCGCCCCCAAACCGTTCGACCGCTCCGCCGTGGACACCCGGATTCCCCGCGGCCCCCAGCGCAGTGGCCAGGGGCGAGGCGGGCCCCGCCCCCCGCGTGACGCCGATCGCCCGCCCCGTGAAGGCGGTCGGGGTCCGCAGCCGGCCGCCGGTGGTGACCGGGCCGCTCCCCGCGGACGTTTCGGCGGCCGTGGCGAGCGCGCTCCCCGCGTTGGTCTCGAAGCGGCGACCCCGAAGCTGACCGCTGAGGACTTCATGCGCACGCCCAGCTATGCCGAAGAGACTGGCACGCCGCCCCCAGCGGCTGCCCGCGGCGCCCGTCCCCCGCGCGAAGCGCAACCCCGGGGAGAGCGTCCCCCGCGGGAGCCCCGCGCCGAACGCCCCGAACGCCCCGAACGCGGTGACCGGGGCGAACGCCGCCGCCGCGAAGAAGGCCCCTATGTCGCCCCCGACATCAACGCCGAAGAGGTCGATTTCGCCGCCCACATCGTTGATGACCTCCTCCGCATCCTCGATATCGGCGCGGAGCTGACCATCCGCGAGCCGCTCACCGCCGGCGACGGGCTGGGGACGGCCCTCGCTGTGATTGACATAAGTGGCAGCGATCTCGGCCTCCTCATCGGACGCCGGGGCGACACCCTCCTCTCCCTCCAGTACATCGTCAACCTCATCGTCAACCGCCGGTACCCGGACCGTCCCGGGGTCACCATCGATGTCGAGCACTACAAGCACCGCCGCGAAGAGCAGGTGGTCGCCCTTGCCACGCGCATGGCCGACCGCGTCCGCGAGACCGGCTCGCCGATCACGCTCGAACCGATGTCCCCCGCCGAACGGCGCCTCGTCCACATCCTCTTCGCTGACGACCCGGAACTGGTCACGAACAGCATCGGCGAAGGCGACAATCGCAAAGTCGTCATCAGCGCCCGCCAGTAGGGATCGGGCGAAAGGAGCCAGCCACGCACATCGTCGTCGTTGGCAACGTGGTTGAGGACCGGGCGCCCGGCGGCCGCTGGGTGCCGGGGGGGCCGTCTCTCTATGCCGCCCGCACGGCGCTCGCGCTTGGCGCCGAAGTCACGCTCTTCACCGCCCTCACCCCCTGGTACGACCGTGCGGTGCTCGAAGGTATCGAACTCCGCACCGTGGCGGCGGATATGTGCCCGCGCTACGCCAACACCTATGACGCCGCTGGCGACCGCACCCAACTGCTCCTGGAGGAAGGCCCGCAACTGAAGCCCGCCACGATGGGGCTGCCCCCTGCCGCGGATGCGCTCATCGTCGCGCCCGCCTTCCACGAACTCGCGGCCATTCCCGGCTTTCGCGCCCGGTTCGTCGCCGTCTCGCTCCAGGGGACGCTCCGCAGCGTCGACGCCGAGCACCGGGTCTCCCCCGCGCCAGATCCGATTGCTCGCGCCACGCCCTTCGCCGTCGCGGGGGCGTACCTCTTCTTCAGCGAAGAAGACACCGCCGACCCGGAGACGCTCGCCCGCTTCTGTATGGCCCGCGGCGCCACCGCCTTCGTCACCCGCGGCTACCGTGGGGCGACGCTCTATAGCGAAGGCCGCGAAAGCCATCTCGCCGCCATGCCCGCCGATCCCGTGGACCCGACCGGCGCCGGCGACTGTTTCGCCACCGCCTTCATCGTCCGGATGGCCGAAACCCGCGACCTTGCCGCGTCCTGCCAGTTTGCCCTTGCCGCAGGTGCGATCGCCACGGAAGCCGTGGGACTCGACGGCGTGCCCACCCGTGCCCAGGTCGAAGACCGGCTGAAGGTGACCGCCTGATGGGTGCGCGTGTCATCACCTTCGTGAACCAGAAGGGCGGCGTGGGCAAGACGACGACGGCCGTCTCCCTGGCCGCGGCTGTCGGGCGCCGCGGCCACCGCATCCTCCTCGTCGACCTGGATCCGCAGGGCAACGCCACCAGTGCCGCCGGGGTCGAACCGAACATCCAGGCCGGGACCTACGAAGCCCTCCTCGAAGAGGTCGAACCCCGGACCTGCGTTGTCGCCGTCCCGGAAGAAAGCATCGACCTGATGCCTGCGAGCACAGCCCTTGCCGGGGCCGAGGTCGAACTTGTGCCCGTCCTCGCCCGCGAACGCCGCCTGGCTTCGGCCATCTACCCGCTGCGCGACAGCTACGACTACATCTTCGTCGACTGCCCTCCCTCGCTCGGCCTCCTCACCATCAACGCGCTCACCGCGACTGACACCGTCGTCATCCCCGTGCAGTGCGAATACATGGCGCTCGAAGGGCTGAGCCGCCTCATGGCGACGCTCGAACTCGTCCGCCGCAACCTCAATCCCGGCCTCTCCGTCCTCGGCGTGGTCCTCACCATGTTCGACCCCCGCACCCGTCTCGCTGCCCAGGTGGTCGAAGAGGTCCGGACTCACTTCGCCGAGACGTTCCAGACCATCATCCCTCGGGCCGTCCGCCTCAGCGAGGCGCCGAGCCACGGGCAGTCGATCTTCCGGTACGAGCCCGGTGGCCGGGCCGCGACCGCCTACGATGCTCTCGCAGTCGAATTGCTCACACGCACGGGGGTGACGGTATGACGCAGCCGAAACGCGGACTCGGACGCGGACTCGACGCACTCTTCGGGGTGGCGGCAAGCACGGCCCCGCCGGAAACCGCGCCAGCGCCGCCGGTTCCGGCCGTCGCGCCATTGCCAGCGGGCGCCGAGCCTCGCCGGTACGCGCCCGAGATGCTCGACATCGACCTGATTTCGCCCAACCCGGAACAGCCGCGCACCCACTTCGAACCCGAAAAGCTGCGGGAACTGGCCGACTCCATCCGCAGCCACGGCATCATCCAGCCGCTCGTCGTCAGCAAGGACGAATCCGGCGGCTACCGCCTCGTCGCCGGGGAGCGCCGTCTCCAGGCCGCCCGCCTCGCGGGACTCGACCTCGTGCCTGTGGTCTTCCGGGAAGCGGCCGACCACGAACTGCTCGAACTCGCCCTCATTGAAAACATCCAGCGCGCCGACCTCAACGCGATTGAAGAAGCGATGGCCTACCGTCGCCTCACCGAGGAGTACGGCCTCACCCAGGAGGATGTCGCCCGGCGGGTCGGCAAGAGCCGCGCGACCGTCGCGAACGCGCTCCGCCTCCTCTCCCTCGAATCCGAAATCCGCCGCAGCCTTGTGGCGGGCGAGATCACCGAGGGCCACGCCCGGGCGCTGCTCGGCCTGCCCGAAGGCCGGGGCCGCGTCAACGCCTGGCGCGCCGTCGTCAAGAAGAGAATGAGTGTGCGCGAGACCGAGAGCTACGTCCGCCGCACCCTCGCCGCCGCCCCCGCGACCGCGTCCAGCGCCGGGGCCGCCACCGCCCGCCGCGACGCCACCATCGCCGACATCGAATCGCGCCTCCGGCAGGCGCTCGGCACCCGCGTGGCCGTCCAGCCCCAGAAAAAGGGCGCCCGCATCGTCATCGAGTGCTACAGCGCCGAGGAGTTCGAGAACGTCGTGTCGAAGCTCCTGGGAGAGGAGGCTGAATGAGCGCCGAAGCCCGCCTGAAGGACCTCGGGATCGAACTCCCGCCCGCGCCGGCCCCGGCCGGGCTCTATTCGCCGGCGGTCCAGACCGGCCCCCTGCTCTTCGTTTCCGGCCAGGTGCCGCTCCAGGACGGTCGCCCTCTCCGCCGGGGCAAGTGCGGCGAAAACGTGACCCTCGACGAAGCCGCCGACCTCGCCCGCGTCTGCACCATCAACGCCCTCGCCATCGTGCGCGGCCACCTGGGATCGCTGGACCGCGTTGCCCGCGTCGTCCAGGTTCGAGGCTACGTCGCCAGCGCCGATGGCTTCATCGAACACCCGAAAGTGATAAACGGCGCCTCCCAACTCCTCCTCGACGTCTTCGGGGAAGCCGGCCGCCATGCGCGCGTGGCCATCGGCGTCGCTGAACTCCCCTTCGGCGTCCCCGTCGAAGTCGAGTTCCTCTTCGAAGTCAGCCGCTAACCCCGCGGGTCAGAACAGGAGCGGGCCCTGCTCCGCTTCCCGCCGCTGCGTGGCGCCGGCTGCCGGGGGGCGGACCCAGCGCTCCAGGTCCACGGGGTCGAAGTTCCCGATGGCGTCGAATGCGCCTTCCGGGTAGAGGTAGGGCTCGCGGGCGTCGTCGCCGCCGGGAAGTTCGGTCAACTGCGCCCGGAAGACGATTGCCAGTTCCCAGCCGCCGCCGGGACTCTCGAACGACATAACGTCGACAAGCGCCAGGTCATCGAGCGCCCCGTCGCACCAGCTGTCTGCCAGTGCACTCGCCGCTTCGTAGGGGTTCTGGCCGAAATCGAGGACGTCCCAGGGCAGCCAGCGGCCACGCGCCTGCTTCGCTTTCACGTCGAACACCACCAGGCGGCCTTCGTAGACCGGCACCAGGTAGACGGTGATCTGGGTGCCCCCATCGACAACCCCGGCCTGGGGCTTGCCGAAGAACGCCCGCGAAGTCATCTCAGAACAGCCCCGCGAACGTGTCCCGGTCTTCGAATGGGCCCACCGCCGCGAGCGTCGCCAGCGAGGGCTGCAGCAGTTGGCGGCCAATGCGGATGACGTCATCAAGGGTCACCGCGTCGATGTGGGCGACGACCTCGTCCACCGTCTCGATCTTGTCCAGCAAGAGGGCCTGCGAACCGAGCCAGCCGGCGACTGCCCGCGTGTCTTCCATCCGCAACTGGATCCGCCCCCGGGCCATCTGCTTGCCCTTTTCCAGTTCCGCGTCCGGTATCCCCCGCAGCAGCTTCTCTGTCTCCTCGAGGGCGACTTCAGCGGTGACGCGCGCGTTCTCGGGGTCGCAGCCGGCGTAGATCGTGAACGAACCGGCATCCCGGAACTCGCTCGGATAACTGTGGACGTCGTAGACCAGCGCCCGCTCTTCACGCAGTTCCATGAACAGCCGGCTGGACATGCCCTCACCGAGGATGGTGCTCAGCAGATCCAGGGCGAAGCGGTCCGGGTGCCCGAGCGGCACGGCCGGGTAAGCGATGCAGAGATGCGCCTGTTCGGTGGTCTTTTCGCGGACGGCGATGCGTTCGGCCCCGTCCCGGCCTCGGACGGGGAACCACGCGCCCGGCGCCACCGCCGGCATATCGCCCAGCCACTTCTCCGCGGCCCCCACGACATCGCCGTGACGGACGTTCCCGGCCGCGACCAGGACCATGTTCGAAGGGACGTACTGCGCCCGGAGGTACCGGTTCACGGCCTCCAGCGGCAGCGACTTCACGCTTTCTGGCGTCCCTCCGACGTTTCGCCCCAGCGGCTGGTGCGGCCAGAGGGTCTCGTCGATCAGGATACCCGCGAGTTCGGCCGGGCTGTCCTCGATCGTCGCCAGCTCCTCGAGGATCACGTGGCGCTCTTTTTCCAGTTCCTTCGCGTCCATGATCGGCGCCCGGACCATGTCCGCGAGGATGTCGATCGTCTCCATCGCCGCCGTGTGGGGCACCTTCGCGTAGTAGACCGTCACCTCGCGGTCGGTGGCGGCGTTGTGCATGCCGCCAACCGATTCGATCGCCTCGGCGATGTGCTTCGCCGTGGGCCGGCGTGAAGCGCCCTTGAACAGCATGTGTTCGAGGAAGTGCGAAAGCCCCGCCTCTTCGTCCGGTTCGTAGCGGCTGCCCGCACCGACGTAGACGCTCAGGGTGGCAGAGCGGGTGTGGGCCATTTCGCCCGTGACAATGCGGAGTCCATTGGGAAGCGTGGTCGTGTTGTACATAGAGGGGAACGGCAGCGCCGCCCTTCGATTCTACGCATCCCGGCGTCCTACGGGGAAAGATTGTCGCGGCGGTTCGCCCCCGGCGGCGTACAATCCCCTCGAGCGAGGACATCCCCCTGGAGACACGCATGGCACGCACCCCCGAACAGGTCGTCCGCGAGTTCTGCGCAGCCTGGCCGCGGCTCGACATCGAAGAGCTGATGGCCTATTTCACCCCGGACGGCATCTATCACAACATGCCCGGGCCGCCCGCCGTCGGCGCCGAAGCGGTCCGCAAGACCATCGCCGGCTTCCTTGGCGGCTGGCAGCAGACCGAGTGGGAGGTCCTCAACATCGCTGCGAACGGGAACGTCGTCTTCGCCGAACGCGTCGACCGTACGCTCGCCGGCGGCAAGCAGATCGCCCTCCCCTGTACCGGCGTCTTCGAAATCGAAGGCGAGAAGATCCGCGCCTGGCGCGACTACTTCGACCTCCAGACGTACATCCGGGCGATGCAGGCGTAGACGTCCCGGGCGCGGGCGTTAGACCGCCGCGCCCGGGACCATCTTCTGTGTGTCGCGCCCCGGCTAAGCGGCCTTCGCGAGTTCGAGGTCGATCGCGAGCTTCACGGAGTCACCGACGACGAGGCCGCCGGCCTCGAGCACCGCGTTCCAGCCCAGCCCAAAGTCCTTGCGGTTGATCTTCCCCTCGGCGCTCAGGCCGGCTTTGGTGTTGCCCCAGGGGTCCTTGAGCGGCGCCGTCACCTCGGCGTCGAGGGCAACTTCCCGGGTTACGCCGCGAATGGTCAGGTCGCCGATGAGGCGGTACTCCCCGGCCCCCTTCGGTTCGAACCTCCGGCTGGCGAAGGTGATGACAGGGTGATTTTCGGCGTCGAAGAAGTCGGCGGAACGAAGGTGGGCGTCGCGGTCAGCCACGCCGGTGTCGACGCTGGCCGCCTGGATGGTCACCGTCGCGGACGAGAGGCTGAGGTCGTTTTCATCGACTTCGGCGGTGACTGCGTACTCCTTGAACTGGCCGCGAACGGTGGTCATGACCATGTGGCGGACACCGAAGGCGACGGTGCTGTGGGCGGGATCGACGTTCCAGGGCATGTTGGGGTCTCCTTGCTTGCTTTTGGTAAGTCTCTTACCTGATGTGGCTATCCTATCATCGGTCGCTTACTTTGTGCAAGTGGCTATCGAAAAGTTGGCGGCGGTGTAGAATAAAAGCATGACAGCCCCCGCGGAGCACGGCGCCGAGACCGAGTGGAACTACTGCCCGGTGTTCCAGGCTGCCGTCGAGCTTGTCGGGCGGCGCTGGACCGGGGCGATCGTGCGGCTGCTCCTGGGCGGCCCAATGCGCTTCAGCGAACTCCTGGCAAAGGTGCCAGGCCTCTCCGACCGCCTCCTCTCCGAGCGCCTGCGCGAACTCGAACACGAAGGTGTCGTCGTCCGCACCGTCTACCCGGAAGTGCCCGTGCGGGTCGAATACGCGCTCACGGAAAAGGGCAGCGAACTCGAATCGATCGTCCGCGCCCTCGACGAATGGGCCGGCCGCTGGGCGGGGTAATCCGCGGCAGGTAGCCGCGGGTAGGGATTCTGACCGTGGCCGCATGTCTGGCCGCTCCACCCCCGCGTCAGCCTCGACGATCCCGCCCCGCGTCAGCCTCCCCTACCCACACGCCTACCCATGGCCAATCCTCGAACCGCGCAGCCAACCCCGCCTCTACCGGGTTGGCCACGATGTACCCCATAACGTCCGCGAACTCACGGTCATCCCGAATCCGCCGGTCGAAGAATCCCGGCTGGCAGAGTGCCGCCCGCTGGCGGTGCCCCCAGGCCACCCTCGTCGAATACGACTTGAAGCTGTTCGCCCACTGGATGACGGTTTGGCCACCAGGCGCCAGCAACGCATGCACGTGGTCCGGCAGCAGGCAGGCGGCGTAGAGGTTGATAGAGTCTCGACTGAGTTCATTCACCGCAGCGCCCAGACGGCGTCTCCCAGGGTTCGGTCCGAAAACGGAGCCTCATCCGCAATGGCCCGAAAGACAAGGTGGAAGACGTTCGAGTCGTCACCGTAGGCGCCGTGCGGGAGGCGGATGGGCTTGGGGATCTGCACGAGGGGAGGATACGCGGCCGAGCGGGAGGATGGGATGCCAGGTGACGCGGACTCAGGGGACGAGGGGTCGAGGCTGACGCGAGGCCGGGGTAGCAGGCGATGCGCCCACGGTGGGGCGCGGCTACCGGGTTACGTCGGCCACGATGCGCCCACGGTGGGGCGCGGCTACCGGGTTACTGCTGCCAGGTGACCCTGCGGAGCTGGCCGCCGCTGAAGACGTAGCCCACGCCTTCGTACATCGCGAAGGCAGACATCGATGCGAAGTCCTTGTGCTGGTACTGGTAGGAGAACGTCCCGTCCCGGCGGAACACCACGACCCGGTTGTTGGGCGCGTCGAGGATGGCGAGGTCGCCGTTCGTAAAGGCCTGCGGCGTCTCGGGGGCAATCAGGGGCCGGTCGATGCCCGCTTCCGAAAGCTCCAGTGAAAGCTGCCCGTAGTAGCGGCGCAGGGTGCCGTCCTCGTCTGCGGTCACGTATTCGGTGGCGTCGACCATCAGCCGCCGGGCGTCGGCGAGGGCGGCGTTGTCGATCGCTCTCACGGGCGGGTTCGCGAATCCGCCGTCGCCGGGGGTGAAGCGGTAGACGACGCTCTTCGCCGCATCCAGCACGTAGAGTTCCCGGGCGCGGACGGCGATGTCGGTCACGGCCAGGTCCGCGGGCGCAGCGAACGGCACCTGCCGCAAGCCGCCGTTCTTCGACCACGCCCAGAGGTTCCGTGCCGAGTCGGCGATGATCAGCGCGGCGCCCTTGTTGTCCGGGTTCGATGCCCAGGCGATGGCCACGGGGCGGCCGTGCCCGGTTTCCTTGTCCTCGGCAAACACGGCCGCGCGCTCGGCGTCGGCGAAGCTCACGGCGATGACCTGCTGCGAATCGAGGATGAAGCCCTGGTCCGGCCCGATGACGAGCCGCAACGCCGCGACCGGCTTCTGGCCGAACTGCTCCAGGCTCACGACCGTCTCCACCCGCGCCGGGCTGCGGACCGCGTCCATCTCCTTGATCGCGGCCGCCACTTCGGACAGGAGTTGCTCCGTCTGGGGGCCCGCCCGCTCGGACTCGTTCGCTTCAAGGAGCAGCGCCTGGGCTTCGGTCAGGGCCGTGCGTTTGGCCGCGGGGTCCTGCTGGACGCGAGCCGCCGCCAGTTGGCGCTGGGCACTGTCGACCAGCCGGGCGTGCCGCTGGCTCGATTCTTCTTGCAGCATCTGGGGCACGGTGAGCACGGCCACCAGACCGAGCAGCAACCCGAGGCCGATGAGGATGACCAGCCACGTAGGCGGGAGTTGCCCGCCAATCGCCGTGCGGCTGCCACGCGAAAGCGAACCGCCTCCGCGCCAGCGGCCGCCCATCGAATCGCGCACGCGGACCAGCGGCGCGCCGCCGTTGATGGAGCCGGCCACTTCCGCCGCGATCGCCTCGCCCGAGGGCGAAGTCCAGCCTGTGTTGCCGCGACGACCGGCTGCCATGTCACCCACGAACGGCGCGGCGGCGGCGGTGGCCTGCGGACGCGGCGGCGGCTCTTCCTTCACGAGCCCGCGGGAAAAGCTGTCCCGTCTCCCGTGTCGGCGGCGAACTTCCCAGCCGCCGGTCGAATCGCCGCTCCCGTTGGCGCCTCCCCCGCCCGGGTTCGACCGCCACGAAGGCCGCGACGCCATCGCCTGCGCGGGCATGGATGCGGCCCCCACCTGTGCCCGGTTCCGGCGTTCGGCTGCCATGCGCGCGAGGGTGTCGTCGCCGGAAGCGCGCCGCAGCGGCGCCGGGAACTCCGTCAGGATGGCCGGCACCGAGGTCGCGACTCGCCGCCGGGGGGTGACCTCCGCAAGCTGCCTTCGCGCCGCCTCGACGGCCGTTTCGTGTTGTGCCGATCCGATGAACAGCGCCGGCTGGAAGGGACTGTGCGCGGTCGTGACGGGCACGCCGGTTCCCGCTTCCGCGGTCGTTTCCGAGCCGATGACGAACTCATCTTCGCCCGGCGGCAGTTCCGGGGGGGCCGCCTGGAGGGCCGCGGGGTCGTGCATCACGAGCACGGTGGTCAGGTGGCGGAGATGCTGGAGGCGGTGATAGAGGTCGGGGAGCACTTGTCCCGCCGGCAGCGCCAGGACCCCGCCGATCACCTCGTCGTCCAGTTCGGCCAGGCCGGGCGTCGTGATCAGGAGGACGCGGTCGCCGAGGTCGAAGTCGATCTTCGTCATCTGTGGTTCCACCGCCCCACCGAGGCCGATCGGTCGCCCGTGCTCTTCGTCGGAGTAATAGGCCGTGGCCACGCCGTTGTGGAGGTGGAAGGCGACCGATGGCCCCGCCTGGGCAATGACGGCCTGTTCGCCCCGGCGCCCGAAACAGCTGAGGCCGAGGCTGACGCGATGCTGGGCGATGCTCTTGCGGTTCCAGTCGCGGAGGTTGCGTTCGGCCTCGGCGAAGAGCCGGCGGAGCGACCCGGTCAGGCTCATGTCCATCGTGCTGAAGGTCTGGCCAATGGTGGAGACAACGTGGCCCGCGAAGGACTCGCCCGCAGGCGTGGTGCCTTCGGCCACGAGGAAGAGCTCTGCTCGGTCGTCAGCTGGCCCTCTGCCGTGGAAAACCCCGGCATTGGGGCCGCGGTCAACCGGTTCGCTGTCAACGATGGCGAACTGGCCAACCTGGAGGGGTTCGGTCAAGAGCGAGACCGTCCTTGTGCTCACAGATGGGCTCGGGGACCACCGCAGCCTGCGCCCGTCCGCCGGATTGACTCCCGCGGGTGCCCCGTGGCGCAGGGCAGGAAAGCAACTATACCACCGGGTGCAAGTAGGAGAACGCCGGGGGGTCGGAATCCGCTTGCAGGACGAGCCGGGCATCGTGCCGGCCTCTGAGCCGGCTGCCGCGACGCAAGCCTTCAACAGGCAGCTCGGCCAGTGAGCGGCAGGGCCAAAGCAAGGGGCCTTTCGCCGCGTATCAGTTTTTTGTGATACCCTGGACGAGGCTTGGTGGTATCATGTTTTCGTGCTAGCGTCCGGGCGATGCCGATTTGGACGTTCCTCGATTATGTGAACGACTCAGGTGTGAACGTCATCGCAGACTGGGCAAAGGGCCTCTCCTCCAAGAGGGCTCGCGCAAAATTCCACAGCAGAATCACGTATTTGCAGGCATTAAAGAAGGAACAGTGGGGGCACAAATCTGGCGCCATGACAGGTACGGAGTGGAATGACATTTACGAGATTCGGTTTGAGGCAGAGAACATCCAGTATCGGCCCTTCTTTTGCTTCGGTCCCGAACGGCAGGAGGTGACCATTCTCATGGGCGCTGAGGAGAGAGGTGGCGCGATCGAACCACGCTCCGCCGCTGCGACATGTCAACTCCGAAGGGCAGAGATTAAGGAGGGAGGAAGGAACCATGTCACGCCGCACGACTTCTCAGCGTAGGCAGGTCATTCGGAGCCTTGAGGATAAGGAGTACCGGGATCTCTATGTGGAAGAACATATTGACCAGGGTCTGGCCTTCCAAATCAGAGCCACTCGGGACGAGCGAGGCTGGACCCAGGCGCAGCTCGCTTCCCTCATCGGCTCCAGGCAGTCTGCAATTTCCAAACTCGAGGATCCCGACTACGGCCGTCCATCCCTCACCACTCTGAAGAAGTTGGCGTCGGCATTCGACGTTGCGCTAGTGGTGAGATTCGTTCCGTTCAGCGATCTCCTGAACCACATGTCAACCTTGACGGCCGATCACTTGGCTCCGGTGGACTTCAACCGAGACGCGGTACTGTTGGTTGACGCGTTGCCGGCCACCGATACGACGACTGTGGCACCTATAGCCGTCTCATCCACAGGCACGCACAGGACTTTGCCAGCCTCAAGTGGCCAGCTGCCGTTTGACCTCGTCGGGGTCAGGGTGATCCCGATCGACCTTGCCACCCGAGGAAACAGCACCCCAAGCATTGCGCGTGACATTGAACCACAAGCAGTTGGAGGTTATCGGCGATGACTCAGTCTCAGATCCCGGGAAGGACACAAGCCGCCGTGCAGTCCATGGAGAAGATTGAATCGCCGACGCTGGCGACGTTCTACACCAACTCCATTGATATTCTGCTATCGGTGTTCGATGTCGTAATAACCCTCGGACAGATGAAGGCCGCAACCCTCGAACACGTCGTCGTCGAACAGCAAGCGCGCATTTACATGTCCCCCCAGCACTTGAAAGTATTTGCCAAGCTCCTGACCGAGAAAGTTCGGTCTTACGAAGACAGCTTTGGAACTATTCCCGAGCAGCCCACGGCGTCGCAGCCGCCGGACGAACAATTTCCCGACGCTGCGCCGGTGTGAGCTTCGCCGCCGCTGAGCCCCCGCCCCTTACCAGGTGTCGATGCAGGGACGCTTCTTGGCCCCGGTGCGGTTCGGGGGCGGCACGGAGCGTAGGCCCCGCGAGACCCAGCGGCGCGACTCGATCGGGTCGATCACGTCGTCGATTTCGAAGTGCGAAGCGGTGTTCGCGGCCTTGCCGCGTTCGTAGCTGCGCGCCACCATCTCGTCGTACAGCGCGGTCCGTTCGGCCGGGTCCTCCAGGGCCGCCAGTTCGTTCCGGTAGCCCAGCTTCACGGCCCCTTCCAGGCCCATGCCGCCGAACTCCCCGGTCGGCCAGGAGACGGCGAAGAACGGAGCCTTGAAGCTCCCGCCCGCCATCGCCTGCGCCCCCAGCCCATACGACTTGCGCAGGACGATGGTGAAGAAGGGCACGGTCACGCTCGCGCCGGTCACGAACATCCGGGCGGCGTGGCGGACGAGCGCGGTCTTCTCCACCTCCGGCCCCACCATGATCCCGGGCGTGTCGCAGAGGAAGAGCAGGGGGATGTCGAAGGCGTCGCAGAGCTGCATGAAGCGGGCGGCCTTGTCGGCGCCGTCGCTTTCGATCGCCCCCGCGAGATGGACGGGGTTGTTCGCGACGATCCCCACGGGCCGGCCTTCGATCCGCGCGAAGGCAGTCACCATCCCCAGTCCGAAGTGGCGCCGGAGTTCCAGCACTGACCCGGTGTCGGCGAGGGTTTCGATGACGGCGCGGACGTCGTAGGTGCGGAGCCGATTTTCCGGGATGATCCCGCGGAGGAGGCGCTGGTCGGCGCATTCCCACTTCGCGACCGCCCCCTGGAAGTAGGAGAGGTACTTCTTGACGACGGCCACGGCCTCGGCTTCGTCTTCGACGGGGATGTCGACGACGCCGTTCGGCACCTGGACCTCCATCGGGCCGACCTCCTCCGGGCGGAAGATCCCGAGCCCGCCGCCTTCGATCATCGCCGGGCCGCCCATGCCGATGTTCGAACCCTTCGTCGCGATCACCACGTCGCAGCAGCCGAGGAGGGCCGCGTTCCCGGCGAAGCAGCGCCCGGAGGTGATCCCGACGAGGGGCACGAGCCCGCTCAGCCGCCCAAAGTAGTTGAAGGCCATGCAGTCCAGCCCCGCGACGCCGACGCCGTCGGTGTCGCCGGGCCGGCCGCCGCCGCCTTCCGTGAAGAACACCACGGGCAGGCGCCACTCCTCCGCCAGTTCGAACATCCGGTCCTTCTTGCGGTGGTTCTGGGTGCCCTGGGTGCCGGCCAGCACCGTGTAGTCGTAGGACATGGCGATGAAGCGCGCCTTCGACTCATCGAAGAGGTCGCCGTTGACGGTGCCGATGCCCGCGATCATCCCGTCGGCGGGCGTCTTTTCGATGAGGTCTTCGACCGTCCGCCGCCGCCGCTGGGCCGCGATCACCAGCGGGCCGTATTCGATGAAGCTGCCGGGGTCGCAGAGGTCGTTGACGTTTTCGCGCGCCGTCCGCTGCTTCGTCTTGCGGCGCCGGGCGACGGCGTCGGGGCGGGCTTCGTCCAGCCCGATCCGGTGGCGGGCGAGCACCTCGGCGAGGTCCGGGCGGATGTGGTCGAGGTCGACCGCCTGCTCTGTCCGGTCCTCCTCCGATTCCACCGCGGCGACTTCGATGAAGGCGAGCGGGTGGCCTTCGAAAACGGCGTCGCGCACACCCACCGCCAGCCCGTGGACGCGGCCGCTGCGCTCCGCGGCGATGACGTGTTCCATCTTCATCGCCTCCATCACGAACAACTGCTGGCCCTTGCGGACGGTGTCGCCCTCCCGCACGTCGATGCTGACGATGGTGCCCTGGAGCGGCGCCCGCACGGCCACCGAACCGGCCGGCGCCTCGGCGAGGGCCGCGGCAGCCGCGGGTTCGGGGCCACTCGCCTTGCCGTGGTGGAGGATCGCCAGGGGGTCGGAGGTGTCGATCTTCGCCCCCGCGAGGGCCGAGGCGGCGGGCTGCGGCCGGGCCGCGGGCTGTTCGAAGAAGAGTTTGGGGTGGCCGTCGTCCCCCGGCGCGACCGCGAGTTCGGCCATGTGCTCTTCGACGAAGCGCGTGTAGACCCGGTTCGCGGCGAAGTCGGGGTGCTGGAGGATGTTCTGGAGGAAGGGAATGTTCGTCCGCACGCCTTCGACCCGGAACTCGCACAGCCCCCGGTAGGCGCGGCGCACCACGTCGGCGAAGTCTGCCCCCGGCGCGTGGGCGATGAGCTTGGCGAGGAGGGAGTCGAAGCTCGGGCTGGTGGTGTAGCCCGCGTAGCCGAAGGTGTCGACGCGGAGGCCGGACCCGGCAGGGGGCTCGAAGGCGGAGAGGGTGCCGCCCGTGGGCCGCGCGTTGCCGGCGGCGTCCATCGTCTCCATGTTCACCCGCACCTGCATCGCGAACCCGCGCGGGGCCGGCACCTGTGCCTGTTCCAGCCCCATCTCCCGGAGCGATTGCCCGCCCGCGATCTGGAGCTGCGTCCGGACGAGGTCGATGCCGGTCACCTCTTCCGTCACCGTGTGTTCGACCTGCAGCCGGGGGTTCGCTTCGATGAAGGCGAAAGCGGCGAGGTCATGGGCATCGGCGTCGACGAGGAATTCGAAGGTGCCGATGTTCAGGAAGTTCGCTTCTTCCGCCAACCGCACCGCCGCCGCCGTCAGCCGGTCCCGAAGCAGCGGAGGCAGCCCCGGGCTGGGCGCGACTTCGATCAGCTTCTGGTTCCGGCGCTGGATGCTGCATTCGCGCTCCCAGAGGTGGCTCACCTGCCCGGAGCCGTCGCCGACCACCTGCACCTCAATGTGGCGCGCGTGGGGGATCAGCTGTTCGACATACACATCGCCGTTGCCGAAAGCAGAACGCGCTTCCGACTGGCAGCGGCGGTAGGCTTCGTCGAGGTCGCCGGGGCGCTGGACCGGGCGCATGCCCCGCCCGCCGCCGCCCGCGAGGGCCTTCACCATCACCGCACCGCCCACGCCCAGCGAGGCGAGGAAGGCGTGCGCTTCTTCCAGCGTGGTCGGCCCCGAGGTGCCCGGGAGCACGGGTACGCCAACCCGTTCGGCCAACGCCCGCGCCTGGCCCTTGTCGCCGAAGAGGTCGAGCGTTTCCGGTTTTGGGCCCACGAAGGTGAGCCCGGCCTCGGCACAGCGCCGGGCGAAACTGGCGTTTTCACTGAGGAACCCGTAGCCGGGGTGGACGGCATCGCAGCCCGCGCCCTTCGCCGCGGCGACCAGTTGGTCCATGTCGAGGTAGGCGGCGGCGCCGGTGCCGCGGAGTGCCCGGGCTTCGTCGGCCTTCCGGGTGTGGAGCGATTGGGCGTCGTCTTCCGAATAGACGGCGACGCTGCGGATGCCCATTTCGGCGGCGGCCCGCATCACGCGGATGGCAATTTCGCCCCTGTTGGCGACAAGGAGGGAGGTGACACTCATGGGTTTGGATTCCTTGGTCGGCGAAACGGTGGTGTGCCGCTCATCCTAGCCGGGTCGGGCGCGCGCCGCTTCCCTCGCCGCTCGGTTAAGCTACGCGGCTATGGCTGCCGTCCCCACTGCTCCTCCCGTTGTCCCCGCTCCGCCAACCGGCCTCCGTCTCTGGTGGCAGGCGGCGAGGCCGTTTTCGTTCACCGCCTCGGTGGTCCCCGTCGTCGTCGGGACGCTGCTCGCCGCGGGCGACGTGTTCTCCTGGTGGAAGGCGCTGCTCGCCCTCGCCGGGTCGGTCGCCATTCACGCCGGGACGAACTTCGTCAACGACTACTACGACCACCGGAAGGGCGCGGACAGCGCCGATTCGCTCGGCCCCGCCGGGTTCATCCAGCGGGGGATCGTCCCGCCGAAGGGCATCCTCGCGGCGGGGGTGGCTGCCTTCGTCCTGGGGGCGGCGGTTGGCCTCGTGCTCTGCGCCACAACGGACTGGAGCCTGCTCTGGCTTGGCGTGGCAAGCGTCCTCGCCGGCTTCCTCTATACAGGCGCGCCCGTGCACCTCGCCTACCTTGCCCTCGGCGAAGCCACCGTCTTCGTCTTCATGGGCCCGGTGATGGTCCTCGGCGCCTACTTCGTCCAGGCCGAATCCTGGGCATGGGAGCCCATCGTCGCCTCCCTGCCCGTCGCCTTCCTCGTCACCGCCATCCTCCACGCCAACAACCTCCGCGACATCGAACACGACCGCAAGGTAGGCAAGCGGACCCTCGCCACGCTCATCGGGCGGAAGTGGGCGAACCGCGAAATGTACGGCCTCCTCGCCGCCGCCTATGCCGCGCTCATCGTCGCTGTCGTGGTGGATGCGATGGCATGGCCCGCCCTCATCGCCCTCGCCACGATCCCGCTGACCCGCCCGATCGTCCGCGTCGTGAGGGCCGGCGGGAACCCGAGGAAGCTGAACATGGCGCTCTTTCTTTCGGCCCAGCTACACATGCGCTTCGGGGCCTTGCTCGCCGCGGGGTTGCTCGCCGGCGCGGTCATCGAACGGACGTAATCGTGGAGCCGCCCGTCCTCCGCCGCTGGTCCCACGCCGAGCGCCCCACGGACGCCGCCCTCGAAGCCGTCTTCCGGGCAGAGGGCCTGAGCGCGTCCTGGTGGGTCACTCCCGGCGCCACCGCCTTCCCCCAGCACGTCCACGAAGCCGCGAAGCTGCTGTTTGTGGCCAGTGGGTCAATCACCTTCATCGTCGGCGCGCGCGAGCGGCTGGAGATGCGCCCCGGCGACCGCCTCGATCTGCCGGCGGGCTTCCCCCACTCCGCCCTCGCCGGGCCCGGCGGCGTCCGCTGCGTCGAGGCCTTCCGCGCCTGAACCCCGGCTTCAGCCCGCCGTCACTCGACGAGCTTGATCGCCGTCGCCCCGCTGCTGGTGGTCCCGGTGTAGACGCCGTTCGGAAGTATGGTGACGAACTTGACGAAGTAGACGTTCACGCTCGAGCCGCCGCCGCTTCCGCTCGTGCCCTCGATGAAGACGAACGCGAAACCGAGGATCGTGGACTTCTGCGGGTTGTCAATTTTGTTGACCACCGGGATGATCCCGATCCGGGGGCTGGACTCGCAGCCGGAGGTGATGCTGGAGGCCCCGCTCACAGGGTCCGTCGTCAACACCTGGCTGCGCAGATTGCCCGGGCAAGGAAGGATCGCCGGCAGGGCCAGGCGGTCCGCGAGTCCCTGGCCGGTCGGACCCTGCATGTTGCCGGTCTCGGCGTCCACCTGCTGGCCCTTCATGAAGGTCTTGGTGGAGCCCTTCGCGATCGATTCGCGGTAGATGTTCGCGCCCGTGCCGTCGAGGGCGAGTGCCCCGAAGTCGCCCCCGGCGTTCGTCCCTGCCCCGTACTTCACCGTGCACGGGACGTTCTGCTGGAAGGTGGGCACGCCCTCCTCAGTCTGGCCGGTATAGCAGGAGTTTTGGAGCAGCTTGCTGTTGTCTTCGTTGCTCGCGATGAAGCCCCAGGGGAGGAGCCCGGCGCCGCCCGCGTAGTTCATCGCGCGGGCCTTCGCCTTCGCGGTCACGGTCATCCCATCCAGCCCAACCGCCTTCAGGAACCAGTAGTTCACCCGCCGCGAAGCGGTCACTTCTACCGTGTCGTTCGCCCCGTAGGTCTGGCTGATGACCACCGTGAGCGTGCCCGGGAACTGGTCGGAGTGCCCGTAGGTGTTGGCCGCCGCCGTCGCCTTCGTACTGTCCGGGAGGTCTTGGGCGGCCGCGAAGGTCGCCGAGTCTGCCAGCTTCTGCAGGTCCGTTCGGGCGAAGACAACCTGGCCCATGTCGACCGAGAGGCCCACGAGACCGATGAACCCTGCCAGCCCCATGCCGAAGAGCGCGAGCACCTGTCCCCGCTCGGAACCCCAACCCCGCCGCAATGGCCCGCTCAACAACGATCGCATTCCTAGCTCCCTCAGACGCTTCTACCAGACACTACCTTCCACAACGTCAGCTGTTATGGCGGTTGCGGAGAGGTCTGGTGGTGCCCCGGTGACAGGGCTGTAAACCCCCGGTCCAGCGCCTCTATTGGCCCCTAGAATGGCTTGAGATGACCGCATCGCCGTCCCTGAGAGCCGCAGGGCGGGCTACGCGGGAGATGGTCCGAGACCCGGCGGGACACCGTCCATGAACAGTCCCGCCGGGGTGGCCGTCCCCCTCGCCCTTGCCGATCCCGCACTCGCCGCGGAGGCATCAGTTCGCCTCGATGACCTCGCTGCCCGCACCGCCGCCGGCGACCGTAGCGCCTTTGCCGAAATCTACCGGCTCCTCGCCGACGACCTCTATCTCTACCTCCGCGGACAGTGCCACGATGCTTCCGCCGCGGAGGACATCCTTTCAACGGTCTTCTTCAAGGCATGGCGTTCGGCCCGCAGCTACCGGAAGGGGTCTCGCAAGTTCCGGCCGTGGATCTTCGCCATTGCCCGGAATGAACTCAAGACGTATTGGCGAAACGCCACCCGGTGGGAAGAACCATTGACCGAGGACATGGTCGAAGTGCACGACCCCTCCACATTCGACCGCGAGGAGGCCCACCGGCTTATCCTTCGCTGCATGAGGGATCTCACCGCGGAACAGCGCGAGGTGGTGGTCCTCCGCTTCTACGGCAACCTCAGCCACGAAGAGATCGGGCGCATTGTCGGCCGCCGCGAGGGGGCGGTCCGGGCGCTTCTCCTCCGCGCCCTCCGGCGGATGCGAAAGGTGGTAGCCGATGTGGCGGACTAACCCCAGCATGGCCGTGGAGTTTCGCGCCGTGGAGTTTGTGCTCCGCCGTGCAGCCCCCGTGCCCCTCTCCCCGGAGCGGAAGGAAGCCCTGCGCCAGCGGATCTTCGCCGCCCTCGGTGCGCAGGCGGCCGCGCCCCCCGGGTTCTTGTCGGCCCTCGGCAACCGTTGGGTCGCGATCCCCGTGGGGGCTGGCCTCGCCGCGAGCATCCTCGCCGCCAGCCGCCCTGTTATCGAATCCTTCCATGCCAGCCGGCCGGAACGCCCTTCCGTGACTGCGGGCGCCATCGAGGTGAACGGCTTCAGTGTCGGCCAGGTCCGTGCGGGCGATGTCGTGCATGCCAACTCCGAAGCCAGCATCCTCTTCCCCTATCTCTCAGTCCGCGCCGACCTCGACGCCGGCTCTCTTGCCCGGGTCAATTCCGACTCGGAGTTCCTCTGGGTGGACCTGCTGGCTGGCTCGGCCAGCTTTGCCAGCGATGGCGCCCGGGTCGAGGTGACGGGCACGGGCTGGGCGGCGACCCTGGCCGGCGGCGGCGTGGCGACATTCGCGCTCGAAGGCGCGGGTGCGATCATCCGCGTGGCCGAAGGCACTGTCCGCGTCACCACGGTTACCGGGGCCTGCGAAGCCTCGGCCGGGCAGGCCATCACGATCGACTCCACCGGCGCGTGCAGGGTCGAGACCGCCGCCGCGACGGGTGGTGGGACGCCGGCGATCGAGGCTTTCGACCCGCCGGGCAACAGCGGCAGCGCCCCAGGCCAGACGGACCCGCCGGGGAACAGCGGCGACCCTCCCGGGCAGACGGACCCGCCGGGCAACAGCGGCAG
>CAYTMI010000001.1:180316-635179 GCA_964438865.1 uncultured Anaerolineaceae bacterium | reverse complement strand
CGGACCCGCCGGGCAACAGCGGCAGTGCCCCAGGCCAGACGGACCCGCCGGGGAACAGCGGCGACCCTCCCGGGCAGACGGACCCGCCGGGCAACAGCGGCAGTGCCCCAGGCCAGACGGACCCGCCGGGGAACAGCGGCGACCCTCCCGGGCAGACGGACCCGCCGGGCAACAGCGGCAGTGCCCCAGGCCAGACGGACCCGCCGGGCAACAGCGGCAGCGCCCCCGGCCAGACCGACCCGCCCGGCAATAGCGGCGCCGCTCCTGGCCAGACCGACCCGCCCGGTAACAGCGGCGATGCCCCCGGCCAAGCGGACCCGCCCGGCAGCAGCGGCGCCGCTCCTGGCCAGACCGACCCGCCCGGTAACAGCGGCGATGCCCCCGGCAAGGGCAAGAAATAGGGCCTTCCGCCATCACCGCCCCGCGGAAGTGGCCATTCGGCGAATATCGGAGAACGCCTGCCCCGCGCCACACCCTGCAATTAACCTTTTGGTTCGCCCACCGTTATCTCTAGTACACAGGCCAACGCCTGCCTATGCTCGAAAGGAGGACGCTCGGACTACGCGATTTCCGGCGCGGCCCAGGGGGCTGGTTTGGCGATCCCCACGGTAGAAGAGTTGGTCCCGGAGTTCGACGAATTCACCGTCGTCGAAGCCGCCAAGCGCGGCAGCCAGGACGCTCTTACCGCCCTCTACGAGCACTACTTCCCGAGGGTCTACCGTTACATCGTCGCCCGGCTCGGCAGCTCCGAAGACGCCGAGGATGTGACCGAGGAGGTTTTCCTCCGAATCGTCAACAACATCCAGGGCTTCAACTGGCGCGGCCTCCCCTTTAGCGCATGGGTCTTCCGCATCGCACGCAACGAACTTGTTTCCCACGTGCGCCGCGAAAAGAACCGGACCGCTACCGCACCGCTCACCGAGAGCATCCCCGACGGCGCTGCCGACTACACGGTCGAAATCGAAACGCAAATGCAAATCGAAATCGTCCGGGTCGCAACCGGCAAGCTCCCGGAAGCGCAACGCCAGGTCATCGCCCTCCGCTTCGGCGCCGGCCTCTCCGTGGCCGAAACCGCCCAGGCGCTCAACAAGTCCGAGAACAACGTGAAAGTCCTCCAACATAAGGCCATCGCCAGACTCCAAACGATGATTCGGCGCGACGACTCATGAGAACCCTCCTCGACCGCAAGCCGGGATACGACGCTCGAACCTTCGCCGAAGCACAGGCCCTCATCGACGATGGCCTCGAACTCGACTTCGTGCTCGGGCTCTATCCCGACGATGCGGCCTCGCTCGCCACCATGCTCGGCCTCACCGGCGCCCTCGCCGATACCTACGCCGCCGAACAGCCCAGCTACTTCTTCGAAGCGTCCCTCAAGAACCGCTTCCTTGCCGCGGCCCGCGAAGCCGCGCAACCCGCCCTGGCCGCCCCCACGCTGCCGGCGGCGCCCGCCCCGGCGCCGTTCGCGCGCGTCCGCACCGCTTTTGCCGGCGCTTCCGTGGTCGCTTCTGCTGCCGCCATCGGTGTCCTCACGCTCGGCTTCATCACCGCCAGCGATTCCGCCCCCGGAGACTGGAACTACACCTTCAAGCGCGCCAACGAACGCATGGACTACGCTCTTTCCCGCGGCGATGACCGCGTCAACGTCCAGCTCAGGCAGGCCCAGGCCCGCGTCTACGAAATCCAGAAACTCTCCGCCCGCGGCGAACTCTCCGAAGGCGCCCTCTCCCGGCTGGAACGCGAAGCCCGCGCCCTCGCCGACCAGGCCCAGGGACACGACCTCGACGAGGTCACGAAGGCCGAGATCCGCGGCCTCGAAGCCCTTTCCGCGGCCGTCCTCAACGAAGCCGCCGCCCAGAATCCCGCCCTCGAACCCGCCGTCGCGACCGCGAAGAAGACCGTCAGCGACGCCGTCGCCGCGTCTGTCGGCGAGACCAGCACCGTCACCCCCTTGACCCCCGTCGCCACCCCCGTGCCAACCGCGACCCCCGGCAACGACGCCACGCCCACTACCACCCCCTGAGCGGCGCCCCTTGGCTTGAGCCTCAGCCCCGTGCGGCGTCGCGTTCCTCCCAGCGTCTGAACTCGGCCACGGCGTCCGCTTCGAAGATCGATTCTGCCAGCGCCCACTCCTCTGCATCGCGCGGCGGCTGGCCGCCCATCACGCGGCCAATCAGGGCCGCCTCCCTCAGCGCCCCTTCCTTCGAAAGCGGCTCTGGCCCCAGCGTGATCAGGATGCGCATCACCGTCGCGACCAGGCCCCCGGCCGGCGCCACCATGCGCCCGGCGACGACTTCTTCGATGAGCCATCAGCCGAGCGCGCGCAGGTCCCGCCCCTCGATCGCGGGCGGGACGGGGACTTCCGTGGTCACTGCCGTCGCAGCAGGCGAAGTCCCCGCCGCCGATGGCCGCCGCACCGCCCGGACCCCGTGCAGCGGACGCCCTCCCGCGTGGGCGGCATAGGGGCACTTCTCCAGGCCGTAGCGGCAGGCCCCGCCCTTCTTCGTCTTCGCCCCGCACCTGTCGCCGTTCGCCATCCCGCGAGTGTCCCGCCGCCCCCCGCATATCCCGAACGCCGCCCTGTCGCCGCACCGCGCGCGCCGTATGATTCGCCCATGGCCAGCTTCATCGTCGAGCCCGAACGCCGCGTCCCTGTCATCGCCGAAACCGACGTCCTTGTCGTGGGCGGGGGCACCGCCGGCATCGCCGCCGCCGTCGCCGCCGCCCGTGGGGGCGCCCGCGCGATGCTCGTCGAACGCTACGGCTCGCTCGGAGGCCTCGCCAGCAACGGCCTCATCATCCTTCTCCTGACCCTCGACGACGGCCGCGGAAACCAGGTCGTCGCCGGACTCTGCCAGGAGATGGTCGACCGCCTCGCCGCCCGCGACGCCTGCTACTTCCCGCCTCGCGACGAATGGGGCTCGCCCGCCCAGGACCGCGTCGAACACTTCCGCCGCTACGGTCTCGTCAACGGCGGCGGCCCCCACAACGTCCGCTACTCCGTCGCTTACGACCCGGAGGAGTTCAAGGTCGAAGCCGACCGCATGGTGATGGAGGCCGGCGTCGACCTTCGCTTCCATCGCTGGGCGGTGTCCGTGGTGCGCGACGGCCGGCAGGTCACCCACGTTATCTTCGAATCCAAGGCCGGCCGCGAAGCCATCGCCTGCCGCGCCGTCATCGATGCCACCGGCGATGGCGACATCTTCGCGCTCGCCGGCGAACCCTTCGAATCCGAACGGGTCCATCCCTGGCTCTGGTTCCGCACCGCGAACGTGGACGTCGAAGCCGCCGAAGCCAGCGCCCAGAAGGTCCGCTACTACCGCGAAGTCAACAACGCCGGCTACCTCCACCCCTGGGGCGCCGCCGAACGCATCGGCCACGACATCGACGCGACGAACCCGGACGACCTCACCTACGCGGAGGTCGAATGCCGCCGCCTCGTCCGGGAGGAGGTCGACCGCCTTCGCGGCAAGGCGCCCGGCTTCGAACGCGCCTACCTCGCCCAGTTCGCGCAGACCCTCGGGATCACCGAGTCGCGCCGCCTCGCCGGGCGCTACGTCCTTTCCCGCGAAGACATGGATGCGCCACCCTTCGACGACACGATCGCCGTGACCGGGAACTGGACCAAGTACGGCGCTGTCTACAACATCCCCTACCGGTCGCTCCTCCCGCCCGGGGCCGACAACCTGATCGCCGCCGGCCGCTGCATCAGCGCCGACCATCGCGCCCACCATTCGACCAAGGAGATCCCGCCCTGTTTCGCGACCGGCGAAGCAGCCGGCACCGCCGCCGCGCTCGCCCTCCAGCACAGCGCCGCCCCCGCCGCCGTGGACGTGGAGTCGCTCCGGGCGAAACTGCGGGCGGCGGGCGCGTTCGTGGGCTGACGAGATGTCGAGGGCAAAGAAGGTGGCTCACCACATGGACACCGACGAGAGCGCTGAACTCCAGGGGCAACGGGCGCGGGACGACAACCCTGGCCATCTCTTGTCGCGAAGGGCTCTGCTGAAGGTCGCGGGAGTCACGGCGGCAGGAGTAGTCGGAACGGCACTGGTCGGCTGTGGCGACTCCAGTCGTCCCGCCGCAACCGCCGCTGACCCTGCGACCAACCCTTCCGGCTCGCCGACCGCCGACGTCGCCCTTACGCCGACGATTGCTCCATCTCCCACAGCCACTCCAGTGCCACGGCGCGACCCGAACAGCCTCCGCGAGCTTGCAGACAAAGCCGGTTTGACCGTGGGAACCCTCATTCAAGAGGGCTGGTTGAAGGATGCCAAATGGCAGAAGATTATGAGCGAGCAATTCAACCTCGCCAGGGTCGCGCGTTTCAACTGGGATGAGCTGGAGCCGCAGCGAGGCCGATTGGACTTTGCCTTAATCGACCGGATGGTTGAGTTTGGGCAACGCACGGGTATGACATTAGTGGCGGAGCGTCTGGTGCCGGGAGCGTTCTCTGGCGTCCCGAACGTGCCAAGGTGGCTGCTTGATGGCGGTTTCTCAGCACAGGATGTAGAGGCTTTGCTAAGAAGTTATATCTTTCAAGTTATGACACGGTATAGAGGAGTGTTCGACAACTGGGCTGTTGTGGCCGAGGCCTACCCTGATCCTGGACGAGTTAACGACTTCCTGTTCGACGTGTTGGGTCGCGATTATGTGAGAATCGCCTTTGATGAAGCGAGAAAGACGGATTCGAAGGTAACGCTCATGTATGTTGACACTGTCAACCACTTGCCGCAGAACCTGGTTTCCAGGAGGATTATCGCACTGAACAAGGACATTATCGCGATGCTGCGAGCGGATGGACTTGTTGATAACAAGTTCATGTTAGGTATTGAAGGACACGCTGACGCGATCGGGACATTGCCGCCGCAAGCCATAATCGATACCTTGCAGGGCTATGGTGTACCGAGACTTATGCTCACGGAGATGACCGTCGATATGACCGGAGTATCTGGCACTCCGGAGCAGCTGGGGGCGATCCAGGCTGAACAGTACGTGTCGTTCTTGGAAGCCGTGTATGACTCGGGCCTATGCCGGGACTTCTCATTCGAAACGCTGAGCGACAAGCTGAATGGCACGGCGGTCAAGAACGGCCCTGCGGCGGCTCCGTGCATGTACGACGAGAACCTTGAGCCCAAGCCGGCCTACTTCGCCGTCCAGCAGTTCTTCAAGGACCGGGCCGCGGAGGTCAAGTCCTAGCCGGGGCGCCGTGCCGCGCCGGCGCTCACCCGACCGGGCCTCTCAGGTAGCGAAACTCCCGTTAGGCGACCGGGCGTTATCATGGTTGGATGGATAGCGACGGCTTTTCGGTCTCCGATATCGGCGAACTTCGCTCGCCCGTGGTCATCATGGCCTTCACCGGCTGGAGCGACACCGGCACCGTCACCACGGACACGGCCACCCGCCTCATCGATGCCTACCGCGGCGAACCCTTCCTCAGCGTCGACGCCGAGGAGTACTTCGTCTTCACCGAAACCCGCCCCACCGTGAAGCTCGACGACGCCGGCATCCGCGAACTCCACTGGCCCCGCAACCAAGCCTTCGCCGCCCGCCTCCGCGACGCCGCCCACGACATCATCATCGTCCGCGGAGTCGAACCGGACCTCAAGTGGCGGACGTTCGCGCAGCGCCTGGCGAAGGAGATCTCCCGCTTCTCGCCGTCGCTCGTCTGCACGCTGGTCGCGCGCCCCGCCGCGGCGCCGCACACCAGGCCCGTCCAGGTCAACGGCTCATCCGCGGACCCGGCGCTGGCGGAACGCTTCGGTCTCGGGCGTTCGATGTACCAGGGGCCGACGGGCATCCTCGGCGTCATCCACGATGCCCTGCGCACCTACAGCACACCGCTGATCAGCCTCGCCGCCGCCGTCCCCCATTACCTGAACGTCGAAGAGAACCCGCCCGCTACGCGCGCCCTCCTCCGCGCCCTGGAGCCGGTGATCGGCCTCGCGCCCCCGCTTGGCGACCTCGACGAAGAGACCTCGCGGTTCATCGAACGCGTCGACGAGGCGTCCCGCGGGGACGACCAGATCGGCGACTACGTGCGGTCGCTCGAAGGGAGCTACGGCTCCACCGAAGAGGCCGACGACGAAGGCGGCGCCGACCTCCCGAACGCGGACGACATCCTCCGCGACATCGAAGACCTGCTCCGCGGCGGCAACGACTGAGCCCTACCGCCCCGTGAGCATGTAGTCTTCGTCCACGTGGCGGGATGCGACGCCGGCCGCGACCGCGGCCATCGCCACCCCCCGTGCGACCGTCCGGTGCACCGCCGGGTCCAATGGCGCCGGCAGGACGTGCCCGCGCGGGGTCATCGACACGATTGCCTCGGCAGCGGCCGCGAAGATGGCGGGGTCGAACCGCAGGACGCCCGCGTCGAGCCCGCCCCGGCAGAGCCCCGGGAAGGCGAGCAGGTTGTTCGTCGAGCGGCCGTCGGTCGCGAGGGTTGCCCCCCGTTCGAGCGCGACGCTGACTTCGATTTCCGGGTAGGGGTTCGATAACGCGAAGATGATCTGCCCCGGCCGGACCATCTCCGGCGCAATCAGCCCGCGCTTTCCCGTGACAGCGACCACGACGTCGCAGGTGGCCATGATCTCCGCCAGCGTCGAAGCCGTCCCTCCGGCGGCGACGACGCGCGCGATCGCGGTCGGGTCCAGGTCGGCCCCGCGGACCGGGTTGCCGGTGTAGCGCATGAGCGCCTTCGAGACGGCGTTGCCCGCGGCGCCGAGGCCAATGCAGCCGATGACGCAGCCACGAAGGTCGCGTTCGACCATCCCGGTCGCATTGATCAGGGCGGCGAGGACGACGGCGGCGGTGCCGTGCTGGTCGTCGTGGAACACAGACACGCCGCGGGCCGCAAGCGTCTCTTCCACCCCGAAACAGGCCGGCGCGGCGATGTCTTCGAGCTGGATCAGCCCGAAGCTGGGGGCGATGGTCTCGACCGCGTCGATGATCCGGTGAGGGTCGCTGGTCCCCGTGACGATCGGGATGCCGTAGACGCCGACAAGCTGCGAAAGGAGCGCGGCCTTCCCTTCCAGCACCGGCAGGGCGGCCAGCGGCCCGAGGTTCCCGAGCCCGAGCACGGCCGTGCCATCGGAGACGATCGCCACCGTGTTCGCCTTGATCGTGTAGTGGGATGCGAGCGACGGGTCCGCCGCAATGCGCTGGGAGACTTCGCCGACGCCCGGGGTGTAAACCCGCCCGAGGTCGGATTCGGACCGGATGGGATAGCGCGATGAGATGACGAGCTTCCCGCCGACGTGCAGTTCGAGGACTTCGTCGCGCACTTCCAGGACTTCGGCTTCGCCCGTCCCGTTGATCGCCGCGACGGTGCGGTCGATCTCGGCGGCGGCGGTGAAGCCCATGTCCATGTCGCGGATCCGGCTGAGGGGGGCGATGGAGACCGTGCGGATGTCGCCCAGGCTGGCGCCGTGTTCGGCGACCACGGTGAGGACGCGCGCGAGGACGCCGACCCGGTTTGCAGTCTTGATCCGGAGGGTGCGAAAGATGGTCGAGCCGCGGTGAAGGTCCTCGGTATGGGGCATGGAGCGCTCCCGTTGTGCTGAGAGCAGTGTAGCGGCGCAAGCCGTCCCCCGCCCGCCGTTCCCGGTGGTACCATGGGGGACAGCCCAACGCCGGGGTTGCTGCCATGGCACTCGCTTCACTCGTCTGGAAACTCGCCTCGCCCTACGACGCCTACGTCTCGCACGTCGCCGCCCTGAACGCCGCAATCGGCAGGATTCGCTACTTCAGCGAAGTCGCCCTCGGGCTCGAAGCCGGCCTCCAGAGCTCCGTCCGCTTCGTCCCCGTCGGCGTCGACCCCGTGGCCCGCGCCCAGCGCTTCCGCGAAAAGCTCGGCAAAGCCGCCGCCGAAATGACGGACGAGCAGTTCGAAGAGTTTATCGCCCACCTCGGCGGCGGGAGCGTCGCGGAGGTGGAGACGAGCAGGGCCCAGGCCGTGACCCGGCTTTCCCACACCACCCGCGGCCTCGAAGAGTACTTCGGCCTCGCCGGGCGCGAACTCGCAGTCCTCGAGGCCCGCGGCTACAACCCTCACCGGCCCGACATCGGCCGGCAGCTCAAGGAAAACCACCTCCCGGGTACAACCGTCGCCGAGTACCGCCGCCTCCTCCACGAACTCGGCGTCCGCGTTGGCCAGAAGACGGGCTAAGCCGCGGCCAGCGGCCACGCCATGAACCACGACGGCAACTCCCGCCTCGTCTATTCCACCGACGGCGGGCGCGTCCGCGACGAGAGGCCCGCAGCCCCCGCGCGGGGTAAGGCGGCGCCCCAGCGTCCTCAGCCTGCGCCCCCCAGCGACGGCGTCGTCCGTATCCAACGCGACAGCCGCCGGCGCAAGGGCAAGACCGCGACGACCGTCACCGGGCTGCCCGGGTCAGAGTTCGAGCTCGACACGATCCTTCGCGCCCTGAAACAACACTGCGGCGCCGGGGGCGCTCGCGAAGGCCGCACCCTCGAAGTCCAGGGTGACCACCGCGACCGCCTGCTCGAAAAGCTGACGGCGATGGGCTTCCGGGCCAAGCTCGCCGGGGGATAGGGGCCGCACCACGACGGATGCGCCGCCGGTGGTAGACTGCGGCCATCTTCTCCCGGGGGCAGGGCGATGAGCGACGCAGAGGGACAGGACCTGGAGCGCGAACTGCTCCGCCTGGCACAGGGCATCCGCGAAGTGGCGCTGGGCACCCCCGCGCCGATCGCACAGTCGCGCCGGGTCGCCGTGGGCTTTCGCGGCAAAGCCCGCCTCTACTACTACCCGCCCCGCGACGGCGGCCGCCTCCAGACCCCGCTCGTCCTCTTCCCCTATCTCGGAATCAGCCGCCCCTACATCTTCGACCTCCGCCCTGGCGAATCGTTCGCCGAATACCTCTCCGAACAGGGCGTCTCCTTCTACCTTTGCGACTGGGGCGTCTTCGGGCCCGAAGACCGTGACATGGGGCTGGACGACGTCATCGCCGACATGGTCCCCGCGCTCCTGCGCCAGGCACTCGCCCACGCCGGCGCCGAATCGGCCACCCTCTTCGGTTACTGCATGGGCGTCCCGATGTGCGTCTCGGCCCTCGCCGCCGACCCCTCGTTGCCGGTGAAAAACCTGCTGACGATGGTCGGGCCGATCGACTTCGGCGAAGGCGACTTCCCGACGATGACCGCCGAAGGCAGCTTCGATCTCGATGCCGTGGTGGAGACGTTCGACATGATGCCGGCGGAATTCGTCCGCTCCGGCTTCAAGATGATGAACCCGATGGCCGACGCCCAGTTGATGGCGACTGTGATGACGAAGCTCGACGACCCCGGCTTCTTGACCGGCTACCGGGCGATGAACCGCTGGTCGAGCGAATGGGTGCCGTTGCCGAAGCAGTTCTTCCGCCAGTGGGTGCAGCACTTCTACCGTCGAAACGAACTGGTCCAGGGGAAGTTCCGGGTGCTCGGCGAAACCATCAACCTGCGGGACATCACCGTGCCACTCCTCTGCATCGGCGCCAAGAACGACGAGATCGTGCCGCCCGCGAGCGCCAAGGCGCTGGTGGACCACGCCGGGAGCAAGGACAAGACCTTCCTGGAGTTGCCCGGGGGCCACATCTCCGTGATAGCCGGCCGCCGCGCCCGCGCCGACGTCTGGCCCGGCGTCATCCGCTGGCTCCAGGACCACGACGACTGAGGGTGTTGGCTATCCGCCGCCTTCGAGCGCCGCGATCACGCCCGCGAGGTCGCCTGCCAGCAGCTTCGCGACATCGAGCCGGAGGCCGGGGAAAATGCCGCTTTCGATGACGCCCGTTTCGCCAGCTTCGAGGCGGACATATTCGCCTTCCCGCAGGGAGAACCAGTCGATGGCGCGGTCGTAGACGCGCCAGACGACGTATTCCTGCACGCCGTTGCGGCGATAGGCGTTCTTCTTCACATGCAGGTCGATCGAGGCTGTGCTGCCGGCGATCTCGACGACGAGTTCGGGCGCGCCCTGGATGTAGCCGTCGGCATTGATCGTGCTGGTGCCGCCTTCCGCGCGGCGAAGGCTCAGGTCCGGCTGAACTTCGTTGTCCAGGTCCATGAACACGGTGGCGTTGTGGACGAGCGACAGTTCAGGGTGCCCCATCCAGTAGTGGGAGAGCCACCCGCCGATGAACGCTTCCGGCTGCCCATGATCTCGAGCCCGCACAGGTGACGGCAAATGGACCACCCCTTCGATGAGTTCGACCTTGCGGAGGTCCGTCCGCGCTTCGTAGCGGCGGTGGAACTCGGCGCGCGTCAGCCGGTCGCCGTTTTCCAGCGGCGGAACGACCGCGGCGCGAGAAGCAGGTGCAATCGCCATCCCTTTGCCTCCGAAGCCAGTGTAGCAGTTCCGTCCAGCCCGCCCGCCGGGGCGGTAGCGCTGCTACTCCTCGCCGGCCTTCTTCTTGTCCTTCTTCCGCGCCCGCGCCGCTGCCGCCGGGGAGGGCCCGGCGAAGTCGGCGGCCTTCAGGTCGCGGAGGACGTCGTCGATCCGGTCCAGCCGAAGCAGGATCGTGTGGACCTGGTCCATCAGCCGCCGGAACTCCGTGAGGGGGACGGCGCCGGCGGCTTCGATCATCGGCCCCCAGACCTGGCGAGACTACTCGGCCAATTCGCCTGCCTGGCCCCGGAGCGCCTCGGTGTCCAGCAGGCGGATGCACCGGCGGTCGATCTCGACGATGGCGGCGGTCTTCAGCTCCACAAGCGCCCGCGACACCGTTTCCCGGGACGTGCCGATCATGTCCGCCAGCTCCTGGTGGCTGTAACCTGCAACCTCGCCGCCCTGCGCGAGGGTCAGGAGGAGTCTCGCCACCCGTTCGGGAACGGGCGCGAAGGCCATCTGTTCGAGCTTGTTCTCGGCCTCATGGAGGCGGCTGGAAAGCAGCCGGACCATCTGCACCGCGACAGTCGGGTGGTCCAGCATCACCTGTTCAATGTCCACCCGGCTCATGATGCAGACGACGCACTCATCGATGGCTTCGGCGAACGAATCGGTCATCGACTGGGCTATCGCCGCCATCTCACCGAACACGGCCCCCGGTGCGAGCGTGGCGAGGACGAGCTTGCGGCCATCCGCCGCCAGCCGGTAGAGCCGGACGTGCCCGGCCTTCAGGATGAAAAGCGCCTCCCCGGTCTCGCCCGGGGCATAGATCAACTGGCCTCGCCGGCAGGTCGCCATTGGCAGACGCCTCGCGATCGAGGCCATGTCTTCGGCGGCGAGCCCACGGAAGAGGTCGTTCTCGCTGAGCAGCCGTGCTCTCAGCCGGGCGATCTCTTCGGGCGCCGCACCCACGTGCCTGAGTTGTGCGCGCTTCGGGACCCGGGACAGGAGTTTCATGCAGCTACTTTAGCTCGCCGCTGCGAGGAGCGATTCCAACCGCTCCGCAAGCTGGGTGCAGTCCGGGGTGCCGAGTGCGACTACCATGCCCTCGAACACGGCCGTCGGCCCGCCCACAACGGCCGCGGGCAGGACCACGCCGGGCGCGGCCATGTCCAGCACGTCGAGCTCCACGAGGCGGCGGATGCGCTCGCATCCTCGCAGCGTGCGCTCGGCTCGCTCGCAGGATGGGCACCCCGCTGTCACATAGAGGTGAAGTACTCCACGCCGGTTCATCCTTCCGATCATTCGGGGTGCCGCGCGCCCTGGCGGTGACGGTGATCACTGAAGGGACCGGACCGGCGGGTAGAATGGAGGAGTGCGATCGATCAGCGGCCTCCTCGCCTTCAGCGGCGTCGCCGTCTTTGCGGCCGCTTGCGGCGGTCCCGGCCAGGCGGAATTGGCGGGAACCACGGTCACGCCGGCCGCGGAAACTGGTCGCCCGGCGGACGGCGACGCGCTCCCGGAGTTCGCAGATAGCTGGCCGGAGACCGACTTCTCCCGGCACACGGTACCGTACGACGAAATCATCCAGGGGTGTCCCGGGCGAGATTGCATCCCGGCGCTCGACGCCGCCGGGGCCACGACCATACCGGCCGCGAGGGGAGGCCAGGCCAAGTTCGCGCCCGTTGCCTCAGTGGCCTATGCAGCCCGGATGCCCGTGGCATATGTCACCGTGGGAGGCACCGTGCGGGGTTACCCGCTTCACATCCTCACCTGGCACGAAGTGGTGAACGACCGCTTCGGGGATGTTCCCGTGGCGGTCACGTTCTGCCCCCTTTGTAATACCGCGCTCGCGTTCGACCGGCGCGTGGCCGGCACCACCCTCGACTTCGGCGTGTCGGGTAACCTGCGGAACTCCGACCTGATCATGTGGGACCGCCAAACGCACAGCTGGTGGCAGCAGGCCACCGGAGAAGGCATCGTCGGAGTCCATGCCGGGGTGGTCCTGAAGCCCGTCCCCGCCGCGGTGATCTCCTTTGCCGACTTCGCACGGTCGTTCCCTGCCGCCGAGATCCTGACGGAGGACACTGGGTTCAGCCGCGAATACGGTCTTAACCCGTACGACAACTACGACGCCGCGGGCTCTCGCCCGTTCCTGTTCTCCGGCACGATCGACAAGCGGCTGGATGGCCTGGAGCGGGTTGTTGCGCTCGCCGCCGGCGGAGATTCCCTGGCGGTGCCGTTCTCGCGGCTCTCCAGGACAGGGGTCGCAAACCTAACCGTGGGCGGCGCCCGCATCGTCGTGCTGTGGTCCGCGGGCACGGTTTCCGCCCTGGACGCGGCGCAGATCGAAAAGAGCCGCGATGTCGGTGCGGCGGTAGCCTATGTTGCAGAGGCGCGCGGCAGGCCGCTAGCGCTGGCGGCCGCCGGTCCGGGTGTCTTCCGCGACGCCGAGACCGGGTCAACCTGGGATGTGACCGGCCTCAGTACCTCCGGCCCCCTGGCCGGCGAACGGCTTGCGGTGGCGGTCCACACCGTCGAGTTCTGGTTCGCCTGGGCTGCCTTCCATCCCGGCACGGCGATCTGGCAACCCTGAACGGCGTTTCGACGCCCATCTACAACCCCAGGAGCCCCCTGAGTGGCTGACACCGGTATCACAAAGGCATCCAGGTCGCTGCGGTGGTGATGGGGACGAATTGCGCGCTAACGGGAGCCTCCTTTGGAAACGACCGGACCAATGGCGGGACGAAGGCCGGTGGTATCAGTGATCGCAGTCACCGAACTCCGCCCCGGGCGCGCATACTCTTTGATCAACGGCGTTCAGCGCACTGGGAGGGTGGAATGAAAGTGATCGAGTTGCTCTGGTTCGAAGGCTGCCCCAACCACCTCGCCGCCCGGGCGCTCATCCAGGATGTCCTCGGCGAGACGGGAGAAGAAGTCCGCTTCGAAGCGATCGAAGTGGCGGATGAGGAGACTGCCTCTCGCCTCCGCTTCCCCGGGTCGCCCACCATCCGCGTCGATGACAAAGACATCGAACCGGGCTATGAGGACTGCGACGACTGCGTGCCCCGCTGCCGCGTGTATCCCACGCCGTCCGGGCTTCGCGGTGTCCCGGAACGGGCCTGGCTCGAACAAGCGCTCCTGGCGCCGCCCGGCGGGGGCCGGCGTTGATGGACGCGGAAGATGGCGGAGGGCCGCGGCCGCGGCGGCTCCGGGGCTGGAGAACAGCAGCCCTGGCCGGAAGCGCCGCAGGGGTGGCGGCGGCGGTCATCCTCGCGACCGGGGCCTTCCAGGGCGGCGAAGGAACCCCCACGGATAGCGCCACGGGCGGCGCGGAAGGATCGAGGAGGCTCGGCGTGCTCGACTCCCAGCACCCGGAAATCGGTCAGCCGGCGCCGGACTTCGCCCTCCTCGATGCGCGTGACGGCACCACCGTGCGCCGCCTCTCCGACTACCGCGGCAAGACGGTGGTGCTGAACTGGTACGCCAGCTGGTGTGGTCCCTGCCAGGCGGAGATACCCGACTTCCAGGCTGCCTACGCCGCCCTCTCCGGGGATGTCGTCATCCTCGCGGTCAACCTCCAGGAGTCGCGGGAGAAGGCCGCCGGGATGCTCGAAGGGCTCGGAGCGACGTTCCCGGCGGTGCTCGACAGCGACGGCGCCGTAGCGCGTCACTACCGGCTTCTCGGAATGCCCTCGACCTTCTTCATTGACAAAGACGGCATCCTGCGGATGTTCGGCAGCGGACGGATCACGGAAGAAGCGCTCCGTGGCGAACTGGCGAAGCTTGGTCACACGTACTGAGCCCCGGAGGCTCGGTCCCCCTCGGGCGAGTTTATCGAGGCTGCTGGAGCCACCCGGGATCCTGCCGCGCTGCTACTCCTCGCCGGCCTTCTTCTTGCCCTTCTTTCGCGCCCGCACCGCCGCCGGGGCGGGCGCGGCGAAGTCGGCGGCCTTCAGGTCCCGGAGGGCGTCGTCGATCTGGTCCAGCCGCAGCAAGATCGTGTGGACCTGGTCCATCAGCCGCCGGAACTCGGTAATCGGCACCGCGCCAGCGGCTTCGATCATCGGCCCCCAGACCTGGCGTGCCTGCTCGGCCATCGCCGCCTGGGCGCCAAGGAACGTCTTCGTCGCTTCGCGCTGGGCCTGCGCCGCCTGGTCGGTCCCGGTCAGTTGTTCGAAGGTCTTGCCCCAGGTGGCGAGGTAGTCGTCGGTCGCCTTTTTCCAGGCGCCCAGGATGTCTCCAAACGGCTGCGGCTGCGGCTGTGTCATGGGCGAATCCTACACCACCGGCGAACTGGGAGGCCCACCCCATCGCCAACTCGGCCGCCGCGCGGTACCTTTTCACCGGCGGCCACATCCGGACGAAACGAGGACTCAGGAACATGGAACGACGGCGGGTTGGCAATGTTGAAGTGGTGGCGCTGGTGGATAACGTGATGCCCTATGCCGCCACCGCGGTCTACCCGGAGGCCGGCCCGGCGCTCGACCGCTTCCGCGGCTATTTCGACTCCGAGGGCCGGGTGCCGCTCAACTTCGGCTGCTTCCTGCTCGTCGACGGCAGCCGTTCGGTGCTGGTCGACACCGGCTGGGGGCCGGAATTCCAGGGGCGGCTCATGGCCGAGCTGGCCGCCGCGAAAGTCGACCCGGCCTCCATCGACGCCGTCGTCTTCACCCACCTCCACGGCGACCACACGGGCTGGAACCTGGACCGCGCGACCGGCAAGCCGCTGTTCCCCAAGGCGCGCTACCACGTCCCCCGCGCCGACTGGGAGCACTACGGCAACGCCACGCCGCCGCCGGATTCGTTCGTCCGCGACGTCGTGCCGTTGGAAGCGATGGGCTGCATGGAACTGATCGAAGGCGAACACACGCTGGCGCCGTCGCTCACGGCCATCCCCACGCCCGGGCACACGCCGGGCCACACGAGCGTCGTCATCAGTTCCGCCGGCGAACGCGGCTTCATCCTCGGCGATGTCGTGATTTCGAAGGCAGACGCCGAGGAGCCGGACCTCGTCAACAGCTTCGACTGGGACCGGGGCATCGCCCGCCAGACGCGGTTGAAGATCCTGGAACGGTTGGTGCGCGAAGGCTGCCTGGTCGGCGCGAGCCATCTGCCGGCGCCGGGCCTCGGCCGCTTTGTGGCGAAAGACGGCGGCGCGGCCTGGGCCGAAGACCTGGGATAGCCGCGGCTTTCTTTACGAATTCGCCCCTACACATGCTCCGCCGTTCGACGTAGAATCCACGAATATCGTTCGTCTTTGACGACTGGAGCACGATGTCATGACCGCAACGAATGAACCCTCCACGGCGAAGCCAGTGCCCACCGGCATCCAGCTCACCCCGATGGACCCGGCCTTCCGCGAAGACCCCCACCCGATCCTGGACGAACTGCGCGAACGCGAGCCGGTTCACTACAACGCGCTGATGGGTTCGTACGTGCTCACGCGCCACGAAGACGTGACGGCCGTGCTCCACAACCGCGAGCTTTCGGTCGACCCCCGCAAGTCGAAGAACGACAGCATCGCCGGCCGGATGCGGGCACAGCGGCTGGCCGAAAGCGACGCCGAACCGAGCATGCTCTTCCAGGACCCGCCCCACCACGACCGCCTTCGCGGGCTCGTGAACAAGGCCTTCACGCCCCGCGCCGTCGAGGCCATGGGCCCCCGTATCACCGAAATTACCAACGAACTGCTCGACGGGCTTGAGGGCCGCGACGGGTTCGACGTCATCGCCGACTTCTCGGCGCCGCTGCCGACTATCGTCATCGCGGAGATGCTTGGCGTGGACCCGAAGGACCAGAAGAAGTTCAAGACGTGGTCCGACATCGCCATCCAGGGGTTCAACCCCTTCCTTTCAGAGGAAAAGCGGGCGCAGGTCGAAAAGGCGGGCCGCGAACAAAACGACTACCTGGTCCACGCCATCGCCGAGCGGCGCAAGGACCGCCGCCACGACCTGATCACGGGAATGATCGAAGCCGAAGAGCACGGCGAGATGCTGAGCGACGACGAGGTCGTCACCATGACCCAACTCCTCCTCGCCGCTGGCAACCTCACCACCACGGACCTGATCGGCAACGGCGTGCTGGCGCTGCTCAACAACCCGGCCGAACTGGAAAAGCTCCGCGCCGACCCCTCGCTGATCGTCAACGCGGTCGAAGAGATGATCCGCTACGACCCGCCGGTGGTTCAGTCGGGGCGGACGACGCTGACCGACACGGAGATCCGGGGGTGCCCGATCCACGCGGGCCAGAGCATCGGCGTGTCGCTGGCGGGGGCGAACCACGACCCCTCGGTCCACCCGGACCCGCACCACTTCGACGTCGCCCGCGAAGAGATCAACCACGTCTCCTTTGGCGGCGGGCGGCGCTACTGCCTCGGCGCCCCGCTTGCCCGGCTCGAAGCACAGACGGCGGTGCTGGCGCTCATCCAGCGGTTCCCGAAGCTGCGCCTGGACCCGTCAGCGACGATCGAACATCGCCAGGTACCCGCCTTCCGGGGCCTCGTGGAGCTGCGCGTCCTCGTCTCGTAAGCGGCGGCAGCGCTACCTCGTCTTGCCCTCGGCGACCGCCTTCACGGACGGCTCCATGATGTTGCGCGCCACCGGGCCTTCCCAGCGGTCGTACACTGTCCCCTTCGCGTCGACGACGAACACCCACGGTTCGCTCAGGCCGCCGTCGGCGCGGACAATCCATTCCTTCACGGTCGGGCTCAGTTCGCGCTTTTCGAAGTTCTTCCAGATCTCGATGTGGACGAAGTCGACCCGGTCCTTATAGATGCTTTGCAGGGCCTCGACCTCTTCGTTCACCGGCCCGCAGAAACGCGACGTGCAGAACGCGGGGGTCGAAAAGACCACCACCAGCGGGCGTCCGGCTGTGATCGCATCCTTGATCTTCACGTCGTGCATGTCGTTTGCCGGGGTGCCGGAGTCGATCTGGCGGATGTCGGTGACTTCCTTCTTCGTCAGGTTGTCGCTCTTCGGCGCCTTCGCCCCGGGCGAAACGATCGAGGGCTTCGCGGTCACCTGGAAGCCGACGTCGCTCTGGCCCTTCGTCCCGTCCTTCAGGGTTGCCTCGACGACGAGGCCCCAGAAGCCGGCGTGGTCGAAGTTCACGGTCACGAAGTAACCGACGCGGTCCTCGTCGCCACCGCCGTGACCGTGCGTCTCGCCGCTGGTGTGGACATGTTGCGTCTTGGCGCCCACACCCGGGGCGCTGGCGACGGCTTCCTTCGTGAACACCGGCTTCGGGTTGGCGGGGTCGCGAAGGTCGAAGAAGGTGGCGGTCGCTTTCGCGCCACCCTGGGGGTTGTCCTTGAGGTCGGTGATCCCGAAGACGAAGTTGTTGTCGCCCACGTACCAGTCCGAGCCGGCGACGACCACGTTGATCGTATTGCGCTGTCCGGTCGGCACCGCCTGGGCGGGGTCGGTGGAAGTCGGGAACTTCGTCGGGCTGGCCCCGTCGCTGTCACTGCCGCCACAGGCAGCGAGCAGGAGCGCGACAAGGACGGTCATGGCGAGCGGGAGGAGGAAGCGGCGCATTGCCTCAGGGTAGCGCAGCCGGGGGAAACATGGGGAAAGGGCCTACGGAGTCACGTCGGCGTCGAAGGGCGGGGGGTAGCGCACGGTGCCGGCGACGCCAGCGAGGGCGCCGGGCCGCAGTTCCAGCACCTGGAAGACGGCGCCGGGGACGGGCCAGGGCGCGACGATGCCCAGCGGCCGCGCCGGCCGGAACCCGAACCGCCGGTAGTACTTCGGGTGCCCAAGCACGATGACGATCCCGTGGCCGAGGTGCGCAGCCTCCGCCAGTCCCTGGCGTATCAGCAACGTGCCCACGCGCAGATGTTCGTAGCCCGGGACCACGGAAACCGGCGCCAGCGCGAGTGCGGCCACCTCGCCGCCGGCGGTCTCGATGACGCAGGGGGAGAAGAGCAGGTGGCCCACGACTTCGCCATCCACCTCCGCCACCAGCGAAAGGCGAGGGTCGAACCCCGGCGCCCGGCGGATCGCGTCGACCAACCGGACCTCCCCTTCGCGCGGCGAGAAGGCGGCGCCGACCACCCGGGCGATGGCCGCATGGTCGGATTCGGTCTCGGCGCGGACGGTGACGGGGGCCACGAGGCCAGCTTAGCGCACGGTGGGCGGACGTAAGTCGGCCCCGGACGCAAAGATCCCGGCGGCGCGGCCCCGGAAAGGGATGCCCCCTGTACCATGGCGGCACACCCGACGGAGCCTCGCCCGCCCATGCAGCTTTTCCTCGACACCGCTTCCATCGCCGAGGTCCGCGCCGCCGCCCGCTTCGGCGTCATTTCCGGCGTGACCACGAACCCCAGCCTGCTCGCGAAGGAGGGCGGGGTCAGCTACCGCGAACGCGTACAGGAGATCGCCAGCGTCATCGACGGCCCGATCAGCGCCGAGTGCGTCTCCCGGAAGGCCGACGACCTTGTCGCGGAGGCGCGCGAACTGGCGTCCTGGCATCCGAACGTCGTCGTCAAGATCCCGATCGACGAAGAGGGGCTGGAAGCCATCCACCGTTGCAGCGCCGAGGGCATCCGGATCAACACGACGCTCATCTTTTCGGTGAACCAGGCGCTGCTGGCGGCGCTCGCCGGGGCGACCTTCGTCAGCCCGTTCGTCGGCCGCCTGGACGACGTCGGTGAGGACGGCATGGAGCTGGTCCGGCAGTGTGTCGCCATCTTCGAAAGCTACAACCTCGGCGCCCGGGTCCTCGCCGCAAGCCTTCGCCACCCGCTGCATGTCACGGCGGCTGCCCACGCCGGCGCCCACATCGCCACCATCCCGCCCTCGCTCCTGCCGCAGATGCTGAAACACCCGCTCACGGACATCGGCATCCAGCGCTTCCTCGACGACGCCCGGAAGGCCGGCATCCTGTAACCGTCACCACGTCGGGGACGGCGGCCGAACGGGGGGAACTGGCGGCTCCAGATGCGCCCACGGTGGGGCACCCCTACCGACACGTGCCCGACGCACGTAGGCGATCGCATGCCCGCCGCGTATGGTCTGCCGCATGGCCGACACCACCGCCATCGTCGCCCCGGAGCACATCGACCGGACCATCGCGGTGGTCCGCGGCCAGCGGGTGATGCTGGATGCCGACCTCGCGGCACTTTACGGCGTCAAGACCGGCAACCTCGTCCTCGCCGTGAAACGGAATCTGGAGCGCTTCCCCGAAGACTTCATGTTCCAGCTCACGAAAGAGGAGTTCGAGGACTTGAGATTGCAATTTGCAAGCTCAAGTTCGCGCGGTGGGCGCCGCTACCTGCCGTACGCGTTCACCGAGCAGGGTGTGGCGATGCTCTCGAGTGTGCTCCGCAGCCCCCGGGCGGTCCAGGTGAACGTCGAAATCATGCGCGCGTTCGTGCGGCTGCGGGTACTCCTGACCACGAACGCCGAGATCTCCCAGCGCCTCGGCGACCTCGAACGGCGCGTCTCACTGATCTTCGCCGCCGTCGCGGACCTGATGCCCCCGAACACGCCGCCGGAGCGCAAGCCGCTGGGGTTCCCGGCGCCGCAACAGGACAGCGGCCCGGCTCTGCCCCCGCCCGCTACTACTTCGCTTTCGCGACCGCGTCATTGAGGAGCTTGCGCCAGGCGTCGAGCGTTGACGGCGTCTGGATCGCGGTGCCGTTGACCGCGAAGCCGGGCGTACCCCGGAGGCCTGCCGTTTGGGCGGCGCGAGCGTCTTCCTGCGTGAGCGCGAGATAGCTCTTCGCCTGGTAGCAAGCGCCCCACACCTGCGTGTCCAGCCCCACCTTCGCGGCGACGTCGAGCAAGCTCTGGTCGCTGAAGCGGCCGACGTTGAGCTTCTCGGTCAGGTGCTGCCCGGCTTCGGCCTGGACCAGGAACAGCGCCTTGTGATATTCCCAGAACTTCTTCTGCTCGGCGGCACACTGGCTGCCGATAGCGGCGTTCAGCGATTCCTGCCCGAGGATCGGCCACTGCCGGAACTCGATCCGCACCTTCCCCGTCTTCACATACTCGTCGACGATCGCCGGCTCGACCTGGGCCGTGTACTTCAGGCAGAAGGGGCACTGGAAGTCTTCCCACATGGTCAGCCGCACGGGTGCGTTGCTCTTGCCGAGCGTGCGGCCGTCGGCCAGGTCCACGGGGACGCTCAGTTGCTGGATCCCGGCCAGCACCGGGTCCGCCGTCGTGGTCCCGGGCGAAGGCTGCGATGTCAGCGCCAGGGTGGGGGTGCGCGAAGCGGCGGGGGAGCCGTTGCCATCGTCGCCGCCGCCCCCGCAGGCCGCGGCAAGTACCGCCACCCCGGCGGCGAGTGCGAAAGCGATGACCAACGGCCGGCACCCGCTCATTCGGCCAGGAACCGGTTGACCAGCCCGATGAACACCTCGAACTGGTCGTGGTGTACCCAGTGGCCGGCCTTCGCCACCTTTTCGTAGCGGTAGTCGTGGAACGCGCTCAGGTCCAGCTCCATGTCCCGTGCCCCCCAGCTCTCTTCGCCCCAGATGATAAGGAGTGGGCAGCGGATCTGGTTCCAGAGGTCGCGGGCGTCTTCCATGTTGAACTCGTAGGGAGACCCGGCGTGGGTGAAGTTGTCGAACTTCCAGGTGACGCCGCCGTCGTCAGCGGGCTTCACGCCATCGACCGTGAGGTGGCGGGCGAGTTCCGGCGAAAGGTGACGGTTCGCCTCCATCATCCGTTCCGTCGCCGTGTCGATGTCTTCGTAGCTGCGGAGGCGGCGCTGTTCGAGCTTCCGCATGCTTTCGACCCACTGGCGCATGCGCACATGGGCAGGCCGCCGGACCCCGCTCGCCCAACCAAGCCCGCCAAGGCCCTCGATCGTGACGACTTTCGAAACCTTTTCCGGGAAGGCCCCCGCGTACTGGAGGGTGACGCCGCCGCCCAGCGAATGCCCGATGACGGTGTAGGGTGCGCGGCCGATGGCTTCGCCGAGCGCGTGGATGTCGAGCGCGTAGTCGATGATGGAGTAGTCGCCGCCAATGGCCCACTGGGAATCGCCGTGGCCGCGAAGGTCCGGGGCGTAGACGCAGTAGCGGTCGCTCAGCGCTTCGGCGGTCCGGTCCCAGGAGCGGGCGTGGTCACGGGTGCCGTGGATCAGCAGGAGTGGCGGCTTCGTTTCGTCGCCCCAGACCAGGTAATGCATCTTCAGTCGTTGCGAAAAGTAGGAGCGGGATTCGGGCGTCATACCCGTCGAGTGTAGCGAATCGGCGTTCTACGTTCCGTCGTTCCAGCTTCCGTAGCGGGCAATGAAGGGGTCGGCAGCCTTCTGGATGGCGAGGATGAGCCGTTCGGGGGAGCCCTCCGCGTAGCCTTCGAAGTCTTCCGTGGCGTGGGTTTCGAAGAGTGCGCCGGCAGCCTGGAGGCCCCCGAGGAGGCTACTCGCGACGGCGCGGAGGAGGCGCTCGCGTTCGAACGCGCCGGCGCTCGCGGAGAGGCAGGCGAGGGGGTCGCGCAGGTGTGGGCCGCGGACCATCGGCGATCCGCCTTCGCCCAGTCCCCAGTGGAGGTGGGGGCCTGTGGTGAGGCCGGTCATCCTGACGCTGCCGAGGAGGGCGCCGCGGCGGACGCGCATGCCCGGCGCCACGGCCACGTCGCCGAGGTGCGCGAAGAGCGAGACCGTCCCGCCGGGGTGGCGCATGACCACGCAGGTCCCGAAGACGCCGCCACTTGCCCCGGCTTCGAGGATGAACCCGGGTGCCGGCGCCGCGACGGCGGTCCCGCTCGCGGCGCCGATGTCGACGCCGGTGTGGCCGCCCGCGTGCTCGGGGATACTCGTGGAGCCAAAGCTGGCGGTGATCGGGCCGCTGAGCGGGAATCCGTTGAGGACGCCGCCGGCGACGAAGGCAGGACCGAAGATCGCGTGTTCCATACGCGGACGCTCGCCGCCGGGCGCCCGCTCCTCCAAGCCCACCCCGTCACGGGCGTCCGGTAGGGATCACCCTGATAGGAATACTTGATCTCCCGTGGCATGATCGGGGAGATAACGCTTACCAGGCAGGCCCGATGGGCTCCGAACCCGCCCTCTCCATCGCCCGCAGGGAGATCCTCCTCGACCTCGCGGGGCTCGTGATCGGCCGCCGCAGCCTCGCGGCCGTGTTCGAGCAGTTCGCGCGCCGCCTCCTGGAACTGGCGAGCTTCGACCGGGCATCGCTCTCGGTGCTGGATCCGAGCGGCGAGTTTCTGCGGGTCGTCGGGTCCTACCCCGCCTGGGCGCAGCCCCTGAGCGACGGGCGCGAGTATTCGGCCGGTGAAGCCGCACTGCCGGCGTTGGCCGCCCTGCCCGGCGGCGTAGAGTTCGTGCCGCGCGAGTCGCCCGGCGTGGTGACGCAAATCCTGGCGGAGATCGGCATCGAGCGGGCGTGGGCGACGGCGCTGATTGACGACGGGAAGCCGGTTGGCGCCCTGCTCGTCGGCCGCCTAAGGGACGAACCGTTTTCGGATGACGAGATCGCGTTCCTGCGGACCGCAGCCGGGTGGATCGCCTCGGCGGCGCGGCAGGAGGCCCAGCTCGCCGCCGCCGAACGGGACGTCGCCGAGCAGCGCGTCATCGCCGATGTGGCCGCAGCCGCAGCGCTGGAATCGTCGGTCCTCGGGCTCGTCCGGGCCTTGCACCGGCCGCTGCGGACAATTGTGCCCGGCCCCGTGGTGGCGCTGGGCTACCTCGAAGGCGGCGAAGTCGTCTACCCGAACCCCCACGGCCCGGATGTCCGCATCCCCCCCAGTCCGCACGAAGTCGCTGCCCTCACCCATGGCCAGATTGCCAGTGCCGAGCTCCCCGGCGATGGCACGACTCCGCACATGCTCGCCCTGGGAGTCCATGCGATCAGCCTGACTGCCGCCCGTTCCGGCGGAGGCGACGTCGGCTTCGTCCTCATCGGGTCGGCGGAGGAGGGCTTCGTCTTCGGCGAACGCGAACTCCAGCTCTTCCACGTCCTCGCGCGGATCGTCGGCCCGGCCATGGAAAACATCCGCAACGCCCAGCGGACCGCCCGCGAAAGCGCTCTCTACGACCTCCTCCTCCGGACGCTCTCCGAAGCCGTCATCCTCCTCGACCACGACTTCGTCCGGGTCTACGCGAACGAGCGCGGCGAAGCGATCGTCCAGACCCTTGCACCGTCCTGGCGTCGGGGGGAAAGCGGCGACATCGAGGGAGCGCTCCCGGAACTGGCGCGGGCCGCCTATTCTTCCGCCGCGCGCGATGGCCAACTGGTGCGCGGCCGCTCCGACATCGTCATCAACGGCGAACAGCGCTGGATGGACTTCGAACTCGTGCCGCTAGACCACCCCCTCTACCGGATGCTCGTGGTTGCGACCGATGTGACCGAGGCGGTCCAGCATGACGCAGAGCGGGAACGCAACCGCGAAGAGGTGGAACGTTCGGCCCGCCTGGCAGCCCTTGGGGCGATGATCTCCGGCGTCGCCCACGAACTGAACAACCCGCTCACCTCCATCCTCGGGTTCTCCGAACTGATCGAGGCCTCACCCGTGATAGGGGGGTTCAGCGAGGAAGTGGGCATCATCCGCCGGGAAGCGCTCCGCGCCCGCGACATCGTCCGCGACCTCCTCTTCATCGCCCGCCCGACGGAGGGCACACGCTCCGCCGTGGACCTCGGCGACATCTTCGCCTACGTGGAACGCCTGCGACGGCCGGAGTGGCAGAAGCTGGGGATCGAGGTCATCTTCGCCGTCGCCTCACGGGGGACCACGGTCCACGCCGACGCCCAGCAGCTGACCCAGGTGCTCCTGAACCTGGTGACGAACGCGGAGCGCGCCGTCCGGGACGTGCCCGGTGCCCGGATCACGGTGCGCGAAGTGCCGGGCGGCTTCGAGGTGGAGGACAACGGAAAGGGCATAGACGAGGCCGTCCGGGCACGGATCTTCGAGCCGTTCTTCAGCGCCGGGAAAGAGCGCGGGACAGGCCTCGGATTGAGCATCTCCCACACGATCGTCTCGGCCCACCGCGGCCACCTCGACGTCAGCTCGAAGCGCGGAGAGGGCGCCCTCTTCAGGGTGACGTTCCCGATCCCGGATGGCGGCAACCCCGGCGATGAGGCTTCGCCCGACCCGGCGCCGGCCGCGCTTCGCATCCTCGTCGTCGATGACGAAGCAGCCATCCGGATCGTTACCCAGCGCCTGCTTCACTCGCTCGGCCACGCATGCGACGCTGCCGCCACCTCCGCCGAAGCAGCCGGGCTGGCTTCCGCCAACCGCTACGACGCCGTCTTCTGTGATTACCGCCTCGTCGGCGAAACTGGTGTGGACGTGGTGGCGGCCCTGGCGGCGGCCTCCCCCGCGATCGTCCGCAACATCATCCTCTGCACGGGCGACGCCACGCCGCCCGATGTTCAGGCGTTGGTGGCCGAACACGGCCTCCGAGTGATGGTGAAGCCCTACGGGCGCGAGGACATCGAAGCGGTGCTGGCCGAGGTCGTGGCGCGTCTAGTCAGCCCCCCTCGCCCATCGCAATGGGAGAGGGGGCGGGGGTGAGGGCCGCCTTCAGGGCGTCGGGAGGAAGATCTGGTACTTCCCGGCCGTCTGCTTCCCGCCATAAAGGGGCGCTTCGACGGTTAGCGTCATCGGCCCGGTCGTGGCCCCCACCCCGTTCTGGATGGCGACGACGAGGGTGACGGTGCGCCCCTGCCCGCTCGCGACGACGGATTCGGACCTGCCTCCCAGCGTCGCCAGCGGCGCGAAAACCTGCCCGGCGACTGCGAGCGAGGCGGTCCGCAAGTTCAGTTGGCCGAAGTCCTTGCCCGGGTTCGTCACCCAGAGGTCCACGAGGACGGCGTGCGAGCTGCCGGCGCGCCCGGCCTTGCCCACCGATTCGGCGAGCGTGACCGCGTCCCGCCCGCCCGTGGCCAAGAGGATGCAGCGGAAGTATTCGAGCGGGTAGACCGTGACCCGGGTGGCCCGCACGGAGAGGCCCCCGAGCGTCTGTTCGATAGCGACGGCGTGCGAGCCTTCCTGGATGGCGCCGCACTGGGTGGCCTCGCGGGCGAAATCGGTGCCGGGCGTCGGCGTTGGTGTAGCGCGGGCGCCGGCGATGTCGCCAGTGCTCGTGGCCGCTTCCGGGGCGGCTATGGTGTGGCCGCCCGTGGCGCCGGGCGTCCCCGTGCGGGTGGTGGCCGGCGAAGCCTGCGGCGTCTTTGTCGGCGCCGCCGCGGATGGCGACACCGACGGCGAGACCGCCACCGAAGGCGTCACGGCCGGGAGATCGCTGGCGGCTTGCCGGCTGCCGCCGCCCGGCTGCACCCCAAACGCGACTGCCAGCATGCCAACCACGACGGCGCCGGGCAGCAGGATCTGGGGCCGGAGGAGGGAACGCAACGGCGAGATGGGGGCGCCATCGGCCGCGGGGCCCTCGGGATAGTCGCCGGGAAGCTCCACGCCTCCACGCTAGCGCCGCGCCTCCCCTCAATCGATGCGGAGAACCCTGATCATCTCCCGGGAAGTCACCTGCTGGGGGCCGGCCGCGGCCTCACATTCGCCCGCTCACAGGTCGAGCGCGATCCCAACCGCGAAACAGGCGGCGAAGACGAAATTGAACCGCGCCGTCGCCTTCAGTACGGGGTTCAGGGCCGCGCCCTTCGTGCCCTTCGCCACCGTGCGGACAGGGCCGGTCGCCGCCGGGAGGCTCAGGAGCACGAGCAGCACCGCCGGCGAAGCGGGCCCCACCAGCCACGTCCCCACCGCCACCCCGTAAGCCGCCGCCAGTTGGGCGAAGTACCAGGCCCGCGTGCCCCGGTCGCCCATTAGCACGCCGAGCGTTGTCTTACCGGCCGCCCGGTCCGTCGGGATGTCGCGCAGATTGTTCACCACCAGGATCGCTGTCACGGTGCAGCCGATCGGCACCGCAGCCGCCCACGCCAGCCCGCTCGTGGTGCCAGCCTGGACGTAGTAGGTCCCGGCCACTGCCACGAGCCCGAAGAAGACGAACGTGAACAGGTCGCCGAGGGCGTGGTAGCCAATCGGCCAGGGCCCGCCTGTATAGATGATGGCTGCGGCGATGCTGCTCAGCCCGACCGCGACCACCGGCCAGCCGCCCACGAACACGAGGTAGATCCCCGCAGCGAACGCCAGCGCGAAAGACGTCCACATCCCCGCGAACACCTGGCGCGAAGAGAGCAGCCCCATCTGGGTGACCCGCGGCGGCCCGAGGCGGTCCTTCGTGTCGGCCCCGCGCTTGAAGTCGAAGACGTCGTTGGCGAAGTTCGCGCCAACCTGGAGGCAGAGCGCGCCAAAGAGCGCGGCGAACGCGGGTAGGAGGTCGAACACGTCCTGGCGGATGGCGACGGCGCTGCCCACGAGCACCGGCGCCACCGCAGCGGTCAGCGTCGGCGGCCGGATGGCCATCCGCCATGATTGCGCGCGGCTCACCGCGGGCCTCGCCGTGGCGGTGAGCGCCGCACCGCCGTCACCGACTGGATCGCGCCGAACATCGGCGACCGTTTCTGGACGTGGTGAAAGCCAGCCGCGACCAGCATCTCGACGAATTCGCGTTCGCCCGGCAGGTAGACCGCCGACTGGGGCAGGTAACGGTAGGCCGAGCGGTCGCGCGAAAGCAGCCCGCCAACGAACGGCACCGCGTGGTTGAAGTACACCCCGTGTCCGGCGCGGACGAGGGCGTTCTTCGGGCGGTCCACTTCCAGCAGCCCGATCCGGCCGCCCGGCGCCAGGACGCGCGCCAGTTCCGCGAGCACCGGCGGGATAGCGACGAAGTTGCGGAGCGCGAACCCGGAGACGGCCGCGGTCATGCTGCCAGCGGCGAGCGGCAGGTGGAGGGCGTCGCCCTGGACGAACGCCACCCCTTCGACCCGGCGGCGAAGGGCCCCCAGCAGCATCTGCCGCGCGAAGTCGAGCCCGACGACATCGGCCCCGGCCTCGCGTGCGATCTCGGCGAAGTCGCCCGTCCCGCAAGCCAGGTCGAGCACCCTGTCGCCGGGGCCGATCCCGAGACGGCGGACCAGGTCGCGGCGCCACCGCTGGTCCATCCGGCCCGTCATCACCCGGTTCAGCCGGTCGTAGCCGGGGGCGATCCGGTCGAACATCTGGCGGACTTCGCGGGCTTTTTCGTCCGGTTTGGGGAGGGCGCTCACCCGCCCATTGTGGCAGAGCCCCCGGCTAAGGGGATGTGAGGCCCGCCCTACCGCCCGAGGACGAAGCCGCGGTGAATGGCGGGCTGCCCGGCGGCGTTCAGGACGTCGAAGAAGATCTCGCGGCCGCCGGGGCCGTCGCGCTCTTCTAGGCTGCGGACAGTGATCCGCTCGCCCGGGATGACCATCGCCCGGAACTGGCCCGCCAACCGGGCGACTCGCGCCGGGTCGCCGCCAAGGCTGCGATTCACGATCTCCCGGAGGGCGAACGTCATCGTCGCGCTGCCGTGGAGGATGATGTCCGGGAGGCCCGCCGCCAGCGCCACTGACCGCTCCGTGTGGATGGGGTTCCAGATGTCCGCGCACTCGGTGTAGACGTGGGCCGCATGAGGGGAGATCCGGAGGCTGGCGGTCCAGGCCGGGTCGCCGGGCGCGGGCGACGGTTCCGGCGCAGGCTCCAGCGCGGCGTTCGAACGGTCCGGTCCGTCGGTCCGGGCGCCACGGATGATCCCGGCGGTGTCCATCACCGCGACCGCGCCCCCGCGGGAATCGCGCATCGTCACGCGTTGCACCTGGAGCACCCCCGGCGGGATCTGCCTCACTTCGATCGTCTCGCCCTGCGCGGTAACCACGTCGCCCTGCCGGAAGGGCCGCGCGTAGCGGATGTCGGCCCAGGCGTGGACGCCCATCCTCCCCGTCTCCGGGTGCATCGTCTCATCCGGCATGTGGCGGCTGTTCCACTGGAAGGTGAACGCCATCCCCGGGTGGCCGATGAGGCCGCCCTCGCGGGCATCGTCCATGTAACAGGGGTTGGGGTCGTCGACCCCGGCGGCGAAGGCGCTGATCAGCCTGGGCGTCAGTTCCCAACTGCGCGCGATGGTGAAGCGCCCCACGGAACCCGTCTCGACCACGCCAGCAGCGGCCATCGCACCCTCCCGCCCGTCACCCCGGGCCGTCGCCGGAGATGATACCGCGCGCGGGCGGCGGGGGTTGCAAACGCGCATCCCGCTGGTGATAGTGCACATACGCCCGCCGCGTTGCGGACCGTCCGTTCCCAATCCTCGCGGGCCGAAATCGGGATCTACGCGCCCTTCGGCGTCGTTTGATTCGATTCCATGTGAGGAGTGCGCTCCATGAGTCTGCTGGCAGGCGCCTATGCTCGGCTCGAACGGATAGAAGCGAAACATACCGAGTTTCGCGAACGGGCCGACGAGTGGGTCAACTCGCCCGAGGGCAAGTCCATCGCCGATCGTTATCTCGAGCAGCGGGCCACCGTCCCCTCCCACAAGCAAGAGAAGATACCGGCCGATGTCCCGCCAATTCTTGGCATCATCGCCGGTGAAGCGATCTACAACCTCCGCTCGGCCTTGGACTATCTTGCTCACGAGCTGGTCTTCCTCAACGAGGGAGCCTACTTCGATTTTAGCCAGTTTCCCATCGATGACGACCCAACGAAGATCCCGCGTTTCAGTGCGGACACTCTCAAGCGTCTTCGTCCATGCGACAGGACAGCACTCGTCACACTCCAACCGTACAAGGGATGCAAATGGACGGCTCGGCTGCGAAACCTCTCCAATCCAGACAAACACCGGAAACTCACCCTCTTCGATGTGGGACTGGCCCCAGTTTTCCACATCTTGTCCCCGGTAACGGGCACAGAATGTCAAGTCACCGCAAGTGACCTCTACGTGCAGCGCGACGTTCAATTTACGATAGGCTTCGACTCCGCTGGGCCAGTGGCCCAGACGCTCGATTTGCTGCATGCGGAGATTACCGACGTGCTTGATGCGTTTAATCCTGAGTTCGAGGCTCAGGGCCTCTAGGGGTTGGGGACGTTCTACGCCACAGCGTTTGCATCGCCCGGTCATTGTCGCGCCTCATGTGGCGCTTGCACGGAGGGGCGATAGCTGCCGGGAAAGGCGCTCGCAGACCTTCCCGCCCTCCTCTGCTGTGACCTCCTCAGCCACTTCGTCCTCACGGTGAACGCCGGGCGCGCCGTCCCGCCCGATCACCGACGGCCGCCGGCCCCCGGTGACATCCGCCCCTCCGCGCTCGCCCCGGCCCCCCGCCACCATCGCCTCCAACACCACAGGAGGCAGACCTTGCCGCTCACCCTCGTCGAAGCCAGCAAACTCAGCAACGACACCCTCGTTGCCGGCGTCATCGAAACCATCGCCACCGAAAGCCCCGTCCTCCAGCGCCTCCCCTTCGTGGAGATCGTCGGCAACGGCCTCACCTACAACCGCCAGAACACCGGCCCCAGCGCCACTTTCTACGACGTTGCCGACACCTGGGCCGAAGATACCCCCACCTTCACCCAGGTCACTGCGAACCTGAAAATCCTCGGTGGCGACGCCGATGTCGACAACTTCCTCAAGTCCACTCGTTCGAACATCCAGGACCTGGAGGCGGCCGTCGTCCAGCTCAAGGCCCGCGCCGTCCAGACGCTGTTCGACGACACCTTCGTCAACGGCAACGAAAGCACCAACGCCAAGAGCTTCGACGGCGTCGACCGCCTCTGCGTGGCCGGCCAGACCGTGAGCATGGGCACGAACGGCGCCACCCTTTCGCTCGACAAGCTCGACGAACTGATCGACAAGGTCCGCGGCGGCAAGCCCGGCCTCATCCTCATGAGCCGCCGCAGCCGCCGCTCGCTCAACCTCCTCGCCCGCACCTCGGGCACGTTCCTGGAAGCCGACCGCGACGAGTTCGGCGGGATGCTCCAGTTCTACGACGGCGTCCCCATCGGCATCAACGACTACGTCGGCGACGCCAAGACCCAGGGCACCAGCAGCGACTGCAGCACCATCTACGCGATGCAGTTCGGCGAAGGGGCGCTCAGTGGGCTGACCGCGGCGGGCGGCCTCACCGTCGAACGCGTGGGCAGCCTCGAAACGAAGGACGCCAGCCGCATCCGGGTGAAGTGGTACGCCGGCCTCGCCCTCTTCAACACCCTCAAGGTGGCCAAGCTCACCGGCGTCCGGCCGTAGGGGCGGGCACGGCGAGAGGAAGGGGCGTCCGCGGTGGCGCCCCTTTTTCGTGGGTGGCATCACGCTGCGGGAGATGGTGACGACGGGAGCGGGCGTGCCGCCCGGCCAGGGACACCGAATCGCGACCGTGAGGGAGCGAGCGGCGTACCGGGTCGCTCCGGAGCGTGCGGTCGATCGTGCGCTTCCTCACGGTCGCGGTTCGGTTCGGGGAGCGCCTGACCGGCCGCAGGCCCCATCGGCTATCCTTCGGGGACGAACCCGGAGGAGACGACTATGAAGGGACTCACTATCGGCGTGCATTGCGCCGCCGCGGACGCGAAGGGTACGGTCGCCGCCATCGTCGCGGCCGAGCGCGCGGGCATCGACGTCGCCTGGATGACGGCCGGCGGCGTCGCGCCCGACCCGCTTGCGGTCTTCGCGGCGGCAGCTGGCCAGACCGAGCGCATCGAGTTCGGGACCAGCATCATCCCCACCTTCCCCCGCCACCCGCTGGCGCTCGTCCAGGGGGCCATCGTCGTCGACTCCCTGGCGCCGGGGCGGCTGCGGCTGGGCGTCGGTCCCAGCCACAAGCCCGCGATCGAGGGCACCTGGGGCCTCAACTTCGACCGTCCGCTGGAACACCTGCGCGAATACCTGGCGATCCTCAACGCCGCCTTGAAGGAGGGCAAAGTTTCCTTCCACGGCAAGCGGCTCCACGCCGAGGCACAGTTGCCCGCCCCGACGAAAGTGCGCGTGATGGCCAGCGCCCTCCGCCCGAACGCCTTCCGGCTCTGCGGCGAAGTGGCCGACGGGGCGATCTCGTGGGTGTCGCCCCAGGCCTACCTGCGCGATGTCGCAGCACCGGCGCTGGCGGCCGGGGCGAAGGCTGCCGGCCGTGCGAAGCCGCCGCTGGTCGGCCACGTCCCCGTGGTCGTCTCCACCGACGCCGAGGCCGTGCGGGCGGCAGCCACCCGCCAGATGGGCTTCTACCCGCGGCTCCCCTTCTATTCCAGCATGTTCCAGGACGCCGGTTTCCCCGAGGCTGCCAGCGGAGAATTCTCCGCGCGGATGGCCGACGCCCTCGTCGTCCACGGCGACGAAAAGGCGGTCGCCGCCCGCCTCCAGGCGCTCCCCTCGTTCGCCATCGACGAACTGCTGGCGATGATCCTCGTCATCCCCGGTGACCCCACCGCGCGCGACCGCACCCTCGAACTGCTGGGGGCCCTCGCCAAGTCCTAGCCCACGCGGGCCTGTCCACATGGTGTACGCTTCTGCTCGTGAGCTACATCTTCCTTCTCCAGTTGTCGGTCCCTGCGGCGGTGCTCGCCGTGGTCTTCGTCTACGCGCGGCTTCGCGCCGGGGCCGACCTCGACCTTTCCACCGGCGCCACCGCGTACTGTGCGATCGCGCTGGCGATCTCGGCCATTGTCCTCGCCTCGGGTGCGGCACGGCTGGCGACAGCCGCGTTCGGCGGGATCGACGAGGACTGGACCTACGGCAATGACACTGGCCTTGTCGGCCCTCTTGGCCTGCTCACCGGGCAATTTCAGGACTACCGCGGGGTGGACGTGGACCGGACCGGCCGCGACGCCGGTGCGGGCGCAGGGCTTGTCGCGGCCGGACTGCTGACGGGCGCGGTCCACCTCTGGCTGCGACGCCGGATCGTCGATTCGGAACAGCACGACGATGCGGCCGGCCTCTTCGTCGACGCGACGGTACTCATCGGGATCGGCATTGTGGCGATCGCACTCGTCGCCGGCGCACTGAGCGCAGTCGGCGCCCGCATGAGGATCGACGAAGGCGGCCCGGCGCCCGGCGGCGCAGTGGCGTTCGCGGCCTCCTTCGCCGCGCTGGCAGCCGTGTATGCCTACCGCGTCGTCCGGGAGTTGGGTCTGCTCCCCGGCGTCGCCGCCGCCGAGCCCCAAGCCGCCGAGTAACCGCGGGGGGCGCACCGGATGGTGCCCCGTCTCACGCCTCCGGCCATCCGTACCGCGCCCGGCAGGAAGCGGCGTCTCCCCGGGAGGCCCACCATCCCCGGCGCCACCGCCCCGCCCGTGTCAACCACTTCACACATGCCCCTTGCACGGGTGGGGATAATGGCGGCATGAGCGGTCCGGCGGCCACCCCTGTCCCCTTCGCCCCCCTGCGCCACGGCGTTGTCGTCGTCCACGGGCAGGGCAGCCACGAACCCGGCGAATTCCTCGCCACCGTGGTCAACCCCATCGCCAACGAACTCGAAAACGCCGGCGGCACCGTGCGTCGCGACTTTGCCGTGGCCGGCGGCAAGGCCCGCGCCCGGCTGGTCGTCACCCCGCCGCCTTCCGCCGGGACTCACACCGAGGAGTTCGAGTTCGCCGAGGGGTACTGGGCGAAGTCGTTCCTCCCGCCATCGAGCGACGAGGTCGCCCGCTGGATCCTCAAGCGCGGGCCCCGCGAAATCACCGCCATGGTCCGTGGATGGGGCGGCGACCCCGCGAACGACGATCCCGAGCCCGCCGACCTCGCCCGTTCGCCCGCGGTCGAGCGGCAGCAAGCGGCCGAGCACCTCGTTTGCGTGGTCGCCGGGCGCCCCGAACCCGGCCCCGCCTACCAGGCTGAGTGGACGACGCGCTGGCTCTACAGGGTGCAGTTGTGGGCGGTCCGGGTCCTGCTCCAGTTTGTCGTCTACCCGCTGACGTGGCTTTTCGCCCGCTTCATCTACCTGCTCTACCGGCTGGGCGGCACGAAGGGCAAGGGCTTCTTCTCGTTCTTCACGAAGGCCGGCGAGCTGCTCGCGAAGCTCAACCCATTCCTTCGCGACACCCTTGGCGACACCCAGCGGTTCATCGAAGACGGCCTCTGGTCGGTGGCGATGCGTGCGCCGGTCGAAGACGCCATCATCGCCTTCTACGCCGACCCCGCCATCGCCGACATCACCGTCATCGCACACTCCGCCGGCTGCGCCGTGACCTACGACAGCCTCGCGCTCGACCGCCGGGTGGCCGAAGCAGCCGGGGCGCTGCCTTCACCGAAGCGGCTGACGCTGGTCACCCTTGGCAGCGCCATCAACCGCAACTACGGCTTCTCCGGGGACAGCGGCACTAGCCCCTACGCCCAACGGCTGGCCACGACCCCGCTCGACTATCGCATCACCGGCGTCCCTCCGGACCGCTGGGGAGACCTTGTCCCCGCCGAAACCCTGGAGGAGATGACCCGCCTCCGCTCCTGCTTCTACTGGGTCGACCTCCACGCGCGCATGGACTACGTGCCCGCGGGGCCGCTGCGGGCGGGCGCCATCCAGGTGGCGCGCGTGGACCCCTGCCAGCTGAAGCTCCGCCGCGTCATCAACGAGGACGACCTCCTCGACGACCACTTCGCCTACTTCGCCAACACCGACATCGTGATCCCGCGGCTGGTCCGGGCGATCTATGGCGGCGAATACCCCTGGCAGGGCAGGAACCGCACTGAGACCGTCGCGATCACGCCGGACCGCATCGCCCACCGGACGCGGATGGTCCTCTCGCTCGACCTCGTGCGGACCGGGCTCGCGGCCGCGGTGGTGGGCGTCTTCACGCTGATGGCGATGTCGGATGGCGTCCAAGACGGAGTCAGCCGCGTTGTCAGCGCCTGGCAGACGGACGACCTTGGCAACGCCATCACCCTGCCGGCAACGCTGGCATTCCTTCTCTCGGCCGCGCGCCCCATCTACGGCGCCGTCCGCGACTGGCGTTTCGGCTCGCGCTGACCGGAGCGGGCCGCGACACTCCCCGCGGCGCGCTCCCCTACAATGGGACGATGGACCGCGATGCCCTGAAAGACATGCTGGGTCGCGTCGCCGCTGGCGCGATGCCCATCGACGACGCCCTCGCCCGGCTGGAGTCGGCGCCGTTCGAAGCGCTCGGCTTCGCCAACATCGACCACCACCGCGCCCTCCGCGACGGCCTCCCGGAGGTGGTCCTGGCGATGGGCAAGACCCCGAAACAGGCCGCCGCCATCGCCCGCCGCGTCTGTGACGAAGCCGGCCGTGTCCTCGTGACCCGCGTCGAACCGGCCCACCTGGAGGCGCTGCGGGCCCAGATCCCGGGGCTCGCCTGGGACGAAGACGCCCGCCTCGCCTGGTACGACCCGGCCCCCCGGCCGCTCACCGGCAACGTCGCCGTCGTCACCGCCGGGACCTCCGACATCCCGGTGGCCGAAGAAGCGGCGATCACGGCAACGATGATGGGGGCGAAAGTCCACCGCTTCTACGACATCGGCGTCGCCGGCCTCCACCGCATCGGCCCCCACATGACCGCCCTTCGCGAAGCCCACGCCCTCGTCGTCGTCGCCGGGATGGAAGGCGCGCTCCCCAGCGTCGTCGGCGGCCTCGTCCAGAATCCCGTGATCGCGGTGCCCACCTCGGTCGGCTACGGCGCCGCCTTTGGGGGACTGGCGGCCCTCCTGGGCATGCTCAACAGTTGCGCCACCGGCGTGAGCGTCGTCAATATCGACAACGGCTTCGGCGCCGGTTACCTCGCGGCGACGATCAACCGCCTCGCCGTTGCCGCCGGCGGCCCCCCGACGTGACCACCTCCCTCGTCTTCGATTGCTTCTCCGGGATCGCCGGGGACATGACGATCGCCGCCCTCGTCGACGCCGGCGCCTCCCTCGACGCGGTCCGCGCCGGGCTCGATACCCTCGGCCTGCCGCCGTTCTCGATCGGCACCACGGCCGTGGCCCGCGGCGGCCTTCGCGCCCTCCACCTCGATGTCCACGTCGAACACGAACGCACCTACCGCCCGGCGGAGATGCGCGACCTCGTGCGCCTGGCGCCGTTGCCGGAGCGGGTGAAGGCGCGCGCGACCGCCGCCATCGACTGGCTCGCCCGGGGCGAATCCCTGGCCCACGCGACCCCGGATCCCCACCTTCATGAAGCCGGCGGCGTCGACGCGATGATCGATCTCGTGGGGGCAATGCTGGCGCTGGAAGACCTCGACGTGGATGAGGCGTGGTGCCCGGTCGTGACCGTCGGCGCCGGGACGATCGCGCGGACGGAGCACGGGCCGATCCCGGCAGCGCCCGGCCCCGCGGCGGCCCACATCCTCCAGGCGGCGGGGTTCGCCCTGCGCTTTGTCGAGGCTTCGCACGAACTCGTGACGCCCACCGGCGCGGCCATCCTCGCCGCCGTCGCCCGCCCGGGAGCCACCGTGGTCACCCCGGTCACGCACGGCTCCGGCGCTGGCACCTTCGACCCCCAGAACCGCCCGAACGCGCTCCGGGTGTTCATCGGCAAGCCGGCTGCGACCGGATCTGTCGCGCCCACGCGTGAGGTCGCCGGGCTGGAGGCGAACATCGACGACATGCCGGCCACGCTCCTCGCCCACGCCCGCGACCGGCTGATGGAAGAAGGCGCGCTTGACGCATGGCTCGAACCGATCGGGATGAAGAAGGGGCGGGCGGCGCACAAGCTCTGCGCGCTCGTCCCCGCGGAAGAGGAAGCCCGCTTCGCGGCGCTCTTCCTGTCCGAGACGACGACCCTCGGCGTCCGCGCCCTGCCTTATCGCCGTTACGAAGCCGCCCGGCGCGTGGAGACGGTGACGACATCGCTCGGGCCGGTGCGGGTGAAAGTGAGCGAGTGGCGCGGGCAGGAGCGGCGGTCACCCGAGTTCGAAGACGTGAAGGCGCTGGCGAAGGCGCACGGGCTGCCGGCCCTCGAGGTGCAGCAGCGGTTGGAGCGAGAGTTGGGCGGCTGAAGCGCTACCTGTTTTCGCGGTGATGCATTCAAACCATTTTCTATCAGGGTAAACCCTAGCTCCCGACATAAATCCGGCCTAAGCTGAGTCTCCGTTGTCCACCCTGTAGCCACCGGGGGTCAACCCCTGTGACACGTGGGCGGCGAAACCACAAAGGAACGGACCCAAGATGAAAAAGAGCATCCTCCTCAGCCTCATGGTGATCGGCGTCGTGGCGACGTTCATCGCCGCAAGCACGACCGCGTTGTTCAGCGACCAGGTCACCAGCAATAACAACGCGTTCACGACGGGGACGATCTTCCTCTCCGTCGACGACAACTGCGGCAGCCTAGTTGCCGAGCCGCTCGAGTCGCAGGCTCGGACCGAAGGCAGCGACACTCCCTGTGCGCGCGGCGCTTTTTTCACGGTCACCAACATGAAGCCAGGCCAGGCGGCCTCTACTCACACCTTCGACATCCGCAATGATGGCAGCCTGGCGGGCCTCCTCGATGTCACCATCACCGCCACTCCAACCGGCACCTGCGCAGTTGGCAGCGACTGGATCGTGAGCGCCAACGTGGTCGACCAGGCACTCGCCGCCGGAGGCACCACCACCTACGCGCTGAGCGTCCAACTCGCCAGCACGGCCGGGAACGAGTGCCAGAGCGAGTCGCTCGACGTCGACATCATCTTCCGCATCGACCAGTCCTAACTTCGGCGCCTGAGGATGCTCTCCCGGGGCGGCGGCCAACCGCCGCCCCGGTGACAGCGCTCCTCAACCGTCGTCGTCGCCCGGAGATCAGCGAGAGCAGCACACGTGAAAGCGTTGTTTGTAGCCCTGGTAGCGTTTGCAACGGTAGCCGCCGTCATGGCTGGCCGTTCCACGAGCGCGTCCTTCGCGGACCAGGTCACGAGCAACAACAACAGCTTCAGCACGTCCGACCTCGTCGCGCCCACCCTCGGCGTTCCGACGGTCACGGGCACCGGCGCGACGGCTACCGTCGCCCTTTCGTGGAACAACATCAGCTTCCAGACCACCTTTGATGTCCTCCGCTCCACCGGCACCTGCGCGGCCACCGACCCCTCCTCCCCGGTCTCGGGCGGGTCCAACCTCTCGGGGAGCACCACAGCTCTCACCGACACCCCCGGAGCCGCGGGCACCTACTGCTACGCCATCCGGGCCGAGTACCAGTCGTGGACCGAAGTCAGCAACGAGCGTGAGGTGACGGTCGCTGCGAGCGCGACTGGTCTGCGCATCCACAAGAACAACACCCTCTCCACAGCCAGCCTGGGCGCAGAGGACCTGGAGATCGACCTGAACTCCACATGGCTGTTCAGGTCGACATCCAGCGTGACCAGCGCATCAGGAGCGTCGGCATGGACCGTGGTCCTCGTCCAGAAGGACCGGCCCTCCGCTTCCGGCGGCGCGAGCGTGACGGTGCAGGTGTGGTCGCAGGACACAAGCTGCACCACGGGCGGATACGCGGCCGCCACCGCAGCCAGGAAGTTCGCCACGGCTACTGTGACGGTCCCCCAGACCACCGCGGACCTGAAGGGCATTACCCTCTCCATCGCCGGGACAGGCGCGGCGAGCTATGCCTTCGACGGAGTCAACGACGTCCTCTGCCTGTCCATCGAGAACAACGAGACTTCCGGCTCATCCCGCAAGGTCTCCTTCTACACCGATACCGCCTCCACCACTGGCACCACCGGAGTGTCGCGCCTGGAGGGGCCGTTCGCGCCATGACCACCCACCGCTCCTCCCTCCGCCATCTCTCCGTCCTCACCGTCACCTTCGCGTTGATGGTGGCCGGGCTTGTGCTCATGGGCCGGGCGGATGCCCGCCCCGCCTCCGCCGCCGCCGGCGACCACGTCCAGATTGCTCCGCTTTCGGGCGGCTGGGGGACGTCGGTCGATAACACCTGGGTGATCACGAACCTGGCCCCCGGCGGTAGCGTCAGCGGTGCCGTCCGCCTCCGCAGCGTCGACTTGCCGAACCCGTCGACCACTTCGCTCGAACTCGCCGCAACCTTCTCCTCCGGCGACGCGCTGCTCGCGGACCGTCTCTTCATCACCGAGATGACCCTCGGCGGCGTCTCCCTGCTCGACTATTGGCCGTTCCCCTGCCTCCAGGCCGCGGGCCTCCCGGTCAGCCAGTTGGGGACGTGCTTCGGCGCCCAGGTGCTGCCCGTGCCCCCCGGCGGCGATGGCGCCGAATTCCGGATGACCATCAGGTTCGACCCCGGCGTGGGCAACGAATACCAGGGGCTCGAACTCCCGGCGGTCACCTTCGTCTTCACGCTCAACGACACAAGCCCGGACCCGACGCCAACCGCCACGGCCACCCCGGTCACGCCCAGCCCGGCGCCGAGCCCGACCCCGCAGCCTTTACCGACAGTGCTCCCCGGTGGCGTCGGCCAGGTGATCGTCCGGCACTCGCCACCGCCCCCCTTGGAAGCCAACGCCTTCACCCTCAGCGTCAGCGGCCAGGGTGGGGTCAGCGGGCCCGGCCCGGAACAGAAGACCGGCGCGCTGGAACTCAACGTCGAACATATCGTCAGCCTTGTGGGCCCGGAGATGTTCGACGGCCTGATCGTGAGCATCGACGCGGTGGCCTGTGTGTCGGACAAGCGCGGCCCGGTGTCGGTCCCGGTGGCGCGCTCCTTCCCGCTCACCCTCACGGAACCGGGGGAAGTCGTTACCTGCACCTTCACCTCCAGCCTTGTCGCCGGGGCTACCGGCGCCGGCGGTGCGGCAACGCCGATCGCGCCGTCGACCGGCACCGGGACGGCCGCGAGTGAAAGCTTCGGCCGGGTGCTCTTCGTCATCGGCGCCGCGATCGCCTTCGCCTGGAGCCTCTTCTTCGGGGCGATGGTCATGGGCGCCCGCCGGAAGCGGGAGGAGCAGCGATGAGCCTGCTCGCGCCCGGCCGGAGGTTCGTCCACGGCGTTGCTTCCCCCCTCCGGAAGCCCCTGCCGAAGCCAGTCTCCGAGACAGCGGCGTGGCTCGGGATCCTCCTCACCGCGATCGCCGTGGGCGCGCTGGTCTTCGTCGCCCTGGCGCCGCGGCTCCTTGGCTGGCACTTCGTCGTCGTCGCTGGCGGCAGCATGGAGCCCACCATCCAGTTCGGCAGCGTCGCCGTGATGAAGGACTTCGAAGGCGCCCCCGCGGCCGGCGACATCGTCATGTACCGCGACCCGGACCGCGCCGGCCGCGTGATCACGCACCGCGTCGTCACCGTCTCCGAAGATGGCCGCTTGCTCACCACCCGCGGCGATGCCAACCCCGTGGACGACAGGGCGGCGGTCCCCGTCAGTGCCGTCCGCGCGCAGTACCTGTTCTCAGTCCCGCAGGTGGGCCGCTTTGTGAACTGGATGCACACGCGCCAAGGCTACATGACTCTGATCCTGGTGCCCGGCCTGCTGATCATCGCCTGGGAAGTTGGCTCTATCGGGCGCTCCCTCGCGAAAGGCCTGCGCCCTGCGCCCGCAGCGTCGCCCGCCGGCGATCTCCCTGACCGGCTGCCCGAGGACACCTCCGATGCCTTCCTCCACGATTGGGACGCGACCCTCGGAGGCTAACCCCCGCCGGCGCCGACCACCGCGTCCACCTCCACCTCAGTCAACATCTCCGGGCTGATTAGCGCCCTCACTTCCACCATCGTCGCCGCCGGGCGGACGTCCGCGAAGAACTCGGCGTGGGCCCGGCCGAACTCCTCCCAGTGCGCGGCGTCGGTCACGAACATCCGCGTCCGGACCACGTCGCCCATGGTCGCGCCGGCTTCCGTCAGTGCCCGCTCGATCGTCTCGAAGCAGCGTCGGGCCCTGAACCGGCCTTCGGAGAGGGGCTCCCGCTGCCCCGCTGACCGAACCCAACTTTCCTCCGGGTTATTAGGGTATTCCCCTATTTCTACTTCGAATACCGCCGAAGTTAAAGGAAGTCGACCATCCATGTTGCAACCGGCGCGCAACTCCGGTGGCACTAGGGTCGAACTTTGGAGCTTGCCGCGCCGATGGGGTAGAGCGGCAGGCATCCCCCGGCGGAGGGCCATACCCTGTGAAGAAGAGCATCCTTGTTAGTCTCATGGTGGTCGGCGTTATGGCGACGCTGATCGGCGCCAGCACCCGCGCCGTCTTCACCGACACCGTCACCAGCACCGGCAACACGTTCACCGCGGGCACCGTCGATATCGTCGCCAACGGCGACGCCGACGACCTGGTGACCTACTCGTTCTCGGGCACCGGTTGCCCGTCGACGATGGTCCCCGGCGAGTCCTGCACCACCACGGTGACGGTCACCAACGCCTCCAGCACGCTCGCAGTGGACTACACCGTCTCGGCGAGCATCACGGCCGGCGCTGAATGCGACGCTACCAACGCTGGCGACGACTGGACCGTGAGCGTCGGCAGCTACACCGACACCACGGACAACTCCGGCGTCGACGACACCCGGCACTTTCCTGCGGGAGTGGCGGACAGCGAAACGTTCGTCGTGACGGTGACCCTGAACGCCTCCGTCGATGACGACTGCCAGGGCGCTTCGACGACCGCAAGCGTCACGATCAATGGCACACAGGACACCGTGAATCCCCACAACGCGACCGACGACCACTAGGTCATCGTGCCGGACTGGCTGGCCGTGGGCGGCGCTCAAGCGCCGCCCGGGCTTCAGTTGAGGCGCGGTCCTGCGCCGGAATCGATGGAAGCGGTCACGTGAAAGCGCTGCTCGTTGCCCTGGCTGTCCTTGGCGTGGCGGGCGCCCTCCTCGGTGAACGCCGCACGCGTGCGGCGTTCACCGACCAGGTCACGTCCCCCGGGAGCGCGCTCGCTGCCACCACGCTCGCCGCACCGTCCCTGGGGGTCCCCTCCGTATCCGGCGAGGGGTCCTCAGCAAGCGTGTCTCTCTCCTGGACGGACCCGGACCGGCAGGACAAATGGGACCTCTACCGGCTCTCGGGTGCTTGCGGCACTCCCAGCAGCACCGTGGCCACAAACCTTTCGTCCACCAGCACATCCAACACACCCGGCGCCGCCGGGACCTACTGCTATGGCATCAAGGGCAAGTACTTAAACTGGACTTCGCCCCTGAGCAACTCCCGCCAGGTCATCGTCAACAGTGGGCTCAACTTCCAGACTGACAACACCCTCTCTTCGGCCACATCCCCGACCGGCGACTTCCGCGTCGACCGTTCGACCACCGGGTACTGGTCCGCCAGCAGTGTCGTCCAGGCGTCGAATGCTGCCGACTGGCTGGTCAAGCTGGTTCTGAAGTCAGGGAATCCCGGTGTAGCCACCGGTGTCAACGTCAAGATCTGGTGGCAGGCGAGTACGAACTGCTCGACCGGCGCTGTCTCCGGGCAGATCTTCGCGCAGGGCTCCGGGCTGACTGTCCCAGTCGCCTCCCCCGACTGGCGCGGGTTCACCCTCACCGTACCCGCCGTCACCGGTTCCGTCAGCCACACGTTTGTCTCCGGCGACCGGCTTTGCCTGTCCATCCAGAATACCGGGAATGGCAGCGAGAACGACACCCGGTTCTACGCCAACACGATTGCCACGAACTCAACCGACGGCACGACGGGCGTATCCCGGCTGGCAGGGCCGTTCACACAGTGAGGTGCGCCCGCCCGCCCCTGCTCCGCCACCTGGGCATGCTCACCCTCACTACCGGGCTACTCTTGGCAGGGTTCCTCACCACCGGGACCAGCGCGCCGCCGCCGGTCTCCGCAGCCGCGGGCAACCATATCGAGATAGCACCCTCGAGCGAGGGACCCTGGGCCAACTCGGTAGCGGGCTTGTGGGCGATGGCGAACATGGCGCCGGGCGACCTGACCACCGGTGCGCTCTACCTCCGCAGCGTCGCGCTCCCGAATCTCGCCAACGCGGCCCTGCAGGTGTCCATCATCGTCCCGGCCGGCTCTCCAGCGGCCCTCGCTGAGTTCGTCGTGGTCACCAGCATGACGCTGGGCGGCGTAGACCTGCTCCAATACTGGCCAGCTTCCTGCCGGTCGCCCGGCGGGCTCCCGCTTTCCCGGCTCCAGAACTGTCCGGCGCGGCAGGCCCTGCCGGCGCCCCCGCCCGCCACCGGCGCCCAGTTCAGCATGCGTCTTCTGTTCGTCCTCGGCGCTGACGATGAGGCACAGGCCGCCCGACTCGGCCCCGTCACGTTTGTCTTCACTCTCTCTGAAACCTCGCCCCCGCCGTCGCCTCCCCCGCAGCTTCCGGCGCAGGTTCCGTCGCCGGCGGGCGCGTCTCCCACGGTCCAATCACCGGCGCCACTTCCCTCTGGAACGGCCGTCCCCACGCCCACAGTGCCGGGTCTTCCGAAGGAAGCGCCGAAGCTCGTGGTGCGCCACGATGCTCCCCCCGGCATGGCCCCGTCCGCATTTACGTTGAACGTGAGCGGCGCGGGCGGCCTCAGCGGGCCCGGCCCGGAATTGCGGACCGGTGGTCTCGAGGTCGGCGTGCCCTACACCGTCAGCCTCGTGGGGCCGGAAGTCTGGCAGCGCCGGCCAGTCACCATCGAATCGGCGGCATGCGTATCGGACGCGCGCGGCGACCTCGGCGTCGCCACTGCCCGATCCCTAACGCTCATGTTGATCAATCCAGCGGAGTCCGTCACCTGCACGTTCGCTTCCAGGCTCGGAGAAGAGGCTGTGGTGCCCGGCCGCCTTACCCCGATTCCGCCGTCAACTGGCACCGGCGCGGGAACACCGCGCGGTCCCGGCCCCTCCCTCGTCATCCTCGCCGTGGCTGTGGGCGCCATGTGGCTCACGTACGCCGGTACGCGCGCCTCCGCGCGGGGAGCTGGCCGCTGATGGCCGCGCTGTGGGGGCAGACCAGACCCGCGAGGGGCAAGCACCGACCGGCCAGGTCGCTGGTCGCCCGGATCGCTCTCGAATCCGCAGCCTGGGGTGGCATCCTGCTGGCCGCCCTGGCCGTGGCGGGCCTGCTGATCGTGGCCCTGGGGCCGAAGCTCGTGGGCTGGAGTTTCGTCGTCGTCGCGGGCGGAAGCATGGAGCCCGCCATCCCCTTCGGCAGCCTCGCCGTAATGGAGTCGCTGGGCACGGGCGCGCCCACGGCCGGCGACATCGTCATGTACCGCGACCCGTCCCGCAGCGGGGAGGTGGTCACGCACCGTATTGAATCAGTCTCCCCCGACGGGCGAACCCTGATTACGCGGGGCGACGCCAACCCCTCTGCCGACCTCGACCCCGTACCGGTAACCGCGGTCGAAGCGCGGTACCGGTTCGCCCTCCCCCAGGCAGGCCGCCTGGTCTACTGGGCCCATACCCGGTCCGGCTACGTTGCGATGGTGGTGCTTCCGGGCCTGGCCGTCATCGCTTGGGAACTGGGATCCGTGGCCCGTGCCGTCAGGGAAGGCCGCCGTAAGCTCCGGGCCAGGGCCGTCCCAGCGCCCCAGAACTTGGGAGAACAGGGGTCACTTCCTCTTGCGCTCCTGTTCTCCCGGTCATCCGCCCAGCACCCGTGGTCGCCTTCCCACGTCCGGCCGGCCGATCGCTACACCCGCCGCTGGTGAGCCTCAGGGAGTCCCGCCGACCACCGCGTCCACCTCCACCTCGATCAACATCTCCGGGCTGATCAGCGCCGCCACTTCCACCATCGTTGCCGCCGGGCGGACGTCCGCGAAGAACTCGGCGTGGGCACGGCCGAACTCCTCCCAGCGCGAGGCATCGGTCACAAACATCCGCGTCCGGACCACGTCGGCCATGGTTGCGCCGGCTTCCGCCAGCGCCCGTTCGATCGTCTCGAAGCAGCGGCGGGCCTGACCGTAGGCGTCGCCCGGCGCGAAGACGGAGCCGTCGGGGCCTGCCGCGGTCGTCCCCGCGACGAAGACCTGGTTCCCCACGCGCACCGCCCGCGAGTACCCCACGATCGGTTCCCACTTGCCGCCGGAGGAGACGTTCTGGCGGACGACGGCCGTGGGTGCCGACCCCGGGCCGCTGTCGCCAACCCGGGCGGCGAGGGCGTCGATCGTGTTCTTGGCGTCGCGGAGCGAGCACCCCGTCTGTTCCCGGAGCGCGCGGATGGCCGCGACCTTGTTCCCAGCGCGCACCTCGCTCAGCACAGCCTCGGGCTCGGTCATCCGGCGGAGGAGGGCCTCATGCGCGGCCCAGCTGGCGCCTTCGCCCTTCGGCCCATGCTCGGCGGCGAGCGCGTCGACGGCGTCACGGGCTTCGGCTTCGGAGCACCCGGTCTGTTCCCGGAGTTCCTTCGCGGCGCCGGTGGCGTCGCCCTGCCGGACGAAAGCGAGGACCGTCGCGGGGTTCGTCATCCGGGAGAGGACTGCTTCGCGGCCGGCGCGGGCGGCCTGCTCGCGCAGTTCCCATTCGGGAAGGTTGCGGCTGGTGCTCGTCTTCCGGGTGCGGGTCCAGACGTTTTCGATGACGACGAGGACGAGCGCCAGCGCCACCACGCCAAGAGCTATCTCCATGCGCGGCTAGTCCGGGATGGGGGGCAACCGGTCCAGGTCCGCGGTGCCCACCTGGACGATGCGCGACGGGACGGGCTCACCGAACGCTACCGTCACCGGCGCTGCCCCACCCTCGCCATGGACCGTCACCGTCTTTGCCACCGGGTCGACGATCCACACCTCGCGGACTCCCGCCTCCAGGTACGCGGGAAGCTTCGTGTGGATGTCATATCGCCGCGTGCTCGGAGACGCCACCTCCACCACGAGGTCCGGCGCTCCTTCGATGCCGCGGCGGCCGAAACGGCCGGCTCGCTCCGGCGAGAGGTATAGCACGTCAGGTTCGAACCCGATGTCCCGGGCAAGCGCCACCCCCGCGGGAGCGTGGAAGGCCAGCCCACCGTGTTCGAGGGCATAGATGTGGAGCGCGCCGTGGAGATAGGAGGAGATCGAGACGTGACTTCCATCCGGCGGAGGTGCCATCACCAGCATCCCTTCGTACAGTTCATACCGGTTCGGGTCATCCTCGGGCAGCGCATACCAGTCCTCGACCGTCAGCGGTTCGAAGCGCGGGACACGAACGGGGGGATACTTGCGGATCGCCACCGGGCACTACCTCAGCCCTGAGTGTACTCCACTGTCGGGGCAGGTGACGCTGGCTACTGGCCGCCGCCCGCCGCGGGCTGGGGGGCGAGTTCGCCCTGGCGGCGGCGGGCAAAGGCCACGTCCTCGCCAGCCATGGCATCTTCGTTCGCCTTGCGCTCTTGCTCGTAGGTCATCTTGTAGAGGTTCGCGTAGATGCCGCCCTGGGCCAGCAGTTCGTCGTGCGAGCCAATCTCGGCGATCGAACCCTTGTCGAGCACAACGATCCGGTTCGCTTCGCGGATCGTGCTCAGGCGGTGGGCGATGACGAAGCTCGTCCGGTTCTTGAGCAACAGGCGCAGCGCCCGCTGGATGATGACTTCGGTCTGGGTGTCGACGTAGGCCGTCGCTTCGTCGAGCACGAGGATGCGCGGCGACGCGAGGATGGCGCGGGCGAAGCTGATCAGCTGGCGCTGGCCGACGCTCAGGTTCTGGCCGCGCTGCTGGAGCACCGTGTCATAGCCGTGTTCGAGCCGGGTGATGAACTCGTCGGCGCCCACTGCCTCGGCGGCGGAGTGCACCGCCTCGGCCGTCGCTTCCGGCCGTCCATAGGCGATGTTCTCGCGGATGGTGCCGCTGAACAGGTAGGGATTCTGGAGCACGACGCCCATGTGCCGGGTGAGCGAACGCCGCTTCACGTCGCGAATGTCGTGGCCGTCGATCCGGATGGCGCCGTCCGTGACTTCGTACCCCCGGCTGACGAGTGACGTGATCGTGGTCTTGCCCGCGCCGGTGTGCCCGACGAAGGCAATCGTCTCGCCCGGCTGCACGTGCAGGTCGACGTCGCGAAGGATGGGGACGCCTTCGATGTAATGGAAGAAGACGTGGTCGAAGTCCACTCGCCCTTCGACGGATTCGAGTTCGAAGGCGTCCGGCTTGTCCTGGATCCGGGGCTCGGTGTCGAGCACTTCGAAGATGCGTTCGCCGCCGGCCATGGCGCGCTGGAGCATCGTGTACTGCAGCACCAGGTCCCGGATCGGGTCGAAGAAGCGCCCGACGTAGATGGTGAAGGCGGTGAGCACGAGGAAGAGGCTGGCGATGTCGACCGAACTCGCGTTGAGCGCGCGGAGGCCGCCGACGATGATGACCGCCGCCGTCGCGATCGCCACTGCCAGTTCGATGACGGGCATGATCGCGGCGCTGAGCATCCCGGCCCAGATGTTGGCGTTCCGGTTCTGCTGGTTCAGCGAATCGAACCGCCGCGCGTTTTCGTCTTCGCGCGACATGGATTGGACAGCGCGGACGCCGGAGACGTTTTCGGCGAGGGTGCCGTAGAGGGCGCTGATCTTGATCCGGACGTTCACGAACGCCGCCTTCGCGTGGCCCGCCCACCAGACCATGATCACCACCAGCGGCGGCACGATCGCGAAGGTCACCAGCGCCAGTTGCCAGTCGATCAGCAGGAGTGTGACGACGACGATCGCAAGGCCCACGATGTCCGCCAGGAAGGTGAGCGACCCGCTCGTCAGGAGTTCCTGCATCACCGTCACGTCGCTGGTGAGGCGGCTGATCATGCGGCCCACTTCCATCTCGTCGTAGAAGCTGAGCGAAAGCCCTTGCATGTGGTCGTACATCTCGGTGCGAAGCTGCATGAGCAGCCGGTTGCCCATCCATGAGGTGGTGAGCAACTGGATGTAGGACGCGGCCCAGCCCACCAGCGCCATCCCCAGCATGATCCCGAGGAAGGTCCAGACCAGCTTCGAGTTGTGCTCGATCCCGGCCTTCACCGTCAGGCCGATGAGCAGTGGCTGGAGGAAGCTGGTGAGGGCCGACACCACCATGCAAATGAAGGCGAGCGACGCGTGGAGCTTGTACTGCTTGAGGTAGGGCATCAGCCGCCGGACAACCTTTGCGTCGTAGACCTTGCCCAGGTACTCGTCGTCCCAGCCGTCGGAGCCACGGCCGGTGCGGCTCGGCCCCATGGCCTGACCGCCGATGCCGGTGCTCCATCCGCCCGCGCCTGCGCCACCACCCATCATTCCCATTAGTTGCCACCTCCGGGCGCGCCCGTCGGCTGCTTCGAGAACGGGCCTGCGGCCGGCCGCAACGGCTCAGGCAGACGGCCCCCGGCCCCGTTGGCCCCAGCGAGAGCCGGGGTGCCGCGGCCAAGCGCTTCTTCCTGGTCCTTCAGTTCGAGGTCGAAGATTCGCCGGTAGAGCCCTTCCTCTTCGAGCAGCTCCTGGTGCTTCCCGCGCTGCACCACCTTGCCCCGCTGCAGCACGATGATCTGATCCGCGCCCATCACCGTCCGCAATCGCTGGGCGATGACGAACGTTGTCCGCCCCTTCATCAGCTCCTGCAGCGCCTGCTGGATCAGGTACTCGGTCTGCGAATCCACGCTCGCCGTCGAGTCGTCGAAGATCAGGATCTTCGGGTCAAGCAGCAGGGTCCGGGCGATCGCGATGCGCTGCTTCTGCCCGCCGGAAAGCGTCACCCCGCGTTCCCCCACCCATTCGTCGTAGCCATACGGCAGCGAGACGATGAAGTCGTGGATGCGGGCGGCCTTCGCGGCGCGTTCGATCTCTTCCTGCGTGGCCTCCGGCTTCCCGTAGGCGATGTTGTCCCGAATCGTGCCGATGAACAGGAAGACGTCCTGCTGGACGATCCCGATCTGGCGGCGAAGCGACTCCAGCGTCATGTCGCGGACATCGTGGCCGTCGATCGTGATCCGCCCGGCCGTGACGTCGTAGAAGCGCGGGATGAGGTTGACGACGGTGGACTTGCCGCTGCCGGTCGGGCCGAGGAGGGCGATCACCTGGCCCGGCTGGGCGTCGATGTCCACCCCCGCAAGGACGGCGCTGACATTGTCATAACCGAAGCCAACGCCGTCGAACCGGACGCGGCCCTTGACGTCTTCGAGCGGGATCGCACCCGGCTTCTCCTGCACGGCCGACTGCGCGTCCATCAGTTCCCAGACGCGTTCGGCCGAAGAGATGGCGCGGACGACGATGCTGAGGATGAAGCCGAGCATGCGCACCGGCATCATGAGCAGGTTGAGCCAGAGGGTGAAGAGGAGGAGGTCGCCCGCCTGCGCCGTGCCCTGGGAGATGAGGTAGGAGCCGACGCCTACGGTGAGCGCCACCTGCCCCGCCGAGATGCCCTGGAGCAGCGGCTGGTGCGTGGCCATCATCCGGGCCTGGGAGTAGCTGAGGTCGGCCTGCTGCTGGGCTGCGGTTCGGAACTTCTCGCTTTCGAAGGGTTCGCGGCTGAAGGCTTTGACCACCCGAATCCCGGTGAGGCCCTCTTCCGCGACCTGCGTCATCACCGCCTGGTTCTCCTGGATGTCCCGCCAGATCGGCCGCATCCGGCTGCTCACCACCATCGACCGCCAGGCGAGGATCGGCATCGTGCAGAGGCTGACGAGCGCCAGTTGCCAGTTGATCCAGAACATCCCGATGACGGAGATGCCGAGCACGAGGGCGATGTACACGAGCCGGAGCAGGCCCATGTTGATGAACATCCGGATGTTCTCAACGTCCTGGGTCGCGCGCGACATAATCTGACCAGTCTGGACTTTGTCGTGGTAGGCATAGCTCAGGCGCTGGAGGTTGTCGTAGATCCCGTTGCGGATGTCGTAGGCAACCTTCTGGCCGACGGATTCCCCGAGATACTGCTGGCCGAAAGAAAAGAGTCCGCGGGCGAGCGCGAAGGCGATGATCCCGAGCGCGCTGAAGATGAGGAGGTTTTCGTTGCCATCCAGTCCCGTAATCCGGCGGTCCGCGCCATACACGGGCTTCAGGCCATAGTTGATCGCGTAGCGCACAAGCAGCGGGCTCAGCATCACGAAAGCGCCGGAGAGGATGACGCAAGCCAGCGCCCCCGCGAGTTGCATCCGGTGGAGGCCAAGGTAGTGACCGAGACGGAAAAGATGACGCACGGAAGGCTCCCCTGAGTCTGGAAGGGTATCACACCCTTACGCGAGCGTAAATGTAGATCGGCCGCTCTTGCCCCGATCGAGCGTGCTCGTTTGAGCCCCGTTGAGTGACGCCCGGGCCTCGGCGTTGCGGCGAACCTCCCCCCACACTGCACGACACTATGGCCGCCACCATCTCCGGCACCCTCTCCGCCCACCAGAAACTCCCCTCTGGCCGCAAACCCGTCCTCACCGTCACCGCTACCTCCAAACGCGCCCAACTCGACACCCTCCGCTTCACCCGCTACTACACCGGGGCCGACAACGACGGCCCCACCGCCGTCGTCGTCGCCAACGACGGCGCCCTCATCCGCGCCCGCATGGACTCAGCCGCCGGCCGCATCTACACCTCCAGAGTCACCACCCCCGGCTCCGGCTCCACCTACTCCTCCTGGACAGCCCTCCCCGCAGGCTTCGACGGCTCCTGGACCGCGGGCGCCAGCATCGGCATGGCCATCAACCCAACCAGCAACGAAATCGCCCTCTGCTGGACCCGCTCCTCCCGCCAGGGCACCTACGTCTCCCTCAGCACCGACGGAGGCGCCACGTGGGGCACCCCCACCATCCGCATCGCCACCGCCAGCAGCGGCTACGGCTCCGCACTCGCCTACAACGCCGCCGGCAACATCGCCGTCTTCCACGTCAACTCCGCCAACAACGTCCTCCGCGTCCGCCGCACCGCCGGAGTCTGGGAAGGCACCGCAGGCACCGCCTGGACCAACGCCTGCTTCGCCCTCTCCCTCGCCGCCACCCACGACGGCGCCGACTACGGCCTCATCGTCGCCGGACGCATCACCAACTCCACCGGCCAGCCGAGGCTATGGTCCTGCTCCTTCGGAGACGGTGGCCTCTACACCTCCGGCACCTGGAGCGCGCTCACCGAGGCCGCCGAGAACGACGACACCGGCGGCGGCAGCCTCAGCACCTTCCGCGTCTCCTCTGGAGCCGCCATCGTCGGCAGCTACCCCCAGGTCGCCTACATCTTCGGGGAGACCGTCACCGCCCCCAACTACACCCTCGCCCGCATCACCCGGCCCGCCTACGGCGGAGGCCTGGACGCCGCCTACTGGAGTTCCGGCAGCCCCGCCGAGCCCTCGAGCGCCTTCGGCGTCGCCCTCACGTGGCGCTCAAGCGCCGCATGGATGATCGTCCCCGGCGGAGTCTGGTACGCCAGCACCAGCACCAGCGACGACCTCACCAGCCGCGTCCTCAGTTGCAAGTACCTTGTGGCCACCGACAAATCGCACATAACCCTCGAACTCGACAACCACGACGGCGCCCTGAACGCCGCCCCCAACGCCACCTTCGACGGCCTCATGGTCGGAGGCACCGTCACCCTCCAGCCCGGCTACAAGTCCGGCGCCAGCGACGCCGCCGAGTACGGCGTCACCCTCGACTTCACCGTCGACCGCATCACCTACCGCCACCGCAACGACGGTCAGCTTGTCGCCATCGTCGAAGGTTCCGGCCCCTGGGAAGCAGCCGAGCAGAACGACGTCAGCCAGGTCTACCAGTTCGCCGCCGCCGCGGCGACGAGAGCGACCCTCTTCGCGAGGTTCGCCGCCCGCGCCGGCTACTCCGCCGTCCAGGCGGGAGCGCCCCGCGCCCCGTCGACCAACTTCACCGCCACCAGCCCCGCCTTCGCCGTCGCACCAGGACAGTCCCACGCCGACGCCCTCCGCGCCCTCCTCGCCCCCACCTCAGACTTCGTCCGGCCTGACCGCGCCGAGTTCCGCGTCATAGGCACCCTCACAACCGACGCCAGCGACCAAACCTACGGTGGGGCCGGCAACCACCCAATCGCCGCCCTGGACCTCACAGACGAGCCACAGGCAGACAACTGGCTCCGGCTCTCCGGAGCCACCGCCTTCGGCGCCGACGCCTTCAACTACCCCAGCATCTACCAGCACGGCCCCCGCCTCAGACAGCAGCGCGTCATCGACGCCACCACCAGCGCCCTCGCCACCAGCTACGCCACCGCCAGCGCCCGGAGGGACACCGTAGAACGGGTGTTCGGCACCGTCACCGCCCCCTTCGACGCCGCCCGCCAGGTCCTTGACGTCATCACCGTCACCGACACCGCCCTCGGCATCAGCGCCACCAAGTACCGCGTCCTCGCCCTCGCCCTTGACTACGCCCGCGGCCCCAAAGCCGCCCGCTACGACACCACCATCACCCTCGGAGGCATGTAGATGGCAGAACCGCAGCCCCATCCGAACCGCGACCGGGAGGGAGCGGACCCCACCATGAACCCAAGCGCCGACTGCGAGCCCGGCGGGCGCATCTACCGCGTCGACGGGCTTATGCGCGACCTCATACGACGGCGCGCCCGCATCCGCACCACAGCCGACCTCTGGAGCGTTTACCACGCCATGCACGACGCCGCCGCGAACTACGACGGCTTCGTCTGCATGCACGACTGGGGGCCGCTGTGCGGCGAGATTCCCCACATCCACACCCCGGAGCGACGCTGATGGCTCTGATTCGCGGCACCCTGATCTCCTTCGTCGCCGGCACCTACCTCTCCGTTGTTCGCCTCGACGGCTCCCAGCCCCGCACCCTCACCAGCGTCCGCTCCAGCCGCTTCGCCAGCGCCGAGTACGTCGCCAACAGACGCGTCATCGTCGACACCGGCGACAACAACAACCCCGACGACTACGTCATCACCGCCCTCTACACCTGAGGGATCCCCGCCCCCCAGCTCACGCCACGTCCTCCAGCCCCTCCACTCCCTCCTCCTCCATCGGCGCTGGGCGGCCGATGTAGGAGCCCTGCGCCCCGTCCACCCCGTAGCCCACCAGGATCTGCAGCGTCTCTTCGTCCCTCACAAATTCCGCGATCGTCTGGTTCCCCAGCCCGCGCGCCACGGCCACCATCGCCTTCACCAGGTGCCGGTCCACCGAATCCTTCGCAAGATTCTGGATGAAGCTCCCGTCGATCTTCACGTAGTCCACCGGCAACCGCTTCAGATACGAAAACGACGATGCCCCCGCTCCGAAGTCGTCGATCGCGAACCGGCAGCCCAGCGCCTTCAATCCCCCGATGAACACCCCCGCCTTCTCCATGTTCACGAGCGCCGCCGTCTCCGACATCTCCAGCACCAGGTTCGCCGGGTCCACCTTCGACCGCGCCAGTTCCCGCTCGATCAGCGGCAACAGCGCTTCGTCGTTGAACGCCATCGCCGAAAGGTTCACCGAATACCGCGGCGAAGCGGCCCTGCCCACGAATCGCCCCAGCAGCCGGATCGCCTCCGTTACTGCCCACCGGTCGATCTCGTGGATCAGCCCCGAACGCTCGGCCGCGGGCAGGAACGCGTCCGGCAGGATCACCTCGCCGTCCTCGCCGTTCATCCGCAGCAGCAGTTCGAAATGGTTCGACTCCCGGCCCAGGTGGCGGATCGGCTGCGCGTAGAACACGAGCCGCCGCTGCGCCAGCGCGTTGCGGATGCGCTGCTCCCACGTCAGCTGCGCCCTGCCCTCCATCGCCGCGTCCTCGTCCGGCCGGTACACACGCACCCGGTCGCGGCCATCTTCTTTCGCCCGGTACATCGCGATGTCCGCGCGCACCAGCAGGTCCGCGGGCCGCGTCCCATGGCCTGGCAACAGCGCGATCCCCACGCTCGCCGTCACCGAAACCACCTGCCCGTTGAGCACCATCCGGTAGCCCCGGATTCGCTCGCACAGCTCCCGGCCAACCAGCAGGGCATCCTCTTCGCCTGCCCCGTGCAGGTAAACCGCGAACTCGTCGCCCCCCAGCCGCGCGAGGATGTCGGTCTCCCGCATCCGTTCATGCAGCACCCCCGCCAGCCCCACCAGCAACTCGTCGCCCGCGTGGTGCCCGAGCGTGTCGTTCACGCCCTTGAACCCGTCGAGGTCGAGGAACAGCAACGCTCCATGCGCGTGCATCCTCTGCGCCAGGGCGCACTCCCGCTCCAGCTTCTCTTCGAAGCGCCGCCGGTTGTAGAGTCCCGTCAGCCCGTCGCGGCTCGCCAGGTGCGCCAGCTTCTCCTCCATCTGACGGCGCTCCGTCACGTCCCGGATGATGCTCGCCAGCCCCACGGGCTTCCCCTCCGGCCCGTTCACCGCGAACACCGAAACCGACATCGCCAGCTCACGCCCGTCCGACGCCTTTACCGTGATCTCGAACGGGTCGACTCGCTCCCCGATCGCGGTCCTCGCCAGCGCGGCCATCACCACACCGCGATACTCCGGCAGGCTTTCGCCCAGCGGCGTCCCGATCACCTGCGAAGCCGCCATCCCCGTCAGCTGTTCCGCCGCCGCGTTCCACGTGGCTACCGTCCCCTCCAGGTCGACGCCGATGACCACGTCGTCCGACGACGCCACGATCGCCGCCAACCGCGAGATAGCGTCTTCCGCTTTCTTGCGCTCGGTGATGTCGAACATCACCCCCCGCAACCGCACGGGCTTGCCATCCTGGCATTCGACGCGGACCAGCGCGTGGAGCCATATCACCCGCCCCTCCGCAGTTACCATCCGGTACTCGAGCACGTGGCCCCGCATCGCGGCGATCGCCTCCATCGATGTAGCGAGCGTTGCCGCCCGGTCCTCCGGATGGATGTGGTCGGCCCATGCCTTCGGTGTGCGGAGCCATTCGTTGGCCCCGGTGCCGAGGATGCGCTCCGCCTGGTCGTTGACAAACGTGAACTCCCCCGTGACCCCATCCGCCTCCCACACGATCGCGTCGACCGACTGCACGAGTTCCTGGAACTTCCGCTCCGAAGCGACCAGCGCCCGCGTCTTCCCGCGGATCACCCAGGCGCCCTGTGCCATAGCAAGCAGCGCCGCGTAGAGGATCGCGAGCCCGCCGCCCAGCGTGAACACCACGTACCGCCGCATGGTCCCGATCTGGTGCGCCACCGGGCCGTAGTCCTGGTAGATCTCGAACACCCCCGCCGGCTCGCTGGACCCCGGGAACACCACCGGGCTGTATACCTCCAGGAGCTTCCCGAATCCAGCTTCCGACTGGTTCTCCGCTCCTGCGGCCCCCGTGGTGCCCGCAACCGTCTTCCCCGCGAGCGCCTCCAGGTACTCGTCGCCGGGGGGGAACGTCACCCCGATGATCGCCGGATCGTCGGCGTACAGCACCTGCCCCGCCCGGTCCCACACCTTCACCCGCGCCGTCCGCGACGAAACCACGCTGTCCTTCACGAACCGGTCGAACTCCGCCAGCCGGTCGCCTTCGAAGGGCGCCTGCATATCTTCGGGAGTCAGCTCGACCAGCAGCCGGTAGGCCACGGTGTCCCGCGCCTCGGCTGCTGCGCCGTCGAGGTTGGACTGTTCGATGGAGCGGCTCAGGAACGAGACGAGCACGTACCCGAGCACACCGACCAGGAACAGCGCCCCGAGGGCAAATCGCCAGGTGGGTCCAACACGCCGGAAAAAGAGTGCCATCAACGGCCTTTTGTGCGAAAGATTCACGGGACGTGACCCCTCTCGTGGCTCAGTCCCGCTTTCGACTGCCTGTCCTATTGGTACAGTCGGCACGCGACCGGGCGGCTGAAGGGCGGTTTCCCCACCCGGCCAAACTCGTGGACACGCCAGACTTGTTAGGCTAGAGTTGCATCCACTTTCTCGATAGGAGGCATCGACGTGGCCGATACAGCGATCTTCGTTGGCTGGGGACAGCCTGTCCGTGGGCGCGAAAAGTCCGCCCTCCAGGTCTTCGGTGAAAGCGTCCAGTACTGGACGCAGCTCCAGCAGGACAAGCAGATCGAGAGCTTCGAAATCGCCCTCCTCGAACCCCACGGCGGCGAGCTCGCCGGGTTCGCCCTGCTGCGGGGCACCCCCGAACAGCTCGGGGCGCTGCGCCAGTCGCCCGACTTCCAGCGGTCCGTCGCCCGCGCCGGGCTCATCGTCGACAACCTGGGAGTCGTGAACGCGAGCATGGGGCAGGCGCTCGGCGCGCAGATAGCGGTCTACCAGCAGCAGATAGCCGAACTCACCTGACCCCCGACCCCTGATCCCCGACCCCGCGCCACCCCGCCCTTCCACCTCCACGCCCCCGGCCGCGACTATGCCCCCATGACCGCCGTCGACGCCTCCACCCCGTACCGCCGCGGCTCGCGGGACAGGTGGCTGATGACTTCAAGTCGTGTTTCTTGTCGCGCAAGGTCGTCGCCGATGCGCGGGGAACGTGGCCGGAGAGGCATCGTGCGCTCCCTCCCTCGCGGTCGGGGTACTGTGGATGGGTGGCGCTGGCGGAGGCGGTGGGGGCTGGCGCGGGGCGTGGGTGGCAGGCGATGCGGCCACAGTGGGCCGCGGCTACCGGGCTCGGTACGATGGGCGTGGCGGACAGAACCCCGACCGTCAGGGAGGGAGCGATGCCCCGCGTCACGCCAACGATGACGGCAGCGCCCCTAACTCCGGTACTCCGCTACGCCGTCACTCCGCCACTCTCGTCACTCCGCCCCCGGAAGAGCGACGCGATGATCGCCAGCGACGAGAACGCCGCGGCGGCGAGGAAGGCGGCCTGCACGCCGTCGAGGAGCGCGCCGGGAGGGAGCTTGTCGGCGCGGATGGCGCTGAACCCGGCGGAGGATTCGGCCACGGCCACCAAGATCGTGCTCGCCAGCGCCAGGCCGGCGGCGTTGCCGATGTTGCGCGAGGTCGCCACCGCGGCGGCGGCGGTCCCCAGCATCGTCCGCGGCACCGCGCTCATGATCGTCGCGCTGTTCGGCGACTGGAAGATCGCGGCGCCGATGCCCACCAGCGCCAGCCGCGGCACCACCAGGTACGTCGGGGTGTCGCCGGACAGTGTCGCCAGCGATGCCAGCCCGGCACAGACCAGCGCCAGCCCGAGCGTCGGCTGGTGGCGAAAGCCGAAACGGTCGGCGGCCCGCCCACTGAACGGCGACAGCAGGAGCATCATCGCCGGGACCGTCGCGATGATCAGCCCCGCGTGGCCGCTGCCATAGCCCCGCGCGTTGATCAGGTAGAACGGCATCAGGAAGGTCACCGCCGCCTGCCCGGAGAAGTTCAGGACGAGGCTCAACACGGGGATCGTGAAGGCCCGCCTCTTGAACAGCGGCAACGAAAGCACCGGGCTGGAGACGTGCGATTCGACCCAGAGAAAGGCCGCAAGCGCGACCGCGGCGATGGCGAACAGCCCCAGGATCGTCGGCGAATCCCAGCCCCACTTCTGGCCGCGGTTCACCGCCAGGACGAGGGTGCTCAGGGTTGCGAAGAGCGCCGCCGCGCCGGGGACGTCGACCTTTCGCTGGCCCCCGGGGAGCGCCTGGCTGGGATGGATGAGGATGAACGCCATCGCCATCGCCAGCAGCCCAACCGGCACGCGCATCCAGAAGATGGACTCCCAGCCGAAGCCGGCCAGCAGGAACCCACCGAGGATGGGCCCGGTCATCAACCCCGCGCCGACGACGGAACCCGTGGTGCCGAGGGCCATCCCGCGTTCGTGTTCGGGGAAGGCGTCGGCGACGATCGCGTTGCCGTTGCCAAGCGCCAGCGACACGCCGATCGCCTGGAAGAAGCGGAAGCCGATGAGTTGGGCGATGGTCTGGGCGAACCCCGCGACGCCCATCCCGGTCGTGAAGATCACCCAGCCGAGGATGTAGAGGCGCTTGCGGCCGAAGAGGTCGCCGAGCCTCCCGGCGGTCAGCGTCAGCCCCGTGACGACGAGGTTCGAGACGAGCGTGGCCCAGACGACCACGTCCGGCGAACGGTCGAACTCCTTCGAAAGCGTGGGCAGGGCGACGTTGACGATGCTTACGTCCATGGTCGCCATGTAGCTGCCGAAGCACACGGCGATAAGGGCGCGCCACTTGTAAGCCATTGGCGGGAGTCTACCGGGCCGTCACCAGTTCAGGCGACCGGGGCGGCGGTGGTCGAGGCGGGCGCCGGGGCGACGCCGCTCCATGCATGTCGCGGTACGGCGAGCGGGTGGGGGCGTCACGAGCGGCCAGGGAGGGGCTCACTCGGGACTCGGTACCCCCGCGAGGCTGGCGCGGAAGACGGTTGGCAGGCGGTGCGCCCACGGTGGGGCGCGGCTACCCCCTACTCCGCTACTCCTCTACTCCCGAACCCGCCTACCTCGCCGGCGGTGGGGCTTCGAAGGGGACGGCGAGGATGCGGTCCTCCAGGTTGAGCGCCCGCATCAGGTACTGGAGTTCGGCCTCGCGCCAGGGGAGGGGCGCCGGCTCCTGCAGCATCTTCTCGCGCTTCAGGTCGTCCTCCACCGCCGGGTCGGACTCGAACGGCTGGGCGTGGGTCATCTCCGAGAACATGTCGCGCAGCGGCGGCTTCACCGTCTGCCCGCCCGCTTCCCACGACTCGGCGGCGTACCCGACGGCCTGGATCGCCACCGGCACGGCCGTATCCGGGAGGTCCAGGAGTTTGCCCACGCGGTCGATCCGGGGGCTGCTCATCAGGCAGGACGAGAGCCCTTCGTCGTACGCCACCAGTGTCGCCTGGGCGATCGCCTGGCCGATGTCCATGAAGGCCAGGGGCGAAATCGAAGACGCCTCCCAGCCGGCGCTGAAGACCGGCTTCAGCCGCGTTTCGATCTCCGCCAGGGTGCCGTCGATCGTGACCCCGATCCGGCGGCTGCGGACCAACCCCCGGAGGTCTTCGAGCCACTTGTCGATCTGGTAGGCGGCGCGTTCGTTGTACCAGAAGATGAAGACGGGCGCGGTCTGCATCTGCTGGTAGCCCAAGGGCGGCGTCAGTTGCTTGATCAGGTTCTCCGGCGCCCTGTCGCGCCAGATCACGATCCCGCGCACGTTCATCACGTTGCCGACGCAGGACGAGCGCCGCGCCGCCTCCAGCATCTTCTGGATCTTCTCCCGCTCCACCGGCTTGTAGGGCAGGAAAAAGCGGATCGTTCGTCGCCGGCCGATGACTTCCTTCAGTTCCATGGTTCGCTCCCTCTCAGTGGGCGGCCGCGGCCTTGCGCTTGCCGTAGTAGGGGACTTCGACTTCGCCCTTCGCGTGTTCGTCTTCGGCCCGCGGGCGGGCGGCCCGCTGAGGTGTGCCGGGCAGGCGATAGGGCTGCGTCGGGTCGGTCATCACATTGAGGACGGAGGGCCTGCCGCTGGCGAAGGCGCGTTCGAGGGCCGGGCGGACTTCGTCCGGTTCGGTCACCAGTTCGGAGTGGGCGCCGAAACCTGCACCGACGAGGTCGTATCGCACGGGGCCGAGTTCGGCGCCGACGGTACGGCCGTAGCGGGCGAGTTGGCCGTGGCGAATCATCCCCCAGCCCTGGTCGTTGTTGACGACCGTCACCAGCGGGATGTTGTGGCGGACGGCGGTGTCGAATTCGGCGATATTCAGGCCGGCCGAACCGTCGCCGAGGATCGCCAGCACCTTCTTGTCCGGGTAGGCAACCTTCGCCGCCAGCCCGAAGGGGATGCCCACGCCGAGGCAGCCGAGGTACCCATGGCTCATGTAGTGCCCGGAGGATTCGACGATCGCCTGGTCCGACATCCACTGCGAGGTCTCGCCGCCATCCACCGCGATGATCGAGTCGCCGTCGAGGACGTTTGCGATTTCCCGCGTGAGCCGCGCCTGGTGGATGCCCTCGCGTGGCGGCGCCGACATCGCTTCGTCGAACATCCCCCGGTGGAAGGCTTTGGCCGCCGTGAGCCCGGCGATCCAGCCCTCGTGGTCCTTGAACTGGCGGCCGCGCGCCCGCTGGATGAAGACGCGGAGCGTTTCCTTCACGTCGCCGACGAGGGCCACCTGGACGTCGCGGATGCGGCCGATCTCCTCGGGTTCGATGTCGACCTGGATGAGCGTGGCCTCGGGCGGCAGGAGGCTTGGCGTGCCGATGCCCCCGGAGGACCCGGTGAACATCCCCACCCTGGCCCCGAGCATCAGGATGACGTCTGGCGGCCCGCCCGCGGCGCCTGTTGCCACCGGGTGCATGGCGAGGCCGAAGCTGCCGTAGCCGAGGTCGGTAGCCTCGGAGACAGCGCCGCGAGCCTTGGAGTTGGCGAAGACGGGGATGCGCGCCAGCGCCGCGAACTCGCGGAGTTCGTCCTGGGCGCCGGAGAAGGCGACCCCGCCCCCGGCGAAGATGACCGGCCGCTCGGCGGCAGCAAGCGCGTCCAGCGCGCGGTCGACCGACTCGGCGCTGGCGGCGGGCCGGCCTGCGGGGGCGAAGTGTTCATAGGTGGGGATCCGCTCTTCGTCGATGGGCGAGTAGAGGACGTCGATCGGGATATCAAGGAAGACAGGCCCGGGGCGGCCCGAGACCGCGTGGCGCCACGCCAGGGCGATGTATTCGGGGATGCGCGCGGGCTGGTAGACGGTGCGCGCGAACTTGGTGATCGGCGCCATCAGCGCTATCTGGTTCATTGTCTGGAGGGAAAGGCGGTCTTCGTCGGAAAGCGGGCTGCGGCCACCGATGCAAATCATCGGGACGGCGTCCATCCAGGCGTTGGCCACGCCCGTAATCGCGTTCGTGACCCCCGGCCCCGCGGTGACGAGGGCCACGCCTGGCCTCCCGGTGGCACGGGCGAAGCCGTCGGCCATGTGTGCGGCCGCGGCTTCGTGGCGCGTGTCGATCAGCCGGATGCCGTGTTCGAAGCAGGCCTGGAAGATCGGGTCGACGTGGCCGCCGGAAAGCGCGAAGACCTCCCGGACGCCTTGTTGTTCGAGGGCGCGGACGATCATCTCGCCGCCGTGAATCATTGCCATGGCAGGGGCCACCTCTCAGGGGAACCGGAGTTTTCGGGCAGAGAATGGGCGCTATCACGGTGGCACGGTATGACGGTGGTCACAAAATGGCCGGTGGCACCCCGCCCGCGTGCTACGATGATCGGGCCGTGGCCCACCTTGGCGCCCGCACAGGAGTCACCCATGTCGCAATTCCCTTCCGAACGAGCCACACCCATCGCCGTCGAAGGACGGCTCGCAGTTGGGCTGCTGGGCAAGGTCTTCGGGCTGCTCGCCTTCTCCCTCGCCTTCGCGGCCGTTGGAGGCTTTGCCGGCTACCGCCTCGACCCCGCCTGGATCCTGCCGCTCTTTATCGTCGAACTCGGGCTCATCTTCGCGGTCCAGGGGCTGCGGGAGCGCGAGGGGATCAACATCGTCCTCCTCTACGCCTTCGCCTTCGTGTCCGGCATGACCCTGGGGCCGATCATCGCCCGCTACACGAACGCCGGCTTCGGTGGCGTCGTTATCCAGGCGGCCGCGGTGACTGGCGTGATGACGGCCGGGCTCTCCGGCTTCGCGCTCGTCGTCAAGCAGGACCTGAGCGGCCTCCGCCCCATCCTCTTCGTCGCCCTCCTCGGCCTCCTCGCGGCGATGATCGCGAACATCTTCGTCGGCGGCTCGGTGATGTACGGCGCCATCAGTTGGTTCGGGGCGGTGCTCTTCAGCGCCCTCCTCGTCTTCGATGTGAACCGCGCGAAGCACGCGCAGGACACGATGGGCAACGCCGTGGTCATCACCCTCGGTATCTACCTGGACATCGTCAACCTGTTCATGTTCGTCCTCCGGATCATGACCGGCGGCTCGCGCAGCTGAGTCAGGGATGAGGAATGGGGAATGAGGAATGAGAAAGAGGCCGGGAGACGAACTCCCGGCCTCTTTGTGTGTGCTGGTGCGAAGCCCTACCGCATGCCGCGCAGCCGGCGGACGCGCTCCTCCATCGGCGGGTGGGTGCTGAAGAGCTTGCCCATGCCACCGGTGGCGAAGGGGTGGACGATGTAGAGCGCCGAGACCGACTCCTGGGCCGGCGTCGCTTTCATCGGGCGCATGGCGACACCCTGGTGAAGCTTCTCGAGCGCGCTGGCCAGGGCCTCCGGGTCGCCGGTCACGTCCGCGCCGGCGCGGTCGGCGGCGTACTCGCGCTGCCGGCTGATCCCGAGCTGGATGAGCGTCGCGGCGATCGGCGCGATCAGGATGGTGGCGAGCATCAGCAGCGGGTTCTGGTTCTCGCCCCGGCGGCCGAAAATGCTGCTCCACATCATCACCTGGGCGATCATCGAAATCGCGCCCGCGACCGTCGCGACGATCGAACTGGTGAGGATGTCGCGGTTGCGGACGTGCCCCATTTCGTGGCCGATGACGCCCCGGAGTTCGCGGTCCGTGAGGATCCGCCTGATCCCGGTCGTCACCGCGACGACTGCGTGCTGTGGATTCCGGCCGGTCGCGAACGCGTTCGGCGAATCGCTCTGGATGACGTACACCTTCGGCATCGGCATCTTCGAAAGCCCGGCGACTTCGCGGACCATCGCGTGGAGGGCGGGTTCTTCCGCTTCCGTGACTTCGTGGGCGCCGGCCATCCGGAGGGCCATCTTGTCGCTGAACCAGTAGGCGACGAAGTTCATGATGCCCGCGAAGACGAGGAAGATGGCCATCCCGCCGACGCCGCCGACAAGCCCGCCGATTGCCACGAGGATGCCCGTGAGCGTGGCGAGCAACATGGTGGTCTTGAGGGTGTTCATAGTGAGTGGTGGATACCTCCGGGATCGATTGTACCGCTCCGGGCGGTAAAGCCGGGGCGAGGGATGAGGGGCGAGGACTGAGGGCGCGGAGCGAGGAATGAGGAATGAGGAATGAGGAACGGCGCTTGGGGAACCGTTGGCTCCTGTGCGGCGTTTCTTTAATAGGGGAAGGACTGAGAGTGAGATGAAACGGGCCGCGTGGGTGCTGGCCATCGGGGGCGTTGCCGCGCTTGGGATCCTCGCCGCATGTGGAGGGCGAACCAGCGCACCCGCAACCCCCATCGCGAGCGCGACGGCGACCGTGACAGCCGAGCCCTCCGCCTCCGCGACGGCAACCGGCGTGGCGGCGCCTACCGCTACGACCACTCCGGACAACACCATCCCGGGAATTCAGACGATCAGGCTCCGGGCCGGCGACCCCGTGCCCCTGCCCGCCGGCGTCGCGCTCTACGCCACCGATGGCGTCTGGGAGGGGCCGACCGCGGCGCTCCGCCGGTACTACCGAGACCCTTCCGGGGTCATGCGGACCGACGACCTGGTCGTGTCCACCTACACGGGGACCGGCGCGACCTCACGCGGGGTTGTCGGCGCTGTGAGCGGGCCGGGCGCCGGTCTGCTGGCAGTCGCCCTCTGCCACGGCAGCTGCTACGGAGAACCACAGCCGATCACGGTGATCCGCTCGAACGACGGCGGTGTCAGATGGGAGGAGGTCGGTACCGTCGGTCCTGGCGGTTGGGGCACCGTGATAGCGGTCTCCAGCGATGGCGTGCTCGTCAGGGGTGTGGCCTCCGGTGATTCTGTCTCCACGACCACGCTCCCACTCACGGCCCCGCAACGCCAACTGAGCTTCCCAGCCGCAGTGGCCGCCGCGCGCTCCCCGATCATCCCGGGTTTCCTCGATGGGCAACTGGTCCTGGTCGTGCCCGAAACGGACGCGGGGACGCTCTGGAACCTCGACGGCTCTGGCACGGTCTTCGCGCGCATTCCGATCCCACCCGGGGCCGAACGTCGGCCCCGGGAGTTGCAGCCCTGGGCGTTGCAGCTTGTCCCCCACTCCACGGGCCTTGAACTCCACGTCATATGGCTGGACGGCGCGCGAGGGGGGCACCTCGGGTTGCTGAACGTGGGCAATGGCAAGTTCCGGGGCGTCTACAGCTTCACCCAGGCCGACGGCCTTTCATGGGTGCGCGTCACAGAGTGGCTGAGCGATACCGTCGCCATCGGCCGCGTCGACTTCGAAGCCTCCCGGTATGGGGTGACAGTGCCGGCGGGCGAGTGGTTTCGCGGGGTACCGGCGATTATCGACTTCGAGACAGGCATCGCTTCGCCCATCGCCAAGTTCGTGCCTTTCCTCGCCGGGAAAGCGGGGGGGCCATGGCCAATAGCCCTGGCACGCGGCCCGTTCGCGAGAGTCGTCCTGGGCGCTGGGGAATGTCTCAACCTTCGCGACGCCCCCGCGCTCACTGGCCGGGCCCTCACCTGCGCCGCTGGCGGCACCCTCCTGACCTTCCCCAGCCGCCAAACCGTGACCAGCGACGACGGCATCCGCTGGCTGAAGGTCACGACGCCGGCGGGCGTCACGGGGTGGGCCGCGACGGGCTACCTGGAATACTGAGTCCCGAGTCCCGAGTCCTCATTCCTCCACCCGGGAACCATTGCCGGCTTCCCGGCGTTTCTTCTAGTGGGATGAACTGGCCCGCCCGTGCCCTGGTCCTCGGCAGCGTTGCCGTCCTCGGTTTCCTCGCCGCATGCGGTGGGCCGAGCAGCGCCCCCGAAACCCCCACCGCGACCGCGACGGCCGAGCCCTCGGCGTCCCCCGCGGCCACGGAACCGGGCGCGACGCCCACAGCCACCGCTCCAGGCGGGATCCCCGTGCGCGAATGGACCATCCTCCCGCCGCGCCCGCTCCCGGACGGCCTTGCGCTGATCATCGAAAAGGGGTGCTGGGGCTGCGACGGGCCATCCTCGCACCTCGAACGGGTCTACCGCGACGCCTCGGGGACAGTCCGCGTAGAAGAGGTGTTCCGGCCGTCGGCGGGTTCGAGCATCAACGGCACGGCGTTCACCCGGGACTTTTCCGAGATGGCGGTGATGGTGTGCGTGGCGGCTGAGAGCTGCGGGGGAATGGCGCCGCCGAAACCCGGCGCAAGGTCCACGCTCGTCCGTTCGACCGACGGAGGCATGACCTGGTCCGAGGTGAAAACGTTCGAGGAGCCGCTGGGGCTGGTGACTATCCTCAGGGCGGGCTATGCGATCTCGGTGCCGTCTTCCGCGGAGGACGCCGAACTTGCCGCCCTGTTCGCATACCCCAGCCGGGAATGGCTGGGCCCGCCGGCGGGGGCGGAGGACCCGGCGCTGGTCGTTTCCTACGGCACCCGGCTGCTGTGGCGCGACGCGAACAAGACCGGATTCCTCGGCGTCGATGGGTCGCCGATGCTCACCACCTCCCTGGCTGGCCTGGCGGACCCGCAGTACGGGGTCTGGTGGCTCGGTGGGAATCCACTCAGCGAGACGATGCTGGTTACGCCCATCCGCACCGGCAGTGACCTTCGCCAGGTCGTTGCGGTCTACCGGGAAGGAAAGCTCACTGCCCTCTGGCGAGCGCCGTTCGATTCGTCCACGTTGTTCAATTTGGGAGCGTGGATCGACGACCACACGGCGGTCGGAAATGTGACCATCGCCTACGAGCCGCTGCGGGCCGCGATCCTCGCGAAAGACCCCGGTTACCCCATCACGGGCGGCGGCTTCCCCGGCTATGCGTTCAGCTTCCCGGCCGTGATCGACGTCGAAGCCGGCACGGTGACGCCGATCGAGGTCTACGGCGCCCTTAGCGCGCCGTACGAGTGGAACCGCAACCTTGCCGCCGCGATCCAGCGGGGGCCGTTCGCGCGCGTGACTGTGGGAGCCGGAGCGTGCCTCAACGTCCGGGTCACCCCGTCGCTCAGGGCCGACATCATGCACTGCGTCGCCGATGGCGTGCTGCTGACCTACAAGGATCGCCAGACCGAGTCGAGCGAAGACGGCATCCGCTGGCTCCGAGTCACGCTCCCCGGAGCCAAGGCCGGCTGGGCCTCGACCGGGTACCTGGAGTACTGAGGTCCGAGTCCCGAGTCCCGAGTCCCGAGTCCCGAGTCCCGAGTCCCGAGTCCTCATTCCTCATTCCTCATTCCTCATTCCTCCCCGCTTTGGCGTATCATGCCGGGTCATCACACGGTCATTCGAGGAGGATTCAAATGAAGGCGGCCATCTTCCACGGCGCGCACCAGCCACTCACCATCGAAGAGGTCCAGGTCGACAAGCCCATGGCGCACGAGGTCCTCGTGAAGACCATGGCCTCGGGGGTCTGCCACAGCGACCTTCACTTCGTCGACGGCTTCTATTCGATGCCGACCCCGGCGATTCTCGGCCATGAAGCGGCGGGCATCGTCGAAGAAGTCGGGTCCCAGGTCAACTACGTGAAGCCCGGCGACCACGTCATCCTCTGCCTCTCGGTGTTCTGCGGGCACTGCGAACGCTGTCTCAGCGGCGAACCGTTCCTCTGCCGGAGCCCCGAAGTGCGGCGCCGCCCCGGCGACCCGCCGAAGTACACCTGGAACGGCCAGCCTGTGGCCCAGTTCGCCAACCTTTCCAGCTACGCCGAAAAGATGCTCGTCCACGAAAACACCCTCGTGAAGATGCGTGACGACATGCCCTTTGACGCCGGCGCGCTCATCGGTTGCGGAGTGACCACCGGCGTCGGCGCCGTGCTCAACACCGCGGCCATGAAGCCCGGCTCCACCGTCGCCGTCTACGGCACCGGCGGCGTCGGCCTCGCCGCCATCCAGGGCGCCCGCATCGGTGGCGCCCGCCAGATCATCGCCGTCGACATCTTCGAGGACAAGCTCAAGCGCGCGAAGGAGTTGGGCGCGACCCACGTCGTCGATGCGTCATCGCACGACCCGGTGCAGGCGATCAAGGAGCTGACCGGCGGCGGCGTCGACTACGCCTTCGAATGCATCGGCCTCAAGCGGGCGGCCGAACAGGCCTTCGAATGCATCCGCGAGGGCGGCACGGCCACGATCGTCGGGATGATCCCCGTCGGCCAGAAGGTCGAACTCGACGGCCCCTCCTTCCTTCGCGAGAAGAAGATCATCGGCAGCTCGATGGGCTCGAACCGCTTCCGCGTGGACATGCCCCGCTACATCGAGTTCTACCAGCAGGGTCGCCTGAAGTTGGACGAGATGATTACGCGGCGGGGCAAGCTCGAGGACGTGAACGAAGCCTTCCGCGCGATGAAGGCCGGCGAAGTCGCGCGCACGGTGCTGATGTTCGACTAAGGGCCGCTGCCCTCCCACTCGTCACGAGCGACGCCGGCCTGCCGTAGCACCCGCGCGAGCAGGCCGGCGCCGATATCGCCGGCGTGGGGGTTGGGCAGAAACACGACGCGGTCTCCCCTTCGCATGAGCTGGTGCCGGGTCCCCGAAATCGGGCCATCGAACCCGATTCGTCGAAGCCGGCGGATCAGGTCGCCGCGGGAAATTGATGACACCGGCGCTCAGGCGACCCCGCCGACGGCGATCCGCAGGCCGCCGGCTTCCGGGAGGGGGAGGTGGAGCGACACGCGCACCAAGATCCAGTCTTCGAGGACTTCGGAGAGCTGCTCCCGGCATTCCTCCAGCGTCGGGGCGGCCGCGAACACTCCTTCGAATCCCGGGATGTCGCCGTAGAAGAGACCTTCGTCGGGGATGATTTCGTACCGGGCCTGCCGGAGGGCGGCGCGGAGGTAGTCGGTCAGCATGCGCCCATTGTAGCGCGCTTCCAGCGACGCAATACCAGCACGGTCCGGATGTTCAACTGACTTGTCCGGGTCGGCGGCCCAGCGCCGTCGCCCTGCTACTGCACCAGCCGGGCGGCCGACCGGAGGCACTGCTCCGCCTCGGCGGCCACCTCCGCCACGATCTCCGCTGCCGGCCTCACCTTGCGCACGAGGCCGGCGGACTGGCCTGACCAGTTCAGGACGCGGTCGGGCTCCTGAAGGGCCGCCAGGAACGAGTCTGGCGCTTCGCCGGCGGCGACTTCCTTCCGGAGGTCGTCGTCGCGCCCGTGCCACTCGGCGGTGAAGCGGTTGGCGAGGATGCGCCCGGCGATCCCGGCCGGCCACTTGAAGGGGAAGGGGATGTCCACGATGTCGCCGTAATAGGTGTTGCCGCCATCGCTCGCGACCACGGCCTCCTTGAGCGCCGTGGGGCAGCCGAACTCGTCGCTGGCCTTGAAGACCGTGCCCATCACCGCGCCCGCCGCACCCATCGCCAACACCCCCGCCAGCCCACGGCCCGTGGCGATCCCGCCGGCGACGACGATTGGCACCTCGCCCGCCAGTTCCAGCGCCTGGGCCGCGAAGCTGAGCGTGCCCCGCCGGCCCGTGTGCCCGCCTGCTTCGGTGCCCTGGACGATGACCGCGTCCGCGCCGCCGGCGAGGGCGCGCCGGAGGCCGTCGAGGTCTTGCACCTGCACTATCGTGGTGATCCCGGCAGCCTTCGCCCGCGCCAGGCCTGCGTCGAAGCTCCCGAAGGAGAGGGTGATCACGGGCACGGCGGACTTCACCGCCGCTTCCACCATCTCCCGCGCGAAGGGCGCCCAGTCGAAGGTCACGACGTTCACCGCGAACGGGCGGGCGGTGAGTGCACGGCAAGCCGCGATCTCGGCGGTGAAGGTATCCAGGTTGTGGCCGATGCTCCCTATCGATCCCAGCGCGCCGGCGTTGGAAACCGCTGAGGCGAGCGCGTCGCCCGCGTCGCTCGCCATGCCGGCCTGGATGATTGGATGTTCGACGCCAAGGAGCCGGGTGAGCGCGGTACTGATCATGGCAATCCCTCCGGAGATGCCGCCCAGCATAGCAGGTCAGCCTCGCGTCACCGGCTCGATCCCCACGCGAGTGCCGCGCATCACCGCCGAAGGCTGCCACTCCGTCACCCAGTAGCGCAGATGCCCGTAGCCGCCGGCCATGTGGAGCCACTTGATCATCCCCGGCTCGACGTCGTTCGGACCCGCCCAGTTGGGGAACTGGTACGGTTCGAAGCCGTTGTACATCGTCACCTGGCCCGGGTAGGCGCTCGCCGAAACAAGCACCGGCACCACGAACTCACCCTGGTCGTTGTGGACGCGGACGCGGGCGTCGTCGGCGATCCCCAGGCGCGCGGCGTCGTGGTTGTTCATCACAAGGTGCGGGGTGCCGCGGTGGGTATCGAGCATCAGGCTGCTCGCGGTGTTCAGGGAATGGATGCTCCAGCGGTTGTGCCCGCTCGTGATCCGGAAGGGGTAGTCGCCACCCGCCGCGGGCGCTTCTTTGAAGGTCGGCAGGTGCTCGTCCGCTTCGATGAACCACTCGTGCTCGATCAGGAACTGGGCGCGGCGGGTGAGCGTCGGGTAGGGCTCGCCCTTTTCGACGTGGTTCCGGAAGGGGACGAAGGTCTCGTCGTTCCGTGGCTCTGTCGCCTGGGCGATGCTCCGCGGCGACATTCCCAGGCTCTGGAACCGGTAGAACCCGCGCTTGCGAAGCTCCGTGAGGCTGGCGCCCTCTTCGATGCAGCCGGTGATTGAGCTGTCGCGCAGCATCTCGTCGGCCATCATCTCGATGTCGACGAACTGGCCGTTCCGGGTGTAGGCCGTGTGAGCGCCGGAAAGGTCGTGGGCGCCGCCGCGGCTGTCCTTATATGGTGCGGCGCCGCGAGCCTTCGCCCGCTCCTCCAGCTTCTCTGCCAGCCGCCGGAACGCCTCCCACTCGTCAACCGCTTCCCCCGGCGGCTCGACAGCCTTGTCGCAGAAGGTGAGGTGCATCGTGTGCGTTGTCGGCGTGCTGAAGGCGATCTTCTCGTACTGGTGGGCGATCGGGAGGACGATGTCGGACTGCAGCGCCGTGCTGCTCATGCGGACGTCCAGCGTGACCACCAGCTTCAGCTTCGGCCAGAGGTTCTCCAGCAACATGCGCCCGCCGCCGCGCGTCCGCCGGATCACGTTGCCGCCGCATTCGACAAGCACCCGCGGCGTCTGCTCGCGCCGCGGATAGTCCACCCCCTGCCACCACCCCTTGCTCACAGCCTCCTCGAAGTACTCCGCGAACGGCCGCGCCATCGCCGGGTCGGCCCATTCCGGGCGGTCCCAGGCTTTCGCGTAACCGGCATGGTGGTACCAGAAGAAAAGCGGCGGGAACATGCCCCCGCCGCCGCGGGCCGAGGCCGCCTTTGCCTGTTCGATCGCGACCATCGTGGGGGTGAGCGTCGGGTCTTCGGCCAGCCGCGCCTGCAGCGCCTTTTCCCGCGAGTCCAGCATCGCGACCACGTCCTCGGGGCCGGGCTTCGTCTTCGCCGCTACCGTGAAGGAGCCATCGAAGAGCCCGGTCATCCAGCCGCGGACGCCGGTCCCGTGCCGTCCCCAGTTGCCGGTCAGCGCCAGCAGAAGGATCTCTGCCCGTTCGACGAGGTCGCCGTGGTAGTACTTGCCATTCCCAAGCGACCCGATGATGTTCGTGCGCTTGCTCGCCACCTTCCGCGCCAGCGTGCGGATCGTCTCGGCGTTCACGCCCGTGATTGCGGCCGCGCGTTCGGGCGTGTAGTCGGCCAGCCGGTTGCGCATCAGTTCGAAGACGGTGGTGACCGCGATCGGCCCGCGGAGGCCCTGGACAGCGAACACCCCTTCGATCGACGGCCACGCTTCGCCCCAGAGCAGCGTCCCCCGCGGCGCCGGGATTGCTGCCGCCGTCCGCGTGTCCCAGGCGTAGAACTGCTCGTCGCTGCCGCCTTCCACCATGTCCGATTCGCGCAGGAAGCGGTTGGTCGCGGGGTCGACGAGGAGGGGCAGGTCGGTCTGTTCGACAACGAAGCGGTCGTTTACGAGGCCCTCGTCGATGATGACCTTGCACATCGCGAGGGCGAGGGCGGCGTCGGTCTCCGGGCGGATCGGCACGTAGAGGTCCGCGTGGATGGCCGAAGGCGAGACATCGGGCGCGATCGTGACGATTTCGGCGCCGGCGTAGCGCGCTTCGTTCAGGTAATGGACGTAGGGGATGCGGGTGTAGTTGGGGTTCCCGTACCAGATGAGTACGAGTTCGGAATGGAACCAATCGTCGACGCTGCTGACGGGGTCGAAAGTGCCGTAGGTCAGGTAATGGCCTGGCGCGAAGTCGTTGATCTCGCCGTTGATGTCGGTCGTGATGCCGCCGATGATCCCGAAGAAGCGGCCGCGGCCGGCGCCGCCCCAGGTGCCCACATTCCCGCCCGAGGGGGCGATGACCGACTCCGGGCCGAGTTCCTCCACGGCGTCGAGGACGGCGTCCGCAACTTCGGTGGCCGCTTCGTCCCAGGTGATCCGCTCCCACTTGCCCGAACCGCGGTCGCCCACCCGCCGCAGCGGGTAGATGACGCGCTCCTCGCCGTCGAGCATTTGCGACCAGCCGGCGCCCTTCTGGCAGCCCATCGGGTTCATGTCCGGCACGCCCTGCTGGATTGTGGCGAAGGTGCCCGCCTGCTCTTCGCGGACCACCACCCCATCCTTCACATAGACGCGGACGGGGCAGTTCCCCGGGTAACAGTTGATGCAGTGCGACGCCCAGGTGACAGTGTCCCAGTCCCATCGTTCGCGGTAGCGTCGGAGCGTTGCATCGCCGGGGCGGGTCGAAATCACGTCGTCCATCAGGCACCATCCCCCGGCCAACGGGGCTCACCGCCGGTGGCGAAACGCTGGCCAAGCTGCCCCGACTCTCCCGCCGGGCGTGGCCACGGGCAATGATGGCGGTCATACGGGAGCGAGGGAGGAGGGAGGGTAGCCGCGCCCCACCGTGGGCGCATCGCCTGCCACCCACATTCCTCGCCCCGCTCCACCCACGCCCACGACGCCACCCACCGAACCGCGACCGTGAGGAAGCGCTCGATTTCTCTCCCGCCACCCTGCCGGGGAGCCCCCGAGACGCCCTCCCCGAGAAAACAGTACCCCGACCGCCAGGGAGGGCTGGATGCTCCCGCCGCCACCGCCCGCAGCCCCCGAGACGACCTCTTCACGAAAAAAACACGACTTGAAGTCATCAAACGTGCGTCCTGCGAGCGGCGGAAGAGCAGTCTGGCGGCATGGACGGCGGTCATGGTGGCATGGTCGCGGGCGAGGGCGCGGAGGTGAAAGGGCGGGCTGGCGCATCCGTACCGCGACAGGCATGGAGCGGCGTCGCCCCGCGCCAGCCTCGACCGCATCCGCCCCCGCCGTGATGCCTACTCCATCGATTTAAGGACGTCGAGCACGAGACGCGCAGCCTCAGCCTGTGACAGTTCGCCCTCGTAGTGGTATCCCGCCACGTATGTGGCCGTGGGCGAGTCCCATGTGATTGACGTGTTCTGAGGCCTCTGTGAGATAGTCGCTGTCACTCCCGCGACGCCACTATCGATTGAGCTGTATGCGGATGTGATGGAACGGTCTGGCGGCTGCTGATCGATGGCGAGAACATCGCCGCTGGCCGTCTTGTATTGAACCGTCGCCAGTTTGAAATGTGATAAATCGTGCAGTTTCCCATCCTGGTCCCGCACCATGCCCCCGAGCTCGGTACTGACGCTTGTAAGTGCCATGTCGACTGGGATCGCTTTCGGGGTCTTGACCTCGAATCCTACGCGGTCCGAGGCCTGTCTAACTGCGTCATCAGCTGCGAGCGAAGCCTGGACGACGCTCCCATCTTCCTCCAGGCGGACTCCAGCCCGGGCTTCCTTGTCGAAGGAATTCAAGAAAACAGCGAGGAGTCCCGCTACCAGGATACCTGCGGCCGAAGCGAAAACCATCACGCGGGGAAATTGAACTCGGGACATGATCAAAACGACTACAGATCATATGGTACGAACCTCGTCAAGCCGGGGGACTGCGCCTCCCACGGGCACTGCGGGGCCGGCTTCGGCCAACCGCCCGCGCCGAGCGTCGCGGGCATCACGCGGAAGAGCTCGTCGCCGATGGCGAAACGCGGGCCGTGACTGGCCCGACTCTCCCGCCCGCCGTGCCCCCGGCCAACGGTGGCGGTCATAGGGGGGAGGAGGGAGGAGCGACCGGGGGCCAGACTATCCGTACCGCGACCGGAAGGAAGCGGCGTCTCCCCGCGCCAGCCTCGACGAGATCCGCCGTCGCCGCTATCCGCAGTACCCCGACCGCGAGGGAGGGAGCGGCGTACCGGGTCACAGCGGTGATGACGGAAGCCTCCCCCCGCGCCACCCCGCCCTTCCACATCCCATCCCCCGCCCGCGACCATGCCACCATGACCGCCGTCCACGCTGCCACCCTGCGCCGTCGCCGCTCACGAAACGCGCGCTTGACGGGTTCAACCCGTTTTTTTTTCGCGCAGAGGTCGTGTCACCGCCCGGTGGCACCGTGGCGGGAGAAAAATCGAGCGCTTCCTTACGGTCGCGGTTCGGTGGATCGCGTGGTCGTCGGATCCTGTCGTGGCTGGCGCGGTACCGTGATCGGCAGGCGATGCGCCCACGGTGGGGCGCGGCTACCCCCTACTCCGCTACTCCGTTCCTCCCTACCCCCCCGCCATGCTACATTCGCTTTGACACCCCCCAAGCCGACCGTGCAGGGAGCCGCCCTTCGTGTACAACGACCTCGCCATCTTCTCCGGCCGCGCTCACCCCGAACTCGCAAAGGCCATCTGCGAACGCCTCGGCCGCCAGCTCGGCCGCGTGGACGTGTTCGAATTCGCCAACGAGAACATCTTCGTCCAGTACCAGGAAAACATCCGCATGCGCGATGTCTACCTGGTCCAGCCCCTCAGCAGCCCCGTCAACACTTCGATCATGGAACTCCTGATCATGATCGACGCCGCCAAGCGCGCCTCCGCCGGCCGGATCACCGCCGTCATCCCCTACTTCGCCTATGGCCGCAGCGATAAGAAGGACCAGCCGCGCGTGCCCATCACCGCCCGCCTCGTGGCGAACATGCTCGAAACCGCCGGCTGCGACCGCGTCGTCACCGTCAACCTCCACGCCGGCCAGATCCAGGGCTTCTTCAACATCCCCCTCGACGAACTCAACGCCCTCTACCCCCTGAGCAACCATCTCCGCAGCCAACGCCTCCAGGACTACACCGTCGTCGCGACCGACGTCGGCGACGAAAAGCGCGCCCGCGACATGGCCGTCCGCCTCGACATGCCCCTCGCGATCATCGACAAGCGCCGTATCGGCAACACCGGCCGGACCGAAGCGATGCACGTCATCGGCGACGTCGAAGGCCGCAGCGTGCTCATCCTCGACGACGAGATTGACACGGGCGGGACGATCATCGAGGCCATCCGCGTCCTCCGCGAAAACGGCTGCAAGGAAGTCATCGTCAGCGGCTATCACGCCATCCTCAGCGGTCCGGCGATCGAACGCCTCCGCGCCGCCGACGTGCGCGAAATCGTCGTGACGGACTCCGTGCCGATCCCGGAGCACAAGCGCCTGCCGAACATGACCGTGATCCCGATCGCTCCCCTGCTGGGCGACGCAATCGGCCGCATCCACTCCGGGCAGAGCGTCGGCGCTCTGTTCCAGTAGCGCGGCGCTACCCCCTCCCCACAGGGGCCACGCCGATCCATAATCCGCAACCGGCTTCGCCCGACGCTGCCGCCAAGCCCTACTGGAGCCAGCGCATGCTTTCGCCCTATCGCGTCCTCGACCTCGCCGACGAACGGGGCGACTTCTGCGCCCGCATCCTTGCGGACCTCGGCGCCGACGTCATCAAGGTGGAACCGCCCGGGGGCGCGCCCGGCCGGCTCACCGGCCCCTTCCTCGATGACGTGCCGCACCCGGAACGCTCCCTTTCCTGGTGGGCCGCTAACCGCGGCAAGCGCAGCGTCACCCTCGACATCGCCACCGCAGAAGGCCGGGACCGCGTCCGGGCGCTCGCCGCTGGCGCCGACATCTTCGTCGAATCCGCTGCCCCCGGCGCGATGGCCGCCCTTGGCCTCGGCTACGACGACCTCAAGGCCCTCAACCCGGCCCTCATCTACGTCTCCATCACTCCCTACGGGCAGGACGGCCCGAAAGCCGCCTGGGCCGCGACCGACCTCACCGTGCTCGCCAGCGGCGGCCCGCTTGTCCTCACCGGCGACGACGACCGCGCGCCCGTCCGCGTGGGCGTGCCCCAGGGCTTCGCCCAGGCGGCCGGCGATGCTGCTGGCGGCGCAATCCTCGCCCTGCTCGAACGCGCCCGCTCCGGCCTCGGGCAGCACGTCGATGTCTCCGCCCAGCAGTCCGTGATGCAGTCGACCCAGTCGATGATCCTCGCGGGCGCCATCGGCGAAGTGGAGATGCGCCGCATGGCCGGCGGCCTCAAGGTCGGCCCGCTCAACATCCAGCTCGCCTGGCCCGCCAAGGAAGGCCACGTCTCCATCGCCTTCCTCTTCGGCACTGCCATCGGCCCCTTCACTCGCCGCCTGATGGAACTGGTCTACGAAGAGGGCTTCTGTGACGAAGCGACGCGCGACAAGGACTGGAACGCCTACACCGTCCTCCTCCTCACCGGCGTAGAGCCGATCCCAGAGTACGAGCGCGTCAAGAAGACGGTCGAAGCCTTCACGCGCACGAAGTCCCGCGGCGAACTCTTCGCCATCGCCCTGGAACGCCGGCTCCTGATCGTGCCCGTTACCACCATCCGCGACGTGGTCGAAAGCGACCAGTTGCAGTCCCGGGACTACTGGCAGGAGGTCGCCCACCCGGAGCTTGGCCGCAGCGTCCGCTACCCCGGCGCATTCGCGAAGCTCACCGCCACGCCGCTGGTTTCGACGCCCCGCGCCCCGCTTCCCGGCGAGCACACCGCTGCGGTCTTCGCCGAGCCACCCCGCCGTCCAGCGTCGTCGGGCGGAGGAAGCGCTGGAGGTGGGCCGCTGCCCCTCTCAGGCGTGAAGGTGCTCGACTTCATGTGGGTGATGGCCGGCCCGGCGGTCACGCGCGTCCTCGCGGACTACGGCGCGACCGTCGTCCGCGTCGAATCTGCCCACCGGGTGGAGACTGCACGCACCATCCAGCCGTTCCACAACGGCGTCGCCGGCGGCCCCGACAACTCCGGCCTCTTCCAGAACCTCAACGCCAACAAGCTCGGCCTCGCGCTCGACCTTTCGAACCCCGCCAGCCGCGACGTCGTCCTTGACCTCGTCCGCTGGGCGGATGTCGTCACCGAGTCCTTTTCCCCCAAGGCGATGAAGGGCTGGGGGCTGGACTACGAATCGCTCCGGGAAGTGAACCCGAACCTGGTGATGATGAGCAGTTGCCTGATGGGGCAGACCGGCCCCCTCGCCTCGTTCGCCGGCTTCGGGAACCTGGCGGCGGCGATCTCCGGCTTCTTCAACATCACCGGCTGGCCCGACCGCGGCCCCGCCGGGCCGTTCGGCGCTTATACCGACTACATCTCGCCGCGCCTTTCCATAGCCGCCCTGCTCGCCGCGCTGGACCACCGCCGCCGCACCGGCCAGGGGCAGTACATCGACTTCTCCCAGGCCGAAGCCTCCCTCCACTTCCTCGCCCCCGCGATCCTCGACTACACGGTCCACGGGCGGGTGATGGGCCGCTCCGGCAACGACGACCCCCAGATGGCGCCCCACGGGGTGTACCCGGTCGCCGGTGACGACAACTGGGTCGCGATCGCCTGTGCGGACGACTCGCAGTGGCGCGCGCTCTGCAACGTGATCGGCCGCGACGACCTTGCCCGCGATGCCGGGCTCGCCACCAGCGACGGCCGGGTCGCCCGTCGCGCTGAACTCGATGCTGTGCTCTCGGCGTGGACATCCAGCCGCGACCCGAAGGCGGTGGAGGCGGCGCTCCAGGCTGCCGGCGTCCCCGTCTCCCACCTCCAGAACAGCCTCGCCGCCATCGCCGACCCGCAACTGCAACACCGCGGCCACTTCGTCACCCTGGACCACCCGATCCACGGGAAGACGGTGGTGGAAGGCTCCCGCCACCGGCTTTCGCGGACGCCGGCCGTGGTCCACACCTGCGCCCCGACGCTCGGCCGCGACACCTTGGAGGTGCTGGAAACGATCCTCGGCTACGACCCCGACCGCATCGCCGAACTCGCCGCCACCGGCGCCCTGGAATAGCCCGCCCTCAGCCCGCGGCGGCTACCACTGGCCGCCGATACCGCCGCGGTTGCCGAAGAAGCCGGCGGGCCAGTTGCGGCCCGTGATCATCGCCTTGTCGATGTCCTCTTTCGAGGCGATCCCGGCTTCGACGATGGCGACGGCTTCGCGGCGGGCGGCCCCGAAGATCCGGTTCAGGAGGAACCCGTAGGTGCCGGGTGCGTCCTTCACCATCGAGACGGCCTTCCCAGAGGCCTCGGCCAGCCCCTTGATGGTCGCGCTCGTCTCTTCGCTCGTCTCCGGCGTGTAGACGACTTCGCACATCCGCATCGTCGGCACGGGGTTCGAAAAGTGCATGCCGACGAACCGTTCCTTGCGCGAATCCGGCAGGTCGCGGGCGAGGTCGGCGATGCAGAACCCGGAGGTGTTGGAGGCGAAGATGGCCCCCGGCTTCACGATCCGGTCGAGTTCCTTGAAGACTTCCTGCTTCAGTTCGAGGCGCTCGGGGATGGCTTCGATGATGACGTCGCAGTCCGCCAGGTCGTCCAGCTTCGTCGTGAAGCTGATCTTCCCCATCGCCGCGAGCGCGTCGTCGAACTTCAGCTTGCCGAGTTCGACCGCGCGCTTGATCCCCCACTTGCCATCGAACACGGACTCGCGCGTCGCCTCGATGACCTCGTCGTCGATGTCGCGGATGAGCACGGGGTACCCGCCGATGGCGAGGACCTGGGCGATGCCGCCGCCCATCACGCCGCCGCCAAGTTGCCCGACCTTCTTCACGTCTTCCAGCTTCATGGTTCACGCCTCCGGTGGTGGTTATGGGGGGAATGGTAGCGGCTGGGCGGGGAGGGCGCCGAAGGGGTGAGTGGAGCGTGTGTGCCGAGGCAACGCGACAACACACGTGGCTTCGGGTAGAGTCGCGCCAGCATAATCCCACGATGGCCACGGCTGCGCGTGTCCCAAGGAGCTTTCCCTTGACCCAAGAAGCCCCCCAGGAAACCCCTAAGACCGCGAAGGCGCCCCCCAGCGCACCCAAGTGGGAAATCGACGCCCGGGAGAGGATCAAACTCGAGCTACGCCAGGCTGCGAAGATCCTGCCCGTGCTCATCGAAGCTGACGCAGTAGAGGCGAACACCAGCGTCTTCGTTCATAAATTCCTCTGTGACGGCCTCGGCTTTGATCCGTTCGCGGACCTCACCGGCGAGTACCAGGTGAAGGGCGAGTTCGCCGACTACGGCGTCCGGATCGACAAGCAGCTGGTCGCATTCGTCGAAATCAAGCGGGTCACCACGAAGCTCGCGGAGAAGCACCTCGCCCAGGTCAAGGCCTATGCGATCAACGAAGGCGTGGAGTGGGCAATTCTGACGAACGGCCAGCACTGGCAGGTCTACCATCTGGAACCCAAGAACGCCGCTACAATCGCCGGCGGGCCACTTGTCGACGTGACGTTGACCATCGAGGTCGACCTTCTTGGCGAAGAGACCCCGTCCAAGAAGATCGAAAAGCTCCTTTTCATAACGAAAGACTCGCTCAAGAAGCATCAGATCGATGAGCTATGGAAGGTTCGCCGGGCGACGTCACCGCGTTCGCTGGCCAAGACGCTCTGCTCGGAACCGGTGCTGGAGGCGCTGCGCCGGGAGCTGAAGAAACAGACCGGCCACAACGCGACCACCGCCGAGATTCTCAACTTCCTGAAGACCACCGTTCTCCGTCCCGAGTGCCTGAACTGAGAGGACAAGCCCATGCCCGGAACGTTCGCCAACCCCTTTGGCATGACCGAGCCCTACTACGACCGCAAGGAGCAATTTGACAAGATCGCACAGCTCCTCGTCCCCGGAGAGACTCTCTGGCTTGTGCTCGACTGCAAGGGCGGCGGCACCGGCTACGTCGGCCTGAGTGACCGCCGTGTCGTCTTTCAGGACTCCAACTGGCGGAAGAGCAGGAATGTTCTCGTAAGCGTACCGCTCGACCGGATCCACGCGGTGGGCCTCTCCAGCGAAGTCAACCTTATCGGCCGTTCTACGGGCATCCTCTCCATCCAGGCTGGCGAAGACGACTGGACCTTCGAGTTCAAGAACGCCGACAAGCTGCGTCAGGCATACAAGCTGCTCATGCACCTCGTTCTGAACCGGGACTCGAACACCCCGGACACTGCGTTGCCGCCTCTCACCGAGTGAGGCCATTCGACCTCAGTGCGTCCGGCCGTACAGCTCCGCGCATTCGCGCAGGAAGGCGCCGTGGTCGTGGTGCACCTGTGACCACTGGAACCGCCAGCTCCAGTTGCCGCCGGCCACGCCGGGCACGTTCATCCGCGCCTCGCTCCCCAGCCGGAGCACGTCCTGCATCGGCACAATTGCCATCCTCGCCGCGCTCGCGCAGGCCATCCGGATGAGCCCTGTGACGATGTCGCCGCCATCGGCCCCGCCCGTGTAGGCGAGCACCCGCTGGCGCTGCCACGGCGGGAGCGACGCCGCCCAGCCGGCCGTCGTGTCGTTGTCGTGGGTGCCGGTGTAGACCACCGCGTTCGCTTCGATGTTGTGCGGCAGGTAGGGGTTCCGGGCGTCGTCCACGAAGGCGAACTGGAGCACCTTCATCCCCGGGTATCCCAGTTCGTCGCGCGTCCGGCGGACATCCTCGGTGATCACGCCCAGGTCCTCGACCAGGATCGGCAGCCGTCCCAGCCGTGCTTCCAGTGCCGTGAACACTTCCCGCCCGGGGCCCGGCGCCCAGCGGCCGCGCTCCGCCGTCTCTTCCAGGTAGGGCACTTCCCAGGCGGCGACGAACCCCCGGAAATGGTCCAGCCTCACGAGGTCGACCATCTCCAGCGTCTTCTCCAGCCGCCTCGCCCACCAGCCGTAGCCGTCTTCGCGGAGGACGTCCCAGAGGTAGAGCGGGTTCCCCCAGAGTTGCCCCGTCTCCGAAAACGCGTCCGGGGGCACACCCGCCACCACCTCGGGCAGGCCCTCGCTGTCGAGCTTGAAGATCCGCCGGTTCGCCCACGTGTCGGCGCTGTCCCGGGCCACGAAGATGGGGATGTCGCCCACGATCCGCACGCCCCGCTCGTTCGCATGATTGCGGACCGACCGCCACTGCCGCGCGAACAGCCACTGGACGAACGCCTGGTAGCGCAGGTCGTCTGCCAGCCGCGCGCGGGCCGAGTCCAGCGCCGCCGGGTCTCGCCCCGCGATCGCCTCGGGCCACTCCCACCAGGCGCCGGGCTGTTCGCCGCGGACGGCTTCGTAGAGCGCGTAGTCCGGCAGCCAGTCGGCGTTCGCGGCTTCGAAATCAGCAACCTCGTCCCACCGCCCGGCCCCGGCGAAGCGCCCGAACGCCGTCCGAAGGAGCCCGGCCTTCCACGCGGCGACAGCGGGAAAGTCGACCCGGTCGCTGCCGCCGTTGCCCGGCCCATCTTCGATTTCGCCCGCCTCCAGCAGCCCGTCGGCCACCAGCTTTTCGGGCGAAATCAGGAGCGCGTTGCCCGCGAAGGCTGACCGCGCCGAGTAGGGTGAGGCGCCAGGCCCCGGCGGCCCCAGCGGCAACACCTGCCAGAGTGACTGCCCCGCCGAGGCCAGCCATTCGATGAAGTTGTGGGCGTCGGGGCCGAGGTCCCCAATCCCGAAGCGCCCCGGCAGCGACGTCGGGTGGAGGAGGACGCCGGCATGGCGATCCGGCCACGGCAGTTCGCCTTCGGCTTCGGGGGCTTGTTCCATCCGCCCATGGTGCCGAAGCGCCCGCCTACCAGCCATCGGCCGCGGATCAGGGCAGGCTTCGCACCGGTTTCAGGAAGATCAGCGCCAGCACCCCGATCACCGTGCAGACAACGCCGCTCACGGTCACCGCCACCTGGGGGCCGAAGGCGCTGGCCAGCAAGCCCGACTGGATCAGCCCCAGCGGCGTGGCGATGGCAAAGGCGAGGTTCGACATGCTCATCACCCGCCCGATCATCGGCCGCGAAGACGCCTCCTGGATGAGCGGCGTCGCGAGGTTGATGAAGATCGCCGCGCCCAGCCCCCAGAACACCAGGATCGCCATCGAAAGCGTCACCATCTCGCTCGCCGCATAGGCGATGAACGTTACCCCGCCGAGGATCGGGGCGCCGCAGAGCACCTTGCCGCGGTTCGGGATGTGCCGCAGCGTCATCAGGAAGGACCCCATCAGCACGCCGACCCCGAAGCAGGCGGAGAAGAGGCCGACGTACTTGTCGGGTTCGGCCAGCACGTCGTTCACCATCAGCACCGCCGTCACCCGGAAGGGGCCGATGAGGAAGAGGCCCGGGACCATCTGAAAGAGGAGCAGCCACTTGAGGGCCGAGGCACCGCGGACGTAGCGCAGGCCGTCGACCAGGTCGCCGCGGATGGTCTTGCCGGTCGGCACGGGCTTGTCGGTGCCGATTCGCGTCGAAAGCAGCGCGGCGATCACCAGGAAGGCAACCTCCGCCGAGAACGCCACCGTCAGCCCGGCGCCGTCCGCGAGCAGGCCGCCCACCGCCGGGCCCATGAACATGCCCGCGGCCATGAAGGCGACGGTGCTCAGGATGATCCCGTTCTGAAGCTGCGCCTGCGGCAGGATCGCGGGCGCCATGCTGATTCGCGCGGGCTGCCCGAAGGCGTCGACCGCCCCGATCGTGGCGCCCAGGAAGAACACTGGCCAGATACCGCTGAAGTCGGCCTTCGAAAGGAAGACGTACACGCAGGAGACGGCGGCGGCAACGATGTAGACGCGGATCATGATCCGCCGCCGTTCGATGCGGTCCGCGATCACGCCTCCCACCAGCAGCAGCACCGCCGAGGGCAGCATCTGGCAGACGAGCGCGAGCGAGATCGCGATGGCGCGGTGGTCCTCGCTCACCCGGTCGCGGACGAAGAGCGGCACGGTCACCAACTGGATGCCGACGCCCATCGCGCCGATCACGGTCATCGCCCACCACCACCGATAGCGCGCTGTCCGGAACGGGTTGCGGCTGACCCCGGCAGGTGCGGCGATGGCGGGTAGAGCGGCGGCTTCGTCAGTCACAGGCTTTGGATTCTAAAGCCACCCGGGTGCTCCTGTCCTAGCTATTCCACGGCGCTGCTGGCCATCACCCCGGCGGCCACTGCGCTCGCCCCGTCAGTTCTACGAGCCGCGCCCCTGCGCCGGCGTTGACGGACGTTGCCTCCAGGAGTATAAGTGAGCAAGCACGCACTTATAGAGAAAGGCAACCATGCCTCACCACAGGACAACAAACGCCTCGGCTGACCTCGGCTACCACTGGATCTGGACGTGGGGACACTTGATCCCGGGCTCTCTCTTCACTGCGGCCACCGCGCTGGCAGTGCTCCTCGGTGCTCCCTGGTGGCTCTGGCTGCCGCTCGCCCTGATCGCGCTGTGGGCGTTTGCGGGGTTCCTCGTGATGCGCTTCGGGGTTCGAATGAACCAGATCCCCGGCCTTCCCACGAACGCGTTCCTCACGACGGACGGCGGCACCGTGCTGGACGTCGGCTGTGGCTCCGGACGCCTCAGCATTGCCATCGCCCGTTCACGGCCAGCAGCCAGCGTCGTAGGGCTGGACAACTTCAGTGCGGGCTACATACATGGCCATGGCATCTCCAATACGGAGAGGAACTTCCAATTGGCCGGGATCGCGGAGCGGGTTACGGTCCAAACCGGCGACATGCGCGACATGCCATTTGAGGACGGCTCTTTCGATGCGGCGGCCAGTTCTGCGGCGATCGATCACCTTGAACCCGCGGAGATACGTCAGACGCTGGGTCAGGTTCATCGCGTGCTGGTACCCGGCGGACAGTTCCTCCTGATCGTGATTGTGCCCAACATATGGCTGACTATTGCCTTCGGGCCGCTGTTGTTCGGACGGATGAAGGGACGGCGTTTCTGGCGGGAGGCTCTCGGCGAGGCGGGATTGTCGCTCGAGGACGAGGGGACAATGTGTGCGACCGCCTGGTTCCTCACCAGGCGCTCTTCTGAATGAGCGGCGCGCGGAGAAGGCACAACGAGGCTGGCGATGGGGCGTAAGAAGCGAATCGAGGACGAAGAACTTCTCGCGATAGCTCGCGAAACGTTCGTCGAGGATGGCTTCGGGGCGTCGACGCGCGCCATCGCCCACCGTGCCGGCGTCTCGGAGTCGGTCCTGTTCCAGCGATTTCGGACAAAGCCGGAGTTGTTCTTCGCAGCGATGGTCCCGCCGGCGCCGGACATCCACTCGATCCTGATCTCGCGGACGAGGTCGGAGGAGCCGTCGCTTCGCCTCGAAGAGATCACTCTCCGGGTGCTGGCGTATTTCCGAGAGATCATGCCGGTCTTGCTGCCGCTCATCGCCCACCCCGAGTTTAACTATGAGGGCTTCATCGAGCGTTATCCTGACTCTCCCCTCAATCAGCTGGTCTCCGGGTTGCAGGCATGGCTGGGCGGGCTGGAGCAGCAGGGGGTCGTGGTGCAGGGCGATGCCAATGCGGTCGCACTTACTGTCGTCAGCTCCGCGGCCAGCCTCGCCCTCTTTGAACGAATGGGTGCCCACGGTGGCGAAATCGACGAGGGGCTCGTAAGGCAGATGGCTCGGCTCATCTGGCGCGGCGGGACCACGACGAATGCGGGCTGAGGGCGCCAGCCTCCGACTCCGCATCACCGTGCCGACGTTGCTGGCGCCAGCCCCAAACCGGACGGGCCATTCGTGGCAGATGCCACCCGTGGCAGTTGCCGTCTTGTTGCACCGGGCAATGCCGCTTCTAATGAGGCAATGAGCTCAGCCCACGGTCACGGCCACGGTCATTCACACGCCGGGTCACTCGATTTGTCGACTCGCGACGGAGTTCGAGCACTCAAGATCGGGGTGGCTGGGCTGGGCTTCACGACAGCTTTCCAGGTAGCCCTCCTCTTCTTGAGCGGCTCCGTTGCGCTCCTGGGCGATACGCTCCACAACGGCGTCGACGTCGCAGGGACCGCGATAGTCTGGCTTGCCTTTGTCGTTACGAAGCGGCAACGAACGCAGCGCTTCGGCTATGGATACCACCGCCTCGAAGATCTCGCGGGCCTTGCCGTGGTTGCCCTGATTGCGGCCAGCGCGCTCCTTGTCGTCTACGAATCCTTCCGCGCTTTCGGCGAAACGCGCGAACTCCATCGGCCATGGCTGGTCCTCGTCGCGGGTCTCGTCGGATTCGCAGGGAACGAGGCGGTCGCCCAGTACAAGCTCCGAGCCGGCAGGCGCATCGGCAGCGCCGCCCTGGTCGCCGACGGGCAACACTCCCGTGCGGACGGCTTCACGTCGCTGGGCGTCGTTGCCGCCGCGATCGGAATCATGGTCAACCAGCCTCGTGTCGATGCGGCCGTCGGCCTGGCGATTGGCGTACTCATTGGCTGGGCTGCTATCCAGTCAGGCCGCGACGTCATCCTGCGCCTGCTCGACCACGGGGACCCTGAGACCCGTCACCAGCTTGAACACGCCGCGGAGGACGTAAGCGGGTTCGACCACATCAACGACCTTCGTCTCCGGCATTCCGGACGGACCGTGCATCTCGTCTCGCATGTATGCATGCCCGCCGCGTACAGCCTCGTCCAGGCTCACACGGTTTCCGAAGAACTCCGTCAAGCATGGCTGCATGTTCTCCCCCCGGGTTCGGTCGTGGACATCCACGCCGATCCGTTCGATTCGCAGGAGGGGTCGCCCCACGCCCGCGAGGCAGTGCACTCGCACTAGACGGAGTCTCCCTGGTATCTACGGCCCAGCCTCAGCAGACGACGCCCGTTTCGTACAGCGCGGCGATGTCGGCATCGCTGAGCCCAGCTTCCCGGAGGACGGTGTCGGTGTCGGCCCCCAGCACCGGGCTCGGACCCTGCGGCGCGATCGGCGTCTTCGACATCTGGAAGGCGGGACCGACCATCCGGTGCCGCCCCAGGAGCGGGTGCTCCAGTTCGGCAACGAGCCCGTTCTCGACCGCCTGCGGATGTTCGAAGAGCTCTTCGATGAAGTGGACCGGCCCCGATGGCACGCCTTCCGCTTCCAGCAAGGCGCCCCATTCGGCCGTCGTCTTCGTCATGTAGAGCTTCTCCACTTCCGCCACCAGCTTCGGGCCATCGACTTCCCATCCTTCGGGATTCTGGACGAAGCTGCCGTCGGGCTGGACGCGGGGGTCGACGATGCCGGTGGCGGCGCGGACCTTCGCCCAGAGCGCGGCGCTCAGCCCGGCCACGGCGATAAAGCCGTCGCTCGTCTGGTAGACGCGGTAATAGATGTTGCCGGCGCCCACGGGCCGGAACTGGCGGTGGACCCCCTGCTGCTGGAGGAAGTCGTCCTGGCGGGCGCGCGCGGCCTTCAAGCCATCGAGCAGCGGCGGGATGATCGCGTCGTCGAAGGCGTCGATCCAGGTGAACTGCGATGTCTGCAGGGCGATGGCGGTGCCGAGGAGGGTACAGTCGATGCGCTGGCCCTCGCCCGTCTTTTCCCGCGAATAGAGCGCCGCGCAGATCGCGTTCGAGATCATGATCCCGGTCGCGTAGTCGGCCACGGCGGGGTAGATGAACGTCGGCACGGCGCCCTGGAGCTTGCCTTCGCCCGCCATCAGCCCGCTCATCGCCTGGACAATCAGGTCGTACCCGCCACGGTGCGCGAGCGGTCCCTTGCGCCCGAAAGCCGTGTTTTCGCAGTAGATGAGTTTCGGGTTGATGGCCGTCAGCGTCTCGTAGTCGATCCCCAACTTCTCGGCGACACCCGGGCGGTAGTTGATGATGACGACGTCGCTGTGGCGCACCAGCCGGTGGATGACATCCCGCGCTTCCGGGCGGCTCATGTCGATGGCGACGTCGCGTTTGCCGCGGTTCAGGCTGAGGAACGTCCGTGACTCCTTCGGCACGAGCTCGACAAAGACGCGCCACGGTTCGCCTTCCAGGGGTTCGAACTTCGTGACTTCGGCCCCCATGTCGGCGAGGAGCATGCCCGCGAAGGGCCCGGCGATGATCTGGCTGAACTCAAGGACGCGCACTCCGGCGAGGGGACCCGGCATAAGAGACTCCGATGGGACGGTAGCGTCCGCGCCCCCGCCGGCTCCTCAGCGCGGGTCGCGGCAAGGAAGGATTCTACGGGTGCCCTTTGCGAACGGCGAATGGCTGCCCTCCGTTCAGGGCTTCGGGCGCGCCCGGAAGAACTCCCAGATCAGCTCGCTGGCGTTGATTTCGTGCGTGGTGGGCCCGGCGCCGCCGGCGTCGTCCTCGGCGCCCGGCCAGGTGTGCCCGCCGCCGTCCACGACATAGAGCACCACCGGCGCGGCACCGCAGCCGAGGAACGACTCCCGGCTCACGTGTTCGCTCACCTGGACGACCTCGACCCCGGCGGCCAGGTCGCAGCCGTTGTGGGCGGCCCAGTCGGACATTGCCGGTGGCGCGAATTCGAACGGCACATTCCAGTCCTCGGTGCCGTGGAACGAGACGACCGGTAGGGCGCCGCCGTCGCAGCCCTGGTAGACGACCCCCGCCACCGGCGCGACCGCGGCGAAGCGGTGCGGCAGGGTGCAGGCCAGTTGCGCCGCCATCTCCGCCCCGTTCGAGAGGCCGGTCGCATAGACCCGCGCCGTGTCGACACAGAGCTTCGCTTCGAGCGCGTCCAGGAGTTCCGCCACGAAGGCGACGTCGTCGATCCCGTTCTCCGCGTACACGCCGACGATGTCCCACGCGGGCGGGTAGCCGCTGCCTTCGGGGGTGACGAGGATGAACGTCTCGCGGTCGGCGATCGGGACAAGCTGGCTATAGCTTTCCTGTTCCTCGGCGCTCCGGCCGTATCCGTGGAAGTTGAAAACGACTGGCGTGGACTTGTTCGACCGGTACTTCGAGGGGACGTGGAGGCGGTAGGCGCGTTCGTCCCCGGCGGCCGTGACCAGCGTCTCGTAGAAGTCGCCCGCCGCCCGGTTGCCGCTGCAGCCGGAGACCCTCACGGTCTTGCTGGAAATCGTCGGGATTGGTGTGCCCCGCGCCGCCCGGGTCGCTGCCGCCGCGCCAGACACCGGCCTCGGGGTGCGCGGCGCGGGCCGCGATGGCGATGCCACGGGCACTGCTGTCGAATCCGGGGACACAGTCGCCGCCGCCGGCGCCGAGGGCGCGGGATCGTCGCGGTCCGTGGCAACGCAGGCGGCGAGGGCGGCCAGCGCCACCGTCACCGCGAAGAGAAGGAAGGCCGTCCTGCACATGCGCTCCAGTATCAGCGCTGGGGCACGCCCGCGGCAGGAGATGCTTCACACAAGGTAAGGCGCGGGAAAGGCGCGCGGGCTCCGTCAGCCCTGACCCCGTGCCTCGTCCGACCCCTCCGCCTGGGCCAGCGCGGCTTCGAAGCGCTCCCGGGGCACCACCGCCATCAGCAGCCACAGCGCCAGCACGATCACGAGGATGTCGTCGGCCTGGCCGAGGACGGGGATGAAGTCGGGGATGAGGTCGAAGGGGAGGGCGAGGTAGCCGACGAGGAGCACGAGGATCGCCTTCGCGACCCAGCCGGTGTGCCGGTCGCCAAGAAGCGCGCGCCCGAACCGCAGCTTCGCCCGCGTCGAAAGCGCGAGGAACCGCCGCCCCCGCCGCGTCAGCCGCAGCGCCCTGATCCCGATCGCCGCGAGGGCAACGACAGCGGCAACCCCCAGCAACAGCCACACGTACCACGGCATGGCGCGAGGATAGGGCATCGCCGAGCAGAGGCGCGCGCCTCTGGCGAGGAAGGCGCGCGTGGTGTTCCCCAGCGATGGCCCAAGTCCGGTGCGCGGTGGACGGCGCCGTCATCGCCGCCTACGATCGGCGGGGCTGGAGGAACCTGCTTATGATGCCCACCGCCCATGGTCATCGCGCCCGTCCGCTGAGAGCTGCACTGGCCACAGACGCTATCTTCGAGTTCGTCTGTGCGGCCTTACTGATCGGGGCCGCAGGGAAGTTAGGCGACTGGCTGGCGATCGGCACGACGGCCACCACCGTTCTCGGCCTGGTTTTCGCTGCCGCCGGGTTAGCAATCTGCGCGTTACTCAGGGTAGACCACGGACAGCTGGTACGCGGTCTGGCACTGGCGAACATCATCGGCGGCTGCATCGGTTGGGTTGTCCTTCTGGCGGCCTGGTCATTGTTCGAACCTGCCGGTCGGGCGGTGCTCGGGTCCGCCTCCGATGGCTTCATCCTGGTTGGCGCCCTCGAACTCCTCGCGCTTCGCCGCGGGGGCGGCCGGTTGGGCCAGGCCCGGTAGCGCAAGCATCGCCGAGCGGAGGCGCGCGCCCGGCGCTACGATGGCCGGTGCACATTCACTGATGGGAGCCTTCGCAATGGAACACAGGAATCTCGGCCGGTCGGGCCTTTCGGTGTCGGTCGTCGGCATCGGCTGCAACAACTTTGGCCGCCGCTGCGACCAGGAAGCGACGACGAAGGTCGTCAACCAGGCCCTCGACGCGGGTATCAACCTCTTCGACACCGCCGACGTCTACGGCCCCCTCGGCATGTCCGAGGAGTACCTGGGCAAGGCCCTTGGCGCCCGCCGCCAGGACATCGTCCTCGCCAGCAAGTTCGGGATGAAGATGGGCGACGGCAAACAGGGCGCCTCCCGCCGCTACATCATGAAAGCCGTCGAAGACAGCCTCCGGCGCCTCGGCACCGACTACATCGACCTCTACCAGGTCCACGCCCCCGACCCGAGGACGCCGATCGACGAGACCCTCCGCGCCCTCGACGACCTCGTGACCCAGGGCAAGGTGCGCTACATCGGCCATTCGAACTTCGCCGGCTGGCAGGCCGCCGAAGCCCACTTCGTCGCCCAGCGGGAGCACCTGGCGCCGTTCATCAGCGCCCAGAACGAATACAGCCTCCTCAACCGCTCGGTTGAAGCCGAACTCGTGCCCGCCTGCAACGCCTACGGCCTCGGCATCCTCCCCTACTTCCCCCTCGCCAGCGGCTTCCTCACCGGGAAGTACCGCCGCGGCGAACCCATCCCCGAAGGCACACGCATGGCGCTGATGGGCCCGATGGCCTCCCGCACCATGACCGACCGCAACTGGGACATGCTCGAAAAGCTCGAGGCGTTCGCCACCGCCCGGGGCCACAGCATGCTCGAACTCGCGATCGGCTGGCTGGCTTCCCAGAAGCACGTCGCCAGCGTCATCGCCGGGGCCACGAAGCCCGAGCAGGTGGAGGCGAACGCGAAGGCCGGCGACTGGAAGCTAACTGCCGAAGAACTCGCCGAGGTCGACGGCATCACGAAGTAGACGACCGGCAATCAGCTGCTGTCCTGCCCCCTGAAGGATGGGAGAGCGGAGCCGGGTTCGCCAGAAATCCCCTGCGGCAGCCATCGTTTACACTCGCCGGATGGACCCGGACAGCTACTTCGCCCGCCACCCGGCCCTCCGGGCCCTCGCTTTCCGCGACTTCCGCGTCCTCCTGACCGCGTCCACGCTCCAGAACCTCCTCATGCCGCTCCAGTTCCTGACCATCATCTTCTGGATGCAGGAGGAGTTTCCCGACCGCGATGTCCTCTACGTCAGCCTCCTCGGGGCCTGCCGCGGGGGAGCGCTGCTCACCTTCGGCTTCATCGGCGGCGCCATCGCCGACCGGGCCGAACGCCGCCGAACCCTCATCTTCTGCGAGTCGACCGCCGCCGCCACCACGATCCTTTCCGGCCTCCTGATGCTGGCGATGCCCCTCGGCGGCACGACCATCATTCCCGTGCTGGCGCTGTCCTTCGTCATGGCCGCGAACATGGCGGTCGACATCCCGGCGCGTTCGGCCAGCGTCCCGGGGATCGTCGGCATGGACAACCTGACCAGCGCGATCAGCCTCACCAACGTCGCCGCCCAGCTGACGTTCCCGGCAACCTTCCTCGCCGCAGGCCTCCTCAACGACCAGTTCGGGCCCGGCTGGGTGTACCTCGGTTCGGCCCTGCCCTATGCCGGCATCCTTCCGCTGCTGCTGACCATGCGCTTCCGCAGCGCCGGCGCCGGCGACCGCTCCCGCGGCGTGATCGGCAACATCCGCGACGGCCTCGCCTACACCCGCAGGGACACAACGATCTTCGCGGTCATCCTCCTCCTCCTGGTCATGCAGGGTCTCGGGATGCCCGGCGTCGGCATGCTTGGCCCCCTCTGGATGACCGAAGTGCTGCACCTCACGCGGACGCAGTACGCCTTCCTCGGGATGGTCTGGGGGTTCGGCGCCCTCGCGGCTTCGCTGTTCTTCGCCCATCAGCAGCACCTCGCCCGGCGCGGCAGCATGCTCTGCCTCAACGTTGCCCTCTTCGGCGTCGCGGCCATCGTTTTCGGCCACTCGCGCTTCATCCCGTTGACCCTGGTGGCGAACTTCGCCCTCGGGTTCACGATGGTCGGCGCTGGAATGACCGCGTCCACCATCGTCCAGTACCTCGTCAGCGACGAGATGCGCGGCCGGGTGATGGGCCTCTTCCCGCTGGCGATGGGCATTGCCATGGTGAACACATTTCCCGTCGGTGCGCTCGCCCAGGCGACCAGCCTCGAACTCGTCGTCCCCCTCATGGGCTGGCTCACGCTCATCTTCTCGATGGTGATCGTTGCCGGCCAGCCCGGCCTCCGGCGCGCTCGCCCCTCCCCCAACCAACCGCCGGCCGCCGCCATCTACCCCCTCGCCGAATCCCCCACCCTGATCGCCGGTCCCTAATCCCTGACCCCTGACCCCTGACCCCTGCATCTGTCGCCACGGGCACTGCCCGCCGTATATCAACATATGGCGATCTTCTGGGAATGGGGCATCCGCAACCCGTTCGCGCTCGCGGGCACACTGGCCGCCGCGGCGGGATTCGCCGCCGTCCTCCCCTGGGGGCTGGCATTCACGGCCCTGACCATCTGCTGCCTCTTCGTCCGCGTGGGCAACACCTTCATGGTCCAGGCCGAACTCCGCGAACTCGAAGCCAGCCGTCGCGAACAGGCGCGCGCTGCCCTCAGCACACGCATCTTTCTCGACGAGTCACCGCAGGAGCCGCTCGCGAAAGCGGCCTGACCGCCGCGCCGCCGGGCGCCTACTCCCCGCCCGTGAAGATCCCGATGGCTTCCTGGGGTGGCGGGAACTGCACCAGCTGCAACGTCTTCTCCCACGTCACGGCCACGAACTCGTCGCGCCGCTGTTCGTAGCGCGCCAGTGCCGCTTCCATCGGCTGTGCGCCCGAAAGCCCGGCGTCGACCGCCTCGGACAGGTACTCCGCTTCGTACCACGCGTCGGTGATCCCCGAACCGAGGATCGCGTCCCGGTGGTAGCTGGCGTCCCCGATCAGCGCCCAGCCCGGGCCAAACGTCTGCCGGAACTGGTTCGGCAGTTCGCCGATGCCCACCAGCTTCTCTTCCCGCTTCGCGTTCGCCATCCGCGCATGCAGCCCCGGCGCCAGTTCCAGCGTCCGCATGAAGTTGCCCTCCACGTCTTCGCGGAAGTTCTTGAAATCGCCCTGCGGCCGCTCCATCGCGATGCACGCCAGCCCGTCGTTCGTGGGGAAGACGAGGATGTAACAGCGTTCGCGGAAGTAGAATTCGAAGCCCTCCACCGGCACCCCGGAGAAGTAACCGTAGTAGCCGCAGGTCGCGTGGTCCGCCTGCTTCGTGATTGGCGCCCCGGCGGCCTTTGCCACCTGCGAATGCAGCCCGTCCGCGCCGATCACGATCCGCGCCTCCTCCGTCACCTTTTCGCCGCCGCGGGCGTGGCCGATGATCCCGTTGGCCCGCCCGTCCGCCCAGGTCAGGTCGTCGAAGGTGAAGGCCTCCCGCAGCTCAGCCCCGGCTTCGAGCGCCGCGTCCACGAGGATCTTGTCGAGCACCGTCCGCCGCGGGCAGTAGGTGGCGTCGATGTCTTCAAACGGGGGCATCGGGACAGTCATTTGCGCCACCCCGATATCGAACAGCGCCTGCCTGATCGGCGGGCAGCCCGAGTTCGCCACCCGCTCCAATAGCCCCCAGTCCTTCAACTTCTTTGTCCCCTCCGCGCGAAGGGCGTGGGTCGACATCGTGTCGCTTGGGAACGTGGCCCGGTCGACGAGGAGCACCCGGTAGCCCTTCCTGGCAAGGAGCATGGCCGTGGGCGAACCGGCGCAACGCGCCCCCACCACTATCGCGTCGTACATCCTTCAACCTCCCCTGCGGCGCTCCCGGGCGCGGCTGCGGCGGATGATACGAAAGCCGCCGCCCCTGCGGTAGACCGCCCTCTTCGTCCGTTTGTGAACCGCTTCACAGTTCGCAGGGCAGACGCGGCGTCGCCCTGACCCATGCTGGCCGCTTTGCCGCCACGTCCGCCGGGCGCGGGCGTTGCCCGGCTTACGCTCTACGGGACTCCACGGCGGATCGGCCCGGTGAGCCAGTTCCAGGTCGCTTCGACTGCCTCGACGGCGGTGAAGCTGTCGAGCCAGCGGGCGTAGTGGAGGGCGTACTCCTGGAACTCCTTCAAGGCGGTGAGGGCGACGAGCCAGGCGACCGTGGCGCCACGCGGGAACGTGTACCCCGGCCGCCGATGAAGGGTGGCGGCTGCGAAGAGGAACCAGAATTCGAACACGTTCGGGAAAGCGAGCAGGAGCGAGCGGTCGCCAGACAATTCGAAGACGACGAAGCCAGCGAGCCTGTGAAGCCAGCGAGCCTGTAGAGGTAGAGCGCTACCGCGACAGCCCTCGGGGTTCCCTGCCAGCGGAGGGAGACGGCCAGGAACGTCGCCATGTAGACCTGGTCCAGGATCTTGTCGAAGCCCTGGTAGTCGCGGACCCCGCCGAGATCGAGCAGATTCTTGAGGAAGAGGTCACTGAAGTCGACAAGGACAGCAATCACGCCGCCGGCGAGGGGCCAGCGCAGCACCGGGAGTGAACCGAGGATTCGGACGGCCGCGATGATGGCCATCTCGATCGTGAAGTCGCCCACCGCCGCATTGTGACATAGGCAAGACGCCTGGCGTGACGATCGGCGGTTCCCTTCTTTGCCCGGGGGGCCCCCGGCCCGATATACTAAGGGTGCGTTAACGATCCTCGCTGGAGGCACCACCGCGTAGTGATCCCAGACAGCGACAATCCACGCGAAGCTTGCGGCGTTTTCGGGGTGTTCGCCCCCGGAGAAGATGTCGCACGTCTCACCTTCTACGGTCTGTACGCACTTCAGCATCGCGGGCAGGAAAGCGCGGGGATCGCCACCAGCGACGGCGCCAGTGACTTCAGCCTCCGCACCGGCATGGGCCTCGTCTCCCAGGTCTTCGACGAAGAGGACCTCGCCCAGCTTCGCGGCCACATCGCCATCGGCCACAACCGCTACAGCACCGCCGGTGGCTCCCTCATCTGCAACGCCCAGCCGATCATCGTCCGCGACCGCGAGACGGGCACCCAGATCGCCCTCGCCCACAACGGCAACCTGACCAACGCCGAAATCCTCCGCGAAGACCTCGAAGCCCAGGGCGTCCAGTTCGAATCCACCGCCGATTCGGAACTGATCGCCCACCTCCTGGCCCGTGCCCCCGCCGGCACCTGGGAAGAGCGCTTCCACTACGTCATGCGCCGGATCGAAGGCGCCTACACTCTCGTCATCATGACCCAGGACACGCTCTTCGCCGTCCGCGACCCCATGGGCGTCCGCCCGCTCTGCATCGGCCAGGTCGACAGCGGCTGGATCGCGGCCTCCGAATCCTGCGCGCTCGAACACCTTAACGTGCCCGTCCACCGCGAAGTCGCCCCGGGCGAGGTTGTGCAGATAGACGCCAGCGGGATGCGGAGCTTCTTCCCCGTGGCTCCGGCCCGGAAGCGCGCCGCCTGCACTTTCGAATTCACCTATTTCGCCCGCCCCGACAGCAAGTTCCTCGGCGAGCTGATTTACCCGCTCCGCGAAGAGATGGGCGCCCAGCTCGCGCGCGAATACCCGGTCGATGCCGACATCGTCATCGGCGTGCCCGACACGGCCATCCCGGCCGCCATCGGCTACGCGACCGAATCGGGCATCCGCTTCCGCGAAGGTCTCATCAAGAACCGCTACGTCGGCCGCACCTTCATCCAGCCCGACCAGCGCATCCGCGACGCCGGCGTCAGCCTCAAGTTCAACGCCCTCGCCGACGTCCTTCGCGGCAAGCGTGTGGTCGTCGTCGATGACAGCATCGTCCGCGGCACGACGACGCCCCGGGTCATTGCCCTCATCCGGCGGGCCGGCGCGACCGAAGTCCACATGCGGATCACGACTCCACCGATCTCGTCACCCTGCTTCTTTGGCGTGGACATGGCGACGAAGTGGGAGCTGATCGCGGCGAACAAGTCGGTCGAAGAGATCCGCCAGCACATCGGCGCTGACACGCTCGGCTTCCTTTCGCTCGAAGGACTGGTGCAATCCACCCGCCAGACCGAGGCCGATCTCTGCAACGCCTGCTTCACGGGGCGCTACCCGATCGACGTGCAAATGCAGATGGACCGCCTCGACGTCGTCCCCGGCCGCGCCCGCGAACTCGCTGCCGCGGCCAGCCTGAACCGCGCCGGCGGCCCCTAACGCCCGAACCGGCGCAGACCCTGCGCGTGCGCTAGCCCCGATGGCCTAGTCATCGTTGGTTCCCTCCGGGCAGCCTGGGACCTTGCTCATGTCTACCGTGGTCTGGTCGAGTTTCGCCCCGAGCTCATCGGCAGTGAGGCCCGGTGCGAACTGCACCACCCGATCCTCACCAATCACCAGAAAGATGGCGACGCTCCGGAGCCCTGTCCAGAGGGCCTCTATCTCATAGGTGACTGTGCGTTGGCACTCGAGTTCGAGCCACGGACCACGCGAGTCGACGGGCTTCTCCCAGACGACGTCGAAGGCCACGAGTTTGTCACCGTCCCTGAGGAGTTTCTCGCCGGACTTGAGGATCTCCGCCCGGACCTGGGTCAGTTCGTAGGGCTGGCCGCCGTTGAGCCTGGCCAGCCTCCCGTCCTTGTCCACGATCTCGCGGGCCCGGGTGGTCTCGGCGTCGGAGACGGGCACCGGCTTACCACCGTCGCCACTTCCCCCCAGGGGGATAAAGTCGACCTTCGTCGGGTCAGGGCCGTCGCCAGCTTGCGCGAGCACGGTTATCGCGGAGCCCGCCACCACCAGCAGCACGACAGCCGCCAGCAGCGTCCGGGGCCTGGCTATACGCACTTCCATCCGAGTGCATCCTTTCCCGGCGGCGGAATCGCCCGGGTCACCGCCCGGGGACGACCACCGTCGCCAAGCGTAGTCCTCCCGCTCCGGCGATGGCTATGGCGGGCACGCGGGCGCGCGGAAGTCGATGACGCGGCCCGTGCCGGGAGTCCCGGTCAGGGGCAGCAGTTCGACAACGCGCCCGGTCCGGAAGTCGACGACCGCGGCAAGGCCCGGCACCTCTTCGTCCGGCCCCTCCACTTCCGCGACCCGGCTGGCGTCGCAGACCAGGCCGGGCCACATCCCCGATCCGCGAATGCCGTCTTTGAAGAACAGGAACGCATAGACGCCGATCGGGTTGCCGCGTTCCGTCGCCACCAGCATCTGCGGATATTCCCAGGCCTGCCCGGCCGCCGCGGCCTGGACCCTGGCGTCGGCTTCGAGAATCTGTATGGCTGTCAGGCGGTCTTCCTCTGCCAGGTTGGGCAGCTCGCGCTCCGGCGGGAACGGGTACGCACCGAAGCCGCCGTCGCCGCGGTTCAGGAGGAAGAGCGCGCCAGCTCCGGCCACCCCGAACACGGCAGCGACGAGCATCGCGGATCGCCACCTCAGCCTGCCAGGCATCTTCCAACGGAGCTCCAGGCTGCCCTTCGCCCTGAGCGCAGTGGAAAATGCGACCCAGGCGATGACGAACGCCGCGAGAGCTCCCCAGTACCCGCCTGCAACAAGCCAGCCAAGGTCAGGCCAGCTCCCCTGTTCGCCGATCGATACCGCGTAGGAGTCGCCCCCAAGGCCCCACGAAAGCAGCGCGAATACCGAATCCGGCTCCTGTGCCACGTCGAACGTCTCAACGATGTCGAGCTTCCCCAGCGGGGCGACGGGACCGTGGTCCTGGCCCGAAAGCTCTCGCCGGCTGCCATCGGGAAACACCAGCATCACCCCGAGGGACGAGGACGGCGCCTCCCAGCCCGAGTTCCTGGCGGTCGCATGGACCGTCAGTTTCCCGTCCTTCAAGCCGGCCGAGACGGCGGCATCGAAGCCCGGCGGCTGCCACCTGGTGACGAACACCTCCGACTCCTTCTTGATGCGCAACTGGAAGCGGCCCGTCGGGGCAAAGGTCTCATCGATCTGGAAGTCCAGGACGGTCTCGCCGCCGGCGCCAACCCCGGGGATAGTGGCTACATTGGACGATGCCGCGCGCACTTCGCCAGTGACTTCATAGGCTCGCGACTCGCCGGCGATGAAGTCCACCATGGACCATTCCTGGCCGTTTCCCGGCGCCCACTCCTCCCACTGCGACTTGAACTGGTACAGCGCCTTTCCGTTCCACCGCGCGTAGAAGAAGGCGAACTCCCCCGGGTTCATCTCGCCCTTCCACTCGTAAGCGATGCGGATGCCGTACCACAGCGGTTCGCCCTGTCTGATCCCTTCGGGGAGCTGGAAGGTCACCGAAGGGCGGTCGTCCTCGCTGGTGAGGACCTGGTCGTCAGTCCAGCCCAGCTCAGCGAACGTGTACCTGCCTTCGGTGAGGACAGAGGGGACGGGAGCGTCAGCTCCCGTCCCCTCAACCCGGCCCAGCAGGAGCGCCGCCCCCGCCAGCAGTGCGAGGCACGCCGTCCGCTTCAAGGCACGTCCACGTAGGTAGTGAGCCCGTCGCTGTGGACCCAGTGGGTGGAGTCGGCCCAGCGGGCGTTTTCGAAGTTGGACCAGTAGGAGATGTTCGCGTGGACTGTCCAGCCGGAGATCCCCGCTATCCGGGTGTCCCACCAGCCCTGCTCGCCCTCGGCGCTGTAGAACAAGTCGTCACACTCTCCGCCTTCGTAGTCCTTGTGAACCGACCCCAGGATGTAATAGCCGAGTTCAGGATCCCAATTCCGATCGGTGGACGAAAGCGCATAGACGCGGATGTGCTGGTCGAGTTGGCAGGAGAGCCCCTGCTTTCTGCCGCCGTCTCCGTCCCAGTACCAGTATCCATTCTCCCTGCCCCGGAACTTCGCTTCATGCACGACGTGGTCTCCGAGGCAAGGGTTGATGGTCGGGTCGCCTCCACACCCATCGATCGTGTTCTTGACCTTGTCGACCTCGGCGTCCGCGGCGAAGAGGTAGCGTATCGGCCAATCGACGTTGCTTGCCTCCGCCGACTGTGTCTTGAAGTCGTAGTTGTACCAGGCGTCGGCGCTCCCCGCGCTGACCAGCCCGAAGAAGCCTCCGGCTGTCCAGGCGGAGGCGCCCTGCGAACGGTCTTGCGCCCACGTGAAGCCCAGCACGATGTAGCCGGCCGCGAGCAAGCCAATGAGCGCGGCGAGAAGCCTTGGGTGGACCCTGATCCTATTCATAGTCGGTCCCCTCCGGGCAGTGGGGCGATTTGCCGGCCGTTGCCTGGTCAAGTTCCGCCCCGAGTTCGTTGGCGCGAAGGCTCGGCACGAACTGCACCACCCGATCCTCACCAATCACGAGGTAGATGGCGACGCTCCGGAGGCCGGTCCACAGAGCCTTGCTCTCGTAGGTGATGGTGCGCTGGCACTTGAGCAGCAGCCACGGGCCACGCGAGTCGACGGGCTTCTCCCAGACGACGTCGAAGGCCACGAGTTTGTCACCGTCCCTGAGGAGTTTCTCGCCGGACTTGAGGATCTCCGCCCGGACCTGGGTCAGTTCGTAGGGCTGGCCGCCGTTGAGCCTGGCCAGCCTCCCGTCCTTGTCCACGATCTCGCGGGCCCGGGTGGTCTCGGCGTCGGAGACGGGCACCGGCTTACCACCGTCGCCACTTCCCCCCAGGGGGATAAAGTCGACCTTTGTCGAATCAGGGCCGTCACCAGCTTGCGCGAGCACGGTTATCGCGGAGCCCGCCGCCACGAGCAGCAAGACAGCTGCCAGCAGCGTCCGGGGCCTGGCTATACGCACTTCCATCCGCGTGCATCCTTTCCCGGCGGCGGAACTCCCCGGGTCCCCCGCGGGGGCAGCCGCCGACGCCAAGGGTAGTCCTCCCGCTCCGGCCCAGTCGACGGAAGTCCTTTCGAAATTTCTGTCGAAATGAGCGCTGAACTGTCCGCCGGCTGGCTCGAATCAGGCAACGCTCGCCTTGAGTGCGCGCTGTCCCTCCGCCAGGCAGCACCCGCGGTGCAGATGTGCCCACGCACCCGTTGCCCAGCCGGGATGAAGCAGTCCCAGCTCGAAGAAGATGGCATCCTGCACCCGCTCCACGTCCCGCCGGACCGCACTGTCCGAGCGCCCGTAACGGTCGCCGATCGCCTGGTAACTCCAGTCGGCTGTGCGGAGCAGCAGGCAGGCCTGCACTTCCTGGTCGATGTGGGGCTCGTGCTTCCGTTCGATCAGTGTCCAGAGCTCGTCGGGTTCGATCATCAGACCATCCTCGGGCGGTGGGCGCTCTCCGTCGCCGGGAGGGTAGCACAGGCGAATTTCGGCACCAGGCTCCCCGCGCACGAAAGCCGCCCCACAACCGTCGTCATCCCGGCACCCAACCCACCCTCTGCTACACTGCCCCTGTGACTTCCGAACAGCGCCAGTACGCCGCCGCCGGGGTTGACATCGCCGCCCGCAGCAAGTTCGCGAAGGGCCTCCCCGGCATCCTTGCGAAGGCCCGCCGCCCCGAAGTCCTGAGCGACGCCGGCCCCTTCAGCGGCCTCTTCCGCCTCGGCGATAAGTACCGCGACCCCGTCCTCGCCGCCAGCGCCGACGGCATCGGCACGAAGGTGAAGTTGCAACTGGCCGCCAACCGCCTCGACCTCTGCGGCCCCGATATCCTCGGCCACAGCGTCAACGACATCCTCACCTGCGGCGCCGAACCCCTCTTCTTCCTCGACTACATCGCCGGCAACGGGCTCAGCAACGACCAGAAGTCCACGCTCGTCGAAGGCGTCGCCCGTGCCTGTGCCGACAACAACTGCGCCCTCCTTGGCGGCGAAACAGCCGACATGCCAGACGTCTACGCGCCCGGCGACTTCGACCTCGCGGGCTTCATCGTCGGCGTTGTCGAACGAGACCGCGTCATCGACGGTTCGAAGATACGCGACGGCGACATCCTCCTCGGGCTGCCCAGCACTGGCCTCCACACCAACGGGGCATCGCTCGCGCGCAAGGTGCTGGGCATCTGCGACGGCGAACCCGAAGACGAAACCCGGCGCCGCCTGGAAGAGCGGCCCGCGCTCCTCGGCGGCCAGTCCCTCGGCGAGGCGCTCCTGGCGACGCATCGCCCGTACTACCGCGAACTTTCGCCCGTGCTCGACCGCCTCCACGGCATCGCCCACATCACCGGCGGCGGCTACACCGAAAACGTCCCCCGCATCCTCCCGGAGGGCCTCGCGGCCGTGTTCGAGACGCGCGCCTGGCCGGTGCTGCCCATCTTCAGCCTCATCCAGCAGCGCGGGGAAGTCACGCCCGAAGAGATGTACGAAGTCTTCAACATGGGCATCGGCATCGTCGTGATGGTCGCGCCAGGGGATGCCGAAGCGGTCGAAGCCGCCATCCCCGAAGCCCTTCGCATTGGCCATATCGCCGAATCGCGGGGCCGGCGCGTCGAACTGCGGGGGCTGTAGGCCCCGAGTCCGCCTACCGCCCTCCCCGTGCTAGGATCGAGCCCCCCCTCCCGGGCACTGGAGGTTTTCCATGGCTGCTGCCGTTTCCGTTGACCCCTTCGCCACCGCCGTCGACCTGATCCGCGCCCTTCGCGAAAAGCAGGTCTCGTCCGTCGAGTTGCTCGACCTCTACATCAGCCGGATCGAACGCTACGACCCCGCCATCAACGCCGTCGTCGAACGCGACTTCGCCCGCGCCCGCGAGGCCGCCCGGGAGGCCGACGCTGCCCGTGCCCGCGGCGATGACGGCGCCCTCCTCGGCCTCCCGATGACCCTCAAGGAGTCCGTCAACGTCGCCGGGCTGCGGACCACCGCCGGCAACGAAGAGTGGCGCGACGCCCGCGTCGATTTCGATGCCCCTGTCACCCGCGTGGTGAAGGCCGCCGGCGGCGTCATCTTCGGCAAGACGAACGTCCCCCCGATGCTCGCGGACTGGCAGTCGGACAACCCGAACTACGGCCGCACCAACAACCCCTGGGACCTTGGCCGTTCGCCCGGCGGCAGTTCCGGCGGCAGCGCGGCGGCCCTCGCCGCGGGGATGACCGGCCTCGAATGGGGCAGCGACATCGGCGGTTCCATCCGCGTCCCGGCCGCGTTCTGCGGCGTCTTCGGGCACAGGCCGAGCGACAGCGCCGTCGCCCGCAGCGGCCAGTTCCCGATGGTCCCGATGCCGAACCCGTCGACCGCGATGGGCGTCCAGGGGCCGCTCGCCCGGGGCGCCGCCGACCTCGAACTCTTCTTCGACCTCGCCGCCGGGCCCGATACCGGCGAAGACGTCGGCTGGACGCTTTCCCTGCCAGCGGCCCGGGCCGATTCGTTCGAGGGCCTCCGCGTCGCCGTCCTCCCTCCAATAGATTGGGTAGAGATCGACGACGAGATCAGCGCCGCGATCGAGGGGCTTGCCGGCGGCCTCGCGAAGGCGGGGGCGAAGGTCGCGACAGCCGCGCCGACCCTCTTCCGCGACTTCCGGGACCACCACCGCAAGTACCTGACCTTGCTTAACGCCATCATGTCGGCCCGGACACCACGCGAGCAGCGGATGATCATCGCCGCACCCGACCCGCGCGACGACGAGTTCACGAAGGCCAGCCGCGCCGGGGCCATGCTCGAAGCCGCCGACTACATCGGCCTCTTCATGGAGCGCGAACTCTACCGCGAAAGCTACCGCAGCTTCTTCCGCGATTGGGACATCCTCCTCGCGCCAATCACCATCGTCCCTTCCTTCGAACACCGCGGCCTCGGGTCGATGGCGCAGTGGAGCCTCGAAATCAACGGCCGGACCGTGCCCTACACGAGCCAGTTGGTCTACCCGGGCATCGCGACCTTCAGCGGCCAGCCCGCCACGGCCTTCCCCCTCGGGCTGACGAAAGCGGGTATGCCCATCGGCGCGCAGGCCATCGGCCCCTACCTGGAAGACCGGACGACGCTGCGGTTCGCCGGGCTGGTCGAACGCGAATTCGGCGGCTTCCAGCGCCCGCCGGGATACGAGGACTGACGGCGGTGGCAGAACCCGCACGGTTACGCATCGAAGCCGGCCCGGCCCGCCTTGTCGCCGTGCTCCGGGGCAGCGGCCCCCTCGTGGTCATGGTCCCATCGCTCGGGCGCGGTGCCGCCGACTTCGACGACCTGGCCGGGAGGCTTGCGGCTGCAGGCTTCCGCGCGGTCGCCATCGAACCGCGAGGCGTCGGCCGTAGCGAAGGCCCGATGGAGGGCCTCACCCTCCACGACTACGCGGCCGACCTGGCCGCGACTATCGAAGCGCTCCAGGACGGCCCCGCGCACGTCATCGGCCACGCCTTCGGCAACCGCGTCGTCCGCTGTTTCGCCACCGACCGCCCGGACCTGGCGCGGAGCGTGACCCTCCTCGGCGCGGGCGGCCGCGTCCTGCCGGATGCCGAGGCCGCGGCGGCGCTGGGGAGGTGCTTCGAGCCGGACATCTCCCTCGACGACCGCATGGCGGCCGCCGCCATCGCCTTCTTCGCACCCGGGAACGACCCCCGCCTCTGGAGCGACGGCTGGTACCCGGAGGTGGCGACGGCCGAGGGCGCCGCCAGCCGTGCTACCCCGCCGAAGGAGTGGTGGGACGGTGGCGCGGCGCCGGTGCTCGTGGTCCAGGGACTGCAGGACCGGATCGCTCCGCCCGGCAACGGCCGCGCCCTGAAGGAAGCGTTTGACGACCGCGTTACACTGGTGGAGGTCGACGCCGCCGGCCACGCCCTCCTGCCCGAACAGCCCGCCGCCGTCGCGGAAGCCGTCATCGCATTCCTGCGCTCCTGCTGAGCGCGCGGGTGGCAGTGGCCGTCTCACCGGGCTTGCTCATCGGCGACCGCGTAGGCAAGCTGCTTCTTATCCGCACCAGGACTTGAGCAAGTGACCGGAGTTGGTTTGTACCCGGGCGTCTCGTTGGATCCGCGGGCGCTACTGCGAAACCGAGAGACGGCCGGGGCGTTCCCGTTCTCCGCACCCAGGGTGCACTTCTTTGGCATGGCGAGGACGGCAATCTGGTACGGAGTCCAGGTGCTGGGCCTGCAGCCCGGCGACGAGGTTCTCGCACCTATTTACAACTGCGGCGCGGAGATCGACCCGCTCGTGCAGGCCGGACTGACGCTCGTCTACTACAGCGTCGACGAGGCGCTGAACGCCCGGCCGGAAGAGATCGCCGCGCTGATCACACCGCGCACGAAGTGCGTGTACCTCACCCACTACTTGGGGTTCCCGCAGAAGCATGCAGCGGAACTTGCCTCCCTCTGCAGGAGCAGGGGTGTGCCCCTCATCGAAGACTGCGCCCACGGTCTCTTCGGCCGGTACGAAGGCGGCGAGGCGCTGGGAACGCTCGGTGATATCGCGATCTTCAGCCTCCGAAAGAGCCTTGCGGTCGGCGATGGGGCGGCGCTCGTCATCAACCGGCCGGACTTGCCCGAGCCTCGCGCGGCGCTCCGCCACGCCCTGCTTCCTGCCACCTTCGCGCCCGGGCGGCACGGGCCGTCGCGGGTCTACTACGCGCTCCGCGACCGGGCACGTGGGGCGCGCGAGCTGCCGGCCACGGCAGGCGGCTTCGAGGGCGAGCTCCCAGGTACGCTCCTGCCAAGGGGCGAGCGGTTCCTACGCCCGTGGAGCGAGCGCCACGGCATGTCATTCCTGACAGGGCGAGTCGCACCCCGTGCCGACGCGAAGGACATCGCCCGGCGCCGCCGGGAGAACTTCTCCGCCATCCTCGCCGCCGCGTCCTCCGGGGATGGGTTCAGGCCCCTGTTCGGCCGTCTCCCGGAGGGGACCGTGCCGCTCGCGTTTCCTTTCGTGGCGGGAGACCCCCAACGCCTGGTGGACGGCCTCCGTGCCCGCGGCGTCCCGGCGCTGCGGTGGTGGTCCCGGTTTCACTCGCAGTGTCCCTGGCAGTCTTTCCCGGAGGCGGTGCAGCTAAAGAATCATGTCGTTGCGGTCGCGGTCCACCAGCGGATGACTCCCGATGTCCTGTCGGCAGCGGTCCGCGAGCTGGGCGGACAGGGCAGCTCCGGCGGCACTGTGGATTCTTCAAGGCCAAGCCGCTAGGGTTTCCCTTGTGGGCGAACCGGCGTTCTTCTCTTCCGATGCATTCCTGGGCGCAGTCGCTCGAAGCCACTTTCCAGGCCGGACCTGGCGCATCGAGAACGTCGAAGTCGAAGGGCGGCCGTTCCTGGTCCTCTCCGTGGGCAGGCGGGTCATCGACGAACTCTGGACGCACCCCTTCTTCTACGAAGCTCTGCCGCCCGGCACCCCCTTCGCGCGCCAGCACCCCACGCTCGCGAAAGTCGCGCAGGGGGTGATTCGGGTACCGGCGGAGACGCCCGCGCCACCGATGGTCGTGGCGCCCTTCATCGCCTGGCGCGGGTTCTCGTCGTTCGACGAATACCGGGAGAGCAGGCGCGCTGGTCCCGGGACGGCCCCCTGGACCAGCGTCGCACGCCACCAGCGGTGGCTGGCGCGGGACGTCGGTGAGGTGGAGTTCGTGCCCGACGACGCCAGGCCCGACGCACTCCCGGCGCTCTTCGTCTGGAAGTCACGGCAGTTCAGGCGCACCGGCCGTCCTGACCCGTTCTCGGTCTCCGCGTCGCTGAAACTCTACCGGACGCTCCGCGACGAAGGCGTGCTCCGCGTGTCCACCATTCGAGCCGGCGGGAGCGTCGTCGCCGGGCATGCGGGCTACCGTTGGGCGGGGCGGTTCTACCAGAGGCTTTTCACTTACGACCCGAAGTTTGCCCGGTACTCCCCGGGAGCTGTGCTGCAGCACGCCATGCTTCGGGAGAGTTTCGAGGCGGGCGATGAACACTTCGACTTCCTGCAGGGCGGGGAGCAGTACAAGTGGCTCTATGCCACACACGCCCGTGTCATCGGGCCTCTAGGGGTCCGGCCCAGGTACCAGCGTCTAGAGCGGCGCGTGCGCGACGCAGTTGGCACGCCCCTCCTGCGTCTGCGCCAGCGGAGACGTTCGCCCGAGAGCGCCACGCATGGCTGACCTGCCGCCGGCCTTCCTGCCGGTGCCGAACATCGACGCGATCCACGTGTTGCGGGACCGGGGCGTCCAGGTGCTGTCGCCCCCGGCGGGGCGGGTCGACCCCTTCCGGCGGGCTGGGGGCACGGTCGTCCCGTTTCCCCGGCTGCAAGCGGGCGAGGGGCCGCCGCTGGATGCCGTTCGCTCCATTGCCCGCCAGTTCCCGGGGGCCGTGCTTCTTCCTGGAAGCGACGGGACCGTGCTCTGGTCGTCCCAGCATCGGGATCAGCTCGGGGGGTTCCGCTACTCGCTCCCGGGCCACGAGGCGATCTACGGCCTGCTGAACAAGCGATTGCTGTACGAGACGTGCGCCGCGCTCGGCATCCCGACGCCGGGGACGGCGGTTGTCGACGGCGAACGTGCCCTCGAGAGCGTGACTGATGGGCTTCGGTTCCCGCTCGTGGTGAAGCCGCAGGGCCGCATGGGGAGCCAGCACTGGGTCCGCGCCATCGTCGCCGATACCCCTGGAGATCTTCCCGCGGCGCTCGGTCAGTTCCGCGGTCTCTTGCGCTTCACGGGCGACACGATCGCATCCGATCCGGCCGTATCCCTCCCGCTTGTCCAGGAATTCCACCCGTTCCATGCGGGGTCGCTCCTCCACATCGCCGGATACGTCGCTCCGAGCGGGGCGGCGGCGATGCGAGCCAAGCGGACGCTCCTGCAATACCCGCGGCGGGCCGGCAGCGGGCTCTGTTTCGCCCCGGACGAAGTCGCGCCCGAGTTGCGCGAGCGAGTGCTGCAACTCTGCCGTTCGGTCGGATACCACGGCGTCTTCGAAGCGGAGTTCCTGACCGTCGGCCAACAGCACCTCCTCATCGACTTCAATCCCCGCTTCTACAACGGCATGACTATGGACATTGCCCGCGGGCTGCCCCTGCCGTGGCTGGCGTATCTCGCGGGGCTCGGGGAATGGGACAGGCTCGACGAGGAGATCGAGCGAGCGGGGACGGAAGAAGGGGACCGGGAAGCTGTGTACTGCCGTGAATTCTTCCTCCAGGTGATGCTCTTGGGGCAGCGTCTTTCCAGGGGCATGTCACGTCGAGAGGTGCGGCACTGGCGAAGGTGGCGGGAAACACACCGCGCTCACATCGTGGACCCGTTCTCCGACGCCGAAGACCCGTGGGTCGGCCGGCTGCATGCCCTGGCCACGATCCGGGATTTCATCCGCGAGCCGGGTTACTTCGTCGGGACGTTCGTGCGGCGGCCGTGAACCGCGTGGCCGGGCGCGTTGCAGGGAGTTGGGCGACGGCGTTATCGTCCTCCGCAGTCCCGGGAGGTGGAGTGATGACGTCAGCGAGAGACGCGGTGATCGCCGCGGAGAAGAACGCGAAGCTCCTGCCGGGCGCGAACGAGCGACTCAGCGGCTGGGGCCTGATGGGCCTGCCCTTCCGGTCGGGCGACGTGCTCGGCGCGCGGCGGTTCCCGGCGTCGTCACTCGGCCCGGGATACACGTCCGTCTGGTATCGCGACCCCGCGGGACAGTGGACCTTTTACGCAGACGTCCCGCCGGAGGCCGCGTGCACCCGCTTCTTCGGCAGCGCCGTGGCGCGGGCGGTCGTCTGTCCCGTCGTCGTTGAGTGGACGGGTGAGGATCGGCTCCACATCGAGGTCCCCAGCGAGGGACTCTTGTGCGATATCGTGGTGGGGCCGACGATGGCGAGCCGGGCGATGAACCTGATGGCGGCGTGCTTCCCGGAGTGGGCCTGGCGCAGCCCGCGCATGCTCAGACTGACCGCGGCGATGGCCGGCCCAATGCTCCGGGCAGGGAAGCTCTCGATGGCCGGAGTGGCCCCCAACGGCCAGTCGTTCATCGCCAATCCCCGCAAGATCTGGGTCGTGAAATCGGCCCTGCTCAGGGTCGGCGACCGCGAGACCAGCGAGCCCGGCGCGGTCACGCCCCAGGCTCAGCTTGGGGACTTCCTCATCCCTCAGCGCGGCCTCCTGGCAATCGGCAACACAGCCTTCGACACCCTCGACCCGGCGCTCCACTCGACGCTGGTGAGCAGCGCGGCTTCGTAGGGTCGGGACCAAGTCGCAGAAGGCCGCCGCCTCGGCCCCGTTCCCGGGACTCTCCGGGTCGAGATGCCCGGCGGCTGCGGTCAGTCGGGCACCCAGGCCATGGGGCTCGTCGTTTCGGGCGAAGGCTGCTGGGAGATCATCGGGGAAGCGAGCGCGTTCCGGCTGACCTTCGTCACGCGCGTGGTCCGCGGGAAGTAACGGCCTGCGCCGGCACTCGCTCTCCTGCCCGAACGGTCCACCGCCTTCCTGCGGGCGCGGTGAGGAGGAGGGGCGAAGGGACGGTAGCGCCTGCCCATGGTGGCGACCCTCCCGGGCGACCGAGGGAGCACAAGTGCCAATCCGAGGCGCGACCGCACGAATATCACTAATAAGCTTGCCCACCCGCCGGGATGTGGGGTACAAAGAGCGCGGGGTGCTTTCGCATGGCTTCGCGGCCCGGGTCTCGCGTTGTACGCCTCGGTTCGGCGAAGACCATCGGCAGCGAGGCGGCCGAGCAAGATCCGCTGCTAACCTCCTGCTTCATCCGCACTTCAGCTTACGAGACCATCGCGAATCGCGACGACCCGAAGTGTGTCATCGTAGCGCGGGCGGGCATGGGCAAGACCGCCATCGTGAGACATCTGAGAGAAACCCACGATCACGTACTGAGGATTAACCCACAGTCGCTCGCATTTCACATCTTGTCGAGGTCGGAGATGTTACGCAGCCTCCGCGAGGCCGGTATACATCTTGACGCGTTCTATGAGTCGCTGTGGAGACACGTTTTTGTAATCGAACTCCTCAAGCACTACTCCAACGGCGACCTAGGGAATAAGAATCGCATACAAGACCTCTTCCAACGCTTGATGCGCAAGGATCGAAAGCGAGCGACGCAGCTGAAGGCCGCAGCGGAGTACTTGGAAGGGTTGTCCGTCAACTTCTTCAACGAGATATCAGACCGCATCGTAGAAATACACAGTAACCTCGAATCAAACATGCGAGGACAGTTAAAGCTGGGCAGCGAGGCCTGGGCCACGATCTTCCCTATGGAGGCCTCAGTCTCCATGGACAGAGTCAAGCGTGACGCCGTGAGCGAGCGGCTGACCATAGCCCAGCAGGTGGTTAGCACGAGTAGGATCGCCCAACTCGACAGCATCGTCGACTTCATGGACGAGGTAATAATCGATGATTTTCAAAAGTCATGCTTCGTTATTGTCGACGACTTGGACACGAATTGGGTAGATGAATCTATCGTGTACGACTTGACGCGCTCACTGCTCCTAGAGGTGTTTCATCTGGCGTCCAGAGTTGATCGTGTAAAGGTCGTCATCTGTATTCGCGACAACATTCTGCTCAAGGCAGAGTCGGCACCTCCCGTCAGAGGCTACCAACGCGACAAGCTCGAGTCCCAGCGTGTTCACTTACGGTGGTCGGACCGAGAGCTGCGCGATATGGTGGAGGCCCGAGTGAACCACGTCCTGAAGACGACGTACACCGATGGGCATGTGTTCGCAGGGGACATCTTTCAAGCTCGGACGCGGTTGGGAGGGGATGCCTTCGACGTCCTTCTGGATCGGACGTCGCGACGTCCTCGGGATGTCGTGCACTATGTGAACCTTTGCCTGCGAGAGAGTGAGGGGAGGCTACCCATAACGAAGGCCGTCGTCGAAAGGGTGGAGGCCGTGTTCTCGGACTGGCGGTTCCGGGCGATTGTGGAGGAGTGGAGGGAGAACTACCCAGGGGTCGAGGCGGTGGCTATGCGCCTGTTACGGGACCGACCGGCGGCGTTTCGTATCGCGGACTGGGGAGAAGACGAACTCATCGCCGCAGTTGGCGACGTCGAGCAGAACGATTGGGGTAGGGAGGTGGATAGGGCGCTCATGGGCGGTGGAGACGCGGGCATGGACGCGGCGAGGCGCGCATTAGCCAACGTGATGTATGAGGTGGGCATGGTCGGTCTCCGGCTAGGCCCAGCCGGCCAGCCTCGGTATGCCAACGAAGGCGCAGGTCCGGTGGCTGCCTGGGACATGGGGGAGGAGGTCGAAGTGGTGATACCCGTGGGCCTGCGGTCCCATTTCCGGACGAAACTCCGCCGATCGGGTTAGCACCTGTGCGAGTCTCGATCTCCAATGCTCGTCGGGGAAACGGAATTGGTCGGGGTGCCCAGATTTGAACTGGGGGCCTCTTCGTCCCGAACGAAGCGCTCTGCCAGGCTGAGCTACACCCCGGGGAAGGCCTATCGTACCACGGGCGCCGCTAGCCGCTATGGATGCCGAGCCGCCGGCGGCTCGCCACGCTGTTCCAGCCGGAACGGGAGGTTCTCCTCCACGGGCTGCCCCTCACCCCCGGCCACGATCTGCACCCGGTAGCCGCCGAAGGCGGGCAGCGTCACCGGCACGTTCGCCGCCATCTGCGCCACCTGCGCCGAACCCGGCGCCAGGCCAACCGGCCGCCCCACGTTCACCTGCCCGTCGATCCGGACAAACTCCTGGCCGTCGTCGTTCTCCACCGTGATCCGCACCGGCACCGGCTGGTTCGTCTCCTCCCAGCCAACTCGCACTCCCACGACGATCGCGAGCCGGATCGTGGCCGGGATGACGGCGGCGTACGAGGTCGTCCACCCGCCCCCCATCAGGTAGAGCTTGCCGGAGACAATCTCGGCGTGGTCGGCGAGGAGCGCGAACTGGATGTCCATCGCTGGATGGTAACAGGCAGCGGTCAGAACCCGCCCGCGAGCGGCAGGGTGAGGCTGAGCACCGTTACCGAATGGAGGACGTCCGGCGCAGTAGCGTTCTTCCCACAGCGCACCCGTAAGGGTAGATTCAGGGCATGCCGCTTATTGGGAAGCCGGGCGAACGGATCGGCTATGCCGTCCACGAAGGCCCCGCCGAGGCGCCGCCCATCTTCCTCCTCCACGGCTTCACCGCCAGTGCCGCCTCCTTCTCGACGAACATCGCCGGGCTGACGCGCCACTTCCGCGTCGTCACCGTCGACCTCCTCGGTCACGGCGAGTCCGATTCGCCCGAAGACCCCGCGCCCTATGCCCCCGGCCCGGCGATGGACCGGCTCGAAGACCTCTTCGACCACCTCGGCTACGACCGCGTGCTCCTCTGCGGGCACTCGCTCGGCGGGGCGCTGGCCCTGCGGTTCGCGATCGAACGCCCCCATCGGCTCGAAGGGCTGATCGTCATCAATTCGTCCTCGGCTTCGGGCACGCCTGTCTGGCGGGAAACCGTTGCCCCCCGGCTGGGCGAGATGGGCGCCCGCGTCCGGGCCGAAGGCATCGACTTCCTCCGCCGGTCCGCGACCTACCCGGCCGCCAGCCGCCGCCTGCCTCCCGCCGCCCGCGACCAGCTCGCCGCCGACTTCGACCGCCTCGAACCGGCCGGGGTCGCCGGCACCGCTGAGGCGCTAATCGTCAACGTCAACGCTTTCGAGCGCATCCCCGAGCTGACGATGCCGACCCTCCTCGTCTTCGGCGACCGTGATGCCGACGTCATGAGCTTCGCCCCCGGCTTCGTCGCGGCCGTCCCTGAAGGTGTCCGCAGGGTCGTGACCATCGCTGGCGCCGGCCATGCCGCGAACCTCGAACGACCCGACGTCTTCGACCCCGCGGTCGCCTCCTTCGCCCGCGAAATCGGCTACCTGCCCACCGAAACCGGCGGCGTCTTCGATACGATCCGTCGCTCGATGCTGGCTGTCGTCGGCGGGGTGCTGGTCACCGGCGGGGTCGCTCTCGTCATCGCCGCCTTCTTCTTCGGCGGCAGCGACCGCAACGCGGAGGCGGTCCGCGACACCCCGGCCAGCGCCACCGCCACCCGCGCCGCCGCGACCGCCACGCCGGGGCGCTCACCGGCCGCCATCGCCACCGTCGCGGGGGCGCAGGTCACCTCAACCATCCCCGCGACCACCGCTCCAAACACGGCTCCTCCACCGACGCCCCGCCCGGCCGCAACGCCAGCCGATACCGCCATCGCACCAGCCACGCCCGCGCCGTCCGCGACCCCTACTCCCACGGCGACGCAGCCGCCAACCGCGACGCCGACCCCCACGGGGCCTTACGTGACACTGACCGGTCCGGCCAGCGCCGCGACGGGCACCGTGGTGACTTTCTCCGCCTCCGCCTACGCGCCTGCTCCGCTCGAGCTTCTGACCGTCAAATGGATCCATCCCGGTGGTGACGGCGGCTCAGGCCAGGTCATTCATGCCCTCCAGGTTTCGTACGCGACGCCCGGCTGCTATACCGTCACGGTCACCGCCTACTTCACCGGCGGCGCCACAGCCACGGCTTCGCGGAGTGTCTCCATCGGCGGCGTAGGCTGCGGCCTGGGCTGAGTCAGGGCCAGAGCCGGTGGACGGCCGCGGCGAAGCCACTTTCGTCTGCCGTGGGCGCTACCATCCCGGCGGCCGCCTTCACCCGGTCTGGGGCGCTCCCCATCGCCACGGCCATCCCCGCGACTTCGAACATCGGCACGTCGACATCGCTGTCCCCGAAGGCGACCGCCTCGCCCGGCGTCACCCCAAGCGCCCCGCAGAGCGCCCGCAGCCCGTGCCCCTTGTCGATGCCCAGCGCGGTGATTGTGAGCAACGACTCGCCGTTGAAGAGCGTCGCCCGGTGCATCGAAACACGGCCCTCCCACGCTTCGAGTTCGCCGAGGAAGGCAGCCCCGACGGGGACGTTCGCCAGCACCGCAAGGACGCCATCGAGCCCGGCGTCGGCCAGCCGCGTCGTCGCCACGATGTCAGCACGGCTCCCGGCCCAGGCGGGCATCTCGTTCTCCCGGCGGTAGGTGCGTTCGCGGGTGGTAAGGGTTGCGGGCCACCCGGCGCGGTCGCAAAGCCCGGCGATGAAGGCTGCGAAGTCGTGGGGCATCGCCGATTGGTCGACGACGGTCCCGCCTTGGAGGCGGACGTCGGCCCCGGCGCAGGCGATGGCGGCGGCGCCAACGTTCGCAGCTTCGAAGGGGCGAATGGCGGCGAAGTAGGGCCGGGCCGTGGCGGCGGCGACGACGATCCCGCGGCTGGCGAGGTGGTGAAGCGCGCCGGCGTTAGCTTCGCTGACCTTCCCGTCGGAGGCGATGAGGGTGCCGTCGAGGTCGATGGCGGCGAGGCGATAGGGCATTGGTCTGGCAAGTCCCGGCGTGAAGTGACCGCTCACCCGCGATGATACGTGCACCCGCCGCCACCGGCGCGCCGCGTCGCCTATAATCGCCGCACTACCCACCCACCCAGGAGTACTCCCATGTGTTTCCCCGCTGACGCTGTCCCGCCGATCGAGCCCATCGAGGGCGCCGCTGTCGATTCCGAACTGGTCACGCTCACATCGAAGGACGGCACCCCGTTCGCCGCGTTCGTCGCCCGTGCGGCAAAGGCCGGCGGCGCGGGGATGGTCATCCTCCCTGACGTTCGCGGCCTCTTCCACTTCTACGAAGAACTCGCCCTCCGCTTCGCCGAAGAAGGCATCACCGCGATCGCCTACGACTTCTTCGGCCGCACCGCCGGCGTTGGCCGTCGCGACGCCGACTTCCCCTACATGGAGCACGTCCGCCAGACGAAGATGTCGCAGGTCGCCGAAGACACGGGCGCCGCGGCCGCCTACCTGCGCTCCGCGGCCGGCGGCAATTGCTCGTCGGTGTTCACCGTCGGCTTCTGCTACGGAGGGTCGAGTTCGTGGCTGCAGGCGGCCGCCGGACACGGCCTCGCCGGTTCTATCGGCTTCTACGGCCGGCCGACCCCGAGCTTTGTCGACAACTCCCCCGGCCCGGCCGACCGGGCGAAGGACATGACCTGCCCCATCCTCGCCCTCTTTGGCGGCGCCGACCAGGGCATCCCCCAGGAGTCGATCGACATGTTCGACGCCGCTCTCACGGCCGCGGGGGTGAAGCACGAAGTCGTGGTGTACCCGGGGGCGCCGCACAGCTTCTTCGACCGCGCCTACGAGCAGTACGCCGAAGCCAGCGCCGACGCCTGGAAGCGCTGCCTCGCGTTCGTCCGCGGCAACGCGAAGTAGGCGAGGCGCCACCAGTTCGGCCGCGAAGCCGAAGCCTTACGAGCGGCTGTAACCGCCGCCATTCACAGCCGTAAGGTACGGGAAGTAGTCGTGGACGACCGCGTAGCACTCGCAAGACGCCCGCTCGAGGCCCGGCCGATCGAGTATCGTCAGCTCGCCCCGGTGATAGCTGATGAGCCCCGCGTTTTGCAGCGCCGCGGCCGAGAGCGTCACACTTGGCCGGCTGACGCCCAGCATCTGCGCCAGGAACTCTTGCGTAATCGGGAAGTGGTCGGTCGCGGCCTGGTCGTGCGTCATCAGCAGCCAGCGCGCGCAGCGTTCATCTGTGTGGTGGGCGCGGTTGCAGGCCGCAGACTGGGAAACGAGCGCAAGCATCACCCCGCTGTATTGCATCATGAGGGCGGCGAGGCTGGGGCATTCGCTCAGAACGACGCGGAAGGCGGCGCTCGTCATTCGGAGGGACGCGCCCGGCATCTGGGAGACGAGGGCCATGTTCGAATCGCCCATTCCGAGGAAGAGCGGTACGCCAGTGGTACCTTCGCGGCCCACCGTGGCGAACTCGATCATCATCCCGTTTTCGAGCACAGTCAGGGCGGAGATAATGCCGCTCGTGGGGAAGTACACGTACTCCGGCGGCTCGCCGGCCTCTTGCAGCGTCTCACGCATTCGCAGGGGGTGTGCGGTCAGGACAGAACGGACTCTTTCGTACTCGCCCGGGGCTATGGCCGCGAGGATGAGGTTGGTGGGTCGTGACAAAACCAGGGATGCAGTCGTGAGATCCGGCTTCCGTTGCAAGAGTTCGGCCGTATCGGCCTCCGCTTGTCACATTCCACCATAGCACTTTGCGATGGTCGCGTGGTGTGAATGTTTGCGCGCACCGTCCCTGTCCAGAGCTACCCTCGACCACGGGCTAGCCCTTGACGGCGCTCTTCACTTTGTCCTTTAGGTCGGCAGCCTTGCCTTTCAAATTGCCCACGGCCGACTGGGCCTTGCCCTTCGCTGCTTGGGATCGCCCCTTCGCTTCCATCTTGTCGTTGCCTACGGCGCGCCCCGTGCCTTCACGAGCCTCGCCCACGACCTGGTTGGTCTTCCCCTTGATCTTGTCCTTGTTCATCGTTGTTCTTCCTTCATTGGAGATGGGCCAGCACGCGGGACGCGGTGAACGGAGCCGGTGAACTCGTCCGGGCACAGGGAACTGCGTGACCGGATGCTGGCGTACCCGGCGGCGGGCTGCCGCCTTCAGGGTGCGATGGAGACGCGCGCGCCGCTAACGCAGCAGGAGCACGATCACGACGATGATGATCAGGAGTGTCAGGCCGCCACCACCGTAGGCGTAGGCGTGCCCCTCTTCGCCCTTCGAAAACGTCTTGCGGATGAGGTTCTTCACTGGGTGCCTCCTTGATGGCATATGAGGTTACTTCAGTTTGGGTTCGACAGAGGGACCGCTGTCGAACTCGCATCACCACCGTACGCCTCGCCGTCTGTCCAAAACTGTCCGAGTCGACGAGGCGGCGTCCCGGCCCTCGTGCTCTTGCCTACGGGGCGTGGACCGCAGGCGCGGCCGGGCCGCTGTCCATCAACTCCGTGAAGACGGCGTGGTATTGCACCATGGCGGCACGGAGGTCGTCCGTCGGCACGGGGTTCCGCTGGTTGCGCAGCGCGACCTCATGTGCGGCCCGGTAGTCTTGGACGGCTCGCGGATGATCGACGGAGAGTGCGCTCGCGCCCTGCTCGAAGTCGGCCGCGGGGTAGCCGCGAGCGGTGAGGACTTCCACCAGCAGGCGGCCTGCGCCAGTGAGAGTGGCACCGGGGTCGTCGACGAACTTGGCCTGCATCGCCGCCCAGCTCTCGGTGTAGTGAGCCACTTCGACCGCTGAGAGTGTGCGCACCTGGAAGAGGTCGGCGCGCTGCTTGCGCTTCAAGAGGTCTTCCTCAGCGCCTGAGCGGCCGTGCTCCCCAACAGCCGTCGCGTATTCGGGACCGAAGCCTTCGCGAAGCTCGCTGGTCTGCTTTGCGCTCCGCCGACGCTTCACGCTCCTGCCGAGCGCTGCGATCAGCAGGAGAGCAGCGGCTGCGGCCGCCCCTATTGCGATGATCAGCCAAGTGTCCATTGGTACCCCCGACGCCCCGGGCGTCCGTCTGTGTCCGCGACTCCGTCTTCTGACTCGGCGGCGGACTGTTGTGAAGCGCCCGATCTGGTGTTGTTTCGCGCTAAGGCAGGTCGTGGCGTTCGCGATCGTCGCGCCGTGTGCACGGCGCGACGGGCTGGCAGTCGATTGTCCTACCAGGCCTCCACGCCGTAGTGGCCGTAGGTGCGCGTGCGAAACGCGGGGTCTGCCATGTCGGGCCAGTGGTCCTTGTCGAACCCTTCGGCCGTCTCCAGGATTTCCTTGGGGACATTGAGAATGATCTTCTTGTCACCCTGGTCAACCGCGAGCGCTGCCCACGGAATCGCGAACAATTTGCCGCCGTGCATGAACCCGCTCCCGAAAGACACGACGGCGTACGCCACTCGCCCGCTCTCAAGATCGATCATGATGTCTTCGATCTTCCCGAGGTCTTCACCTGCGAGATTCTTTACCTTGTCGCCGGCGATCGTGCTCGCCGAAAGTACTGATGCCATTCTGAGCCTCCGTGTGTGTTTCCTGGCCTTGCTGGGGGTCGCTCGCTCTTGCCCCTAAAGCGGGTCGTGGCGTTCCCGATCGTCCCGTCGTGCGTACGGGGCGAAGGTCGCCCAGAAGAGTAGCGAGAGCACCAGCCCTATCGATCCCACGACCATGAGGATGACGCCAACGACCACGATGTCGAGGCCCACAAGTGTTGCCTCCACCGCCCACGCAAGGATCGCGCCGGCCGCGATAAGCAAGAGGCTGAGGCCAATGCTTCCGTTGTTCATTTGGATCTACTCCCTGGGTCTGGCACCTGCGACGAAGCGCCGTCCCGGAACTTAGATGAGTCCGCGGCCACCTCGGCCGGACGACAACGCCCGGAACACGACGATGACTGCGATTGCGCCGAGGGTGGCGATGACGAGGGTTCGGACGTCGAAGCCGCTCACGTCTCCGTAGCCCATTTTCAAGCTAACGAAGCCGCCCACGAGCGCGCCGCCCACGCCGAGCAGCGTTGTCAGCGCGAGCCCACGGAGGCCAAGGCCCCCGAATCCGCCGCCGATAATGAGTTGGGCGATCAAACCGGCCACGAGGCCGACAAGGATCCAGGTTAGCAATCCCACTGATGGTTTCCTTCCCGGCCGGCACACCACTGTGCCAGCCAGCGATCTCTTGACGCCATTATACATCCGGGCGTCTGTCCGCAATTCACGCATCGTCCTCGCCGCGGAGCTTCGCGACGCCTGCAGGCCCGCGCGAAGCTCTCCTGGCGAGATCTCGCGCCACTCCTACTGGTGCCTGCTCCGTGGAGCGACGAACCTCGACCCAACGGCCAGCGCGAGCCCCAGCCCGATCGTGGCGATGCCGAGAAGCCAGCCCACTACAGGCGAAGTTCCACCGGGCTCAGCAAGTCCGGCGTTGCCCACGGCCGGCGCCAGCGGCGTTACGGACGCCGTCGCTGCCGGTGTCGGCGACCCGGTGGCGGACGCAGTCGGTGTCGACGTGGTGGAGGTCGCCGTCCCCGTCGGTGTGGCGGTCACGGTCCCCGTCGCTGTAGGGGTCAGGGTCCCCGTCGGCGTGGAGGTCACGGTCCCCGTCGCTGTAGGGGTCAGGGTCCCCGTCGGCGTGGAGGTCACGGTCCCCGTCGCTGTAGGGGTCAGGGTCCCCGTCGCGGTCGGCGTCGCTTCGATGACCTGATTCGACACGGTCGCCGTGCAGGTGACCTCTGAGCCGCCGCCGTTCGCCGAATCGTTGCATTGGGCGATGTTGACCGGGAGGGTCGCGCTCATCGTCGATGCAGGGGTGACCGTGCAAGTATAGCTCGTACCGCCGCCGTTGCCGGAGCCGGTGCACTGCCCGACCGTGGCTGCGCCCACCGAGCTGATTCCCTCGGTGTTCACCGGAGAGCACGTGCCCAACGCGGAGGTGTCGAACGAACCGATGCACTGATAGACCGTCGCGGGCGTTGGAGCCGCTGTTGGGCTGCTGCTGAAGTGGTTCGTGATCGTAACGGTGCACTTCATGACGCTCCCGCCACCGTTGGCGGAGCCGTTGCACTGGTTGACCAGCGTGACCGGTTCCGCCGATGTCTTAGTCGTCGTGTCGCACGTGCCGGCACCCTCGCGGATGGGCCCGGCCGCGCCCGTGCAGATCGTCACCGACACTGTGGAAGGCGCCGCGGCGGCGCCCGTGCTGGTGACGTAGTTGTCTATGGTGACGGTGCAGGCGATGCCCTGCCCGCCGCCCTCGGCCACACCGTTGCACTGTTCCACCGGCGCCGCAGCCGCATTCGCCGGGTGGGACGCCTGGCTGAACAGCCCTGCCCCGAACATGGCCAGGGCAAGCGCGAGGAGGAAACCAGCCGACAGCCGCTTGCGGCCGGCAGACATCTGAATCGTAGAAGAGTTGGTTATGTTCATCGGTAGTTCTCCGTGTGCTGCTCAGCACTTTCTGTCGGAACCTGGGGCGATCGTGACGGCCGGCGCAATAGTTGCAGCGGCGCGGTCTCTTAGAACCGTATTCTGCGCCGGGCTGTCTGTCCACAATTCACAGGCCGGCGGTCACTGGTCGCGGGCCGCTAACTGCTGCATCGAACCCACGGCTCTCCGCTGCTCATCCATCGCGGCCGACGGCAGCGAGTGTGATTCGTCAACGTGATGGTCGCGAGGCGGATGTGGAGCTGCTACAATCCGCCGCCATGAAGCTCCCTCGCCCGGTCATGTTCGGCATCGTCGGTGGGCTCGTGTGGTTCGCGGCCGGGATCTTTGCGGGCTGGCTGATCTGGGGCTGACCGCGCGGGGGCCGCTTCCTCACGGTCGCGGTCCTGTCGGTGGTGGCGGGGCTGACGCGGTGCGGCAGGTGGCAGGCGATGCGCCCACGGTGGGGCGCGGCTACCGGGCGCCGGGAGCCTGCCCTCGCTGGCACTCGGGCTACGGACGGACCGGGCGTGATACGCTTCGGGGCATGACCTATTCCATCGTTGCCCGCGACCCCGCGACCGGCGAAATCGGGATCGGCGTCCAGACTCACCAGCCCACCTGCTTCCCCGTCGTCTGGGTGAAGGCCGGGGTCGGCGCGGTCGCGACGCAGTCGTTCACGAACGTCAGCTTCGGGCCCCAGGGCCTCGCGCTCATGGAACACGGGCTTGACGCCACCCACACGCTCGCGGCCCTCATCGCCAGCGACACCGAGCCCGAGGTGCGGCAGGTCTCCGTGATGGACGCGAAGGGCGGCTCGGCCGTCCACACGGGCGCTCGCTGCATCCCCTTCGCCAGCCACATCACTGGCGCGGACTACACCGTCCAGTCGAACATGATGCTCAACGAAGGGGTCCCGGAGGCGATGGCCGCGGCCTTCGAATCGGCGCCGGGGCGGCTGGCGGTCCGCATCCTCGCGGCCCTCGAAGCGGCGGAGGCGAAGGGCGGCGACATCCGCGGCAGCCTCTCGGCCGTGCTCCAGGTGAAGGGACCCGGCACGATTATGGACAACGTCGCCTGGGACCTCCGGATCGACAACCAGCCCGGCGCGCTCGTGCCCCTGCGGCGGATGGTGGAGATCCGGCTGGCGATGCTCGAACTGCTCGTCCCGCAGACGGTCGACCCCAACGACCGGGAGGCATTGCTCGCCGACGCGTTCGCCCGCTTCGACCGCGCACAGGCGCTTGCTCCCGGCGACGAGCAGATCTTCTGGTTCGCGATCACGGGTCTCGCCCGGCAACTTGGCAACATGGAGAAGGCCGCGGAGGTGCTGGCGCCGCTGTTTGCGCGGGCGCCGCAGTGGCGCGAACTCCTACTCCGCCTCCCGATGGACGGCCTGGCCGACCTGAAAGCGCGCTTCGCGGACGCCTGAGACGAGCCGGCCAAGTTCCGTCGCGGCGAACAGCGTCCCCGCAGCGATAACGAGGGCCAACCCCGGCTGCGGCACAGCGAGCCCCTCCCGCGCTGCCCCAATCGCAACTGCCACACACGCGAACGCCGCGACATACCAGCCACTCACCGCGTAGGCGGGGTGCCAGCGGTGGGCCGGGGCGAGCGCACACTGCCAGGCCGCGGCCACGGCGACTCCGAGCACGAGCAGCCTCGCCAGCCAGAGCGCCCAGCTTTCGGCCGGGGCAAGGTCCAGCGCCTGGAGCCGCCCGGCGAATCCCACCAGCCCGAACCCTGAGAACGACGTCGCCGCCAGCGGCCCCGGACCCTGGGCCCACGGCAGGAAGAACCCGGCGAGCGCCAGCGGCCCCGCGCAGACCCGCGCGATGGTGATGGCCCGGTGCTCGCCGTTCCCGGTCATGTCACTTCCCGATCGAGACCGCGCCCGAGAGGCGGACCACGTCCCGTTCGCTCACGAGGTTGATGATAAGCCCGTCGAGGACGCGGGTGGCTTCGTCCAGTTCTTCGGGCACGCCGTTTTCCCGCAGCCGGAGGATGGCGTTAAGGTTGAGATAGGCGTACGTCCCGAGCGATGTCTCCAGTTGGGCGATGGATGCGCGATAGCTCTTCATCTCGGCGAGGACGGCCCCCTGGCGTTCGAGCGTCTTGCGCACCCCTTCCACCGTGCCGATGAGCAGCGAGTCGGCCGTGATGGCATAGGCGCCCGGGCGGTCACTGCCGGGGTCGTCCACCGTCACCATGTCGACGCCGTTGACCTTCTCAGTCCGGGTCTTTGACCCGCCTTCGCGTACAAGCGCCTCGACGACGGCCCGGGCGTGGGCGGCGTCCTTCACCTGGGCCAGCAGCAGTCCCTCCGGCGCGTTGCTGTCACCCGTGGGGAACCAGGCGGCGACGGCCGTTTCGCCCGAGAAGAGGTCGATGATCTCTTCGACGCTCCGCAGGCCGAGCGGGCGGCCGGCTTCGCGCAGGGCTTCTTCGAGGCTCGAATAGGGGCTGTCGGCGGCGATCGCATCGTCGATTTCGTCCCGCGCCCGCTTCACGACCTCGTCGAAGGTCTGCGCCAGGCCGGCGGTGGAGAAGAACACGGCCGTGTCCCCGGGGACGACTTTGGCGAAGTGCGATTCGCGCGGCGCCAACATCGGAGAAAGAACGCCGGGCTTGCCCAGCGCCGCCGCGTGCGCTTCGAAGCCCGCGTCCTTCGCCCCAAAGACCAGCGCCATCGGCTTGAAGGCGAGGTCCCCGGCGCCAGCGCTGTTGATCGCCGTGCGGACGGCTTCGTCGTCGCCGAAGAAGTCGCCCGCGAACTGCTCCGAATTGAAGTAGAGGAAGCCGATGAAGTTTTTCGTCAGTTCGTCGCGGAGAGACTTGAAGTCCTGGGAGTCGGCGAGCGACTTCGTGCGGCCCTGGGCGGCGTCGAGCACGTCGAACATCGACTGTTCGTCGCTGGCGACCACCAGGTGGCCATCCACGTTTGCCAGGTACATCTCGCCGCTGGCGCCGATGTGGTACTGCTGGCCGTGGTAGTCGTCGCTGTCGAAATCCTCGCCCGACTGATCCATGACGATCGCGAGGGCCTTCTTCGCATCCTTGCAGCGGACGATCACGGCGCCGCGGAAATCGAAGGTGTTGATGTCGGCCGCCTTGAGGTAGAAGGCCGCATTGCCGCCGAGGAAGGGGGCGACATCCTCTTCCCAGTCGAGCCCGCCTTCGTCCTCGACGCCGCGTTCCAACTCGTCTCGCGGATCCTCCTGGCCCAGCCGTTCGATGAGGTCGAACATGGCGACCCACTGGCTGGACGAGAGGTCGGTGTTGAGGGCGAAGTAGAGCCCCGCGTCGCCGGGAGTGAGCTTCGCCGTCGTGAGGTCGACGTCGCTGGCCTTGCCGGAGGCGAAGAGGACGAAGCCGGCGACAGCGGCGCCGATAACGGCGAGGGCGATGGTGACGAAGACGCCGTACTGGCGCCGTGGCAGCGTGGACATGGGGGCTCCTCCGCGTGGGCATCGGCAAAGACGCCCGGACCGGTCTCAGGGTAACTATCGGCGCGGCGGCCGGATAGGGTCAGGCGGGTTGGCGCGGACCCGGTTCCGAGGGTGCGGCGTTCTCGCCCAGTTGGAACGCCTCCCAGTCTGCCTGCTCGAACTCCGCGGCGATGCGCGCGCCCTCGGCGATTACCTCAGGGTCGTTGGCCATCGCCCGGATCTTCTCGTCGATGTCTTCGTCGTCCTCGTAGTCCACTTCTTCCACCGGCGCTACTCCGCCCAGAGCGGCGACGACCCCTTCATGAACCGCAGCAGCATCCGCATTTCGCAGATCCGCTTCCCGTCCTGGTCGTCGGCGCCGGTTTCGAACCAGAAGAACTCGGTCTTCGGGCTCTGGCCGACCGCGATGACGCGGCCGCTCACCTGGTAGGGCGTCTCCAGCAGGGCCGGGCCGTTGATGTTGCGCAGTTCAATCGCCCCGAAGAGCCCGACGGCGTCCTTGATCTGCTTGCGCAGGGTCGCGACCGGCTGCGCGTAGAGGAGCCCGACCATCTCCGCCGGGCTGAGGACCGTGCCGCCCCAGGGCGACTCCGGGCCGTACCATCTCAGCTTTTCGGTGATGAGCGCCATCCGCTCGGCGTGCTGCTTTTCGGAGAAGATGACGCCGCCGGCGGGGATCTCGTCGCCCACCTTCAGCTCACGGAGGATGCGGCAGCCGTTGGGGTCGATGTCTTCGAGGGGGATGCGCTGGAGCGCCGTCGGCTCGCCGGGGTCGCCTACCGCGAGGCTGCCTTCGCCGACGCGCATGCCGTCGTCGCGGTCCAGCCAGGCCTCAACCTGGACATCGGTCGCGCCTGCGGCGGGCTGGCGGATGGAGGCGCGCACGGGCTCGCGGTCGATCGTGGCGTTGCGGAAGAAGAGCGAAAGCGAGCCGGTTTCGAACCAGCGCTGCCCGAAGGCGGCGAGGGCGAGGGGCGGAAAGAGGTCCATGTGGTTCGACCCCGCGACCGTGCCGCCGCGGAAGCCAAGCTTCGTCGCCGTCGCCTGGTCGTGGATGCTCCCCGCGCCGGCCGCGGCGTTGGGGTTGATGACGTTGCGGTACGGCGTCGAAAGGACGCCATCGACCAGGCTGAGTTCGGTTTCGGAGACGCGGGTCATGGGGGGCCTCCAGGGAGAGGAAGTGCGGCCAGTCTACACCCGGGGGAGGGAGGAGGGAGGAGGGAGGAGGAGTACAAAACCCCGAGCCCTCTGCATGGGCGAGCGGGCTCACCGCCTCTAGACTACCCGTTGGGTTCGAGGCTGGCGGTCAGCTCTGCCTCGCCTGAACCGAACGTGTGTCTAGCCGAGGCCGTCCAACGGGGCGCCGGCGCGCGGGATGGGTGCCGTGCGCGTTACTTTCCTGAGCCGAGGCTGTCGTGGCCGCCTCACGTATCTTTCGCCCTGCTTAACGGGCGCGTGGCGCAAGGTGTCAAGCTCCTCAGGACGGTTCATGCGCAGTTGGTCTGGCTTCAGGTCCCCGATCCTTACGATTCCGTGACCCTGCTCCAGAAACTGTTCCCACCGTTCTTGGTGGAACAGAAGCTTTCCGACGATTTGTGTCCAGACCTTTTGTGGCCCTCCTGCCACGGATATGACCCGCCCACGTTTAGTCCTGCGAATGTTCTCTCGCAGCCTGGTGCGGGTGTCACGATCATCGAACATGTCAGAGCTGAGCAAGACACGCTGCGACCTCTTGGCATATGTCAACACCTTAGTCACGTCGTCTCCCCCTCGGAGTTCGGGTACGTCTAAGACGAGCTCCCGTACATCCCAGCCGAGTGCCCTAAGCTTCTTGACTGCAATGTGAGGGAAATTCTCATCGGCCAAGAATTTCATGTTGGGGCGCTATGCCGCTTTATCCAAATACTGTTCAAACTTCATCGCCGGCTCGATAGCCTGCTCAGGAAGATGTGGATAGTAGTCTTCTATGACGGCGCACTTCCCAAGTTTGTCGGCGATTGCCCGCACAACTTCTGTGCGAATGCGAGTTCCACGTATCACCGGATGGCCGTCTTCCTTTTGGGGGTTGATCTCAACGTATGGAAGAAATTGAGACGGAATCAACAGTGATTCTAGGGTCACTCCTTCCGGGAGCAGATCCCCCAGGAGGTTGAAGTACCGCTGGCCCGCCCCCTCCAACCCGGCAATCGCTAGAGTGGCCAGCCACTCATCGGGGGCGTAGGCGACCACCCCGGCCCTCCCCGGTCCACCCCGGCCCACGATCGCCTCGCGCCACTTCGGACCGGGAGGCCCAAACCGGCCGATGAAGTGGTAGAGAAGCCTCACTGCATCGTCGAGGGGAACCTTGCCGTCGTCGGTGAGATGGCGCAGCAAATGAAGATAGCCCACGTCGGCGAGGCTGAAGCCCCTCGCGACGGTTTCGTGATATGGGGTTTCGATGAGCTGTGTTGTAGTCGCCGCTCCAATGGTAATCCAGCGCTTGAGGCGCGAGGGACTCACAAGCGCAAGTCGCGCTGCATCCGCCAGGGAGTAAAACGTCTCGTCCTCAGGCTCGGTGACGCGCTTGCTCTTGGTAGACCGTTCCATGACGACAGCCACCGATGGTTCTCCCCGTCTGTGCAGCTTGACAAGTGCCCGCCAAGAAGACCTGCCAGACTGCGTGCGCCTCACGGCCCGTGCCACGATCGACCTCGGAGCGGTGAGCCCGACCTTGGCCGGATTATGAGGGCCGCAACTTGCGTTGTCCACGACCCGTTCGGTTGCCCTTGGCCATCGATCGAATTCGGACTTATCCCCTCCGCAACATCGCCTTCACCAGGTCCAGTTCGCCCAGGTGGCCGCGGATGTGGCCGGTCGCGGTTGAGGCGAACAGCCGCCAGGCAGGCCAGCCCTCCATGTTGGCGGTTACCTCGCGGTAGGCAGGGACGTCGCTGTGCGACAGGCGGTACGAGGCGGGTGGGATCGCATCCAGCGCCGCGGCGTCGAGGGTCGAGAGCGCCGCCAGCGCGTCTTCGAGCACGGCCCCGGCGTAGGCGACGACATCGGCGGGGGTGGTCGCCATCGCCACCGCGTCGGCCTCGTCGCCGGGCATGCCGAAGGGGATGGGGCAGAGGCCCACGCCGCGCGACCGCCACTCGGCCTGCGACCCGAGCGTCGGCAGCCCCCGCAAGGCCACCCGCACGGACCAGTCCTGCGTGGCCGGCATGTGCCAGGCGGTGAACCCGAAGAGGTTCTGTCCCGGCGCCGGCCGCGACCGCCACTCGGCCTCGGTCACGTCCAAAAGCAGGGCCTTGATCATGTTGGCCGCGACCGTGAGCTGGGCGGCGATGTATGCGTTGGTGTCCATGGGGCCTCCTGGGAGTAGGGAGTGTCGGAGTAACGAGGTGCCGGGTCCGCGCATTCTACGGGTAGCCGCGCCCCACCGTGGGCGCATCGGGTGCCACTCATCTCCGGCGTCAGCTCAGCGCGTCGCGCAGCGTAGCGATCTCCCTCCCGGCGATCTGGGGTAGGCCGGGACGCCGCACGCTCGCTCACGCTCGCGGTTCTGTTTCCGCGGTCGCCACCCTCGGCTCTCAGTCCTCAGTCGGCTCCGCGCCGCCCCGGCGAGTGCTACGCTTCGCCTATCGTGAAGCGGTTGCGGCTCCTCCTCCCGGCGTTCGCCTTCGTTGCCACCGCCGTGTCCTGCATCCAGCAAAGCGGCTCCGAGTTCGTCGAGGCCGCTCACGAGGCCTATCGCCAACGCGCGGCCACAAAGCCGTTCTGCGAGTCGTGGGTCTACGAGCCCTCGCCTTCGGCCTTCGTGTTTCCCACCCCGTCGCCCGTGCCCTTCCCCACCCCGGCCGGCGGCACCGTCAAGCCGAAGGAGAAGGACCTCCCGGTCTTCCCGGGGGCGGAGTTGCTCGATAGCTTCGTCCGTGAGGATGGCGAGGAACGGACGGTCCAGTTGTACCGGACGACAGCATCCTCCTCCGAAGTCTTCACCTACTTCGACCGCGAGCTGGTCGCCGGCGACTGGGCCCGCGGGGGCGGCGGCTTCGGGGTTGCGGGAGTAACCTGCAGCTGGGGGCCCTGGATCCCCGACCGGGGAGTGCCGCTCCCGGAGAAGCGCTACATCCAGGTCACGACCGAGTACGTTGGCCGGGAAAAGCGAGACCCGACGACGCACTCGCCCGGGTTCCAGGGCAAGGCCGTCCGCTTCGCGGAGCCCGAGCCCGGGTACACGTGGTTCTGGGTGATCACGCCGCGCTGACGCCGGGCGGGCACCCTGACGGAGGGAGATGAACGGCAGGCGATGCGCCCACGGTGGGGCGCGGCTACCTCAGTCCTCAATACGGCTCGGCCGCTTCGGCGCTCTCCTTCTCTTCGATCGTGTCCCAGTCTTCGGCGCGGAGGGGGGCGAGTTCGCCCTTGCGGTAGGAGTCGTAGAGGCGGAAGAGGGCGTCCTTGTGGGGCCGGACGCGGCCGATCGGGCAGGCTTCCCAGTCCTTCTCGGATTCGTCGCAATAGCCCATCCGGAGTTCGCCGCACTTCGGCTGGAGGTACTTGCCCAGCTCGGGCACGGCCTTCACCACCTCCGACCGCAGGAGCGCGGCCACCTTCCGGAACTCCCACTGGGCGCGCGTGCAGAGCCGCAGGTCGCAGATGTGGAGGAGGCTCTGGAAGTTCACGGTGATCTTGAAATTGGTGTTCGTCGCGTTCGGCAGGAGGAAGCGCGCATCCTCGGCCGGCACCCCGGAGGCGACCATCTTTTCGTAGAGTTCGCCCACTTCGCGGAAGAGCCCGGCCATCTCGTCCGCGAGCCCGGCCTTCCGCACCGTCTCGGGCACGGTGTAGGGGAACTCGCCGTCCTTATAAGTGACGTAGCGCTGGCTCTGCTGTTCGAAGGAGATGCCGACGCGGTGGCGGACGAACTGGTGGCTGAAGGCGCGGGAGACGCCGCTGATCCCGAATTCGAACCAGACCTGCTCGAGCGGGCTCGCGTGGCCAGTCTTCAGGCGCTCTTCGATGAAGCGCTTCATCTCGGCGTCGGTGATCCGGTCGTCGCCGATGCGTTTGAGCACCTGCTGCGGGGTCAACTGGCTGTAGCAGGTGCGATAGGCCATGTAGAGCGAACGCATGGGGTCGTCGCTGTGGGAGATGAGGGTGACCTGGATGGCCATGGGGAGTGAGTCCCGAGTTCCGAGTGCCGAGTCCCGAGTGGTGCTGCGGCCGGTGACCATTGTCGCACGATGGAAGTACCGAGTGCCGAGTCCCGGGTCCCGGGAGGCTGGCGCGGTGCGGGCGTGGTGGGCGATGCGCCCACGGTGGGGCGCGGCTACCGGACCTCGCACCTCGGCCCTCCCCGCTCTACCCTTACGGCAATGAACGACACTCTTCGCTCGCGCACCCGCGTCGTCGTCACCGGCCTTGGGGCCATCACCCCGGCGGGGCAGAGCGTCGCCGAATTCTGGGCCAACCTCGTCGCCGGGCGTTCCGGCATCGCCCCCATGACCCTCGCCGACACCTCGGCTTTCGCCTGCAAGGTCGCCGGCGAAGTGAAGGATTGGGAGCCCGCGAACTACATCGAACGCAAAGCCGCGCGCCGCATGGCCCGCTTCGCCCAGTTCATGGTCGCGGCGGGGGGCCAGGCCATCGAAGATGCCGGGCTCGACTTCGACAACGAAGACCGCGACCGTGTCGGCGTCCTCGTCGGCAACGGCGGAGGCGGCTATCCCGACATCCAGGAAGCGGTCCAGACCCTGTTGAGCCGCGGCGGGATGAAGATTGACCCGCTCTACCTGGCGAAGAGCCTCGGGAACATGGCGGGCGCCCAGGTCGCCCTCCAGTACGGCCTTCGCGGCTACAACGGCACCATCGTGACCGCCTGCGCGGCCGGCACCCAGGCCATCGGCGAAGCGGGCTTCCTCATCCGCACCGGCCGCGCCGAGATCGTCCTCACCGGGGGCTGCGAAGCCGGGATCAGCGAACTCGGGCTGGCCGGGTTCAGCGTCATGCGCGCCCTCTCCGGCTACGAAGGCGACCCCGCCGGGGCCAGTCGCCCATTCGACAACAAGCGCGACGGCTTCGTCCCCTGCGAAGGGGCGGGCGCGCTGATCCTCGAAAGCGAGGCCCACGCGAAGGCCCGCGGCGCCCGCATCTATGCCGAACTGGCCGGATTCGGCTGCACCAGCGACGCCTTCCACGTCGTCGCCCCGCCCGAAGACGGCGACGGCGCGGCCCGGGCGATGGCCGCCGCCCTCCGCGACGCCGCCATCGAACCATCGCAGGTGGACCATGTGAACGCCCACGCGACCAGCACCCCGATCGGCGACATCGCGGAGACCAACGCCCTCAAGAAGGTCTTCGGCGAAGGCGCCTACCGGCTCGCCATCAGCGCCACGAAGAGCGTCATCGGCCACGGGCTCGGCGCCAGCGGCGGCATGGAAACGATCGCCGCCGTGAAGGCGATCGAGACCGGCTGGGTGCACCCGACGCTGAACCAGGAAGAGCCGGACCCCGCCTGCGACCTCGACTACGTGCCAAACGTGGCCCGCCAGATGCCCGTGCGCGTGGCGCTGAAGAACAGCTTCGGCTTCGGCGGCCAAAACAGTTGCCTCGTCCTCACCCGCTACGAGGCGTGACGAGGGGCCGCGCGACTGATCATCGCAACCGCACGTTCGGGCGGCGAACCCCGTAGGCTTGGATCCACCGGGCCGTCACGGCCACAGCCCTTCCGGAGAAACCACTTGATCGCACTCACCCAGGAAATGCGCGTCGCCTTCGACACCGCGTTCGCCGAGGGCGCCCCCGTCCTCATCGCCACCGCCTCGAAGAGCGGCCTCCCCGACATGGCCTACAAGGGCAGCGCCATCATCTGGGACGACGACCACATCGCCTTCTGGGAGCGAAGTCACGGCACGACGCTCCGCAACATGGAGGAGAACCCCGGCATCTGCGTGCTCTTCGCAAACCTGAAGGCGCGCCTTTCCTGGAAGTTCTTCGGGGAGGCAGAACTCGCCCGCGAAGGCGCACTCAGGGACGCCGTGATGGCGCGCACCCCCGCGTTCGAACTGGACCGCGACCCCGAGCGAACGGGCATCGCCGTCATCGTGCGCGTGGACAAGGTCCTGCAGCGTGGGCAGGTGATCCAGGACCGCGAGGAGTAACGTCTCGCGCCTCCGCGCCTCTCCTATACTGTCTCCATGCGCATCCTCGCGATCGACATGGGCACCGGCACCCAGGACATCCTCCTCTTCGATTCCAGCCGCCACGTCGAGAACTGCGTGAAGATGGTGCTGCCGTCGGCGACCGAAGTGGCCGCGCGCCGCATCCGCAGGGCGACTCGCGAACGGAAGCCGCTCGTGCTCACGGGAGTCGTGGCCGGGGGCGGTCCTTGCGGCTGGGCGCTCGAAGACCACCTCAAGTCCGGCGCCCGGGCTTTCGCCACCCCCGAAGCCGCCCAGACCTTCAACGACGACCTCGACGAGGTCCGGGCGATGGGCGTCGAGGTGGTGTCAGACGACGAAGCGGGGCGCATCGCCGGCGAGCACGTGGTCATGCGCGACCTCGACCTCGATGCCATCCGCGCCGCTCTCGCCGCCTTCGAAGAACCCGGCGACTTCGATGGTCTCGCGCTCGGCTGCCTGGACCATGGCGCCGCGCCGCCGGGCGTTTCCGACCGCGTCTTCCGCTTCGACCACCTCCGGGCGATCGTCCAGCACCGCAACGACCTCCTCGCCTTCGCCTACCGGCCCGCCGACCTCCCCGCCTATCTGACGCGCGCTCGGGCAATGGCCGCCTCGGCTGGCGAATCGGCCCCCATCGCGTTCATGGACACCGGCCCCGCGGCGGCGCTCGGCGCCCTCCACGACGAGCGCGTGGCGGCGAGCGGCGATGAACGCGTCGTCCTCAACCTGGGGAACATGCACCTGCTCGGGTTCCATCTCCGCGGGCGGAAGGTCGCCAGCCTCTTCGAACACCACACTGGCGAACTCGCGCCCGAACGGATCGTCGCCTTCACCGAGGGCCTGGCCGCGGGCGAACTCACGAACCAGGATGTCTTTTCGTCGAAGGGCCACGGCGCCTACCACGCAGACCGCGGGCTCGTTTCGCCCAGGCTGCCGGCGATGGTCGCTGTCACCGGCCCGCAGCGGGCGAAGATCGCGGGGACCGAACTGCGGCCCTGCTTCGCCGCCCCCTTCGGCGACATGATGATCAGCGGCTGTTTCGGGCTCCTCCGCGGGTACGCCGAGGTCTATCCCGGCGCGCGTGACGGGGTCGAATCCCGCCTCGGGAGGCTGCCCTGACCCCCGATCCGTGCTCCCTGATCCCTACACCGACCTCCGGCGCGGCGGCGACGATAGGATGAAGAAGGTGCTCCCCAGTGCCGCCAGCACGGCCAGGACCGTGAACCCGGATTCGTAACTCCCCGTCCGGTCCGCGAGGACGCCCGCGAGGATGGGCCCACCGGTGAGGCCGATCATGATGATCGGCTGGGACGCACCGAGGATCTTCCCGAAGTCGGAACGCCCGAAGTAGTCCGCGCGGATGGCGGCCATGAGCGGCCCCCGGATGCCCCAGGCCATCCCGTGGGCGACCGCGAAGACGAGCACCATCCAGGTCGCGGTGGCGTTCGCAACCATCAGCAGCGCCCCCGCGTGGACGAACATGCAGGTCGCCGTGATCGCCCGCTTGCTGAAGCGGTCGCCCAGCCAGCCGCCGGCGAGGCCGCCGCCCACCTGCGCGAAAGTGAGCACCGTCACCACCAGCGAGGCAGCCCCGAGGGAGTAGCCGAGGTTATCGTGGAGGAGCGAAACGAGGTGGACGGTGACCGCTCCGACCACGAGCAGTGCCGTCCCGTGCCCCGCCGCGATCAACCAGAACTGCCGGGTGCGAATCGCCTCCGCCAGGGTGTAGTCGTCCGTCACGATGGTTGTTTGCACCCCGCCCGCCGGCCGGGCTGCCGCTGGAGCGCCGTCCACCGTGAGGCCGTGGTCCTCCGGGCGGGCGCGCATGACCTGGGCCAGCGGCAGCCCCGCCACGAGGATCACCACGCCCGAAAGGAATGACGTCGTCCGCCAGCCCCAGGCTTCGAGCGCCAGGGTCACCCCCGGGACCATCAACCCGCCGAGCGCGACGCCGACCGCGGTCATCCCGAGGGCGGTGGCCCTTCGACGATGAAACCAGTTGACGATGGCGACGGTGATCGACATGTAGCCGCCGAGGCTCATGCCGACAGCCATCACGAAAAAGAACAGGTAGAAGGTGAGTACCGAGTTCACCTGGCTGAAGAGCATGAACCCGGCCGCGAAGATCACGACCCCTGTCCGAAGCACCGCCCGTGGGCCGAAACGGTCGGTCAGCCAGCCCTGCAGTGGCCCGGTGATGCCGCTTTCGGCCTGGGCCATGGAATAGGCGCCGGAGAGGAGCGTCTTGCTCCAGCCGAACTGGTCGCGGAGGAGGACGACGTAGGCGCCGTAAGCCTGCGAGAGGAGGCCGGCCTGGAGCGCCTGCAATCCCACCCCGGCGGCGACAATCCACCAGCCATAGAACACCGGGCTTGAGCCATCGCGGCGGAACACCCCGCGCGCCGACCTCGCCTGCCCGGTATCGGTCACGCTCGTCTCCGCCCCTGCACCCTGTCGGTTAGGGGCATTCTACCGGGTGGACGGGGGTAGGGCGGCGAGAGGGCAGCGGCCGCCTTCGGAGAGTCCACGGGCACCGGCAGATGACCCACACGCAGGTGACGGTTGCGCACGCGCCGCGCTGGATCCAGAATGCGCTCCATCCAGAATGGGGGATTGAACATGCGCCCAGAACGTATAGGAGCACTTGGGGGCGTGGCCTTCGTGGTGCTCAACCTGGTCACATTCCTGCTGTACGGGAGCCCGCCGACGCCCGATGCCTCGGCGAACGAGATCTCGGAGTGGCTTGCCGACAACGCCGAGGGTATCCAGGCTTCCGCGCTCCTCTCCGGGCTGGGGGCGTTCGGGCTGCTCTGGTGGTTCGGTTCGCTCTGGCGCCGAACCGTCGAGGCCGAGAACGGGCAACCGAACCTCTCAGTCGTCGCGCTCTCGGGGCTGCTGCTGTCCGGGTCCCTCTACCTGGTCTCGATCGTCATCCTTTCCGGTATGGCGATGCGCCATACCGAAGGCGGCGGGGCAACGCTGCTGTGGGCGATGTCCGGTGTCGCCGTCTCGCTGGCGAATGTTGGGATAGCGGCCCTCGCGGGCGCGGTTTCAGTGCTCTCGCTGCGAACGAAGCTGTTCACGGCGTGGATCGGCTACCTCGGCGGCGCGGTGGCCGTCGTTTCCCTCATCGCAAGCGGTGGGGCTGCCAGCGACGCCTCGTTCTTCTTGTACGCGGGGTTGGCCGGCTTCCTTGGGTGGGTAGTCTGGATCCTGGGCATCTGCTGGGACCTCTGGCGGACGCCGGTAGCCGCGTCAGCCTGACGGGGCTACCCCGGCCCACGGTCTCGATCCGTAGCCCGACTGCCAGGGAGGGCAGGCTTGCGCCAGGTCGCCACAGGCGCGGCTATGCTAGTCGCGCGCAAGGTTGGGGGCGACGACGTGGTGGGCGGGCACGTGATCGAAGACGAGCGTGAGCTTGTCGAAGTTGGCGGTCAGCGTCGGAGCATTGAAGTCAGCCAGCAAGCCGAACTGGACGGAGATGGAGTGGGCGCCGGCAGGGATGGCGGCGGTGCTGGTGATATCGGTCCAGCCGGGCTGGGGTTCGAAGGCGCCACGGCCCACCGCACCGACGAAGGTGCCAGTGCAGCCGGGGCCAGTGAAGGAGGCGCCCTGCATCCAGGCGTTGGAGGCGCCGGAGTCGACGGGATAGCGGATGGCGCCCGAGAGCGTGACGGTGGTGGCACCGAGGGGGATCGGGCGGCACTGGACGGCGTAGGGGTTGTGGGAGAAGCCGGCCTGGATGGTGATGCGGGCCGACCCGGAAGCGCGCGAGCCATCGCGATCTTCGGGCGACCACCCGAAGCTGACGCCGTCCCACGACCCGGCCGGATTCCAGGCGGCGATGGAATCGTCGAAATGGCCGTTGTGGAGCCATGGGCCGGGGTCGAAGGTGCGGGCGCTGCGGTAGCCGAGCAGGAGCGAGCTGGCGACGGCGAGGGCAAGGAGCGGTGCAGCGAGGCGCCTCATGGCGATCCTCCGGGCCGGCTTTCGGGCGGCCGGCAGCGTGCATGGTACTCCGCGTGGCAAGGAATTGTGCGCCGAGAGGCCAGCGGGACATGGTAGAATGGCGGCATGGCAACCACCGCCCTGTTCGATATCGGTACGCTGATCCAGTCGAGGCCGGACTACAACGGCGGGCGGCCGTGCCTCGCGGGTACGAGATTGTCGGTCCTCCAGGTGGCCGTGCTGTACAAGGAAGGCCTCACCCCGGACCAGATCCTCGAGGAGTATCCACACCTGGACCTCGCCCGGATCCATGCGGGGATCGCCTACTACCTCGCTAACCGAGCGGCGATGGACGCCGAACTGGACGCCGAAGCGCAGGCCTTCAACGAGGGCCTCGGGCGGCAGGAAGCTCAGCGCGCACGGGCCTCGGCCTAGGTGCCGCCTCGGCTCCGGCTCTACCTCGACGAGGATTGCAGCGCGCATCGCCTCGTGAGAGCGCTCCGCGATGGAGGGTGCGACGTCCTTACCGTTCTTGAAGCGGGGAACGTTGGGCTCTCCGATCCGGACCAACTCGCCTTCGCGGAGACCCAGGGGCGGGTCACGTACACGGCCAACCAGCGTGACTTCGCGCTGCTTCATCATCGTCTGCTCCGGACGGGGCGCTCTCACGCCGGGATCGTTGTGTGCACTTGGCAGGGAATGCCGCCCGAGGAGCAAGCGCGGCGCCTGATTCGGCTGGCCAACGAGACACTTCCGGAAGCGATGATCAACCGCCTGGAGTACCTGGGCAGGGCGTGACCCTTACAGCGTCGCCAGCCGTTCCCGCAGGCCCGCGACCTTCGTCCGCGTCTCCGCCAGCGTTGTCTCCATGCCGGCGATGACGTTCGCGGGCGCCTTCGACCGGAACTGCTCGTTCCCCAGCTGCTTCTCGAGACGGCTGGCGTGGGCCTCGGCCTCGGCCGCTTCCTTCTCCAGGCGCGCCCGTTCGGCGGCGGTGTCGACCTGGGGCAGCGCGACCGCCACCTCGGTGTCGACGACCCGGGCGAAGGCGTATTCGCCGGCGGGCAGCGGGGCGTCCGCGCCCACGACCGTGGGTTCGACGCGCGAGGTGAACGCCGTTGCCGCGGAGGTCTCTCGCAAGGCTTCGGCGTAGCCGCCCGCACGGAGGTAGACGGCCTGGCGTTCACCTGCCGGGAGCTTCTTCTCTGCCTTGATGTTGCGGATGGCGCGGTTGACTTCGATCACGTGTCCCATCGCCGCCTCGGCCGCCGCATCCTTCCAGTTCCCGCCCGGCCGGGGATACCAGGCGACGATCAACGCCGCCGCCATGTCCCCCGCTATCCGTCCGCGCAGCGCCTGCCACAGCTCTTCGGTCACGAACGGCATGAACGGGTGCAGCAACCGGAGGCCGTGGTCGAGCACGTGGGCGAGCACGCCCAGCGGCCGCTCGTCCCCCGCGTTCAGGCGCACCTTCGACATCTCGATGTACCAGTCGCAGAAGTCGTTACGGAGGAACTCTTCGAGCCCCTTCGCCGCCTCGCCAAGCTGGTAGTCGCGCAGCAGCTGGCCGGTGTCGGCCTCGATCTGCTCCAGCCGCGAAAGGATCCAGCGGTCCTCCAGCGCGAACGACTCGCGGTCCATCGGGTGGGGTCGCTTCACCTGGCGGTCGCCCACCTTCATCAGCACATAGCGGGCGCTGTTCCAGAGCTTGTTCGCGAAGTTGCGCGCGGCCGTCAGGCGCTCGTCGCTGTAGCGCTGGTCCGAACCCATCGCCGCGCCGGCGAGGATCCCGAAGCGGAAGGCGTCGGCCCCGTACTTCCCGGCCGAGACCACCGGGTCGACCACGTTGCCGCGCGACTTCGTCATCTTCTCGCTGTTGGCGTCGCGGATAAGCCCGTGGAACAGCACGGTCCGGAAGGGGAGTTCGCCTTCGGGTCCGCGGTCGCGCATGTTGTAGAGGGCGAACATGATCATCCGGGCGCACCAGAAGAACATGATGTCGTAGCCCATCTGCATGTCGGTCGTGGGATAGAAGTAGGCGACGTCCTCGGTCTCGTCCGGCCAGCCGAGGTCGGCGTGCGTAGCGAGGCCCGACGAAAACCAGGTGTCGAGCACGTCTTCGTCCTGGCGGAGCGAGTGGTTCCCGCACTCCCGGCAGGCGGCCGGGTCAGCCACGGCGACGGTCATGTGGCCGTCCGGGCAGTACCAGACCGGGATCTGGTGGCCCCACCAGAGTTGGCGGCTGATGCACCAGTCGCGGATGTTGTCCATCCAGTTCAGGTACACCTTCGTGAAGCGCTCGGGGACCATGCGGATGCGGCCGTCGCGCACCACTGCCGCGGCGGCGCCGGCGATCGAACGGCCCGGCTCGTATTCCTTGTGCACGTCCATCCACCACTGTTCGCTCGGGATCGGCTGGAGTTCTGTCTTGCAGCGGCTACAATGGCCCACGCTGTGGACGTAGTCTTCGACGCGGTCGAGGAACCCGCCATCTTCGAGGTCGCGGAGGATGGCTTCACGGGCTTCGAGTGCCGGCATCCCGGCGTACGGCCCCGCCTCGTCGTTCATCACCGCCTGGCGGTCGATCGCGACGATGACATCAAGGTCGTGGCGCTGGCCAATGTCCCAGTCGTTCGGGTCGTGGCCGGGGGTCACCTTGACGGCGCCGGTGCCGAATTCCGGCTTCACCGCATCGTCGGCGACGACCGGGATCTCGCGGCCCATGATCGGCAGCATCAGCATCCGGCCAATGCGTTCTTCGTAGCGGGGGTCGTCCGGGTTCACGGCCACGCCGGTGTCGGCGACCATCGTCTCCGGGCGGGTCGTGGCGACGACCACGTAGTCGGGGAGGGGCATGCCGCCTTCGCCGACGATCGGGTACCGGATGTACCAGAGCTTCGAGGGCACTTCGACGAAGTCGACTTCGAGGTCGCTAAGGGCCGTTTCGCAGCGGGGGCACCAGTTGATAATCCGCAGGCCGCGGTAGATCAGGCCGTCCTTGTAGAGGTTCACGAAGGTGGTGCGGACGGCCTTCACGACGCGCGGGTCGAGGGTGAAGACGCTGCGCGACCAGTCGGCGCTGGCCCCCAGCTTGCGGTGCTGGTCCGAAATCCGGCTGCGATACTTCCGCACCCACATCCAGGTGCGTTCGACAAAGGCTTCGCGCCCCATGTCGTGGCGGGAGAGCCCTTCCCGGGCGATCTCCCGTTCGATGACGTTCTGGGTGGCGATGCCGGCATGGTCTTCGCCGGGGAGCCAGAGCGTGGGGTCGCCCTGCATGCGATGCCAACGCACGAGAGCGTCGGTGATGGCGTCTTCAAGCCCGTGGCCGAGGTGCAGTTCGCCGGTCACGTTCGGCGGCGGCATGACGATGGTGTAAGGCGACGTCCCCGGAGCAATCCGGGGCTGGAAGTAGCCCGCCTCTTCCCACATCTGGTAGATCCGGCCTTCGACGCTCGCCGGCTCGTAGGCAGGAGGGAGTTCCTTGCGAGCCGGTGCGCTGGTCATGGCGAATCCTCGGGTCCGGGAGCGGACAGAAATCGGCGGTCAGCCCGCCGTGGCATCCAGTGTAACGGCCACCGCCCATATCTACAGGCTCACGCGGACTACCCGGAGAAATCCACATAGGACTCCGTTAACCAGTCGAGGACCTGCTGGTCGACGTCTCCGGGATCAGTGAGGTTGACTCCGTGGTATGTCCGCGCCGTGTTTGTCCGCGTGGTCCGGGCGATGCGGGGGTGGTCCACCCGGCGATTCAGTCCGAAGCTCAGGGACAGCCAGCGCTTCATCGGCCGAAGCTCCGCGAACGTGCGCCGGCGCTTGAACAGCACCCCTACGTTCACCGGTTCGACGATGACCGGCCCGAGTGACTCCAGGTGAGTGCGTACAACCTCGAAGATCGCCCGTTCGACAATCGGCCGCGAGGCGTAGTACTCGTCGATGGACATCGCAGGGACGCAGACGTGCGCCTGTCGCTGGCCAAACTCACGGCCACAGGCTGGACAAGACCACGGCGTCGTCATGGGCCGATTGTAGCCCCCGACGCCTGGGCCTCCACTCCGTGTCTCCGTAACTCGGTGACTACCCCGGCGGCAGGTTGTCCCCGCGGGCAATGGGGAAGTAGCGATGGTGGTGGGCGCCCGTCACTTCGTAGGCGGCGGTCCCGCGTCGCCCGTCGCCCGTCCGCACGACCATCTCCAGTTGGCCTCCGCCCATGGGGCCGTAGCGCGAATGGAACCGGCCATCCGCGTCGATCGCGACCGTCTTCCCGCCCTCCAGGGTGATCTCCACCGGGCCGACCATGCCCTGCACGTTCTCACCGTCGCGGCCGTAGTCCGCCGGCGTGCCGTCCGCGCCCGTCCACTGGAGGCTGTGGCGGAAGTCGATGACCGGCACGGGCTCGCTCCCATCGGCCGGCGCCCAGCAACCGTCGGTGTAGACGCGCGCGCCGTTCGCGTATTCCCAGTGCCAGACCGAGAACATCCCATCCGGGAGCTGGATCGCCAGCCACATCCACATTGGGCAGCGGCGATGGTCGCGGACGCCCCAGGAATGGTCGCGCTGGCCCCACCAGTCGCGCATCTCGTGGGTCTCGCCCTTGTACGTGTAGCTGCCGTTGAAGCGGCCGGACTGGATCATGTGGCTCTGGTCCCAGACCACCTCGTGCCCGGCCTTCATCGTCCCGCGGCGGAGGGCGTGCGCGCGCGTCCGGGCCGTAAACGTCAGGTCGAGCCCCACCGGGGAAGCCGCGGCATCGACCGAAAGCCGGACGGTCTCGAATGGCTTGACGATCTCGATGCTCACCGGTCCCACCTTCATCGTGTGTGGGTCGCCGTCGTAGGGGCGCGAATGGCGGGCCATGACGAACTCCCCGCCGATCCGTCCCAGTTGGAGCGAATCCATCTCCTCCCGCTTGGGGAAATGCGCGAGCGTAAGCACGATGACGTCATCCAGGCGTTCCGGGTGGTGGGCGACGAAGTAGAGGCTCTCTCGCCAGAAGTCGTGGTAGGCGGCGACGTTCGGGAGCGGCTCAGGGATCTGGTGGTAGAAGTACTCGTCGGCGGGCGTCAGTCGTGGCATGGGTTCCTCCCGGGCGCTCAGTCCCCGATGAATATGGTGCACTGACCAGCCCGCCGCGCCGCCTCTGCCGCCCGGGCGAAGCGAGCATACCCGTTCCCGCCAGCTTCTGCGCTCGCTGCTATTTCGCCACGACGTAGGTGTTCATGTAGATCTTGATGACGGTCACCGGCGCGCTGGCGGTGGCTACCTCGGCAACATGCACTGTCTTGAAGCCAATCTCCGTCTTGTCGAGCGACCACCAAATCGTCTCCCGGCCACCGAGACTTCCCTTACCGGCGGTCTCCAGCCCCGGGTCGTCGAGCGTGTCCTGGTACCAGGCGACGACTACCTCCCAGGGCTCGGCCACGTAGAACTCATGCCACTCCTGGTCATAGGACTTGCCGCCCGGGACAACCACGCGGTAGACGAACTTCAGAGAAGTCGATGGCGGCGGGGGATCGTACTCGGCACCCGGGTAGATCGGGAGGCCAAAGCCGAGGTTCGAAGGCGTTGGGTACGCGGTGGGGTCGGTCTCACCGCCGCTCCCGCCGTCACCGCCGCAGGCCGCCCCCACCAAGACGAGGGTCGCGGCGGCTATCGCCAGGGCCACCCGCGGGTGCCGTGTCACGCTCCACATGCTGCTACCGTCGCAGGCGCCGGGGCACTGGTCGCCGTCCTAACGGACGGAAAGTGGGGGGCCGAAGGTCGATCGTGCGGGTGGGGCGGGGAACCCTCTAGCCGCCGGTGCGCCACGCGAGGCCCACGTGAACGTCATGGCCGTTGTCCGAGTCCACGTCCCGGTGAAGCCGAAGCTCCACGATCCGGTCGTCCGCCACATTGAAGGGGTGGTGCGGGTCCGGCTCGCCCAGGACCGGCCCCATGGCGTCCCCGGTTGGCTTCCACAGCGTCACCCAGTTCCTCGTCGGGCCGCACCGCCAGGAAAGATCGACAGCCACCGGTCCGGGCGGGAGCTTCTCGACCCCGGACGTGGCGAGGGCAGCCCGTATGCCTTCCTTCCAGGACTTCTGTGACGCCCCAGACCCCGCATCGAGCCCCAGCGACATCCACGGCGCTCCGAGCGGGACAGAGTCCTCCACCGCGACTCCGATCTCTATAGTCGAGCCGCCGCCCACCCGCTTGATGGCCCTTACGTACACGAACCGGGACGCGCCGAGGCGAGCGGCGATGGGCGTCAGGTAGTTCTCAAGGTCGTAGTGCCGGGACAGACGCTCCGCGACTTCGACATCTACAACGAGGTCGAGGTAGAGGCCCTTACGCGGGAGTGTGTCCATCGTGAGGCGACTCTCGAGATCGTCGAGATATGCCTTGAGCCGAACTTGCGCGGGCTTGTGAGCCGACTCCCAGCTTGCGAGCAACGGACGTATTCCCTCGACCGAAGCGAGGACGTTCCCGGGCTGCCAGCGCTTCGGCAGCGATCCGGCGAGTGGCGCAGCGGGAATGGCGCCGGTCGGCGTGTGGGTGGCTGCAGGTTGGATGCGTTCCGCGCGAGCTGTTCTGACGGGTGAAGGGCGCGCGCCAGAGGCGAGGCAGGCGCCGCAGGGGCTGAGCTCTCCCCCGACGGCTTTGCTCGCCCAGTCTTCCAGCTCATTACGGCTGGTCGAGCACACCTTCTGGTATTGGCGTCCCGTGAGCCGGCCGCCGCCGCTGGCGTTAGCACCGATAGTCCAGCACGACGCGCTGTGGAGTTTGAGATACCTGGGAGTGGCCGTGGGGCGAGCGGCATTGACGACGAACCCCGCCGGGTGGGCGGCGAGCCATTGGAGGTAACGCGGCTCGTCCTCGGTCGTGTTGAACGCTTCCACGGGCTTTCTCCGCCGGAGGGTGCCTCATGGTTGAGCTTGGGGAGGACCAAGCACAAGCACGTTGTCGAGATGGTGCTCGCCAGCGGCAGCCGGCTTAGCTCGCGGCGAGGAGGAGCATCTGGCGGGGGCGGCGGGCGTGGGGCCGGTCGTCGGTGCGGGCGGCTCTGGCGGAGGGCGACGCCTCCGGGGCTGCCGCGCGGACACGGACGTCCGGGCCGAGGGCTTGGAGGGTCAGCCGTACTGACCTCACGCCCGCGATGCCCGCCGCCGCGAGCCGGGGAGCCACGAGTGCAAGGGCCTCCGCGGCGCTGTGCAGCGGCCGGAGCGGGACCGCGCGGACGGTGAACGTCCCTTCGGTGCTCGTGACTTCGACCTCCACCCGGCGGAAACTGCGGTCGGCGAGGAGGATGTCCGTCCGCTGCGCGAAGGCTGCGAGGGCGCCTGCGAGGTGCTCCACTGCCACGGTCTTCGACAGCTTCGTCGACGCCGCGAGCGACTCCGGCGCGGCACGGAAGGCGGGAAGGGCCGCTTCAGGCTCGGCAGACTGGTCGTCCAGGAGCGGGTAGCGGTGCGCGCAGCGGGCGGCGCGGAGGGCCAGCGCCCGGGAACCGCCAACGCCGGCGCGGACGTCGCTCCCGGCCCAGGCGCGGACGCGGGTGGCGATGCGGGCAGCGGCGGTGGCTTCATCTCCAAAGCGCGCTTCGAGGCCATCGAGGGCAACGAAGAGGTGGTCACGCCCGCCAGCGGCGACAAGAGGTGTCGCGTAGGTGGCGACAATACCGGCAAGACGCTCAATTTCGTCCAGGCTCGCGGCGGCATTGTCGGGGAGGAAGGCGGCGTTCGGGCGGCGGCAGCGGGCTTCGCCTGCGGCCATCCCGGGGACCAGCCCGGAAGCGGCGGCTTCGCTCGAAACGGCGCTCACCAGCGCGTCGGCGCCGGTTCCCGCGAGCAGGGCTACCGGCAGCCCGTCGGCCTGCGGGCGCTGCCGCACAGCAAGGGTGGTGGCGAGGCGGGGAAGGTAGAGGCAGAGGGTTCGCATGTGGGGCCTCCTGACGGTTGTCCAGAGAATATAGAACATCTGTTCTAATACTGTCAAGAACCTGCCGCGACACCTCCTGTCGTCCCCGCGGCAATTGCCTAACTGATCGATCTCATTATCTGTCTCGGCAGAAAGGTCACTATCGAGAAGTCCCCGTACACTCGGACGGGGGAACCCCGAAGGAGCCCGCGCTGGCGTACATCCTCTGGCTCGAACAGGTTGGCGACGGCGACCGCGCGCTTGCGGGAGGGAAGGGCGTCAGTCTCGCTCGTCTCGTCCGCGCTGGCTTCCTGGTCCCGCCCGCGTTCGTCCTCACCACCACCGCCATCAACGCGATCGACGGCATCGGGGCGATCCCTCCCGACCTCCGCACCGAGACCGTGGCGGCATGGCGGGCGCTCGTCCCCGCTGGCGAACCGGTGGCGGTGCGCTCCTCGGCGGTCGCCGAAGACAGCAGCGGCGCATCCTTCGCCGGCCAACACGAAACCATCCTCAACGTCACCGGCGAACTCGCACTCTTCGCCGCGATCGAAGCCTGCGCTGCTTCGCTCCATTCCGAGGCCGCCGTGGCCTATCGTGCCCGGGCGGGCCAGGCGGCGGACGAAGCCCGGATCGCCGTCGTCGTCCAGCGCATGGTCCCGGCGACCGCGGCGGGAGTGGCCTTCAGCGCCGACCCGGTGACCAGCGACCCCGGCCGCGCCATCGTCGAGGCGGTCGCGGGGACGGGTGAGGCGCTCGTCGGCGGGCAGGCGGAGGCCGACCGCTGGGTGTTCGAACGACCCGGGCTCGCCCTGTTGGAGTCGCACCACCCGGCCGCCCCGGTGCTCAGCGCGGCCGCCGCGTGCGCGGCCGCCGCCGCCGCCATCCGCGCCGAGGAAGCGTTCGCGGCCCCCCAGGACATCGAGTTCGCCTTCGAGGGCGACACGTTCTGGATGTTGCAGTCGCGCCCGATCACAACTACCGGCGAGCCCGCCAGCGGCGGCACCAGCGAGTTCGATTCCGAGACCACGCCGGAAGAACTCTGGACGAGCGCGAACATCCAGGAAGTGCTCCCCGGCCTCCTCACGCCGCTTTCGATGACGCTCTTCGCGGCTAGCGCCCACCGCGCCTACACCGCCACCTACCAGCGCTTCCGCCTGCTCGACAAGGACGAATGGCCGCGCTTCGTGGGCATGTTCTTCAACCGCGCCTTCCTGAACGTGAACGCCACCCGCGCCGTCGCCGAACGCAGCTTCGGGGGCGACCCGGACGCCGTCGAGCACCGTTTTCTCGGCGGCGAATACCGCGAAAAACCGAAGATCCGCTGGTCGTGGAAGCTCCTTCGCTACCGGCTGCGCTCTGCCTTGCCGCTCGCCCGCTTCCTGGTCACGGCCCAGAAGCGCGGCGACGAATGCACCCGCCTCTCCTTCGAATGGCAGCGGCGCGTTCGCGGCGACAACCCCGCAACGATGACCGACGCCGCGATCCAACACCGCCGGGACCAGCTCCTCGGCGCCGCGGCGGACATCGTCGGCGTCCACCTCGCGATCAGCGGAGTCGCGGCCGCCGGCTTCGAACTCGTCTCCCGCACGGTGCAGCCGCTGTTGGGGGAGGAGACCGAAGGCCGCGTGCCGGCCCTCTTCACCGGCATGAGCGGGGTCGAAAGCGCGCAGATCGGCCTGGATCTCTGGGCGCTTTCCCGTGCCACGCTCGAGGCCGGCCTGGGCGAGGCTATCCGCCGGCCGGGGTTCGATCCCGCCGCGAAGGACCTCCCCGCGAGCTGGCGTCATGCCTTCGCCCACTTCATGGACCGCCACGGCCACCGCGGCCTCAACGAAATGGAAGCCTCCGCGCCTTCCTGGCGGCTGGACCCGGCGCCCGTGGTCTCGATGGCCGCCAGCTACCTCGACATCCCGGAGGACCATTCGCCCCCGCGGACGCTGGAGCACCAGGCGAAGGAGCGGCTGCAACTGACGGACGACCTCGCCGCCCGGATGAACCCGCTGAAGCGCCGCATCTTCCGCTGGATGCTGGGGAAGGCCCAGGGCTGGGTCGCGCTGCGGGAGCAATCGAAGTCGGCCGTCGTCCGCACGGTCCGCCTGGGCGACCACTACGTGCCCGAAATCCAGCGGCGGATGGTGGAACGCGGCATCATCGCCCGCCCCGAAGACCTCTTCTTCCTGGCCGAAGACGAACTGGCGGCGGCCCTGGGCGGGACCGATTCCAGCCGCCGCCAGGACGCCGTCGCCCGCCGCCGCCGCGAGTTCGAACACAACCGCCACATCGTCCTCCCCGAGCGATTCTCTGGCCGCCCGGTGCCGATCGAACCGGCCGAAGCAGGGCATGTGGGCGACGTCCTCCAGGGCACGCCCGTCAGCCCGGGGATGGTCACCGGCAGGGCGCGCGTCATCTTCGACCCCGGCCGCGACGGCCCCCTCCTTCCCGGCGAGGTGCTGGTCGCGCCGGTGACCGACGCCGGCTGGACGCCGCTCTTTGCCCTCGCCTCCGCGCTCGTCGTCGATATCGGCAGCACCCTGAGCCACGGCAGCACCGTCGCGCGCGAATACGGCCTCCCCGCCGTAGCCAACGTCCGCACAGGCACCCGCACCATCCGCACCGGCGACCTTGTCCACGTGAACGGGAGCAAGGGCACCGTCACAGTCCTGGAGCGCGCCCCCGAAGCGGAGTAGCAGACGAGGCGCGGGCTACCCGGCGCCCTTCCTTTTCCCCCTCCTTCTTGCCAGTGGCCCCGCGCGGGTGTTCAATCCGGCGGCGAGGTATCCATCCATGGCCACTCTCCACTGGCTCACACTCACCGAACTTGCCGGGCGGATCAAAGCCCGCGAAGTCAGCCCGCTCGAAGCGACGCGCGCCCAGCTCGAACGCATCGCCGCGCTCGACCCCCAACTCCACGCCTACGTCACGGTCACCGCCGAGCGCGCCCTTGCCCATGCCCTCGGAGCCGAGGCCGAGATCACGGCCGGGCGCTACCGCGGCCCCCTCCACGGCATCCCCATCGCCGTGAAGGACCTCTATTGGACGAAGGGTGTCCGCACCACCTGGGGCACGGCTGTCATGGGCAGCCACGTCCCCGCCGAAGACGCCACCGTGGTCGAACGTCTCGAAGCCGCGGGCGCGATCATCCTCGGCAAGCTCGCCCTCACCGAAGGCGCCTACGCAACCCACCACCCTTCCGTCACCCCGCCCGTGAACCCCTGGAACGCCGACCGCTGGACGGGCGTCTCTTCCAGCGGCTCCGGCGTCGCGACTGCGGCCGGGATGTGCTACGGCTCCCTCGGCAGCGACACCGGCGGCTCCATCCGTTTCCCCTCCGCGGCCTGCGGCGTTGTCGGGATCAAGCCCACCTGGGGCCGCGTCTCCCGCTACGGCGTCTTCGCCCTCGGCGCCTCGCTCGACCACGTTGGCCCCATGACCCGCGACGTCGCCGATGCGGCCGCGATGCTCGGCGTGATCGCCGGCCACGACCCGAAGGATCCGACCTCGCTCCGTGCCCCCGTGCCCGACTACGCGGCCGCCGTCCAGCAGGGCGCCCGCGGCCTCCGGATCGGCGTCGATGAGCAGTTCGTCACCGAATACATGGACCCTGAAGTCGCCGGTCTCGTGCTCGCCTGTGCGGGCGTCCTCAGCGCCGCCGGGGCCACAATCGTCCCGGTGAAGGTGCCGCCCGTGGACGACATCGTGAACTCCTGGACGCTCGTCTGCGCGGCCGAAGCTGCCGCCGCCCACGAAGGCCTCTACCCCGAACGCGCGGCGGAATACGGTCCCGCCTTCGCGGCCTTCCTCGACATCGGACGCTCTGCGACGGCCGTTGCCTACGCCAAGGCCCACGACACCCGGCTCCAGTTCAGCGGAGCGCTTGCCGGGCTCTTCGAAGACGTGGACCTGCTGCTCTGCCCGTCGATGGGGGTGCAGACGCCCCCACTGAGCGTGATGGGCGCGAACCCGCCGGGCGGCGTCAACCCGATCATGCGCTACACGGCGCCGTTCGACTTCTCCGGCAGCCCGACGATCTCGATCCCCTGCGGCTTCACCGCCGACGGCATGCCGGCCAGCCTCCAACTCGTCGGCCGCCACCTCGGCGAAGCGTCGCTGATCGCGGCCGGCGCGGCCTACCAGCAGGCCACAGCATGGCAGTCGCGGCGCCCGCCACTGGCGCCCTGAGCCCTCAGCTCGCGCGCCGGATCCGTTCCCTGGGCCGTCCAACCTGGACCACCCCGCCCGCACGCGCAACCACCGACTGCAGCCAGGCGATGTCCGCCTGCATGTGGGCGATCCGCCGTTCCCGGCCGGCCGTCCGCCACCTCTCTTCGACCCCTTCGGTGAATCCCAGCGCCCGTTCTTCCTCCGTCAGCCGGCGGGCGGCAGTGCCCATTCGCCGCCGGAGCGTCCCGGCCACGTCTTCCACGTCCACCGCATCGGCGCAGCCCACGGCCAGCGCGAAGAGCGGCGATTCCAGCGGTTCCACCTGCAGCACCCGGGCCACGATCCCGGCGAGCACGTCTCGCCCGGCCGCGGTCACCACGAGGCTCCGGCGGAGGTGCCCGCGCGGGCCCTTCACCTCCGTCGCTTCGAGCAGCCCCATCGCCGTGAGCGTTTCCACGCGGCGGTAGAGCGTGCTCCGGGTCGCTTTCACGCCCATGGCCTGGAGATGGTCGAGCAACTGGTAGGAGTGGGCCGGGCTGGCGGCGACGGCGGCGAGGATGGGGAAGTCATCGCTGTTCATGGTGCCGAATATGCTCGCGTCACGTTGCCCGCTCCATCGGGGAGCACCCTTATTTGCTCGTGTGCTGTTCCCAACCGGGAAGATCCCGGTCCGGAGGCGGCTGGCCGCGTCACCCCCTGTCGCATGCGCCTCGGGACGCCAGTTGGTGGTTGATTCCTTAGAACATACGTTCTACTCTGACTTCCCCGCCCGGACCTCCTGACCCGCGGGGAGGATGGAGGCACACCATGGATACGCCGCTGGATACGCCGCTCGACCGCCCGTCTCGCATCGACGCGCTGCCCGAATACGTGGACTACTCCGACAAAGGGTGCAGCCTCTACCCGTCCTGCCTGAGCTGCCAGCTTCCGCGCTGCCGGTACGACGACCCCGGCGGCGCCGCCGCGATGCTCCGCACTGGCCGCGATGCCAGCATCCTTCGCCTCGCCCACCAGGATGGCGTCACCGTCGACGGCCTCGCCCAGATGTTCGGGCTTTCCCGCCGCACCATCTTTCGCGTCCTCCGCCACGGCCGCGCCGACTAAACCGGACCGCTCGCCGCCTTTTCCGATCCCGTATCCTGTGCGGCGATGGAAACGTGGTCCTGCGTCGATGGTCTCTGGTCCGCGGGCGATCTTCCCGGCGCGACCGTCCGCTGGTTCGACCTCACCGGCAGCGAGACCGGCGAACTCGATGCCCTGGCAGGCCAGCTCGAACTCCACCCGCTCGCCGTGGAGGACTGCCTTTCGGCTCTCCCCCACGCCCCCAAGATCGACGACTTTGGCAGCTACCTCTTCATTGTCCTCCACGCCCTGGTCCCCGGTGACGACGGCCCCCACCCGGAAGAACTCGACATCTTCCTCGGCCACGACTTCCTGATCACCTACCAGGACCACCGTATCCCCGCCATCGAAAGCGTGGGCGCCGCCATCCGCCAGGGCATCGGCATGCGCCCGGGCGCCGACGGACTCTGCTACGAAGCCGCCGACCGCGCCGTGGATGAAATCCTGCCGCAGGTGAACGCCCTCGCCGAGCAGCTCGACGCAATCGAAGACAGGGTGATGACCAGCCCGGACATCCTCCCCGACCAGCGTGCCATCCTCGCCCTCCGCGCCAACGCCGGCCGCATCCGGCGGTTGCTCACCCCTCAGCTCGCCGTCATGCAACGGCTCAGCCGCGGCGAATTCCCCCAGGTCGCCGAGGCCAACCGGATCTACTTTCGCGACGTCTACGACCACCTGGTCCGGGTCGACCTCGCCCTCGAAGGCCTCCGCGAAGACGCCGAGGTGGCCCTCAGCACCTACCTCAGCGCCGTCAACAACCGGATGAGCGAAGTCATGAAGGTCCTCTCCGTGGTGAGCGCCGTCGCCCTGCCCGCGGTGGTCATCACCGGGATTTTCGGGACGAACTTCGATAATGTCCCCGGCCTCCACAGCAACTTCGGCTTCGCGGTCATGCTCGGCACCATGGCAGCCCTCGCCGGGGGCATGGCGATCTATTTCCGCCGGCGCCACTGGTGGTAGGTCTGCGGCTGCTCATCGCCCCGGGCGAATTCGAAATCAGGGTTTTCGCCTACGGAATCCACTCACGCGGATCGCTTATGATCTGGTATCGGCCGGTCTCCGCGCCGATCTCCGCGGATCTTGCATCGTCGGGGGAGCCACACCAGTGAACATACTGGTCGTCGTCGACGGCAACGCACAGCGCGAGGCGTGGGAGTCGCTTGCAGCCGAATGCGGCCATGCCGTCCGTCGCCCCGAACCCGGGCAGGCTCTCACGCCCTCGACCGCCGCCGGTTTCCCGCTCGTCATCGCCTCCTGTGAGTCCGCTACGGCGACCGCTGCCCTTTGCCGCGAGGTCCGGCGGCCGGGCTCGCCCGGCCCCACGATCCTTGCGGTGGCGACCGATGACGAAAGCGCGCTTGCCATCGCCGAAGCTGGCGCCAGCCACGTCGTCCCCGCCGGTGCGAATGCAGCCGCCCGCCGGGCTGCCCTCTTGCTCGCCCTTCGGACAGCGGCCCTGGCGGAACGCGCCCGCGAAGCCGAAGCCCGGGTCAACGACCTGGTGGAAGACGCCAACGACCTCATCTACACACACGATCTCCAGGGCGTCATCACCTCCGGCAACCGCGCCGCCGAATCCATCACCGGCTACCTGGTCGCGGAACTCATCGGCACGAACATCTCCTCCCTCGTCGCCCCGGACCACCTGCCGCAGGCCCAGGAAATGACCCGGCGGAAGGTCGCCGGCGTCGCCGGCCAGACCGCCTACGAAATCGACATCATCCGCAAGGACGGGGTGCGCGCCCCGCTCGAAGTGAGCACCCGGATCGTCTTCAAGGACGGCCGCCCGTTCGCGGTCCAGGGGATCGGCCGCGACACCTCCGAACGGAAGCGCCACGAAGACGCTCTCCGGGCAAGCGAACAGCGGTTCTCCCTGCTCTTCGCCCACAGCCCGGAACCCCTCGCCCTCGCCGCGGCGAACGACTGCACCCTCGTCGACGTCAACGAACGCATGCTTGCCCTCACCGGGTACAGCCGCGACGAGTTCGTAGGCAGCACGGCAAAGGCGCTCCATCTCTGGGAAGAAGAAGGCTTCCCGGACCGCGTGCTTGGCCACCTCGCCACGGAGGCGGCATGCGATCGCTGGGAGGTGGGCGCCCGCACCAAAGACGGCACGCTGCTGACGACGCTCTTTTCGGCCGAGCGCGTCCAGTTCTCAGGCGAGGATTTCGTCTTCTTCACGATCAGCGATATCAGCGAACGGAAGCGGGCGGAGGAAGCGCTGCGCGAAAGCGAGGCCCGCACCCGCCTGATCATCGATACGGCCCTCGACGCCGTCGTCACGATCGACGCCAGCGGCTCAATCACCGCCTGGAACGCCCAGGCCGAGGCGATCTTCGGCTGGCCCGCCCGGGAGGCGATTGGCCGCGAACTCGCCGCCACCATCGTCCGCCCGGGAGACCGCGAACCACACAGGGAAGGCCTCCGCCGCTTCCTCCAGACTGGCGAGGCCCACATCCTCGGCCGCCGCCGCGAAGTCATCGCCATGCGCCGGGACGGCTCCGAATTCCCGGCCGAACTCGCCGTCACCCCCATCGTCTCCGCCAGCGGCGAAACCTCCTTCAGCGCATTCATTCGCGACATCGCCGAACGCGAGCGGGCCGAACAGACGCTCCGGGTTTCGGAAGCCAACTACCGCGCCGTCATCGATGGCACTTCCGACGCGATCTTCGTCCTCGACCGGGACGAAGCGGGCGACTTCCGCTGCGTCCTCGTGAACCGGGCGTTCGAAGAGCTGACCCACCTCCGCAGCGCCGACATCGTGGGCCGTGCGCCCCGGGAAGTGCTCCCGCCGACCGATGCGGCATGGGCCGAATCCCGCTACGCCGTGGTCGCCGAAGCGGGCGGCACCGTGGAGTACGAAGAGAGCTTCACCCTCGGGCGCCGCCAGGTGCACCTGATCACCACGCTGACGCCCGTCTACGCTGACGACGGCTTGTGCCGCCGGATCATCGGCAGCAGCCGCGACGTGACCGCCCGGAAAGCGGCCGAGGACGCCCTCCGCGCCAGCGAAATCAACTACCGTGCCGTCTTCGACAACATCTCCGACGGCCTCTGCGTGATGGAGCGCGGACCCGACGGCCAGTTCCGTTGCACCACCATCAACGCTGCCTACTGCGACCTCCTCGACCGCACCCCAGAAATGGTCCTCAACAAGACCCTGCAAGAGTCGCTCGGCCCCGAAGCCCCCGATGGGCAGCGCCGCGTGGACGCGGCGATCGCGGCCCGTGGGCCAATCCAGCGGGAATGGAGCCGCGAAGACCGCGCCGGACGCATCCGCCACGCGATCACCCAGCTGACGCCCCTGTTCGCCGGCGACGGCACCTGTTACCGGCTCATCGGCAGCCTTCGCGAAGTGACCGGACTCCGCCAGGCGGAAGAGGCCCAGGAGCGTGCCGAAGCCCTCGCCAGCCGCCTTGGCCGGCTGCTCGACGAATCCGCCAGCGAAGTCTATGTCCTCGAAACGGGGACCTTTCGCATCCTCCAGGTCAATCGCGGCGCCCGCAACAACCTCGGCTACACCGAAGCAGAACTCAGGACGATGACCATTCCTGACATCAACCCTGAGTTCGACGCCGACCGGTGGGCCCCCATCACCGCACCCCTCTTCGCCGGGGAGCGCGACACCATCCATGCCGAGACTACCGTCCGCCGCAAGGACGGCTCCACCTACGTTGGCGACGTCAGCCTCAGCCTCTCGCGGAGCGAAACGCCGCCCGTCTTCCTCGCCGTCGTCCAGGACATCACCGACCGCAAGCGCCAGGAAGAGGCGCTCCTCCAGGCGCAGAAGTTGGAGAGCCTCGGCGTCCTCGCGGGCGGCATCGCCCACGACTTCAACAACCTCCTGGTCGGCATCCTCGGGAACGCCGGGCTCGCCCTCATGGAACTCCCGCCCGCCTCGCCCGCGCGCGACACCATCGAACAGATCGAAACCGCCGGCAGGCACGCCGCCGACCTCGCCCGCCAGATGCTCGCCTATTCCGGCAAGGGCCGCTTCGTCATCCAGCCCATCGACCTGAACTCGCTGGTGGAGGAGATGACCCACCTCCTCCGCGTCTCCCTCAACAAGGGCGTCAGCCTCCACTACGACCTCGCCGCCAACCTCGCGCCGGTAGAAGGCGACATCACCCAGTTGCGCCAGGTCGTCATGAACCTGGTCGTCAACGCCTCCGACGCGATCGGCCAGGAGAGCGGCATCATCACCATCGCCACCGAGGTCGTCCAGGCGACCCGGGAGGACCTCGCCTCCGCCCACCTTTCGCCCGACCTCCCCGCCGGCGACTACGTCTCGCTCTCAATCCGGGACACTGGCGCCGGGATGGACGCCGAGACCCGGGCGAAGATCTTCGACCCCTTCTTCACGACCAAGTTCACGGGACGCGGGCTCGGGCTGGCCGCCGTCCTCGGGATCGTCCGCGGCCACCACGGTGCCATCCGGATCGACAGCACCCCCGGGCGAGGGTCCGCCTTTACCCTTCTCCTCCCCCGCAGCGCAACCGCGGCCGAAACCGCCCCCGGTGCCGAGGCGCCGGCGCCCGAATGGAAGCCGTCCGGCTCGATCCTTGTCGTCGACGACGAAGACACGGTCCGGCGCGTCACGGCCCGGGCGCTCTCATCTCTCGGGCTCACCGTGCTCACCGCCGCCGATGGCTTCGAGGCGGTGGAAATCTTCCGCGAGCACCACCGGGAGATTCGTTGCACTCTGCTGGATATGACGATGCCGGGCATGGACGGCGAACAGACTTTCTGCGCCCTCCGCGAAATCGACCCCACTGCCCGCGTCGTCCTGATGAGCGGCTACACCGAGCAGGACGCGACCAGCCGCTTCGCCAGCGACGGCCTCGCCGGGTTCATCCAGAAGCCCTACGAAATCGCCACCCTCCGCGACGTCATCCGGCAGGTCATCGACACGACAGGCTAGTCGGCGGCCGCGTTCGCGTTTGGACGGAGTCGCACCCGATCCGCCGCGAGTCGCTGGCCGAGTGCCGAGGCGGCGTTAACGCGGCTTCTCAACCAGTGCGCCCAGCACCGTTCGCACCGCGCCCTCCAGCGCCTCCCTGGTGTACGGCTTGGCGACGAAGTGAGCGCCTTCCGCCTGCACCCCGCGGAGCAACAGGTCGTCGTCGGTGTATCCGGAGGTGAAGATGACCCGGATCTCCGGGCGGACTTCCGCGGCTCGTTCCGCCAGGACCCTTCCGCTCATGCCCGGCATCACCACGTCGGTTACGAGCAGATGCACCGGCCCCTGGTGGCGCTCGAGCACTTGCAGCGCCTCTTCGCCGTCGCCGGCCTCAAGCACGTTGTAACCGGCCGACTGCAGGAAGCGTACGGCCAGGCGGCGGAGCGCCGGGTAGTCCTCGACCACGAGGATGGTTTCGCCCGCCAGAGGCCGCCCGTCTGTGGGACCTGCGAGAGCCTCCGGGGCCACCTGCGCGACGCGCGGCAGGTAGATTCTGAAGGTGGTTCCCTTGCCGGGTTCGGTGTCCACCTGGATGCCGCCGGCGCTCTGTTGGACGATCCCCTGCACCGTGGAAAGGCCGAGTCCCGTCCCCTTGCCGACTTCCTTGGTCGTGAAGAAGGGTTCGAAGATCCGCAGTCGCGTCGCATCGCCCATCCCGGTGCCCGCGTCGCGGACCGTCAGGACGACGTAAGCTCCCGGCTCCAGGGCGCCACTCACAGCCGTCTCGGCCTTCTCGAGATCGACGGCCTCGGTCTCTATCGTCAACGCCCCGCCAGTGGGCATCGCGTCGCGGGCATTGACGGCCAGGTTCAGGATCACCTGCTCCAGCTGGCCCGGGTCTGCTTTGACGTTGCACGCACCCTCCGGCCGCCCAACGGTCAGGTCGACATCCTCGCCGATCAGGCGCCGGAGCATGCCCTCCACACCCAGCACGAGCTCGCCCAGGTCCAGGACCTTCGGCTGCAGGATCTGCTTGCGGCTGAAGGCGAGGAGTTGCCGGGTCAGCGCGGCGCCCCGGTCCGCAGCTTCCCTGATTTCGTCCAGCGCCTCCCGCAGAGGGTCATCGCTCCTCAATTGCTCGGCAAAGAGGACCGCGGTGCCGTTGATGACGCTGAGCAGATTGTTGAAGTCGTGGGCGATACCGCCGGCGAGCTGCCCCATGCTTTCCATCTTCTGGGCTTGCTGGAGTTCGGCCTCCAGGCGCTTGCGCTCCGTAATATCCCGCGCGACGCCAACGAAGTGAGTAATCTCGCCGCCGTCATCTCGTACGGGTGTGATCGTCTGCTCCTCGGGGTACAGGCTTCCATCCTTCCGGCGGTTCATCAGTTCCCCCTGCCAGACTTTACCGGCCTGGAGGGTGTCGAGTACGGCCGCGTAAGACTCCTGTTCGTTGACGCCAGACATGAGCAGGTCCAGCGCGTTCCTTCCAACGGCGTCCTCCTCGGTGTAGCCAGTCGTCGCCGTGAGAGCCGTGTTTATCCATTGGATGACGCCGTAGCGGTCGGTGATGAGGATTGCGTTGGCAGCGGACTGGAGAGCGACGGCTTGCAGTCGCATGGTCTCGTCGGCCTCTTTTCGCCGCGAGATGTCTTCGACCACGCTTATGAAATAGTCCGGCTCTCCCGCTGGGTCCCGCACCAGCGAAGCCGTCAGGTTCGCCCAGACACGCGAACCATCCTTCCGGATATACCGTTTCTCGACTGAGTACGTCGCGATCTCGCCCGCCAGCAGTCGCCGCTGGCCCTCAACGTCGGTTGCGAGGTTATCAGGCTCGGTCAGATCCTGGAACGACATCTGCAGCAGCTCTTCGCTGGCGTAGCCGACGATGTCGCACAGCTTCTGGTTGACACGCAACCGGCGTCCGTCGGGGGCGATGTGCGCAATGCCCACCCCTGCCTGTTCGAAGGTTGACCGGAAGCGCTCCTCGCTCTCCCTCAGCGCTTCCTCCGCCCGCCTGCTCTCCGTGACATCCTGCACAAGCGAAGCCACGCCGATGACCGTTCCGTCTGCGGACGTGAGTGGCGTGTTGAACCAGTCGCAGACGACTACTCGTCCATCTTTGGTCAGGTTCTCGTGCGTGCTGCGTTCACCGCCCGAGCGCTCCCGCAGAGCGGCGAAGACTGCATCGACCACGGGCTGAATGCCTTCCGAGACGATGAGGTCCGCATGCTGGCCAATCGCTTCGGCGGCCGAGTACCCGAAGATCCGTTCCGCCGCCGGATTCCAGCGGGTGACGCAAAACCCGGTGTCCCACTCGATGACCGCCACCGGGGTGTTCTGGACGTGAAGCCGAAGCTTGCGCTCGCTTTCGGCCAGCGCCCCCTCCGCCTTCTTGCGATCGGTGAAGTGCCACGCCGTTCCGGTCAATCGGGTCACCCGCCCCGTCGAATCGAGTGAGCGTGCGAATGTCGTGAGCAGATGGCGCGTTTCGCCGCGAATCGGCACTGTGCGAAATTCCGCCTCGATCGGTTCGTCCTGCTCCAACGCTCGCCGACTGACCTCGACGAGCCGATCGGTATCATCTCGAGCAATCAGTTTGAAGAACTCAGATACGGTCGGCAGTGGCCCTGCAGGGTCGAGCCCATAGATGCGAAACATCTCCCTGGACCACTCCGCAGTTTGGGTCGCGAGGTCGATCTCCCAGCTTCCCAGGTGCGCTTGCGCCTGCGCGTGCTCCAGGCTCGATTCGGTCCGGCGCAGCGCCTCCTCCGCCCGCTTGCGCTCGGTAATGTCCTGGGCGGTGCCGATCATCCGGACGGGGTTTGTCCCGGCCAACTCCAGCTCACCCCGGCCGTTGATGATTCTGATGCTGCCGTCAGGGTGAATCGCGCGAAACTCGATGTCGGACGGCTTCTCGCCGGCCTCGCAGGCGCGGGCCCACTCTTCCATGGTGCCCCGGTCATCCGGGTGGAGCAGACCGATAAGTGATTCCATGGAGGGAACAAAGCTGTCAGGCGAGACCCTGTAGACGCGATACGTCTCATCGGACCATGTGACCTGCCATGGCGGCAGGTCGATCTTCCAGCTCCCGATCTCGGCGACCCGTTGTGAATCCGACAGGAAGCGCTCCCGTTCACGCAGCCGCTCTTGATCGAGCAAGCGCGCGCGGTCCGCCTCGTCGGCCACGACGGCGGCGGACGCCAGTCCGGCGAAGCCAAGCACAAGGCGGGCGCTGCTGTCGTCAAAGACGCCCGGGTTCTCGTTGAACTCCGCCGTGAGGAAGCCGAGGGCCTCGCCTGTCCGCCCGTACATTGGCGCCACCGCGATCGCGCCGATGCGAGCCAGCCGGGCTGTCTCCCTGTTCATGAGATCGGACTTGAGCGCATCGTTCACCACGACGACCGAACCCAACCTCACCGCCTCGGCGATGAGTGGGTCGCGCCGTGAGACGCGATGGTCAGGGAACAGGGCCGCCACATCGGGAGGGTTGCCGAAGTTCGCGATGCCGCGATACCGCTTGCCGTCGAGGACGAAGATGCTGCTCCGGTCGCTGCCGAGGAGGCCGGCGACGACCCTGCAGAGGTGGTTCAGGCGTTCGGCCAGCGGGGCTGCCGACGCCAACGTGCGTCCTACCGCGACAAGCCCGTCGATGAGAGGAATGTCCGAATTCGCGAGTCCACGCTCCCGCGGGGATGGTTGGTGACGGCCCGGCAGATTCTCGGGTTGTTGGGTGCCCATCGTCTGCCTTCCCTGCGAGTGCATCCGCGACCGTGTTTCCGGGACGCCAGAGATGCCGCTGCAGGGCACATCCGGAGTGGGCCCGCGTCACTTGGCTCTCCCGCCAGTTTAGCAGCAACAACAAATTGTGCCTGTGCGCGTTCTGCTTCGCCGGCCAAGTGCCACTTGCGAAGTCGCGGTGCCGGAGGACGCCGCCCAGAGCCCTGGCGCGGTTGCCCTTCCCCGCTCGCTGGTGTCTCCTACGCGCATGGACCCCGACGACCGCCTCGTGGCCCCCACCGTTGGCGTGGACGACGCCGAGGTCGAACGCTCCCTCCGCCCCCGCCTCCTCGCCGACTTCCCCGGCCAGGATAAGGTGAAGGAGAACCTTTCGATCGCCATTGGCGCCGCCCGCCAGCGCAGCGACGCCCTCGACCACATCCTCCTCTACGGCCCCCCCGGGCTCGGGAAAACGACCCTCGCCAACATCGTCGCCCACGAAATGGACGTCGCCATCCGCACCACCAGCGGCCCTGCCATCGAACGCCCGGGCGACCTCGCGGCTATCCTCACGAACCTGAAGCAGCACGACATCCTCTTCATCGACGAGATCCACCGGCTCTCTCGCGCCGTCGAGGAGATCCTCTACCCGGCGATGGAGGACTACGCCCTCGACCTGGTCATCGGCAAAGGCCCGGGCGCCCGCTCCGTCCGCCTCGCGATGCCCAAGTTCACCCTCGTCGGCGCGACGACCCGCTATGCCATGGTCAGCGCCCCCATGCGTGACCGCTTCGGCTCGGTCTACCGCCTCGACTTCTACGACCCACCGACTCTTACGGTCATCGTCCGGCGGTCGGCCAGCATCCTCGGCCTCGCCCTGCCCGATGACGCCGCCTTCGAAATCGCGCGCCGTTCGCGGGGCACCCCGCGCATCGCCAACCGCATCCTCCGCCGCGTCCGGGACTATTCGGAAGTGCGGGGCACGGGCGTGATCACCCTTGCGGACACGCGCGCCGCCCTCGCCCTCCTCGAAATCGACGACCTCGGCCTCGACGAAACCGACCGCAGCGTCCTCCGCGCGATCATCGAGAAATTTGGCGGCGGGCCGGTCGGCCTCGAGACGATCGCCGCCTCAATCAGCGAAGAGGCCGACACGATCATGGACGTGTACGAACCCTTCCTTCTCCAGTGCGGCTTTCTCCAGCGGACCCCGCGCGGCCGCACCGCCACCGCCAGCGCCTACCGCCACCTCGGCCTCGTCCCTCCCGCTCGCGACCTCGCCCAGCCCGCGCTCTGGGCCCAGGAACCCCCGCCCCCCGATCCCTGATCTCCTTGCCAGACCCTCCCCCAACCACCATAGTTGCGCGACTCTCCGGGGTGCCCGCCATGCGCCATCTGTCGTTCCTGTTCGTTGGTACCGCCCTCGCCGCCGCTGCCTTCACGGCCAGCACCATCCTCCGCGACGCCGGCGCTGATCCGCCGGGAGATCAGCCGTTGCCTGGGGTTCTGTACGTAGGAATGGTGGTGCGAGGTCACGTGTTGGCGTTCCCTACCCTGCCACCGGACCTCACGCCGGCCGATCCCCCCATCTCCCTCGATCTTCGCTGCACCAGCGCCACCACCCACGACTACGTAGTGGCAAACAACAGCATCGAGTCAACGTCGAGGGTTCGCCAGCTCGGCCACGCCGTCGCTACCCTCTCCGTCGGGAGTGAATACCAGGGCGAAGTCCCCTGGACTGCCATGGGTCCAGGCGGCTGGTCGGCATCGGGGGTCGCGCAGGCCGTGGGCAATCGCGCCGATATCTACGTCACGCTCCCGGACCAGCCAGGCGAGGTCACCATCGAAGTCTTCTATGAAACGGCGGTGACGACCGTGTTGCTAACCGCCCCCGGGGCCTGCGCTCCCCTGGACATGAACACCTGGGTGGCGCCGCATCTCAACCTCCACTTCCCGTTCGTCCCCAAGATGGACGCGACGGCGTCCCCCGGGAGCTGCCCCGGCTGGGTGGATACGCTCGAGGCGAGGTTCCAAAGCGACGGCGGCATGGAGGTCTACCAGCCCAGCACCGGCGACCGCAACCTGGGCGTTTTTTGGCCCGCCCTCGGCGGTGGCTACCTCTTCCTCGTCGTCAACGGCGACCACCCCGAAGGATATGTAGGCTTCATCTCCCCGGACTTCACGGAGATCTCCGGTCGGGCAGTCTGGAATAACCAGTGCACCTGGCTGTTTCACGGAGTCGCGGAAGACTGAATCTGGATCTCGGCGCCCCCGGCGATTTCCCCGCCCGGCCCGGCTTCTGACCCCTGCCCCCTACGCTTGCAGGTATTCGTCCGGAGTGATCTCGGTCACTTCAGTGACCGCGTCACACGGGATCCGCGCGCGTTCCGCGTGGGCCAGGACTTGTGCCGGGCTCGCCGCTTCGTAGAAACAGGTCAGTTCGCCCGCCGCTTCATCCCAGAACGACCGGACCCAGCTCAACCCGTCGAATTCGACGGCGCACGCGACTGCCCGGAAAGCGGCCGCGTCCACGTCCTCCCGGGCCGAACCGGGCACCCCCCGGCGTATCTTATAGAGTGGCATTGGCTCCCCCACATCCCCCATGTGGTGACCATCATAGTCACCCTGTCCAGCCACTCTCCCCCGGCTCGATCGGTTCCAGCACAGCCAGCAGGTCGGAGTGCCGGATGCGCAGTGCCCGCTGCCCGGCGAGCCGGCTCGCCCGCAAGCGCCCCGAGCGGATCCAGCCACGCACCGTCTGGACGTGAACCCCCAGGTACTCCGCGGCGTCCTCCGGGGAATAGAGCGTCTCGGGTGGCGCCGGCGCGGAAGTCCCGGAGGGCGCTCCGCTGCGCGCGAACGCCTCCACTTGCTCGGCGGTCGCCCCGAGTTCGCTGAACACTCTTGAGGGCAGGCCTTCGCCGACCCGCATGAAGGCGAGGAGGACGTGAAGTTCGTCGATGCGCCGGCGGCCGCTGCGCCGCAGCTCCTCAGCCAGCTTCCGCGTAAAGCGCACATAGTCGTCGGCATAGACGTGCCGGTAGCCCTCGGGCCCGGGAGGAAGTGATTGACCGCGGGGAGCGGTTCGCTCCACAAGGTCCTCGATCATCCGCACGTCGATCGTGATCGGCCCGTAGACGAAGTATCCGAAGCGCGCCATGCGGCGGAGGAACACGAGAAAGGCCAGGTCCAGGGTCGAGTCAGAGCCGTAGTCCCGCGCGAGTTCGCTGAGCTCGTGCTGCCAGCTCGCGAGGATGCCCTGGTCCACGCTCGGCGGGTCGGCTGCGGAGTCGCTGGCCCGCGCGCCGGACGATTCTTCCACCGCGGCAGTGTGACACACGGCACTCATGAAAACAACGTTACGCTCACTAAAACGCTTGACTTCCTTCCGTTCCCAGGAGTACAAGTGCGGCCTAATGCTGTTCTAAGGAGCCAAACATGACAGCCCCCGCACTCGAACGTGTCCTTTCCGACGACCTCATCGACCGCTGCGGCCAACGCGCCGCAGGCTACGACCGCGACAATCGCTTCTTTTCCGAAGACTTCGAAGAACTCCGCGCCGCGGGGTACCTGAAGATCGCCATCCCCAAGGACCTCGGCGGGATGGGCATGAGCCTCCCGGAGGTGTGCGCCGAGCAGCGCCGCCTGGCCTATCGCGCGCCGGCCACCGCACTCGCCACCAACATGCACATCTACTGGACCGGCGTCGCCGCCGATATGCGCCGCCTGGGCGACAACTCGCTTGAGTGGGTCCTGCGTGAAGCCGCCGCGGGCGAAGTTTTCGCCGCCGGCCACGGCGAACGCGGCAACGACCTCCCCGTCTTCCTCTCCACCACCCAGGCCAAACGAGTCGACGGCGGCTACCGCGTCACCGGTCACAAGATGTTCGGGAGCCTCACTCCCGTCTGGACCCGCCTGGGCCTCCACGCGATGGACTCCGACGCGCCCGGCGGGCCGGAGATCGTCCACTTCTTCATGCCCCGCGACACAACCGGCTACACCATCAAGGAGACCTGGGACACCCTCGGCATGCGCGCCACCCGGAGCGACGACACCATCCTCGATGGGGCGTTCATCCTGGACCGCTACGTCGTCCGGAAGGTGCCCGCGGGCGGGGCCGACCTGTTTGTCCTGTCCCTCTTCGCCTGGGTCGAACCGACCTTCGCCAGCATCTATCTCGGCCTGGCCCAACGCGCGCTGGACCTTGCGATCGACGGGGTCAAGAAGCGGACGTCGCTCGCCCTCACCCGGTCGATGGCCTACCACCCGGAGGTCCAGCACATGGTCGCCGAGGCTGTCCTGGCGCTCGAAGGCGCAAGCCCGCAGGTCGAGCGCGTGGCGAACGACTGGGCCAGCAACGTGGACCACGGAGGCGCCTGGCCGCTGAAGCTCGTGGCAGCGAAGCACAACGCGGTGGAAGCGGCGAAGAAGGTCGTCGACCTCGCGATGGCCATCTCCGGCGGCGCCGGCATGTTCCGGAGCAACGAACTCGAGCGGCTCTACCGTGACGTCCGGGCCGGCGGATTCCACCCCGCGAACTCGCTGCTGGTACACGAAATCGTCGGCAAGACCGCGCTCGGCATTGACCTCGGGGAACAGCCGCGCTGGGGGTAGCCCCTCAGAACCCGTAGGTGTACCGCAGCGCTCAATCGCTGCGGGGCACTCGCAGCACGTCGGCGCACTGGGACAACCGGTGCCGGACGTTCGACGGGATCTGGTCCGTCCCGGGCCGGAATCCCGGGACCCGCAGTTCGTGGTGCGCTTGTCCCCGCTCCGGGACCGGATCATCATCGTCGGGCAAGGCCACGATCTCGAGTCCGAGCGCGAGGATGTCGCCGGTTGTTATCCGCACCAGCCCGAACTGCTCATGGCCGGCCATGACAACCGATTCGGGCAGCCTGTCTGGGTAGACGGAGAGGCCGGTTTCGGACTTCGATGTCGCCAGCCTGAACTCGTTCGGCTCGGGACGCCCTGTCGCTTCTGCGATCCGGGCAATACGCCGGAAGTACCAGTGAGGCTCAGCGCCCGAGGTGGCGGCAGAGGAACTCAACGGCCTCATCCAGCGAGAGGCCTTCGCGCGCCTCGATCAGGTCACCCGAGCCCCGGGCTTCGGCGATCCCCACGAACGTGGGCGTGTCCGGGTCCGCCTCGATGTGGACCACGACATCGCCGGACCCGGCCGTGATTGAAATAGAATCGTCCGATCCGACGCCGACCCTCACATCCTGGAGCCACGCCGCCGCAGGTCCCCGGCTGAGCTTCGCGATGAGCCGCCTCGCGCTGGCGACGCTCCCGCTGGCCGCCGTGCGGTCCCAATTGCGCTTCCCGGCCTGGACGGCCTCCGCGAGCCGAAGCAGGAGCGTGTCTCCTCGGCCGGCTGCTGCCGAAAGGTTCTTCGCCTGCCCCATTCGCTTGCCTCTCAGGGGTCCTCATCGGCCAGGCGTGCCCGGCCGGAACCATAGTGTACACCGCACCTCAGAACCCGTTGGTGCCGTCGGTAAACCGGAGGGCGTCGACGAGGATGCTCCCGACGGCTATCTCCCAGTGCAGGTGGGCCGCGGTCGAAAGCCCCGTGTTGCCCACGTAGCCGATCAGGTCGCCCTGTTTCACGTCCTGCCCTTCGCCCACGGCAAACGCGCTCATGTGGGCGTAGCCCGAAAGCACCCCGCCGCCGTGGTCGACGATCACCATGTTCCCGCGAAGCTGGAGCTGGCGGGCCATGACCACCTTTCCGGAGTTCGTCGCCACCACCGGCGTGCCCTGGACCGCACCGATGTCCGTCCCGCCGTGGTGACCGGACGCAGCCGACCCGTTTATCGACCGCTGTTCGCCGAAGCGGGCCGTGAGGGGGCCTTCCGTGGGCACGATCCAGCCGCCGCTCCAGAGCTTCTCCTTCGTTCGGGTGGCGTAGTACTTGTCGAGGACGGCGTTCTCGTCCGCGATCGTCTTCGGGTCCAGCAGCGCCGCCGTCTGTTCCGGCGTGAAGACCAGCGAGTCGACGGTCCAAGCGGCCGCCAACACGGTAATGTCGGCCGAAAGCGTCCCCTTCGAGCCGTTCTTCAGGGTCACCTCAACCTTGAGCGGGTGGACCCCCGGCGCTGCTTCGGTGCCCGTCCCCGTGAAGGTGAACATGCTCTGGGATCCCTGGATGAGCGGGTACTGCTTGTCGAGCCAGGTCGCAGTCCCGCCCGAAACCCCGCCGGTCACCGAAACCAGCACCGCGCCCGCCTGGTAGACCTCTTCGGTGGAAAGCACCAGTTCCGGCGCGGGTATGGCCGTCCCCGTCGCCCCCGGCTGCCCGGGAGAAGTTGGCGCGGCAGTCACGCTCGGCGCCGCCGTGAGGATTCGCACCACCGCCCCGCCGGCGTCATCGCCCGTGGAGCCGCCGCAACCGGCCACCACCAGCCCACCAGCCCCAAGGAGAAACGTCCGCCGCGTCATGCGCCCCATCCCCGTAGGGTGCCGATGGGAAGGGCAAGGAGCAAAGGCCGGCGGCGGCGACCGGAAAGTGAACCGAAAGCCGCGCCTCAGGGCGTGACTTCGAACTCCCAGGCGACGATCTGCCGCGGGCTGGCGGTGTTGCTCCGCGGGTCGGTCACGGTGATCGCAGCGTTGTGGCGGCCCAGGCTGAGGCCCTCGTCAGGGATGTGGCAGACGGTGCCACCAGTGGGCGCGCTCGCGTCGTTCACGAACCAGTAGAGCTTCGGGGTCACTTCTTCGCCATCGACGGCCATCCGGAACCACTGCGCGTTCCCGGCGCCCAGTCCGTCGAAGTTCACCTCGGCGCAGACCCCGGCCTTGTTGTTCCCGCGCCGTTTCGTGAGTGCCTGGGGTACGCTCGCTGCGTGGGCAGGCGCGATGAGGGTGACGTTGCCTCCGAGCCTGGGCGCGGTGCCGAAGCTGCCCGGGACAGCGGTGGGGACGCGCGTCGCCGTCGTGGCGGCAGTCGGAGACGTGTCGTCCGGGCCATCGCCGCAGGCAGTGATGAAGACGCCCCCGGCGAGGGCGAAAGCAGCGAGGCAGAGTCGGAGCTTCATTGCGATTCTCAGGCTAGCACCCGGCGGTCGAAGGCGGGAGCACCGTCACCGGGCTCGGGGGAAGGGAACGGGAAAGACGGCAACGACACGCTGGGCTTGGTGCTGCCTGGCGGACGGGGAAGGCTGGCGGCATCACCAACCACCGGGGGGCCGCCATGGAAGAATTCGAACAGACCGCCGTCACTGACGACGAGGACACCGCACCGGCAGACGCGCCGGATACGGACGAGGCCTCGTCGCTGCGCGAAGCCCTCCTCGCGACCGAAGCCGCCGCGCGCGCCGCCGTCGGACGTCTGCGGGCAGCGCTGCTCCCCTCCGACCCTGACGTCGCCCCAGAGATGGTCTCCGGGGACACCGCAGTGGAGGTCGAATCCAGCTTCGCGGTCGCGCGCGAAGTCGTGAACCGCCTCCGGGAGAAGGCCCGGCGCGATGCCGCTGTCGCCGTCCCGGCGGGGGCTCCGGGCCGCGTGACCCGGACGCCGGCTTCCGCACTGGAGAAGATCCGGGCCGGGCTGGGACGAATGTAGGCCGGCGGGCGTTCGTAACCGGGGAGCGCCGGGAGCGGCGGTCACCTAGAATGCCGGGATGGAAGACGCTGGCTTTTTCGCCCGCCACCCTTCGTTGAAGGTATTTGGCTACCGGGATTACCGGCTGCTCCTCCTCGGCACGATGCTCGTGCACATGGTCATGCCCTTCCACTTCCTCACCCAGGTCTTCTGGGTCCAACAGCACTACTCCGGCCGCGCCGTCCTCTACGTCTCCCTGATCGCCGCCAGCCGGGGGCTTGCCGGCCTCCTCTTCAGCCTCGCCGGGGGCGCCATCGCCGACCGCTTCGAACGCCGCCGCGTGCTCCTCGCCTGCGAATCCGCCTCGCTGGTCATCCAGGGGATGGTCGCCCTTCTCATGATCACCATGCCCTTCGGCGAAGCGACCGTCTTCGCGGTGGTCATCTGCACCTTCTTCGCTTCCGGGGTGATGTCGATTGACGCGCCGGCCCGGTCGGCGGCGATCCCGTCCATCGTCGGGCGCGAAAACATCGCCGCGGCCATCAGCCTGAACACGCTGGCGATGCAGATGACGTTGCCGTTGACCCTGCCGCTGGTTGGCGTGCTCAACGGCATCTTCTCGCCGGGACCGCTCTATGCCTGGTCCCTGCTCATCTGGGTGGCCATCCTCCCGGCGATCGCCGCCCTTCGCTTCCGCAGTCACGGTGGCGCCGACCGCCGCGCCGGGATGCTGGCGAACATCGGCCACGGGCTCCGCTACACCTGGCGAAACACCACCATCCTCGCCATCCTCGCCATGGTCGCGCTCATCCAGGTCGTCGGGATGCCTGGCGTGGCGAACCCCCTCGGTCCGGTCTGGATGACCCAGATCCTCGGGCTGAGCAAGACCCAATTCGGGTTCATGGCGATGACCTGGGGCATCGGCGCGATGCTCGCCTCGGCGATGATCGCCCGCTTCCGGCCGCTCGCCCAGCACGGGTCCACCATCTGGGTCGCCGGGCTGGCGTTTTCGGTCTCGGTGTTGATCTTCGGCTATTCGCGGTCGGTGCCCTTGACCGCCTTTGCGAACTTCACCCTCGGAGCCGCGTTTTCGTTGCTCCTCGTCAGTGCCACCACGATCATCCAGGGCATCGTCGTGGACGACATGCGCGGCCGCGTGATGGCGTTGTTCCCGCTGGTGATGGGGTTCGCACAACTGAACACGGCGCCGGTCGGGGCGATCGGCCAGGCCGTCGGTTTGCCGGCCCTCGTGCCCGCGCTGGGCTGGCTGACCCTCGCGCTCTGCATCGCGCTCATCCTGTTGCGGCCGGCCCTCCGCCACGTCCGTCCCGGCTACGCCGCCGTCACGGTCCAGACCAAAGCAGCCGCCGACGCCGCAGGCTGAGGCGCATAATCGTCCCGGAGGCGCGATGTACACCCCGAAGCACTTCCTCGAAGATCACACCCCCGTCCTCCACGAAATCATGCGGTCGAATTCGTTCGCCACGCTGGTGACGCACGGCCCGGGCGGGATGACCGCCTCGCACCTGCCGTTTCTGATCGACGACACGCGCGGCGAGTTCGGTACACTCCGCGGACACATGGCCCGAGCGAACTCGCAGTGGCAGGACTTCGTCGATGGCGCCGAGGTGCTGGTCATCTTTGCCGGGCCCCATGCCTACATCTCGCCGAGCTGGTACGGCCCCGGCAAGAGCGTGCCTACCTGGGACTACCTGGCCGTCCACGCCTACGGGCCGGCCGTCGTCCTCGAAGACGCGGCCACGCTGGCGTTGCTGCGCGACCAGGTCTCGACCTACGAGTCCGGGTTCGCCCGGCCGTGGACGCTCGACGCGCAGCCGGCGGGTTACATCGAGGCTCTCTCGAAGGGGGTCGTCGCGTTCGAAATCGAGATCTCCCGGCTTGAGGGCAAGGCGAAGCTGAGCCAGAACCGGCCCGCCGACCAGCCCGGTGTGGCGGCGGCGTTGGAGGCCGGCGGCGACGCGATGGCGGCGGCCGTCGCCCAGGAGATCCGGGCGCGGATGGGGTGAGCCTGGCTCAGCGTTCGCCCGGGGGTCCCTTCCGGATACGCGCGCGGATCGTCTCCATGCCCGCCTCGTCCCGGGGCGCCATCCAGCGCGTCTCCGTCCACCACGTCGCGCCGGCTTCCGCCCACTCCCGCACTTTCGCGGCCGCGGCCGCCGGGGAATCGCCCGGGGTCTCCCCTTCGATGACGATGTCGAAGGGCGTGTCCGCTTCGCGCTTCGCCTCCACGTATGCCGTCATCTCGCGAACGTCGCGGGGCCGTAGCTCCGCCAGCTTGCCGGCTTCGTCCATTCGCGCAGGAAGCAGCCCGTCGCAACGCAGGACCCGCCGCATCGACTTCTCCCGCGGCCAGACGCCCACGACCCAGATCGGGATGCGCGGCTGCTGCACGGGCGGTGGCGGCGGCTGAAAGTCCGTTGGCGACAGGTGGTGGTGCTTCCCCTCGTACGTGAAGGGCTGTCCCTTCCAGAGCCCGTCGAGGATGTCCAGCCCTTCGTCCAGGAGCTCCGCCTTGATCTTTCGCTCCGTCACTTCGCCGAAGCGTTCCGCTCCCGTGTCGTTCGCGCCGAGGCCCACGGAGAGGATGACGCGCCCGCCCGAGAGGTTGTCCACGGCGGCCGCTTCGCCCGCGAGTTTCCACGGCCGGGTCCACGGCAGGGGGGTCAGCATCGTCCCCAGGCGGATGCGCGAGGTCGTCATCGCGGCCGCGGCGAGCTGCACCCACGCATCCACGCCCCAGACAGGCTCCCAGACAAAGAAGCCGTCCCAGCCGGCATCTTCAGCCTCGCGCGCCAGGTCAGCCGCCACCCGGGCGTCGCCGAAGGGCAGGACGAATCCGTACTTCACATCGCCTCCCACGGGGGCTCCCGGTTCACTACTTCAGCGGCGAAAAGTCCGCCGGCCGCATGATCTGGTTCGTGATGTGGTGCACCAGCGATCCATCTTTCTCCGATTCGGCGGCGGCCGTCTGCCATTCCGGGTCCTTCGCGAAGTTCGCCCACGCCTGGTCGCGCTGGGCCATGTCTTCGAAGGCCACCATGTACCAGAGTTCGTCGTTCCGGCCGCCGATCGTTGGCGTCCAGTAGCCCACGTTCTTGATCCCGTGCTTTTCGAAGAGCCGGCAGGTGTGGTCGCGAAAGCGTGCCTGCAGTGCCCGCATCTTCCCCGGGTTCGCCGTGTAAATCCGCAGTTCGTAGATCATGAGCAGCCTCCTTCGCAGTCCGCGCATTCTACGCCGCATCCCACGCCGGCTGCGCTCGACACCACGTCCCCGGCCCGTACGATACGGCGTGATGCCCCCACCCCCTTCCCACGGCGAACGCGAAGCGACGATCCGTTCGCTGGGGCTTCCCGTGTACGCGCCGACGCTGCTCTTCGCGATCGGCCAGGGCGCCGTCATCCCGATCGTCGCCCTCGCGGCCCGCGATCTCGGCGCATCGTTGGCGCTCGCCGGGTTCGTCGTCGCCCTGCGCGGGATCGGCATCCTCGCCTTCGACGTCCCTGCCGGCTGGCTGGTTTCGCGCTTCGGCGAACGCCGGGCGATGGCCGCGGGCACCATCCTTGTCGCCGCCTCGCTGGCCGGCAGCATCTGGAGTCCGTCGATCTGGACCTTCGCGGCGTTCACCTTCCTGATGGGCTGCGGTTGGGCGGTCTGGCTTCTTGCGCGCCTCACCTATGTGAGCGAAGTGATGCCGGTCCACCTCCGCGGCCGGGCACTCTCCACCCTCGGCGGCGTGAACCGGGTGGGCAACTTCATCGGCCCGTTCCTGGGCGCGGGAGTCGCCGCGGCTGCCGGCCTCGATGGCGCTTACTACATCCACCTGGTCACCGCCGTCGCCGCCTGCTTCATGCTCATCGCCCTGGTCCGGGACCAAAGCGGAGGCGCCGCCGCCCACCACGAACCGGTCAACTTCTCCCGCGTCGTCCGGGACCACGCCGGGGTCTTCCTCACGGCCGGCCTCGGCGTCACCGCCATCTCTGTCCTCCGCGCCTCCCGCCAGAGCGTGCTCCCCCTCTGGGCCGACCACATCGGCCTCGACCCGCAAGCGGTGAGCCTGATCTTCGGCATCTCGCTCGGAATGGAGATGCTGCTCTTCTATCCCGCCGGGAGCGCGATGGACCGCTGGGGCCGCAAGTCGGTGGCGATCCCCTGCCTCAGTATCATGTCGCTCGGGATGCTGCTCCTCCCCCTGACCGGCGGCTTCGGCTCGATGGTCGCGGTCGCCCTGGTCATCGGCTTTGGCAACGGGCTCGGCAGTGGCATCGTCATGACGCTCGGCGCCGACTTCTCACCAGCGGCCGGCCGGGCCCAGTTCCTCGGGGCATGGAGGCTCGTTAGCGACCTCGGGACGGCCGGCGGACCCCTCCTTGCGGCCGGGATCACGGCGGTGGTGTCGCTCGCAGCCTCGTCCCTGCTCATGGGCGGGATCGGCGCGGCCGGGGCGGTCGTCATCCTCTTCCGGATGCCCGAAACCCTGCAACGCGCCTCCGTCGGGCGCCGCCACGAGTCGCAGGCCGCGGACGACTCACTCCAGTAGACCGCGGCCTGCGAGCCCCGGAGGCTCCTACTTCGCGTCGGCTACCGCGATCAGCTCGAGTTCGAAGACGAGGTCCGAGTTCGCCGGGATGCCGGGCCGGGCGGCGGCCCCATAGGCCAGCGCTGCCGGGATGAGGATCGTCCGCTTGCCGCCGACTTTCATCGTCGAAAGACCTTCCGCGAACCCCTTGATCACGCCGGTCATCGCGAACGTCGCCGGCTGGGCCTTGTCATACGAGCTGTCGAACTGCGCCCCCGTGGCGGCGAGCGTGCCGCGATAGTGCACGGTCACGACCTGGTCGGCGCGCGGGGTAGCCCCGGTGCCGACGACTTCGTCGGTGTACTTGAGGCCGCTCGCGGTGACGATGGGGTTCTTCAACTGGACTGGTCCTTGCACGGCTGTGGGCGAATCGGCGGTCGTCTTGTCGTCGGGCCCGTCGCCGCAGCCGGCCGCGGCGATGCCGAGAAGCGCGACCGCCGAGAGCGTCGCGCCGAGCAGGAGTGTGCGGGTGCTTTTCATGCGCCAATGGTATCGCAGGCGATGGATAAGGGGATCCGGTGTGGTGCCTGCGGGGCCGGGTTACGTCCTCGTGAACTCGACGCGTGCTAGACTCATGCCATGGCATCGACCGCGCCCTTCGACATCGGCACCCTGATCGAGGCGACTCCTGGCGTGTACGGCGGCCGCCCCTGCCTGGCGGGCACGCGCTTTCCCATCCTCCAGGTCGCGGCGAACTTCAACGCAGGGATGACGCCGGCTGAGTTCGCGGAGTACTACGAGTTCCTTGATCTCGCCCACGTCTATGCCGGGATCGCGTACTACCTGGCGAACAAGGCCGCGATCGACGCCGAGATGGCGAAGGACGAGCAGGAGTACGCGGAGGCCCTGAAGGCCAGCGCCGGGGGCCGGGCGCGGGCCTCCGCCTGACCGATGTCCCTGCGCCTCTACCTGGACATGGACTCGCTCGACTCACGGCTTGTCCAGGCGCTTCGACGGTCCGGAATGGATGTGCTCCTGTCCCCCGAAGCCGGTAACGAGCGAACCCCCGACGAGGAACAACTCGCCTACGCGACCAGCCAGGGCCGCGTCCTCTACACCGGCAACCGGGGCGACTTCGCCCGGCTCCACAAGCGATGGATGGAGTCCGGACGGTCACACGCGGGGATCATTGTCCGCGGCCGCCACAGGACATCTGTTGGCGACCAGCTTCGCGGTCTGACGCGGATCGCCGGCGCATTCGAGCAGCAGCCCACCACGGACAGGTTCGAATACCTGGAGAACTGGCTCTGAGCCCGGCTACATCCCCGCCAGCCGCCGTGCCGCTTCCGCCAGCGTCTCCTTCGACTTGGAGAAGGTGAACCGGACGAAGTGGCTGCCTTCCTCGCTCCGGTAGAAACTCGAGCCCGGCACTGAGGCCACGCCGACCTTTTCGATCAAGTGCCGGGCGAAGGCCGTGTCGTCGCCTTCGAACCCGAGCGCGCTGAAGTCGGCCATGATGTAGTACGCCCCCTCCGGCAGGTGGCAGTCGAACCCCGCCTCCCGCAGCGCCGTCAGCAGTTGGGCGCGTTTCTCCTGGTACATGCCGCGAAGGTCCGGGTAGTAGGCGTCGGACTGCTCGAGCGCCACGGCGCCCGCCTCCTGCAGCGGCGCCGGCGCCCCCACCGTGAGGAAGTCGTGGACCTTGCGGATCGGTTCGCTCAACACCGGCGGCGCGAGCACGTATCCCAGCCTCCAGCCCGTCACGCTGAAGGTCTTCGAAAGCCCGCTGATCGTCACGGTCCGGTCGTACATGCCGGGGAGCGTCGCCATCGGGATGTGCTGGCGGCCGTCGTAGAGGATGTGTTCGTAAATCTCGTCCGTGATTGCCAGGCAGTCGAACTCCCGACAGAGCGCCGCAACCTGCGCCAGTTCTTCGCGCGTGAACACCTTGCCGCTGGGGTTGTTCGGCGTGTTCACGATGATGGCGCGCGTCTTCGAACTGAACGCCGCCCGCAGTTCCGCCGGGTCGAAGCTGAACCCCGGCGACTTGAGGGTGACGAACACCAGTTTCGCCCCGCTCATCGCCGCGTCCGGCACGTAGTTTTCATAGAACGGCTCGAAGACGATGACTTCGTCGCCCGGCTCCACCACCGCGAGCAGGACCGCCATCATCGCCTCGGTCGCGCCGCAGGTGACCGTGATCTCGCGGTCGGGGTCGAAGTCGAGGCCGTAGAAGCGCTTCGTCTTGTCGGCGATGGCCCGCCGCAGCCGGGGCGACCCCCAGGTGATCGCGTACTGGTTGATGTCGGCGTTGATGGCGTCGATGGCGGCGCGTTTGATGAACTCCGGCGCGGGGAAGTCCGGGTAACCCTGGGCGAGGTTCATCGCCCCGTGGAGCATGGCGAGCCGGGTCATTTCGCGGATGACCGACTCGGTGAAGACGCTGGTGCGGCTGGCAACGTGGCTACGGGGCATGCCGACGATTGTAGGGCCGGGAACGGGGCCGGGCTATGACGTGGCTTCCCCGATCACCACGTTCTCCTCCGAATACCACAGGGGCGAGCGCGCGAGGTCGATGAAGTTGCGCTCGTCTTCGAGCAACAGTTGGCCGGCCGCCCGGCCCTCCGGCGTGGAAGTGGCGGCGGCGATCTCCTCCAGGCTGTCCCACCAGAGTTCGGCGACGCCGTCGAACGGTTCGAAGGCGAACCCCTGCCGGGCCTGGAGGCCCGCCTCGTCGCCCAGGCTCGTGGTGTGCGACTGCACGTACCGGCGGATTCGCAGCGTCTTCGCGACGGAGGCGACGAGCGGCCCGTGGGTCCCCCGCCAGTAGGCCTGGAACTCCTCGCGCGACATGCCCGGCTTGCGATGGAGCGGATAGATGAGCTTGATCACGGCTTCCTCCGTGCGCCTTGAGTTCGGCGCGGCTGTAGGATGCGCCATCCCGCCCGTGCCCGCACGTGCGAGGGAGTCGCGTGCCCGCGGGGCGACGCCGCTCCATGCCTGTCGCGGTACGGTGCGGTCGGCTCTCGGCTCTCGACTCTCGGCTCTCATTCCTCATTCCTCATTCCTCATTCCTCCACCTCGTAGCCGGGCCTCGCCCACCGCCCTACAATCCCTTCACCCACAGGAGGCACCAAACCATGGATGAACAGGCAAAGAAGACCGCGCTCCGGATGATCCCCTACGGGCTCTTCGGGCTCGGCGTTGGCACCGGCAACGAAGCCACCATCTCAACCGTCAACTGGGTCACCCAGGCGTCCTTCGCCCCGCCCCTCGTCGCGGTCGGCGTCAAGAAGGACTCCGGCGCCTACGCTCTCATCGAAAGCACCCGCAAGTTCGCCGTGAGCGTCCTCGCCAGCGGCCAGAAGGACGTCGCCTTCGCCTTCTTCAAGCACGTCACCCCCGAAGGCGGCAAGATCGCCGGCTACGACTTCGAAACCGGGACCACCGGCGCCCCGATCCTCATGGACGCCCCGGCATGGTTCGAATGCGAAGTCACCGAGATCGTCGCCGGGGGCGACCACGCGATCGTCGTCGGCCAGGTCATCGGCGCTGGCGTCCGCGATTCGCGCGATGCCCTGACCCTCAAGGAGTGCGGCGTCAACTACGGCGGCTGAGACTGCCGGCCCCGGGCGGGCGCCCTACTTCAGCGCGCCCGCCTTGACGTCGAACATGTAGAACGCCGCCGTGCCATTCGCCAGCCGCCCGGCGAGGACCAGCATGTAGTCGTGGGCGGAGTCGGGGAAGGTCAGGCTCAGAGCGTGGCGCTCGACCGCCGGGTCACCGCCCGCGGCGGGGGCCGCCTCGTTGGAGGTGCTCACCGGCGTGTAGGCGCAGCCGGCCTGGGCGGCGTTGCAGCCGACGGGCCGGGCCAGAAGCACGATCCCGGCCTGCGTCGTTTCGTTGGGCGCGGGGCGCAGGTTCGTCCAGGCGACGTCGGCGCCGCGGTTCGCAAGCATCGTCAGCTTCGGGGAATCGGCCCCGCGCAACCAGAACTGGGTGCCGACGATCACCCCGGACTCAAGCGTCGCCGTCGCCTTCTTGCCGGCGGCGTCGCGCACTTCGACCGTGTAGGCCACGTCCTTCGGCGCGGCGGGCGCCGAGATGATGTGCAGCGTCCCCGCCGAGGTGGTGGTTTGCGCCGGGAAGCCCGCGTCCTGGCCAACCCCCGCGAACGCGGTCAACTGGACCAGCGTGGGGACGTCGGTGGCGAGGCGGATGGTCGTCGTCGCCCCGCTCCGCTCTTCGATCATCCAAAGCACGCGGGGCGAAGGCCCGGCCGGAAACGACACGGCGGTGGGACTGGCGCCCGGCGACGTGCTCGCGGTGGCGACAGCCGTGGGCGAGGCCGCGGACGAGGGCTGGGCCGTGGGCGAAGGCTCGTCGCTGCCATCCCCGCACGCTGCCGCCGCCAGCGCAAGGAGGACGGCCGCCAGCGAGGCGGAGATAGCCGGAGGCGAGCGTTTCAGCATCGCGCCAGTCTACGGGAAGGCCTGCACGGTGTCCCGGACACCGCGGCCAGTGGAGACGTGCCGCAGTTGCGGGAGCCGTGTAGGCTTTAGCCCCGGCGCCTGCCGCCAAGACCACTCCTTCGAGGCACCCGCTTGACCCCACCGCTGACCGGGATCCGCGTCGTGGACCTCGCCGACACGCGGGCGGAGCTTGCCGGCCGCCTCCTCGCGGACCTCGGCGCCGAAGTCATCAAGGTCGAACCCCCCGGGGGCGCTGCTGCCCGCCGCGTTCCGCCGTTCGACCACGACCGCGAAGGCGACCCCGAAGCGTCGCTCTACTGGGCCGCGGTCGGCCTTGGCAAACGCAGCGTCGTCCTCGACGTCGCCACCCCCGAAGGCCGCGAGGCGGTGAAGCGTCTCGCCGCCGGGGCCGACATCCTCGTGGAGTCCTTCGCCCCCGGGAGGATGGCCGAACTGGGACTGGGCTATGGGGACCTCGCCGCCCTGAACCCGGCGCTCATCTACGTGTCGGTCAGCCCCTTCGGCCAGGACGGCCCCATGGCCAACGCCCCGGCGACCGATCTCACCATCGAAGCAGCAGGGGGGCTGCTCGGCCTCCAGGGCGACCGCGACCGTCCGCCGGTCCCGGTTGGCTACCCCCAGGCCTTCTTCCATGCCGGCGCCCAGGCCGCCGCCGACGCAGTCTTCGCCCTGAACGAACGCGCCGCTTCCGGCCTCGGGCAGTACCTGGATGTGGCCGCCCAGCCGGCGATGGTCTGGACTCTGATGAACGCTGCCGGCTTCCCCCCGAACACCGGCGGCGACCCTCCCGGCCAGGGGGAGGACCGCGCCGGACCGCCGGCCGAGGTCGTCCCCGGCGTGGCTCCGCGCAACAACTGGGCCTGCGCCGATGGCTTCGTCATCTGCCCCATCGGCCTCGGCGGCATGGGGGCGCGAACCTTCGACCGCATCGCCCGCTGGCTCGAAGCCGAAGACGCGCTCGACCCGGCGCTCTCCGGGCGCAGTTGGCTCACCTGGAGCGCCGACATCCTCGAAGGCCGGCTGACCACCGACGAGGTCCTCGCGGTCTTCGAGGCCGTCGCCGCCTTCTTCACGACGAAGACCAAGCGCGACCTCTACGCCCGCGCCGTCCGCGACGACATCCTCCTCGCCCCCGTGTACACGCCCGGCGACATCGCCTCGGACCCCCAACTCGAAGCGCGCGACTACTGGCGGACGATCGGGGGACGCGAGCACCCGGGGCTGTTCGTGCGGATGTCGCGCACCCCGGCCGTCGTCGAACGCCCCGCGCCACGGCTGGGCGAGGGCCAGGCACTGCTCGACGCCCCACCAAAGCCGATGCCCGCCGCAGTGCAGGGCCGCCCGCGCACCGCTGCTTTCGAAGGCATCCGCGTCGCCGACTTCGCCTGGGTTGGGGTTGGCCCGATGACCAGCAAGGCGCTCGCGGACCACGGCGCCACCGCGATCCACGTCGAATCGGCGACCCGGCCGGACATCCTCCGCCTCGGGGGCGCCTTCAAGGACGGCGTCGCCGGCATCGACCGCAGCCAGTTCATGGCGAACTTCAACACGTCCAAGCTCGGGCTCGCCCTCAACATCGCCACCGGGGGCGGCCAGGCCATCGCCCACCGCCTGATCGACTGGGCCGATGTCGTCGTCGAGAGCTTCACCCCGGGGACGATGCAGCGGGCCGGCCTCGACTACGCGTCGGTGAGCAAAGGGCGCCCCGACCTGATCTACGTGAGCACCTGCCTCCGGGGGCAGACCGGCCCCGAACGCACCTATGGTGGCTTCGGCGGGCAGGGCGCGGGGCTCGCGGGGCCACACGGCCTCACCGGCTGGCCCGACCGGCCGCCCGCGGGGACATGGGGCGCCTACACCGACTTCATCGCCCCGCGGTACGGAATCGCCGCCCTCGGCTCCGCCATCCTCGAACGCCGCAAGAGCGGGCTCGGGCAGTACATCGACCTCGGCCAGGTCGAAGCCGCCATCCATTTCATCGAACCCCTCATCCTCGACTACACCGTGAACGGCCGCGACCACGGTCCCGCCGGCCACGACTCCGACCGCGCCTGCCCCCACGGCGTCTACGCGACCGCGGGCAAGGAGCGCTACGTCGCCATCGCGGTCGAGACCCTGGGACAGTGGCAGGCGCTCCGCTCGGTCGCGCCTCTCGACGCCTTCGCCGGCACCGAGTTCGACAGCTACAGCGGCCGGCTCGCGCGGCGCGACGCGATCGATGCGACCCTTCGCCAGTGGGCGGCGGACCAGGAGCCGTTCGCCTTCGCCAGCCGCCTCCGCGACGCCGGGGTCCCAGCCTACGTAGTGCTGCGCCCGACCGACCTCTACACCGACCCGCAGCTCAGCCACCGCGGGCACTTCGTCACCCTCGACCACGGCGTGATGGGCCCAAGTCCCTACGACGGCCTGGTGACGAAGTTCTCGGCGACGCCGGGCAGGCTGCGGTCGGCCGCCCCCTGCCTCGGCGAACACACCGAACACGTCCTCCGGGACATCCTCGGCTACAGCGAGGACGAAGTCGTGGAGTTCGCGGCCGCGGGAATCCTGACGTAGGGGACGTGGGCGACCTCGCAACTGCGAGGACTCGTGATCGAATGAAAGGAAACTTTCAACCCAGCCTCAGCAATTAAAGGAAACTGGCAAAACCTTTCATCGTGGCGCGGTCGCCGCAGGTCGTGGGGTTTCGATCAGTTCGCGGAGTTCCTGCGCCATCCAGAGCCTTCCCCAGGCGCGGCCGGTGTACTCCTCGAGGATCCCCGCTCGCTCCAGAGTGGAGATTGCGCTGTAGGCCGCCGGGGGCTTGACCTCCAGCATGCGTGCGACGGTCGGGGCGTCAATCGCCATATGCGCGTGCACAAGATCGACAAGACGATGGGCCGTTTGGGATGCCCTGACATCGGTGAGCCGCTGGTGCCACTCCTGGCCGATCGCAATGATGAGTTGTGCGAGATCCGTGGCGCGCGTGGACTGTTCGACGACACCTTCCAGGAAAAAGGCGAGCCACGCCGTCCATTCGCTGCGGGAACTGACCCCAAGCAGGTGGTCGTAGTAAGCGCCTCGCCGCCGTTCGAAGAAGGCGCTGAGGTAGAGTAGCGGTTGGCTGAGCTGCCGCCGCCAGGCCAGGAGGAGCGGGATTAGCAGCCTGCCCACCCTGCCATTGCCGTCGAGGAATGGGTGGATCGTCTCGAACTGGTAATGCATCCACGCCGCCTGCACCAGCACCGGAGTTCCCGGTTCCGGCGCGTGCAAGTAGGCGAACAGCCCCGCCATGGCCGTCTCCATTTCATCCGGCGGGGGCGGGACGAACCTGGCGTCCGCGGGATCGCTTGTCTCCCCAATGTGATTCTGGACGTGGCGAAATTCCCCCGGCGTGCTAAACGCTGCTCCACGGCTCCCAAGCATCAGCCGGCGGTGGAGGTCGCGCACCAGGTCCGGCGTGATGCCTGCCCGCTGGACCTCCCGCAGTCCTGAGTCGAGCGCGACAACGTAGTTGAGGACTTCACGGGCATCCAGTTCGTCCGGAGATCGCTGCGCCGCTTCGAAGGCGACCAGTTCCGCGAATGAGGTCCTGGTCCCCTCAATGCGCGAGCTCAGCACAGCCTCGCGACGCATGTAGGGCCGCACCAGGAGGTCCGGGTTGGGAAGGATCTGGCCCACTCCGTCCAGGCGGCCGAGAGCGAGGTTCGCTTCCGAAATGAGGGCGACGAGACCACCAAGGTCGGCAGGCGACAGCCGCGGAGGCAAGTCACCGGGGATGAAGCTCCAGTAGTCCCGGCCGCTCGGCGAACGGCCGGGAACCAGCCGCCCGGATGGGTTCGAGAACACTGAAGGATCCATGGAATAATTATGATTCAGCGGCCTCTTCCTGAAAAGCTCCCAGAGAAACTCTGTCACGCGTTAAAAGTCCTCTTTGCTTTTATGATTTCCGCTACCCTAACTTAAAAGCCCCCTCTACTTTTCATCGCGGCTAGAATTGCTCCGCCGCCCCTCCGCGGCCCTGGAGCGCCACCATGTCCGACATCCGCGAACTCTCCGAAGCCCTCTGGAACGGCAGCAAGACCACGCACGAGGTCCATCCCGTCGGCGCCCGCTTCCCCGACGCCCAGGAGATCGCCCCCGGCATCCTCTATTACAAGGGCATCGCCAGCGCTAACACCATAGACACCGGCGACGGACTCGTCATGCTCGACACCGGCTCGCTCCAGGACACGGCCGCGCTCCACGCCGCCGTCCGCGCCTGGCGGCCCGATACGCGCCTGGCAGCCGCCGTCTTTTCGCACCACCACGTCGACCACATCTTCGGCGTGGGGCCATTCGAACAGGAGGCGGCGGAGAAGCGCTGGTCCCGGCCGCTCGTCTATGGCCACGAAGACCTCGCCTGGAACTTCGACCGCTACAAGCGCACCCTCGGCTGGAACACGGCGATCAACGTCCGCCAGTTCGCCATCCCGCTCGAACGCTTCCGCTGGCCCGACCAGTACCGCTACCCCGACGTGGCCTACCGCGACGCCATCACCTTCCGCGAAGGCGAACTCACCTTCCAGCTTCGCCACGCCCGCGGCGAAACCGACGACGCCACCTGGACGTGGGTGCCGGAGAAGAAGCTCCTTGCCCCCGGCGACCTCTTCATCTGGGCCGTGCCCAACGCCGGGAACCCGCAGAAGGTCCAGCGCTACGTCGGCGAATGGGCTGCCGCCCTCCGCCAGATGGCCGCCCTCGGGCCGGAGCTCATGATTCCCGGACACGGGCTCCCCATCTTCGGGGCCGACCGCATCCAGGCCGCGCTCACCGACACCGCCGACCTCCTGGACTCGATCGAAGGGCAGGTGCTGGCGCTGATGAACACCGGCACGACGCTCGACCGCATCCTCCACGAAGTCCAGTTCCCGGAGCATTTGCTGGACAAGCCCTACCTCCACGGGGTCTACGACGACCCCCAGTTCATCGTCCGGAACGTCTGGCGGCTGTATGGCGGCTGGTACGACGGCGAACCCGACAACCTCCTCCCGGCCCCGCGCGCCGAGCAGGCGAAGGAGTGGGTGGCCCTCGCCGGCGGGCTGGACCGCGTCCTCGCGCGGGTGGAGGAGTTGACGAAGGCCGGCGACCACCGACTCGCCTGCCACCTGGTGGAGTTCGCGGTCATCTCCCGGCCGGCTTCGAAGGAAGCCCATGCCCTGCGCGCGAAGGTGTACCGCGCCCGATCGCAGGAGCAGGTTTCGTCCATGGGCCGCAACATCCTGAACCACGCCGCGCTCGCCAGCGACCAGGGGAAGCGCGACCTCGCGGGCCAGTACGAGTAGGAGCGAGGACGCGCGCAAAGAGCGGGGCGGCTTGCCCTGGCCCTCGTTCAGCCCGCGCGCGACCGCGACCCTGATGAGTTGAAACGGCGGCTACGGGCCGCACACCGGTGTTTCAGGCTTGGGCAGGCACGCGCCGCCAGTGAACTGCCAGTTGTATGACTCGGTGGTGCTGTCACCCAGCAGATTCGTTCGCGTCCTGGTGCAGGATCCGGTGATAGACCCGCTTCCCGAGTACGTCTCGATTTCCGGGTAGCAGTAGAGCCAGAGTTCGTTCCAGATCGGAGCCGCATTGTTGGGTCCGCTGCAGGCGCTCCGATCGGCCATTGCCACGATTGCGCCGCCCGAATACTCCCAGGGGCCGGCGCCGTTCCACGTGAACCGGAAACTGGTATAGGCGAGCGGATCGGTGCCAGACCGGTCGTAGGTGCAAGACCCACCCCAATGCCCGGAAGACTGCCAGGCAGCGGAGCCTTCCACGAGCTCGTAGTTGTAGGTCGTGCTCGGCGGCGAGCAACCGGGACAGTTGCTGACGCTCTTCAACCTGAACTTGACCGTTCCCCGTCCCTGCCAATCCTGGGAGTAGAAGCCGTTCGCCGTCGTCTCGCTCACCGTGCCGTTCATGGTCCCCGTCCACTCGCAGGGAAGCGGCTCGGGGTCCCCGGCAGCGGCGGCAGCGACCTGTAGCGCCGCTTGCGACTGCGCACTCAGGCCCGGGCAAGATTCGTGCCAGGTGACGCCGATGACGGCGCAGGAGCTGGGCGGCGCCACGGTTTGGAGCCAGCCGGCCGCCAACTCGGTGATGGCGTCGACCAGCCCGATGATCCCCGTGGTGGCGCCGAAGAACGTGGATAGGCTCGGCGGGCTCGCGGCGATGACGTCGCCGCAGACGTCCACGTTGTCCAGCTTCTGTGGCGAGGGATGGTCTGTCTCGAGCTCGGTGCCGATATCGACGACGAAGCTGGTTGCGGCGGAGTAGTCGGAGACTTTCGTGGGGCTCGTCTGCCAGGCTGCTTTGAGCCCGTGCACCGTACCCCGATCGGGCTGGCTGGTGTCGGTCCACCAGGCGTTCGGGACGCCTCGGGAGTTCTTCCCGCTCTTTACATACCAGTCGACCTTCCAGTTCTCGGCGTCCTTGATGATGTCGCCGAGGTCCGCCGGGACGCTCAGCCCGAATTCGTTGAGGCAGTCGCGAATAGATTTGTTGGTCTCCTGGGAGATGTTGGAGAAGCTGTCCACGTACTCCTTCCAGTCCTCCTCACTTACACCTACCGTCCCCTTGAAGAGCCTCAGTTGCAGGGCTTCCGTGTCCAGCCACTTGTGCGTGATCTTGCTGGCGTCGTCGGGCGTCACGCTGATCTTCGCGTTGGAGTAGAACTCGAGCAGCTTCCAGAGCTTGGCCGCGATGGAGACCACGCCCAGCGCCGCGCCCGCGGCCGCCGTGTTCGCCTTCGAGACGCCGGCTGCCTCCAGTCCCTTATCGACAAGGCCGGGGCCCGTCTGGCTCGTCGAGAGGCCGTAGATCTGCCCCCCGAACGGGCCGGTGGCTCCCGAGATCCACTTCTTCGCGTCGGTGCAAGGCTCGTTGGCTGCGGCGAAGACCGCTGCGGAGGCCGGAGCCACGGACTTGATAGACACGCGGTCGAAGAGAGAAGTGATCAGCTTCAGGTCCAGCAGGCTGAGGCGGACATCCTCCGGGGCGAGTCCGTCCACGGTGAGGTCGAACGGCGGGTCTTTGAGCTGCGTCAGTTCGCCCAGGAGGAGCGGGCCGAAGCTGGCGGGGTCGTTCGGGGCCTCGCGGGCGCCCTGGACCAACGCGGCCAGCATGGCTACGACTTGCTCCCCGGACGAGGAGCTGGTGGCGAAGGGCCATCCGAAATCGGCGAACATTGCGCCAAGCTCGGCCGCGGTCATGCGAAAGAGCGTGCCCCCGTTGGCTTCGAGCGCGAGGTTGAGGACTCCCACGGGGAGATCGACCTCAGGGGTCACCGGATAGCGCGCCGGTACCAGGATCTGGTCGAACGTTCCGCTCGCGACGCCTGCCCGGCTCAGCGCCTCTTCCACCGCATGGACGCCCTCGAGGAGGCTCGGGGGATGGACGAGGCTCTGTGCGAGGCGTGCGGCGGCCTCGGCTGCGGACTCCGGGGGCCCGCTACCGCCGTTGGCAACTGCGGGGACGACCACCCTGTTGGGACCGGCGGGACCGACGGCCTGGGTGCCGCGGTCAGGGCCGAGCGTCAAGGCTAACGTGATGATGGCGAGCGCGGTGGCCAGGAGTGCGAGAAAGCGCCTCGCACGGGAACCCGTGTTACGCATGCGAACCTGCCTGCCGCCGCGCCCCCACTCTCTTCCCTGCGCCCAGCCCTGTCAAGCACGAGCAGCCCGCGCGCTGCTCGAAAAGCGCGAACCCCACTTCGCTCCCTTGTCCCGTCCCCAACTGCCGGCGGCTCGCCTCATCCAGGCCCCGCCACGACCGCGGGACGTTACCCTTCGCGCTTCAGGATGTGGACGACGCAGACGGAGCCGGCGCCCATCATGTGGGCGAGGCCGATCTGCGCTCCCTCGACCTGGCGGACGTCCGATTCGCCGCGGAGCTGCTGGGTGACGTCCCAGATCTGCGCGAGGCCGGTGGGACCGCCCGGGTGGCCACGGCCGATGAGCCCGCCGTCGGTCGAAAACGGGATGCGCCCGCCGATGGTGGTGGCGCCTTCCGCGACGAGCCGGTCGCCTTCTCCGTCGCGGCAGATGCCCAGGAGCTCGTAGTACATCAGTTCCTCGATCGGGAAGGCGTCGTGAACGTGCACGAGGTCGAGGTCTTCCGGGCCGACTCCGGCCTCCTCGTAGGCGAGGTTCGCGGTGATCCGGGTCGATTCGGATGGGCCGACGATCGCTCCGAGAAAGACGTGTCCAGGCTGGTAGCGTTCGGACTGCATCTGCGAGGCGATGACCTTCACCAGCGGGCGCCCGTTGGCGAGCCGCTCGGCCACTTCTCGCGTCGCGACGATGGCGGAGGCTGCGCCCGCACCCGCGCCGCAGGCCATCATCGCTGTGTGCGGGTAGGCGACCATCGGCGCGGCGAGGACCAGCTCGGGCGTGATCTCGGTTTCCGCCTGGCGCTCGGCATACTTGTTGAAGCGGGCGTGGTTCCAGTTCTTCGCTGCGATCTTCGCGAACGTTTCGACCGTCGTCCCGTTGTCGTGCATCCGGCGGACGGCCCAGAAGGCGAAGAAGGCGGCCGGGAGCAGGTTCGTGTCCATGGTTGGACGGCGTGGCCCGCCCGCCGCGGCCATGTTGCTCAGCCGGCCGTCGAACGCCACCGCCATCGCTACTTCGCTGCTCCCACCGGCCACCGCCATCACGGCCTCGCGGAAGGCGGATGAGCCCGTCGCGGAGGCGTTTTCGACGTGGACGACCGGCAGCCCGGTCAGCCCGAAGTCCTTCGCGAACGCGACGCCGTCGAGCATGTTGCCGCCGATGTAGCCCGAGTAGAGGGCGCCCACGTCGCGGAAGGAGATGTTCGCGTCTTCGAGCGCGGCCAACCCGGCCACGTAGTGCATGTCCCGGCGGCTCACGTCGTGTTTGCCGAAGCGGTGCATGCCAACGCCGATGACATAGACGTCGCGGTTCATGGTCATTGCCCTGCTCCCGCCGGCTGGAAGGCGATGTTGCAGAGTTCGTTGCCGACGTCGTCCTGGCCGACGGCGCGGGTGACGAGGCGGACCTTCTGGCCGATGCTCCAGTCGCCCATCTTGCCGATGAGCGGCGCCTGGATGCGGACGCCCTCCGGGAGGTCCACCTGGCCGGCTCCGAAGCCACCGCCGGCGTCCTGCTCCATGCTCCCCAGCCAGGGCATGAGGACGAAGGTCCACGAATAGACCACGCCTTCGGTCGAAAGCTCGCAGTCTTCGACGGCCTCAAGACTGATGGGGCAGCGCCTGCGCCGGGGCCAGAAGTAGGTCTTCGCGGCCGGGCTGTAGGAGCCGAGGAGCACGGGCGATGCGTCCGGGCTTTCGGGGATGCGGAAGTAGCCGTCTTCGACAGGGATCTTCATCTGGGTGCGGGGCCTCCAGGGCGGGTTGCTGAACGTGGGGCGAATCGTCGCATCACCGGGCCGCCCGGACAATGGGAGGTCTTGCCGGCGGTGCCGCGGGGCCGCTGAGAGGCGGCTGGCCACTGTGCCGTCCGTAGCCCGAGTGCCAGCGAGGGCTGGATGCTTCCGCCGCCACAGTGCATGGGGCGCTGAGACGGGCTCCGCAGAAAAAAACACGGGTTGAACGCGTCAAACGGGCGGTTTGGGCTCCCGTCAGCAGTGGGGTGGCCCGGGAAATCGTGCGCTCCCTCACGGTCGCGGTTCTGTCTGGAGTGCGGCGTTCGAGGATGGCGATCATGGTGGCATGGTCGCGGGCGGGGGTTGGGAGGTGGAAGGGAGGAGTGGCGCAGGGAGTCAGCTGGTCCGCGAAGCCACGACCGTCCCGGCTTTCGCGCGGTCAGCGCAGATACTGGCTGGCCGCGAACCCTGGGGTGCCGTCGGGGGTGGCGACTGCCTGCCAGCCCGCGGGCGCCTCCGCCTCTCGCTCGCGCAAGAGCACGCCGCTGGCGAAGCAGCCAAGCACAGCACTCGACACCGATGCCTCCTGGCGGACGTTCAGGCACTCGCCGCCGGCATTCACGCGCCAGAACTTCCCGACGATCGCCATGTACGGCCACGAGTAACGCCCGGGAAGCAGTGAGTCGTCCGGGGGGAGCCCCTTGATTGCTCGCGTGACGCCCGTGGTCGTATCGACCAGCACCGCGCGGAAATTGTCGCCGCCGGGCGGTGGTTCCCCGGGTGCGAGCGGGAGGACGGCCGCCGCGATGAACCGAGTCTCCGACACTGCGCTGGCGCGGGTCACCTCCCAGTTGGCCGCAAAACCTGCAAGCGGGGTGCCGCCGCCATCGACCATCACCAGGAATGCACGGTTCCACCGGTCGAGGTATGCCTGCCAGATCCCGAACCTTGTCCTTGCCGCACCGGGGTCCTGACTCCCCCAGTCCATCCCCGGGAACACCGCTTCGAGTCCGGCGAACGAGGTCCGCTTGCCCTGCTCATCGAACAGGAGACGCGAGCCGTAGGGCTGGCGCATCGCCCAGAACAACTGCCCGCCGGGGCCGACGAGGGCATAGGGTTGCTGGTAAGCCCCGAAGGTAGGGACCGGCAGCCCGGGGGGCGGCTCCAGTCGCGCGAACGACGGGACCAGGTACGAGTCCACGCGTTCGACCTCGTCGCCGGGCAGGTACTTGAACGCGGCGACCACGATCTGGTCTCCAGACCATCCGGTGAACCAGAAGTCCGTGCGCTCGAACGCGGGTGACGTCAGGGGCTGCCAGGTGATGCCCCCATCGCGCGAGATCACAAAGCGCATGAGCGCCGCCGGGGAGGGGGGGCCTTCGCCGCCGCAGTATCCCGTGCATATGCCGACGATGATCGTCGCCGCGTCGGCGGACGCCGCATAGAACGTGACCCCTTCCTCCGGCTGAATGTGATCCGCCACGAGTTGCCCATCGCGGCCGCGGTAGATGCGCCAGAAGTCCCCTGTCCCGACCGCGCACATTGTGCACCTGGAGGTGCCGACGTAGAGCACCAGGTCGTCCGGGAACTCCACGGGCGGGCCTGGCACCAGTTGGGTGACCGGTTTGCCCGCCACGACCGAAGGGAGCGGGATCGGCGTGGCCGTGGGGGAGGGAGTGATTGTGGGCCGGGGCGTTTCGGTCGTGGCCGGACTGGGCGACGGCGTGTCGGTCGCCACCACGCTCGCGCCCGGCGTGGGGGTGGCTTCGGGCTGGGGACTGCCGTCGCAGGCGGCTGCCAGGGTGGCCAGCGCCAGCAAGGCCCAAACGACCGCGAGAACTCGTGCGGCTATAAACACGGAACCTCCGTGGCCCCGCCGTGGCCAAGCATCTCCGCGCGCCCATGTTATCAACGCGAGAGGCGCGCATGACGGTCGTTCGGCCCGAGGGCGCCGGGTCCATCGGGCCTTTCCACGAAGCTGGCGGCGGGGCAGCACCCCGCCGCCAGTGTTGTCAGCGCAGATACGAGCTGGCGGCGAACCCTGGGGTGCCGTCGGGGGTAGTGACGGCCTGCCAGCCCGCGGGCGCATCCGCCTCCCGCTCGCGCAAGAGCACGCCGCTCGCGAAGCAGCCCAGCACCGGACTGGACACCGACGCCTGCTGGCGGACGTTCAGGCACTCGCTGCCGGCATCCACGCGCCAGAACTTCCCGACGATCGCCAGCCGAGGAAACGAGAAGTTCCCGGGCAGCGGCGACGCGTAGCCGGGGAGGCCCTTGATCGGGTGCATGACCCCGGTCCGTGTGTCGATAAGGACTGCGCGGCCATTCTCCGTGCCACCCGCGGGGATCTGTTCGCCGGCGGCGAGCGGGAGGATGGCCGTCCCAAGCCACACCGTCTCGGAGACTCGCGCCGCGAACGTGACGCCCGGCGTGCTGGTGGCAAAGCCGCCGACGGGCGCGCCGGTGCCGTCGACCGCCACGAACAGCCGGATTGACGCCGTGCTGTCCGGGAGTATCGGGAACCACACCCCGCTGATGCCCTGGCGGCCCGTCTGTCCGTACGTTTGGTCCCGCCACTCCACTCCCGCGAGAACCGATTCGAGGCCGCCCAGCGACGCGGGGCCGCCCTTGTCGTCGAAGAGCAGCGGCGGTGACGTCCGCCAGACGTTCCAGAGAAGCCGGCCGCCGGGCGCGACGAACGCCGCGGGGAACTGGTAGCGGTCGAGTGCAGGTGCGGGCAGCCCAGGCGGCGGCTCCAGGCGCGTGAATGACGGCAGGAGGTAGGTGTCAACCCGCTCAATGCTGTTGCTCGGCAGGTACTTGATTGCGGTTGCCACGACCTCGCCGCCGAACCAGCCGGAGAAGACGACGTACGTCCGGAAGAGCGGAGGGCTGGCGACTGGCTGCCAGGTGATGCCTCCATCGCGCGACACCACGAAGCTCATCGTCGCATCTTCCGACGGGTACTCTTCGCCTCCGCAATAGTACGAGCACACCCCCGCGATGATTGTCGAGCCGTCGGCCGAGATGGCGTAGACGGAAACGCGGCCCTCGGGCTTCGTGTGGTCGGCCACCAGTTGCCCGTCCCGGGCCCGGTAGATGCGCCAGAGGTCGCCCTGGCCGAAGCCGCAGTTGAAGCAGGCGGAGGTGGCGACGTACATCACCAGGTCGTCCGGGAAGTCCACCGCCGGGCCTGGCACGAGTTGCGTCAGTGGCTTCCCCGCCACGATCGAGGGGAGCACGATCGGCGTGGTCGTGGGAGTGGCAGTGGGCGTGGGCGTCTCCGCCGTGGCCGTGCCCGTCGCGCTCGGACTGGGCGACGGCGTGTCAGTCGCCGCCACGGTTGGGGACGAGGTGACGGTCGCCTCGGGCTGCGAACTGCCGTCGCAGGCAGCCGCCAGGGTGGCCAACGCCAGCAAGACCGGAACGACCGCGAGAACTCGTGCGGCTGTGAACACGGAACCTCCGTGGCCCCGCCGTGGCCAAGCGTCTCCGCGCGCCCATGGTATCAGCGCGAGAGGCGCGCATGACGGTCGTTCGGCCCGAGCGTGGTGGGTCCATCAGGCCTTTCCACGAATGGCGGCCTGTCGCGGTACTGTGAGTCGCAGGCCATGCGCCCACGGTGGGGCGCGGCTACCCCCTAGCGCGCGAAGGCGGGGAAGAGGTGGGCGGCGGAGGCGGTCGCCGATCAGGCTGGGGTGGACGCCGAGGTGGAGGGCGCCGGAGCGGATGTCGCGGAAGTGGCGTTCGAAGGGCAGGGCCTTCTGCGTCCCGGTGGCGCCGAGCGCCATCGACATGTGGTCCACGGCGCGGAGGGCGGCCTGGGCGCCCTGCATCCCTGTGGCCCAGACGGCCATTTCGTCCGCGGGGGTCCAGGGGGCGGCGCTGGCGACGCGGGCATCACTGGCGGCTGCGAGTCCGTGGAAGGCGGCGAGGGCGGTCGTGATCTCCACCCACGCCTCGGTCATCGCGTAACGGACGCCGGGAAAGCGCGCGGCGGGCTGGCCGCTGAACTTCGCGGCCGTGCCCGAGGTGTAGTCCTGGGCCAGCCGGAAGGCTTCGCGCGCGCACCCCAGGAGGCTGACGCCCACGCGCGAGTTCGCATCCGCCCAGCCGGGTTCGCGGTAGTAGGGCGAAGGGGCCGGGAAGGCCGGGTCCTGGCGCTGCATGTCGGCCATGAACGGCGCCGAATACGAGCGGGGCAGCCGCAGGCCTTTCACCTCGATGGTGTCGGTCTGGGTGGCGCGGAGGCCGGTCGCGTCCCAGGTCTCCTCGGGCTGCACCTCCGGCCGGTCCATCGGGATCATCACGACCCTGGCGTGGAACTTCGGCGGCTCGGCGGCGGCGGGAAACTCCGGCGCGGGGCCCGGCACGACGACCATGCCCCGGAGCCACTGCGCCATCTTCCAGCCGGTGGTGAAGTTGAAGCGTCCGTTGACGACGATCTTGCCGCCTTCGATGAAGCTGCCGGGGAGAGGCGCGGCGGTGCCGCAACAGGCGTGCCCCTCGCGCAGCACGGCCTCCGCTTCGGGGAAGCCGTCGGCCAGCAGCCGGGAACTGAGGTCCCAGGTGTGGCTGTCGTAGTTCGCGAAGATCCAGATGGTGGCGAGGTCGGCCTCGGCGAGGGCTGCGATGGCGGCGAGCCGTTCGACCGCGCCCAGTTCCTGGCCGCCCAGCCGCCTCGTCCGGGACCATTCGAAGGCGCCGGCCTTGCGGAGGGCCTCCATATTCTCTGCCGGGAAGACGCCGATGCGGTCGGCCTCGGCGGCGTTGGCGCGAAGCAGCTCGAGGGCCGGCGCCAGGCGCGCCAGGGTCGGGGACGTGGGTTCCGCGGTCATCCGTGCCTCCCTGCTTGGGGGCGAACTATAGCGCAGGGGACGGGTGGCGCTACTCCCCGGCGGCGCGGCTGCGGCGTTCGGCGGTACGGACGGCGGCGCGGTGGGCGGCCGTCTCGCGGTCGTCGTCCAGCGGTGGCAGTTCGACGTCCTCGCCGTAGCGGCGGCGGAGGGCGGCGAGGATGAGGGCGTCGGCGATGGCGGGGTTCTTCGGGAGGAGGCTGCCGTGGAGGTAGGTGCCGATGGCGTTCTTCTTGCGCGCACCCTCGGCGCCGTCCTCGGCATTGTTGCCGAATCCCCGGCGGACGCGCCCGAACGGCTCCTGCCCGGGGGCAAGATAGGTCCGCCCGCCGTGGTTTTCGAAGCCCACCACCTCGCCGAATTCGGTCGAAAGGACCACGTCGCCAATGCAGCGGTCGGCACGGGGACCGGGGTGGCGGGTCTCCAGGTCGAAGACGCCGATCCCGGGGATGATGCCGCCTTCGTGGTCCACATAACGATGTCCGAAGAGCTGGAACCCGCCGCACACCGCGAGCGCGGGCAATCCGTCGTCGATCGCTTCGCGGAGCGCCAGGCCCTTTGCCACCAGGTCATCGGCGATGCGGCGCTGTTCGCGGTCCTGGCCGCCGCCCATGAGCACGAGGTCGCAGGTCGCGGGGTCGAAGGCGTCGCCGAGGTTCACCTCGGTGACGTCGAGGGCGATCCCTCGCGCCTCGCAGCGGAAACGCAGGGCGATGACGTTCCCGCGGTCGCCATAGATGTTCATGACGTCCGGGTAGAGGTGCGCGAGGCGGAGGGTGGGGGTCGCAGGGAGCGGCATGGCTTCGTCTACACTGTAGCCGCCCGGGTGGCCGGGAAACAGGAGGGGCGATGACCATGCGCGCCGCAGCCTTGCGGGTGCTGCCGCTGTTCCTGGCGCTGGCTGCACTGCCCGTCTCCTGCGGCGGGGACGATGCGGCGCCGCCCACGGCCACGCCGACGCCCTCCACGGTGAAAGTGCTCCCCAAGGATCTCCCGTCCATGCTCCCTGACATCCCACGAGCCAGCGAGGCGCTGGGCTTCCCGATCGAAGGCTACCAGGGCAGCTTCCGGGAACTCGGGCAGGAATTCGAAGGCATCGACCTCTCAACGCGGACGGTGGGCGGAACCTACTTCGCCCTCTTCCGCGCGGGGGCTTCGGGCGCGCCGGAGGACACCTCGGCCGGCGGCTACATGACCGTGGTGCTCTTCGCGAAGCCGGCCGACGCACATGCCGTGTTCCAGGCCGTTGCGGACGGGTTGACCTCCGGCGGGGGAGGGTCCTCGCGCTTCGAGGCGAAGGACATCGGCGAGGAGTTCCACGGCATCGTCTTCGGCGACGACACCGAGCACACCATGGTCACCGCCGCGGTTTTTCGCTTCCAGAACATGCTCGCGACGATCGTGATCTTCCGGGACGACGGGATCGAACTCAGCCGCCAGGTGCGGGCGCTGGCGCGGACGGTGGTCGAAGGCATCCGGGCGGCCGACGCGAAGAACAGGTGACGGCCGCGGCTACACTTCTTCGCCGAAACGGGTGGCGACGCCGCGGCGGGTGAGCTCGGCGCGGAGGTCGAGCATCGCCGTGTAGGTGGGGATGATGGTCACCTCGTCGCTGGGGCTGGTCGCGGCGAGGAGGGCATCGAGCAGGCGCGCGGGGTCCGGCTCGACTGCCGAGGGAAGCGGCCAGCCGGCGTACTTCAGGCGGAGGGCCATGTCCTCGGCGCGGGTTCCTCCCGCCCAGCAGGTTCTGACCACTCCGGCGAGCCGCTCGTAGTCCACATCCCAGGTCCAACTGACGTCCTGGCCGTCGGCGAAGCGGTCGTTGAGGAGGAGCGTGGCGTTGAGCGTGGAAGTGTCCCCCGGCGCGCCGGCGGCGATCGCCTGGAGCAGCCGGATCACCTGGTTCGCGCCGGCCGGGTTCTTGCAGAGGAAGATGCGAAGCCGCCGGCCTTCGAGTTCGACCGTCTCCTGGCGCCCGAAGGCGGGCTTCGCCGCGGCGACCCCCCGGGCGATGGCGCTCGCGTCGATGTCGAGGACCCGGGCGATGGTGACTGCGGCGAGCGCGTTTGAGACGTTGTAGACCCCGGTCAGGGACATCTCCAGTTCGCCCAGGCCGGGCACGGTGAAGCGCGCCGATTCGGCCCCCAGGGAGACGCCCTCCGCCGCGGTGTTGGGCGTCGGCCGCGACCTTCCGCAGCCGGTGCAGCGCCAGTAGCCGATGTGGGCGAAGTAGCGGCGGTCGTAGGCGAACGTCCCGCCGCAGGCCCGGCACCAGCGCGCGTCGAGGGCGCCGGGCTCGGTTGTCGCGAAGGCGTCGTCGTCCAGCCCGAACCAGTGGACGGGGCCGGGCCAGCCGGTAGCGAGTTCTGCCACGGAAGGGTCGTCGGCGTTGAGGACGAGAGTGGCGTCGCGGGGAGTGACGGCGAGCGCCTCCCGCCAGAGGGCGGCGACGGTGTCGACTTCGCCGTAGCGGTCGAGCTGGTCGCGGAAGAGGTTGGTGAAGGCGATGGCCTTCGGGGCGAGGTCGCGGGCGGCGCCGGGGAGGCTCGCCTCATCGGTTTCGAAGAGCCCGAGGGCATTGCCTGCGCCGCCGTGGACCCGGATACGCCCACCCGGCCCGGCGCTGGCCAGGAGGGTGCTCGCCATTCCCCGGGCAAGGTTCGAACCTTCACGGTTGTGGACCACGGGGACGCCGGCCTCGGCGAGGATGGAGGCGAGGATGCGGGAAGTGGTCGTCTTGCCGTTCGTCCCGGTCACGAGGACGCGTCCGCGGCCGAGCTGGCGGCCCAGCTTCCGGAGTGCCCCGGGGTCAACGCGGAGCGCCACCAGCCCGGGGAGGGCGGTCCCGCCGCCGCGGCCGAGGAGCCGCGTCGCCGCTCCCGCGGCTTTGCCGGCGTTCACGGCGGCGGCGAGGCGAAGGTCCATGGAGACAGTCTAGGAGGCGGGCGGGATACGAGGGTGGGCTGCGGTGTTAGCGACCGGGGAGGAGGCCGGCCTGGCGGAGGACGGTGATGATGCGATCGCGGCCGATGACGCCGACGACACGTCCGTCTGTCACGACGGGCATGTGGAGGAGGTTTTCGCTCTCCATCTCGATCAGGACCTCGTGGGCGGGGCGGTCGGCGGGGGTGGCGCGGAGGCGGCTGCTGGGGATCATCGCCTGGCCCGCGGTAGTGCGGTCCCAGAGCCCCTCGGGGACGGCGCGCATCTGGTAGGCGCTGACGATCCCGGCGAGCTTGCCGTGGTCTTCGACGAAGTAGCAGACGCGCGGGTTGAGTTCGAGGACGCCACGGGCGAGGGACGCGACGCTGATTTCGGGTTCGACCACGGGCGGGTCGGCGATCATCAGGTCACCGGCGCTGTACTGGCGGAGCGCGTGGACGAGGCGGTTCTGGAGCAACCCCTGGCGGGCGGCGTTTTCGAGGAAGAGCCCGATGAGGATGAGCCAGAGCCCCCCGAAGGTGCCTTCGGCGACGTAGAGGTTGAACCCGGCGGTGGCGAGCGCGCCGGTTGCCATCATGCTCCAGGCGATGCCGCGCCCGGCCCAACTGGCGACGTTCGTGGCCTGGTAGTAGTTGCCGGTGAACATCCAGATGAGGGAGCGGAAGATGCGGCCGCCGTCCATGGGGAAGGCCGGCAAGAGGTTGAAGACCGCGAGGATGCCGTTCATCCAGGCCAGCCAGAAGAGGACGTAATCGAGCGGCTGGTGGAGGTTGGCGCCGAGCGCGAACCAGGCGCCGAAGAAGACGACGCCGAGGACGAGGCTCGTGGCGGGGCCTGCGATGGCCATCAGGAATTCGCCCAGCGGCTTCGAGGCCTCCCGCGTGATCTGGGCGACGCCACCGAAGAGGAAGAGGGTGATGCTCTTGACCGGGATCTGGTAGGCCTTCGCGACCGCGGAATGGGCCAGTTCGTGAAGGACAATGCAGGCGAAGAAGAGGATGACGCTAACGCCGGCCATCACAAAGTGGGTCGTCCGGCTGGCGTCTTCGATTGCCGACGGGTAGAGCTGCGTCGCGAGCAGCCAGCTGACGCCGCCGAAGAGGAACAGCCAGCTGGGGCTGATCAGAATGGGAATGCCGAGGAGGGCACCGATCTTGAACGGTCGCATCACGACCAGTGTATACGGACGAGGGGAGAGGGACGGTGAAGGGCCGTCCCGGGAGGGCTAACGGCCCTTGCCGGGGCCACGCGGAGGCGCTTCGGAGCTTCCGACAACTGCTTCCCAGGTCAGGTAAAAGAAGAAGAGGCCCATGAGGATGGGCGCGAGGAAGGCCGGCTGCCCGTCTTCGACAAGCCCGTAAAGGCCGCCGCCCACCATCAGGGTGAGTGTGGCGAGATAGACGGCGAAAGCGCCCCAACTGAATCCAAGCATCGTGTACTGCCTCCGCTTCGCATCGTACCAGCGGCCGCGGAGAAGGGATCAGGGAGAACCCGTAGAAACCCGTTAGAAACCGGGAGGAACTTTGGGTGAAAAGATGGTGGACGCCCGGCGCGCTTTGCGGGGCTCGACTGATGGGCGGGACGCGGGCGAATGGTTACCCTCGTGGCATGCACCTGCTCACCGTCGTGGGCGCTCGCCCGCAGTTCATCAAGCTTGCGCCGTTTTCGGCCGAAGCTCGGCGCCGCGGCCACCGCGAAACCATCCTCCACACTGGCCAGCATTACGACGAGGGCATGTCTGCCCGCTTCTTCGACGAACTCGGCATCGCCGCACCCGACGTGAATCTGCAGGTGGGGTCGGGTGCGCACGGGGCCATGACTGCCCGCGCGCTCGAGGGCATCGAGGCCGAGATTCTCCACCGGAAGCCGGACGTGGTGGTGGTCTTCGGCGACACGAATTCGACGCTGGCGGGAGCGCTGGCGGCGGCGAAGCTCGGCGTCCGCTCGGCTCACGTGGAGGCGGGTCTTCGCAGCTTCGACCGCACCATGCCGGAGGAGATCAACCGCGTCGTCGCCGACCACTGCTGCGACCTGCTCCTTGCGCCCAACGAAACCGGGCGGCGCAACCTCGAAGCGGAGGGGCTCGCGGCGAAGACGGTCGTCAGCGGCGACATCATGGTCGATGCCCTCTACAGCGCCAGCGACCGTGCCCGCCCGACAGCGGAAGTCCTCGCGGGACTGGGCCTGCCGCTTGAGTTCTACTGCCTCCTTACGGTGCACCGGGCGGCGAACACCGACGACCCGGCGCGGCTCCGGGCGATATTCGCCGGACTCAGCGGCGCCGGTGCCCTTGTCTTCCCCATGCACCCGCGGACGCGCGCCGCGATGGCCGCGAACGGCGTCTCGCTCCCGGCCAACGTCCACGCCGTAGAGCCGCTGGGGTACCTGGACACGGTCTCCCTGGCGCGCGGGGCCCACGCGGTGGTGACAGACTCCGGCGGGCTCCAGAAGGAGGCCTACCTCCTGGAGACGCCGTGCGTCACGCTTCGTGACAACACGGAGTGGACGGAGACGCTGGAACTGGGCTGGAACGTCCTCGTGGGGGCGGGCACGGACGCGATCCGCGCGGCGATCGCCCACCCGCCGCGTGGCGCGGCGCACCCCCCTATCTACGGCGACGGTGACGCGGCGGCACGCATCCTCGCGGCAATTGAGCGGCTGGAGTAGCGGGAGAGGCCGCCTACTGTCCGCGCCGGGCCCAGAGCGTACGGACCGCGCCCACGATGGTGCCGAGGCCGTAGCTGGCGTGGAGGACGGGGAAGACCAGGGCCACGCGTGGTGCGAGGGTGGGGTCGCCCCGGCGGGAGGCGGCGCTGTTCGCGGAATAGGCGGCGAGGCCGGCATAGGCGAGCCCCCCGATTGCCAGCAGCCAGCGGGCCGGCTGGGAGATGAACGCGGCTGCGAGCAGGAGCGCTCCGCCCGCGACGGTCGCGCCCGGCACCAGGTGGCGCGGGAGGATGGAGGACGGCACTTCGACCGAAGCGCGGCCCTTCGCCCGGCCGTACCCGAAGTACTGGCGGGCGAGCGGGCGGAGTTCGGAGCGGGAGTAGTAGATGCTCTTCACGGCGGGCGTGAGGTAAAGCTTTCCGCCGGCGGCGCGGACCTGGTAGTTGAAGAAGTCGTCTTCGGCGAGGTCGCGGTCGGTGGCGAACCCCCCGAGTATCTCGAAGCACTCGCGGCGGTAGGCGGCGAAGGCGATGGTGTCGACGTAGCCAGGTTCGGTGGCGAAGCGGAAGCGTGCGTCGCCGACGCCGAAGGGGTGCGAGACCGCGGCGGCGATGGCGGCGGCGATCGGGGTTTCCCCGCGGGCCTCGATCGGTCCGCCGGCGACGGCGGCGCCGCTTTCCCGGAGGGCGCGCACGTTCTCTTCCACGAACCGGGGGTTCAGCGATGTGTGGGCAACGAGGGTGAGGATGACCTGTCCCCGGGAGGCGGCGAACCCGGCGTTGCGGCCCTCCGGGGTCCTCCGGGCGGGGTTTTCGACGAGGATGAGGGGCGTCTTCTTCCAGCGGGCGGCGGCGGCGGCGGCGACGATCTCGCGGGTGGCGTCGGTGCTGCCGCCGTCAGCGACGATCACCTCCATCGCTTCGGCCGGGTAGGTCTGAGCTTCGAGCGAATCGAGGAGCGCGCCGATGTAGCGCCCTTCGTTCCAGGTGGGGATGACCACCGAGACGAGGGGCTGCGGCGGGAGCGGGGGAAGTGAGGCGAGCGCACCCACCCGGGTGCGCTCGCGTGAAGGCTTTGCCATGGGGCCTCGGCTACTGGGTCTTGAAGGCGTTGAACATGGCGTCGTTGTCGCCCGGCGTCTTGTCGGCAGTCAGGTTGCTGAGCACGATCACGGGCTTGTTGGCCGTAATCGTGGCGCCCCCGAAGAAGCAGGAGGGCCCTGCCCCGGGACCGAAGCCGTTCGGGCCGGCACTGCTTTCCAGGTTCATGTAGAAGTTCTGGCTGCCGGTGACCGTGTAGGTGGTTTCGTAGGGGCCGTTCGGGCAGCCGTTCGCCGGGTCGCCCACCATCCGGATGGTGACGCTGGCGGTCGAGCCGTCAGCGACCATCACCTGGATTTCGCTGTTGTAGCCGATCATCCCCGCGGGGGCGTAGGGCGAGAAGCGGCGGAGGACCATCGGGACACTCCAGCCCGTCCCTGCCCGGTCGGCCGGGACGCCGCTGGCGGCAGCGTAGATGTCTTCGTCGATGCCGCTGTAGTAGGTGGTCTGCTTCCCGCGGAGGAGAAGGCCGGCCACCGTGGCGGTCGAGGTGATGCGCGCGTAGCCGATGAAGCCCACCGGGATGTCGAGCGACGAGTAAATGCTGTGGGAGGCCGCGTTGGCGACGCTGGGCAGGACGACCGTCTTGTTCACGGCGGTGGAGGTGCCTTCGATCACGCCGACGTACTGGATGGTGACGTCGGCGGGGCCGCCGGCCACCACCATCGCGCCGATTTCGGTGTAGTGGCCGCTGGCGCTCTTGATCGTGAACGGGATCATGATGTCGGTGCCGACGTCGTCGGTGGCGGGTGCGCCGGTATCGATGACGTTGGCGCTGTAGGACCCGAGGAGGCGGTTTCCGTCGCTGCGGTAGATGTCAACGTTGGCGACGATCTTGTTGTCGCCGGGGTTCAGCACCTCGATGAGGATGGCCATCTGGTTGTTGTCGGTGCTCACGGGGAAGCGGGTGACGCCGGAGCCGGTGCGGCCGAAGGTGACCTGGCCGCCCGCGGGGATCGCGTAGCCGCCGCCGGGGCAGCCGGGCTGACCGGCCGGGCTATCGACGACGGTCTGCACGGAGCCGATGGTGGCGCCGCCCGCGCCGGGCTGGAGGTAGTAGGTGTTCTTGATGCATGCGACGGTGGAACCCGCGTTGACGACGGCGATGCGGCTGTTCCACTGGTTCGTCAGGAGTTCATTGAGGGCGAGCGGGATCGCCAGCTTGTGGCCGCCGGTTGCGGAAGCGTTGGCGATCGAATAGCTCTTGTAGCCCGAGCTGCTGAGAATGTCGCGCTCTTCGAGGGCAACGATCGGCTGGTCCGAGGAAGCGACGCCGACGCCGCGGAAGCCGGCCGGGAGACACGGCTCGGTAGACTGGTAGAAGCTCTTGATGGCCCCGGGAGCCACGTTCTCGGCCGTCTTGCTACAGACGGGAGTGCCGTCGGGGTTGTAGTAGTCGACGGCGATGGTCGCGTTCGCGATGCCGACGTTCTGGATGTTGATGACCGTGTTTTCGGCACCCGTTGGGAGCGCCACTGCGCCGGGGCTGAGGGCGAGGGCCACCAGCGGCAGCGTCGCGGCCGCGGCGAGGAGACTCACCGCCCCGCTGACGAGGATGCGTGTTTTCGTGGACAAGCGCTTCACAGGCCTAGGCCTCCTGCCCCATAAGGGGCTACCGCATGGTAGGAATGGTACCGATGTTCCGTCAACGCAAGGTCACCGGGAGCGGGCGAGATCCGTGTAAAGCGTTTGTAATCTCTGCGCTTCCGATTGCCAAGTATACCTCAGGATGGCAACAGCCCGCCCGGCCTCTCCGAGGAACCTCGCCCGGGCCGGATCGTTGAGGAGGGTGACGATGGCGGCGGCATGGCCAGCGGCGGACATCGGCTCCACCGCGATCCCGCAGCCTTCTTCTTCGAGCACCTTCGCCGGGATGGGCAGGCGCGAGGCGACGACGGGCAGCCCGGCCATCATGTACTCGGCCAGCTTCACCGGCCAGGCGCGGACGTAGTTCTCGTTCGCGGAGTCCAGGGGGAGCCAGCCGACGGCGGCGGCGGCAAGGTAGCCGGGGATCTCGGCATGGGGCACCACGCCGAGGAACCGGATGCCGCGCTCCTCCCATTCGGACTTACCGCGGCGCGCCGCTTCGGGAGGCATGCCGTGCCATTCGACCGGGCCGAGGATGAGGAACTCCGTGCCGGGGTGGGATTCTCGCACCAGCCGCGCCGTCTCTTCGAGGATGCTGAGGCCGCGGCCGGCGTCCATGAAGCCCGCATAGATCACCGTCGGGCGGCGCTCCGCCACTGGTGGCGGGTCCTTGGGCGCGGGCGGGAAGTTCCGCACGAGCACCGTGCGCCGTTGTACTTTCGAAAACCGTTCGGCCATGTCGGGGGTGACGGTGACGACGGCGCTCAGGCCGGCCGCGATCCGCCGTTCGACGAAAGCGGCGACCGTGGAGAGCGGCCGGCGCAGTGGCCCGGGGATCCAGTGCTTCTGGCGGATGTCTTCCGGAAGGTACTCGTGCGCGTCGTAGATGACGGGCTTCCGGCTGACCCAGTGGAGCAGGAGCCCCCACGGCAGCAGTTCAGGGTCGTGGAAGTGGAAGACATCGGCCTTCGACCGGAGCGCCTTGAAGAAAAGGACCGGCCAGCGAAGGGGCCTGCCCGCGCGCCCACCCCAGGATGGTAGATTCGCGAACCGCACGCCCTCGACCGGCTGCGAAGGCGTCCCCGGCGCGATCAGAAGCACGTCGAAGCCGGCCGCGGCCATCGATTTCGCCTGGAGGTGGAAGACGCGGGTGTCGAACGGCGGGTGGACCGAGGTCAGCACGCAGATGCGCGTGCGGCGGCGTTCAGGGTCGGTCATCGCCGGTCTCGAAGGCTGCATCCCGCGGCCGGGCCCGTGCGAGCAGGCCCGCGAGAAGCCAGTAGACCGCCATAATCTGGAAGTGGTAGTAGCTCCCGGCGGCGATGTTGAAGCTGGCCAGCGCCAGCGTGAACACCATCATCGCCAGGCTCAGCACCACCATCGAGCGCTGGTTGCTCTTGCGCGCCTGGAACGTCACCACGAACGCGCTGATGAAAAGCGCCAGGTATGAGACGGTGCCGAGCGCGCCGTAGCGGTCCAGGAAGAGTGCGTACTCGTTATCGAAGGCCCCGAGTTGGAGATCCTTCCGCGGTCCGACTCCAAGCACCGGTGAGTCCGCGAACCCGGGGAGGTTGAGCGGCTTCAGGCGGGAGGGGTCGACGTCGTTCATCCACGGAAAGGAGGTGGCGAACGGGCCCGGGTTGACCGACGCGGCATCGAGTTCGACCTGGATGGAGTCGGTTTCAGGTGCGCGGATGGCGAATTCGAGCACAAACATCCGGCTCGTGGTCGGCGTGTCGAAGGTCAGCGATATCGGCACCCAGGCCCCGTTCGCGGGGAGCGTGCCGATCTTGTGCGCCATCGGGTCGTAATAGCCGCCGTCGGCGAGGCGCGCGATGAGGTAGAGCGAGAGGAGCTCTTCTTCGCCGGAGACCGACCTGGCCCAGAGGGTCGCGGTCCATTCCTCGCCGAGCGGGAACTCGAACACGACGAGCTGGTAGAGCACGCCCGTCGGCTGGATCTCGGCGATCACGGACCGGCGGCCGAAGAGGCCCTCGCCTTTCCGGACGATGATCCCGTCCCCGTCGACGACCTCCTCGTACGTAGTCCACCGGTCCGGCACGCGCTTGCCATCTTCGAAGCTGGGATTCATGACCAGGTTGGGCACTGTCCCCAATGCGAATACGGGCCCTTCCGTGTCGCCCGGGTCTTCGAGCGGTGCTCCCACCGAGAAGCCGTCGCCACGGATGTACCACCGGTAGTCTTCCCCGGTTGCCGGGTCCCTGGGTATCGCCTCCAGGTACGTGGGGACGAGCGCCTCCGCCAGTTGCGCCTCCTGGTAGGGCCACTTCTCGTTGTCGCAGTAATAGTCGAGGATGCCCCGGGTGATGGCGCGGACGTCCTGCTTGCGCCGGGTGTCGCGGGCGATCGCGTCGGCCATGGCTGCGGCGGCCCCGGTGGCGCCACGCGGTTCGTGGCCCTTGCTCAGCTTGTCGTCGAGCCCCTGGCCGTCGCAGTACCCGGGCTTGTCTTCGAAGAACCCGGCGAAGAGCGACCGCAGCTTCGAAAGGCGGATGGTCACCGAGGAGTCGCTATTCAGGGTGGTGAGATTGAAACGGCTGCCGAAGCTCCCGTATTGCGGTGGGTTCACTTCCACGTAGGTGATGGAGATCGCGGCCGCTGCCACAAAGAGGGCGATTGGCGCCAGGTAGTTTGCGCGCGAACGCCACGTCGCTGCCACCCACACCAGCCCCAGGGACATCGCCCCCAAGAGCGAGAACACGGCCGTGCGCGACTGTGCCGTCACCACTCCCATCGTCCCCATCAGCACCGCGGCGAGGAGGAGCCAGCGCAGGTTCCCGCGCAGTTCGTGGCGGAGGAGGACGAGAGCGAGGGCGAAGGCGACGAGCAGCGAGGCGAGGATCCCCATGTAGTTCGCGTTGCCCACGAACCCGACCGACCGGCCCTGAGTGCTGATCCCGTCGAGGTTGTGGCCGTTGGCCCAGATGTCGGTCACGACGCTGTTGAACGAACCGATGTCCAGGTACTGGACGGCGGAGAAGACCCCCGTCGCCACCGCGGCCCAGAGGAGGACCTTGATCGTGCCACTCCCGGTCGCCGCGATCGGGGGTGCGATGTAGGCGATCCGGAACAGCAGCCAGTATTCGACGACCCGGGCGACTTCGAAGGGATCGCGCAGAGTGTAGGTGGACTGCGAGACGATGATCGGCGCGGCGATGATCGACAGCGTCATCGCGACGCCGAGGGCGAGGAATGCCCAATCGACGGCCGTCGGGCGGCGCCGCAGAGCGGGGTGGCGCCAGTAATAGAGGAAGAGCGAGGGCAGGAGGATCCCGAGGAGGACCTGTTCGAGCCGAAGCGCCGGCGCCGGCGACGGCATCGGGATGTCGGGCGAAAGGAAGGCAACGGCCAGCAGCGCGACCAACGCGTGACGCCTGGCTTCGCTTCGCTCGAAGTCAAAAAGGTGCTTGCGGAGGAGGGTAATCACGAAAGGAGGCGGTCGATTCCCGTACGGACTTCGTTCAGGAGCGTACCCCAGCGGTATCGTTGGGTCACTTCACGGGCGCCCGTTTCGTTCAGCTCAAGGGAGCCGGCGGCGAACCTGGCGTGGAGGTCACGGAGGGCTTCGATCGCGCCGCGCGCGTCCTCCACGCGGGTGACACCGGGGTAGGCGTAGTTCCAGAGCACGTGTCTGCCGAAGCTCATCGCTTCGATCACCGAATGGGACATGCCATCGTGCTTCACCAGGCGGACGAAGACCGTGGTTTCGCGATAGACAGCCTGCATATTCGTGACGAACCCCCGCGCCTCCAGGTTGGGCAGCGGTTCCGTCGGCTGGTATCCGCCCACAACGACGAACGGGATCTCCGGGAGCGCCTTCACCATGGCAAGCGTCCCTTCGACGTCATAGGCCGCATGGGGCGAGGGCGAGAGGTAGAGGAGGACGCGGAAGGCTGGCGGGAAGGGGATGGGCGAGCCGATCGCGGTGGGGATCGGCAGGGGGTGGTGCTCGGCGCGGATGCCGATAGGGGCGAGTTCGTCCACGCACCAGGGAGCATCAGCCCAGTGTGCCGCGCCTTCCACCAGCCGCCGGCTCGCCCGCCCGGCGCGGTGTTCCTCGATGGCCGCGAGGACATCGGTCCCTACCCAGTGGAGGAGCACGGGCCGGCCCCGCCGCGAAGCAAGGTCAACAGGCGAGTTCACCCGGATGCTGCTGCCAACGGCGTAGACGAGATCTGCGCGCACCAGCCCCCCGGCGAGCCGCGCCCAGGCTCCCGGCGACCTGCCGGGCCGGGGAAGGTGGACGGCGCGGTAGCCGCCATCGCGGAGGGATTCGGCGACCCGTTCGGCAAAGAAGGGCAGCCCGACGACGGCGATCCGGGGGCTCATGGCGTCGGTCCCGGGTCCGGGCGGAGGCGGCGAAGCGGGTTTGCTGACCAGAGGCGGCCAGCCAGCCGCCAGTAGGTCGCGATGTCGTCGCGCCGCAGCCGCCAGAGGTCGCTGAAGCGCGCATCCGAGGTGCGGAGGAAGATGACGACGGCCATGCCCGCCACCGCGACGTAGCTGATTGTGGTCGCCCAGGCGCCGCCGACGTAGCCCACCCGGGGGATAAGGACGATGCTCACGCCGATGTTGATCGCGCAGGAAACAAGCGCGATCGAGAGGGAGATCCAGGGTCGCCCCATCTGCACCGTGAAGTAGTTCGCCAGGAGTGACTGGGGGGCGAAGAGGGCGGTGCCAACACAGAGGATCCGCAGCGAGGTGGTGGCGGCTTCGAAGCGCGGCCCGAACAGGAACGAAAGCAGATAGGGCGCGAGGATGAAGAGGACGACCGCGCCGCTGCTGACGATGAAGAGCGTATGGCGGACGCCACGGCTGGTCAGGCTCGCGGCTTCGTGGCGGCTGAGCGAACCGATGCTGGAATAGGAGGCGATCGCGATCGACGTCGAGAACAGCCAGAGCCCTTCGGCCGCCGCAACGGCCCGCGAATAGATGCCCGCGCCGGTACTGCCGTCGAGGCTGGCGACGAGGATCTGGTCGACCCGGTAGTTGAAGAAGCTGACGAAGCCGGCCAGCCCGGTGATCGCGCCAAAGGTGATGAACCCGCGGATGAGCGGCCAGTCGGGCCGATGACGGACCAGCCATCCCCACCAGCCCCGGCCCATGAAGAGCAGGGCGGCGAAGGAGATGTATTGCCCGCCGATCCAGGCGGCGAGCGCGCCCTCCGTGGTCCGGTGGTCAAGCGCGACGACCCAGACGAGAAGGAGCGCAACGGCGGCATAGGCCGGCCCGTGGATGCTGAAGTTGTACTGCCAGAGGCGGTTGGTGCCGAGGAACACCCCGCCGAGTGCGTGGCGGCCGACGATCGGCAGGAGTGCCAGCCCGGAGAGCAGGAAGAGGGTGCGGTTTTCGCCTCGGTAGGCCAGCCAGATCACAAGGCAGACGCTGAAGACCACGCCCCCGACCACCAGCGCCAGCAGGAGCGCGTTCGAGGCGACTTCCGAAGGCGGCCGGTGCTTGTTCGTCACGAAGTAGCCCGAGGCTGAGGCGAAGCTCGCCACGACCGCCCCTACCGACTGGATGAGGACAATCGTGAACACGTAGACGCCGAGGTCACTGATGGAAAGCGTGCGTGCGGTGATGACCCCAAGGGCCACCCAGAAGACCATGCCCGTCACGCGGTAGAGGAGCGCCAGCAGGCTGCCGCGCGCCAGGTCCACCTAGGCGTCCTGCCTGGTGCGGACCGGGGCGTGGCTGCGGCCCTCGCGGTTGACGATGGCGCCGGGCGGCACGTCCTTGGTCACCACCGCCCCCGCCGCAACCATGGCCTTCGCGCCAATCGTCACCCCGTGGAGGATGACGGTCCGTGTGCCGATGAATGCGCCCTCCCCCACCGTCACGGCGCCGACCAGCCGCGGCCGCTCGGCGGCAAGGGGTCCCCGGCCGACGTCGAGGTGGGTGATGAACATGGTCCGCATAGAGATCGTGGCGCCCTCTTCGATGGTGACCCGGTCGGCCAGGTCGATGAAGACTTCGCTGCCGATGTGCGTCTTTGCGCCGATGGTGAGGTTGGAGAAGTCCCGGCTGGCGTTGACGATGCTGATGGGGCCCACGATCCGGGCGTCTTCGGAGACGCTAGCGCCGAACTGGCGGAGCGCCGCGGCATGTCCCGACCGCATCCGGCGAAGCTCGCCCTGGACGCCGTCGATGTCTTCGCGGAGGTAGATCCAGCGGAGCCGCAGGCGGGTCCAATTGAAGAAAAACCGGTTGAGCGGGCGCCCTACCGGCCGGAGCAAGGGCCGGATGTTGGCAAGACCGTTGGTGCCCCGGTGGGCGGCGGCTGCGACCACTTCGTGAGCGTGGGGGCCGGGCGCGAAGACGAGGTAGGTCTGCCGCGTTCCCGGCACGATCCCGCGCTCCGCGAGCAGCCAACCCTGGGCGGTGAAGAGCGGGATGTAGTCGTGTTCGAAGATGTAGCGGGCGCCGCTGAGATTGGCCCGGTCGCTTTCGCTGATTTCGTTGATGTAGATCGCCTTGCGGGCCACCTGGGTCATCCGCTCGATGACGGTAGGGAGCGTCGCTTCGGGCAGGTGTTGGAGCACGCGGTGGACGACGATCATGTCGAACTGGCGGCCGGGGTCGAGGTCTTCTGCCTTGGTCCGGAGGGTTTCGATTTCCGGGTGGAGCCTTTTCGCGAGCGCGAGCGCCCGGCTGGCGATGTCCACTCCCAGGACTTGTTTGAGTCCCGCCTGCTTGTAGACGGGGAAGAGCCGGCCGGAGCCGCAGCCGAGGTCCATCAGGCTCTCAACCTGGCGGCCTTCGATGACCTGGCTGAGGACCTCGAAGTCCGAGCGATCTTGGCTCCACTGGCGGTGCAGGTCGGGGGTGCGAAGCTCCCAATACCAACGGCGGGCGCGGCGGTAGTTCATCAGCAGCAGCCGGTAGACGGCGGCCCGGCGGTAACGGTCGAAGGTGCTGGCGGCTTGCATGCGGCGATTCCCGGGCGGGTCCGTCCACTCGCGACCCGCTCCCCGAGTGTAGGCTCGGCGCCGTCTAACAGCCATCGTCCGCGCTCGCCGTTCGTGTCCATCACGCCCTCCTCGAAGGGCACAGCCTGGGCGTGTCGTGGGGATAGCCCGAAGGGGCCGCTGGCGCTCACGGTGCGCGGCCCGGACCCGTCCGCTCCTTCCTCTTCCCTTACCCACCTTTCTTCCGTCAAGACATGGGCGCCCGTACACTCACGAGGAAGTCGCCCGGTCCGGAGTACCTATGCCCCGCAGGCTTTGGCTGGCGTTCGGTTCCAGCCTCGTCCCGCTTCTGCTGCTTGCTTCCTGCGGGGGCGATGGCGACGCCGCGAGCGCCACGCCCGCCGGGGCTTCGACTTCAGGACAGGTCTCACCGACGCCCGCCCAGCCGCGCGACACGAAGGCCGAGCCCGTCCTCGCTGGCCCGGCGAGCAAGTACGGCATCCTCCAGGGGGACCTGGGGACGAACTTCCTCATCGACTTCAAGGGCACCTACGTGCTCGACGCCAAGAGCTACGGAGCCACGAAGACGTTCCCCGCCGGGACTAACGGCGAGACTCTCCTCAACCAGTGGGGCTACACCGAAGGCTTCGAAGCCTCCTTCGACCCAGAAGGCCGCCAGACGGCGATGCTCAACGGCGGGTTCTATCTCGCTATCGAAAGCCACCTCTTCAAGACCGCGGAGGGGGCCTCGAAGGCGTTCGCCTACTTCAACGGGCGGCTTGCCGGGGTGAAGGTCAACCAGCAGGTCACGACCGTCTCTGTCGGGAACGAATACGCCGCCTGGCTCCTGACCGGGGAGAAGATCGCCGGGTCGCAGGTGAACGCCGTCTACCACCGCTTCATCTTCCGGCGGGGGAACCTGGTCACGGTTGTCCTCACCACCGGCGCCGAACCGTTCATGAGGGTCGACACCGCCCGCGCCGTCGCCGTCCTTATCGATGAGAAGGCGATGGGCGATAAGCCGGCCCTCGCGCCGACGCCCACGGCGAAGCAATGATGCGACGGCTCGGGGGGTTGGCCGCTACCGCAGCGCTGGTGCTCGCGTTTGCGGCCGCGGCCTGCGGCGGTGACGGCGGCGACGCCGGGGTTGCCGATCTCGCCGGCGGCGAAGTGGGTGGCCCCCAGCCGAACCTCTCAGCGCCGGCCTCGCGGTACGCGCCCTACCTGAACGAACTCCGGGGCGACTACGACGTCAACCCGTCGAGCACCTACGGCTTCACCGCGCAGCTCTACGCCGGGTCCGGCCCCTTTCTCTCCCCCACGGAAGCGGCCCAGTTGATTGAGGAGTGGGGCTATGTCGATGGCTACCAGGCAACCTTCGAACCGGCGGGGCTGCTCGCCGCGGCGGTCCAGGGGCGCTTCTACGTCACCACCGAAACGCACCTTTTCAAGACCACCGATGGGGCGCGCAAGGCCTTCGACACGTATGTGGCGCGCTACGGCGAGGCGAAGGGTTCGGCTGCTGTCACCGACGCGAAAGGACTCGCGAATCAGTCGATAGCGTTCAAGATCGAAACGGGCACGCTGGGAAACTCCACCGTCAACGCCGTCTACCACAGCTTCTTGTTCCGCCGCGGCAACCTCGTCGCGATCGTGCGGACCTTCGGCGGGGTACCATTCATGACGATTGAACAGGCGCGGGCCGTCGCGGTTATCATGGACGAGCACGCGCTGGGCAAGCGCGTCAACGATGCACCGACTCCCGACACTCGTGGAGGCCCCCCCACGCCGGTGGGGAAGAACTAGCCGGCGCGTGGGGGAGGGGCTTTGCGGAAGCGGATTCTAGCCATCCTGGCGGCCTCTGCCGCTCTCCTTGCGGCTGTCCACGGGTCGCCCGGCGTGGAGGCCGCGCCGCCCGCGGCCCCCGAATCCTATGTGGTGGTCCAGTACGGTGCGCCGCCCGGGGTCACCGCTGCCCGCGCGGGTGCTTCGCTCGCGGAACTCGGGTATCGCTCCGTGCCGGTGCCCGCGGGCGAATCGCGGGAACACTTCCTCGCCCGGCTTCGCTCAGCCCCGGGCGTGCTTTCGGCCGAAGCAGACGCCCAGGTCTTCGCGACCGAAACCCCGGACGACCCCTACTACCCCGGCAGCCAGGCATCCTACCTGGAGACGATCGGCGCGCCCGCGGCCTGGGATCTCCACGCCGGCAGCAATACGGTGGTCGTGGCCGTGCTCGATTCCGGCATCGACCTTGCCCATCCCGACCTCGCCGGGCGGCTCTGGGTGAACCCTGGCGAAATCACTGGCAACGGGATCGACGACGACGGCAACGGCTGCACCGACGACGTCAACGGCTGCCGCTTTATCAACCTCACGGCGGACCGGCAGTCTGGCTGCGGCTACACCTACACGTCCGTGCCCGGCAGCGCCCGCGGCGACGTGCAGGATGACAACGGCAAGCCGGGCGCCAGCAATCACTCCCACGGGACCATCGTCGCGGGGATCATAGGCGCCGCCGGCGACAACGGCACCGGCATCAGTGGGGTGGCGTGGGACGTCCGGCTGATGGCGGTGAAAGTGCTCGACTGCGGCACCCCTTCGCACGGGGGGCAGCCCAGCGGCGACATGGCGAACGTGGCCCACGGGATCGACTACGCACGCCGGATGGGCGCCGACATCATCAACCTCAGCCTTGCAAGCAGCCCGCCGCACCAGCAGGCCGACATCCAGGTGCTCAGGGAGGCGATCCAGGCCGCCCAGGCCGAGGGCATCATCATCGTCGCCGCGGCCGGCAACTTTGGGCAGAACCCGACGCAGCCCGGCCCCGGCTACCCGGCGGCCTACACCCAGTACGAGAACGTGATCGCGGTGGGCGCGGCCGACAACCTGGCGGGGAACATTTGGTCCACCTACAGCAGCTACGGCCCGGCCCTGGACTTCGCCGCGCCCGGCAGCAACATCGTCGGCACCCTGCGTTCGGATCTGGGCCTCGCCCAGCCGTACGGCATCGAGCCCAGGGGGACGAGCTTCGCGGCGCCGCTGGTTTCCGGCATGTTCGCCTTGATGAAGTCGCGGAATTCGGGCCTGGCCGCCGCGGACTACATCGCCATCGCCCGCGCCACGGCGGCGCCCGCGGCACCGGCCTCGCACGGCGGCAACTGGGCCGGCTCGGGGATCATCAACATCGGCGCCGCCCTCCAGCGCCTGCCGATGACGGTCACCGGGAGCGCTCTCCATGATTGGAAGGACGAACTCGGGGCCGAGGTACGGGCCGTGATCGACGGCAACGCCTGCGGCAGCGTCACCGCCTCGGCGGCGCTGCTTGCGAGCTTCTCGCTGGCTGTGAAACCGGCGAGCGAGGTCCCGGGATGTGGGGCGCCGGGCAAGACTGTCCAGTTGTTCGTGGCCAACAGGCCAGCCACCCCGCTCCTGCAATGGGCCGGCCGGGACAAGAACCTGAACCAGCCGTCGCAGGACTACAGCAGCGTTTCGCCGGCGCCGGGGTCAGTCGTGGTGCAGGTGTATGGCCCCACCTGGAGCAACGTCGCTCACTTTGAAGCCTCCGGCCCGGTGCCCGCCTCCCTGGCCTATCTGCCCAACCCGTGGTCAGAGACGTATGCCTGGGATCCCACGCTCTCCGGGCTCGATTCGCCGGGCGCCTACCGACGCTACCTGAAGGGTGTCCCTGCTTACGTGAACGACTGGACCTCGGTCGGGACGTACGAGGCGTACTGGGTGAAGGCGCCGGCCGCCAGCCTGGGGACCCTCAACCCCAACCCGCCGCCGGGGCGGATCGTTACCTTCCAGCCGGGCTGGAACAACTTTGTCTATACGGGCGCGAACCGTTCAGTCGGGGATGCCTTCTCGGCGATCACGGGGCAATACAGCGCAGTGCTGCACTACGACAACAGCGCATCCCGGTGGCTGACGCACGCCGCCGCCGCCCCCCGGTATCTCAACGACTTTGGGGCGCTGCTGAAGCTGCAGGTGTACTGGGTGTACATAACGGCGCCGGGCCCGGTCGCCGTGACGATGAACTGACTACCGCGGCTGTTTCCCGCCCGCGATCCGCATCAGGTTGATCACCTGGTCAAGCGCCGCCATCACGTCGGCTCCGGGGTCCACCAGCAAGGTGATACGGCAGCCCCAGTAGAACGTCATAAAGGCTTGGGCCATGTGGCTGGGGTCGATGGCGCTGGGAAGGTCTCCCTCGGCGCGGGCCCGGGCGATGAGGTTGCAAAGGACGATGGCGATCGCCGCCTTGGAGTCCTTCGCGGCGAGCAACCCTTCGGCGTCGTTCGAACGCGCCAGGTCGAGCATGTGTTCGAGGGCGAGGATGGTGTAGGTGCGCTCCGCCGGGTCGCCAAGGTGGCCGAAGGAGTCCGCGGCCATCGCTTCGAGGTCGGCCATGGGGTCGATGCTGCCTTCGGCGACGGCCCCCCAGCGGGCGGCTACTTCGGTGCTGCCGCCGAGGAAGCAGACGTGGGCGAGTTCATCCTTGCTGGCGAAGTAACGGTAAATGGCGCCGGGTGAGATGCCCGCTTCCCGGGCGACGGCGGCCATGGTGGCGTCCTGGACGCCCTCCCTGGAAAAGACGCGGCTGGCAGCTTCGAGGATGCTGCGCCGCCGCGCTTCCAGGTGGGCTTCCGGGACTTTCGGCATGTCAGGCGTGGGCCGGCGAGTTGCTGCTGGCGAACACCCGCCGCTTTGCGGCCCTGAGGGCGCGCTCCAGCCGGTCGACGGTGCTGATCCGGTCCCATTCCATCCGGAAGTCAATCGTCCGGGCCTGGACGTGCAGTTCGCGTTCGCGGGCTTTTGCCATGTCGAGCTCAATCATCAGTGGTGGTCCTCCTGAGGTCTACTAACTGAATCGGCGTTCAGTAACTGAATGTTCAGTTAGTTTTCAGAGGAAGTCAAGTGAACAAGGTCACACAAGCCCGGTTTCCTAGGAAATTGACGCTGCGGGAGGCCAGGGACGGACTACTTCAGGAAGCTGAGGATCGCCTCGTTGTATTCGGGGGCGAACTCGACGATGCCGAGATGACCGCCGGATAGCGTCTGCGCCGTTGCCCCGGGGATGAGCGCCGCCAGCTTCTCCGACCGTCGCGGGGGCACGAGGATGTCTTCCTTGCCCGCGAGCACGAGCGTGGGCGCCTTGATCGTGGCTGCCCGGTCCTTCGCGCCGAAGGCGAGGACCGCCTGCGCCTGCCGGAGGAAGGCGTGGTCCTGCTGGGCATACGGGTTCGCGAGGGAGTTCTTGATCGAGCCTTCGAAGCGGGCGGCGTCGTCCAGCAACTCGGCGCTGTAGAGCCAGTTCGCAGTCAGGCGCACTACCTGCTCACGGCTCAGGTTCGAACGGCGGACGTCGACCCAGCTTTTCACGAGGTTAGCGGTCGCGCCTTCGAACGACGCGGCGGTGGAGACGAGGATGAGCTTGTTCACCCTCGCCGGGTACTTCAGCGCGAATTCCTGGGCGACGGCGCCACCCATGCTGAACCCAAGGATGTGCGCTTTCGTCACCTTCAGGTGGTCCAGCAGCCCGGCCACGTCGTCGGCCATCTGGGCGATGGTGTAGGGCCGGTCGGGCGCGCTCGTACGGCCCGCGCCACGGTTGTCGAAAGTGATGACGCGGAAGCCTTGGGCCAGGGCCGGCACCTGGAAGGCCCACGCCTGAAGGTCGGCGCCGAGACCCATGATCAGCACGAGCGGCTCGCCGCTTCCCTTCTCTTCGTAGTACATCATCAAGTCGCGAATGGGCGCGGTTGGCATGGGCATGTCCTGGGGTGCTTTGTGGGCGGAATTGTACCGGCCGTGGTGGTGTGGGCGAATGCCGTCAGGGGTCAGGGGTCAGGGGTCAGGGGTCAGGGGTCAGGGGTCAGGGGTCAGGGATCAGGGATCAGGGGCCGACCATCGCCGATGACTGGCGGTGCTTCTCCACACCGTGCATGGCCGTCCCCTATGCGCGGCGGCCGATGAGCCCCCGGCGCGCGGCCTCTTCGATCACCTGGACGACGTTCGTCGCGGCGCCCTTGCGGATGCTGTCGGTGACGGTCCAGAAGGTGATGGCCCCCGGGAGCGACGAATCCGCCCGGACCCGGCCGACGAGCGCGTCGTCGCGGCCGGCGGCGTCCATCGGCGTCGGGTACTGCTCATTCGCGGGGTCGTCTATCAGCGTGACCCCCGGCGCCGAAGCGATGAGCCTGCGCGCTTCCGCAGGGTCGATCGGGCGTTCGAACTCCGCCCAGACGGTCATGGCGTGGCCGAAGAAGGTGGGGATGCGGACGCAGGTCGCGCTGATCGCCACATCCGGCGCGTGGAGGATCTTGCGCGTCTCGTTTGCCATCTTGATCTCTTCCTTCGTGTAGCCGGCTTCGGCGAAGAGGTCGATCTGGGGGACGGCGTTGAAGGCGATCTCCCGCTTCTGGGTGCCTGAGGGTTCGTGGCGGCCTTCCAGCGCCGCCCGTGATTCCGCCGCGAGGCCCGCCACCGCCGCCGCGCCCGCACCCGCCACCGCCTGGTAGGTGCTGACAATGATGCGCTTCACGGGGTTGACCCGGTGGATGGGGGCGAGCGCCAGCACCATCGGCGTCGTCGTGCAGTTTGGCTGGCTGACGATGCCGCGGTGCCATTCCAGGTCTTCGGCGTTGATCTCGGGGATGACCAGGGGCACGGCCGGGTCCATCCGGTAGGCGCTGGAGTCGTCGATGACGAAGCTGCCGTTGGCCTGGGCGATGGGCGCGTAGAGCTTCGAAGCCGCGCCCGAGGCAGAGAGGAAGACGACTTCGTCCGCGGGTGTGAAGCTGGCCTCGGTGGTTTCTTCGATGGTGATCGGCTTGCCCCGGAAGTCGATGGTCTTGCCGGCAGAGCGGGCGGTGGCGAGCAGCCGCAGCCGCTTGACGGGGACGTTGCGCGAATCGAGGAGCTTGAGGAACTCGCGGCCGACGATGCCGGCCCCGCCAACCACCGTGATGTTGTAGGCGTCCAGGGCAGTGCTCCGGGGGAGGGATGGTGTGGGGTTATGGTATCCCGCCGCCGGGGAAGGGTCATCCGCGGTCCACCGCTTGGATTGCGGCCCAGCACTGGGGGATTGAGGCTGCTAGCCTACGGCTGGCTCTTGGAGGGGACTTCCTTGTCTGAGCGGCGTGGAGGCTGGAGGGCCGTTGCGGCGGCCTTGGGCGCGGCGGCCACGACCGCGGTCGCGAGCTTCGCACTGATGAAACTTCGGTGGGGGACACCCGATCAGATCTCTGTGGTCCTGTACCTGCTCACCCCGACTGCGGCCACGCTTGCCTGGAGAGCGTGGGCCGGAGGAGGTTGGATGCTGGCAGGTGGGCTGTCATGCATCCTGTCCGGGTTCGTGGCGGGCGCAGTTTCGGTCCCAGAAGAAGGGGACGAGCCGATATTCAGCGACCAGGGCGTGTCGTTCCTCGTGTTCGTGGCCACTGGCATCGTGCTGGTAGTGGCGGTCGGTCTGGTTTCCGTGACGGCCTGGCTCAGGCGGAAGACCAGCAGCCACGGTTAGGCTTTCGGCACCCCTGCCCTCGCTGGCACTCGGGCTACTGATCGGCCCGCCGGGGAACAGCCGGGCGAAGTCGCCGCGCCCCACTGTGGGCGCCTGACCGGCCATAGCATCCTCTGCCGCCGGAGCCTGCCCTCTTGGCGCTCGGGCTACTGTGGAGGGCGTTCTGGGAATCGCCACCGGGGACGACCGTGGATCGTTCCCCCCGCCCTTCAGTTGCCGGCGTCGTCGTCCGCGAGCGCGCGGTCGAGCACCGTCAGGAGTTCGGCCACGTTGATTGGCTTGGAGAGGTACCAGTACGCTCCGGCCGCGATCATCCGCGACGCTGTCCCGGCGGTCGCATCGGCGCTCGCCACGACGACCGGGATGTTCCGGGTCACGGGGTCGGCGCGCAGTTCGGCCAGCACGCGTTCGCCGCTGATGTCGGGCAGGTGGAGGTCCAGGAGGATGACGTCTGGCCGGTGGTCGTGGGCGAGCTGGATCCCGATCCTTCCCTGCATGGCGGAAAGCAGCTGCGTGTTCGGCTGGCGCTTCAACAACCACTCGACGACGTGGTAGTTGGCCAGGTTGTCTTCGATGTAGAGCACGACCCGAGGCCCGCGCTCCACCTCGGGGGGGCGGTGGGCAGCGCTATCGGCGGGGTCTTCGATGACTGCATCGATGCGGCTCGCAGCCGGCAGCTCCAGCCAGAAGGTGGTGCCCACGCCGGCCTCGCTCTCGGCGCCGATCTCCCCGCCCATCGCGTGGACCAAGCGCTGCGACAGCGCCAGCCCGAGGCCGGTACCTTCGATTGAGGTGGCCTCCGCCCCCAGGCGTTCGAATGGCGTGAAGAGTTGCCCCATCCGGTCGGCCCTAATACCGAGGCCCGTGTCGGCGACGGTGACCCGGCGCCGCATCTCTTCGCCGGGGGCGCAGGCCACTGTCACGCGCCCACCCTCGCGGTTGTACTTGATCGCGTTCGAAAGAAGGTTGAGCACCACCTGTTTCAAGCGCTGGCGATCCGCCCGCACGTACGCCTCGTTGCAGTGTTCCGGGTGGAATTCGATCGTGACGCTGCTGCTGTCCGCGAGCGGCCGGAGAAGGCTGACCGCCTCACTGAGCACGTGGCCAAGCAGGAGCGGTTCCAGGGAAATCGCCAGCCGGTCAGCCTCGATCCGGGAGAGGTCCAGGACCTCGTCGATGAGTTCCAGCAGGTGGCGGCCGGCGTTCAGGATGTACTCCACCGCCTCCGCCTGATCCGGGTTCAGCGGGTCCATCTGGAGGATCTGCCCGAAGCCCAGGATGACGTTCAAGGGTGTGCGGAGTTCGTGGCTCATCCGCGAAAGGAACTCGTTTTTGGCGCGATTCGCCTGGAGGGCGCTCTCCGCCTCCTTCCTCAGGGTGATGTCGCGAAGGATGACCGCGAAGATCGTGTCGCCGTTGTCCGGCAGCTTCGTGATGCTCGCTTCGGCCGGGAATTCACGCCCATCCTTGTGGAGACCGATGATTTCGCCGCGCCGGCCCATGAATCGCGAGCGTTCGCCGGATTCCCCGAATTCGTGAACCTGCGTGGCGTGGGTCGCCCTGAACCGGGATGGCATCAGCATCTCGAGCGAGCGGCCGATGACCTCGTCCGGCTCGTAGCCGAACGTCTGTTCGGCCCCTTCGTTGAACGAGAGGATCAAACCTCCGGCGTCCGCCGTGACGATCGCGTCGCCGGCGATGTTCAAGAGTGCCCCGAGCCGCGCGTCCATTCTACTTTGTGCCTCGCCGGGTGAAGTCACAGCCTGCCCCAGGGCGGCTGAAAGCGACATAAGGGGGGGGGGGGTAACGGCAGGCTTCGACGGGAGAGGCGCGGGGCGCCCGTCGGCCGCGCGCGCTCCCCAGGCGCGTGGCCGACAGATCCCGCCGGGGGTGGGTTCTGTCACAGGGCTGTCCTCGGCTCCATTTCGAGCGCTTGCCCGGCAAGCGCTCACTAATCGCCATATTACCGTACCGCAAGCCGCTTTCAAGGGGAGTCCCGCAGAAATGTAGGGTTTTCCCTATCAGGGCCAGCGCTTTCCCACGTCCGGGGGCGGCGCGGAGCCCGGCCCTCCCTGGTAGTCGGGCGACGGATTGAGGCCGGCGCTGCCGGTCCCCGATCCCCGGCGGGCGGCGGGACTCGCCACCCGGCTCCTCCCGTTCTAGCCTGTCCTCATATGGACCGTCTCCCGGCGCATGTGGTGGTCGAACGGCGCGACGGCCGCAAGGAGATCTTTCTCCACCGGTCGATGGCCGTCATCTCCCCGGACAAGGTGGAGATTCGCGGGGCGCGCAGCACCATCATCCTGCCGGTCATCGCCCTTGCGCTGGCGGGGGCGGCCGGGACCTTGATGGCGATGCAGGGGGGCGCGATCCCGTTCTGGGTGCTCGTGGCCATGCTCCTCTTCTGCCTCTTCGCCATCCCGCTTGCCGTGATGAGCCTTATCGGTTCGATCGTCGGCGCCGAGGTGATCGTGGATGCACGCAAAGGGTCGGCCACCTGGCAGCAGGGCTACCTCGGCATGGGCATCGGCACGAAGGAACTGGTCCCTTTCGACCGCATCGACCACCTGGAGGTGACGATCGAGGGCGACGAGCCGGACCGCTGGCGCGGCGAAACCGACTCCATGCGCCAGTTCGCCTTGATCCTGGTGAAGAAGAGCGGCAAGCGGCTGCTGATGGCGAATGTGCCGGTGCCGCCTTCGGGCCAGTCCGACGGCATGGACCGCACGCTCGCCGTCGGCCACGCCATCGCCGCCATCGCCGGGACGACGGTGACGCTGCCCGAGGGCTGGGAACTCGTGGAGATCGACACGGAGACGGGCGAACCCGCGGCGGCTCCAACGTCGCCTCGCAAGAAGCGGAATCGAAGGGGGAATGCGGGCTGAACACGTTCGTCACATGGAACATCCGGCACGGAGGAGGAACCCGGACTCCCCGGATCCTCGACACCCTGGCGGCGCTCCAAGCCGACGTCCTCGTTCTTACGGAGTTTCGGAATAACCCGGGCGGCCTTGCCATCCGGACGGCGCTGTCGGCTCGGGGGTATGGAGCACAATTCGCACCGGACGTTCCACGCGCGGTGAACACGGTGCTTGTCGCGGCGCGGGAGGACTTCAGCGGTCGCGCCTTTCCCGAACTCGCCGAACATGCAGGGCGCGTCGTGGAGGCCAAGTTCGGGGGCTACGTCCTCTACGGCATGTACTTCCCTCAGCGCGATGAGAAGAAACGGGTGTTCGACTTTCTCGTGCAGAAGGCCGGAGAAGCCCCCCGCGCCAGGACCGTTGCATGTGGGGACTTCAACACCGGGAAGCACCACGTTGACGAGGCCGGTAGGACTTTCTTCCACGCAGCTTCCATGACAGAGCTGGAGACGGTTGGCCTGTTCGACGCGTGGCGCCACGTCAACGGCGAAGCGGCCAGAGAGTACAGCTGGTTCAGCACGGCAGGGAACGGGTTCCGCGTCGACCACTTCTTCGTCGGTGGTGAACTCCGGGACCGCGTAGAGGATTGCCACTACTCCCACGTACCGAGGGTGGAGGGAGTCTCCGATCACTCCGTCATGACTCTCCGTCTCCGCTGAGTCCGATTCCGAGAGTTTGGCCGCGCCCGAGAGCATCGAGGGTTCTGTCTCCGGTCGAGAGTTGATACGGTGGACATTGCCACCCCGGAGGGAAGCATGGACGACGCACTCGAAGCGCTGCTGAAGGCAAAGACGATCGCCGTCGTCGGGCTCGACAACCGCACCTTCCGCACCGCCTACCGGATCGCCGTCTATCTTCAACGCGCCGGCTATCGCGTCATCCCCGTGCCCTTCCAGGAACCGGCCGAGGAAGTGCTCGGCGAGAAGGCCTACAAACGGTTGGTCGACATCCCCGAGCACATCGACCTGGTCGATGTCTTCGTGCGCTCGGGACAGACGGATTCGGTCATCGACGACGCCATCGCCGCCGGGGTTGGCGCGATCTGGCTCCAGCAGGGCATCCGCAACGACGAGGGGCTGGCGAAGGCCCGCGCCGCCGGCATTGTCGCCACCCAGGACCGCTGCACGATGGTGGAACACCGCCACCACGCCCCCGCATGAGCCACGCAATTCGCCTCGTCGTCGCCGGGCTGGCGCTCGCGTTCGCCGGTGCGGCCTGCGGTGGCGGCGATGCCCCGGGCGATGGGGGCGCCACGGCGACGGCTTCCCTCCCAGACGGCGGCGGCAGCCTCCCGACCGCGCCCGCGGCCATCGCAACGAAGGCATCGGCCAGCCCAACCGCGGCCGCCCCCGCCTGCCCATTCGACGACAAGGGCATCTGCACGGCGGCGGCCCGGGTTGAAGAACTCCTCGTGACGCTCAGCTTCGACCAGTTCGCGACCTACGCCGTGGAGCGCACGGTCGCCTGCCCCGCGACAACCGTGGCCACACCGGGCCTCCCCCCCAGCCTCTGCACCGGGAAGGCCGCGGGCGAGCAGGTCACGGGCTACTCCGCGGGCGTGCGGCGCGGGGGCACGGCCGTCTATTCGCGGGACGACTTCCAGAAGTTCCTGCTGCAGACGCGCGTCGAGGAACAGCCCCAGCGCTCCGACGGTTACGGCAGCGGCCTGCTCCGCGTTGTCTCGATCGCGGACGCCTCCGACGCCGGCTGCCGCGATTGCCACCGGGTCGAACTGAGTCGCCTGCAGCTTTCGGCAGGCCAGCCAGTAAGGCGCGCGGTGAGCGTCTGGCTTTCGAAGCAGCCCGGGGGCGAGTGGCGGCCTGTCGTCATCGTCGTCGGCAGCTACCTGAACCAGAAGGAAATGGACGCCCAGGTGCGAGGCGGCGGCTTCGATGGCGTAACCTACGTGGCATGGGCGACCGGCACCCACTGAGGTTCTTACCGGTTTCTTGCCGCTGGCAGGCCGGGTTCCCGGCACTTTTCCGGCCACGCGGGCAATTGCTGGAGTGAACCCCGGGCCGGGCAACTTATTCCCCCGCCTGCCCGGCCCGGGGCCGAAACACGGCGGGACCACGAAGGGGCCACACATGTTCACCAGGTTCTTCCTCCTCGGCGCGATCATCGCCGCGCTCGCATTCGCCGCCTGTGGCGACGACGACGATGATGCCGGCGCCTCCCCCACGACCGCAGCGACGGCCACCCCTACCCAGGCCGAGAAGACGTCCACGTCCCCGGCGGCGACGGCCACGAAGCCGCCCGCCACGGCGACCGCCGCAAAGTCAGCGACGGTCCCGGCCGATGGCACCATCGATCCCCTGGGCGCCGGGCAGACAACGCCCTGGACCGTGAAGGCAGCCCCCGAGGGCGCCGCCGGCCCGATCATCCTCGACGACATCCGGATCGGCGTTCACCCGGAACAGGGCGGCTGGGAACGCATCGTGTTCGAATTCAAGGGCACGAACCGTCCCGCAGCGACGATCGAATACGTCAATCAGGCCGTCGCTTGCGGTTCGGGCCAGACCGTCGCCCTCCAGGGGACTGCGATCCTCCAGGTGCGGTTCACGGCCGCCGCCGCCCACGACGAGAGCGGCAAGCTCACGATCGACTCGAACGACATCAAGGGTCCCGGCAACACCATCCTCCAGGCGAAGGGCACCTGCGACTTCGAGGGCGTGGTGACCATGGCCCTCGGGCTCAAGGCGAAGCAGAACTTCAAGGTGACGACGCTGACGAACCCGACGCGCATCGTCGTCGACATCAAGCAGTAACCAGAGGCGTGCGAGCGGGCGGGCGGCGGTGGTAGGCTTCCGCCCATGACTCAGCCACCCCCGGTCATCATCGAAGCCGCGCTCAACGGCGCCACCCCGAAGCGCGCGAACCCGAACGTCCCGCGGACGCCCGCGGAGATCGCCGCCGACGGTCTCCGCTGCCTCGAAGCCGGGGCGGCAGTCGTCCACAACCACAACGACGAGCCCGTGGTCGGCGGCGCCAGCGGCGTCCATGACCCCAGGCCCTACATCGAGGCCTGGCGGGCGATCCTCCGCGAACGGCCCGACGCGCTGCTGTACCCGACGATGGCGAGCGGCGGTCCGCACACAACCATCGCCGAGCGCTACGCCCATATCCCGGCCCTGGCAGAGGCTGGGGTGCTCCGCATCGGGCTGGTCGACCCAGGTTCCGTCAACGTCGGGCCGGGCGACGCAGAGGGGATCCCGGCCGGGAGCGGCACCTACCTCAACACCTTCGCCGACGCCCGCCACATGTTCGCGACGTGCCGAGACCTCGCCCTTGGGCCGAGCATCTCCATCTTCGAACCGGGTTTCCTGCGGGTCGCACTGGCCTACCACCGGCAGCGGCACCTGCCGCCCGGCTCGCTCGTGAAGCTCTACTTCGGCGGTGAGCGCGCCAACTTTGGGCTGCCGCCGACCCTCCCGGCGCTCGAAGCCTACCTCTCGATGCTCGACGGCACGGGCCTCCCGTGGTCGGTGGCCCTGCTCGGCGGCGACGTCATCGCCAGCGGCCTCGCACGGCTGGCTCTCGAACGCGGTGGCCACCTTCGTGTCGGGTTGGAGGACTACGCGGGGCCGCGGCAGCCAGCGAACGCGGAACTCGTCGCCGAAGCCGTCGCCCTCGCGAAGTCAGTCGGACGCCCCGTCGCCGACTGCGACGAGGCCACCGAAATCCTTGGCCTGCCGCGCCGCTTCGGCCCGATGTTCGTGCCAGCCGGTACTCCGACGCTCCACTGCGCTCGTTGCCGCCGCGACCTCCCGCTGTACTGCTACACGGACGAAGCGCAGATCGCCGACAACCCCATCTGCATCGACTGCCAATCGCGGCGGTAGCGAGCGGCCGTGCCGTCCTTCCATGGCCATCCCGGGGCCGACCACGCATAATCCCCGGATGGAGCCACAGATCCGGTACTGCACCGCTAGCGACGGCGAGAGCATCGCCGAACAGGAGACGAAGGGCGTCGGCGAGGCCGTGCGCGTCTATGCGGTGCGGTGGCGGCAATGACGGCCGCGAACGCGGAGCTTGGGTATGTCACCGCCGACGACGGGACCCAACTCGCGTTTTCCGCGGCAGGCACGGGTCCGCCCCTCCTGTCCATGGAAGTGCCCTTCTTCAGCCACGTCGGGATAGAGGAGTCCATCCCCGCGATCCGCGCGTGGCACCAGCGGCTCGCTTCCATGTTCCGCCTCGTCCGCTTCGACTTCCGCGGGAGCGGCGCCTCGCAACGAGACGTGGGAGAACTCAACGCTGAGCGGCTCTGTAAGGACGTCCTGGCGATTGCTGATCGGCTTGCACTCGACCAGTTCGCGATTTTCGCGCGTGACGCCGCCGGCCCGCTGGCGGTGGCGCTCGCCGCGGACCACCCGGAGCGAGTTCGCCGGCTCATCCTCTACGGCACATGGGCCACTGGCCCCACCCACCCGCTGCACGAACGGATCAGCGCCGTCGAGTCGTTGATCGACGTTGACTGGCCCATGTACACCGAGACCGTGACCAAGGTGATGGCGAACTTCGGGCCTGAGGCGGTAGCCGCGGCAGCCTACCTGCGCCGTTGCGTCGAGCCCGAAATGTGGAAGCGCGCAACCCGGCTCGTGACCTCATTCGACGCGACCGAAGCGCTTCCCCGGGTGCGGTGCCCTGTCCTCATCCTCCAACCAGACAATGACCGTCTCGCCCCCTTCGACAGCACCAGCGGTCTCGCGGCCAGCATCCCGAATGCGCGGCTGGTCGTGGCGAACGGGGTGAACCTCCCGTTCAGCGGCGCCGAGACGGCTGCGCGGCTCGTCGCTGAGTTCATGGGCATGGAACCTCCCCCGCGCGAGCGGTCGGGCGGGTTCCGTACGATCCTCTTCACCGACCTCGAGGGCCACGCAGCGATGATGTCGCGGCTGGGAGATGCCAGAGGCCGCGAAGTCCTGCGCGAACACGAACGGATCACGCGGGAAGCCCTTGGTGCCTACGGCGGACTGGAAGTGAAAACGATGGGCGACGGCTTCCTCACCAGCTTCACGTCGGCACAGCAGGCTATCGAGTGCGCCATCTCCATCCAGCGCCAGTTTGCCCACGGCATTGCCGGCGAGCCTCTGCGGGTCCGCGCCGGCATCAACGCGGGCGAGCCCATTGCCGAGGACGATGACCTCTTTGGCTGGAGCGTCATCGCCGCGGCGCGGATTGCGAACGAGGCCACCGGCGGCCAGATCCTTGTGGCCGACGTCGTCCGCCAACTCGTCGCCGGCAAAGGCTACCCGTTCCGGGATACGGGGCTTCACGACCTGCGCGGGCTCGACGAACCGGTGCGGCTCTGGGAACTCCCCCTCGAGTAGCTCCGCGGGCCGTGCGGCAGCGTCCCGCCCGCTTTCGACAGCGCTTCGCGGCCACCGTTAGACTGCCCCCAATGGCCTCAACCGTCCCCCGGCACACCCCGTTTGCGGCACGGGTGCTCCCTTCGCGCGTCTTCTACGGCTGGTATGTGGCCATCGCTTGCGCCCTCCTGATGTTCGTCGGCGTGGGCGTCGGCTATTACGGGCTGCCCATCTTCCTCAAGCCCCTCCGGGACGAACACGGCTGGTCCACCACCCAGGTCAGCTGGGCGCCGGCCATCTACTTCTGCGTCTCGGGGCTGGCCGGTGCCGTCGTCGGGCCGTTCATCGACCGCCGGGGGCCGCGGGTGTTCATGGCCACGGGCATGCTGGTCAACGGGATCAGCGCTGCCCTCATCGGCCTCGTCACCTCCCTCTGGCAGTTGTACGCGGTCTACTTCGTCTTCGCCGTCGCCTTCGGGATGTCGAGCTCAGTCGCGATCAGCGCGATCATGGCCCGCTGGTTCATCCGCAAACGCGCCCTGGCGATGAGCATCTCCTCGACGGGAGTGTCACTTGGCGGGGCGATCTTGGCGCCCGTCGCCAGCAAGCTGATCGACGTTGGCGGCCTCGAACTGGCAACCCCCATCCTCGGGGCGCTGGTGCTCGTCGTCGGGCTCCCGGTCGCGCTGCTGGTGGTCGCCTCCGAGCCGGCCGAAATGGGCCTGACGCCCGACAACGATCCCCCCGCCGGACCATCGAAGCCGTTGGCCGGAGTCCTCAGCCGCGAAGTCCAGATGCGCACGTGGTCCCGCTCCCAGGCGATGCACACGGTCTCGTTCTGGGCGATCTTCACCGCCTTTCTCCTCGTGCTCATCGCCCAGACCGGCTACATCGTCCACCAGGTGACGTTCCTCGAAGAGCGGCTCGGCTCCCGGAGCGAGGCGGCCCTGACGATAAGCGTCACCGCGATCGGCAGCATCGTCGCCCGGCTGGCGGTGGGCATCTTCGCTGACGGCGTGGACAAACGGCTGCTGACAATCATCCTCTTCGTGGTCCAGGCCACCTGCATCCTCCTCATCATCCACACGGAAAGCGTCCCCGCGACCTGGCTGATCACCCTCGTCTTCGGCTTCACCATCGGCAACATCTACATGATGCAGTCGCTCCTGGTGGGGGAGATCTTCGGGCTCGTCTCCTTCGGGTCGATCTTCGGGCTGATCATGCTGGCGGGGCAGGTTGGGAGCGGCCTCGGCCCCATCGGCGTCGGCTTCCTCCACGACCAGGCCGGCGGCTACGGGGTGCCCTTCACGGTGCTGGCGATGTTCAACTACGTGGCGGCGCTGGCCGTCCTCTTCGCGCGGCCGGTGGGGGATCGCTCGCCCGCGGCAGCCGCGCTCCCGGACCTCCCGGGGACGTCGTCCGGGGGCACATAGCGCGCCGGGGCTCTCAGGGTGCGTCCGCGGAGTCGCCCGCGCCCGTTACCGCGAAGACGTGCTGCACCAGCAGCGGGAACACCGTGCGGCGGCGCGGCTCCATCAGGTCGGGGTTTTCGGTTAGCACCAGGAGCGCCGCGGCGAACCCGGGCCCGCCGGAATCCGGCCGGAAGTAGCCAGCCCCCACCAGGTCGTAGGGGGTGCCGTCGCTGATGTAGTACCCGGCCTTCTGGCCGTAGGCGAACCCGGGCATCGTGAACGTGGCGTCGGGAAAGGTCTGGAACTCCACTTCGATCTCGTCGGTTCGCGCCAGTTCGAGGATGTATGCGGCGTACTCCGGCTCGAGGAGGGTGCCGTCAAGGATGGCAGCCCAGACGCGCGCCAGGTCGGTGGCGGTCAGCATGGCGTGGGTCCAGCCGCCGTTCATCACAGACAGGTCCGATGCGCCCGAATCCGCCAGCACGCGGTCGATCTCCTCGGCGGTGACGAAGCTCTCCAGGTAGTCGGCGTCAAAGTCGTAGGAGAAGTGCATCATCTCCCGGATCGCTTGGTCGACCTCGTCGAACGCGATCACGCCGGCCTGCACCGCCCGCAGGGCCGCGACGGCGCTCACGATCTTCCCCGCCGAGGCCGGGTACTGGACGTAGTCCGGGTTCACGGCGATGGTGACGCCGCACTCGATATCGATGAACGCGAACCCCCATTCGCCGTCGAAGCCCCCCAGCATCACCTGGACGGAGAGCGCCAGGGCCCGGTTCAGCGGCGGCCGGGCCTCGCAGGGGATCCCACTGGCGGCGGTGACGTAGGCCGGTTGCGGGGCGGGGCCGGGGCCGGGTGTCGCTGTCGCCGCCGGGGGTGCGTCCTCCACGGTGGGCGTGACGGCGGGCTGGCGCTCGACCGCACCGCACGCGGCCAGCAGCAGGGCGGTCGTCACCGCCAGGAGCGCCCTCACCGGCGGGAGCCCGCCCGGATCCGGGTCGCTGCGAGACGGGAAGGGTGCGGCATGCGGTCTCCTGCAGTCTGCCAGCCTACCACCGTCGCGGCGGGTTTACCGGTGAGTACGGTACGCCGGCGCCCGGGGCAGCGATCTGTCCGCCGCCACGTATCGGATTGCTATGTATCGGTATCCTGACTATCATCGCCGAAACCCCACCGGAGCCGGCCATGGCAGACATGAAAGACCCCGCCTACTGGGACACCGCCATCCTCCGCGCGGCCGGGCGGCTGCTGATGCTCGCTGCCTTCGATGAGCGTCCCGGCCACGGCTACGACATCGCCCGGCGGCTCTCCAGCCTCTGCGGCGACTGGTGCAACCCGTCGGCGGCGATGATCTACCCCGCCATCCACGAACTCGAAGCCGTCGGGCTGATCGTGTGCGAAGTCGAAGCATCGAACACGCGCGGACGAAGGGTCTGCACGCTCACCGCCGACGGCCGCGAGGCGCTCCAGGTCGGGCTGGCCGCCTGGTCCCGCTTCATGCCGGCGATGGAACGCGTCGTCGCCGCCAGCGGAGACCCTTCGCTGTGGCCGGAAGGCGCGGGGTGCGGCGCCGCCCCGGCTGGCGATGCCTGCGTCGCGACGGAGGCGCCCGGCGGTCCCTCCGCGTGCTGAGGGCATCCGCGGGCGCCCTCCAGAAGTGGTGGAGGGTCATCCTCCTCGGCATCCTCACGGTCGGCTCCTACGGGATCGCGGTCTATTCGTTCGGCGTCTTCATCGGCCCCATCCACGAAGACACAGGCTGGTCGGTGGGGGCGCTTTCGGCGGCGTTCACGCTGAGTTCGCTCGCCGGGGGCGTCGGCGCGGTCGGCAGCGGCTGGCTCCTCGACCGAGTCGGCGGCAGGCCGGTCATGCTCGGCGCGCTGGCAATTGGCAGTGTCCTGCTGTTCGCCGCCTCCTACGCACAGAGCGCAGACGTGTTCGTCATCGCCTGGGGCGCCGGGGGTGGGATCGTCTCGGCGGGGCTCTTCTACAACATCACCATGGCCCTGACCACGCGCCTCTTCCCGGGAGACCGCGTGCGGGCCTTCTCGATCCTCACCTTCGTGGGCGGCTTCGCGGCCGTGTTCTACTTCCCGTTCGCGGGGCTGCTGGTGGACGTGATGGACTGGCGCGTGGCGCTCCGGATCCTCCTCGTGCTCCTTGCCCTGCACGTCCTCCCGGCAGCGCTGCTGGTGCGCGGCGGCGGGGCGGCGAAGGGCCAACCAGCGAAGCATGGCGACCGTGGCAACGTGCTGGCCGCCTTCCGCACCCCCGAAGTGGTGGTGATGATCTCGATGTTTTCGCTCGCCTCGATGGCCTTCGGCGCGACCCAGGTGCTCCACGTCCCGGCCATGGTCGCGGCGGGGGCTACCCTCGGCACGGCCACCGCGATCGCCTCCGTCCGGGGGCTGCTCTCCCTCCCCGGGCGGGCGCTGATGGGGCCGGTCGTGGCGCGGCTCGGCGTCCCCGGGACGATGGCGCTGGTCTACGTCCTCATGGCGCTCGGGACCCTACCCCTTGCCGCCGGGGGCGAAATCGGGTGGCTGCTCGCCTTCCTCCTCCCGACGGGGCTGGCCTTTGGCGCGATTTCGCCGCTGCACGGCCTCTACGCCGCCGAGGTCTATGGCGAACGCCGGATCGGCACACTGATGGGCATCCAGTCGCTCATCGTCAGCCTCGTTTCGGCGACGGGCCCGATGCTCATGGGCGTGACTGTCGACGCCACCGGCAGCTACCGGCTGGCGATCATCCTGAGCGCGGCGCTCTTCGGCGGCGCCCTCCTCCTGCTCCTCGCTCGGCCGCGCGGGCACGCGGAAGCCGTCATCGAGCCCGCCGCCTGAGTAAAGACACCGGTAGTGGCGCGGGTGGCGGGGTGGTACTCTCGGTGCGTGTTCCCCCGGGACGGTGAGCCAGGGTCATGGGATGAAGACTCGGACGCGAGCCTTGAGCGGACGCTCGACGGCGTCACGGTGCGGATGGCATCGGTGCTCCGGTTTGTGGCGGAGGGCTACACCCAGGCAGAGATCGCCGAGCGGTCGGGTGTTCCGCGCGCGACCGTGCGGGACTACATCCGCCAGCTCGAAGGACTGACCGAGTGTGCCGACATGCGCGAACTCGGCCGCTGGTGGCTGGAGCACCGCGACGAGTGGACAGCGCACATAGCGGCGCGCGCAGGAACGGAGCGGCCAGTCACCCCGCCGACCGTTGGTGTGCGCCGCCGGCCGATCCTGCGACGGGTGGGGAAGGGCGTCCGGCGTACCCGGCCGCATCGGCCCCGGTTGCGGGTTGCGGCGGACGTGGCTCGAAGGCCGGGAGCTGCCCGGCGGCACCGGCCCCGGCTCGCGCGAGTGGCGCTGGTAGCAGCACTGCTTCTCGCGGTGCCGCTGGCCGTGCTCGCGGTGGCGACGGCGATTGGTTACGGGGACTCCTACGATCAGGCAGCCGGCGGCCCTGCGGTGAGCGCCTCGGACGCGCCGTCCGCGGCCACGGCGGAAGCGGCGCCCCGTGACACGCTGCTGACCTTCGCGGAGCACGAGCAGGCGGTGCTGCGGACGGCGGCGTGCCTGGAAGCAGCAGGCCACACGCGGGTGTCGTTGATCCCGGGCAAGGGGCTTCGCACGAGCAAGATCCGTTCCTCTATCTCTGTGCCCGACGGAGCTGACCCCGGGGCCACCGTCCGCGCCGCGCAGGGGGTATCCATGGATTGCCGCCGCCAGTACCTCGATGCCGCCAACGAAGCGTGGCAGGCGCAACTGGACCGGGATCCGGTGAAGGTGGAACGAGCCTTTGACGCCCTGGAGGCATGCGTGGAGGCGGGTGGGCCCGCGGAAACAGTGCCGACGGGGGGCGGCTACGCCTATGCTCGCTCCAGGGACCTTCCGTCCCGGGACGTGGTGGTCGGCGTGCGTGACGTCGAGACGTATGGCCAGTGCGCGCTCGAGTTCGAAGCGGAGACGGGCTTCCTCGCGCCGCCGCCGGGCGTGGTCAGCGAGCGGCCGGTACCAGGCTCGCCAGTCGCGCAGCCAATCGTGATCAACACCGACTGGTCCTGATCCAGGCACAATTGACGGATTTTCATCCCCGGGGTGAGGGGTGGAATCCGCCCCGGGCGGCTGCCTAACCTGAACCATCGAAGCGAGACGCCACCGGGGCGCTCGCATCGCAACGAAGCAGGTGCAGCATGAACATCAGCCGATCCCTCAGCATTCGAATGACAGTGGCGGGTGGCGCCGTCGCCATCGTCGCGACCGCCGCCGGTCTCGCGGCCGGGTGGCGATCCTCCGCCGCCCAGGGCGACACTGCTGGCGCCGCGGACGCCGGAGAGGTTGCGGTGCTTCCAGCCGCCCCCTTGACCGCCGAGGAACGCGAGCAGGGCGGCGGCGAGGCGGACGCCGTTCTGCCCGCGCCAGCCATCACCTTCGAGGAGCACCAGCAAGCGGTGCTACGGACGGCAGCGTGCCTGGAAGCAGCAGGCCACACACGCGTATCGCTGGTCCCGGGCAAAGGGCTTCGCACGACCAAGATCCGCTCCTCCATCTCCGTGCCCGACGGCGCTGACCCTGGGGACACGGTCCGGGCCGCGCACGCAGCATCCATGGGCTGCCACCGCCAGCACCTCGATGCCGCCGACGAGGCGTGGCAGGCGCAACTCGATCGGGACCCGGTGAAGCTGGCACAGGCGATGGAACACCTGGCGGCGTGTGTTGCTGCGGGCGGGCCGGCGGAAACGGTGAAGACTGGGGGCGGCTACTTCTATGCGTACTACACCGACCTCCCGCTGCGAACAATGGCGGTGGTTCACTCCAGCGAGGACGAGACGTACGGCCAGTGCGCGCTCGAGTTCGAGGCTGAGACGGGCTTCCTCGCGCCCCCACCCGGGGTTTCGAACTAGGCGAGGCTTGCCGTTCTCTCAGCCTATCGAGGGGGTCGTTCCAGTTTCACCAGAGCTGGAACGCGGGACTGAGCGAACTTAGAAGTCGCCTGCTTGAAGAACGCCACTACGTGCCCATACTGGTCACCTTCGAGCGCCCTCAGAGCGTGGCCGATGTCGTAGTCAGCACCTAGCTTGCTAGTCCATAAAGCATTCGAGAGTTGCCGAGCCGCGTGGGTCGGGTCCCCGTTCCGCGCGAAGAGTGCGACCTTGGTGTATCCGGGCTCCAGAGAATCGTCAGTGGCGTCCTCGAAACCTAGGAGCCCGACGAAGAGCTCACGGAACGCGTCTATGGTGGAACTTGCCGCCCCCAACGCCCGCGGCCAGTAACCGGGCGGCTCCGGCCACCAGAATCGGTTGTCGAATCCGGCTGCGTATGCGATGCAGTTATAGCGGGAGGTCTGCTCACTTGAGATCCGCCATGTGGTGTCACGCAGACGCGGGAATGTAGCCTCCACGGCGCGCCGGGCAGGGTCGGACGCGCTCACCGAGATATCAGGCCTTGCGCCTCACCCCATCGAAGCCATGCGGTGCGCATTGCTTCGATGTCCCCGGGCTCGCCCTCGGCGGCAGGATTCTGGTCTGCGATCATCTCCAGCGCCCAAAACCAGAGTTCCAAGTGGTGCGTCAACCGTTCCAGAATCAGGGGTAGCACCGGCGGGCCCATGCCGATGATTTTCTGATAGGAGGGGTGCATGAAGAGGTCCATTGGCCGTGAGGAAAAGGCGGTAGCCGTGCGCCATTCTGAGACCAGTTCTTGGAATCGCCGAATGTCCGGAACAACAGGTAACCCCCAGCGAAGGCCCTTCGACCAATCCTGCAATCCGCTGCTAAACCGCGGTGTCAGAGTTGATGCATCGAGCCCCAAGAAGAGCGAGAATTCTGGGCTGAGGTCAACCGGCTCATACTTTGCCGGGATACGCCAGTCACTCGTAAAGGGTGCTATCTTGCTAGTCATTGGAGTTCTCCTCCGACTCCGGAGTCGATTCTAGATTGGCGACCAACTGCTGTGCCGCATTGAGAAACTCGATCATCTTGGCCTGCGGAATCGCCACCCGCACGAGTGGAGTGATGGGTACCGTACCACGCTCTCTGATCTCGGTCAGCGCGTCGTCGCCCGTCGAGAAGGGTTGCGGATCGATGACTTGGCCAAGAGACAGGATGAAATAGTCTCCTCGAAAGCTCATGAGTAATTGATCGACGAACTTGATCTCATGGTCGCCTAGCTTTTCCCAAAGCCCCCGAACCTGAACGGACCCCCGGTCAGGTCCCGAAGCGCTCGCTGAAGGATCACCGCCCATTGTAGTTCTCCCTGACCAACCCTCTGGTGCGAAGCAGGTTACACCTTCAGACTTCGGCAAGGAACTGGCCCTCCTCCAATGGACGCTGTGGGCCTCGCGGTTACCCCGGAGGCCCATTTCCCGTCCGGGGAAGTGCCGGTTAGTTGATGCCGACCACGAAGGAGCAACTGGTGGTGCCGCTGCCGCCGATGTTCAGCGTCGCGACCTTCTTCGCGCCTCCCACCTGGTAGCCGCCGGCCGTGTTCGTCACCTGGCGGAAGGCGTCCAGCACCTGGCGCACGCCCGTGCCGCCGACCGGGTGCCCGCAGCCGATGAGTCCGCCGCTCGGGTTGATCGGCAACTGGCCGTCGAGTTCGATCACCCCTTCTTCGATGGCCTGCCATGACTTGCCCGGCGCGGTCAGGCCGAAGTGGTCGATGGCCATGTATTCGGAGGTCGTGAAGCAGTCGTGCGTCTCGATCGCGTCCATCGCCCAGACGTCCGGCACCTTCGCCCGGTTGAACGCATCGAGGATCGCCTGGCGGGTGTGCGGGAGGACGTAGGGGTTGTCGCGGCTTTCGGCGACCTTCTCATCGAATCCCAGCGGCGCCGTGTGGTGGCCCCAGCCGAGGATCTGGGGGATCTTGTTGAGGTCGAGCCCCCGCGCCTTCGCGTACTTTTCGGCATAGCGCTTGCTGGCGAGGAAGACGCAGATCGCGCCGTCGGTCACCTGTGAGCAGTCAGAGATCTTGATCCGGCCGCCGATGTTCGAATTGAAGCGATCCTGGCTGTTCGCGTGCTCTTCGCTCATGTACCAGCCGCGCGTCTGGGCGAGGGGGTTCTTCTTCGCGTTCGCGTAGTTGATGGCGGCGATGTGGGCGAGGTGCTCGTCCTTGAGCCCGTAGCGCTTGTCGTATTCGTCGCCGAGGCGGCCGAAGAGCTTCGGGAAGGGATAGCTGATGCCGGCGGCTTCCTTTTCGTACCAGGCGGCGGTGCCGAGGAAGTCGCCGCCCCGGGCCGAGTCCACCGACTTCATCTGCTCGACGCCGACGACCATCGCAAGGTCGTAGCGGCCGGCTTCGATTTCGGCCGAAGCGGCGAGGAGGGCGATGGAACCGGAGGCGCAGGCGGCTTCGTGGCGGCCGGTGGGAAGGCCCGAAAACGCCGGGTGCGTCTCCACGAGGAAGGCGCCGAGGTGGCCCTGCATGGTGTAAAGCTCGGCCGCGAAGTTGCCGACGTGGCCGACTTCGACATCCTCCGGCGGGATCTGGGTCGCTTCGAGGGCGCCCGTGACCACTTCGTTGAACATCGCCGAGATGTGCTTGTTCTCCTTCGTCCAGTTGCGGGCGAAGTCGGTCTGGTAGCCGCCAAGGATGAAAACTGGCTCGGTCATGGTTCGAAGTCCTCCCTTTGACTAACCGGCGAAGTAGCGGCCGGGCGTGACGAACGGCAGGTTGAACAACGGCGTCGGGATCTCGCCGCGGAGGGCGGCATCGAGCACCGGCGCCGAGGGCAAATCGTAGCGCTTCAGCATCTCCGCCGTCCGCTGCAGGCCGATGAGGTCGACCAGGCCGCTCGGGGGCGCCCAGTTGAACCCGGCCGTCATGATCCGGTCGGCGTCGGCGTAGGTGGCGACCACTTCGTCCGCACCCACGCGGTTGAGGGCGTAGCTGACGTAGCCAAGGATGACCTTGCGGGCGATGTCAGCTTCCCAGCCCTCCGCCTTCATGAACCGGTCAACGCCTTCGCGGTAGCGGCCACTGCGCTGGAAGGCTCGCACGTCTTCCACGAAGGGCACTTTCAGCCCCGGGTCCACGGGCACGTACTTGCCGCTCGCCGGGTCCAGGACTTCGCTGCGGAGTTTCCCGTCGAGGGTGAACTTGCGATAGAAGCCGCCGAGTTCGGGGGTCTTGTCGCCGAGGTGGCCGTGGTGGATGAGGTCGGCCATGTACTTCGGCAGGGTGAAAGCGCCGATCGCCTCGTCCGTGGCGTTCGCCGCCACGTTGTCGACGATCGCCTGGTGGACGTCCCAGCCGACGAGGTCGACGGTTGCCAGCGGCGCCATCGCGCGCCCGGTGTAGGGGCCGACGAGGGTGTCCATCAGTTGGACGCCGTGCGTTTCCGCCAACTGGGCGACTTCGTTGAGGACCTTGAAGCCGATCCGGTTCCCGGCGAAGGCCGGCGTGTCGGTGCAGGTGATGACGGCGCGGCCGAAGCGCTCGACGAGGATGCTTTCGAGCGCCGCCACCAGGCCGCGGTCCATCGCGGGGTGGGGGATGACTTCGACGCCCGTCATCACGTGCGGCGGGTTATAGAGGTGGATGCCGGCGAAGTGCGACTGGAAGCTCGGGCTAAGGCCGTCCGCCATCTCCCGGATCGAAAGGCCGGAAGAGACCGTCGCGACGAGCGAGTTGGGGGGCCGGGCCGCGTCGACGCGGGCGAAGATGTCCTTCTTCAGGGAGAGTTCTTCGGCCAGGCATTCGAAGATGAGGTCGGCGCCGGCGAGGACGGCGGCGAGGTCGTCATAGGTCGCGCAATTGACGGAATTGATGATCGTTTCCGACTTCGCGATGCCCTGGATCTGGCCGAGGGCCTGTTCGGCCTTGCCGATATCACGGGCGACGAGCGTGACTTCGCACCCCCCGGAGGCGAAAAGCGCGCCCGAACCGGCGCCCATCGCCCCATTCGCACCAAGCACGACGACCTTTTCGAGCCGTACGGCTGGCAGTGTTTCCGTGGTCAAGGTCCCTTCCTCCGGCAACAGCGAGTTACGTTCGCAAGAGGATACTGGAGGGATGGGGGGACGTACAGTTTCGCTGATACGAACCCCATCTCGTATCGGCCCGCGCTATGGATACCTCTCCCGGGCAGCGGACACTCGGCCGCGCCCTCTGGTACATTCCGGCCCGTGACTGAATCCACCCCCGACTACGGCCTCATCGACCGCGCCGGCCCCGGCGCCGGGATCTTCTACCCCCGGCGCGATCCGTCGCCGGCCCCGGCGGGCGCGACGGACCTCCTGTTGGAGGTGGCGCCCGGCGTCTCCCTCGGCGCCCGGTTCTACGCTGCGGACCCGGCGCTGCCCACCATCCTTTACTTCCATGGCAACGGCGAAGTCGCCGGCGACCACGACGACATCGCCCCCCTCTACCACGATTACGCGGGCGCGAACCTCTTCGTCGTCGACTTCCGGGGCTATGGGCGAAGCGGCGGCACACCCTCGTTCGCCACCCTGGTCTCGGATGGCCCCGCCGCTGCGGAGCGGTTCCACGCGATCCTCGACGAAGCCGGGTTCAGCGGCCGGCGATACGTGATGGGGCGCAGCCTGGGCAGCCACCCTGCGCTTGAGATCGCGGCGCGCTGCCCGGAGCGGGTCTTGGGGCTGGTCATCGAAAGCGGCGCCGCGAACCTCCGGCGGCTGGCGGAGCGCATGGGCGTGGACGCCGGCTCGGGCGAAGCGGCGGCGCTGATTGCCGCCCACGAAGCCAAGATCGCGGCCATCCGGCTGCCGGTGCTCCTGATCCACGGCGAACGCGACGACCTCATCCCCCTCGCCCACGCGCGCGTCCTCCACGATCTGCTCGCGGGGACGGAACGGGAACTGCTGGTCATCCCCGGGGCCGGCCATAACGACCTCCTCTGGGTGGGGATCGCGCCGTACTTCGAGGCCATCCGCTCGTTCATCGACAGCCACGGGGGGTGATGGGCCGGGGTCACACTACAGATCCGTTTCTGTGCTATGGTGGTTGGGAGCGCACGCACATGCCGTGCCGCGGATGTCTCCTCAGGCTCTGTTGAAGCGGTGGTTGAGGTGTCCCGAGAGGGTTTGCCTCGCTCACCACGAATAACAGATGGAGAACAACTTACCTGCCTACCCTGAACCCCCAGACCAGCGATCAGCCGACCGGCGATCGCCCCGCCCCCACCACAAAAGCCGCAACCTTCGCTGACCTCGGGATCTCCCGCGGCCTTGTCGTCATGCTTGCCCGCGGCGGCATCACCGAGCCCTTCCCCGTGCAGACGCTCACCATCCCCGACGCGCTCGCCGGCCGCGACGTCTGCGGCAAGGCCCGCACTGGCTCCGGGAAGACGCTCGCCTTCGGCCTGCCGATGATCCAACGGACCAGCCGCTGCAAGCCGCGCCGGCCCCAGGCCCTCGTCCTTGTGCCGACGCGCGAACTCGCCAGCCAGGTGACGAACGAACTGGCGCCGCTCGCCGCCGTCCACGAACTCCGCATCGCCGCTGTCTACGGCGGCATGTCGCTCTTCCGCCAGGCCCAGACCATGCGCGCCGGCGTCGAGATCGTCGTCGCCACCCCCGGGCGCCTGAACGACCTCCTCCAGCGCGGCGACGTTTCCGTTGCCGACGTGAACCTCGTCGTCATCGACGAAGCCGACCAGATGGCCGACCTCGGCTTCCTGCCGCAGGTCGAGCGCATCCTCGACCAGATCGAACACCAGCACCAGACGCTGCTTTTTTCGGCCACGCTCGATGGCGACATCGACAGGCTGGTGCGCAAGTACCAGAACGATCCCGTTTTTCACGAAGCCGTCAGCGAAGACGAAACCGCCTCGGAGATGAAGCACCGCTTCATCTCCGTGTCCGAAGAAGACAAGGTGAGTGTCGCCGCCGACATCTGTGCCGGCCCGGAACGCACTCTCCTCTTTGTTCGAACCCAGCGCGGCGCCGACCGGCTGGTCAAGCAGCTCGCGGGCGAAGGCGTTGCCGCCGGCGCCATTCACGGCGGGCTCAGTCAGCCCAAGCGTGAGCGCGCCCTCCAGTCGTTCGCTCGCGGCACGGTGCCCGTCCTCGTCGCCACGAACATCGCCGCCCGCGGCATCCACGTCGAGGGCGTCGACATCGTCATCCACCACGACCCTCCCGAAGACGCGAAGACCTACCTGCACCGTTCCGGGCGCACGGCCCGCGCCGGCGCTTCCGGCCTCGTCGTCACCCTCGTCGGGCCCGACCAGGTCCGCGCCGTCAACATCCTCCGTCGCGAAGCCGGCGTCCTCGAATCGGTGGTGGCGATGATCCCGGGCGACCTTCGCCTGAGCGACCTTGCCGGGTGGACGCCGCCGCAGGATTCTGGACACGTACAGAATGGCAACGCCAACGGCAACGCTGGCGGCACCGCGACCTATCGCCGCAACACCGGTGGCGGCCAGCGCGGCGGCGGCTTCCAGAATCGTGGCGCCCGGCCCCCTCAGCAGGGGCGCTGGGGTTCGCAGCCACGCCGCGATGCGCCAGTCGCCGCCGGTGACCGTCCGCGCCAGGATCGCCGCGACGATGGGCCAGCCCAGTCCCCGCGGTATCAGCCCGCCAACATGGGGAGGACCCGATGACCAAGAAAGAGGGAATCGAAGTGGAGGGGACGGTCACCCAACCCCTCCCGAACGCCATGTTCAAGGTGGAACTGGCGAACGGCCACGAAGTCCTCGCCCACATCAGCGGCAAGATCCGGAAGAACTACATCAAGATCCTGATGGGCGACCGCGTCCTCGTGGAACTCTCTCCCTACGACCTGACCCGCGGCCGGATCACCTACCGCTTCAAGTAGGCGCTTCCGGCCCTTCCAGTTCAGTCCCTGGTTCCGCCGGCCACTGGCGGCGCCAGAGGTAGCTGAGCGCACCGCAGGCCACGCCGACGTTCAGCGACTCCACTCGCGGGTCCATCGGCAGGGCGACGACGAAGTCGCTCTCCTTCCGCAACAGTTCGCCGATCCCTTCGCCTTCGCTCCCCAGGATGAGTGCTGTCTTCGCGGGCCAATCGAAGCCTGTCGCTGATTGCGACCGTTCGCCGGTGTCCGCTGCGACCACCCAGTAGCCGTTCTCTTTCAGCACCCGCAGCGCCATCGCCAGATTCTGGGGAGCGGCCACGGGCGCGATGAAACTGAGGCCCGCGCTCGCGCGGTGGACGCCCGGGCTGAGCAAGGCCCCCCGCCGGCGGGGCAGCACAATCGCGTCCGCGCCCACGGCGACGGCAGTCCGCAACACGGCACCCAGGTTCTGGGGGTCGGTGACGCTGTCAAGCAAGAGCACGAGCGAGCGGCCGGTCTTCCGCTTCGCGACCGCCTCCAGGTCGATCGGCTCCTGGTCCTTCAAGCGCACGAGCACGCCCTGGTGGACCCCCTCGCCGGTCAGTTCGTCCAGCCGGGGGACATCGACCGGCACGACGGAGACGCCGGCCTCGCGCGCCTTCGCCACAAGTTCGAGCACTCGCTCGTTCCGCGTCTCCCCGAAGTAGTGGAGCGACCGGACCATTCCCGCGGCCAGGGCCATCGAACAGGCGTTGATCCCGAAGGCAAGGTCGTCGGGGGTCGCGTTGGGTTTGGGGCGCATCCGCATCACTGGAGTGTACGTGAGCGCGGACGGAGGGGCCGCTACGGCGCAGCCGCTGCCCGTTCGAAGTTGTCGATGAGCAGTTCCGGCACGGGTGCCCGCCCCTGCCCCGCCGAGTTGATCGCCCGGGACATCGACACCACTTCGAAGGAGTACCCGCGGCCGTCGTAGAGGTCGTGGACGGACGGGTGGTCGGAGTTCGAAAGCATCGCGAAGACGCCGCGCCCGGTCATCCGTTCGAAGGCGTCCCGGAGGCGCTCCTGCCCGGCCGGGCCGAAGCTCGTGGCGGTGTAGGCCGTGAAGTTCGCCGTCCGCGTGAGCGGCTGATAGGGAGGGTCCAGGTAGACGAAGTCGCCGGGCTCGGCACGGTCGCAGGCGGCCTCGAAGTCCTCGCAGCGGACGTCCACGTCCGTGAGCGCCTCCGAACACGCCCGCAGCCCGGCCTCGTCGAGGATGCGGGGATTCGCGTAGCGCCCGTGGGGGACGTTGAAGCCGCCGCTGGCGTTGACGCGGTAGAGCCCGTTGTAACAGGTGCGGTTGAGGAAGATGAGCCGGGCGGCCCGTTCCTCGGCGGCCGGTGGCTCATCGGCCCGCACCCGGTAGTAGAGGTCCGTCCGGCCGGCGTGGTCCTGGGCCAGGTACTCCGCGGCAAGCGGCCGAAGCGCGTCGATCAGCTGTTCAACGCCTGCACGCACCACCGCGTAGCACTCCACCAGGGCGGCGTTCGAATCGGAGATGGCCGCCGGGAGGCCCGGGTGCGCCGCCCGGACCGCGAAGAACACGGCGCCACCGCCAACAAACGGTTCGTGGAAGCGGCCGCTCGTCGCGGGGACACGGCCGGCGATCACCGCTGCCAGTTTCGCCTTCCCCCCTGCCCACTTCAGAAACGGTGTCGCCATTCGCGTCATTGTGGGGGGCCGGCCCCGCGCGGGGAATGCCGCCTGTGCCTGCGCTGGACATCGCCCCGGCCGCGCCACACCCTTGGAGCATGGCTGGCAAAGGTCCGATCTCCGTTGCCCCCCGCCCGGTCGCCTTCGGCTGCACGATGGCGGCGTTCGCGGTGGGCATCCTCGTCCTTTTCGTCTTCCTTGCCGCGGCCTTCCTCGAATCCGGCGCCGACACGGGCGAGACCTCGCTCGAAGCCCCGGAGGCGTACGCCCGGGGGTCGTTCGAACTGAACCCACAGCGCGGCTTCTACTTCGTCCGCATGGTCGACGGCGAGTTCCTGGCGCTGAGCTCCCTCGACGCGGCCAATCGCGCCGCCGGCGGCCAGCGTTGCCGCGTGGCCCCGCTCCCCACCGACGACCCCGCTCTCCCCGAGTTGCTGAACCGCTATGCTGCCCGGCTGAACCCCCAGGCGGCCGGGACAACAGTGCTCTTTCGCGAAGACTGCAACGGCGCTGTCTACGACGTCACCGGCCTCCGGCTCGACGCTGAGGGGCCGAACCTCGACCGTCACCCGGTGACGGTCCGCGCCGATGGCCGCCTCTCCGTGGACGTCTCTGAACGGCTCTGCACCCGGCGCGAAGGGAGCGAACTGTTCGCCCCTGTGGAGTGCCCGTAGGCGTGGCCTGGAGGCCCCCGGGAAGTGGCGTCCAGGCCCCCTTTCGTGCTAGAATTGTGAAGGTTCCCGCACGATATCCCATCCTCAGCGGAGCCTGCGCGCGAGGCGTTCGATTCCCCTTTATGACCAACGAACCGGCTTCCCAGGGCTCCTACACCGCTGACGACATCCGGGTACTCGAAGGGCTCGAGGCGGTCCGCCTCCGGCCCGGCATGTACATCGGCACCACCGACAAGTCCGGCCTCCACCACCTCATCAAGGAACTCGTCGACAACGCCGTCGACGAAGCGATGGCCGGCTACTGCGACCGCGTCGAGGTCATCATTCGCGCGGATGGCTGGTGCACGGTGACCGACAACGGTCGCGGCATCCCCGTCGATATCCAGAAGCAGACGGGCCGGACCGCGGTCGAAACGGTGATGACGGTTCTCCATGCCGGCGGTAAGTTTGGCGGCGGCGGCTACAAGGTCTCCGCTGGACTCCACGGCGTCGGCGCCAGCGTTGTCAACGCCCTCTCCGAAGAGATGTGGGTGGAGGTGGTCGCCAGCGAAGAAGCGCAGGGGCCCCAACACCGCGGCAAGGTCTACCGCCAGCAGTACGCCCGGGGCGTCCCCCAGACCGAACTCACCGGCACGCCCTACATCGGCGAACGCCACAGCGGGACGATCGTCAGCTTCAAGCCGGACGCCAGCATCTTCGAGAGCGTCGACTTCGACTTCAACATCGAAGCCGAGCGGCTACGCCAGTACGCCTACCTCACCAAGAAGGTCTGGTTCTACCTCTTCGACGAACGCGACGGCCGCGAGACCAACTACTACTTCGAAGGCGGCATCAAGAGCTTCGTCCGCCACCTGAACCGCGAACGCGAGGCGATCAACTTCGAGCCCATCTACGTCGACCGCACGGTGGATGGCAACGCGATCGAAGTCGCGATCCAGTACAACGACGGCTTCAACGAAGCGGTCTTCACCTTTGCGAACTCGGTCAACACGATCGACGGCGGCAGCCACCTCACCGGCTTCAGGACGGCGCTCACCCGCGTCCTCAACGAATACGCGCGCAAGGCCAAGATCCTCAAGGACCAGGACCCGAACCTGACGGGCGACGACGTCCGCGAAGGCCTCGTCGCCATCGTTTCGGTGAAGCTGCCAGAGCCGCAGTTCGAAGGACAGACGAAGACGCGGCTGGGCAACCCGGAAGTCGCGGCCCAGGTCCAGACGGTCCTCGCCGACGAGCTAACGGACTACCTCGCCAACAACCCCAGCGATGGCCGCAAGATCATCGAGAAGTGCATCACCGCCTCTCGCGCCCGCGAAGCCGCCCGCAAGGCGCGCGACCTCGTCCAGCGCAAGAGCGCCCTCGAAAGCGGCTCCCTCCCCGGCAAGCTCGCGGACTGCTCTAGCCGCGACCCAGTGGAAGCCGAGCTCTTCATCGTCGAAGGCGACAGCGCCGGGGGCTCAGCCAAGGGCGGCCGCGACCGCCGCTTCCAGGCCATCCTTCCGCTCTTCGGGAAGATCCTGAACGTGGAGAAGGCCCGCCCCGACAAGATGCTCGGCCACGAAGCGATCCGCCTGATTATCAGCGCCCTCGGCACCGGCATCGGCGAAACCTTCGATGTCGCCAGGCTCCGCTACCACAAGGTCATCATCATGTCCGATGCGGACGTCGACGGCGCCCACATCCGGACGCTCTGGCTGACGTTCTTTTTCCGCCACATGCCCCAGCTGATCGACGCCGGTCACCTCTACATCGCCCAGCCGCCGCTCTATCGCGCGGCCGTCGGCAAGAGCGTCGCCTACCTTTACAGCGACCAGGAACTGGAGACGTTTTCGAAGGGCAAGAAGAACGTCAGCGTCCAGCGTTTCAAGGGTCTTGGTGAGATGAACGCCGAACAGCTCTGGGAGACCACCATGCGCCCCGACACCCGCACCATGCTCCAGGTGGTGGTGAAGGACCCCCTGGACGCGGACTCGGTGTTCAACGAACTCATGGGCGAAGAAGTGGCCCCCCGCCGGAAGTTCATCCAGGCGCACGCAACCCAGGTGAAGAACCTCGACGTCTAGGCGGGGAGGTTCTTCACCTGCGCCTTTGAGGTCGTCGAAGGTGAACGGCTTTCTGGATGAAGCCGGCCAGCCCGCCCTTCGGCCAGCCTCTGGCGCATCACCCGGCTCCTTCCGCTATCCTGCAGGGGTGGCCGAACAGTACGTCGCAACCGACAAGCGCACCGGGCTGGAAGTCGCCGTCACGGGCGAATTCCCCCCACACCCGGACGACCGCGTCCGCATCGCCCGGACGACGACGCTTTTCACCCGCCTGATGTCCACCATCCTCGCCACCGAGAATGAGACCCAGCGCCGGGAACGCTTCCTCGCCATCGAAACCCAGTTGGAGATGGCAGACGCCCTCATCCGCGAGGACGTGGAGGAAGTGCAGCGGCTGATGCAGAGCACCATGGAACGCATGGGCATCAGCCGGGAACAGCTGGACGACCTCACCCGGCGGATCATGGAACAGTTCGGCGGCGGTGAAGGGCCGGCGCTTCCCGGCGGCGACAACTAAAACCGGTCAGCTCCCCGGGGCCGGGCTGCCAGCGCAAGGGGGCATGGGGGAGGGGGCAATGAGGGATGGCCGACCTCCTCCGCCAGGCCCTCCAGTCGATCGAGGCCCCCGACGACCAGATGCAGCGGCTGGGGCTGGCGTAGGGCTCACGCGATCCCGGCTGCCGTATACTCAGGATGTGGTTGCCATCGCCGAACCCCGTCCCGTTTCAGCAGAAGTTGCCGCGGCCTTGGCGCGCCTCACCGAGTTCCTGAGTCTGGAAGCGGGCTGGGACGGCGAGGACGCGCGCCCGGCTTCTCCGACCGCCTTGCGCAACGCCATGCTCTTCCTCATCGAACAGATGCCAACCGGTCCCGCTCCGGCCGTCGGCCCCGCACTCGACGGCTCGATCGAGATGGAGTGGGAACTGCCCGGCCATCCGTCTGTCTCGGTCACCTTCGAAACGGACGGCGCCGCGTACTTCACCGCCTTCACCCCGGCCCAGGTGCTGCGTGAGTTCCGAAGCTCCGACGGCGCGCCCGTCGCTGCCGCCGTGACAGCCACGCTTGCCTGACGTAGTCGACGACAGCGAAGCGTTGCTCAGACGGGTTCACCCGAATCATGTGGGGCCCGACGGGCGCGTGATGTGGCTCGCCTTCCGGGACGCGAATCTGTCGGTCGACCGCGAACGCCTGCGGCCAGTCGCTGTTCCGCGGACGATGTTCCCGACCCACACGTTCGCCCGGCTCTTGACCGGCGCCTGCCGCGCAGCCGGATTCTCCGTGGACGCCGACCCGTTGCCAGACAACCCGGCCCACGCGCTCGTTCGAAGCGCGCCATCCTCGCACGGAGAAGCACGGCGACTTGCCGCGATTCTCCGGGACCTCGCGGAGTGGCCGGTGACGTAGCCCAGGGAGGCTCGCCCTCGTGGGGGCATGGGTGAAGGGGGCAATGAGGGATGGCCGGTCGACCGGGAGTCGGGGCACTCCAGTCCATCGAAGCCCCCGACGACCAACTGGCGCGGCTGGGGCTGGGGTAGGCTGGGACACAGCCCGTCGGCGCGGAGCACACTGGTCCACCCCATGGCGGTCCTGTAGGATGTTGCTATATGTCAACCGCCAACGAACTGGCCAGCAACCTCGCGACTTCCATCGACGCTGCGGTCAACAACTACTGCGCAGAACGGGATCGTTGGGACACGACCACCAAGGGCAACGGTTTCGCCGTATGGTGTCTACAGGAGCTGTTCGGGATCTCGGCCGAGCAGGCCGCAGACGCTATCGACGTCGGGGGGGCGTTTGATCAGTCCATCGATGCGTTCTTCGTGGAAGACGACACGCTACTGGTGGTACAGGTAAAGTATAACGCGCACGCGTGGAAAGAAATCGCCAAGTTCAAGGCCGATATGGAGCGGCTGGCCACGACTCCACCCAGCACGCAACGCCCAGCTGTGCTTCAGACAGCGGCGAAGCTCCGCTCCGCCCATCAAGCCGGTGAGAGCGTTCGCTACTACTACATCACGAACCAGCAGTTCAGCGGCCCTGACACAGAAAAGTCAGAAGGGCTGCAGATCCACGGTCAACCTCTCGTAGTCTGGGATCTCGACGCGGTCTCGCAGGAGATCAGCGACCGCGGGGCCGTGCGGCCTGCAGTTCAGAAGCGCCAAACCCTGAAAGTGTGTTTCGAATCGAGCCCACTGCGGTTCGACGACTCGCTTATCGCGCCCGTCAGTCTAACGGAACTGGCCGGGATGGTTCAAAAGGCAAAGCAGTGGCTGTTTTCCAGTAACGTCCGCAACTACTTGGCGAAATCGGCGGTCAATAAGGAGATTCGTGAGACCGTCACGAGCAGTCCAGCTAAATTCTGGCGATATAACAATGGTGTCACAATTGTCTGTGACAGTTGGCAAGAGGGTGTTGCGGGCAGTAACGAGTTTATACTGTCTTCGCCTCAAGTCGTAAACGGCTGTCAGACGTGCCATGCGATTTTTGCCGTGATCGCCACACTTGACGATGCCCAGCGTCAGCAGTTGCGCGGTAGCGTATTATGTCGCGTTATGCAAGAACCAAATGATGCCGAACGGCTCGCCATCACGCGCAGCACGAATCGGCAAAATGCGGTCAAAAATAAGGATTTCTTCGCGCTCGAAGAATTCCATCGACATCTTCACGGTGCATTCGATTCACTGAGTTACTTCTATGAAATTCAAAGTGGCTCATTTGACCAACTGAGCAGCGGCGAGAAGGGCAAATTAACGGGCGATGCGCGGTTCAGCCACTTGAAGTGGGCGAAGAGAGACTATCGTATTCCTGCGATAGAGGCAGCGAAGTGCTATGCGGTGGCGTTCCAGGGTGAGGTTTCGCCGTGCTATGCCAACCCTGGGGATCTTGCTCCCGGGGGCGCAGCCTACGAGAAGCTGTTTCCGAACGATCTCGCCGAGGAGCCGCTGCTGTTCTTGCTCCCCTTCCTCACTCTCAAGCACTGCGAGAGCGAGTTCGCGTACAAGACGCGGTCGGGCGACTTCCACAGTCGCGCGAGGTACTTTTTCGTGTCCGCCGCTTTTGCGACGCTGGCCAGGGCGGCAGTTGACGCGGGTCACGCGCCGCCCGGGACCGAACGGCTTGGGATCGACAGGCTTCCGTGGATTCGGGAGTTCTTTAGCAGATCGGAGCTAACGGAGAGGCTGTTCGGGCTCGCTGAGGAGGCGGTTACGAGCTTCTTCGAAGACTCGGCGATCATTGGGCAGGTCGGTCAGGACATGTTCGCGTTCCTGAAGCAGGCAGTCGATCGACAGCCGACGCGGGTCATCCTGGCGCAGAAGATCGAGATGAAGATGCGGGGCAAGGATGGTAAAGCGCTCGTTGGCGACATCCAGACGTTGCTGAAGCCTTAGCGATCACACCGGGAGCCGGGCGGGAGGCCAGGGCGCCTGAGCTTTCTGCGGGCGACCCCGGCCGAGTTTCCGCTGCTGGCGTAGCGACACCCGCCCCTTGGCCTTCGGGGAGGGCACCGGTGAGAGTCGGGCCACACCACTCCCGGAGCTTCGCCATGCCCGCTGCCCGCCGCCGGCCGGAACCGCCCTTCCCCGTCACCCTCCAGCGCATGGACGAAGACCGCCTGCGCCGCTACCGCGACAACCTCGACTTCTACGAAGGCCGCCAGTGGGAGGGACGCGCCCGCCGGGGCGAACGGCGCCTCACCTTCAACTACGCCCGCGCCTTCGTCGACAAGATCACCAGCTACCTCCTCGAAGGCGCTTCCATCCAGGTCGAAGCGCGTGACGGCGATTCCCCCGAAGGCCGCGCCCGCGCCCGCGCCGCCGAGACCGCCCTCCGCGAAGTCGAATCCGCGAACGGCCTGGCCCAGCTCGACTTCGAGACCGAACTCGACTGCGCCGTCCTCGGCGACGCCGCCTACCGCGTGACCTGGGACGCGGCCGAAGGCATGGTCCGGATCACGGCCCCCGACGTCCAGGGTATCTTCGCCTGGCGGGTGCCCGATGACCCCTCCCGGGTCGTGGCCGTCGCCAGCCAGTACCGCCTCGGCGATGCCTCTCCCTCGGGTGCGCCCGGCGGCGAATCGCTGGTCACCGAACGCTGGACCGCGGACAGCTACGAATCCTGGCAGGGCAACGAGCTCGTCCAGCAGGCGCCAAACCCCTACGGATTCGTCCCTTTCGTTCTTTTCCCGAACGTGCGCGAACCGAAACAGACGTGGGGCGCGAGCGACGTCCCGGCGCTGGTCGCATCCAGCCGCGAACTGAACCGCGCCTACAGCCAGTTGAGCCAGATCCTCGAACTCTCCGGCAACCCCATCGCCGTGCTCGAAGGCGTGAACGGCTCCCAGGACATCGCCGTCGAACCCGGGGCCATCTGGGAAGTGCCGGAGAACGCCAAGGCCTACCTGCTGGACCTGCTCAAGGGCGGCGGCGTTGCCCTCCACCGCGACTACATCGACCTCATCTACCGCACGCTCCACGACCTCGGCGAATCGCCGCGGACGGCCTTCGGACACAACCCCCAGGGCCTCAGCGGGATCGCCCTGAACACGGAACTGGACCCGCTGGCGAAGAAGGTCGGCCGCAAGCGGCTCATCCGGACGGCGGTGTACGAACGCCGCGCAGCGCTGATCCTTCGCCTGCTTGCGCAGTACAGGGGGCTCGATATCGAAGGCCTCCGTCCGGTGATGCACTGGGGCCCCGTGCTCCCGGTCGACCGTTCCCGCCAGGTCGCCGACGAACGGACGCTGGTCCAGGCGGGGATCACCTCCCGGCGCACCGCCGCCGCCCACCTCGGCGCCGACGACCCGGAAGCGGAATGGGCGCGGGTGCAGGAGGAGGGCGCGATCAAGGGCGTCACTGCCTGAAACCGCTCCCGGAGAAAAAATACTCATCGGTCGGTAACCTTCGGGCAGACATAAACGTTCTTATCTGTGAAGCCGGGGCTCTCCCGGAGGCCGGGCCACATCCCCGGCCGCAACCCGCAGATCAGGTGTCCCACGGGGTCCAGATACGGAGTTGGTCCTATGCCGGGGGTCTTCAGTTTTCCTGAACGATTGCCGTAATACATTGTAGATATAGACGCGAAGCCCACATGCCCTGGGCCGAACGCCTGGAGGTCGCCATGAGCGAACCAGCCACCAGCGTCATCTTCACCGCCGACGAGCTCTGGCTCTTGCAGTCCGTGATTCGCCACGAAATGGCCCAGCCCGAGCAATGGAAAGCCCCGCCGGTCAGCGCCTCCCTGAACGACCAGGTCGCCGAAGCGCTCGTCCTCTGCCACGACCACGACCAGGGCGAGGCGGCCGTCCTCCTCACCATTGCCGATTGCCTCGCCATCGACTTCTGCGTGCCACAGGCCGCGAAGTCGCCAGCGGGGCTCGCCATCGGCAAGCAGGTCCTCTTGAAGTCGTTCCGGGCACGGGCGGAGATCGCCAACCGCTGGGCCACTTCCCAGGCGGAGCCCGAAGCGCCATCGCACGACGAACTGCTGACGAAGCTGGACCAATGGAAGCGCCGCCGCCGCGGCAAGAGGAGCGCCTGAGATGCCCGCACCCACCACAACCCCCGTCACCACCCCCACGACGAACCCGAACGAGTCGCCCTGGCCCGAACGCTACACCGACCCGGCCCGCATCTGCCCGCAGCAGCGGCGCGAAGGGGCCTCGCCGGACGTGGAGCCTTGAGATGGCAGCCTTCTGGTCCGAGCACATCTACGACCCCGGCCAGGATCGGACGCCACAGGGCCCCCAGCCTCTCGCAGACCGCGTAGTCAATCGGTTCGACCCCGCCGGTATCGATGCGAGCCCCGGACGCCGGCTGCGAGCTTTCGCCACCCTCATCTGCCGCGGCGAATGCGGCATCGTCCTTGCCCCCTCGGCCCGTGGCGAACAACTCCTCGTCTGGCCCGACCGTGACGTGACCTACGCCGCCCTCCTCGGCTTCGTCGAACGCGACCCCGACCTCGGCCGGCTGCGTGGCGCCCTCTCCGAACTGCCCCTGCGGATCGGCGACTACGGGCCGCTGATCCGTTCGCTCCCGGAGGCGCCCCAGCGGGCCAACCGCGACCCGGACCTCCACTCGGCGCTCCAGGACCTTGGCGACGAAATCAACGAAGACATCCGCGAGGCCCTCGAATCCATCGACGACCCACACGCCTGGTATCCCGGCATCGACGAGGGCATCGAACCCGTTACAGATGACCACGTTCGGCTGGTTATCTGGGCGCTGCAGCGCGAACTTGACCGCGAACTCCGCACCGGCTCGGGCAGCATGTCGTCGCTTTCGCCGCTGCCCGCGCCGCCGCTCGCCGCCCTCCCGTGGGACGTCCAGCGCGCGCTCGCCGAACGCCGGCGCTGGCGCTACCGGCAGTGGGGCCTCGGCCGCGACCAGTGGGAAAAGGGGCTCTGGAACCTCTGGGACGTGCCCGCCGACGCTGAGTACGTCCCCCGCAGGTCGGCCCGGCTGACGGCCGTCGCCTAGGGTCGCACCCCCGGCCGCCTGTACCGGGGTGTACGCTTACAGCCACCCACGAACGCCCGTGCAACAGTCGATCGTGGAGGCGGACACACCATGCAGATTGCAATCACGGGCAGCAGCGGGCTCATCGGTACGGCCCTGCGCCAGCAGTTGGAAGCCGAGGGAGACACGGTCGTCGCCGTGCGGCGCGGCCCCCCAACCGACCCCCTCGCCCACTGGGACCCGGCCTCGGGCTGGTTCCGCGAAGGCGCGCTCGATGGCGTCGATGCCGTCGTCCACCTGGCCGGCGCCTCGATCGGCGAGGGACGCTGGACGGCGGCCCGCAAGCAGGAACTTCGCGCCAGCCGCGTGGGCGGCACCGGCCTGCTCGTCCGCCACCTTGGCACGCTTTCGAACCGGCCCCGGGTACTCATCGCCGCCAGCGCCACCGGCTTCTACGGCAACCGCGGCGACGAGCAGTTGACCGAGGAGTCGCCCGGGGGCACCGGCTTCCTCGCCGCCCTGGTCCGCGACTGGGAAGCCGAGTCGATGAAGGCCCGGGAACTCGGCCTCCGCGTGGTCCTCGCGCGCACCGGCGTAGTGCTCACGAAGGAGGGCGGCGCACTGCCGCGGATGCTTCTGCCGTTCCGTTTCGGCGTTGGCGGCCGCCTCGGCAATGGCAGGCAATGGCTGTCGTGGATCTCTCTTCCGGACGCGACCGGCGCGATCGTGGACCTGCTCAGCCGCGAAATCGAAGGGCCGGTGAACGTCGTCGCCCCGAATCCGGTGACCAACCGGCAACTCACGTCGACCCTGGCGAAGGTGCTCCGCCGCCCGGCCATTTTCCCGGTCCCGGGGCTCGCGCTGAAACTGCTTATCGGCGAATCGGCCGAGGAGTTGCTGCTCCAGGGTCAGCGCGTCCTCCCCGCCCGCCTGACCGCCGCCGGCTACCAGTTCCGCCAGCCCGACCTCGCGGCCGCGCTCACCGCAACCCTCAAGGGCGGCGGGGGATGAGCGTCCACCGCCTCGAAGCCACACAGGTCCTCCCGATCGGGCTGGACGAGGCATGGTCGTTCCTCTCGGACACGCACAACCTCCCCGTCATCACTCCGCCCTGGCTGCGGCTGACCATCACCTCGCCGCTGCCGGAGCGCATGTACGAAGGGCTCATCGTGAGCTACACCGTGCGGCCAGTGCTCAACATCCCCACCACATGGGTCACCGAGATCACCCATGTCGCCGAAGGCAAGTACTTCATCGACGAGCAGCGCCTCGGGCCCTACCGGTTCTGGCACCACCAGCATCACATCGCCCCCCACACCGCCGGGGTGGAGATGCGCGACATCGTCCACTACGCGCTGCCCGCTGGCCCCGCCGGCGACCTCGTCGCGAAACTCGCCGTCCACGGCCGGGTGAAATCGATCTTCGAATACCGGAAGGGCGTCCTCGAACGCCGCTTCGGCAGCATCCGCCACGCGGACGGCCCTGCACCCGCCGCCGGGGGTTCCCCGCTCGCCGTATAGTTGCCTCGATCTCTCGGGAGGGTATCGAGGTGCGCGAGTTCGAAGGGAAGGTGGCGGTTGTCACCGGGGCCGCCAGCGGAATGGGGCGCGCGTTCGCCGAAAAGTTCGCCCTCGAAGGGATGAAGGTCGTCCTCGCGGACTACGAAGAAGCAGCGCTCGAAAAGGCCGTGCTCGCCCTGCGCCAGCGCGAATTCGAGGTCATGGGCGTCGTCGCCGACGTCTCCAGCGCCGGGGCCGTCGACGAACTGGCCCGGCGCACCATCGATGCCTTCGGCAAGGTCCACATCCTCTGCAACAACGCCGGGGTCGTCGCCGACAGCGAACTCGGGCGCCTCGGCTGGGGCGAAGGCAAGGCCGTCTGGGAACAGTCGCTCAAGGACTGGCACTGGGTGATGGGGGTGAACTTCTTCGGCGTGGTCAACGGCATCCACGCCTTCGTCCCGGGCATGCTGGCCCACGGCGAGGAGGGCCACATCGTCAACACTGCCTCCATCGCCGGGCTTACCTCGGGGCCGGGGCTGCCCATCTACAGTGCGTCGAAGCACGCCGTCGTCCGCCTCACCGAAGCGCTCCATGCCCAGTTGGCGGAGGCGGGTTCGAAGCTCCACGCCTCGGTGCTCTGCCCGGGGCGCGTCACCACCCGGATTGCCCTCGCGAGCCGGAACAAACCCGGCGAGATGTACGAACCCGGCGAGCAGCCGCCATCGCGCGAGGACCTGGAGCGCCGCGAACAGGAGTGGGCGACCCGCCCGGGAGTCCCCGGCATGTCCCCGGAAGAGGTCGCCGGCATCGTTTTCGAAGCCATCCGGGACGAGCAGTTCTGGATCCTCACCCACGACGAGTACGACCCCGCGATCCGCGCCCGGATGGAGTCGATCCTGGCCCGCACGAACCCGGAGACGCGAGGGTTCTAATCGCGCCCGCGTGCATGGGTGCAGGCCCAGCCCAACCCCGGTAGAATCCCGCATTACCCACACCGGGCGCCGCCAGGACCCACCACCCCTGACCGCCCACCCAGGAATCGAGGAGTCCGCATGTCTGTCGAACCCACTACCGTCTCTGTCCGCGGGGGGATGTTCAACCCGCCTGTCTATCGGGTCGGCCGCGGCGAACCCCTGCTCTACCTCCACGCTGCCGGCGGCATGGGCCGCGGCTGGACCCCCGAACTCGCCGCCCTCGCCGAATCCTACGACGTCATCGTCCCTGTCCATCCCGGCTGGGACGACACCGCCGGCCTCGACCAGATCGACGACATCCACGACATGGTCGTCTACCTGCAGGACCTTGCGGACGCGCTCGGGCTGAAGTCGTTCAACCTCGCCGGTCATTCGATCGGCGGCCTCTTCGCCTGCGAACTCGCCGCTGCCCGCCCCGACATGGTGAAGAAGCTTGTCCTCACGTGCCCGGTGGGTTTCTGGATCCCGGAGACGCCCGTCACCGACCTCTTCATCCTCCTTCCCAACGAACTGCCGGGTGTCATCTTCGGCGACCTCACGAACCCGGTGATCCCGACGCTCTTCCAACCCCCAAAGGACGAGGATGAGATGGCCCAGATGATGTACATGCAGCTGGCGAACTTCTCGGCCACCGGCAAGTTCATCTGGCCGATCCCGGACAAGGGCCTGAAGAAGCGCATCCACCGCGTCTCCGCCCCCACCCTCATCATCTGGGGCGACCAGGACCGGCTGACACCGCCGGCCTACGCGGACCTCTTCCATTCGAAGATCCGCAACTCGCAGGTGGCGATGGTCAAGGGCGCCGGCCACATGGTCCCGCTGGAGAACACGCCCGCCTTCGCCGCCGAGGTGAGGGCCTTCCTCGGGTAGTACCCGCGACTCGGCTCAACGCGAAACGGCCCGGGTGCAATCCCGGGCCGTCGCCGTTCCCTGGCGCTCGTTACTGGATGGGGGACTTCGGCGTTGCGATCATCCGCGTCACCTGCATCTTTTCGCGCTCCATCATCCCCGGGATGCGCGGGCCGATGCTGTTCTTCCACTCGTCGCTCTGGTAGACGGCTTCGTAGAGGGCCTTGCGCTCCTCTTCGTCCTTGAACCGCCGCAGCCAGATGTAGGTCGTCTCGTCCTGTTCCGAAACCCAGCTGCCGAGGATGACCATCCCTTTGGCGACTTGCAGGGGGATGATCTCCTCCTCCATCAGGCGGACCCACTCCTCCCGGTAACCCGGGACGATGGTGTATTGCCGAAGTTCGAAGAGCACGCGCTTCCTCCGTGGGGTGTCACGGGATTCTCAGCGACCCGGCAAAGCTGGGCAAACGAAAAGGGGCGGCCTGCGCTGTCCCGGCCGCGCGGTCAGGAAAGAATCACTTCGTAGACGTACCGCGCCCCCTTCTGCTGTTCGACGTGCGCCCGCTGCCCCGCCTTCATGGCCGGCAGGCGGAGGAACCAGTGCCGGTGTGGCCGCTCCGGCCCCCGGCATTCGCAACTGTACGACTCTATCCGCGCCGGCAGCCCCACCCCTTCGAAGCGGATCGCGAACGGCTGCCCCTCCGGCGGGAAGAACCCGAGCTTCGCCTTTTCGATGAGCAGGTAGCTCTCCTCCGCCTCTTCCTTCGAGATCTTCCGTTCGTACGCTTTCGTCACCGCCAACGGTGCTGCCTCCTGCGCCCGCCCGGCCCAAACTCCGGGGCGCGCGACGATTGTACCCCGAAGGCTACAATGCCCGGCGTACCATCCAACGGGAAGCTACATGCCCGACGAACAGCCGCCGCTCTACTTCGCCGTCTTCCACCAACCCGGCCCGAACTGGGCCGAGGGCGTCCCCTTCGGCGACCAGGATGGCGTCGAGGTCCACGTCGCCTACATGAAGGAACAACTCCGGGAGGGGAATCTCGTCCTCGGCGGGCCCTTTCTCGATAACTCCGGCGGGATGATGGTCCTCCGCGCGGCGTCACTCGAAGCCGCGCGCACCATCGCCGCCCGCGACCCGGCCGTCGTCCGCCGCCTGCTCCAGGTGACTGTAAAGCCGTGGTTGCTGGTGATGGACGCCCTCAGCCCGGGAGCGTAGACAGGAGGCCATCATGGAGCCGCCAGAGCAGGTCAACCCCACAAGCCTCGCGGACTATTTCGAGGTCCTGACGAAGGCCGTCTTTCAGTCGGGGATGAGCTGGAAGGTGGTCGAAGCGAAGTGGCCGGGCTTCCGCGCCGCCTTCCACGAATTCGACCCCGCCGCCGTGGCCGCCTTCAGCCCGGACGACATCGACCGCCTCTGCGCCGACCCCCGGATCATCCGCAACCGCCGGAAGGTCGAAGCCACGGTGACAAACGCGGCGACGATGCTCGCGGCCGACCACGAGTACGGGGGGTTCGCGAAGTATCTCCGCGCCCACGGCGGCTTCGATGCCACCGCCGCCGACCTCAAGAAGCGGTTCAAGTTCGTCGGCGACCTCGCGGCCTACTACCTCCTATACGTCGTGGGCGAACCGGTGCCCCCGCACGAAGAGTGGATGGCCACCCGCGGCGTGACGATGGAACGCCGACGCCCGCCCTCGACGCAATCGCTGCCGCGTCCGCGGGGGGCTGAAATGTGCCGCAGCATCAAGACGCTTCGCGGCCAGGAACCCGCGCCGACCGACGAGGAAGTGGTCGCCGCCGCGCTCCAGTTCGTCCGCAAGATCAGCGGCTATCGCAAGCCTTCGCAGAAGAACGCGGCCACCTTCGATGCCGCCGTGGCGGACGTGGCCGAAGCCACCCGCCGCCTGCTCGCGGAGTTGGGTCGCCCGACCGCGAGCTGACCCGGTGTCTCCGTGTCCGCGGGCTCAGGTGGCCAGGACGGCGGTGCAGAAGCGGCAGCGGCGCGCGCCCACCGGGATCGTGCTCAGGCATTCCAGGCACTTCATCTCCGTCGGGTCCGCGGGGGGCGCCGTCCGGGAACGCGCCAGCAACAGGTTGAGCGGCTTCACGACGAAGAAGAACACCGCAGCCGCAATCGAGACTAACGAAAGTACCGCGTTCAGGAAGTTGCCGTAGGTGAACACACCCTTGCCGATACTGAAGTCCAGCGACGAAAAGTCCGGCTTGCCGAAAATCGCCGCGATCAACGGCGTCAGCAGGTCCGTCACCATCGAATTGATGACTGCGCCGAAAGCCGCGCCAATCACCACCGCGATTGCGAGGTCGACCACGTTCCCTCGCAGGATGAAGGCCTTGAACTCCTGCAGCATTTTCACTGTCCCCTTTCCGCCCGGGATGCGGGGAATCTAGGCAACCGCGCCGCCCGGGTCAAGCACGCCGGGACCGGGTGTTTCTCGAAGATCCTGGCCCAACCCCGTCCCCCGTCCCCCGGCCACCTGAACAGCGGGCCTGCTCTGGCCGATACCTAAGGTGGGGGGAGACGGCCATGGCGCGCACACCAGATTTCATCGACCTGCTCGCGGATCCCGACTTCCTCCAGCTCATGCTGTTCAACTGCCCCGACGGCGTCATCGCCACGGACCGCGACCATAAGGTCGTCCTCTACACCGGCGCCAGCGAAAAGATCTTCGGCTTCGAACCGATAGACGTCCTCCAGAAGGATGTCGGCCGCCTCTTCGCCGACCCTGAACGGTACCCGGAATTCCTCTCCCTCCTCGATGACAACGGCAGCGTCGTCAGCCTCGTCATGCGGGCGGCCCGAAAAGGGGGCCAGCCGTTCTCCGCCGCAGTCTCGGCCTCGCGGCTCAGCGACCGCTACGGCGTCTCCGGCATGGTGCTCTACGTGCGCGACGATACGAAGGTCCAGGCGATCGAAGCCGCCCTCCGCGACCGGAACGAAGAACTGAACGAAGCCAACGGCAGATTGGCCCACGTCGCCAGCCACGACCAGATGACCGGCCTCTTGAACCGCAGCAGCGCCATGGAGGCGGCCCGGCAGGCGATCCTCGCCGCCGGCATCCAGGACCGCCAGTTCGGCGTCGCCGTTTTCGACCTCGACCACTTCAAGGCGGTGAACGACAGCTACGGCCACCTGATCGGCGACGAAGTGCTCCCGCCCTCGCCGGCGTGCTGCGCGCAACCGCCCGCCAGGGCGATATCGTTGGGCGTTTCGGTGGAGAGGAGTTTGTTGCCTTCCTCCCGGGAGCCGACCTCGCGGCCGTCGTCCGCTTCGCCGAAAGGGTCCGTGCCGCCATCGAGTCCGCCGCCGTGGTGGTCGGCCGGGAAGTCACGGTCCGCGCGACGATTTCAGCCGGAGCTGCGGCGATTCCAACTTGTGCCGATAACCTTCGCGAAGCCATTCGCGTGGCCGACGACCGGCTCTACGTCGCGAAACGTTCCGGCCGCAACCGCGTCATTGGCGTCGACAGCGTGGAGGCAGGCCAGGAGGCCGCCTGAGAGGGTGCACACGTGACGGGAGAGATGCCGGTCGAATTCGAAGCGCGGAACCGCCTGCGCCTCATCGTCAGCCGCACCACCGAACTCACGCCCCTGAAGGCCGTCGCGACCAAGGCCATCTCTCTTGCTGAAGACGAACGCACCGCCGCGATGGACCTGGCCACCGTCATCAGCTCCGACCAGGCCCTTACCGCAAAGCTCCTTCGGCTTTCGAACTCCGCCTACTACGGTTACGCCCGCCGGATCAGCAACGTCCGTGAAGCCGTCATCCTCCTCGGCATGCGCACCGTGCGCTCCGTCGCCATCGCCTCCGCGATCATTGACGCCCTCAAAGTGCCCGAGGACCGGGACTTCGACCAGGACCTCTTCTGGGCCCACAGCGTCTGCACCGGCCTCGCCGCCGAAGCCATCGCCCGGGAGACGCGCGTGGCCCGCCCCGAGGACGCCTTCACGGCCGGCGTCCTCCACGACGTCGGCAAGCTCGCGATGATCCTCACCGAACCCGAGCTCTTCGCCGAAGTCGTGGACCTGGTGACGACCGAAGGCCTTCGCTATCACGAAGCCGAAACCGCCGTCTTTGGCGTGAGCCACGAAATCGTCGGCTACCGCCTCGCCCAGCGCTGGAAGTTCCCGGAGCCGCTCGTCGAGGCCATCCGCGCCCACCACCCGGAGAAGGGCGTCTCCCGGGTGGAGTCGCTCGCCGACATCGTTGCCGCCGCGAACCTCGCCTGCAACCGGGAGGGGCTCGCCTGTGGCTTTGACTGGACGCAGAACCCGGACCGGAAGCCCGTCCTCGCCCTTCCCCCGAAAGTGGATGAAGCCATCGCCCGGACGCCCGGCGGGATGCGCACGATCGAGGAAAAGGCGCGTGCCTTCCTGCTCCACGTGACCGCCCGCGCGCCCCGCTGGTATGCCACCCACCTGCCCGAGGAATCAGACGAAACCGCCCGGGAAGATGGTGCTGTGCGTAATGTGGCCTGATGCCCGGGGGCAAATCGACCGAAGTAATCCCTAGAGGGCACGGGATGGAACTGGAAACTGATCCTTTGGAGGAAGCTCCCGAGCAGGCAGGTGGCCGCAAGCGCAAGCTTGTCCGCCTCGCCAGCTTGGCGCTCTGGGGCGCCGTCATCGCCATCCAGGCGGCCGAGGCGATCCAGCACCCGTCCGCCGGCAACTCCATCACCGTCGGGATGTTCGTCCTCCTCTTCGTCGCCGTCCATCTCCAGATGCTTGTCGTCCAGTGGGCCTCCCGCCGCCACTGGCGCTCGCTCTCGGTGAAGCTTCGCGGCTCCTCGTACATCAGCGACCTCCACAGCCTGCCGAACCGCAACTACCTGCTCGCCGAACTTCGCCGGGAAATGCCCCGGGCGCGCGTCTGCGGCCGCCCGTTCATGCTCGTCATGATCTCGCTCGACACCCTTGCGGAAGTCAGCAGCCGCCGTGGTGAAGACTTCGCCGAACGCGCCCTCAACTCGATGGTGGACCTCCTTCGGCGGATCACTCGTACCTCCGACTTCATCGCCCACCTCGAAGACGGCCGCTTTTGCGTCGTCCTCAACGAATGCTCCCAGGACGACGTCTGGAAGTACCTTCGCCGCGTGCCCGGCACAATCGCCGTCAGCGACGGCCACCGCATGTACGAAGTGCCTGTCTCGGCGCGGCTCCACGAATACGACATGGAGTCCCTCTACGCGACGGACGTGCTCCGCGAAGTCGAAGACGCCCAGCCGCTTCGCCGCAAGGAACAGCAGCAGCACCACTGGACCGAGGCAGCCTGACTCTGCTTCAGCCGCCACCCAGGGTTCGCGCCAAGAGCGCCAGCACTATCACCACCACCACAGCCCCGCCCGCGATTCGCAGGGCCCGTTGCGACCGTTCGCGGGCTGCGGCGGCGTCGGGAATGGGAGCCAGGGCCGTGCCGCCGGCAAATTCGGCGACGACGTTGCGAGCGGCCCCAATGTCGGCCGCCGCCACAAGCACGGGGTAGACTGCCCACCCAGGCGTTGCTGCTCCCCCCAGGGCCGCCCCGACGCCCCGTTCGAACGAAGCCGCGTCGATCCCCGCGGCCTTCAGCGCGTCGACCCAGATCGCCGCCTCCACCGGGTCGGACGCTTCCGCCACCACCACCCGCGCCCCCTCGCTCATTGCCGGTAGCCTTCGGATTCGCCGACCCGGTGGAGTTTCAGGAAGTTCGTGGTGCCCCGCGCCTGGACCGGGAGGCTGGCAACCACCACGACCTCTTCGCCCCGCCCCACGTGGCCCCCGCTGATGAGCAACTGGTCGACCAACCGGAGCATCGCTTCGGAGGATTCCACCACTGGCCCGAGCAGCGGGACGACCCCGCGGGCCAGGGAAAGCCGCCGGAAGACAGCCTCCACCGGGGTCACCGCATAGATGGTGGCGTTCGGGTGCACCTTGCTCTGGAGGAACGCGGTGTAGCCGCTTCGCGTGAAGCAGACGATCGCCTTCATGTTCGCGTCCGACTCCACGATCCGGCGCGCGGCCAGAGCCACCACGTAGGAGTGGTCATCGGCCCCCACCGCCGGCGGACGGTCGTGGTCCGGGAGCGCGGCCGCTTCGGCGGTGCGGATGATCCGGTCCATCATCGCCACCGCCTCCACCGGGTAGCGCCCCACCGCCGTCTCCTGGCTCAGCATCAGCGCGTCCGAAAGGTCCCAGGTCGCGTTCGCGACGTCGCTGCTTTCCGCCCGCGTCGGCCGCGGCGAATCCACCATGGACTCCAGCATCTGGGTCGCTGTAATCACCGGGATCATGTGCTCGGAGGCGGAGCTGATGATCCGGCGCTGCTGGACCGGCACCTGTTCCGGGGGCAACTCCACCCCCAGGTCGCCGCGCGCCACCATCGCCCCGTCCGCTTCCGCCAGGATCGAATCGAGGTTCGCCACCGCCTGCCGCCGTTCGATCTTGGCGATGATCGGCGTGTCGGCCCCCAGCGAACTGATCAGCCCCCGCGTGCGGGTGATGTCGTGGGCGTCCCGCACAAAGCTCAAGGCAAAGAAGTCGACCTGGCCTTCGACCCCCGCACGCACGGCCAGCCGGTCTTCGTCCGTCAGCGAAGGGAGCGTCAGCGCCGAAGCCGGGAAGTTCACGCCTTTCCGTGGGCCCAGCGGCCCCCCGACCAGCACCCTGCAGACGAGCCCTTCGCGGCTCACCGACTCCACCTGCAGTTCGATGTTCCCGTCGTTGATGAGGACGTGCTCGCCGACGCCGACGTCGTCGGTCAGGTGAGGGTATTCGACGGTGAAGCGCTCGGGCGTGCCTTCGACATGTTCAGCGGTCAGCGTCACCATCGCGCCCTCGACGAGTTCGATGGCGAGGCCGCTGCGGGTGGGGCCGGTACGCAGCTTCGGCCCGGCGAGGTCCATCAGCACCCCGATTGGCCTGCCCTCTGCTGCCGCGACGGAACGCACCAGCCGGATCGAACGGAGATGTTCCTCTATCGTCCCGTGGCTGGTGTTCAGGCGGGCGACGTCCATGCCCGCGCGGATCATGGCGGCGATCACCACCGGGTCGAGCGATGCCGGGCCGAGGGTGCAGACAATCTTCGTGCGGCGCATACGTCAGTCTAGCGCGGCCCGCCCTTGCCCGAGGCGAATCCCCGGCCCGCCGTCGACAGGAACCGGGACCATCGGCCGTGACGGGAACATCCCTGAGCCCGAAACTGGAGCGATGAAGTCCCTCTTGCGGTGGCGGTTCGCGGTGGCGGCGGCGGTCGTTGCGGGCGGGACGCTCGCCCTTGCGGCCATCACTGCCTGCGGCGGCGATGACGGCCCGATCACGATCGAACTCGTCGACTTCTCCATGCTGCCGTCCGTGGTCAAGCTGGAAAAGGGCCAGCAGGTGCAGATCAAGGTCGTGAACAAGGGTCTGACATCGCACGATCTCAAGCTCCAGGGCAAGAGCGGTAGCCAGGTCCTCCCGCCCGGCTACTCAGAGGTCATCACGATCGGGCCCTTCGATAGCTCCCTCCAGGCCTGGTGCACCATCGAAGGCCACCGGGCCCTCGGCATGGAGATGACTTTCGAAGTCGTCGAGCCGCGTTAAGCCGCCTTCACGTTGGGGCCATCCGCTCCCGCCGCCGGCACGTACCCCCGCTGACTGCCCGCTGCATCCGCCCCGGGGAGACCGCTTTCGAGGGAGAGGCACGTGACCCACCACCGTCCACTCGCGACCTTCGCCATAGGCGCGCTCGCCACCATCCTCATCGCCGGGTCGTTCGTCCTCCGGGACACGCAGGCCGCCGCCGCCGCCCGCCAGGTGAGCATCGCCGGCGCCGCATTTTCCGCGGCGACGCTCACTGTTTCGGCCGGCGACACGGTGACCTGGCTGAACAGCGACTCCATCCTCCACACCGCGTCCTCCGACACAGGCGTCAGCCCTGCGTTCGACACGGGCGGCATCTCCGGCGGCGCCACCTCTTCCGCGGTGACCTTCAGCCAGGCCGGGAGCTACGCCTACCACTGCAACATCCACCCCGGCATGCTCGGGACGATCGTCGTGCAGGCGGCGGCCGCGGCCACCCCGGTGGTGCCGAAGACCGGCACGGGCCTTGCCGCGAACCAGGACACGGGTAGTGCCATCTTCTTGCCGCTGCTTGCCGCCGGGGCCACGCTGGTCGCCGCTTCCGGGGCGCTCGCGTTCGTTTCTGCGCGCCGCCGGTAGCGCCGGAGGACTCGTCAGGGGGCCGTGCCCGCCAGCCGGTAGAGGCCCCCGCCGGCGTCGTCCACGACGTACACCTCCCCGGCTTCGTCCTCCCCGAACGAACTCACGCTGAGGTCCGTTTCGAGGAGGACGGCCGCCCGCCACCCGCTCCCTTCCCGCCGGAGCGACAGTAGCTTGCCTTCGCAGTAGTCGATAAACAGGTAGGCGCCCCGGAGCGCGGGCAACTCCCCGCCCCGGTACACGTAGCCGCCAGTCACCGAGCAGGCGCCGGTGTTGTGATCGTATTCGAACACCGGGAGCACCTTGCCGCCGCGGTCGCATGCCGCCGCCGGCTTGAAGCAGGCGCTCGCCTCCATCACGTTCCAGCCGTAGTTCTCGCCGCCCTTGCTGGCCGCCGCCTGGAAGTCCACCTCCTCCCAGTCGCCCTGCCCGACGTCCCCGATCCAGAGGTCGCCGGTGGCGCGGTCGAAGCTGAACCGCCACGGGTTTCGCAGTCCGTAGGCCCAGATCTCCGGCCGCGCTCCGCTCCGGGCGACGAACGGGTTGTCCCGTGGGATCGCGTACGGGGTGGTTCCCGAATCCACGTCGACCCGCAGGATCTTGCCCAGCAGCGCTGTCAATGATTGGCCGTTGCCCCGCGTGTCGCCGGCGCCCCCGCCATCCCCGGTGCCGAAGTAGAGGTAGCCGTCGGGGCCGAAGGCCAGCATCCCGCCATTGTGGTTGGCGCGGTCGTCGGGGATGGAGAAGAGCACTCGCGCCGTCGCGGGGTTAGCCCGCGTGCTCCCGGCCGGCACGCGGTATTCGGCCACGGAGTTGGCGCCGTCCTTTGCCGTGTACGCGACGAAGAGGCGCCCGTTCTCTTCGAACCGGGGGTGGAACGCCAGCCCGAGGAGCCCCTCCTCCTCACCAGTGCTCCCCACCACTGCCCGCACGTCGAGGAATGGTTCGCGTTCGACCACGCCGTCCCGGACTGCCCGGATGGTGCCGGCCTTTTCGACCACGAACAGCCGCCCGCTGCCGTCGCCCGCGTGGATGACGAATGTTGGCCGCGTGAAGCCGCCGGCCACCTTTTTCAGGGTCACGGCGGGCGAAGAAGCCCCGGACGTTTCGCCCGGGCTCTCTACCGTCGCGGTGGGGTTGGAGGAGGGGGATGCCCCCCCGCAGGCCGCCGCCAGGAGCAGGCCGGCAAGGAGCGGAGGCGCGGCCAGGAAGGGCAGCCGGAATCGGGGACGCAGATAACTCATGCGCCTCAGGATGCCGCCGATGAGGTCAATTTGCAGGCAGGATAGCTCACGCCGGAGGCGCGGAAGGCGGCCACGGATTGATTCGTCCGGCGCCCCGGCCGGTATACTCCGGGTCGCCACACTCCTCCCGCGACAGGTGCCCCATGGCCACTGATACCCGCCCCCGCTACGACGCTGCCCGGCTTCGCGGCTTCACCGCCGCGGTCTTCCAACACTACGGGGTGCCCGCGGCCGACGCTGCCATCGGCGCCGAGGTCCTCGTCGACGCCGACCTGGCCGGGATCGAATCCCACGGCATCGCCCACCTGCCCTGGCATCCCGGCTACGCCCCCGGCCTCAGGCGCGGGATCGTGAACCCGAAGCCGGCCATCAGCGTGCTCCGCGACAGCCCCGTCGCCGCGGCCTGGGACAGTGATGGCGGGGTCGGGGTGATCGTTGCGAAAGCGGCGATGGATGCCTGCATGGCGAAGGCCGCCGCAACCGGCATGGGGATGATCACGGTCCGCAACGGCCGCCACTTTGGCGCCGCCGGGTACTACGCCCACATGGCGGCGAAGCGCGACATGGTGGGGATGGCCATGTGCAACGTCCCCCCGATTGGCCTCGCCGCGGGCGGCGCCGAGCGCGTCTACGGCACCAACCCCATCGCCTTCGGGGCGCCGGTGGAAGGACAGCACGCCTTCCTCCTCGACATGGCCACCACCGCGGTCGCGGGCGGGAAGCTGGAAATCGCCATGCGCCAGGGCAAGCCCATCCCCTTCGGCTGGGCAGTGGACGCCGACGGCAACGACTCGGACGACCCCGCGATCCTCAGGAAGAACGGCGCCCTCCTTCCCCTCGGTTCGCGGATGGAGACGAGTTCCTACAAGGGCTACGGCCTGGGTCTGATGGTCGACATCCTCAGCGGCATCCTCAGCGCCGGGGCTTCGGGGCTGTTCTCCGACCGCCAGAAGCTGGAACAGGGCTTCTGGTTCGCCGCCTGGCGGATCGACGCCTTCCGCGACCCGGCCGAGTTTAAGGCCGACATGCGCCGCCTCGTCGACACCATTCGGGCGACGAAGCCCGCCCCGGGCCGCGATGCCGTCCTCGTCGCCGGCGACCCGGAAGCCATCGCCCGCGCCGACCGGACCGCCAACGGCATCCCCCTCGACGCCGAGACCACCGACAAGCTCACGGCATTGGGCGTGGAGGTGGGTACGCCGTTCCCCGGGCCCCTGGCCTAGCCCTCCTGCCCCGCCGTCCTCCCCGGCTTCCGGATGAAGAGCAGCAGCCCGGCCGATGCCAGGTTGAGGCCTGCGATCGCGAAGAACGCACCGTCGTAGTTGCCCACCCGGTCGAAATACATGGATGCCAGCAGCGGCGCCCCCGCCCCGATCAAGAGCGCGAATGGCAGCCCTGCACTTCGCACCGCCCCGAGGTATCGGCGGCCGAAGTAGGTCGCCCAGATCACTTCCTGCAGCGGGATCATCCCGCCCCAGCCGCAGCCAAGGAGGAAGAAGCCGAAGTAGACCATCCTATCGGCGTTCGCCCCCACGCTCGCAGTGATCACCAGCATCGCGGCGCCGGTGAGGGCCGCGCTGATCGATGCCAGCCGCTTGGGGTCTGTCTTGTCGATCAGGTATCCCCAGAACGGTTTCGAGACCAGCGCTGGCACGGAAGCCACGGTGATCATCAGGGCCGCCATGCCCCGGCTGTAGCCCGCGTCGGTCATGAAAGGGATCGTCTGCAAGAGCATCACGCCGATCGTCACGCCAAACATCCCGAAGGCGATGACGAGGAGATAGAACGCCCACGTCTGCAGGGCTGCGTGGCGGGTGAGCGAGGTTGCGAAGTCGGTCGAGGCCCGAAGCCCCCCACCGGCGGCGACCTGTGCCGCCGACTTGCCGTCCGGGAAAAGTCCGTGGTCCTCCGGCGCCCGTCGCATCGCCATCGCCACCGGAAAGACGAGCACGGCCGAGCCCACGGCCATCACCCGCCACCCCGCCCGCCAGCCCCACTCGTCGACCATTTCGGTCATAGCCGGCGTCAGCGCCACGCCGGCGAAGGAGACGCCCATCGATGCCAGGCCGACCGCCCGCCCGCGCTGTTCCACGAACCATTTCGAAAGCGTGACGTTGACCACGAGGTTCCCCATCATCGCGGCGCCCGCCGTCACCACCAGTCCGTTCAGGACCACCCACTGCCACAGCGTTTGCGTCCAACTGAGCAGGAAGAGCGACGTGGAGAGGACCGTGATCCCGGCCAGCATCAGCCTGCGGCCACCGTGGCGATCCACCTGGGTGCCGATGAAGAAGCCCGTGAAGGCCATCACGAACTGCGCCAGGGTCCGCGAAAGCGTGAACTCCGACCGCGTCCAGCCAAGATCGCGGGTCATCGGCCCCAGGAACACGCCGATCGCGTAGTTCTGGGAGCCGACAGAAACGAACTGCGCGACGAACGCCGCGCCGATGAGCCAGTAGCCGTAGTAAATGCCGCGCCCGCGTTCTTCCACGGCCGCGGCGGGACTGGCCACCCGCCCGCCCTCCGTGCCTTCCAGCGCCACGCGCTCCCTCCCTTGCCGCCCCTCTGCCCGGAGTCTACACAGTCACGCGCCCGCCAGCGCGCACAGCCGCCCACCGTCAGTAGCGCGGCCGCCAGGGAGGGCATCGCCTGTCCGCGGCGACCCCGGACTCAGTAGAATCCGGCCATGCAAAGCGACGAGCGCCTGCGGCGAATCGAACAGGCCACTGAGATCCCGCTCCTCATCCTCGCCCTGGCGCTGGTGCCCCTCCTCTTCGCCCCGCTCCTCTTCCACCTCTCGGATGCCGTCGAAACCAGCTTCCTCGTCGCCGACTGGTTCATCTGGGCCGCCTTCGCGGTGGCTTTCGGGCTGAAGCTGGCCGTCGCCCCGAACCGCGCTCGCTACCTCCGCGCGAACTGGCTGGAAGTGGCGATGGTGCTCCTCCCTCTGCTGCGGCCGTTTCGCCTCCTCCGGCTCCTCCGCTTCGCCCGGCTCGCAACGGCGGTCGGCTACAACGAGACCCTCGTCCGCCGGATCGCCTCCGAAAAGGGGACCCAGTTCACCCTTGCGGCCGTCCTCACCATCCTCGTGACCGGCGCCACCATGGTCCTCCTCGTCGAACGCGATGCCGACGACGCCAACATCCACACCTTCGGCGACTCCCTTTGGTGGGCCGCGACGACGATGACGACCGTCGGCTATGGCGACCTCTACCCGACGACTCCCGCCGGCCGTGGCGTCGCCGTCGCCCTCATGCTCTTCGGGATTGCGGCGCTTTCCGTCCTCACCGCCACGATCGCCGCATTCCTCGTCCGCGATCGCGAAGACGCCCAGATCGCCGACGTCATGCGCGAACTCGAACGGCTTCGCGGCATCGAAGCGCGCCTGGACGCTGTGGTCGAAGAGCTGCGTTCGCTCCGCCCGCCGCCCGGTGACGGCGCTGCCGGGTAGCCGCCGGCGAATGGCCACCAGCCTTTCGACCCCCTAGGATCGCCACGACCGCCGGGCCATCCGCGACAGAGAGGTGTTCAGCTATGCCGCTCGCTTTCGGGATCTTCGACCACGTGGAACGCCGCGAGGGCATCTCCCTCCAGCGCCTCTACGAAGAGCGGCTGGGGCTCATCGCCCAGGCCGACCGCGCTGGCTTCTGGGGCTACCACGTAGCCGAACACCACCAGGCCGTGCTCGGGTCTGCCCCGTCGCAGAACGTCTACCTCGCCGCCGCTGCCCGCGAAACGAAGCAGATCCGCCTCGGGACGCTCGTCTACTGTCTCCCCTTCTATCACCCGCTCCGGCTGATCGACGAGATCTGCATGCTCGATGCGCTCAGCGGCGGCCGCCTCCAGGTCGGCGTCGGCAAGGGCATTAACGCCGCCGAACACGCCCACTGGGGCCACGACGAAGCCACTGTCCGCGCCGTGTTCGAGGAGAGTCTCGAAGTCGTCCTCGCCGGGCTTGGGGCCAGCCGCTTGACCCACGAAGGCAGCTACTATTCCTTCCGCGACGTCCCCATCCATCTGCAGCCGCTCCAGCAGCCTCACCCGCCGTTCTGGTACGCCGGCAACCACGAGAATGCCGCCCGCCACGGGATGCACTTCCTTGGCGGGGGACCAATCACACGGATGGCCGCCGTCGCCGCCGAGTACCGGGCGATCTTCGGCGCGCGCGGCGCCCCCTCGCGGCTGGGCCCGGACACGGAGCCGATGGTCGGCAAGGTCGCCCACGTCTTCGTCGCCGACACCGACCACGAGGCCGAGCAGGTCGCCCGCCGCGCCTGGGCCGCCTACCACCACAACCTGACGAAAGTCGCCCGCGACCTCTACGGCACCCACGAAGGCCAGGCATCCCCCGCCGCCGACCCAACACTGAGCGGCGACTTCGACCGCGCCCGCACCGTGGAAGCGGCCATCTACGGCTGCCCCGAGACCGTGCGTGACTACATCGCCAGGTACGCAGCCGAAAGCGGCTGCAACTACTTCGTCGGCGCCTTCCAGTGGGGCGACATCAGCCACGGCCAGGCAACGCGTTCGCTTGAACTCTTCGCCCACGAAGTGATGCCCGCCTTCCGCTGACGGCGCACGCTACTCCGGTGCGGACTCGCCTCCGCCGGGCGCGCGTCCTCGACCTCCGCGCCGCCCACGGCGCCTCCGGGCTGCCTGGTCGCCTTCGCCACTGGCCCCCTGCGCCGGCGGCGGCTGCGCTGATGGTTCGCGCCGTTCGGGTGGGGGCGGGCCCTCGGCCGACCGCTGGAACACGCGCCCTTCCGGGAGGTTCGGCGGGGGCAGGTTGCGTCCGCCGCGAGGCTCACCCTGGGGTCCGCGCCGCGGTTCTCCTGGCGGGCGTCCAGCGCGCGGTTGCCCGGGTTGAGGCGATTGTCCGGGCCCGCCCCGTGCCTCTCGCCCTTCACTTCGCTTGCCGTCATCCCGCTTCGGGGGGACAACTCGCCGCGGTCCGCCACCGGGAAGCCGCCCACGGCCCGGCCCGGGTTCTTCGCGCACAGGGGCCTGCTGCGTAATCCAGTCCGGTTCGAGCGCGGGCACGGGCGCAGCCAGGTCTTCCTCTGTCGCCTCGACCAGCCCCTGTTCGATGGCGTCGGAACGGCTGATGCTCGGCGGCGGGGCAGCGCTCTTGCTGCTCATGTCCCAGCGCACCACCGTCCCCAGGTCGCGGTCGCCCACTTCCACCCGCTGGCCTTCGACCACGAGCGTGACCTGGCGCCGGAGGATGTTGATGGCGATGACCTTGCCTTCGCCCGTCGGCGTGCTGCAGCGCTGCCCGATCTTCGGCAGCGTTTTGCGCATCTCCCGGTAGCCCTCGTCTTCGTAGGAAAGGCAGCACAGCAGCCTCCCGCAGAGCCCGCTGATCTTCTGCGGGTTCAACGGGAGTTCCTGGTCCTTCGCCATCCGGATCGAAATCGCCGGGAAGGTGGTGAGCCAGCTCGCGCAGCAGAGTTCGCGCCCGCAGACGCCATAGCCGCCGGCCAGCTTCGCCCGGTCGCGCGCGCCAAGCTGGCGCATGTCTACTCGTGCCCCGAACTTGTCCCCCGCCCGGCGCATGAAGTCGCGGTAGTCCAGCCGCTCTTCGCTCGAAAACGAAATCGTCAGCCGCTTTCCGTCGAGGGTGAATTCGGCGCCGTCGATGTGGGCGGGAAACCCGGCTTCCTCCGCGAGGCGGCGTGCTTCAGGAAGGACCTCCTCTGCCCGGGATTTCTGTGCATCCGCCCGGCGAATGTCGTCGTCCGTGGCCAGCCGCAAGATCGGCTTCAGCGGCTCGTCGCCGAGTTCGTTGACGACCACCTGGTCGGGCGCGATGACGACCCGCGCAATCTCCGGGCCGCGCGTGGTTTCGACCACGACGTATTCGCCAGGGTCGAGGCGCATCCCGGCGGTATGGAAATAGAAGATTTTTCCGGCGTTTCGAAAGCGTACGCCGGCAACGCTGGGCCGTTCAGGCATGTTCCTCGGATTCTTCCCCGGGGGATTCAGCCAGTGTAAGGCTCGGGAAGCAAAGGAGCATGAGTTCGAGCGCCCCGCGGGTGACCACGTTGGCCTGGAGGTCGGCCCGGGCGCGCGTCACCGCTTTCAACGCATCGACGAAACTCGCCTGCCCATTGGCCTGCCCTGTCCCGGGCGCCGCACTTTCGCGCAGGCGCGTCTCCCAGAACACTTCCCAGGCGTCGAGCTCGGTGAGCACGGGCACCCGGTCCCGCTGCCAGCGTTCCTGAAGGTCTCTCGCATAGGTAAACCGTTCGGTCAGCCGCCCTGAGGCCACCTTCGCGCAGCGTGCCAGGAGGCGTTCGCGGTCGCCCATCAGGTCCGGGTGGGCGGCGAAGGCGATCGCGCGTGCCGGGCGCCCACGGCTTTCCCCGGCAGCCCGCGCGGCCAGCGCCGGTTCGATTCCCCGCGCCAGCAGCCCGTCCTCGATCTCCGCCCGCGGCACGGGCCGAACGTCGATCCGGCGGCAGCGGCTGATGATCGTCTCCAGCATCGCTTCCGGCGCCGCCGTCACGAGGACGAAATAGGTGTGTCCCGGCGGCTCTTCCAGCGTCTTCAGGATCGTGTGCGAAGCGTCCCGCCCCAGCTTGTCGGAAGGCTCGACCACGATCACCCGGTTCGTCGCCTCGTAGGGATACCGGGCCACCAGTTCAATGACGCCGCGCACCTGGCAGATGCGGATGTCGCGCGATTGGGCGTGCGAAGCGTGTCCGCTGTCGGTCGCCCGCGGCCGGCAGAGCGTGTCGCCCGGCCCGAGGACGATGAGGTCCGGGTGATTCCCCTCGGCGATGTGGCGGCAGGGGCGGCACTCCCCGCAGGGGACGGTCGCGCTCCCCGGGGCTGCCGCCGGCTCGTCGCCGAACAGGGACCGCCCTGGCGCCACATCGCCCCCCGGCCGCCGCTCGCAATTCAACAGTTGTGCCCAGTGCCGCGCGAGGATCGTCCGCCCGGTCCCTTCCGGCCCGGCGAAGATCAGGGCGTGCGGCGGCTCCACACTCGCGGCCAGCGCCGCCAGTTCCCGCAGGATCCCCCCATGCCCGATCACGTCCACCGCCGTAGCGTAGGCGCTGCGCCGCCAGCCGTCACAGCCTGCGGGCGCCTCTCGGCTGTGACAGAATCACTGACCAGTTATTTGTGAAGTTCTTCACTGAGCAACGACAGACGCCCCGGTGGGGGCTTGACAGCGGCGGGGCAGAGGGACACAGTACCGCGCAGCTTTGTCATATGGAGCCATCACACAATGCTGTCTACGACTCGTCTACGTGCGAGCGCTGCGCTCGCAGCCGTCCTCTTCGTCATCGGGTACCTGGTTGTCGCGGTCACTCCCGGCGGCGGCGACGTCACAGAATCCGACTTCACCAAGTTCTACGATAGCGACGGCAAGATGCTTGTGTCCTTGCTCCTGACGGTTGTGCTCGTGTTGGCGGTCCCCGCGCTCACGTGGTGCTTCATCGAACTGCGAGCTGCCCTGGGTGGGGGTGTGATGGCCCAATTGGCGTCCACCCTTGGGATCCTGGGCGCGGTGGCGCTCCCTGTGGGGGCCGTCATCCTCGGCGCCCCGGCGGGAGTCCAGCAAAACTCGGATGCGGATTTCGTGGGCGTGCCGATTGCTCACGCGTTCGCCCAGGCCGGCATCGGAGTCATGGTTCTGCTGGGAATGGGACTGATCGCCATCGGTCTGTTTCTCTTCAACCTCGAAATCAGACGCACGAAGGCGGGGCCGTCCTGGCTGTGGATCGCCGGGATCGTGTTGAGTGTCATTTGCCTCGGCAGCTACATCTGGCTTCCCGGGATGGCGTTCCCGATCTGGCTGCTCGCCCTCGCCGCCGTCGGCCTCCGTTCAACCGCGGCTCCGGCCAAGGCCGCATAGCCACCGCGAACGGGGGGCACACGCGTCGTTGGTTGCCACGCTCGTGCGTCACCACTCAGTCTTCCCGCCCCGCCCGAGCGCCCCGGGGGGGCTCCCATCGCCACAACGCCCATGCCCGACACGACCCAGCCCGGGCGGACCACACGCGGCCGCCCGCCGTCTGCGGGAAAGCGAGTGTGCCGGGCAGGCCCCCGGCACACCCGTGCCTACCCCTATGGGGAACGGCGCCCTACTTCTTGGGGAGCACCACCATCTGCCCTGTCATGTTCGGGGCGTGGGTATTGCACACCACGTTGTAGATCCCCGGCTTGCCCGCGGTGAAGGAGACAGTCGTGAGTTTTCCGCGCTCGACGGTGAACTTCTCGACGTGCCCCTGCACGTTCGCCACGTGTGCGGCGCCGTTCGTCCCCACGATCTTGAGGGTCACTTCGTCACCCTCCGCGACCACGAAGGACCCCGGCGACCAGGCGTAGGAGTTGACCTCCCACTTGGCCGGGTCTCCCGTGGGAGCCTTCAGCCCGTAGCCGCCCCCCTCGGGGAGCTTGTCCGCCGGGAACGCCTCCTTCGAGACCTCCGTCGAGCCCTTGAACTCCATGGCGGTCAGGTAGATCGTCCGCGGACCGCCGGGGATGCTGGCCTCCGCGCCTTCGCTTCCGCCGCATGCGGCGGAAAGGAGCGCGACAAGGCCGATTGAGGCCCCAGCTCCAGCCAGGACCACGTTTCGGATAGGAACACTCAGTTTCATGGCGCTAACCCTCCATCCTCCACGCTGCGCCTCCGGCCCCTCCCCTCGAAACCCACCAAGGTCGCGTTTCTCTACGACCAAGGTCGCTCGCCTTCCACCCCACGCCCCTTTCCCTCGCCTTGCCCGGCCCCTTACCCGGTGCTAGTGTTTGTACCGCAAATCACAACCCAGCAGCGCGCCCCCTGCAAGCGCTGTCCAGATTCGGAGCCACGGCCGCGATGACCCCGCTTGCCCCGTCGCACTACAGCGAACCGCGGCAGCCGTGTATCGTGCGCTCTGCTCGCTCGGAGGCGTGTGGATGAGCTTCTACGACTCCTGGTCCGCCATCATGGTCGCCGCCATCGCGGGCTTCATCCTCGTAGCCACCGCCCTCCTCGCCAGCCGCCTCCTCGCCCCCTTCGCCCGCGAACGCGGCAAGGCCGTCTCTTACGAATGCGGCATGCTCCCCATCGGCCGCAACTGGGCCCAGGTCCACGTCCGCTACTACCTCATCGCTATCCTCTTCCTCATTTTCGACGTCGAAACCGTCTTCATCTTCCCCTGGGCGGTCACCTTCATCGACCTCCCCATCTATGTCTTCTACGAAATGCTCATCTTCATCGGCGTCCTCGTCCTGGGCCTTGCCTATGCCTGGCGCCGCGGCGTGCTGGAGTGGCGATGAGCGAGAACCTCCCGGCGGCAACTCCATCACCCTACCTGCCCGACTTCGGCAGCGAGGCTGAGCGCCTCCTCCCGGTCACGCCTCCGGTCGCCCGGGCCGCCTACAAGATGGTGCTTCCGGGCGTCATGCAGGTCGGCGTCGACACGCTCCTCGCCGTGGGCCGCAAGAGTTCGCTCTGGCCGATGACCTTCGGCCTCGCCTGCTGCGCCATCGAAATGATCGGCACTTTCATGGCCAACCACGACCTCGACCGCTTCGGCATCGTCCCCTGGCCGAGTCCCCGCCAGAGCGACGTGATGATCGTCTCCGGCACCGTCACCAAGAAGATGGCGCCCGCGATCAAGCTCCTCTACGAACAGATGCCGAATCCGAAGTACGTTATTTCCATGGGCGCCTGCGCCACCAACGGCGGCCCCTACACCGAATACGACCGCGTCCTCCAGGGCGTCGACAAGATCATCCCCGTCGATGTCTACGTCCCCGGTTGCCCGCCCCGGCCGGAAGCCCTCCTCGAAGGACTGCTCGCGCTCCAGCGCAAGATCATGGAAGAGAAGAGGATGGTCGGATGAGCAGCACCCTGCCGCCCGTGCCGGCCAGCCCCCAATCGCCTGCTGAGACGATCGTCGAGGCCATCCGCCGCAACCTTCCCCATGTCCCCTTCGCCGAAGGCCAGACCGCGACCGACACCGACCTTCGCGTTGCCCCGGAACACCTGCTCGCGCTCGTCACCGGCCTGAAGACGCGCAAGGAACTCGCCTTCGACTTCCTTCGCAACGTGGCCGGCCTGGACATGGAGGCGGAGGGCCTCGTCTGCAAGTACCACTTGTATTCCTTCAAGCACGGGCACGCGCTCCAGGTCACGGTCGCCTGCCCGCCGGACAACCCCCGCATCCCCAGCCTCACCGGCCTCTACGAAGCCGCCGACTGGCACGAACGCGAAGCCGCCGAGATGTTCGGGCTCATCTTCGAAGGGCATCCCAACCTCAAGAACCTGCTCCTCGAAGAAGACCTCCGCATCCACCCTCTGCTCAAGGCGCACCCCCTCCAGAAGGTGGAGATGCTCCAGGGCATTGAAGAAGGCCCGCCGGGGTTCAAGTTCTAATGTCGATCTGGCCCGAAGAGCGCACCTACACCCCCGCCGATGGCTTCGAAACGGTCGACATGACCATCAACATCGGCCCCCAGCACCCCGCTACCCACGGGGTCTTCCGCATGGTGCTCACCGTCGATGGCGAAATGGTCGTCGAATGCGAACCCTACATCGGCTACCTCCACCGCGGGCTCGAAAAGCTCACCGAGAACAACGACTACCGCCAGGCCATGGGCTTGTGGGACCGCACCGACTACCTCGCCGGCATGGCCTGCGAAGGCGCCTACTGCATGGCCGTCGAAAAGCTCGCCGGGATCGAAGTCCCCGACCGTGCGGAATACATCCGCGTCATGATGATGGAGCTTTCGCGGATCAACTCCCACTTCATGTTCATCGGCGCCTTCGGGGCCGATGTCGGCTCCTTCGGCACGAGCTTTATCTACGCCTGGCGCGAACGCGAACGCATCTACGACCTCTTCGAAGAAGTCACCGGCGACCGCATGTTCCCCACCTACTTCCGCCCGGGCGGTGTCGCCATGGACCTCCCGGAGAACTTCGAACCGCGCGTCCGCTGGCTCCTCGGCGCCATCCGCAAGGGCATCGAAGACCTCGACCGCCTCCTCACCGGGAACGAGATCTTCGTCGAACGCTGCACTGGCCTCAGCCCGCTGACCACCGACCGCGCCATCAACATGGGAGTTACCGGCCCCGTGCTCCGCGCCACTGGCCTCCCCTGGGACCTCCGCAAGGCCGAGCCCTATTCCATCTACCCCCGGCTCACGTTCGACATACCGGCCGGGCGCCAGGGCGACGTCTTCGACCGCTACTTCGTGCGCCTCGCGGAGATGTACCAGAGCGCCAAGATCGTCGAACAGTGCCTCGAACAGATCGAGCCCGGGCTTGTCCTCAACCCGAAGCTGCCCAAGAACCTTCGCATCGACAACGGCGAATGCTATCTCCGCAATGAGGGCACCAAGGGCGAATACGGCGTCTACGCCCTCGCCCGCGGAGGCAACAAGCCCTACCGGATGAAGCTGCGGTCGCCGTCCTTCTGCAACCTGGCGGCCCTCCGGGAGATGGTCGTCGGCAACTACGTCGCCGACGCGATCATCATCCTCGGCTCCCTCGATATCGTCCTGGGCGAGGTGGACAAGTGAGCCCCTACGTCGAATTCGGCGACCCGATCTTCGGTATCTGGAACTGGCTCGACGTCGTCATCCGCACGGTGCTGATCGTGCTCGCCATGACCCTCGTCGTCATGTACCTCATCTATGGCGAACGCAAGGTCGTGGCCCGGATGCAGCAGCGCCTCGGGCCCATGCGTACCGGCCCCTACGGCCTCTGGCAGAGCTTCGCCGACGCCATCAAGCTCATCGGCAAGGAAGACATCCGGCCGACCAACGCCGATCGCTGGGTCTTCGAATTCGCGCCCTTCGCCACCTTCATCCCCGTCCTCATGGTGCTGGTCACCCTGCCCTTCGCGGAGAACTGGGGCGTCCGCAACCTCGCCCTGGGGATGTTCTTCGTCTTCGCCGTGCTCGGCCTGAACATCGTCGGGATCATGATGGCGGGCCTCGGTTCCGGGAATAAGTACGCCCTCCTTGGTGGCGTCCGCGCCGCCGCCCAGATGATCAGCTACGAAATCCCGCTCGTCCTCAGCCTCCTTGCCGTGGCGATGGTTGCCGGCGCCCACGCCCCCGGCGACTACGCCCTCAACCTCAACGTCATCGCCGCGCTCCAGGAGGACAGGCCCTTCATCGTTCTCCAGCCCCTCGCCTTCCTCATCTTCTTCACGGCCATGCTCTCCGAACTCCACCGCGCCCCCTTCGACATCCCCGTCGCCGAATCCGAAATCGTCGGCGGCTACTTCGTCGAGTTCTCCGGCATCCGCTGGTCCATGTTCCAGCTCACCGAATACGCGGCGCTCTGGGCGTTCAGCATCTTCGGTTCGATCGTCTTCCTCGGCGGCTGGGAATGGCCCGGCGGCCACGACATTGGCTGGGGCTGGCAGCTCGCCCTCACCCTCGGCAAGAGCTTCTTCCTCATCCTCATCATCTTCTGGGTGCGCACCACGGTGCCCCGCCTCCGGATCGACCAGTTGATGAGCTTCTGCTGGAAGGTGCTGCTCCCCATGAGCATCGTCCAGCTCCTCGCCAACGGCTTCATCCTCGTCTACGAATGGCCCGAGGAGCTGCTCACCCTCACCAGCGGCATCGGCGCCGTCATGCTCGTCGCCATCGTCATCACCCGCGCCCTTCGCCGGCCGAAGCAGAGCCTCGTCGGCGCCTATCGCCAGGTCCAGGTGCCCGTCCGATGAAAGGTATCCTCAAGGGCCTTGCCACTACCCTCTCCGTCGCCATGCGCAAGCCGGTGACGATCCAGTACCCGGACGAGCGCCACCCCCTGCCCGTCCGCCAGCGCAGCTTCCCCGTCCTCACCTGGGACTTCGAACACGACGAACCCTTCTGCACGGGCTGCATGGTCTGTGTCCGCAACTGCCCGGTGGACTGCATGACCGCCGTGATGGGCGACAACCCCAAGTACGCCACCGGCGAAAGCAACCGCCGTAAGATCATCCAGAAATTCTGGATCGACTACGGCCGCTGCATGCGCTGCAACATCTGCGTGGAAGTCTGCAACTTCGAAGCGATCGTCATGGACAACACCTGGAGAGGCTTCGAACACGTCGCCTACGACCGCCGCGACCTCCACAAGGACATTGACGACCTCCTGAAGGTCTCCCACAGCGGCCTCCTCCCGGCGCCTTATCACCCCGCCGATGACCTCGACGCGAACGTGGCTAAGGTCGGAGGCAAGGAGCCGCCGGTCCCGCGCATGCTTGGCGCCCGCCCCGAAGCTCGCGCCGCTGCCCTCGACCGCGTCGCCCACGGCCTCCCCGCCGGGATCAAGGAACGCGAAGTCGAAGCCCCGAAGGAAGCCCCCAGGGCCGCCACCGCTGCCGGTGCGGCCGGCGCCGAAGCCGAAGAGGCACTCTCCGAATCCAAGATCCGCGCCAGGCGGATGCGTGCCGAACGCCAGGCGAAGGAACACCAGGACCGTGGCGAGCCCGTGCCCCAGGAGGTCCTCGACGCCATCGCAAAGTACAGCGCGATGAAGCCGGGGGGCGCGGGCGCCGCCGCGGCCGCCGGTAGCGCAGCGGTTGCGGGCGTCGGCGGCGAGCCCCTGACCGGCACCAACCCCGACGGGAGCATGCGCTTCCCGCCCGGCGTCGGCGATGGCCCCAAGGGCGACCCCAACTCCGCCGAGAAGGTGCGCGCCCGCCGGATGCGCGCCGAGCGCCAGTGCAAGGAAGTCAGCACCGCCGGCGAAGCGATCCCCGACGACCTCGCGAAGACGCTCTACGACCTCGGCAGCGACCTGGCCCCCGGCGGGACCATCTGGGCCACCCTCGCGGGCTCTGCTCCCGCCGCCGAGGCTGGTGGCGCCGCTGCCCCCGCCGCTGAGGCCGGGGACGGCGGCATGGTCTTCCCGCCCGGGATTGGCATTGGCCCCAAGGGCGACCCGAACTCCTACGAAAAGGTCCGCGCCCGCCGCATGCGTGCCGAGCGCAAGGCGAACCAAGCACTCGACGCCGGCGAGGCCATCCCGGATGACGTGATGGCTACCCTCGCCGAACTGGGCAGCCCCGTCGCTTCCGGGGGGCAAGGCTAATGGCGACAGAAGTTCTCTGGTGGGTGTTCGCCGTGGCAATCGTCGCCGTCTCGATCGGCGTCGTCACGGCGCGCACGGTCATCCATTCAGCAATCTTCCTCATCCTCAGCCTCTCCGGTGTGGGCGCGATGTACGTCTTCCTCACGGTCGAATTTCTCGCCCTCGTACAGTTCCTCATCTATGGCGGCGCCGTTACCGTCCTCATCCTCCTCGCGCTCATGCTCACGCGCGGCGGCGGCACCGTGACCGAGAAGCTCAACGGACCCCAGGCGCCATTCGCGGCGGCTGCAGGGGTGGGCCTTCTCCTCATCCTCGTAACCGTCGCCGTGGACACGAAATGGCCCGGCGACACCGATGACCTCCCCCAGATCATCACCGTCACGCCGATCAGCGAGCGGCTCTTCATGGACTTCGGGGCGCCCTTCGTCATCGCTTCCGTCGTCTTGCTGGTAGCCCTGGTCGGGGCCATCATCCTTGCCCGGCAGGAGGACGACTAGCCATGGTCCCGCTGGAAAACTACCTCGTCCTCAGCGCCATCCTCTTCTCGCTCGGCGTCTATGGAGTGCTCGCGCGGCGGAACGCGGTGCTCATCCTCATGAGCGTCGAACTCATGCTCAACGCCGTCAGCCTGAACTTCGTCGCCTTCGCCGCCTACCTGGACCCCGGCAAGATCACCGGCGCCATCTTCGCCATCTTCGTCATCACCGTCGCCGCCGCCGAAGTCGGCCTGGCGTTGGCTATCGTCATCCGCCTGTTCCGCAATCGCGCCACCTCGAACGTGGACGAAGCGGCACTCATGAAGTGGTAGAAGGGGCAGCCGCACTCTCATGAATCCCGAATACTCCTGGCTGCTCGCGGCGATCCCGGCGGGGATGTTCTTCGTCATCGCCTTCGCCGGCCGCTTCATCCCCCGCGGCGGAGACTACCTCGGCGTCCTCGCCACCGGCGCTTCCTTCGTCCTCTTCTTCGCAATCCTCCCCGACTTCCTCGATGTCTTCGACGCCGAAGCCCACGTGCTCGCCGTAACGGCTTCGATCGACTGGTCCACGATTGGGACCTTCGAACTGCGCATGGGCACCTACGTCGACCCGATCACGATAGTCATGTTCCTGGTCGTCACCAGCGTCGCCCTGATGGTGAACATCTTCTCCATCGGCTACATGAAGGGTGAGCCGCGCTACTACTGGTTCTTCGCCGTGCTCCAGTTGTTCGTCGCATCCATGCTCTTGCTGGTGATGGCCGACAACCTCCTCCTCCTCTACATCTCGTGGGAACTCGTCGGCGTCTGCTCTTTCCTCCTCATCGGCTTCTACTGGGAAAAGCGCAGCGCCACCGAGGCCGCGAAGAAGGCGTTCATCACCACCCGCGTCGGCGACGTTGGCCTCCTCATCGGCATCCTCACGTTCTGGAAAGCCACCGGGACCTTCGACATCCAGGAGATCATCCAACTCGCCGAAGAGGGTCACATCAGCGCCACCTACCTCTTCGTCGGCTCCTTCTGCATGTTCCTCGGGGCCATGGGCAAGAGCGCCCAGGTTCCCTTCCACGTCTGGCTCCCCGATGCGATGGAGGGCCCGACCCCGGTCAGCGCCCTCATTCACGCCGCGACCATGGTCGTCGCCGGCGTCTACCTGACGGCCCGGATGCTGCCCGTCTTTGCACTCGCCGAACTGCCCGGCTTCGAACAGGTCGACATGCTCTTGATCATCACCGTTGTCGGCCTGGTCACCGCGGTCCTCTCGTCGTTCGTCGCTTTTGCTCAGACCGACATCAAGCGTGTCCTTGCCTACTCGACTGTCGGCAAGCTGGGCCTCATGTTCGTCGCCCTGGGCAGCGGCTCAGCCGCGGCGGCCATGTTCCTCCTGATGACGCACGCTTTCGTGAAGGCGTTGCTGTTCCTCGGCAGCGGGTCGGTCATCCTGGGAACGCACCACAACCAGGAGATGGACAAGTTGGGCGGGCTCTGGAAGAAGATGCCGATCACCGGCACCACCTTCTTTGTGGCGACGCTTGCGCTTGCCGGGCTGCCGCCCCTGGCCATGTTCTGGAGCGAGGACGAGCTGTTCGCCTCGGTGAACCACGAGTGGGGTCTCTGGGCGCTCGCGCTGGCGATGCTCGCGGTGTTCGCCACGGGCATCTTCATGGTGCGCCTGTTCATCCGCACCTTCATGGGCGAACCCAGGGATCGCCACGTCCATGAACAGGCGAAAGAGACGCCGCTGGTCATGACCGGGCCGCTGATCTTTCTCTGCGTCTTCGCGGTGGTCTCTGGCTTCGTGATCTGGCACGGCGTCGGCAGCGCGCTCGGTTTTCCCGGCGGCATCGGGGAGTTCGTGTTCCTTGAGGAGCCGGAGCGTTACGCCATCGACTGGGCGCTCGCCGGCGCGTCAGTAGCAGTGGCGGCCGCCGGTGTGCTGATTGGCGGCTACGTCTATTGGGGGAACAGCATCGCACGCTCGACACGGCTGGCGGAGGCGATGCCACGAGTCTACGACGCGCTCCGCAACAAGTTCTATGTTGACGAGGCCTACCAGTACGTCATCGACCGCGGCGTCCTCGGCTTCAGCTATCTCACATCCTGGTTCGACCGCTACGTCGTCAACGACACTGGCGTCAACGGCACCGCCGAAGTCACCGGATACGCCGGTTCCGTTCTCAAACTATTCCAGACTGGCCGCTTGCCCAACTACGCGATGGCGATTGCCGTCGGCGTCATTGGCCTGTCGCTCGCCGGTCTCTGGCTGAGGGGCTAACCCAATGACCTTCGATGAGGCCCAGGGCTACGTTGTCCTCGCCACCCTGATCGCTCCACTGGCGGCGATGCTCATCCTCTTCTTCGTCCCCGGCGAACAGAAGACGGCCGTCCGCTACATCTCGCTCTTCTTCGCCACGCTCATGCTGGGCGCCTCCGTCTACATCTTCGTTGCCTATCAGTTCGAAGGCCCCGCCTTCAGCGCCGAAGGCCATGGCATCCAGATGGAGTTCAAGCGCGCCTGGGTCGAAAACACCGCCTTTCTTGGGCCCGGCGGCATCACTCTCCGCCTCGGCGTCGATGGCATCTCTGCACTCCTTGTCCTCCTCACCGGAATCGTCGCCTTCGCCGGCACCCTCGTCTCCTGGAAGCTCGACTTCCGGACGAAAGACTTCTTCGTCCTCTTCTGGATGCTCGTCGCCGGCGTCTACGGCACCTTCTTCTCGCTCGACCTCTTCTTCTGGTTCTTCTTCTACGAACTCGCCGTTGTCCCCCTTTACATGCTGATCGGCGTCTGGGGCTCCACCCGCAAGGAATACGGCGCGATGAAGCTGACCCTGATGCTGGTCGGCGGCTCCGCGCTGGTCTGGGTCGGCATCTTCGCGGTCTTCAATGAGGCCGGGCTCGGGACCTTTGACATGCCCACGCTCTGGGCGGCCGGCGCCGATGGCACCCTCAGCCCCGAATTCCAGAAGACGTTCTTCCCGGTCATGGTCATCGGCTGCGGCGTCCTCGCTGCCCTCTGGCCGCTCCACACATGGTCTCCCGACGGCCACATGTCCGCGCCCACGGCCGTCTCGATGGTCCACGCCGGCGTCCTCATGAAGCTCGGGGCTTTCGGCATCATCCGCCTCGGCATCCAGCTGATGCCCGAGGGCGCGGAATTCTGGATGCCCGGCCTCATGGTCCTCGGGACTGTCGGTGCGGTTTACGGCGCCGTCGCCGCCCTCACCCAGCGCGACTTCAAGCTCATCTCCGGCTACAGCTCCGTCAGCCACATGGGCTACGTGCTCATGGGCCTGGCGACCATGAACTCGATCGGCATCACCGGCGCCGTCCTCCAGATGTTCAGCCACGGAGTAATGACGGCCCTCGTCTTCCTCCTGATCGGAGCCCTCTACGACCAGGCGCACACCCGCGACCTCAAGGACTTCGGCGGCATCGGCAAGGTCATGCCGATGTGGGTGGTCTTCTACAGCATTGCCGGCCTCGCGAACGTCGGCCTCCCCGCCCTGAGCGGCTTCACCGCCGAATTCCACATCTTCGTCGGCACCTTCCAGACCTACCCGCTCTTCGGTGGCCTCGCCATCTTCGCCGCCGCCCTCGCCGCCGCCTACATGCTCCGGATGTTCGCGATCGTCTTCTTCGGACCCTTCAACCCCCGCTGGTCCAGCCTCAAGGACATGACACCCCATGAATACATGGCAGGGTCGCTGCTCATCGGCTCCATGGTCGTGATGGGCGTCTGGTGGGCGCCGTTCATCGACCGCATCGCCGCAACCGTGACTCTCCTCCCGGGGGTGGCGAGTTAATGGAACGCGACTACACGCTCTTCATCCCCGAGTTCATCGCCGCCGGCGGCGCCGTCCTCGTCCTCGGCGCCGAACTCGTCTACCCGAAGGTACGCAAGGACTACCTGGCTTACCTCACCGCCCTGGTCGCCCTCGCCTGGGGCATCTCGTCGCTCTTCTACATCGGCAACACGGTCGGTAACTTCCAGGGCGTCATCCAGACCGATAACTTCACGACCTTCTTCCGGCTGCTCGGCGCCGGGATCGTCTTCGTCGTCGCCCTGCTTTCGGCCCAGTACATGAACAAACGCACGAAGACGGCCGGCGAGTACTACGGCCTCCTGCTCACCGCCGGCGTGGGCATGGTCTACATGGCCGCCGCCCGCGAACTGATCACCGCCTACATTGCGCTCGAACTCCTCAGCTTTTCGCTCTACGTCCTCGTCGGCTACCTGACGAAGGACAACCTCAGCACCGAGGCCAGCCTCAAGTACATCCTCCTCGGCGCCTTCTCCAGCGCCATGTTCCTCTACGGCATGAGCCTCGTGTACGGCATCACCGGCACCACCTACTACGACGGCATCGGCGCCGCCCTCGCCGACCGCGGCGCAGACACCAACACCGCCGCCGTCGTTGGCTTCATGCTCATCCTCGCCGGCGTTGGCTTCAAAGTTTCGGCCGCGCCCTTCCACATGTGGGCACCCGACGCCTACGAAGGCGCACCCCTGCCGATCACTGCCTTCCTCTCGACAGCTTCGAAGGCCGCCGGCTTCGCCCTCATCCTCCGTCTCTTCACCGGCCCCCTCGCCGCCAACGCCGACGACTGGAAGTGGGCCGTTGCCGCCCTCGCCGCGATCACGATGACCGCCGGCAACCTCATCGCCATCCAGCAGAAGAACCTGAAGCGCCTGGTCGCCTACAGTTCGATCGGCCAGGTCGGCTACATGCTCGTCGTCATCGCCGCGATCGGCTACGGCGACGCCACCACCGCGAAGGACGCATCCACCGGCCTCCTCCTCCATATGGTCGGGTACGTCTGCACCACCCTCGCGCTGTTCACGGCCCTCACCGCCTACTACAACCGGACCGGCAAGGACACAATCGCCGGGCTCCGCGGGCTGGCCGAAACGCAGCCGTTCCTCGCCACCATTGTCACCGTCTCGCTTTTCTCATTTGCTGGCCTCCCCTTCTTTGCCGGGTTCACCACGAAACTCTTCATGTTCCAGGGATCGGTGACCGATGGCCTCATGTGGCTCGTTGCCCTGGCCGTCGCGAACAGCTTCCTCAGCCTCTACTACTACCTGATGGTGCTGCGCCAGGTGTACCTGTTCGACCCCGAACCGGGGATGAGCCGCTTCTCCGTGAACCCCGTGCTCTGGGTGACAGGCGCCGCGCTGCTGATGGGCGTGATCTTCATCGGCGTCTATCCCGGCCCTGTGTTCGAAGGCGCCGAACGCGCCACCGATCCCCTCTTCGGCGTCGGCGTCGAAACCGTGGACCACACCACCATGGACCACACCCACTCGCCGTAAGGGATCGCCCCGATTTCTGAACCCGGACTGTAAAGTTCGGCCCGTTCTACCCGATGTCACAACAGAGAGCGTGGTAGGCTAGAACTGCCAGGCGGTTCGTCTTGGGGGACGACGCCAGGCGGGAGCCAACGACACACTTGGGCGCCAGTACAGGGCAGCCTCCAGGGCGGCCCCGGGGTTGCGTGCGCTTGTCGATGGAGTGGAGGTGGTTGTGACTGGAGCGACGGGCGAACACCGGGCTCTGATGACCCAGCGAGGGCTGTACTACACGGCCCGCTTCTTTGGCCAGTCCGGCCAGAACCTGATGCTCGCAGCGCTCATCGTTGTAGCCGGGAAGAGTTCGGACTCAGCCGTCGGCCTCAGCAGCGTCCTCGTTGCCACCGTGCTGCCGGGCGTGATCTTCGGCCTCCCCGGTGGCGCCATCGCCGACCGTCTCGGTCCGGCCCGCGCCTACGCTCTCGGAGCTGTTCTCCGCCTGCTGCCGCCTCTCGTGGGCGCATTCTTCATAGGCGGTCCCACGTGGGCATGGATGGTTGCGGCCATCTACGCGACCGGCTCACAGGTCTTTGCTCCCGCCGAAATGGCCATGGTGCGCGTGCTCCAGGGGAACCATGCCGGCCGGGGCCATGCCGCTCTTGTCGCGCTCCAGTACTCCGGCAACGGCCTTGGCGCCGTCGTCCTCGCGCCCGCCCTCTACTTCCTCGGCGGCCCAGCGGCGATGATGGCCGGCGCCGTCGCGAACCTCGCCCTCGTCGTCGTCTTCAGCTTCGCGCTCTCGGTGGCGCTGCGCGGTTCGCCCGCCGTCCCGAAGCCCGCTCACGATGCCTTCAGCTTCGCCGAAACCTGCCGCTTCTTCCAGCGCGAGCATCTCGCCCGCTACGCCATTGCCGCATTCTCCTTCAAGGTCCTCGTCGTCAAGACGGCGGTCGTCGTGCTCCCGCTCTACCTCAGCCAGGATCTCCGGCTCGGCGCCGGCGGCATCGCCCTGCTCGCGATCCCGGGCATTGCCGGGGTTGTCCTCGGGCTTGCCTGGGCTGCACGTTCACTCACCGTGGCTCGCGCCGGGGAAACGATGCGCCTCTCGCTCCTCGGCATGGGTGTCGCCGGGCTTGCCCTCGCGGTCCTCGACCGTGGCGTCACCGAAGCGGTCGAACTGAGCCGCCTCACGGCCCTGGCCCCGGGTCATGGCATTACTCCCACGGTCCTCGTTGCCGTCGTCGCCGCCTTCATCTTCGGGCTCTCCGTCGCTGGCTCGCTGCTTGGCGCCCGCGTCGCCCTGACGGAGACGGCGCCCTCGGGGCAACAGGCCCGCGTCTTCGCCGTGAAGTTCACGCTCACCGAAGCCGTCATCGCCCTGCCGCTCATGGCCGCCGGCTTCGGGACCGATATTGGCGGCCCCCGCCTGACCCTCGCCGTCGTCGGCGCGCTTGCCCTCACCACGGTCGTCCTCCTGGAACTGCCCCGGCTCCGCGAGCGGCTGGCACTTGGCGGGTCCGCGCTTCCCGAGCCGCTCGCCCCCTGACGCGGCAGCTCCCTACGCCGGCACGAACAGCCGCCGCGGCCGAACACTCCCCCGCCGCGCCTGCACCCGGATGAGTTCGCGGTAGGCCATCAGCCAGGATCGCCCCCAGGCGCCGTACCGTTCGCTCACCTCATCCCCGCCGCTGTTCACCTTGTCGATGAGGTAGTTCGCCAGTTCCAGCGCCGCATAGGCCGCCGCGCCCGTGGCGACGACATCCTCCAGCTGCGCGCTCAGCGTGGTCCCGGAGCCGTCGAGCGTGTGCCGCGCCGTGTAGAACACCTTCGCGTTTTGGCCCGTCGGCGCCGAATCGACGTCGAGGGTCAGCGCCGTGCCCCATTGCGAAGATGCCACGTACGCGGGCGGGAACTCGCCCGTGGGGAACTCCACCGCGTCGACGCCGAGCAGCCCCGTCAGCGCGGCGAGCAAGATCTCGCGGCTGCCGGCGGTGGTGGCGATCGTGGCCGACTTCTCCGCTGGGATCGCCTGGCTGACTTCGCCCACGGCGCGTTCGATGTGGCGGTCCAGTTGCGAGTCGGTCCAGCGGTAGGCGCCGGCGTCGGTATCGTGGAGGTCCTTGCGGAGTTTCGTCCGGATGTCAGAGAGCGTGGTCATGCCCCGGACCATCGCACGGTGAGGGGCGACCGCCAACGCCCCGATGGCGCCCGCGCCTACGGTTGTCGCGCAAGCCCGGGCACGAACAACCGGTGCGTCAGGTGATCGGGGCCGAAGGACACCTTGTCGAAGTACGCACCGAACGGGGCCGCCGGATCCTCCCCGGGGCCAACCGTACTCCGAAGCACGACCAGCCGGACCCGCGCGGATCCGGTGCCAGGCGGCGCCTCGAGCTTCCAGCGGAACGTCCACCACTCGCCAGCCGGCGGATTTGCGCCCAGCATGATGTTCCCAAGCACGTCGCCGAACTCGCACTCGCCCGTGGGGTACCAGAGGATGGCGAGGGTCGCGCTGCCGGTCCGGTTCTGACCCGCGGGTTCAAGCGACTGCGCGCTGAACATGTAAGTCTGTCCGCCGGTCACTGCAGGCACGCACTGTTCGACGATCGCCAGCCGGGCGCTGTTGGGCGGGATGGGTGAAGGTGTGTCTTCCACGACATGCATCGACCCGGACGCCGGATTGCCGCCAGCGTCGAGCGGATTCCAGGAAAACGTGCTCGAACTCTCCCAGCTCTCCACGCCGGTGTCGAAGCCGCCGTTCTGCACCAGATTGCTGCCGCTCAGCGCGTGCGAAATGTCGCGCACAACGTCCAGCGGATCAGCGAGCGCGAGAAGCGCCGCCGCCAGGAGACCTGCCCGGGCCACAATATGGCGGGCGCATTCCATCTCCCCCTCCGGTGCGGGACGTTCAAGGCCATGATGCCCGCCACGAACGCGCACCGCAACCGCGCACCGCCCCCCAATCAGCGGCGGACGCCGTTACTCGTCGGCCGCTTCCTGGCGTGCTTCTGCTACCAGCCGGTAGCCCACGTTCCGCACCGTCTCGATGAACGAATGGCCCCGGATCTCGATCTTCGACCGGATCCGCCGGATGTGGACATCAACCGTGCGCGCCCCGCCGAAGTAGTCGTAGCCCCAGACGCGGTTCAGCAACTGTTCCCGCGTGAATACCCTGCCCGCATTCATCGCGAGGAAACGCAAGAGTTCGTATTCCTTGAAGGTCATCACCAGGGGCTCGCCGTCCACCGTCACGCGGTAGTTCGAGAGATCCAGGGTGAGGGCGCCGCAGTTCACGAAGTTCTCGCTGTCGATCCCGTGCCGTCGCCAGAGCGCCCGTTCGATCCGGCGGGCCACCTCCGCCGCTGAGGCCGTGGGGCTCACGAAGTCGTCCACCGCGAGGTCGGCCGTCACCCGGGGGACTTGTTCTTCCCCGGCGATGGCGATCAGGACGACGCTTCGCTCCGCGTAGGTCTCCTGGAGGATGGCGAACGCTGCGGCCGGGATGTCGCGCAGGTCGAGCAGGACGACGTCAGCGGACCCGCCTTCATCGGCGGCCAATCGTTCCGGGGTCACGACCGGCGCGGTCAGCCCCGAGCGTTCCAGCGCCGGCCCGAGGCGGGCGACATCCTGGTGCCGGGTGACCACGAAGACCGTGCGCATGGGGCTGCCTTCCCGCGGGGTTCGAGCCAGTATACCCCGCCGCCGCCAGTCCCCCGCAGGCTACTTCTTGTCGCCCAACTGCTTCCACATGCCCCAGTCGATCGTCAGGTGGCGCCAGAAGGCGCCGACGATAATTCCGACGCCCCCACCGAAGCCGCCAATGATCATCCAGCGATCGCTCCCATCCGCGGCCGCATACCCGAGCGTGATCATCCCCGCGCCCGCCAGCAGCGCCGGCAGCGCTGTTGCCGCGTGGCCTTCTTCCCCGTTTTGGATCGCGTTCTTGAGCCAGTTTTTCATCTCGTGCCGTCCCCCCAGTAGTATCGGCGGCATCCTAGCACACCGCCGCAAGAGGCCGCCGCCGTCACGCCCGCGCGAGCCGCGCTTCCAGCCGGGCTTGCCGTCGCCGGATCGCTTCGATGCCGGTTTCGCCGCCGCTCGCGCCCGGCCGGATCAGGCCCCGCTCGACCAGCGCCACCGCTTCCGAAACCAGCACCCAGGCCGCCGCGATGTCCTTTCGCCGGTGCTCCTCGATCTTCGCAAGCTCCACGTAGGGGGTCAGACGACGGCTCCGGGGGTCGTCCACAAGGGCTCGCCACGCCCTCGCCGCTGCGTCCCAGTCGCCCAGCCGCACGAGGCAGCGCGCCAGCCGCTCCATCGCTTCGAGCCGCTCGGCCCGTCCCGGGTTCGCCGCCAACACTGCCTCATACCGGCGGGTGGCCGCTTCCAGGTCCCCTTCGTATTCAGCCGCCCGGGCCGACTGCAACGGGTAGCTGCCGGATTCGTCGCAGACCGCCGCCAGTTGCGCCGCCAGCGCCACCAGCGAGAGCACGTCCCAGGCGTTGTGCCGGAGCACCGGGAGGATGTGCGTCGGGTCGCTGCTGCGCTGGAAGCGAAAGTAGCGCTCGGGAACTTCGTGCGAAGGACAGTCGCCGTCGCGTTCGAACCCCAGCAGTTCCACCTCCATCCGCGTCAGCTTGTGCGAATCGAAGGTCCCCCGGAACAGCCGGCGGTTCGGGTGGAGCAGGTCCAGGTGTGGCAGTTCGCGGAACTTGGGCTTCATCCGCGCAAGGATGTAGCGCGATTCCAGGAGCGGCAAGTCGAACGATTTCCCGTTGTAGCTCACCAGCGCCTTCGCCTCGCCCAGTTCCTCCGCGATCCCGCCGAGGAGGCCGCCTTCGTACTGCGGCGCCGGGAGCAGGTACTGCCGCAGCTTCAGGAGGGAGCCATCGAAGCGGGCGACCCCGCACATGAAGACCATCGACCCCGCGCCCCCGAGCCCGGTCGTCTCCGTGTCCACATAGAGGAAGTCGCGCGGCGAACACTCCCCCAGCCGCGGGTCTTTCGTCTGCCCCGCCAGCCGCCGCGGGTCGACCGAAAGCGCCCGGTGGAGTGCCACCGAACCGTGCTCGTGGCCGGCTTCGTACACGCTTTCGACCACGTAGCCGGGGCCGTGCGGCGACTGGAACCAGCGGCCGCCGAGGGCCGAAAGATCAGCGAGTTCAGTCACGCTGTCGGTCCGCGCCGCGGGGATCCCGCGGCCGGGCTGGTTCAGGGCCGCGCGCAACTTCTCGGGGAGGTCAGCGGTCATGGGAGCGCGCCGTTACGAACATTTGTGCGGCAGTATACACCACCCTCACGGCTGCGGGCCCCCGGTCAGGTCGAAGAGGTTCGTCTCCGCTTCGCTCAGTTCTTCCAGTACGGCATCCGGGGTGGGCGACGCGGCCCCGCGTCCCAGCCTTCCGCGCAGGCGGCGGATCGCTTCGCCCATCTCCTCCACGTGCAGGAGGTTCGCCATCCCCGCGTAGACCAGCGCCCCGGCCCCTGCCCCGGCCACGGCGGTGACCGTGCGTTCCAGCAGCGTCTCGTTGTCCGCAGCCCCGAACCCCACGGCGAGAACTATGGCCATCACCCCGCCGGCGACGGCGAAGCGCCCGATCGCGCCAAGGTCCCCGGCCGCCGACCCGCCCAGCCGCCGCACGTACGCCCGGTAGAGCAACAGCCACTCCACCCACGCGGCCGCCGACACCGCGAACGCCAGCCCCCGGTGTTCGAACCGATCCCAGAGCAGCACGCTCAGGACCAGGTTCACCGCGACCGCGCCCACCGCCAGCGCCACTGGCGTCCGCGTGTCGCCCAGCGCGTAGAAGCCGCGGCTGTGGATCTCGATCCCCGCCTGCGGGACGATGCCAAGGCAGTAGAACGCCAGCGCCGCGGCGACGATCGTCGTGTCGCTGGCCGCGAACTCGCCCCGTTGGAGCAGCAACGCCGTCACCGGTTCGCGCAGGATCGCCAACCCGAGAGCCGCCGGGATCGTCAGGAACATGATCACCCGGAGCGCCCGCGAGACCGCCTCCCCGAGCGCCAGGTGGTCATCGTCGGCAGCGTGTTCGGCCAGCCGTGGGAACACGGCCGTGGAGATCGCCATCCCGAAGATCGCCAGCGGCAATCCCGCCAGCAGCCAGGCGTACGTCAGGTCGGAGATTTCGGCGGAGCCCAGTTTCGTGGCGAAGAACATCGTGATCAGGAAGTTCACCTGGGCCGCCGCCAGTCCTACCACCCGCGGCCCCATCAGCCGCGCCACCTCGCGCGTCGAAGCCACCCAGGCGAAGCTCACGCGGAAGCGCATCCGTTCGCGCACCAGCCCCGGCAACTGCACCACCAGGTGAAGCGCCGAGCCGATGACCACGCCCGCCGCAAGCCCTTTCACCCCCCATGGCCCCGAAAGCGCCAGCGCCCCGAAGATGATCGCGAGGTTGTAGAGCATCGGCGCGATCGCCGGGAGCAGGAACTGCTGCCGCCCGTTGAGGATCCCGGTCACCATCCCGCTCACCGAAAAGAACAGCGGCGAAAGCAGCATCAGCCGCGTGAGGTCGACCGCCTTGTCCGTCAGTTCCTCATGGCGGCCGACGTCCTCGCCGAGTCCCGGCGCGAGCAGCGGCACCAGCAGCGGCGCGAAGACGAACGCGACCGCGCAGAGCGCCGCCGTCGCCGCGGTGACGAGCGTGAGGATGTTGCTCGCCAGCCGCCATGCCTCATCCGCGCCTTCGCGCCGGTAGATGCGCGCGAACACCGGGATGAAGGCGCTCCCCAGCGTCGCCCCGGCCAGCACCTGGAAGATGAGGTCGGGCACCCGGAACGCCACCCAGTAGGCGCCCAGTTCGGGTTGCGACCCAAAGGCATCGGCGATAACGACCGTGCGGAGGACGCCCAGCAGCCGCGACCCGAGGAACCCGAAGGCGACAATGGCGGCGGCGATGGCCAGCCCGCCCGCGCGTGACGGGGGTCCGTTCGCATCCTGGTCCGCGGCGGTCTCCGCCATTGGCCCGGATCCTACGGTTTCCGTGGCATCCGGTCGCCCCGCGCTTGCAAGCCCCGCCGGGTTCGGTCACGCTCGACGCCATGAGAGCCCTGCTGCTGGTGCTTCTCCTCGCCTCAGTGGTGACGCTTACGACCGGCTGCCGCCGGCGCGATGACGAGAATGGCCCCGCCCGGGGCGTCTCTCCCTCCGCTTCGCCAGCGGTCGCCGCGACGCCCACGCCGGCGCCCACATCGAGCCCCTCCGCGAAGACCGGCAAGCCCGGAGAGTCCGTCCGCCACCTGGCCCATGGCGGCCGCGACCGCAGCTACATCCTCCACGTCCCCGCCGGCTACAACGCCGCGCGGCCGGCATCCCTCATCGTCGCCCTCCACGGCGGGGGCAGCGAAGCCAAGGAAACGCCACCGCTCAGCGGCCTCTCCCGCCTCAGCGACCGCGAAGGCTTCATCGTCGTCTACCCGGAGGGCATCCAGGGGTCATGGAACGACGGCCGCGAAGACCCGGAGGTCCCCGCCCAGCGCCTCCAGGTCGACGACGTCGGCTTCATCACGGCCGTTATCGACGACGTTTCGCGCGACTACGCCGTCGACCCGCGCCGCGTCTATGCCACCGGCATCTCCAACGGCGGGTTCATGTCCCATCGGCTCGGCTGCGAACTTTCCGGCCGCATCGCCGCAATCGCCCCGATCGTCGCGACCATGCCGGAGGCGCTGAAATGCCGCCCCGGGCGCGCCGTGCCGGTGGTCATGTTCGTCGGCGATGCGGACCCGCTCGTCCCCTACGAAGGCGGCCACATCCAGACGGGCTTCGGTCGCCAACGTCCGAGCGTCATCCTCTCGGCCCAGGTCACCGCGTGGTTCTGGGCCGTCAACAACGGCTGCAACCTGGCTTCGGTCGCCTTCTCATCGCTCCCGGACAACGACAAGACTGACGGTGTCCGCGTCCGCCGCGAAGCCTTTGACGGCTGCCGCGACAACGCCGACGTCGTCCTCTACGTGATGGAAGGCGGCGGCCACGTCTGGCCCGGCGGGCCGCAGTACCTGCCGCAGGTCATCATCGGACGCGCCACGCACGACATCGATGCCAGCGAGATGGCTTGGGCATTCTTCAAGGACCATCCGCGGCCGTAGTCGATGGCGGCCAGCAGCCGGCCCGGGCTCGATTCAGGACCAGCTTTCGCCGAAACGCTCCCGGTAGGTGACCTCCGCGACAGGCCGGCGCTTGTTGCGTCCAGCCGGCCGCGCGGGCCAGCCGAGGGGGATGATCGCGTGCACCGACATCGAATCGGGCAGGCCGAGGAGTGGACGAATCTCGCCCTCCCGGCTCTTCCAGCGCGTCGTCAGCACAGCTCCGAGGCCCAGGGCATGCGCCGCCAGGAGAAGGTTCTGGACCGCCGGGTAAATCGACGCGCCGAGGGCTGCCGCAGCGGACTCGCCGCTCCCGAAGGGCTGCTCCGAGCAGATGGCGATGAGGACCGGAACATCCTTCCAGGGCGTGCGTTCCGGCGCGCCGGCGCCATAGAGCTGGCCGCCGAGTTCGTCGAAAATCGCCCCGAGTTGTCCTTTGGTCCCGGCCTTTCGAATGACGATGAAGCGCCACGGCTGGACGTTCCGCGCGCTCGGCGCCCGGGTGGCGGCGGCCAGCACGCTGGTCACCAGCGCGTCATCGACCGGCCGATCGGAGAACAAACGCACCGCCCGCTGCCGTGCCAGGAACGCAGAGAACTCCTCGAAGTCCACGGGGACACCCCTCCGCCAGGATTGAGCGCCACTCTACGTGCGGACCGGGGAAGATGCGATAGGGGGTGTGGGAGCGGGCAGCGGGCGCGCCGGGCCAGGCTTAGCCAGGACTGGAGACCGGCACCCGGAGGGGGAACGTCGCGAGCACTTCGTAGGCCGCGCCCTGGAGGGTCAGGCGGCTGCGCATCAGCGAAACCTGCGCCGTCCGCCAGGAAACCCCCGGGACGTCCATCTTCCCGACGGCGACTTCGATCTCCGCGCGGCGGCGCGTTGGCACTTCGTCGCGGACGCGGCCGAGGGTCAGGTGCGGGCGGAACGGCCGCCGTTCAGGTTCGAATCCGACCACGGCCAGGGCGGCATTCATGCTGCGGACGAGCGCTTCCAGGCGGAGCACGTCGCCGGCGATGCCGACCCACATGAGCCGCAGCCCTTCGCGCCCGCCGAAGGTGCCGATGTTCGAAAACTCAAGTTCGAACGGGGAGTGTCCAACCACCGCTTCCTGGACGGCCAGCTTGATCGCCGGGAGTTTCTTCACCGGGACCTCACCGAGGAACTTGAGGGTGACGTGCACGCCTTCGGCCCGGATCCAGCGGACATCGACGCCGCTTCGCGCGCGCAGCGTCTCGATGACCGCGCCGATCGAAGACTTGACGTCGTCGGGCACTTCACAGGCGACGAACAGCCTGACGTGGTCTGGGGCGATCTCAGTCATGAATTGCGTCTATCCGAAAACAAGGTATCAGCGTTTCCGCCACACACTGCGAACGCGACCTTGCCGGGCAGGAGCGCCTGGAGGCGTTGGAGCTGGCGCCGGGGCGATTGCAGCGGGTAATCCGAGCCGAAGAGCACGCGCCCGGGACCGGCAAGGTCCACCAGTCGCGAAACACTTTCATCATCATACAACAATCCGGAGGCCGCCGTATCGAACCAGACATTCTGAAGTGTGGCCCGCACCTCCGGCATTTGCAGATAAAACGACAGCCCACCGCCAAGGTGAGCCGCGAGCATCTTCGTCCCGGGGTGCTTCGCTGCCAGCAGACAGAGTTCCACCGGCGTGATTCCGCCGGCCTTGCCCGGGTACGCGTGGCCGACCGGTTCGCTCACGTGCCAGAGGAGCACTGCCCCCGCTTCCGTTGCCAGCGCGCAGAGCCGGTCACACGCCGTCCCGAGGGGATCCCACCCCTGGTTGTGGGGCCGCAGTTCGCCGAAGCCACTCGCCCCTCGCCCGAGCGCCTCGCCAGCCCACACTTCCCAGTTGGCGAGCGCGGGGTTCACCGGCGCCAGCGGGATCAGCCGGGGCTCCTCTGCCGCGGCAGCGACGATGTACTCGCCCTGTTCCCGGACGTCGGCCTCCGTCGCGAAGGCGAACCCGGCGGCGACGGCGCGGTCGATCCCGGCCCCGTCCATCGCCCGCACGAGGCCGGCGGCGTCGGCCATCTTCGTGTCCGCAGTCCCGTACATCTCAGCGAACGTGGCGTCGCGAGCAGCAAGCCACTCCCGGTTCTCCCCCTGCCCGGGCGCGAAGATGTGGGTGTGGGCGTCGATCAGCGTCACAAGCCCAAATGCTACCAGACCCGGTGACCGCTCCCGCGGGGGCTACGCCTGGCGGACGATGCCTTCCGCGATCAGCTCCGTTATCCGCTCTTCCGCGAACCCGAATTCCGCGAGGATCTCGGCGCTCTGTTCGCCGATCAGCGGCGCCCGGTAGGCGAACCCGCCCGGCGTCCGGCTGTAGTCGGCATACCCGCGAATCGCCGTCACCGCGCCCAGTTCCGGGTGCGAGTACTCCCGCAGGAAGTTGTTGGCGGCGATCCACGGGTCCGTGAAGATCTCTTCGACCTGGGTTGTCGGCGCGGCCGGTACGCCCCGCGCAAGCAACCGGTCGAGCACGTCGTCCCGCGCCAGTCCCGCGAACGCCCCCGCGATCAGGTCGGCCAGCGCGCCCTTCCCCGGCTCTTGCAGCGCCTGCTCGGCCGTCATCCGCCCCGCCCACTCACCATGACCGAGCGCCACGCAGAGGTGCTGATACTGCTCCGGTGTCGCACACGAAATCGCCAGCCACCCGTCCGCGCACTCGTAGTGACGTTGGAGGGCGCGCGGCCCGATGAAGTCGAGCCCGCCCAGCGGCGCCGGCGGCCGCCCCTCGTACCACGTCACTTCGCCCGACTGGAAAAGGACGCTCTGGTTCGCCAGGCAAGTGTGCACTTCCTGGCCACGGCCCGTGCGCTCGCGGGCATACAGCGCCGTCTGCATCGCAAAGGCCGCCATCATCGCGCTCGCCGAATCGTTGACCGCGATCTGGTGAAAGATCGGCTCGTCGTCACCGCCCTGGGCGGCCATCATCCCGCTCCGGGCCTGCATCAGGGGGTCGAAGCCGGGGTCGCGCGAAAGCTCGCCCTCGGGCCCATACCCGGTGACCGAACAGGTGATGATCCGCGGGTTGATCGCCGCCAGGCTCGCGTAGTCGATCCCCAGCCGCTCCCGTACGCCCACCCGGTAGTTGTCCAGCACGACATCGCACTGCAGCGCGAGTTCATAGAAGACCGCTCGCCCTTCGTCCGTCTTCATGTCGAGCGCGAGGCTGCGCTTGCCCTGGTTGTGGCCGAAGAAGTTGAGCCCGTAGGGCCGGAAGGGGTCGCCGTCGAGCGGCTCAATCTTGATGACTGTCGCCCCCAGGTTCGCGAGGATCGCCGGGGCGAAGGTCCCTGCGATGAAGGCTCCCAGGTCGATCACCTTGATCCCCGCCAGCGGCCCACCCGACCGGGAAGCAGGAATCCCTGCGGGCGCATCCGTGGATGCCGCAACCGCCGGAGCGATCTCCCCAGGATCGGCATCCTTCATCAAGTGGCGAACAGACCCCGGCGTCGCGGTCAGCTTCGCGGCCACCCCGGGCACGGCGACGATCCCGAGCTTCGGGTGCGGGAGTTCAACGCGCATCTGGTTCGCCGCCACCGTCTCTCCCGCGAACCACTCTTCGCGGGCGCCAACGGGCCCCTTGGGCACGCCCGCAGCCTGGAGGATCTGCATCCATTCGTCGCGCGGCTTCTCCTTGAACCGCGCCTCCACCCGTTCCAGCACCACCCGCGCGATCGCCGGCTGGAGCAGGTTCGTGAACTCGCCCTCAACCCCCTCCATCGCCAGGATGTCGATCAGCCCGATCGCTTCCAGGGCCTTGAAGAAGAACGGCGCCGTGAGCGTACCGAGGAAGAACCACTTGCCGTCGGCGCATTCGTACAGCCGGTAGTGGGGCCAACCCCCGCGGCTGCCCACGCGGCCCTGCCGCATGATCCCTTCCATCTTCGTCGCGCCCGAGCTCTGCACCGAAGCGACGGCGTTTAGACCGCTCACGGTCACTGACTGCCCGGCCCCGCTCCGGGTCCGCTCGATCAACGCCGCCGCGATTGCGTTCGCCGCAATCGTCCCGTGGGCGTAGCTCACCTGCGGCGTGATCAGGTGCACCGGCGTCCCCGCATAGCTGAACTGCAGGAACGAACACCCCGTCACAGCCGTCAGGAGGCTGTCGTCCGGGGGCAGTTGGCTCCAGCGGCCGGCGGTCCCGTAGGGAGGGAGCCATGCGTGGATCAGCCGCGGGTTCGTAGCGCAGACCGTGGCGGCGTCCAGTCCCAGCCGTTCGAGTTCGCCAGGTGCCGCGTCGAAGACCGCCACGTCCGCCCCGGCGATGAGTTCGCGGGCGGCGCGCAGGCCTTCGTAGCGGTGGAGGTCCAAGACCAGGCGCCGCTTGTTCCGGTTCCAGCAGAGGTAGCCGGGGTGGTCCTTCATGCGGTCGCCGGCGGGTGGCTCCACCTTCACCACGTCGGCTTCGAAGTCGGCCAGGAGCATCGTCGCCATCGGCCCGGCGATGCCCTGCGTGAAGTCGATGATCCTGATGTCCCGGTACGCGCTCACGCCGCCGAAGTATACGCAGTCGCGGCGCAGAGAACCGCAACCGCCGCTGCGGAGGGCACGCCGGGCAAGCCGCGGTAAGGCATCCGCAGACGGGCGTGGGTACGAAACCCTCGCCTCGCCGATACTGGAGCGGCAATGCTCCCCTCATCGTTTCGGCGCCGCGCCGCCGCCTCGCTTGTTCTTGCCGCGATCCTCGCAGCCCTCCTCGTTGCCTGCAGCGGTCGCGATGACGCCAGCCCCGCCACCGCCACGCCCGGCGGACCCGGCGGCGGCCATCTGCCCCTCCACGAAGCCCGTACGGACCTTGCCCGGCGGCTCGACATTCCCGCCCTCGACGTCGAAGTCCGCGAACTCCGCCACGCCGGCTGGGATGGCTGTGCCGGCGTGGGGCTCCCCGGGCAGGCCTGCCGCGAACTCTTCGGCGCCGGCCTCATCGCCAGCTTCCGCGCCGCCGGGAAGGACTACCGCTACCACATCTTCGCCGGCGACATCTATGCCACCGACTTTATCAAGGGGGCGACCGTCAGCGATGGCTCACCGCTGCCTCCCGAACTGCGCCAGGACCTCGACGCCATCCTCGCCGAATACAGCCGCCTCGAACTCCAGCACCTCCGCGGCAACGCCATCGGCACGGCGATCACTGCCCGAATTACGAACATCGTCCCCGCCCGTTGGAGCAGCTCCTGTCCCGGGTTCATCCCCCGCGGCGTCGTCGGCTGCACGAAGGACCTCGTCCCCGGCGCGGTCGTCCTCATTGCGGGCAGCAACGGCAAGACCTACCGCTACCACGTCGGCGCCCGGTTCGGCATCGTCGCCACCGACTTCGTGCCCGGGAGGATCACCATGGAACCCGACGCTCGCATCATCGGCGTCCAGCAGAAGATGCTCGCCGACCTCGCCAGCCGCCTCGGCCGCCCCGAGGCCGAGCTCGCGCTCAAGTCCTACCGCGAAGTGACCTGGCCCGACGGTTGTCTCGGGGTGTCGAAGCCCGGCACCGTCTGCACGCAGGCGCTCGTCGAAGACGGCTTCCTCGCCATCTACACCGGCGCCAGCGGCAAGGAGTACCGCTATCACGGCGCAGGCGACCGATTCATTGCCGCCAGCTTCGAACAGGGCGCCACCCTCACCGACCCCATCTTCGGCGAGTAACCCTCACCCCGGTCCTCTCCCGCGGCAGCGGGGGAGGGAGGACTGGCCGCCGCGGGCTAATGGCGGGTCCTATACGGCGACCAGCCCCGTGCGCTGGCGGACGAACTGGCCGATCCGCTCAATCGCCTGCTGCCCCTCCGGGAGCATCGCCGCGAAGATGTGCCAGACGTGGATCATGTCCTCCCAGGGCTCAAGCGTGACATCCACCCCGGCGGCCTTCGCCTTCGCCGCCACACGCGTCGAATCGTCCAGCAACGTTTCGGCCGTGCCCACCTGGATCAGCAGCGGGGGCAGCCCCCGGAAGTCGGCGTAGAGCGGCGCCGCAAGCGGGGTGCGACTGTCGGCGCCGCCGAGGTACATCGCCGCCATGCCGAGGAGACCCTCCTTCTGCACCATCGGGTCAACCGCGGCCTTCGTCGTCATCGATTCGCCGATGCCCTCCAGGTCGGTCCACGGGGAAATCGGCGCCGCCGCAGCCGGTAAAGCCACCCCCTGATCCCGCAGGGCGACCAGCGTTGCCAGCGTCAGCCCTCCGCCGGCCGAGTCCCCGCTGATGACCATGCGGCTGGGTGCGACGCCCTGCGCCAGCAGCCAGCGATAGGCCGCGACCGCGTCGTCGACCGCCGCTGGGAAGGGATCCTCAGGCGCCATGCGGTAGTCCAGCGATAGGACGCGTGCTCCCGCAGCCCGGGACAGCCGCTGGGTCAGGTCACGGTGCGAAGCCGGCGACCCGATGACGTAGCCGCCGCCATGCAGGTAGAGGATGACCGTCGCCGGGTCGGCGTTTCCCGCGACCACCCATTCGGCCTTTACGCCGCCCGCGTCGACAGGTGTGACCGTCACGTCGGCCGGGAGTGGGCCGAACATCGCGGCCATCGCCTCGAAGCCCGCGCGCATCTCCGCGACGGTCTGGTTCGGGTCGACCACCGGGGCCGCCTTGAGCATGGTGATGATGTTCTGGAGTTCCTGGCTGGCCATCTGCCGCCTCCGGGAAGTGGGATTGCGGCGCATGATACATCGCGACGTGCGGGGTCGTTACCAACAAAGTGGCGGTGGGCGGCGCCAATCCCGTACCCTGCCCGGCAACGCGACGGAGGCGAACGTGGAAAAGATCCTGGCGCTCGGACAGAGGGCTCCCCACCTCAGCCGGCAGCAGTTCTTCGACGCCTTCATGGGCCGCGCGGTGCCCCTGGTCGTCGCGCAGCCGGGAGCCGTCCGCTACATCGTCAACCTGGTTGACATCCCGGCCGAGGAGGTCGGACTCCGGCCCGGGGGCGAACCAGCGTTCGACGTTGTGACCGAGACCTGGGTCGACTCCGTCGACGGCTTCCTCTCCGTGATGGCATCGGTCCGTCCCCAGATCCAGGACATGCTCGGTTCCGCCCCCGTTTACCACGTCTCCGAACACCTGGAGCGCGACTACACTCGCGACTGGCCCGCTGGCGAACGGTCGCCCGGGATCAAGTCCTTCTATCTCGCAAAGCGCCGCGACGACCTCACCCACGAAGCCTTCGCCCACCACTGGGGCGCCAACCATGCACCCCTCGCGCTCAGGCACCACATCGGCATGTGGCGCTACGTCCGCAACGTCGTTACCCGGGCCATCGGCCCCGCCGCGCCAGATTGGGACGGTATGGCCGCGCTCCACTTCCGCACCGCGGCCGACTTCCGGGAACGTTTCTACGACTCCGACGAAGGCCGCCGCATCATCGCCGCCGACGTCGCCAGCTTCACCACCGGCGGCCGCGTCCTCCACACCAGCGAGTACATCGTCAAGGAGTGAGGCGCCCCTACGCCAGCACCTTCCACACCGCCGCCTCCACCTGTGCCGGCGGCAGCGTCGCGTCCACCGTCACCCAGTGGCCGTCTTTCGCCTCCGCCATCAACCGCCGATAGCCGGCCCACACCCGCCGGTGGAAGTCCAGCCCCTCCGTCCCCGTGCGGATGGCCCCCGTCTCGCCATGTTTGCGGGCAAGCCCCACCGCCGGGTCGATTTCGAGGTAGACCACGAGGTCCGGTTCGAGGCCGCCTGTCGCCGCGCGGTCGGCCGCCCGGAGCGTCGCCAGGTCCAGCCCCCGGCCGTGCCCCTGGTAGGCGAGCGTGCTCGGCGAAAATCGGTCGCAGAGGACGATGGCCCCGCGTTCCAGCGCCGGCCGGATCACCTCATGGACAATCTGCGCGCGCGCCGCAAGGAAGGCGAACGCCTCGGCCCACGGGGTCAGGTGTTCGTGCAGCAACTCCCGGATCTTCTCCCCCGCCGCCGTGCCGCCAGGTTCCCGCGTCAGCACGCAGTCCCGCCCGGCATCGTTCAGCCGCCGGGCAATCGCAGCCGCCAGGGTGCTCTTTCCGCAGCCCTCGCCGCCTTCGAAGACGATGAATCGTGGCGCCGTGGCCGGCCTCCTTCGCCGTCTGCCGGGTCTGCCGCGCTAGGGCACCCCGGGCGGGAACGGGAGGATAGTAACCCGCCGGTACGGTTCCTTGCCCGTGCTCGTGCTTTCCAGGTTGAACCGCCCGGCGATCTGGTGCTGCACCCGCCGGACGTAGCTGTTCGACGGCGGCAGTTCCACGGCCCGGCCTTCGTCCATCACCTTCGCGATCGCGTCTTCCGTGTCCTTGAACACCTCGGTCATCGGGTCGCGCCGCCCGCCGGGCCGTTCGCCGCCGCGAAACTGCAGCAGCACCTGCTCCATCTGGTAGGCCGTGTTCGCCTTCACCACGTAGATGGGGATGTTCCGTTCCTCGGCGTCTCGCACGAGCGCTGGTTTCCGCCGGTAATAGGTGCGGAGCGTCACCAGGGCGTCGGCGTTGCGAATGTCCGAAACCAGGTCCACCGGCACCCCCGTGCTCCGCATCGCCTGTTCCAGCCGTGCCCGCGAAACCCCGAACGGGTACAGCTTCACCGCTGTCTCGCCGATAGCCCGGAGCCGCGATGGCGTCCGCTCCTCCCGCTCGAACGGCTCGGCGTCGAATTCCGGCGGGTAGCTGCCGGCGTGCCCGTTCCCGTTGCGCCGGGGGCTGGCCAGCCCGAGTTCGAGCGTGGCCGTGGGGCTGCGTCGCAAGCTCCGCCCGCCCCGTCCCTCGTCGGCCGGCCGTTCCTCCTTGACGATCTCGATGCGCCCGCCCGGTCCCAGTTGCCGCACTTCCGGTGGCGCCTGGTACCCCCGCAGGAGCGCGTCCACCGTCGCCGCCACGTCCGCGTGCAACGCGACCTTCTGCCACGACTGGATCTCCACGATAACTTCGAAGGTCGGCGGCGCCTTTCGTTCGAGGATCGACTTCTGTGTGCCCCGGCGCCGCGCCTCTTCGTCGCCCAGGGTCACCGACTGGATGCCGCCCACAAGGTCTGCCAGGGTCGGGTTCATCATCAGGTTTTCGAGCGAGGTGCCGTGGGCCGTGCCCACCAACTGGACGCCGCGCTCAGCGATCGTCCGCGCCGCGCCCGCTTCCAACTCGGTCCCGATCTCGTCGATGACGATGACTTCGGGCATGTGATTTTCCACGGCTTCGATCATCACGGCGTGCTGCAAAGCCGGCGTCGCGACCTGCATCCGCCGCGCCCCGCCGATAGCCGGGTGGGGAATGTCCCCGTCGCCGCCGATTTCGTTCGACGTGTCGACGATGATCACGCGCTTGTTCGCGTCGTCGGCCAACACCCGGGCCACTTCCCGCAACATGGTGGTCTTGCCGACGCCCGGCCGCCCGAGGAGGAGGATGCTCTTGCCGCCCCGCACGAGGTCGTCGATGACGCGAATCGTGCCGTACACCGCCCGGCCAATCCGGCAGGTCAGCCCTACGATCTTGCCCTTGCGGTTGCGAATGCAGGAGATCCGATGGAGTGTGCGTTCGATCCCGGCGCGGTTGTCCAGCCCGAATTCGCCCACATGGTCGATGACGTACTGGATGTCGTCTTCGGTCACTTCGTCGTGGCTGAGCACCACTTCGCGGCCCGGGTAACGCGCTTCCGGGAGCCGCCCGAGGTCCATCACCACTTCCAGCAGCCCCACGCGCCGTTCCGCGTCCTTGAACACATCACGGATGCGGGGAGGGAGGGCTTCGAGAAGGAGGTCGAGGTCGTCCGTGACGATCTGTTCTCCGGGGATAAGGTCCGGCTGTTGGATATTGCTCACGTCTACTGCGGCGCCAGCGGCATCTCTGCCGGCACCGCGCCCACCTCCTTCACGGGTATCGGGTTCAGCACGGCCATCCGCCGCGCGCACACCAGCCGGGTCCCGAGGGCAGTGTACCCCCGCGCCCGGGCATTGCGTTCGACTTCGCCCTGGAAGCCCTTGATCACGAGCACCCCCCTCGCGTCGAGTTCCCGCTCCACCACGTCCAGCGTGGCGCTGGCGGCGCCTTCCACGCCTTCGTCCACCAGCACGTGCGCCTCGCGATGGCCGATCCCGGCCCATCCCACCAGCCCGCCGCCGCCGTCGAGGACGAAGTGCCTCTGCAGGTCGTACGAATCCAGGACTGCCCGCCACTCCTGCTGGACGACTGCCTCCTGGCGGCGGACCGTCTCCGGCACCGCCCGGCAGTACAGCCGGAAGAGTGACGCCCGGTCGCCGCTGATCGCCGGCCGGAACGCCCCGCCAGTCCCCCCGGGGGACCGTTGCGGCAGGGCGTGGAGGTGTTCGAAGGAATAGGCCATGAAGCCTCCCTGGCGGACCGCCGTCGCGTGGGGGGAACCCTCCGCGTAGCGCAGAAAGACGGTCCGGCCGCGGCGCCGCGCCACTTCCTCCCCCGCCGCCCCCAACAGCGCGCGCACCGTCTCGTCGTCCTTTTCGCGCGCTATCCGGAGCGAAGCCGCTTCCCAGCAGGCGCCCCCCGAGAGTTCGCGAATCGTCAGCACCCCGCGGTAGCGCAGCCCGCGCTTCACGCCAAGCACGGCCGTCCGCGAGACCTTCGGGAGGTGGGTCAGCCCCGTTGCCGCCAGCCCCGAAGTCAGCAGCAGGCTCTCTTCTCCCCGCGTCGCGATCACTTCCGTATCCAGCCGCCGGAGTTGCGGCCAGAGCGTCGCCGCATCGATGGGGCTCAGCGGTTCCGCCCGCAGCTCACTCATCGCCGTTCCGCCCAATCGTGAGGAAGAGTTCGTGCAGGCGCGTGTCTCCCGTCAGTTCCGGGTGGAACGAAGTGGCCAGGAGGTTGCCTTCGCGCGCCGCCACCACCCTGCCGTCGGGGAGCGTCGCGATCGCCTCCGCCGGGGCCCGCACCTCGTCTATTTGCGGTGCCCGGATGAAGACCGCGTGGAAGGGCTTGCCTTCGATGCCCTTCACGTCCAGGGCCGCTTCGAAGCTGTCCACCTGGCGACCGAAGGCGTTCCGGCGGACGCTGATGTCCATCATTTCGATCCCCGGCCGGTCCAGCTGGTCAACGTTGCGGGCGAGGAGAATAGCGCCGGCACAGGTGCCCCACACCGGCCGGCCGCTGTCGCAGAAATCCCGGAGCGGTTGCTGGAACCCATTGCTGAGGATGAGCCGCGCGATCGTCGTGCTCTCGCCGCCCGGGATGATCAGCGCGTCGAGCCCATCGAGTTGGCCCGGTTTGCGCACCTCGCGGACTTCGTGGCCCATCCGCTCCAGCATCTCGCGGTGCTCGCGGAAGTCCCCCTGGAGGGCGAGCACACCCACCGTCTTGCGTCCGTCGTGGTTCGAAGTTGTCATTGGCAAGCAGGCTGCGGCAGCACGCCGCCGCGCCGGTTCGTGCAAGGGTTCGCCGAAGGATTGTTGCGCTGTTTCAGTGCCAAGGGCCGCGTCGGAAGCATCCTGTGCGTGCTGATCCCATTGTAGCGCATCGCCGCGGGGGGCGGTGGCGCTTCCGCAGTCAGAATCCGTACGACGAGCGGCAGGGTGCGGCGTCGCCCCGAACCCGCACGCCCCGGCCAGACACGGCTCAGTGCCGGCTCAGGCCGCCGGCCGCTGGCGCTGTTCTTCCGGCTTGCGGCGGGATGCGAAGGGGCGCAGGGGTTCGACTGCCGGCGCGGGGCCAAGCGACTCCCGCAGCGCGGCCAGCTTCGATGCCCGCGCTATCCGCTGCCGGGCCTGGAGGAGGGCGATGGGCGTGACAGTTCCGTTCGGCATGGCTTTGTCCTCGTCTCAATGATCGACAGGACTGCCGGGGAATGAAGGCCATTACGGCCGTTGTCGTGCGAATCGTTGACAACGGCCGCGCGCGACCCCACGGTGTCGGTATCACATTTCAGGAGGCGGCCTATGTGCCCTTCGTCCCCACGCCACATCCTCCCCGGCCACTGCCGGACAGCCGCGCTCCTGTTCGCTGCCTGTCCCTAGCAGTGCCGGGGTTCGCCCGCGGGCCTGAGCGGCCTGCAATTGGAACCTTGGAGAATGCCTCACTTGGAACTGGAACTTGCCATCGTGCTTTCGTGCACGGGCGCGGGCTGCCGCGTCCAAATCGCCGAAAGCGAATCCGTCGTCGACGCCGTCTTCAGTGACGCCGTCCGCGACACCATCCGCATCCGCCGCGGCGAACTCGTCGCCGTCGACCGCGCCGCCGACCCGCCCGCCATCGCCTGGCGCTGGATGCGGGGCCGGGTCGATTCGGTCGCGGACGGCCGTGCCACGGTGACGCGGCTCGACGCCGAAGACCGTGCCATCAGCGAGGTCCCCGTCGCGGTGGGGGGAATCGACCGGCTGTCCCTGCGGCCGGCGCCCGGCGACACGGTCTTCTACACCCGCGCTCATGAGTGGGAGGTCGCCAGCGTGGCCACTCACGGATCGCCCGACGACCCGGGGTTCGTCCGCCGGGAGTACTTCCCGGTGATCGAACGCCAATCCGGGCCGTCCGCCACCGCGTAGGCGCTTTTCAGTCACGCCCCGGGGTGGGGCAAGCAGGTTCGCTTGTCCCACCCCGCCACTCCCGAATCTCGAACGCGCCTCCACAATGAATGTTGTTCGAGCATTTCAGGTATTGCAATTCCTGTGCCGCCCTCCGATAATCACCCCACTCTGGGAGGATTGCCGGAGCCAGCACCGGGCCGCGGGGGATGGTCCACCATTCCGCGCATCGCCCACTCCCGCGGGGGAGCCGCCCACCACGGCTCCCCCTTTCTTTGCCCGCGGCGACAGGATGGGCCGCGGGCTTCGCCCCCTTGCGCTCCGCACACCTTCTTCGCGTAGAATCGCCCCCCACACGGGAATGGCACGGGAGGGCGTGGAGCATGGTCTCGGTCGCGCGCAAGAACATGCTCCAGGGCAAAGGCCGCTTCGCCTTTTCCGTCGCGGGCGTGGCCGTCGCGGCGTTGCTCCTCGCCTTCATCCTCGCCCTCTATCGCGGCTGGTCGGAACGCCTCACAAGCTACCTGGACGAAACAGACACGGACCTCTGGGTGGTGCAGAAGGGCAACGAGAGCTTTTTTTCCCCGTCCGTGATGACCCAGAACACCCTCGACCGGCTGGACCCCGTGCCCGGCGTCGAACACATCAGCAGCCTTGCCGGCCGCACCCTTCGCCTGCGATTCGAAGACGAGGAATTTGACGCCTACGTGATGGGCTTCCAGGCGCCGGTCGAAGGGAGCCGCTTCGGCGGCAAGGGTGGGCCGATCAAGATGAAAAAGGGCTCGGCCGCCCCGAAACCCGGCGAGATCATCATCGACGACATCCTTGCCCGCATCGCCGGGATTGAGATCGGTGACGAAGTGCTGGCGGGCGAAACGCCACTCAAGGTCGTCGGGATCTCTTCCGGCGGGAACCTCGGCGTCAGCATCCTCAACTTCGTCTCGTCATACGACGGCACTCGCCTGGTCAATATGACTGTCGCGCTCGTGAACTACTACCTCATCGACGTCGCGCCGGGACAGGAGCAGCAGGTCATCGCGGCCATCGAAAGCAACAACGCGGGACTTGGCGTGTTCACGAAGGAGGAGTTTTCGGAGAGCAGCAAACAGGTGCTTCGCCGGTCGCTCCTCCCGGTCCTCGGGCTGGTCGTCGTCCTTGTCTTCGTGGTCGGTGCGATCGTCGTCGGCCTCACCATCTACACCAGCACCATCGAAAAGGAGCGCGAATTCGGCGTCATGAAGGCCCTGGGCACGCCCAACCGCGGACTCATGTCGGTTGTGCTCCAACAAAGCCTGGTTTGCTGCCTCCTCGGGTTCGCCGCCGGGGCAGTTGGGGTCTACGGCGCAACCTGGCTCGCGGGTACCCTCGTGCCGCAGTTCGTCACCCTCATCCGCTGGCAGGACCTTGCCCTCGTCTTCGCCGCCACCGCCGCCATGAGCCTGCTCGCGTCCTGGTTGCCTATTCAGCGCGTCGTCCACGTCGACCCCCTGACGGTGTTCAAGGCATGAGCGGCATCGTCCTCCGGCTCACCGGCGTCGTGAAGATCTATGGCTCAGGCGAAAGCGAAGTCTGCATCCTGGACCACGTGAGCATGGAGCTTGAAGCCGGCGAGGTTGTCGCCGTGATGGGCCCCTCCGGTTCCGGAAAGACGACGATGCTGACCATCGGCGGCGCCCTCCAGCGGCCCACCTCCGGCACGGTGGAGGTCCTCGGGCGCCAGATCCAGGACCTCTCCCAGTCGGAGCTTTCGAAAGTGCGGCGGGAGAAGATCGGGTTCGTCTTCCAGGGGTTCAACCTGCTCCAGGCCCTGACCGCCTACGAAAACGTGGAATATGCGCTTGGGCTTGCCGGGCAGCACGGCAAGCACGCGAAGGAACGCGCCCGCAACATCCTCGAGCTGATGGGCCTCGGCCACCGGATGGACAAGTACCCGAAGCAACTCAGCGGCGGTGAACAGCAACGCGTCTCCATCGCCCGCGCCATCGCCAACAACGCCTCGCTCCTCCTCGCCGACGAGCCCACCGCCAGCCTCGACGAACGCCGCGCGAGCGACCTCATGGGCCTCTTCCACGCCATCGCCCACGACCAGGGAGTCGGCATCCTGATGGTCACCCACGACCTCCGCGCCCACCAGACGGCAGACCGCATCCTCTGGCTCGAAGGCGGCAACCTCCGGCCCGTAACCCACGCCGAGGTCGCCGCCCAGTCCTCGGTGTAGGGTCGGAGGCTTCCGCAGCCGCGACTTCGACCGGTTGCCCCGGGATCAGGCGGCTTGAGCCGGTCGCGGCGGAACCTATGCGCCGTGCTCGCAGATGTGGGGCGATGAGCGTGAACGCGGAGGTCATCGTCTACTTCCAACGAGGCTGCTCAGCCCTCTTGCGGGCCCAGAAGCACCCCCGTAGGATGCCCCGCCTAGGGCTTGCGGCAACCGTCGCAAGCAGAACGGAGCCAGATCATGCCTGACCGACCAGAGAAATTGGCGGCCCAGTTCGAACGCGCCGTGGCTGAGCTCATCGGTGCGGTGGAACAGTGCTCAGACGCTCAGTGGCGTTCGATCTGTGGAGACGAGCAGTGGACCGTCGCGGCGACCGCGCACCACGTGGGATCGCAGTGGCCTTTGGAGCGTGAGTACATCAGCGCGGCGGCGGAAGGGCGCACCGCGCCCACCTACAGCTGGGACGACATCAACGCCCGGAACGCGCGCCATGCCGCCGAGTCCGCCGCATGCACGAAAGCCGACACCGTCAAGCTCCTGCGCGATGGCGGCGCATCGATGGCGGCCTACTTGCGTGGACTGAGCGCCGCGCAGATGGATCGCACGATGGCGCTTCCGTTGGCGAATGGCGCGGCGGTCACCACCCAGCAGCTCATCGAGGGCGGCGTCCTGATCGAACACGCAACCGCGCACCTGCAGAGCATCCGCGCCGCCGGCTGAGATTCCTTTCGCGGACAAGCGAGGCGACCGATAGCCTCCAGCCTGCTCGAACCCCGCCGTCGTAGTCCGGACCACGGCGCGGTGGCGTCCTACCCCGGCCCGTACACCAGCGCCGCCCAGGGCACCGGCTCTTCCCGGACGTCGAAGCGCACGCGCTCCCACGCCACCCGGACGGCGCCTTCCGCCGAGGGGTCAGGGTCCACTTTCACTTCGAACATACCGCCGTTCGTCTCTTCCGCGGGCCGCGCCAGCACCTGCATGAACGACTCCGCGGCCTCGTACGTTTCGAGCATGCGCGGCTGCCAGCGGCCGAACACGCGCGGATTCTCGGCGTGCTCGCCGGTCATGCCCGTCCGCACGAACGGGTAGAGGACCGAGTAGGCGGAGATCAGGCTCGCGCTCTTGCCAAGGTTCACGGCGAGGACGGCCGGCAGTTGCAGCACCGCCCAGTTCGAAATCGCGTATCCCGGGACGCTGACCCCGGGGTCGATCGCCTGGCGGGAGGAGATGTAGACGATCTGGAGCGGTTCGTTGTGGTAGACCGCTTCCCCCGCCCAGAGGTGGGTCATCGCGAGGAAGCCGTCGATCTTCGTGTCCAGCACCTGGCGCGATTCTTCGAGGTTGTCAATGAAGCTCTGGCGGACGCGGGCGCGGCGGACGGCCCGGGGTTCGCCTTCGACTTCGCGCAGCGCCCGCCCGAACTGGTAGCCCTTTTCGCTCAGCCCCGAATTGCAGATGACCAGGTTCGGGGGCAGCCCGCCCATCTGTTCGATGACGTAGCTCCGCGTGGCCCAGAGGTCGCCCATGTTGGTGACATCGGCCTGGAGGGGGAAGGCGTTGACGCCCTCGGCGCGGAGCTTGTTCACGAGGTCAAAGCCGTCGGCGTAGCTGCGATGGAAGTGCACCGCGACGCTCGCCGCGCCGTTGAGGCCCGCCGCCAGCGCGAAGGACTGGCCCAGCCCCCCGTCCTTGCCGGCGCCGCTGATGAGCACGCGCTTGCCCTTCACGCCCACCGCCAATTCTTCAGGAAACCGGAACTTGTCAACATCGACCGTGAACGCCATCTCGGGACTCCTGCCGGGTGCTCGGCCCATTATGGCAGCGCCGCCGGAATTGGGCCGAACGGCCAATAGCCCTGATCCCCGAGTGCTACACTGATCCCATGGCAGCGACCGAGGGCCTCGTCGAGATCGGTTCCATCATCCAGCGCCGTGACGGCTTCCGCGGGGGCCGTCCGTTCATCGCCGGCACCGGGATCACGGTGGACCGCATCGCCGTCCTCACCTGCGAGGGGTACTCGCCCCAGGACATCGTTGACGACTTCCGCCCGGCGCTGACCCTCGGGCAGGTCTACGCCGCCCTCGCCTTCTACCTGCTGAACAAGGACAAGATCGACGCTGAGATCCTTGCGATGGATGAAGAGACCGAGAGGATGATGCGCGAGCACTACGCCGCGGGCCGCTGACCGGGCTGGGGTTCCACTTCGGTTGCCTGGTCCCCGCCCCCTGATCCCTGACCCCTGACCCCCGATCCCCGACCCCCCTACCTCACCACCAGATCTTCGTCTCCACGTCTTCGGGCTGGTCTTCCCAGTCCACCGTCCAGAGGTGCGAACTCAGGTACTTCCAGCCGCCGTCGGCGAGGAGGCAGACGATGTGCTGTTCGCCCTCCAGCCGCTCCGCCGCCTTGAGCGCCGCCCGCACGACCGAGCCGCAGCTGATCCCCACGAACAGCCCTTCCTTGTGCGTCAGTTCGCGCGACATCGCGAAGCTCGACTTGCTGTCGACGACGATCTTGCCGTCGAGCACCGTCTCGTCGAAGACCTCGGGGATGAAGCCTTCCTCCATCGCCCGCAGCCCCTGGACAAGGTCGCCCGGGTGGGGGGCGGCGGCGATGACCTTCACGCCCGGCTTGTGGTCCTTCAGGTAGCGCCCGGCGCCCGTAATCGTCCCGCCAGTGCCCAGTCCCGCCACGAAGACAGTGGTCTCGGGCAGGTCGCGGAGGATCTCCGGCCCGGTGGTTTCGTAGTGGGCACGGGGGTTGGCTTCGTTGCCGTACTGGTAGGGGAAGTAGTACTTCCCCGGGTTCTCGGCGACGATCTCCTTGGCGCGGGCGATGGAGCCGTTCGAACCGAGGTCGCCGGGCGTGTAGATGATCTCGGCCCCGAACGCCCGCAGGAGCTGCGTCCGCTCTTCGCTGACCGATTCGGGCATGACGCAGATGACGTGGTAGCCCTTCACCCGGCCGATCATCGCCAGGCCGATGCCGGTGTTCCCGGAGGTCGGCTCAAGGATGGTGTCGCCCGGCTTCAGCAGCCCCTGCTTCTCGGCCGCCTCGATCATGTATTTCGCGATCCGGTCCTTCACCGAACCGGTCGGGTTCTGGCCTTCGAGCTTGGCGTAGATGTGGACGCCGGGCCGGGGCGCGAACGAACGCAACTCCACCATCGGCGTGTTCCCAATCAGATCCAGCACCGAACGGTAGAGGGTCATCGCCGTCCTCCGAGGCACGAAAGGGCTGCCACTCAGGCCCCGCCCGCCAGCGCCGGGAGGATGTCGAGCACGTCTCCCTGCTTCACTTCGGTCGCAACGCCGCCCGTGTAACGGATGTCCTCGTCGTTCAGGTAGACGTTGACGAAGCGGTGGAGCTTGCCATCGGGGCCGTACATCTGGGCCCGGAAGCCTGGGTGGCGGCTGTCGATGTCGTCCAGGACCTCGGCGACCGTCGCGCCGCGCGCCTCGACGGTCTTCTGGCCGTTCGTCAGCTTCTGGAGCACGGCGGTCACGCGGACCTGGATGGATGGGGAAGTCGCAGCAGTCACGTGGAGTCCTTTCCTGGTCTAGCCGCCGAACGGCGCGGCGGCATGGGGGATGGGGGCGCCGCAGAACTGTTCGTAGTCGATGAGTTCGGTGATCGTCGGGTTGTCGCCGCAAAGCGGGCATTCCGGGTCGCGCCGCACCTTCACGATCCGGGTCTCAAGCGAGAGGGCATCGTAGAGGAGCAGCCGGTTCACGAGCGGCTCGCCGATTTCGAGGATCAGCTTCAGCGTCTCGGTCGCCTGGATGCTGCCGATGGTGGCGCACATGGCGCCGAGGACGCCCGCTTCGGCGCAGCTCGGCACCATGCCCGGGGGCGGCGGCGCCGGGTAGAGGCAGCGGTAGCAGCCCTTGCCGGGGATGTAGGTCGTCGCCTGGCCGTCGAACATCAGGATTGACCCGTCCACCAGCGGCTTCCTCAACAGGTAGGCGGCGTCGTTCACCAGGTAACGGGTGGCGAAGTTGTCGGCGCCGTTCACGACGATGTCGTAGCCCTCGATGAGCCGGAAGGCGTTGTCGCTGGTGATCGGCTCTTCGTGCGTCACCACGTCGATGTGGGGGTTGTGCGCGAGCAGCCGCTGCCGCGCCGACTCCACCTTCGGCATGCCGATGCTGTCCGTCACGTGGAGGATCTGGCGCTGGAGGTTCGAACGGTCGACCACGTCAAAGTCGACGATGCCGATCTTCCCGACACCGGCGAGGGCGAGGTACAGGGCCACGGGCGACCCGAGCCCGCCGGCGCCGATGATAAGGACGCTCGCTTCCATGATCCGGCGCTGCCCGATGCTCCCGACCTGCGGCATGATCAGGTGGCGGCTGTAGCGGTCCACCATTTCCGGGGTCATCACCGTCTGAGCGCCGCCGGCGAGGGCCGGGATCACCGCCAGTTCGTCGCCGTTCTTCAGCGGCGTGGCTTCGCCCTGGAGGTTTTCGATTTCGACCTGGTTCACGTAGACGTTGATGTGCTGGGCGAGGCGACCCTGGGGGTCCAGCAACTGGGCGCGGAAGCCCGGGAACTGGCTGTCCAGGTCGGAAATGACGTCGCGCACGGTGTCGCCACGGGCCTTGACGCTGGCCCGGTTGCCCACGAGGTGGCGGAACGGGGTTGGGATATAGACGTTGACTGACATGGCATCTCCTTCGTGGGGCCGTGGATCATTTGGAATACCGCCTGCCCCGGCCTGGGGCGGCGCCGTGAGTGGGTGCCGGCGGTTACATATTCACGCTCAGGTAACGTTCGCCGGTGTCGCAAAGCATTGTCACTACCGTAGCGCCTTCGCCCAGCCGTTGTGCAACCCGGGCGGATGCGAAGACGTTGGCCCCCGCCGAGATCCCGACGAGCAGCCCTTCTTCCCGGGCCAACCGCCGCGTCATCGCGATCGCGTCGCGGTCTTCCACGCGGATCACTTCTTCGTAGACTGTCCGGTCCAGCACACCGGGTATGAAGCTCGCGCCGATCCCCTGGATGCCGTGCATCCCGGCCCGGCCACCGCTCAGCACCGGCGACCGCGCGGGTTCGACGGCGATCACGTGGACGCTGCCGCCCAGTTCCCGGCGGAGCACGTCGCCTACGCCCGTGATCGTCCCGCCTGTGCCAACACCGGCGACGAAGGCATCGAGCCTGCCGCCGGTCGCATCGATGATCTCGCGTGCCGTGGTCCGGCGGTGGATCTCCGGGTTGGCTTCGTTTTCGAACTGCTGCGGCATGAAATAGTCCTTGTGCTTTTCCACGAGTTGTCTTGCGGCGAAGACCGCCCCGGTCATGCCTTCGATGGCTGGAGTCAGGTGGAGTTCGGCCCCATAGCGTTCGAGAAGACGGCGGCGTTCGACCGACATGTCTTCGGGCATCGTCAGGATCAGCCGGTAGCCCTTCACCGCCGCGACCAGCGCGAGGCCGATGCCGGTGTTCCCCGAGGTCGGCTCGACGATCGTGGCGCCCGGCTTCAGGCGGCCCGATCGTTCCGCGTCTTCGACCATGGAGAGGGCGATGCGGTCTTTCACGCTGCCGCCGGGATTCAGGTTCTCGAGCTTCCCGAGGATGGTGGTGCCGGGAGGGTTCACCCGGTTCAGCCGCACCAGCGGGGTGCCGCCGATCAGCTCAAGCACCGAGTTCGCAACCAGCGGCCTCGCGGTCACGGTGGTCATATCGTGTACCTCCCGGTGGCTGCCTGCGGTTCGCGTTCGAGCAGGTCGGCGATGGAGTATGAGGCGAGGATCTCGCCGGTGGCGTCCCGGATCCGCAGCCAGATCTCGCGTTGGCCGCAGTGGTGGGGGTGGTCGGTCAGTTCCGGCGGCTCGTCGAGCCAGGCCACCGGCGAAAGGCTCCCGTCGAGCGCCTCGATGACTTCGCGGACGCAGATCTCCTCCGGTGGCCGCACAAGTTCGTGCCCCCCGGATGGTCCGCGGACGGAGCGGATAAACCCGGCCTTGCGGAGGCTGGTGAGGAGCTGGTCGAGGTACTGCTCGGGGATGTGGCGGCGGAGGGCAATCTCGGACGACTGCAGCGGCCCCCGGCCGTAGTGCCCGGCCAGTTCGATCAGTGCGCGCAGTCCGTAGTCGCTTCGAGTGGAAACCCGCATAGCTCCGGGCGGCTCACGTCCGCCCGCCTCCGAGAAAGTAGAGTGATTGTGTCAACAATCCTACTGGCTGCCCCAGCGGCGCGCAAGCGATCTTCGCCACACAACCTCGGCGCGCCCCGGGTACACATGCTATGCTGCGTTCATACACATAGGAGGCCGGCCGATGCGCACCAACATCGAGATCGACGACGACCTCATGGCCGAGGCAATGGAACGCTCGGGCCTCAAGACGAAGAAGGCCGTGGTCGAGGAGGCGCTCCGCGAGCTCATCCAGCGGAAGGCCTTCCAGTCGCTCACGGCCCTCCGCGGGAAGGTCGAGTTCTGGGAGGCCTACCGGGAAAGCTACCGAGAGGAGCCACCAGCCGCGGATGGCATTCGCTGATACGTCGGTCTGGATCGACTACCTCGCGGGAACATCGAGCCCCCGGGTGACCCTGCTTCACGAACTCCTCAACGCTGGCGACGTGCAGGTGGGCGACCTGATCGTCTGCGAGGTGGTCCGTGGGATTCGTGACGACCTGCGCGCGGCTCGGGTCCGGCGTGAGCTTCTCACCCTCGACCTCCACGCGATGGCTGACACCCAGACGATCCTCAGGAGCGCGCAGAACTACCGTCTGCTCCGCAAACTGGGAATCACGGTGCGCAGCCCGATCGACTGCCTCATCGCCACCTTCTGCATCGACAACGGCCACCTCCTCCTCCACAACGACCGCGACTTCGACGCCTTCGAGCAGCACCTCGGCCTCCAGGTCCTCCGGGCTGTTGGCCCTTAGCCGTTGGCCCTTCACCGGTCCTCGGACCTCGGACCTCGGCTCCGGCCCCGGGGCTATCCCCTATCGCCCATCCCCGGGAACCTATCCCCATGGGCAAGCGCGTCTTCGATGTCGTCCTCACCGTGCTCGCGGCGCCTTTTGCCATCGTCATCGCCGCCGTGATGGCGGGCGTGCTCGCGGTCGAACTCCGGGGCAACCCTATCTTCCTCCAGCGGCGCATTGGCCTCCACGGCAGGCCGTTCACGATGGTCAAGCTGCGGACCATGCGCCACGCCGGGCCAGGGCAACTGATGCCCTACGTTGTCGATGACTGGAAGACGTTCGTGTTTTCGCCGTCCGGACAGCGCGACCCCCGTCTCACCCGCTGGGGCGAATTCGCCCGCAAGACCTCCATCGATGAGTTGCCCAACCTCCTCAACGTCCTCAAGGGCGAGATGAGCCTGGTTGGACCGCGCCCCGAAATCCCGGAACTCGTCGCCCAGTACCCGCCGGCCTACCATCGCCGCCACGACGTCCGTCCCGGTATCGCAGGCCTCGCCCAGGTGAAAGGCCGCTCGGATTTGACCTACGACGAAATCGTTACCTACGATCTCGCGTACGTGGATCGCCATTCGGTAATGACCGATATCCGCATCCTTCTCCAGAGTGTCCTCGCGGTCCTCCGCGGAAGCGGGGCGCGCTAGTGACAGCCGAAGCGCCCGCCCCGCCCGGACGAAACGCCCTCGGCCGCCTTCTCGCCGGTGACCCTTTCCATACGGTCCTCGCCGCCGTATTGGATAGCCTCGTTGTCGCCGCGGGCTATGCCGCCGCCCTCCTCCTCCGCTTCGATGGCGAAGTCCCCGGCGTGAATGCCGAATTCACGGCGAGAATCCTGCCCTTCCTCGCCCTCGGCTTCATCACCGCAAACGTCTTCTTCGGCGTCTATCGCACCGCCTGGGCCTACGGCAGCCTCGGCGACATCATGCGCCTCTTCCGCGCCGTCTTCGCCGTCACCGTCGCCGTCTTCGCCATCAACTTCTGGGTGCGGGACCGCGACCTCCCGCTCTCGGTCATCCTCATCGCCGGCATCCTCATCTTCCCCGGCATGGCCTTCGTGAAGATGCGGGCCCGGCTGCTTTCCCGGCTGCCATGGGCTTCCGTCGCGTCCCGCAGGCTCCTCATCATCGGTGCCGGGCACACCGGCCAGGCGCTCTCGCGGGAGCTCCAGAACAGCCCTGGCCTCAACTACCAGCCCATCGGCTACCTCGACGACGACTCCCGGAAGCAGCACACCCGCGTCCTTGGCCTGCCGGTCTTTTCCGGCACGCACGAACTGGCCGACGCGATCAAGAAGCACGATGTCGAAGCCGTCGCCATCGCCATCCCCCAGGCCAGCGGCCAGACCATCCGCCGGATCGTCGCCACCTGCCAGGAGACGAACGTCGCCGTGCGGATGGTTCCAGGCGTCGAAAAGTGGGTCCTCGGCCACCACGACGCCCTCCGGGACATCACCCTCGACGACCTCCTCGGCCGAGAGCCCGTGCAGGTGGACTACGCCGCCTGCTCCCACTCCGTGAAGGACAAAGTCGTCCTCGTGACGGGCGCGGCCGGTTCCATCGGCTCCGAACTCTGCCGCCAACTCCTCAGCTTCCAGCCGCGCGAACTTCACATGGTCGACAACAACGAGAGCGGCCTCCACGACCTCTACCGCAACACCTTCGAGTTCTCTGAACTCTCCGCCGAAACCACCATTCGCCTCTGGATCGCCAACGTCGTCGAGGAACAGCGCGTCGACGAGATCTTCGCCCACGTCCGCCCGGATCTGGTCTACCACGCCGCGGCACTCAAGCACGTCCCCCTGATGGAAGAGCACCCGGGCGAAGCCTATCGCGTGAATGTCCTTGGCACTCTGAATGTCGCCCGGGCGGCCCGCACCTACCAGGCTGGCACCTTCGTCCTTATCTCCACCGACAAGGCCGTCCGCCCATCGAGCATCATGGGCGCCACGAAGCGGATTGCCGAACTCCTGGTGCTTGCCCTGGCCCGGGATAGCGAACTGACGAACTACGCCGCCGTGCGCTTCGGCAACGTCATGGGCAGCCGCGGCTCCGTCGTGCCGACCTTCATGGGCCAGATCGAGCGCGGCGGGCCCGTGACCGTCATGCACCGCGACATGATGCGGTACTTCATCAGCATCCCCGAAGCCGTCAGCCTCGTCATCCAGGCCGGGACTTTCGGCGGCCACGGCAACATCTACATGCTCGACATGGGCGAAGAGATCAACATCCTCGAACTCGCCGAGCGGATGATTCGACTCCGCGGACTTCGCCCCGGCCAGGACATCGAGGTCGTCTTCACCGGCCCGCGCCCCGGCGAAAAGCTCCGCGAAGAACTGGTCGCCGACTTCGAGGACATGACTCCCACCGCTCACCCGAAGGTGATGCAACTGAAGGCGTCGGTGGAGGTGACGGAAGCGGAGATCAGCCGCCTCATCGACGAACTCGGTCCGGCGATGTGGGGCGACTCAGAGGAACTTCGGCGGCGCATCCACCTCGTCGCCCGCCGCTATTCGCTCGAAGACGAGACCCCGTCGCCGGCTCCCACCGGCGAGACCGCCGCCCCGTGAGCGGCGCCCGCATCCACCCCACCGCCGAAGTCAGCCCCGGCGCGACGATCGGCGAAGGCGCGAGCATCTGGCACCAGGCCCAAGTCCGCGAAGGCGCGGTCGTCGGCCCCGGCTGCATCATCGGCAAGGGCGCCTATATCGACGCCGGCGTCCAGATCGGCAGCAACTGCAAAGTCCAGAACTATTCCTGTGTCTACCACGGGACGACGCTCGAAGACGGCGTCTTCGTCGGCCCCGAAGTCGTCTTCACGAACGACCGCTACCCGCGCGCCATCAACCCCGACGGTTCGCTCAAATCCGATTCCGACTGGGAAGTGGGCGAGACGCTGGTGAAGTACGGCGCCGCTGTGGGCTCGCGGTCGGTCGTCCTCCCGGGGGTGACCATCGGCCGCTGGGCGCTGGTCGCCGCTGGATCTGTGGTCACCCGGAACGTCCCGGACTACGCGCTGGTGGGCGGCGCCCCGGCCCGGCTGATGGGGTGGGTCTGCGTCTGCGCGCGCAAGCTCGGCCGCGACCTCACCTGTGCCCGTTGCGGGCGTGCCTACCGGATGCGCGAAGACGAGACGGTGGAGCCCGTGGGGTAGGGCCTCTCGGGGAGGTAGCCCGAGTCTCAGATAATCGCCCTGACGTCCCCGACGAGGTCCAGCAGCCCCAGCGTGACGATCAGTCCGAAAACGACGGTGGCGAGGGCGCGAATGGGCTTCCACGCCGCCATGTCGCGGACCCGGGGCAACTGAATGGCGAGCAACCAGATTCCAGAGGCAAGCAAGGCGAAGATAGCCACCGGGAAAAAGATGACGAGCGGGACGGCGGCGATGGCTGCGAGTGCCGTGAGCGGGCGGTTGCGCCACCAGAACTGCGGGTAGACCTCCGTCAGCCAGGCGATGGAGCCGGCACCGACAGCCGGGATGGCGACGAAGAGAGCCACCGCGAACGAGTGCGGTCCAAGGAGAGTGAAATCGATCCCGTCGCTCGAAATCAGGAGCGCGCCGCCGGTGATCGCTCCCGCGAGTGCCCATGCGATCGGCATGCCGTGTTTCGGAAAGAACGGCCTGCCCGCGACGACGATCAATCCGACGATGGCGCCCAGGACCGTCGTGACGAATATCAGACTGACCGTGGCCGTGAGGTCAAAGCGGCCCATGATGAAGCCGTCGTCGCTCTCGAGGCCGCGCACCGAGTCGTCCGAGGTCAGCCGAAGGAAGAACATCGCGATGCGGCCGCCGATGCCGCCGATGAGCGCCCCGCCCAGGCCGCCAGCCGCCGCGCCAAGCGAAACCCAGTAGGCGAGCATCTTTACGTCCCCGCGCACGGTGGGGGTATTGGCGTCGGCTGGCGCTGCCCCGGTAGCCAGACGGCCTTCTGTAGTGTCTGTCATTGTTTGTTGCCTCCCAGCGCGGGGATAGTACCGCAAAGCCAGCCCGGTGCGGCGCGAATTCTCGTCCTGAGTCGCACTTCACGAGGGCGGGGCCGCGGCGTAGTGTCCGCAGGACACGCGCCGGCTGACAGAGGCGCGCCTGAGGCTGGGAGTCAGCGATGAACGAGGTCCGCTATCGGAAGGCAGAGCAGCGGCTGTGGGAGTCGCTCGGCGCGACCCCGACCGAGCGCTTCCTGCAGCTCGACCGCACCGGCGTCACGGTCAGGGTCCAGGAGATCGGCGAGGGTCCGCCGGTGTTGTTTGTGCATGGCGGCTCCATCAGCGGTGCGAGTTGGGCGCCGTTGGTCGCGCGGCTCGAGGGGTTCCGTTGCGTGCTCCTGGACCGGCCGGGCTGCGGTCTGAGCGCTCCGCTCCTCGCCCGGTTTAATGACATGGAGCGGCTGGGGGCCTTCGCCGACGCGCTCGTCGTTGACGTACTCGACGCCCTGAGACTGGAGCGCACGCACCTGGTCGCCACGTCGTTCGGCGGCTACATGGCCTTTCACGCGGCAGCAGCGCACCCTGACCGCATCGACCGCATGGTCGAGTTCGGCTGGCCCATTGGGGCGCCAATCGGCCGGGTGCCGCTGGCTATGCGTCTGGGCGCGGTGCCCGGGGCGGCCCGCCTCATGACCGCGATACCACCCAACCCGCGAGCCGTGCGGATGATCCTGCGGAGTATCGGCCTGCGGGAGGCCCTCGAAGCGGGCCGCATCTCTCAAGAGGGGCTGGACTGGTTCCTCTCGCTGCTGCGCGACACCGACACGATGCGCAACGAGCTTCAAGCGGCTCCGCGCATCATCCACCCGGTACGCGGAATGAATCACCGCGTGCTCATGCCCGCGAGCCTGCTGGCGAGGATCGAGGCGCCGGTCCATTTCCTCTGGGGCGAAAAAGATCCGTACGGTGGTGCGGCCATCGCCCGTGAGTTCGTCAAACGCATCCCGAATGCGGAGCTCGAACTCATGCCCGGGGCCGGCCACGCCGTATGGATGGACGACGCCGACCACGCCGCATCGACCACCCGCAGGTTCCTCCAAGGCGGGAGCACTTCGCCCGCAACTTAGACGACCGAATCCCGGCAGCACTGAAGACCGATGCTTGTTACGCTCGGGTCGCGTCCCTCACGTGCATCTCCGCACCCCCCGGCCAAAGGAACCCGCCATGACCGCAGCCGCCCTCCCCTCGATACCGATCGCGAAGCCCCTCATCGGCGAGGAAGAGAAGCGCGCGGTCATCGAAGTCCTGGAATCGGGCCAACTGGCGCAGGGCAGCCGCACCGAGGCGTTCGAAGCCGCCTTCGCGCAGTACATCGGGACGAAGCACGCCATCGCGGTCAACAGCGGGACGGCGGCGCTGATCGTGGCCCTCCAGGCCTACGGCGTCGGCCCCGGCGACGAGGTGATCACGACCCCATTCAGCTTCATCGCCACTGCCACCAGCATCATCGCCTGTGGGGCGAAGCCCATCTTCGCCGACATCACCGCCGACGACTTCAACATCGACCCGGCACTGGTCGAAGCCGCGATCACGCCACGGACGAAGGCGGTCATGCCCGTCCACCTCTACGGCAACCCCGCGCGGATCGACGACCTCAGCGCGCTCTGTGAGCGGCGCGGGCTCGCCCTCGTGGAGGACGCCTGCCAGGCGCACGGGGCCGAACACCAGGGGCGGCGGCTGGGCACGTTCGGCGCGGGCTGCTTCAGCTTCTACCCGACGAAGAACATGACCACCGGCGAAGGCGGGATCATCACCGTCGACGACGACGAGGTGGCCCGGCGGTGCCGGATCATCCGCAACCACGGCCAGGAGCGGCGTTACTACCACGAACACTTCGGCCTCAACTGGCGCATGACCGACCTCTCCGCGGCGATCGGGCTGGTCCAACTCGGCCACCTGGAAGCCTGGAATGAAGCCCGCATCCGCAACGCGGCCGCGCTCAGCGAACGGATCCGGGCACTCGAAGTGCCGGTGACGCTGCCTTCATCCCGCCCCGGCGACCGCCACGTCTACCACCAGTTCACGGTGCGCATCCCGAATGACCGCGACGGCGTCCAGCAGCGCCTCCAGGCGGCCGGCATCGGCACGGGCATCCACTATCCGATCCCGATCCATGAGCAGCCGATCATCAAGGAGATGGGCCTGGGCGGCGCGCACGTCCCGGTGTCGGAACAGGCCGCGCGGGAGGTTCTGAGCCTTCCCATCCACCCGTCGCTGACGGCGGCGGACATCGCGCGGATCGCGACGGCGCTGGACGCGGCGGTTCGCGGGTAGTCCCCGCTTCCGCATTTTGGCGAATCCAGATACCGTGGATCGCGATGGGTGACCTCCGCGCCGCAGTCATCGGCCTTGGCTCTATGGGCGCCAACCATGCCCGCGTCCTCTCCGACATGGCCGGCGTCGAACTCGTCGCCGTCGCCGACGCCGACCCTGCGCGCGTCGCCAAGGCCACCCACGGGCGCTCGCTCCCGGGCTTCCCGGACGCATTGGCACTGCTCGCCGAGGCCCGGCCCGACTTCGTCTCGGTCGTGGTCCCCACCGGATTGCACGAACTGGTCGCCCTCCAGGTCATCGCCGCGGGCGTGAGCTTGCTCGTCGAAAAGCCGATCGCCGCGACGCTTGCGGCCGCCGAGCGGGTCGCGAAGGCAGCCGAGGCGGCCGGCGTCGTCCTGACCGTCGGTCATATCGAGCGCTTCAACCCCGCCGTCCGCGAACTCAAGCGGCGGCTCGCGGCAGGCCAGGGCGGGCGAGTGCTCCAGGTGAAGGCGCGGCGCGTCGGCCCCTTCCCCCACCGGATCCGCGATGTCGGCGTCATCCACGACCTCGCCCCCCACGACATCGACATCATGCGTTACCTCCTTGGCGACGAGGTCGACCGCGTCTACGCCGAGGCCCAGCGCCACATCAACACCGACAATGAGGACATCTTCGCGGGGATGCTCCATTTCCGCGGCGGCGCCCTCGGCCTGCTCGACATCAACTGGCTGACGCCGACGAAGGAACGAAGCCTGACCGTGCTCTGCGAGAAGGGGATGTTCGTCGCCGACTACGCCGCCCAGTCGCTCGCCTTCTACGAAAACTTCGCCGCCAGCGCCCGCGAAGGCGCCATCGCAAGCGTCACCGAGGGGCCGATGACCCGGTACCCGATCGAGAACCGTGAGCCCCTTCGCGTCGAACTCGAAAGCTTCCGCGACGCCGTCCGCGGCCACACCGAACCCGAAGTCACCGCCGCCGACGGGATCGCCGCCCTTGCCGTCGCCGAAGCGTTGGTCCGTTCCGCCCGCGAAGGCGCGCCCGTGAAGGTTAGCCAGGTGCTCGCCGCCCTATGAACGTCGCCGTGATCGGCATCGGGCGCATCGGCCTCCCCGTGGCCGCGGCCATGGCCGCGCGGGGCCACACGGTCTTCGGCTGCGACATCAATGCCGCCCGCGTCGAGATGGTCAACCGTGGCGAAAACCCAATCCCCGACGAAGCCGGCCTCGCCGAACTCCTCCGCCAGGTGGTCGCTTCCGGCAACCTGAAGGCCACGACCGACACCGTCGCCGCCGTGAGCCAGTGCGAGGCCGTCACTTTCGCCGTCGCCGTCGATGTCGACAACGACTCCCACGCCGACCTCGGCAACCTCTTTGCCGCCTGTGAAACCGTCGCCAAAGGGCTCCGGCCGGGCACCCTCTGCATCTTCGATACCACCCTCCCCGTCGGGACGACCCGCCGCGAACTCGCGCCCAGGCTCGAATCCGGCGGCCTGAAGCTGGGCCGTGACTTCTCTGTCGCATTCAGCCCCGAACGCCTCCTCATGGGCCGCGTCATCGAAGACCTGGCGAAGTACCCGAAGGTCGTCGGCGGCGTCGACCCTGATGGCGGGCGCCGCGCCGCCGCCTTCTTCGCAGAGATCTACGGTGGCGACGTCATTGAACTCGCTTCGGCCGAAGCCGCGGAACTGAGCAAGCTCGCCGAAGGCGTCTATCGCGACCTCAACATCGCGCTCGCCAACGAACTGGCTCAGGTTGCCGATGCGTACGGGGTCGACATCGACGAAGTCATCCGGGCGGCGAACAGCCAGCCCTACTGCCACATCCACACGCCCGGCACCGGCGTCGGCGGCCACTGCATCCCCGTCTATCCCCACTTCCTCATCCAGGGCGCTGGCCCCAGCGCGCTCGCCCGCCTCGGCCGCGAAGTCAACGACTCCATGCCCGGTTATGCCGCCCGCCGCGTCCAGGACCTCCTCGGCGGCGACCTCCACGGCAAGCGCATCCTCATCCTCGGCCTCACCTTCCGGCCCGACGTCGCCGTCACTCCGCACACGAACGCGGTCGACCTCCTGCGCGAATTCACCGCCCTCGGCGTCCTGGTCGAAGGGCACGACGCTCTCCTGAGCGAAGCCGGCGTCCGCGCCCTGGGCTTCACGCCCGCTTCGGCGCCTCTCGCCGGTTACGATGCCGCCGTGCTCCACGCGAACCATCGCGCCTACCGCGGCCTCGACTGGGCGGCAATCGCACCTCTGCTCGTCGACGCCCGCAACGCCCTTGACCGTCGCGCCGTCGAAGCGCGGGGGGTGCGGTACGTGGGGATTGGGCGGCCGGCGACCGACGCCTGAGTTCGCTACGCCTCCAGCCGCGCCGCCGCTGCGTCCGTTGCTGCCCGTTGGTCCGCCTTCACGCCCTGTTCCCGGAGGATCTTCCCGAGCGCAGAGAGGAACAGGAGGACGTTCCCCGGCGTCGATGACTCGCCCATCAGCCCGATCCGCCAGACCTTGCCCCGGAGGTCACCGAGCCCGCCCCCGACTTCGATCCCGTGGCGCTTGAGCAGGGCGCCCCGCACCTCCGCATCGTTCACGCCTTCGGGGATGCGGACGGTCGTGAGCACGGGCAGGCGGTAGCCGGCGTCGGCGTGGAGCACCAGCCCCATCGCTTCGAGCCCCGCCTGGAGCGCCCGACCGTGCTTTTCGTGGCGTGCCCAGCGCGCTTCGAGCCCCTCGTCCAGGACCAGGGCCAGCGCCTCGTGGAGGGCGTAGATCATCGAAATCGGCGCTGTGTGGTGGTAGACGCGCTGGTTGTTCCAGTAGGCCTCCAACAATTGCATGTCCAGGTACCAGGTGTTCGAAGGCACCTCCCGGGCGCGGACCGCGTCCCATGCCGCAGGCGAAAGCGTGATCGGCGAAACCCCCGGCGGCGCCGAAAGACACTTCTGGGTCCCCGAATACACCGCATCGGCGCCCCAGCGGTCGGCTTCGACTGCCACTCCCCCGAGGGAGGTCACACAGTCGACCAGGAGCAGCGCCCCCGCTTCGTGCGCGATCGTCGAAACCGGCTCTACCTCCGATTGCGCGCCCGTGGAGGTCTCGGCGTGGACCATCGTGACGAGCTTCACGCCGCCCGTGGCCCTCACCGCCGCTTCGATGCCCGCCGTGTCGGTCGGCGAACCCCAGGGCGACTGCACGCGAGTGACAACGCCGCCCGCGCGTTCGGCCATGAGCGCAATCCGCTCGCCGAAATAGCCGCAGACGCCCGCGACAACCCTGTCGCCGGGCTGGACGAGGTTCATCACGGCCGCTTCCATGCCGCTTGTCCCGGTGCCCGGGGTCGCCAGGGTCACCTCGTTCCGGGTGCGCATCACCTCACGCAGCATCACCCGGCAGTTGTCCATGATTCGGAGGAATTCAGGGTCCAGGTGCCCGAGGAGGGGGGCGGTCATGGCGCGGAGCACGCGCGGGTGGGCGCCGCTGGGGCCGGGGCCCATCAGCACGCGCTTCGGAGGGTTGAAGGTGGGAGTGGTTGACATGGGCGTTATCGTACCCCTATCGCCAGCGCCGCCCAACCGCCACGAGCGCACGAGGAGCCACCCATGTCCCAGGTCGAAACCCCGCCGCGCCGCCGCGAACCCCTCGCCGTCAGCGTCCGAAAAGCCGCGAAACCGGACGTCCCCCAGCTCAAGGCGGTCATCGCCCGCGCCTTCGACGACGACCCCCTCATCAACTGGATGGTGACCCAGGACAAGCGCCGCGCCCGCCGCGTTTACGACGTCATGGCCACCGTCCTCGACCGGATCATGATGCCCCACGGCGAGGTCTATTCGACCGAGGGCATCCACGGCGCCGCGCTCTGGGCGCCTCCCGGCAAGCACAAGCTCTCTGCCCTCCGCCAGGCGATGATGATGCCCGCGTTCGTCAGCGCCTGCGGCATGGGCCGCTTCCGCGATGTCTTCTTCGGGATGAACGCCGTCGAAAAGAAGCATCCCCACGAGCCCCACTTCTACCTTGGCGTCCTCGCCACCGATCCGGACTACCAGGGCCGCGGTGTCGGCACGCAGCTCATGCGCCCTGTGCTCGAACGCTGCGACCGCGAGCGCATCCCGGCCTACCTCGAAAGCTCGAAGGAGCGAAACGTCCCCCTCTACGAACGCAACGGCTTCCGCGTGACCGAAGTGCTCACCGTCCCCCGCGGGGGGCCACCCCTTTGGCTGATGTGGCGTGACCCCCAATAACGTCCCGCCCGCAGTCCCCGGAGCCTGACCGAAAGCGACGCCCCGGCTGCCGCCGCACTACCATGCCCGGGAAAGCGGGTGCGAGAGATGGAGATCAAGCGCGTCGGGTTCGTCGGCCTCGGGATCATGGGGGCGCCCATGGCGGCGAACCTCCTCAAGGCCGGGTTCACTCTCACGGTCTGGAACCGGACCCCTTCCCGGATGGAGCCGCTGACGAAGGCGGGCGCGGCGCCTGCCGATTCGCCGTCGGAGGCCGCTGCCGCCTCCGAAGTCACAATCACCTGCGTCTCGGATTCAGCCGACGTGGAGGAGGTCATGCTCGGCCCCGGTGGCGTCATCGAAGGCGCGCCCGTCGGCTCGATCGCCATCGACTGCTCCACGATCGCGCCGCCGGTGGCCCGGCGGGTGCATGACGCCCTCGCTGCCCGCGGCGTGGCGATGCTGGATGCGCCCGTCAGCGGCGGCGACGCAGGGGCAAAGGCCGGCACCCTCGCGATGATGGTGGGTGGCGACGAGGCCGTCTTCGAACGCTGCCGTCCCATCTTCGAAGCGATGGGGAAAACGATCGTCCACGTCGGCCCGGCCGGGTCGGGGCAGGTGGTGAAGGCCTGCAACCAGGTCGCCGGCGGGCTCAACCTGCTGGCGATGGCCGAAGCCGTGGCGCTTGCGCGAGCGGCCGGCGTTGACCCGGCGAAGATGCTTGAGGTCGTGAGTTCCGGTGCTGCCGGCTCGTGGATGCTTGCGAACCTCGGCCCGAGGGCGATCCGCGGCGACTTCGCGCCCGGATTCATGGTCGAGCTGATGCAGAAGGACCTGCGCATCGTCCAGCAGACCGCCGACGGCGTGCACCTTCCCTTGCCGGGGACGGCGCTCGTCCAGCAGCTCTTCCGCGTCCTCGAAGCCCAGGGTCGCGGCCGTGAAGGGACGCAGGCGCTGGTTGATGTCCTCGCCCACCTTGCCCGGGGGGCCAGGGCGGAGGATGGCTAACCGGTTGGCCGGGCTCTGAATTCGCTTTCCGCCGCGCGGTAGGCCGGCCGCTGGCGCTCCAGGTGGTCCATCGCTGCCTGGATGTAGAAATTCGGCTCGGTGAAGGCAGGGTCCCACGGCGCGAACCCAGCCCACGCCCGCACGAAGATGCCCGTGCCATCTTCGTTCCGGGCAAAGACAAAGCTGCTCAGTTTCGTCCGCGCCCGTTCCGTGAACAGGCTTGCTCCGGCGGCGTCGCATTCAGTGAGAAAGACCACGAAATGGGTGGTGTCGAGCCGCGCGACGAGGTCCGATTCGCGCGCCTGCTGGCCGAGGACGCCCGCCACGTAGCGGGCAGGCGAAGGCGGGTTCGGGTTCAGGTTTGTGGGCTTGAACGATGCCACGCGCACGTCGAACACAGCCAGGACGCTGCGGTCCCCATAGCGCTTCGCCCGTGCGATCTCGCGCCGGAGGGTGGCGGCGAGTTCGTGGTAGTTCGGCAAGCCGGTCTCCGGGTCCACGAGCCGGGTGACGGCGGGCAGATCGGCGGCGGCATCCCCCGCTCCCGGGGCTGGCTGGCTGGCGCTGGTTTTCTTGATGAACATGAGTCTCCCTAGAGAGCCTCCCTTCGGAGGAATCCGCGAGGCGTGGCGGTATTCATGCGACGAATGGCCCTTCTGGGTCCAGGCGCCGGGGCACGAACGCAATCGGCGTGGAGAGCGAACGGCGGCGGTCAATCTGCTGTTCGGCCGCGGCAAACAGCTCTTCCGGCGTACATTTGGTGCCGCTGGCGACGCCGAAGGTGACGCTCACGGGGATCTCCCCGTCCCATTCGGAATTGTTCAAGCGCTCCAGTTCCTGGCCGATGCGCCGGGCCATCAGTCTGCCGACTTCGAGATCACCCCCCGGGATGATGATCGCGAAATCGTCGCCGCCAACCCGCGCGGCAAAGTCGCCGCCGCGGATGCAGCGGGCAATGCCCGTCGCGGCCCGCCGGATCATGGCGTCGCCGGTGTCGTGTCCGTGTGCTTCGTTCACGGTCTGCGTCCCCGCCACGTCGAGCACAACGACAGTCACGGGCTGGGCCTGCTCGGCGCATTCGCGCAGGCTGTTCACGAGGTGTTCGTCAAAGGCGTGGCGGTTGTAGAGCCCGGTCAGGTGGTCGGTGCGCGCTTCGCGTTCGAGCCAGCGGACCATCGTCTGCTTCCGGCGGCCCGCATGGTGCTCGGCGATTGCTTCGGAGATCAGCGAGCTTGCCGCCTCGGCCTGGGTCAGCGCCGAACGCGAGATGACTGCGTGGGCCCCGCTCGGTGTCCCCAGGCGGTGCTCGGGCAGTTCCCCGTCTGTGACCAGGAGGATGCAGAGGTCGGCGGAGCCGGGGTGGGCCGCCAAAGCAACAGAGAGCTTCTTCCAGAGCGCCGCGTCCGCCACGAGGGCGTCGAACCCGTCTCCGGCGGCAAGGCGGGCTGCTTCGTCCGCGCTCCTCGCGCCATGCACGCGGAGTCCCTCGCCCTGCAGCGATTCGCGGAGGACGCGGATCCCCGCCACACTCCTTTCGAGGAGCAGGATCCGGAACACGCGAGGTTCGGCCGGGGCGCGCGGCTTGGTAAGCATCGTTTCAGGATTACTATCGGCACTTCTCCCGCCGAAATGAGGCCGGGCAACGTCAGCTCCGGAAAAAAGTTCTACCAGACGGCCACCCGGCCGCTACCGCGGATCAGTCGAAAAGCGGCCCCCCGCGGTCGATGATGGTGCCATCCATGCCCACGACCGCGGGGCGCTCTTCACAGTAGCCTTCGTTTTCGCACTTATCGAAGACGAACGCCCGGCGCTTCTTGTCGTAGTCGATCTTCCAGCTCCCGAGCGCGAGGTTCTCGGCCCCGGGCTCAAGCTGCTTCGTGAGCACGGCGACGAGCGCCGCCAGTTCTTCGCGTCCCATGTAGTGGTGTCCGTCCCTGCAGAGTGTTGGTTGGCCGGGCGTCAGTCGCTGGACGCGAGGCTTCCCACGGGCACCGCCGCGGCGGGCGCCCTCCGCACAAGCGTAGCATGGGCGAGGGCGGTCCCGCCGGTAACCGCAAGCACCAGCAGCCCCATCAGGAACAGGGTCTCGCGTTCGCCCGCGTGGTCCGCGAACACCCCGAACGGCAGTCCCGCGAGGCCGTTCGCCCCCCACGCCAGCATCGTTACAGACATCACCCGGCCGTGGAATTCGGGCGCGGCTTCCTGCATCACGAGGGCGTTGTTGATCAGCTGGAAGGCGCTCGACCCGGCGCCCATCAGCAGCATGGTCAGAAGCGCGAAGCCCATGTTGGGCGCCCCCGCCATGAGGAGAAGGGCGGCCCCCATCACGATCCCGCCCGCCAGCATCAGCCGCCATGCGTGCCGTGAACCCGCCATCCCGGCGATCGCGATCGTCACGGCGAGGCCCGAGATCGCGCCTACCCCAAGCATCAGCGCCATGTTCTTTGGGGAGTGTTGGAGTTCGTCCTGCAGGTAGCCCGGGAGCACAACCTGGTAGGAGAACCCGGCGATCACGATGCCGATGAACGACACGGCGAGGAGCATCAGCCGCGGCCGTTCCCGGATGTGCCGGATGCCCAGCATCATGTCGCCCATCACCGAGATCTTGAGGCCGCCGCTCCGGGCCTTCGTCGCAGGCAACCGGGCCAGCGTCGCCACCACGATCGCGAAGAGGCCGCCCATGAACAGGTAGGTCCCGCCAGAGCCGACGAACGAAAGCGCCACCAGCCCGCCCGCAAGGAAGGGGCCGAAGATCCGCGTCCCCGTCATGGCCACCTGCTGCAGGGCAATCCCGTTCGGCAGCGACGCACGCGGCAGGAGTTCGCCGATCCATGCCTGCCGGGCCGGCGCAATGAACGAAAACACAACCCCGAGGACGAAGGTCGAGGCCGCCAGCGACAGGATCGTGATCTGGTCCGCGACGATCAGCCCGCCCACCGCCGCGAAGTTCAGCCCGATGATCACCTGCCCGAAGAGGAGGAGGCGCTTCTTCGAGACACGGTCGGCGATGACGCCGCCGAACGGGGCCACGAGAATCGTTGCGACGCCCATCCCGAGCGAGACGAACCCCACGGCGCCGTTCTTCCCCGTCAGGTCATAGGCGACGACGCTCTGGACGACCGAGGACATCATGAAGACGAGGAACGACAGCGACGTGCCGATCCAGAGCACACGGTAGTGCCGGTGGTGGAGCGATTCGAACGTGGTGGCGGCCCAGTTACCCATCGTTAGCTCCATCCTAAGGGATGGTGGCGGGCGCCGGGTGCCGCGGCCGTCTTCCCGGAATGTGAACCTTTGGATGGCCAGCCGCGGCACCAGCCGATAGACTGCGCCACCTACCCCTTCCGCCCACCGGAAGACAACCACGGAGCCTGTCATGCCACCCACCCCACCGAACCTTCTTCCCGTCCCGTCCAATTTTCCCGTCGCCTGGCCCCATCCCGGCGACGAGCAGTTGTTCTGGATCCAGGACGCGATGCACCTCCCCCACCCTCTGACCCCGCTCGACGCGACCATGATCCAGCCCGGCTTCTCGGAGGGCGCCTCGCGGGCGATCGCCCGCATGTCGATGCCCATCTCCGGGCTTCGCTCCGGAATCTTCAACGGCTACATGTACCTCGCCCCCATCCCCGTGATGGGAACGCCGGAGGAAATGGAGGCGCGGATGCAGGAGATGATCCGGATCACCATGGAGCTGGGCGCCACCGTCCTCCGCGACTGGCGGGAAACCTTCGAGCCCCAGGTCGTCGCCGAATGCGACGCGATCCTCGGCTTCGACTACGCGGGGGCATCCACCCAGGCGCTGGCCAGCTTCGTCGTCGGGTTCTACGACCGCATGGTGACCCTCTGGGACATCCACATGCGGGTAAACATCCCGCCCATGAACGCCGTCTTCGGCATGGAAGAGTTCCTCGGCGCCGTCGTCGGGCCGGACTCGGTCCAGCAATCACGGCTCATGCTCCAGGGCTTCGACAACAAGTCCGTCGAGATGGGCAAGGCGCTCTGGGACGTCAGCCGCTGGGTTCGCGCGAACGCCGGGCTCGGCGCCGTGGTCAACGCTGCCACCGTCGTCGATGGCCGTGTGCAGGTGGTGGGCCACCCCCTGGCGGCCGAGTTTCTGTCCCGCTGGCAGGCGTTCCTCGACGCCTACGGTTGGCGTTCGAACCGGTTCCTCGAAATTGGGTACCCCTCCTGGCGGGACGACCAGGCCACACCGCACACCCAGCTCAAGGGCTTCATGGCCAAGCCCGATAGCGAGGATCCCTTCGCCGCCCACCGCGCCCAGGCCGCCGAGCGCGACCAGCTCGTCGCCGAGATGGAAGCGCGCGTGCCGGAGCCGGCGCGCCCACAGTTCCGCCACATGCTCTCCCTCGCCCAGCAATACATCCCGATCGCCGAAGACCACAACTTCAGCATCGACCAGAAGGCGACGATGGTGATCCGCCACGGGGTCCAGCAACTTGGCTCGCGGCTCGCGGGCGATGGCGTGCTCGAATCGGCGGGCGACGTCTTCTACTTGCGGTTCGAGGAAATCAAGTCTCTGGCCGAAGGAGCCGCCGTCCCCGAGGTTCGCAGCCGGGTGACGGAACGGCGGGCCGCACACGTTCGCCAGGGGCAGATCAAGCCGCCGCCGGTAATGGGCACACCCCCGCCCGCCGACATGCCCCCGGACCCACTGGTGTCGAAGTTCTTCGGCCTCGCAATCGACGCGAGCTGGCACGGCCGCACGCTCAAGGGCCTCGCCTGCTCGGCCGGGATCGTGACCGGCCCGGCGAAGGTCCTCCTCAGCCTCGACGATGCATGGAAGCTCGAAGCGGGGGACATCATGGTCTGCCACAGCACGATGCCCGCCTGGACGCCACTCTTCGGGATCGCCGCCGCTGTTGTCGCGGATGCCGGGGGCCCGCTGTCCCACTGCGCCATCGTCGCCCGGGAATACCGCATCCCCTGCGTCGCCGGCACCCAGGTCGCGACCCAGGAGATCAAGGACGGCATGCGGTTGCGCGTCGATGGCGCTGCCGGCACGGTGGAGCTGCTGGACGGCCGCGTCACTGCCTGAGGCTGAGGCAAGCACTCAGTTGAGCGGCCTAGCAGGGTCTTCGGCAGCGGTAGGCCCTCACCCCCGGCCCCTCTCCCGACTTCGCGGGAGAGGGGAGCAGAGCGCCCGGTAGGGCTCCTGAACGGGCACCAAGCTTCGCCAGGGAGGGCTAGACGAAGCCGCGGAGTTGGATGGCCTTCGCCACCCGTTCCAGGCCAATGTCGAATGCGGCCTGGCGGGGGCGGGTGCCGTCCTTCTCCGCGCGCGCCATCACCTGTTCGAAGGTGCTAACCATCCGCGTCTCGAGTTCCCGGTTCACCTGTTCCAGCGACCAGCGGAACTGCTGGATGTTCTGCGTCCATTCGAAATAGGAGACGGTCACGCCGCCCGCGTTCACCAGGGTGTCGGGCAGCGCGACGATCCCGCGCTCGGCGAGGACGCGGTCGCCGGAGGGCGTGACCGGGTGGTTCGCGCCCTCAACCACGGCGCGGGCCTTGATCCGCCCCGCATTCTGTCCCGTGATCACTTCGCCAAGGGCGGCCGGCACCAGGTAGTCGCAGTCGTACTCAAGCAGGCCGTCGTTCGTAATCGGCGTCGCGCCGGTGAAGCCCACGACTGATCCCGCAACGCCCACCCAGCGGTCCAACTGGGCGATGTCGATCCCGTCGGGGTTGGCGATGCCGCCCTTGACGTCGCTCACGGCCACGATCTTGAAGCCGCGCTCGACCGCTATCCGGCAGGTCCACGAACCGACGTTCCCATAGCCCTGGACGGCAACGCGGACGTCCTGGGGATTGCTTCCTTCGCGCTCCACGTATTCGCCCATGATCGTCGCGACGCCCCGGCCCGTGGCCTGGTCGCGGCCGTAGCTGCCGCCGAGTTCGACCGGCTTGCCGGTGACGACGCCGGGGGTGTAGCCGTAGCGCTGGCCGTAGGCGTCCATCATCCAGGCCATCGTCTGGGCGTTCGTGCCCATGTCGGGGGCGGGGATGTCCCGTGAAACCCCCAGGACCATGCCGATGTGCTGTGTGTAGGTGCGCGTCAGCCGGTTCAGTTCGGTCTGGCTCATGCGGTTGGGGTCGCACATTACTCCGCCCTTGGCGCCGCCGAAGGGGAGGTCCATGAGCGCGCACTTGTACGTCATCAGCATCGCCAGGGCGCGGACCTCGTCGAGGTCGGCCTGGGGGTGGAAGCGGACGCCGCCTTTGTACGGCCCCCGCGCGCCGTTGTGCTGCACCCGGTAGCCTTCGAAAATCCGGAGCTTGCGGTCGTCCATCCGTACGGGCACCTGCGCCCGCACTTCTCGCCACGATGAGCGAAGGAGGTCGACGACTTCGGCGTCCAACTTCAAGCGTTCGGCTGAATCGTACACAGAGGTCAGGACCCCGGCCGAAGGCGACATGTTTTCCAGTGCCTGTTCCTGGGCGGGCGCGGTTAGCGTGGGCGTCGTCATGCAGGGCTCCATTCACGGCGAGAAATCGCCACCATTGGTATTGTCGGCGCGTTTGCCCTCGAACTTCTACCCCGGCCCGAACTTTCGCTTCCGGGGCCGCCAATGCAGACTTGGCAGACGTGGGCACCGTCTTCATCACGCGCACCATCCCGGGCGACGCCGTCGCCGTCCTCGAAGCTGCGGGTCACACTGTGCAGGTGTGGCCCGGCGCCCTCCCGCCCCCGCGGGAAGCCCTCGTCCTCCGCGCATCCCTCGCCGACGCGGTCATGGCCATGGTCACCGATCGCTTCGATGCCGGCGTGCTCGCCGCCTGCCCCAGGCTCCGGATCGTTGCGAACATGGCCGTGGGCTACGACAACGTGGACCCCGCCATCGCCTCCTTTGCCGGCGTCTGGCTGACGAACACCCCGGGCGTCCTCGCCGAGACCACCGCCGACCTCGCCTGGGCACTGCTGATGGCCGGGGCCCGCCACGTCGTTGCCAGCGACCGCGACACCCGGGCCGGCGGCTGGAAGACATGGTCGCCCACGGCCTTCCTCGGCCAGGACGTCCACGGCGCGACCCTCGGCATCGTCGGCCTGGGCGAAATCGGGACGGCCATGGCCCGGCGCGCCAGGGGCTTCTCGATGCGCGTCCTCTACGCCAGCCGCACCCGCAAGCCTGGACTCGAAGCCGAACTCGGACTCGAACATGCCTCCCTCGATGACCTCCTGGGCGCCGCCGACTTCGTGACCATCCACACACCGCTGAACGCCGAGACTCGCCACCTCATTGGCGCCCGCGAACTCGGCCTGATGAAGGGAACGGCCCTGCTCGTGAACACCGCCCGCGGCACCATCGTCGACCAGCCAGCCCTTGTCGCGGCCCTCCGCGCCGGGACCATTGGCGGCGCCGCCCTCGACGTCACGGACCCGGAACCGCTGCCCCCGGACCACGAACTCTTTTCCTTCGCCAACGTCATCATCACCCCCCACATCGCCAGTGCCAGCTTTGCCACGCGGGCGAAGATGGCGCGCATGGCCGCCGCGAACATCATCGCCGTGCTCGAGGGCCGCGAACCGCCGAACGCCGTCAACCGTCCGCCAGTCCCGCGGGGAAGCGCCTGAGGCCGGTTCCACGGGGCGAAAGGCGCGCCCCATCGTCACCGCGAGGTCCTGGGCGTACGTGGTTGGGGCCATGTCAGCCTCGACCACCAGGCCGCGCTTGTCTTCTGAGAGGCGCAGGGTGCCGCTCTTCGAACGGGCCAGGACCATGTTCGGGTCGTGGTTGATGAGCGCGCGGACGTCTGCTTCCTGGATCGTCTTGGCGAAGGCGCCGGGAGCGAACTCCTCCAGCCACATGCCGTAGACGCTGTAGCGCCGGCTGAAGAGCGCGGCGTGACCCTTGAACGGGATCGAGCCGTCGGCGTTCGCAGACCGCACTTCGATCTCGGACGAGAAGCAGCGGCCCTTGCGGTCGAGCTCCTGCACCAGCGCCGACGAAAGCTTCACGTGCCCAAGGGTGAAGCTGGGCGGCGATTAGCGGATTGACGCCTCTGCAACAGCGCGAAGGCGATGCAGTCCCCTTGCTAACAGAGAGCAACGGAACGCCGCGACCCGTAGTACCGAGGTCGATCCTGCTAGAATCGCCGGCAAGGAGAGTCCGATGTTTTGTCCGGCGTGCAGGTACGATCTTCCGGGTGACGCCAACTTCTGCCTCCGGTGCGGCAAAGCCATCACGCGAGCTGCGCCTCAGTCGGCGCCGACTGAGCGGCGGCAAGTCAGGCTTGAATGGTCAAGACTGGAGCCAATCTACCGGGACACGAACAAACCACACGGTCATCCGGAGAGTCCAGCTTCCGCTGAAGCGAGGGTTGCAGAACGAGCGCTTGGTCAGCTAGGAGAGCTCTTTCAGGAGGGTTGGTCCCTTGACGGCTCGCTCGAATCGGCACTCTCATACAGCTCGGTGGACAAGACAAGCTTCTGGAGTGGCGGCGACCGTCGACTCTACACGGGGGCTGTTGCCCGATTGCGGAGGTAGCCCTGATTGGGTCCCAGAAAATGAGACATGGGACTTTTCGAGCAAAGCGCCCCGCGGCCTGGGGCCAGGCCTTCCCGCAGGGCCATTCCGTCACATTCCGACTTTCGCCTGCTGTCGACTGCGCTCGCGGTGACGTTTACTCGCTCGCCCGTACCTGCTGAACGGTCACCGGAATGGCACCCGTGTGCGCGATCGGCGGCAGACCCACAGCCTTGAGCGCGGCTGCAGGTTCGAACCCGGCCTGCACGAGCTTGCCGACCGATTCGACCTGGTCCTTCATCAGGCCGCGGAGCAGGCCGGAGTCGTCGAACTCGAAGCGACGGTACGAGTTGATGAGCAGTTCGTCGCTGATCGTCTGGTCGAACCGGACCTTGTGCGGCGTGAGCGTGTAGGTGACGAAGCCACGGTTCTGCTCGGCCACACCCGTGCCCCACGAGCTGGTCATCTCCGGGTCGAGCATGTAGGCGGGTACGCCTGTGAACCGCGCCACGTCGAGCACCTGGAACTTCCGGGTCTCGATCATCTGCGCGTCGCCGGGGTCCACCCGGACCTGCTTCCACTTGATGCCGTTCGTCATCACTGCGGTCTTCTGTGCGTTCCGGAGGCCGGCGTTGTTCCGGTCCCAGGCCGCCGCGGGGAAGCGCCTGAGGCCGGTTCGTGCGGGCGATATGCCGAGGGGAGCATTGCGCGCCCACGGAGGGTAAGATGAGTCGCATGCCCCTCCTCGACACCCGCGACCGGCCGCTCCGGGATCTCCGCATCTCCGTCACCGACCGCTGCAACTTCCGCTGCCGCTATTGCATGCCGCGCGAGGTCTTCGGGCCCGACTACGCATTCCTCGACCGCGCCGAGATCCTCACCTACGAAGAGATCGTGCGCCTTGCCCGCGTTTTCGTGGGGCTGGGCGTCGAAAAGATCCGGCTGACCGGTGGCGAGCCGCTGGTCCGCCGGGGCCTGGACGAACTCGTCGGCCAACTGTCCGCAATCGAAGGCCTGCGGGACCTGACGCTGACGACGAACGGCTCGCTCCTTCGGGCCAAGGCCCAGCGCCTCAAGGCTGCCGGGATGTCGCGGATCACCGTCAGCCTGGACTCGCTCGATGACGCCGTGTTCCAGCGCATGAACGACGCCGGCGTCTCCGTGGCCACGGTTCTCGACGGGATCGCGGCCGCAGCCGAAGCGGGGCTCCACCCGATCAAGATCAACGCCGTCGTCCAGAAGGGCGTCAACGACCACACGATCGTCGACCTCGCCCGCCACTTCCGCGGCACCGGCCAGATCGTCCGCTTCATCGAATTCATGGATGTCGGCAGCACCAACGGCTGGCGGATGGACGACGTGGTGACCGCCCGCGAGATCGTCGAACGCATTGGCGCCGAGTTCCCGTTGGAGCCGGCCGAGGCCAACTACCGCGGCGAAGTCGCCCAGCGCTGGCGGTACAAGGACGGCGGCGGCGAAGTCGGCGTCATTGCCTCGATCAGCCAGCCGTTCTGTGGTGACTGCACCCGGGCGCGGCTCTCCGCCGAAGGGGAGCTCTATACCTGCCTGTTCGCGGCGAAGGGCCACGACTTCCGCGCGCTCCTCCGTGGCGGCGCCACCGACGCCGAACTGCGCGATGCCGTCGAACGCGTCTGGCGCGTCCGCGACGACCGCTACTCCGAGATTCGCACCGAAGAGACGGCCGGCCTCCGCAAGGTGGAGATGTCCCACATCGGCGGATGACGGGCCCTCACCCCCGGCCCCTCTCCCGACTTCGCGGGAGAGGGGAGCAAAGCGGCGCTCGATAGGGGTTCGGAACGGGCGCCAGGTTCTTTCCGGAAGTACTAGGCCCGCGCGGCGGCGGCGAGTTCCGGTTGGACCACGGTGGCGAGCCTCGACGTCTGCTGGCGGAAGCCGAGGTGCCCCAGGACGAGGTCGACGATGCGTTCCGCCGAGCGGCCGTCGCCGTAGAGGTTGCGGCGGCGGGACATCGCCTTATAGGCGGCGTCGTTGGTCAACAGTTCGCTCGCGGCCGAGAGAATGGCCTCCTTCGAATGCCCCACAAGCTTCGCAGCCCCGGCATCGACGCCTTCCGGCCTCTCCGTTTCGTTGCGCAGGATGAGGACTGGCTTGCCCAGCATCGGAGCCTCTTCCTGGACGCCGCCGGAATCCGTGAGCACGAGGTGGGAGTTCGCCATCAGGTGGACGAACGAGATGTAATCCAGCGGGTCTATGAGGCGGACGCGGGGGCGCCAGCCAAGCATTCGCCGCACCGTCGCGGTCACGTTCGGGTTCGGGTGCACCGGGTACACCACTTCCACGTCTTCGTGCCGTTCCACGAGTTCGCTGATAGCCGAGCAGATTTCCCGCAGCGGTTCGCCGAAGTTCTCCCGGCGGTGGGCGGTAACGAGCACCACCTTCCGCCCCGGGGCAGGCGTGCACCAGGCTGGGGCGCGGCTCGAACGCAGGATCATGTGGAGCGCATCCACGACCGTGTTCCCGGTCTGGTAGATGGCAGCCGGCGCCACTCCGCTCGCGAGGAGCGCCTGTTCGGCCCGCGGCGTCGGCGCGAAGTGGAGTGTCGCGAACGTCGAGATTGCCCGGCGGTTCACCTCTTCCGGGAAGGGGCTGTAGATGTCGCCCGTCCGCAGCCCTGCCTCGACGTGGCCCACGGGGATCTGCTGGTAGAAGGCGGCCAGCGCGGCCGCCATCGCCGTCGTCGTGTCGCCCTGGACCAGGACGAAGTCGGGCTTTGTCTCGCACAGCACCCGCGACATCTCCAGGAGCACCCGCGAGGTGAGTTCGGGCAGGCCCTGGTCCGGCCGCATCAGGTCCAGGTCGCAGTCCGGCTGGATGTCAAAGTCCGCCAGGACCTGGTCCAGGAGGTCGCGATGCTGGGCCGTGACGCAAACCACGGATTTGACGCCGTCCCCGCGGGACTGGAGTTCGCGGATGATGGGGGCCATCTTGACCGCCTCTGGCCTCGTGCCGAAGACGGTCATGACCGTGAGAGGGCGGCCCGCGCCAACTGGCGGGGTCGCGGCGAAGTGGCGTTCGTATACTGGCGGCATTCCGAAACTCCTAGATCACGACCGTCGACGGCTTCACGAACCGGTAGCCAAGACCCTTGACCCCGGCCACCGTGTCCTTGAGGTACTTGATGTCCCAGAAGGGGTGGAAGTAGAAGCTCGCCCAGGAGTCGCGGATGCCAAGGTTGAGCTGGGCAGCGTTGATGATCGCGGCCGGGAGACGCTGCGGGTACGGCCCCAGCTCCGGGTCTGGCCACGCTACCGGCTCGACGTTGCCCAGGTTCTCCGGCAGGATCTTCTGGCCGTAGATGTCGCGCCCGCAGACATACGGGAACATCTGGCCGGCGAAGCGGATGGCCGGGGCTTCGAGTGCGCTCGTCACCGAGACCAGCTTCTTGTCGCTCTTGCCCTTCGAATTGGCCGCGGCGGCCTGCTTCATGGTCTTGTCGTAGTTGCCCTTGTTCGTGGTCTGCGCCTGGACCGAAAGCGCGGTGCTGGGGGCCATCTGGGCGCCCGTCCCGGTCATCGCTCCTTCGTAGTAGAGGTTGCGGTGGTAGCTGAACTTGAACTTCGAAGCGAAGGCCTTGTAGTCCACCTCCGAGGCGGCGTAGTGCGGTGCTTCGAAGCCGACCCAGGGCAGCTTCGCCTTGTTCATCTCGTTCGCAGCCGCGTCCAGCCGGGCCTTGACCCAGTTGGCGCTGTCTTCGGCGACGGGGCCGAGGAAGTTGAGCGTGCGGTCCGCGTTCTCCGTCGCCCGGAAGAACTCGAAGTCGTCGCCGGTCACGCCGTTGTAGGGGTTGGCGATGGCGGCGTACTGGTGGGTGTAGCCGTGCATGATGATCTCGGCGCCCTTCTGGCGGCAGTAATAGAGCGCCTGCTTCACGAGCGACGCCTGGTTGATGCTGATGCTCTCGGGCACGCCCCCGTTGTAGTAGCCGAGCGGGTCCTTGTAGAGCGGCACCACCGCGATCGAGAACGGCACCCCCTGGGCGAAGCAGTAGTCGGCGATCGCCCGCAGTTCCGCGGGGTCCGACTTGGCGCTCACGTCCTCCAACCGGAGCAGGGCCCGCTTGCTGGTCGAAGGCGCGACGTTGAAGACATCGAAGAGTACGTCGGCCCAGACCAGGTAGCGGTCCTCTTCCGACATGTACGAGAAGGGCAGGTCGGCGATGTACCAGAAGTTGGCGTTGGCCCGGGTGATGTAGGGCATCACGGCACCGTTTGCGTCGGTGGCCGTGGCGACGGCCTGGGCCTTCGCCGCGTTGCTGATTGTCACCGTGCCGAAGGTCGGGTCGAGCAGGCTCTTCGTGTAGGTGCGGGCCTTGTAGGTCACCTTCGAATAGGAGCCGGCGACGAGCCCGTTGAACATGAAGCCGAACTTGTCGAGGAAGACCTGGCTGGGGCCGCCGTTGGCGTCCCAGGCGAGCTGCCAGAGGTTGAAGTTCATCCAGACGACGGGCTTCGTGGTCGTCATCACGTCGTCTTTGAAGGCCTGGGGCAGCGGGTTGTCGTAGGTGTGGCCGATGTAGAAGGTGGCCACGTACTTGTTCACGTCCCCGGCGACGTACTGGGAAATCGGCTTGCGGACGGTGTAGTTGGTGGTCTGCCCGGTGGGGAGGAAGCGGCCGCAGAGGTTGGCCATCATTTTCGAGTGGAGGTCGCCGAGGAAGGCCCAATCGCCGGTCCCGTCATAGAGGACGAGCGCCTGCCCGGTCGCGGCTTCGGCGGGTGTGGGCCCGAGGCTGAAGATGCTCCCCAGCCCGCTCTGCTGGGCGAGGACGGAGGCCAGCCCGAGCCCGGCTGCGGCCCCCGCCGCGGACTGGATGAACCGCCGCCGGGTGTAGCGCCCGTCGGGGATTGCGCGGGCATCGGCGCATGCGGCGTCGAAGTCGTAGTCGTGCCCATCGTGGTCGTGGACGTGGGGCATCTGGGTGTGCGAGTGGTGGTCGGGACGGTTAACCAAGGGGTGCCTCCTGGCGAGTTGGTGGGTGAAAGAAAACGGCTGACGGTCGCATCAGGGTGTCGCGGCCGCCGGCTCGGTCTCTGCGAGGTGATGGCGCTGGTGGCGGCGGGCATCGCTGCCGGCCGCGCCTTCGCCGATGAGAAGTTCCAGGCGCCGGGCGTAGACTTCCGTCCGCTTCCGCTCCAGGTGGTGAGAGAGCCGCGATGGCCGTGTCACCGGAGACTGGAAGCCCTCCGGGATCCCCCGCCGAGCGAGCTGGTACCGCGGCAAGAAGTTGTCGCTCCGCAGCGGCATGATCACGCCAGTGCTTTCCGACCACCGCACTTCCCGGCCCGCGGCGAGGAAGCGGCTTGTCGTCGCACTGGCAAGCGGCAGGGGCTCGGCCCCTTCGATTGCGGTCCGGCTGGTCTTGAGCCAGCCGCCGCGCTGTTGTGTCGCCCGGTGCGCGGCCTGGAGCGCCGCGGCGAACCAGATGTAGCTGCCAAGGCAGAAGAGGTGGCCCCAGAGCAGCGCCTTTACCGGCGATTCGTGGCCTTCCCGCCAGATCGCGAGGCCCAGCAGCGGCGCCACGCCGACCCCGAGGATGTACCACTTCAGCCACGCCACCGGGTCGGTGCTCAGCGACGGCAGGTACTGGGGCAGGAGCGGGTGGAAGGCGCCCGCGACCACGTATCCCGCCGCCCCGATCGAGAGGATCCCCAGCGGGATGACCGTTGCCGGGGCGATGAGGTAGTTGAGGACGTCGGCCTTGCGGTAAGCCGGCATGGGCGAAGCCAGCACGCCCGGGATGTGCTTCCAGCAGGAAAGGTGGCCCTGGTACCAGCGCGAGCGCTGCCGCACGAGCCGTCTCATCGAACGCACGGCCTGCTGATACACCTTCGCGTCGTGGCAGTAGTGGTTCCGCCAGCCCTTCCGCATCAGGCGCAGGCCAAGGTCCAGGTCTTCGGTGAGGTTGTCGCTCCAGGGGCGCGAATCGAGCGAAGAGAGCGCCGACAGCCGGACGAACTGGCCGTTCCCGCCGAGGCTGCCACTGCCGAGCGATTCCCGGGCACGGGAGAAGATGAAGTTGAAGGTCACGAATTCGTACTGCTGCCAGCGGGTGATGAGGTTGTCCCGGGCGTTGAGCATCCGGACACCGACCTGCACCGCGCCCGCCTTCGGGTCGGCGAAGTAGGGGCCGACCTTGTCGAGCATGTCCGGTTCGACCTGCCCGTCGGCGTCCATGACGGCGACGATGATGTTCTCTTCGCCGTAGATTTCCGGCAGTTCGGAGGTGAGGATCGCTTCGTAGGCGTTGTTCAGCGCCTGGCCCTTGCCCAGCCGGGCGTTGGGGGGCCGCCGCTGAAGCAGCCGCACCCGCTCGGCGCCGAAGGCTTCCACCGCCGCTGCCGTCCCGTCGTCAGACCCGTCGTCGATGACGAGCACCACGTAGTTGTCGCCCCGCAACCGGAGGAGGTGGCGGACGGTGTTGGCGATGACCAGCTCTTCGTTCAGCGCGGGAACCACGAGCACGAAGTAGAGCGGTTCGGCACCGATCACGGGCTGCGGCGGGCGCGATCGCGTCGCGGCGAGGAACAGCAGCCAGCCCGACGAGATGATGTAGAGCGAGACGAGGCCGAGCGGGGAGACGGGCAGTTCAACCACGGTGCCGCCTCCAGAGCTTCAGCGCGAAGTCGATGCCGGCGCACACCGGGACGAGTACCACGTAGCCCGCGACCATCCCCATGCCGCTGAGGGCGCCAAGGGCAATGACCGTGAGCGTGGGTTCGCCAGTGGTAAACGTCGTCAGCATCGGAGTGGGCTAAGCCTTTCCGGTCGCTTCGCTGGCCTTGCCGCGGCGGAAGATCGATCGGCCCGCACGTGCGGGTGCCGGCTGTGCCGGGAGTCCCAGCCACATCACGAACTCGCGTGCGGTGGCGTCGAATTCAGCTTCGAGTGGGTGGCGCTTGTTGTTCGGCCTGGCGTTCCCCGTGAGGACGGTCCGGGCGGCGGCGGCCGAAGCCCTGCGTGCCTGTTCCACCGACTCTTCGCGGAGCTTCTGGACCCCGGCCCGGGCTTCACGGACGAGCCGCTCCGCCTCTCCCTGGGCGCGGGCAACCACCTGATCGGCATGCCGCTGCGTGCGCTGGAGCGCGAGTTGGGCCTCAAGCGCCGCCTGGGTCTTAATCCGGCCGGCCTCCGTGCGTGCGCGTTCGAGGATCTCCTCGGCTTCTTTGTCGGTGGCCGTCGCCTGTTCGCGGACGCGAGAGAGGGCGTCGAGCCGCACCTCGGTCGCGCTTTCGTAGGCATCTTCGAGGATGGCCCGGGCGCGCCGGAGGGCAGCTTCAGTGACCGCGCTGCCATCCACCATCCGCGCCAGGTTGTGCATCTCCTTGTCGACGATGCTCAGCGCGGGGCGGGCGGCCGGCATCCGGGCGGGCGTTTCCGCCCGGGGAGCCGCATCCGTTCGTACCAGGGGCGCGGGGCTGGAGGGGCGGTCCGCTGCCGCCTGTTGTGTCTGGGGAAGGGTGGCTTCCATCCGCGGCGCGTCGCTGTGGATGCGGGCCAGCGGCGGCGGTCCCACGATGGCGCGCGGGGGACGGGCCTGCATCGGCAGTGCCGCGCTGGAGACCTGGCCGCGGGTTCTCTGGAAGCCTATCTCGGGATGGGTTGGGTAGGCGCTCATTTGGTTCCTCACGTGGTATGCCGCCGGGGGCGGCGGTTCCGTTCGTTCACCGGCCGGCCACTCAGGAGGCCGTTTGGTGACCACACGGTGAGCGTACGGGGACGGCTCGGGGCATGTCCGTTAGAAGAAAGTAAGAACGTGCGTAAGGAGATCGTGAGAATTGCTGTTTCTCCCGCTTTTCGGGGTGATGGCCACCGCTGAGCGGCGGAAAGGCCCCCGCTGGGCGGGCCTGGCCGGGCCCCCCTATACTCCTTCCACTACACGACGAACCCGGAGTTGCACTGTGCCCACCTTCGAAAACATCGGCATCGACCGCGTCGGCACCGACGGCCGCGTCGGCCGCGTCACCCTCAACCGCCCTGAAAAGATGAACTCCCTCTCCCAGGAGTTGCTCTTCGAACTGAACGACGCCCTCCACGACCTTGAAGCCGACGACTCCTGCCGGGTGATCATCCTCAGGGGCGCGGGCCGCACCTTCAGCGCCGGCTACGACCTCACCCCCGCCCGCGGCGGCGCCGATGGCGTCGTCCGGCGCTATCGCGGCGCCGACGACAAGGGCCGCCGTTTGCTCATGGGCATCCGCACCGGCATGCAGCAGATCACCGACATCCACATGTACTTCTGGGGCATGGCGAAAGTGACTATCGCCCAGATCCATGGCTACGCCCTCGCCGGCGGCTGCGAACTCGCGATGATGGCCGACCTTGTGGTCGCCGCCGAAGACGCCCAGCTCGGCCACCCCGGCCTGCGCGGGCTTGGCACCTCCCGGACGGGGGTCATCTGGCCGCTCGTCATCGGCATGCGAAAGGCGAAGGAGCTCTACTACACCGGCGACAGCGTGAGCGGCGTCGAAGCCGAGCGCATCGGCATGATCAACCACGCCTGGCCGAAGGAAGAACTCGAAGAACGGACCATCGCCTACGCCGACCGCTTCGCCAACATGACCGCCGACCACCTGGCCATCCTCAAGGTCAACATGAACCGCTTCTACGAAAACATGGGCATCTACTCCTCGGTCCGCAGTTCCACCGACCTCGACGCCGCAGCCCAGTTCACCGCCGAGTCCTACAAGTTCCAGGACAACATGCGGGAGGCGCGAGAGAGCGGCGGCGGCCTGAAGGAAGCCCTCGCCAAGCGCGACGCGCCGTATGCCGACTACCGGATGAAGAAGTAACAGTGCCGATGGACAGGCGCGGCAGTGGCCGCCGGGGGAGGCTGCTGCCGGCATTTCCGTTCAAGAAGCAGCTTCCCTTCGCCCTCGCGGTGGTGTCGGCGGGTGTCCTCGGCTTCGGGCTGCTTGGCGGCGATGGCGCGATGACGGCGCTCGGCGCCGTGGGCCTAGCCGCGACCGCGTTCGCCTTTCTGCTCGCGCCCTTCCTGATCGGCCGCGACGGGGACGACGACGGGCCTTAGGTCCGTGGCGACGCCATCCGGGCCTCCAGCGCGGCCTTCACCCCCGGCCACCCGGAAGCGATGACCGAGTAGACGGCCGTGTTCCTGACGTCGCCGATCGATGAAGCCCGGTTCGCCCGGAGGATACCTTCGAGGCGCGCGCCGATCCGTTCGATCGCACGCCGGGAACGCTCGTTACGCTCGTCGGTCTGGAAAACCAGCCGGTGGACGCCCCACGTTTCGAAGGCGTGGCCCATCATCAGGTACTTCGCCTCGGTGTTGATTGGCGTGCGCTGGGCGGCGGCGCTCAGCCACGTCCAGCCGATCTCGACCGCGTCCACTTCACGACGGCTGGGGTTGCCTTCGGGCCAGGGCCAGTGTTCGATGTTCCCGTAGCGGGTGGTGCCGATGACGGTGCCACTGGCCGCGTCGATGGTCGCGAAGGGCAGCGCCACCCGGGCATCGCGCAGCGCCAGCGCCTCCCGCACGTAGACGGCCATGGCATCGGCGCCGTCCGGCACGAAGGTCCACCGGTAGGACGCGCGGTCAACCGCCGCGGCCGCCACCAGCGCCGGCACATGCCCCGTCGTCAGAGGCACCAGCTTCACATGTCTTCCTGTCAGGGTAATCGGTGCAAGAGCAGTCACGTCGCCTCCCCCTGGCCGGAGTCTACCGCCTACAAGGGGACGAGGCCGCGCCGGATGGCGGTGGTCACGGCCTCTGTTCGGCCCCCGGCTCCGAGTTTTCCGAGGATGCTGCCCACGTGGAACTTCACTGTGTGCTCGCTGATGCCGAGCGCCAGGGCGATGGACTTGTTCGGGAGGCCGTCCGCCACCAGCCGCAGCACCTCGAGTTCCCGGCCGGTCAGCGATTCGCCAGGTTCTTCCCCGGCCGGCCGCTCGCCCTGGGGCCCGAGCGCCAGCGCCGCCGCCACAGCCGGGTGGAGGACCACCAGGCCCTCCGCCACTGCCCGGACCGCGGCCCCCAACTCCGCAGCCGTCACGTCCCGCAGGAGAATCGCGGCGGTGTCCCCCGAGAGGCTCGTGACGGCCTCCCGCGGGTTGGCGGCGAGCATGACCACAGCCGCGCCGCTGAGGGCACGGGCCACTCGCGACGGCAGGCCGTCCGCACCGTCGCTCGCGTCGACCACCACCACGTCTGTGGCGGGCAGCGGTTCACCTTCCTCGATCCCCGCTGCCGGAGACTCGGCCACGACTTCCAGCCCTTCGCCTTCGAGCATGGAGCGGAGCCCGGCGCGCACAGCCGCATAGTCCGCGACGACGATGACGCGGATGGGCCGCGGGACGGGTGAAGCTGGTCTTTCCACCACCTTCGACCCTAGCATCACCCGGCCCGCGCTGCCCGTTCCCCGGGCGCTTATGCCCGCTCGCCGACGGTGACGGTGAGTTCGCGCTTCGCCCCGCCGCGCATCACGGTGACGGCTGTGGGCTGCCCGACGCTGTCCGGGCCGAGGGCAAGGTGCAGGCTCTCCGTGCCAGTGACTGCGGTCCCGCCGATGGCGACGAGGATGTCGCCCAGCATCATGCCCCCGGCCTCCGCGGGGCTCCCGGGATCGACTGTGACGATCAGCAGCCCCGACTCCTGCCCGCCGAGTTCGGCCGCGAGCGCCGTGGGAAGCTTGACCGGCTGGCTGCCGATCCCGAGATAGCCGCGCTTCAGCCGGCCGCCCGCAAGCAGGGCCTCGACGACCTTCGCGGCGGCGGCCGCGGGGATAGTCAGGCCGGCGCCACGCCCGAGCCGCGAACTGTTGATCCCCGCAACCCGCCCGTCCGCGAGGACGAGCGGCCCGCCCGAGAACCCGGGGAAGAAGGTTGCGTCCGTCCGGTAGTAGCCGTCGATCACGGCCCCGCCAAAGGTGCGCCACGGCCCCCGGACCGCCGAGACCACTCCCAGCGAGGCGCTCACGCCTTCGTCCGAGGGCCGCCCAACGGCCAGCGCGAGGTGCCCAACCTTCACTTCGCCGGCTGCCGCGCGGGCGCCCGCGATAAGCCCGCTCGCGTCCGCGCGGAGGACGGCGAGGTCGCTCCCGGCGTCGCGCCCGGCCACGGTCGCGGCAACGGTTCGCCCGTCGGGCAGCCCGATCGTGATGTCTTCGTCCCGTTCGACGACATGGTCGCAGGTGAGGATCACCCCGTCCGCAGTCCAGACGATGCCACTCGCAGGGATGCGCGCCCGCGCGTGCACAGTGACCGTCGACTGCGCGGCTCGCTCCACCGCCGACGCCAGCCCGTCCGAAAGCCGCGCGATTTCGGTCGCTCCGGATTCTGTTGCCATGATGCTTGCTCCTCTCGCGGGCTCCCCGCGTCCTTGATGCGAACAGGTTCGCGCGCCCCCTCGGCAGGCGGATCACCCGATCGGGCAGGTGGGCACCCCACCTTCGGCGAGGTTGGCGCTGTGCTACGCTCCCGGCACACCCCGGAGGACAGCCATGGAGACTTACCGCGCCATCGTCAGCAAGCGCGACACCCGCGCCTTTCGTCCCGACCCCATCCCCGAGGATGTGCTCACGCGAATCCTCCAGGCCGGGCGCATGGCCGGCAGCGCGAAGGCCGCGGAGCCTGTGCGGCTCGTCGTGTTGAGGGATCCCGCGCGGCGGGCTGAGCTCGCGGCCTGTGGGAACTACACGCCCCACCTGGTTTCCGCCCCGGTGGTAGTGGCGATTGTCCTTGTGGCCGAAGTCGACCAGCCGCCGGGTCAGTTCGCCATCTTCCGGGGGCCCTTCGACGCCGGCCGGGCTGCCCAGAACATGATGCTTGCTGCCTCGGAAGCCGGCGTCTCGAGCTGCCCGGCTTCGATGCACCACGCCGAGGCCGCCGCGAAGGTGCTGGGCCTGCCCCCGGGGCATGTTGTCGCGAACACGATCGCGTTCGGCTACCCGGCGGGGGCCGACCCGGTGACGGGCCAGCGCCCGCGGATGCGGATGGGCGACTACGTGCGCTGGGAGCGGTGGTAGCGGTGGGGCTGACGTGGGGACGTGGTGGCGGGTGATGCGGCCACGGTGGGCCGCGGCTACCATAGGCCGACCTTCGCCGAGGCCCGCGCCATGACTCGCACCGTCTACGTTGTCCCGCACTGTCACTGGGATCGCGAGTGGTACCAGCCCCACGAACTCTTCCGCTGGCGCCTCGTCCAGATGATCGACGAACTCCTCGATCATCTCGAAGCGCACCCCGAATTCAGTTGCTTCAACCTGGACGGCCAGTCCATCGTCATCGACGACTACCTGCTCCTGCGCCCGGAGAACGAGGGCCGCCTCCGCGCCATGATCGCCTCCGGCCGTATCGTCATCGGCCCCTGGTGGGTTCAGCCGGACGAGTTCCTTCCGAGCGGCGAATCCCACATCCGCAGCTTCCAGAAGGGGATCCGCTACGCCGACCGCCTCGGCGGCTCCCTCCGGATCGGGCTCTGTGGCGACCAGTTCGGGCACATCTCCCAGATGCCCCAGATTATGGCCCAACTCGGCTTCACGAGTGCCTGCCTCTGGCGCGGCGTCCCCGATTCGGTCCCCGGCTGGTCCTTCCGTTGGGAAGCGCCCGATGGCACCCGCATCCCCACGCTCTACCTCCGCAACAGCTACTCCAGCGGCTGGCGGCTGCCGCTCGACACTGCCGACCTGCTCGAACGCACTCGCCGCCAGGAGCGCGAACGCCGCGACGACGAGCCCGCCCTCCTGATGAACGGAACCGACCATTCGCGGATGGAAAAGACCATGCCCACGGCCATCGCGAACGCCGCCGGCCAGGGGTATGACTACCGCATCGTCACCCTCGCCGGCTACGAAAAGGCGATGTTCGAAGCCGGCATCGGCGAGCACGTCCACCGCGGCGAGCTTCGTTCGCCCGACCGCTCAAACGTCCTCGTCGGCGTGCTCTCGGCCCGGGCGAACATCAAGCAGCGCGACTTCCAGGTCTCGTCGGCTATCGAACGCATCGCCGAGCCGCTGGAACTGCTCGCCCACCTCCACAACGGCCCCGACGGGAGCCCCGCGCTCCGCCAGGCATGGTCGCTCCTGCTCGAAAACTCGCCTCACGACTCCATCTGCGGCTGCAGTGTGGACCAGACCCACCTGGAGATGATGCCGCGCTACGACCGCGCCGAGCAGCTTGCCCGCCAGGTCGCCCGGGAGTCGATGGCGCACCTCGCCGCCCGTACGAACGTCCCCGTGGGCGGCGGTATCGCCGTCTTTCGGCCCGTGCCTTTCGCCCCGGCGGTGGTCGAAACGACGGTCCCGGACGGCTGGGACGCGGTCTCCCTGCGCCTGTCTTCCGGCGAGCTCGTCCCCGTTGCCCTCGGTGCCAGCCGCGCCGGTCACGAGCTGGTGCACGAGGAGGTCTCGCCCCGCGGCGCCGTCCGCCACCTCGACTTCATCCGAGAAGGCCGCTACGACGCCCACTTCGTCGAAGAGATGCGCTGGGAACTGAAGGACCGCCGCCTCCGGGTGGAGACCGTCGTCGGCGATGGTATCTGTGTTGTCGATGACGAGACGGTCCGCGAAGAGGTGCGCCAGGTCGCCGCGAACAACCTCGCCGACACCGCCGAAGTGATCGTCCGGCGGTCGGGGACGAAGACGCTGCGGGCGGTGCTCCCATCGTCGGATACGGTTGGCATGGAGCTCCTCACTCCCTCGCCGGAGCAGCCAACGGCCGCTGGCATCGCCGCCGGGCCGCGCTCCATGGCCAACGGCTTCTACGAAGTGAGCCTGGACCGCAAGGGCCGCCTCCGCGTGCGCGACTGGGCCAACGGCATCGACCTCCGCAACGTCACCGCCTTTGTGGACGAAGGCGACCGCGGCGACGAATACAACGCCGACATCCTCCCCGGCGCCGTCTTTCAGCCCGAGTCCGTGGAACTCGTCGGTACGGTCAGCGACGCCGTTTCCGCCAGCCTCTCGTACATGGCGGTACTCACTGTGCCGGCGAAGCTCGCGGCCTCCCGGAAGCGCCGGTCAAAGGCCGTCACCGCTCTGCCGATCGTCGTCCACGTCACGCTGTGGGCGGGCATCCCGCGGGTGGACTTCCGCGTCGCCGTGGTCAACCAGGGCGAAGACCATCGTCTCCGTGCGCTCTTCCCGCTGCCCTTCGCCACCGGCCACGCGATCACCGAGAACCAGTTCCACGTTGCCGAACGCAGCCTGGAGGTGCCGGCCTGGAACGGCGAAAGCGCCGAACAGCCGCCCACCACCTTCCCCCAGAAGACGTTCGCGGCGTTCGAGAGCGGCGGCCTGGGCGTGGCGGTGTTCAACCGCGGGCTCCAGGAAGGCGAAGTCGTCCGCGACCGCGAGGGACGCCAGGCCTACGCGCTCACCCTCCTTCGCTGCGTGGGTTGGCTTTCGCGGCCCGACCTGGTTTCCCGCCGCGGCGGCGCCGGCCCCACCATCGCCACGCCGGACGCTCAGATGCCGGGCGTGCACATCTTCGACTATGCGCTCACGACCTACCGGGGTCCCTGGCGCGAAGCCGGCGTCCAGCCGCTGGCGCACAGCTTCGCCCACCCTCCCCTTGCCTACGCGACGAACGAGCACCAAGGCTCGGCCGAGGGTTCGCTCCCGCTCGCCGCCTTTTCCAGCGCGTCGGTGGTCCCATCGGCCTTCCACCGCAGCGACGCCGATGGCGCGCCCCTGGTCCGCGTCTATCACGCCTCGGATGCGCCGGGACAGGCGCGGGTCCGGGTCCCTGTCGGGAGTGAGGGCGCCGGGCTGGTTGACCTGTTGGACGGCCCGAAGGGTGAGGTGTTGGCCGCGGACGGCGGGTGGTCGCTGTCGCTGCGACCGTGGGAGATCGCGACCCTCCGCTTCGGCAAGCGCGGCTAGGCCCGGTCGCGTGCCGAGCGTGGGCCCTCACCCCGGCCCTCTCCCGACTGCGCGGGAGAGGGAGAGCAAGGCCGTGGCGTCGTGCGGTGCGCGTATCGCCGTCTTTGCTGAGGAAGTACTAGAATCCGGGCCATGACAGCACCCTTCCAGACAGGCATCTTCCTCCTCCCCTCGATCGGAACGCGCGCCCAGATGGAGGCTGGCATGGCCGGGCGCAACCCCACCCTCTACCAGGAGATGCTGGCCGACATCCGTTCGCTCGCGGTCACCGCCGACGACCTCGGCTACGACGCCATCGCCTTCACAGAGCACCACTTCCACATCGAAGGCTTCGAGATTTCGAACAACCCGGTGCTGCTCGACGCCTACGTCGCGGCGGCGACCAAGCGTATCCGCGTCGGCCAACTCGGCATCGTCCTCCCGGCCAGTTCGCCCCTGCGCGTCGCCGAAGACATCGCGATGCTCGACCACATGAGCGGAGGCCGGGCCTTTGCGGGGTTCGCCCGCGGCTATCAGCGGCGTTGGGTCGACACCCTTGCCCAGCAGTACCACTCGGTCCACGCTGCCCCCTCCGGCGAACGCGATGCCGAAGTCGACCGCGTCAACCGCGCCGCCTTCGAAGAGTTCTTCGACATCGTCCGCCTCGCCTGGACCCGGGACACGTTCAGCTACAAGGGCACGTTCTGGCAGGTGCCCCCGCCCGGGATCCCCTGGACGCTGGAGACCACCCGGCGGATGGGTCGCGGCGTCGAGAATGGCATCGTCACCGAAATCGGCGTCGTCCCGAAGCCGTTGCAGCAGCCGCACCCGCCGATCATGCAGCCCTTCAGCTTCAGCGAACCCACGATCCGCTGGTGCGCGCGCAACTCCGTCCAGCCCATCCTCGCCCCCGTAAACGATCAACTGGAGGAGTTTCTCTTCGGTGTCTACCACCAAGAAGCGCGGGCGGCCGGCCGTGACCTTCGCCCTGGCGAGGGCATCGGCGTCCTTCGCGACGTCGTGATCGCCGACACGGACGCTGAGGCGTGGGAGATGTGGCGCAACTCGGGGGCCTTCGTCGGGGCCGCCTGGTTCGCGCCCTTCGGCTTCGGCGGCGCCATCCCCCGGCCGGGCGAGGAACCCGGCAGCATCACACCCGAGGTGATGCACGAACGCGACCTCATCTGGGTGGGCAGCCCCGCGACGGTCCGAAAGCAGATCCAGCGAACGCTCGAACGGCTTCCGCTGAAGTACGTGATGGCGTGGCAGTACAACGGCCTGATGCCGCGGGCGGCGATCGCGAAGTCGCTCGGGCTCTACGCGGAGATCATGGAGAGCCTCGGCTAAGGGGCGCCCGGTTTCGGCCAGAATTTACAGAGCGCGGGGTTCGCGGCGGCGCCATGACTGGTAGAGTCGGTCACCGTGACCGAACAGCTCTGGAACCCCGGGGACCTCGTGGTGGAACGGCACGTCTTCCGGGGCGTGGTTCACTGGGGCGCCCCGATGTGGCTGGTGGAAGACAGCGGCACGCACGTGGCCACGTATCTGCCCGTGGGGACGATGTTTCAGACGATGGGCGACGAGGATGGGAACCATACCCGGGAGTACCACCGGGCGACGCGGCGGGTGTTTCTGCCGTGGCGGGACCACCATGCGCTCCACCTCACGCGCGCTGGCGACGACTACAACGTCACCCTCTTCTGGACCGAGGACTGGCGGTTCCGGTGCTGGTATGTGAATTTCCAGGAGCCCATGCGCCGTTACGAGCATGGCTTCGACACCATGGATCAGACACTGGATCTGATCATCGGGCCTGATCGCGAATGGCACCGGTGGAAGGACGAAGATGAGTTTCAGTGGGGGATCGACGCCGGCTGGTACACCACGGCGCGCCTCGCCGAGTTGAAGGCGATCGGCGCTGGCGTGATCGAGGATGCCCGGCGCGGCGCTTGGCCCTTCGGGGAGCGGTGGGAGGAATGGCGGCCCGATATCGGGTGGGGCTGCCGGTCTTTCCGGAAGGATGGGACCGACTGGCGTGAAACCGGTGCCCGGGGCTCGCGCTCGCCGCCCCGCCCGCCTCACGCTAGGCTTACCCGACTACCGGCGGGGCCGCTTCGCCCGCCGCCCAGACTGGAGCCACGAATGACCTACGAACAGATCAGCGTCGACGTCGCGGACCGCATCCTCACCATCACCCTCGAGCGCCCGGAAAGGCTCAACGCTTTCACCGAGCGGATGAAGGACGAGATGATCGACGCCTTCGACCGCGCCGATGGTGACGACGACGTCCGCGCCGTCATCGTCACCGGCCGCGGCCGCGGCTTCTGCGCCGGCGCGGACCTCTCCCGCGGCCCCGACACCTTCGCCAACCGCGCCGAAACCATCGATGCCCACCGCGACGGCGGCGGTCTGCTCACGCTCCGCATTTTCGAATCGAAGAAGCCCGTGATCGCCGCGATCAACGGCCCTGCGGTTGGCGTCGGCGTGACGATGACGCTGCCGATGGACATCCGCCTGGCGTCGGAGAACGCGCGCTTCGGGTTCGTCTTCGCTCGCCGGGGACTCGTCCCGGAAGCGGCGAGCACCTGGTTCCTGCCGCGCGTGGTCGGGATCAATCGCGCCGCCGAATGGGTCTACACGGGGCGGGTGCTGCCGGCATCGGAAGCGCTCGACGCGGGGCTCGTCCGCAGCGTCCACGCGCCCGGCGACCTGCTCCCGGCCGCGCGCGCCATCGCCCGTGAGATCGCGGAGAACACCTCCGCCGTCTCCGTCGCCCTCTCCCGCCAGATGATGTGGAAGCTGCTCGGCGCCGACCACCCGATGGAGGCGCACAAGCTCGACTCGCGCGCCATCTTCACCCTCGGCAAGACCGCCGACGCGCGCGAAGGGGTTGCCTCGTTCCTGGAAAAGCGCGCGCCCGAGTTCCCGAACCGCGTCAGCAGCGACATGCCAGGCTGGTTCCCGTGGTGGGAAGAACGCACGTTCAGCTAGACCCGGCGCCGAGAGTCTCGTGTTGCAGTGAGGCGCCGTCCGCGGCAGTGGTGCGGTGGAGTTCGGAGCCCTCCGGGGATATCACAGCCTCAACCCTCCGACGTTCGGCGCGGCTGCAGTTGTGATGGGTCCCAGAAAGTCCAGGCCTCGACGAACAGGCCGTCTTCGATGCGCATCCACGAGCAGCCTTCCCAGCGGACCGGCGTACCCGTCGCCTTGGCGGTGCCATCGAAGTGCCAATGGTGGACGAGCATCGTCTCGTCGGAGACTTCGTTGTCGATGGTCCGGACGGCGTCGGGGATCGCCGCGAAGAGCTGTTCGTCGCCGCGGCGGGCTGCTTCGAGGCCGATCGTCTGCCCTCCGGTGTGGTAGGCGATGGCGGGGGAGAACATCCCCCACAACGCGTCGTCGCGGGCGTTGGACGGGTCGTTCATGCGCCTGCCGAGTTCGAGATTCTGTTGTCTGAGACTTTCCGTAGCCATGACGCCTTCCCTTTCTCTCCCGCCTACTTCGCAGTCCGCACCGCAACGACACCGGCGGCAACAAGGACCACGCCGAGCGCACGGAGGACGCTGAATTCGCGCTCGACAGCCCCGAACGCACCGATTTCGTCCATCACCAGCGAGCCGAACACCTGGCCGAGGGTCGTCGCGGCGAAGTAGAACGCCAGGTTGACGCGGACCACCAACCACGCGAGCAGGAGGAAGGTGGCAACGGAGACCAACCCGCTGAGGAGGTAGTACGGGGCGATTCCCCTCACGGACATCAATGCCAGCCCAGCGAAACCAGCGGCTATCGCCCACATCGGCCACCCACGATCCAACGGGCCGAGGAAGCCGGGCCGCCTCCCGCGCAGCGCCGTGATCGCCAACACCGCGGCCGTCCCGGCAACAAGAGTCGTCATGTGGAGCCATGTGGCTTCCTCGCCGCCGCGCTTCCGGCCGACCGCAGCGATCATCGCTACCGCAAAGGCGGCCATCGCGCCGGCCCCAAACCCGACCCCGATGAACGGAAGGTCCCTGATGATTCCCGGCTTCGCCGGCGTTGGAACGTTCATCTCAGGCAACCCTCACCAGGACGACTCCCGCGCCGACAAGGACAAGTCCGCCGAGGCGCGGCGCTGTCACCGCCCGTTTTGCCGAGCCCAGGGCCCCGGCGTGGTCGAATGCGAGTGCAGCCGAACATCCCCCAAGGGTGGTCGCTGAAAAGAACAACGCCAGGCCGAGGTCGCCGATGAGGCGTGGCGCTAGTACGAGCGAGAGGGAGACCAGCCCACCGGCCGCATACCACGCGGGGAGACCTCGAATGGCCAGCCAGAGACAGCCGGCCATCAGCGGCAGCGCCACCAGGAAGATGAGACTGGAATCGAGCGGTGAGAGGAGCTTCGTCTCGCCCTCATTAAGGGAAATCCACGCGAGGATACCCGCAAGGACGACGGCCGTGCCGAGCTGGGAGATGAGAGACGCCTCTCGTCCGCCGCGCCCCCGGGTGAGGCCCGCGAGTGCAGCCGCCTGGAACGTCTGCCCGACGCCGATGACAAAGGCGATAACGAGACTGATGGCGGCATCCACGGGCTGCCTCCGGCGGAACTGGTGGCCGCGGTAACCGGCCCCGGCAGGGGTGGTGAGGTACTCGGACGCCCACCGGCGTACGGGGAACCGCGGCCCACCCTTGAGCCGCGGCTATCCTAGAGAATCACCGGTATCCCTCGCAAGAGACTGGTACTTCCGGTCAGCAACGGGGCCGGGGGTGAGGGCGCACCGCCCTCGCCTTCAGACCGCTCGCCCGTGGGCAACTGTGGCGGCAAGTGCGCGCTGGATGCCCTGCCTACCGCTGCCCCTTGCTCCCCCGCGCGATGAAGAGGGTGGCCCGCTCGATGCGGCGCTCTTCGCGCATTGCCTGGAGTTCGGCCAGCATCCAGTCGCGTTCCTGCCGCAGGTCCTTGATGTGATCGCGAAGGGCGGCGACCAGGAGGTCGGCTTCGGTGACGCGGGCGCGGGCCTCGGTGCGGAGGCGCGCGATCTCTGTCCGGAGGTCATCCCCGGGCGGCACCACCACCAGCGGGCGGTAGGTGTCCACCGGCTAGCGGTCCGGCCCGGCGTTGAGTTGCGGGAGGATGGCCGCGGGTTGGATTGCGCGGGAGGCCTCCCGGGCGAACCGCAGGTCTTCGAGGTTGGCGTGGAGTGCCGCGGCGACCTCCGAGAAGGTCTCGGTGCGGGCGCGAAGGGCGGCGCGGTCCTCCCTCAGGGCGTACGTCTGACGCTCCCAGGAGAGGGACTCCTCGCGGGCCTTCGCGAGTTCCGCTTCGACTTCGTTCAGGTGCTCCGCCGCCCGTACCAGTGTCCGGATCAGCATCGGCGCAGGGAGCGTTGCCGCCGCCTGGGGGTTGCGAAGGAACGCCTGCAGGTCGATGACGGTCATCTCGTGCTGGCTGTCGTGGAGGTTGTCGAGGAGCTCCCGCAGTTCGTCAACTTCGACCCGGACCTGGCGCATGAGGCGCTCGGCGCGGGCGTCAGCCTGGGTGGCCTGCCCCTTCATCGCCCCGAAGGAGATGCCGTTGGCGGGTTCGGGCGCCACCTCGTGGACGGCCGCGTTGCCGTTGCCGTTGACGGTGGGTTTGGGCGTGGGCAGTCCGTTTGGCCATTCAGAAGCCATCGGCGCGTCTCCTCCGGGCGCCGGCTGGGCCGGCGACGGTGGTGTCGTGTGGTGTCTGTGCAGGCGGAGGCGCACGGTGTCTTCCTCCAGCGGATTCTCCGGAGCCAACACTCTACGCCCGCCGGGGGGTTCCTGTGAACCAGTCCCTACCCTGAAGAATCGACAGGGAACACCCGCTTCAGGAGCCCGTGGGCTCCATCACCACCGCGGACTTCAGCCCTTCGCGCCCCAGCCGGGCGGCATACGCCGAGGCTGCGTCGGCCAGCTCGTAGCGGTTCGTGACAATCCGTTCCAGCGCCGGCAGCGCGCCCACCATCCGCGCCGACCGCCAGTAGAGCGGAAACGGCGCGTTCTGCGTCCCCAAGATCCGGACCTCGTCGTAGTGCACGCGGTTGAGGTCCAGCACGTGGGAGGAGCCCGGCGGGAAGCCCGCGAAGAGGTTCACCCTCCCCAGCCGCCGGGCAAGGTCGAGCGCCAGGGGGACGGCCGGCGCAAGGCCGACGGCGACCGCCACGGCGGGGAATCCTTCGCCGCCCGTGAGTTCGCGGCCGGCCGCGAGGGCATCGTCCGGGGCCACCGCTGCGGCGGCGCCGAGTTCCGTCGCCACCCGGCGCCGGGCAGCATCGGGTTCGACAACCATGATCGGCCCCGCGCCTATGAACCGGGCGGCGATGAGGTGGAGCAGCCCCATCGGCCCGCCTCCCACGATCGCGAGGGGCGCCGCCGGCCGGACGTCGAGCGATTCGAGCGAATTGAGGACGCAGGCCAGCGGTTCGACGAGGGCGCGAATGTACGGCGGCGTGGCAGGGTCGACGGGGATGAGGTGTCCCATTGCGACGAGCGGGGCGGGGATGAGGACGTACTCGGCGATGCCACCGTCGAGGTCGTAGCCGAGGGTCTTTCGTGACGGACAGCGGTTACGGTAGCCCTCGCGGCAGAACGAACAGCGGCCGCAGCAGAGGATGGGGCAGACCGAGACGACCTCGCCGACCGTGCCCGGTGCATCCTGGCCAAGGGCCGCGACCTCGCCGGTGATCTCGTGGCCGGGGATGACGCCGGGGGCGGCCTTCTTTTCGCCCTGGTAGACGCGGACGTCGCTGTTGCAGAGGCCGGTCGCATGGACGCGGAGGATGACTTCGCCCGGCCCCGGCGCAGGGTCCGGCACATCGACCACCGCCACGCGGCCAGGCTCAAAGAAGCGGAGCGCTTTCATGGGGGGAGTATAGGGGTGAGCGGGCCGGCAGTGGTGTCCGGGACGTGCGCTATAGTGGCCGAGCGAGGAGGAGAGACGTGGCAGACAGAGAACGCCGTCTGCGCTGGCTCCGGGAGGCGATCGAGCGGTTCGCGGGCTCGATTGACGCAGAGTCTCATCCCGAGTGGGCCACCGACGCCGACGTGGTCGCGTGGTCGCGCGCGATCCGGGCGGCTTGGGAGCGGGACCCCTACCGCCAGGTCACTCCGCGAGGCTGAATAGCTCGCGGATGCGCGCGGCGATGTCGTCCACCTCGCGCAGGGCGCCGGTGGTCACGCCGATGACGAGGTCGAACAGCTCGGACTCGCCGGCGTCGATCGGGTAGCCGTTCAGTTCGAGGAGGCAGAGCATCGCGCCGAGAGCCGCGCGCTTGTTGCCATCCTTGAAGGCGTGGGCAATGGCTACCCCCTGGAGCAGCACCGCGCACTTCTCGGCGGCCGCAGGATAGGCCTCGGCCCCAAACGCTTCGGCGCGCGGCCGTTCGAGCGCTCCTTCGAGCTTCCCCCGGTCCATCAGTTCGGCGGGGTGCCCCTGCGCCTTCATCACCTCGTCGTGGTAGGCGACCACCCATTCCACGTCCGGGTATCGCCAGGTCATTCGGCAAGTTTCCGGAAGAGCTCCGGGAAGCGCCGGAGGTGGGCGCGGGCCATCGCGGGCGCGCCTGACGGGTCGGCACGGCCGGTATGGTCTGCCACCACCTCGGCCAGCAGCGCCTCCACGGTGAGGTCGCGGGCCTCGGCCTCCTGCTGGAGGCGGTGCAAGGTGGCATCGTCGAGTTCGACGCTTACGCGGGGCATGGACTCATTCTAGTACGCGGTCGAGAAACCGGGCGGCTGGTCCGCGGGACCGCGCCCTCACCCCCAGCCCCTCTCCCGACTTCGCGGGAGAGGGGAGCAAAGGGGCGCTCGATAGGCCGTCCGAACGAGCGCCAAGTGCTTTCAGGAAGTTCTACCAGCCGCATTGTCTACCCCCGGGGGAGGCCGAGGCCGCGCATGGCGATGATGTTGCGCTGGATCTCGCTCGTGCCCCCACCGATCGGCGCGGTGGTGCTGTGCATGTAGAACCGCGGCAGCCGTCCGCCCATCGCAGCCGGGGCCTCGCGGTCGTTTAGCTGGCCGTACATCCCGGCGATGTGCATCCCCGTAGCCGCCAGGCGCACGTCCAGTTCGCTCGAAAAGAGCTTCGCGATCGATGCCTCGCGGTTCGGGATCTGCCCCCGCTCCTGCATGCTGATGATCCGGTAGCAGACCAGCGCCTCCACCTGCGCTTCGATCGCCCGGTCCGCCAGTTCGCTCCGGATGCTCCCCACCCGGCCAAGCGTGGATTCGCCCGCCGGGGCTTCCTTCGCGTACTCCACCAGGTCCTTGACGATCAGTTGGTGCGCGACGCTCGTGGCGATCCCGCTGCGTTCGAAGTCGAGCGTCGTGGTCGCCAGGTACCAGCCGCGGTTCTCTTCGCCGAGGAGTGAGCTCGCCGGGATCCGGGCGTCCTCGAAGTAGACTTCGTTGAACTCGTGGCTGTTGAGCATGTTGACGAGCGGCCGGACCGTGATCCCCGGCGTCTTCATGTCCAGCAGGAAGTAGCTGATCCCGCGGTGCTTGGGGGCGTCCGGGTTCGTCCGCGCGATCAGGATGCCCATGTCCGCGTGATGGGCGCCGGAGGTCCAGATCTTCTGCCCATTCACGACATAATCGTCTCCGTCGCGGATGGCGCGAGTCTGGAGGCTGGCGAGGTCGCTCCCGGCCCCCGGCTCGCTGAACAACTGACACCACATGTCTTCGCCGCTGATGATCCGCGGCAGCAAGCGGTCCTTCTGTTCCTGCGTCCCGTAGACCATGATCGTCGGGCCGGCCCAGCCGTGGCCGATCCCGCCCGGCCGGGGTGCCCGGCGCCAGGCAAACTCCTCGCTGAGGATGAACTGTTCCTTCACGCTCAGCCCGCCGCCGCCGTGCTCCTTCGGCCAGGCGGGGGCGCCCCAGCCGCGTGCGTTGAGCTTCTTGTTCCACGACCGCATAAAGTCAACGAACCCGGACGTCGCCCGGCCGGCGCCGTTGAACAGGCCCCATTCCGTGGGGCGTTCGCCCACTTCCTTCGGGAACTCGGCATCGAGGAAAGAGCTGACTTCGCGGCGGAAGCCGATCTCGGAGGTGTTGTCGCGAAATTCCATGGCAGAGGACCTCGTCGCGGGACTGAGTGCCTGCACACTAGCCAATCTTGGCGGGCGACGCAAAGCGCACCCCGGCCGCTACCCCGCCGTCGGGGGCAAACGCCTTCGCAATCAGCATGTAACACAAATGTTCGTTGACACCCCTCGACCCCGCTCGTAGCATTTCACGAGCACGCATGTTGTAGGGGGCTATGCCAAAGTTCATCTTCGTTACCGGTGGCGTCGTTAGTTCGGTTGGCAAGGGCATCACCACCGCCAGCCTTGGCCGAATCCTCAAATCCCGCGGCATCTCCGTCACCATCCAGAAGCTGGACCCGTACCTCAACGTCGACCCCGGCACGATGTCGCCCTACCAGCACGGCGAGGTCTTCGTCACCGACGACGGCGCCGAAACCGACCTCGACCTCGGCCACTACGAACGCTTTGTCGACCAGGACCTCACCCAGCTTTCCTCGGTCACGAGCGGCCAGGTCTACCTCTCGGTGCTCGAACGCGAGCGGCGCGGAGACTACCTCGGGGGCACCATCCAGGCCGTCCCCCACCTCACGAACGAAATCAAGTCCCGCATCTACGGGCTGGCCCAGGCGAGCGGCGCTGAGGTCCTCATCTGCGAAGTCGGCGGCACCGTGGGCGACATCGAAGGCGAGACCTTCATCGAAGCGATCCGCCAGATTCGCCACGAACAGCCCCGCGACACCTGCCTCAGTGTCCACGTCTGCTTCCTCCCCTGGGTTGGCGCGACCGGCGAACTGAAGACGAAGCCGACCCAGCACTCCGTCCGTGAGCTGCGTTCGAAGGGCATCCAGCCCGACATCATCCTCCTTCGCAGCGACCACCCGGTGCCCCAGGAGATCGTCGACAAGGTCGCGCTCTTTTGCGACACCGAGCCGCGGGCCACCATCCCCCTGGAGACCGCGCGGACCATTTACGAAGTGCCCATCCTCCTCGAAGAGAAGGGGATCGGAGACTTCGTCCTCGATCGCCTCCACCTCAAAGGCGGCCGCGACCTGACCGAATGGCGCCAGATGGTCGACCGCCTTCGCCACCCCAGCGGCGCCGTCGAAGTGGCCGTCGTCGGCAAGTACGTCTCCCTCCACGATGCCTACATGTCCGTGAAGGAATCCCTGGCCCACGCCGGCATCGCCAACGGCGTCGAAGTCGACATCCGCTGGGTCCAGGCCGAAGACCTCGAAACGCGCTCGGCCGAGGACCTTCTCGAAGGCGTGCAGGGGATCATCGTCCCCGGCGGGTTCGGGGAACGCGGCTGGGAGGGCAAGATCAAGGCGGCGACCTACGCCCGCACGAACAACGTGCCCTACCTCGGACTTTGCCTCGGCATGCAGGTGATGGTGACCGAGTTCGCCCGCAACGTCTGTGGCATGACTGGCGCGAACTCGACCGAGGTCGATCCCGAGAGTCCCTACCCGGTGATCAGCCTCCTCGATGAACAACAGGGCGTGACCAACAAGGGCGGGACCATGCGTCTCGGAGCCTACCCCTGCAAGCTCATCCCCGGGTCGCTCGCAGCGCGCTGCTATGGCGACGACCTCATCCACGAACGCCATCGTCACCGCTGGGAGTTCAACAACTTCTACCGCGGGATTCTCGAAGCGGCGGGCCTGTGCGTGAGCGGCACCTCCCCCGACAATTCGCTCGTGGAGATCTCCGAAATCGCCGGGCACCCGTTCATGCTCGGCTCCCAGTTCCACCCCGAACTGCGCAGCCGGCCAAACCGTCCACACCCGCTCTTCCGCGAATTCGTCGGGGCCGCGGTGGCCCTTGGCGTCGTCCACAGCGCGGACCGGGTGGTGCGGGGGCGGTAGTCAGCCGGGGATACCGCGGCTCGATGCCGGTCGCTGGACGGATGATCGGGGTGGGGGCGAGGCTGGCGCGGTTCGGGACTGGCGCGAGATGCGGCCACGGTGGGCCGCGGCTACCGGTCGTGGCGGCTGATGCGGTGGCTCCGGGGGCGCCGCCGCTCCCTTCCGGTCGCGGTTCGGATGCCGCTCGCTGAGCGCCGCGTCGGGATACCAGCCTACGGCAGTCAGGCCCGGCGAAGCGTCAGCCCGAAGATGTCGGGCGGGATCCGGGGCGCCGCCGCTCCCTTCCGGTCGCGGTTCGGATGCCGCTCGCTGAGCGCCGCGTCGGGATACTCCCAGTCTACGGCAGTCAGGCGCGGCGAAGCGTCAGCGCGACGATCTCACGCGGCATCCCGCCGAGCCGCCGCTTGTAGTCCTCTTCGCCGCGAAGGAAGTCGAATGTTCGTAGCCCGCGTTCGATGCAGTCGCGGATGGCGTAAGCCTTCGACAGCAGCCCCACCGCGAGGTGCGCGTGGGCCGGGTCGTAGCCGCTGTTGTAGAGGAACGCGGTCGTCGCGTTTTCGAACGAAAGCAGCATCGCCACCGCCGCCCCGTCGAGGCTGAGCGTCCCCAGGCGGAGCATCCCCAGCCCGCTGAAGGTCGCCGCCAGTTCGCGGAAGAAGGCCTCCATCGCCGGCGTCAGGAACTCGTCCTTGTCCTCCCGGCTCAGCCGCATGAACGCGAGGAACTGGTCCATCCTCGCCGCGACGGCCGCCGGCTCCGAGACAGTCTCGTATGCCACCTCGCCCGCCGCGGAGAGATTCCGGAGCTTGCGGCGCAGTTCGTGGCGGTCGTGCTTCCCCAGCGATTGGACGAACGCTTCGAAGTCGCCAGCCATCTCCGCCCTGGGCGCGACCGCCTCCAGTCTCTCATCGCACGACCAGCCGAACCCCGCCGCCGCCTCGGCGAAGGCGCCCCGCCAGGGCGAATCCGCGGGGATGCCCCAGAGGTCCAACCCGGATGTGAGGTCCTCCATCAGCCATTCGACCACCCCGGCGGCGACCGCGGCCTCCTTCCCGGGTGCCGACAACAGGCTTGTGTAGTCGGACACGTTGTGGTCCCCGAGCTGTCGCGCGACTCGCTGGCCGGGTTCGAGCGCTGCCGCGCCAATCAGGGTTTCGGCCTCCCGGATTGAGAGGAAAACGGGCGACGAGCCTGCCCCGAAGTGCCGGAGCCAGGTCCTCGCCCAGGCGGGGTGGCTGAACGGCGTCGCCCCCGGGACCGCCGCATGCAACGCCGCCCACTCGGGCTCGAACGCCGCGAAGTCCTCCGAGGTTATCGCCGGGGCGGACGCGGCTTCCTCTGCTTCGGGCTCGGCGCTCATCCCCTGGCGCCATGCACAAGCGAGAGGAACTCGCCACGGGTGACGGGGGAAGCCTTGAACGACCCCCGCATCGCGCTCGTCACCATCCGGCTGCCCGGCTTCTTGATCCCCCGCATGGTCATGCAGAGGTGCTCCGCTTCGATCACGACCGCGACGCCGTCCGGGTGCAGCGCCTCCATGACCGCTTCCGCCACCTGGCTCGTCAGCTGCTCCTGGATCTGGGGGCGCCGGGCGTAGGCTTCGACCACGCGAGCGAGCTTGCTGATCCCGACGACCCGTCCGTCCGGGATGTAGCCGACGTGGGCTTCGCCGTGGAAGGGGAGGAAGTGGTGTTCGCACATGCTGTAGAAAGGGATGTTGCGGAGGATGACCATCTCGTCGTGGGAGACATCGAAGCCGACCTTGAGGTATTCAGTGGGGTCGATGGCGAGGCCGCCGAAGATTTCGTCGTACATTTCGGCGATGCGCCGAGGCGTTTCGAGGAGGCCCTGGCGCGTCGGGTCTTCGCCGATGGCGGCCAGGAGTTCGATGATGGCCGCCTTGACGCGGTCGCGGTTCGGTCCGGTGAATTGGGGCACGGGCGGGGAGGTCCTTCGGGCGGTGGGTTGGATGGCGGTAGGGGCGATCGTAGCAGCGCGCGGTAACGCCCGTCGACCGCGGGGGTCCGGGCGGGGGTGGGCGCCGGCACAGGTGGGAGGGTGAGGCCGTCGTCGTCCAATGCGAGGGCGCGATGCTGCGCACGACAATGGGTCGTTCCAACAAAACTCTAACAATGTCTTTTCGAAGCAGCAAAATCGGGCCGTCCGAATCTGGTCCGGCCGGAAAGTACGCCCATCGCGACAGAAACTGTCGCGCATGTCGGACACCGATACGAGAACGCCCATTGACAAGCGGTTCACCGTTTATTCACTCTAGCTACCGCTCGGTAAACACGGGCTTTCCCCTAGGTGGAGCCCCGGTTGCGCACCCGACGTTAGGGCGGGGCGCAAGGAGTGACCTGGCAATGAAACGATGGCTTCTCACCATCACTGGCGCGTCGATCTTCGGCCTGCTGGGGGTTGTCGCGGTAAGCGCCGCCGGCGGGTTCGACCAGTACGGCTACAACGACACGGCCCGCGTCTTCAACGGCACCGGGTCAAGCTGGTGCCTCGCCCGAGGCGCTCCAGCGAACTGCCTGGGGGCATACTCCAACGACAAGCTCGTGATGAAGTGGAACGCGGCGTGGAACGCGTGCAACGACCTTGGGACACCGGAAGCCTGCGCAGGCGCCTGGCTCAACAACGAATGGAACGGCAACGTCGCCGGCGGCTCGGGCGCGGTCTGGCACTACAAGATTATTTGGAGTGCCCTGTGTGCCGCTGGTGGTACTCCGGATGACGGTGGCTACTGTGTCTGGGGTAGCTATGAGGTGCTGATGGATCAGGGGCATGACCCGAGCTTCGGTCCAGGTCACCTCTGGTTCGCTCACGCAGTTCCGAACGGCTACGGCGGCCGGTAGTCCCAGAACGGGACACCGTTTCGCGAAGCGAACCACAACGCCTCGCGAGAGGACGTCGGCAAAGCCGAGCTCCCTCGGCTGAGGACGATTTCCGCGACAGGGGCCTGGCAACACGCCAGGCCCCGGCCGGTTGTTCCGCCAGGGGTGCGCTCCCCCGACACGGGGGACGAAAGACGCGGTAAATCCGGCAACAGGGGCAAGGCCCCCAGGGCCCCACCCACCGGGCGGAACGACCCAGGCGCTGGCACGAATACTCGGCGGGGCTGATCTACCGCGCGATCGAGCACGCGCTGGAAGCCGTCGGCCACACGGCCGGGGGAGGAGGTCACGGCAGCGGAGACGGGCGCGGGCAGAGCCGCGTCGCCCAGCCGCTCAAGCTCTTGACGATGATCGTACTATTGAGGCCAGAACTCAGGTCCTCGAGGGTGCATGGTTGGACGAACAGGAGCAGAGCCTTCGTGTCCAGTTGGAGCAAGACAGCGAGTTCTTATCACACGGCCTTCAACAGCTCAAGGGCTACTGCGAGTCCGTGTGCTATAAGCTCGCCGGCGATGGGAGCGTCAGGCTCAGGGCCATAGAGCAGCGGCTCAAGTCCCCTGCGTCCGTGCTGCGGAAGCTGCGAGACAAGAACTGCGCGTTCTCGCTGGCCTATGACTGCGTCGGCGATCTTCTGGGCGTTCGTATAGTAGTCTACAATCTCTCCGACGTGGCCCACGTTGCGACGGCGCTGTCCACGGATACGAACAGCCCGCTAGCTTCATCGGAAGTTGAAGAGGTGGATCGGAACGGATATCGCGCTACGCATGTGAATGGACGCTTGGGAAAATTCGGATGTGAGATACAGATCCGAACCGTGGTACAAGACGCTTGGGCGGTGACCTCCCGAGCGGACGTTTACCATTCTCTCGGCGACAATCCACTAGTGGACCGGTTGGCGGTTGCCCAGGCGAAGGTGCTTGGCGGGGTCGATGAGGTCCTTCAAGCAGTTCGAGACTTGACGCAAGGTCCCCCCTCTGACCCACGGCCAGTCGCGCGGGTGCTGCTTGTTGAGCCGGTCCCGGTTCCGTCGATCCCCCTGGATCAGGCGAAACTCCGGCAAGCGGAAGAGGCCCTCTCACCCGACGATCGGGCCATACTGGCGAGCCCGCTCTCCGAAGAGCGCATCCGCGAGCTGTTCGCCGCCATCGACTCCGCTCGCCAAGGTTCGACGGTCCGGAAGCTGTTCCGCGCAGCCGGCAAATACCGGCGAAAGTTCGCGTTCCTTCCGGACCGGCGATACGGCTTCACGCTTCGATCTTACAAGGGGCCGTTCGTTGAGAGATCTTCGTGGGCTACAGGCAACACGTCGGAGCTAGGACGTGCGCTGGAGCGCTACTTGGAGGGTTTACTGGCAGTGGCGATTGGAGCACCGGAGTCGTCCGTCGCTGGAGACTGGCCCTCCGTCAAGCGCTTCGGCGACGAGGTCTGGGAGTCCAAGCGGCTCCGCAACCTCGATCTCATGGTCTTGACCGGGAAAGTCCCGGATACCATCAGCCTAGAACTGCTGCGTGATCTTGACTTCAGGGGCTCGGCGAATGTTCGTGACCAGCCAGTTCACGACCTCGAGGTGGTGATGGGCGGCCTGCCGTTCGGCATTCCGCTCCTGCGAATCCGTGACCCTGAACTCGAACCGGCGGTCTGCTTCGTCGATCTTGATGGGTTCACGTACGAGCAGTTCAACGGGGATACGGCCTCCAACGCAGACCTAGGCTTGGAGCTCAAGCTGATTGACGAACCTCGGGCCATCGCCGAGCTTCAGGCCCGCCCAGAATTGTCAGCGGAGTTGTATAGGGCGAACCGGGGAGAGGAGGGGAGTTACACTCCCGAAGAAACGGTGGTTCAGCTGCAGCTACGTGTGTTGTTGGAGGTCACCGAAGCCGGCCACATACTGGCGTCGCCCGGCCACGCGGCTGTGGCTCGAATCGAGCCCACGTAGGGGCGGAGCCGTCGGTCTGGGTCGGTTGTCGCCTCAAGACAATAGCGTCGGGCGCATTCCATCAGACTCGAACCTGCTGCCCTCCCACATCCTGCACCGCGAGTCCGCGCGGTCGCTTGGCCTTGGGCTGCGCCTTCCCACCCCCTATCGCTTCCCGTGTTTCATGAAGGCGGCGTAGCCTTCGCGCTGCATGCTCACGAAGCTGTTCTGGCCGACGACGAGGTGGTCGAGGACGGCGATTTCCAGGAGTTCGCCGGCGGCGGAGAGGCCTTTGGTGACCAGGATGTCCTGGGGGCTGGGCTTCGGGTCGCCGGACGGGTGATTGTGGACCAGGACGATCGAGGTCGCCTCCAGGAGGATCGCCTCCCGGAACACCTCGGCCGCCCGCGCGACGACGGAGTTCACGCTCCCGCCGACCGCCGACGGCGACCCCAGCAGACGTCCGCGCGTGTCCAAACTGAGGACGTATAACTGCTCTTTCGTTTTCCCGAGGAAGCGCGGCCCCATGTGGGCGAACACCGCCTCCGGGGTCGTCAGCAGCGGCCGGTCGTCCGGGTCAACCTCTCTCGCCCGGCGGCCCAACTCCACCGCGGCGGAAAGCTGGGCCGCCTTCGCCGGCCCCACGCCCCGGGTCGCCTGGAGGGTTTGGCCATCCGCCCGGAGAAGGCCCGCGAGCCCGCCCTTGTCCGCCAGCAACCGCCGGGCGAGGTCGAGCACGTTTTCGCCCTGGAGCCCTGACCCCAACAGGATCGCGATCAACTCGGCGTCGCTGAGCACGTGGGGTCCGTGTTTGAGCAGCTTCTCCCGCGGGCGTTCGTCGCCGGCGAGTTCGCGGATCGTGCGATAGACGGGACCGTCGGCATCGGGCATGGGCGGCATTATTCACCGGCGCGGCCCCGCGTGCATGGAAAGCCCCCGGTTCTGGTATCCTTCGCCCCACACGAAAGACCTGCTACAGGAGCCCCCGGATGAAGTTCAAGTACGCCCCCGACGTCGAAGCCTTCCGCACGGAAGTCCAGGAATTCATCAAGGCGGAGCTGCCGCCGCTCGAGGAACGCCTTGCCGGCGATTGGGGCGACGACCTTTCGAACGAAGAGCAGTACGCCTACACCATGGGTTTTCAGAAGAAACTGGCCGCCCGCGACTGGCTCGCGATGGCGTGGCCAAAGGAATACGGCGGCGGCGGCGCCAGCCACATGCGCCAGCTCGTCTACAACGAAGAGATGGCCTACAACGCCGCGCCGTCGATGAACATGGGCATCGCCTGGGTCGGCCCCAGCCTCATGCTCTACGGCACCGAAGAACAGAAGTCCCGCTTTATCCCCCGCATCACAGCCGCGGACGACTGGTGGTGCACTCTTTATTCCGAACCCAGCGCCGGCAGCGACCTCGCCGCCCTCCAGTCCCGCGCCGTCCGCGATGGCGACGACTACGTCATCAATGGCCAGAAGATCTGGACCTCCGGCGCCCACCTCGCCGACTGGGGATGGCTGGCCGCCCGCACCGACCCGGACGCCCCGAAGCACAAGGGCATCACCATGTTCATGGTCGACATGAAGTCCCCGGGCGTCACGGTCCGGCCGCTGGTGAACATCGCCGACCACCACAGCTTCAACGAAGTCTTCTTCGAAGACGTGCGCGTCCCCGCAAAGCAGGTCGTGGGCGAAGTGAACCGTGGCTGGTACCACATGGCAGTGGCGCTCGACTTCGAACGCAGCGGCATCCAGGCTTTCGCCGGCGGCCGCCGCGGCGTCGAGCGACTCACCCGGCTGGCGAAGGAGCGCCGCGACCTCGTCGCCAAGCGTCCTTCCGTGCGGATGGAGCTTGCGGACCGCGTCGTCGACGTGAACGTCGGAACGTTCCTCGCCTACCGCGTGGCGACGATGCAGGCGAAGGGCATGGTGCCGAACCACGAAGCCAGCGCGAGCAAGCTGTTCGGGAGCGAGATGGGGCAGCGGATCGCGCTCACCGGGATGCATCTGCTCGGGATGCACGGCGAACTCCGCAACGGCACGAAGCACGAGATCGTGGACCTGGCGACGGGCTACCTGGGCTCGGTCTCGGGGACGATTGCGGCGGGGACGAGCGAAATCCAGCGGGGCATCATCGCCACGCGCGGGCTGGGGTTGCCACGGGGGTAGTCAGAGGAGGTCGTCGACTCGGAAGACCGGTATGACGGCGGTGACGCGGGCAAGCGCGGCGTCGTTGGTCAGGAACCCGGCGGCGCCGAGTTCGAGCGCCGTAGCCAGGTGCACCGCATCGGGGAGCTTCAGGCCTGTCGCCGCGCGGATGGCGGCGGCGCGGCTCGCAACTTCGAGGCCGACCGCGACGATGTCGATGCCGGGCAGGCCTTCGATGGCTGCGCGGGCCTCGGCGGCGTGCTCCGCGGTCAGGCGGAACCGGGCCACGAGCAACTCCGCGACCGCGAGCGTCGAGACGATCGACCGTCTCCGGGGGCTCATGACGCGCTCCATCAAGGCCTGCCGGCGGGGCGATTGACCCTCCAGTAGATAAATGAGGCAGTTGGTGTCCAGTCCCAGCACCTCGGGGAGTTCGTCGGGCGTCACCGCTCCCGCTCGTCGCGCAGTTCCCGGATGTAGGCATCGACATCCACGCCAGCAAAGAACTTGCGGCCGGCCTGGCGGAAGCGTTCGATCGGATCCGGCGGCGGGGGCTGCGGAAGGGGCGGATTCATCGCTCCCACTCGTCGCGTAGCTCCCGGATGTAGGCGTCCGCGTCAACGCCCTCGAACACCCCTTTCCAGGCCTGGCGGAAGCGTTCGATCGGGTCGCTGGGGACGGGTTCGAGCACCAGCCTTCCGCAGTCGTCGAGGGTCGCGCGGAGGGTGTCGCCCTCGCCGATCCCCATCTCGTGGCGCAGCCGCGCCGGGATAACCATCTGGGCACGTTTGCCGACGCGGATGTAAGAAACGCTGCCGTTCGCTGTCATGTCAGACATGATACCTCCGATCAGACACCGGTGGTGGTGCCTGAGTGCCGCATGGCGCTGCTCGTCTAGAAATACACCCGGTCCACGTAGAGCCCGTGGTGCTCAACGCCGGGCGGCTCCGGCAGGGACGGGGTCCAGAAGTCGAATTCGGTGGCTTCTCCCAGGGAACTGAGCAGCCCCCAGTGGCGGGTCCCGGGCGAGCTGAAGACCGAGAGATCGGCGAGACCCTTGGGCGCCAGCCATCCGCACCAGGCGCGGAGGAGCGCCGTGAGCTCGGCTTCGTGACCGGGCTCGTAGCCAAAGTCCAGCACCGACGCGCCGCGTGACTCTTGCGCCGGCGCGCCGCTCACGGAGGTCCATACGGAAATCAGTTCACCCTCGGGCCATGCGCCCACGACCGCATGGGGGGTGATCCATAGCCGTTCCCAGCCGTACTGATCCGGTGCCCGTCCGACGCGACGCGCCAGGGATTCCGCGGTGTAGGGGACGAACATCTCCTCGCCTTCGTGGGCCAGGTTGATAAGCCGGGCGATGGTGGCGGCGTCGGCCACGCTCGCGGGACGGCCGGCCGGCGGCCCGGAGTGCGCGGCGGTGTCGATGCCGATCATCGCGGGGCGGACGCTCCAGCGGTTCGGGGCGCGGCGGGTGAAGGACTGGGAGGTCGCGTTCTCCGGGGCGATATACCAGTACTGGGAATCGACCCGGCCTTCGTACATCGTCGTGAGGGTGCGCGCCAGCAACATGCCCACGCCGCGTCCCTGGAAGGCGGGGAGGATGCGGGCATGGTGGACGTAGAGCATGCGGCGCGGCGTCCCACCGATGGGGACGGCATGGAGCGCCCCGCACAGAACCCCGGCGGGAACGCCATCCACCTCCGCGATGAGCACCGTGGGGTCCTCCATCAGCCGGGCAGCGGCGAAATAGTCGTCGCCGCGATCGATGGTCAGTGAGCGGCCGCCAATCACCAATGGGGAGCGCCGCTCGATCTCGGCGCAGAGGGGGCCGTCGGCGGCCGTGGCGTCGCGGATGACGATGTCCGGGTCCATGCGGGTGTGATTCTAATACTCTTGCCGCGGCGGGGCGTGAGAGGCCGTTAGGTCCGAGCGGGTTGTACACGGCTCGTCCGCGACCATAATATGTGACCATGACGAATACCCGTTCGATCCCGGCCGGTCAGTTCAAGACCCATTGCCTCGCCCTGCTCGATGAAGTGCAGGCGTCTGGCGAAGAGATCATCGTGACGAAGCGCGGCAAGCCCGTGGCCAGGATTGTCCCTGCCCGGAAGGAAGAGTGGGCCAGCCTCGTCGGGACAGTCGTCTACCAGGAGGGCGACCTCGACGAGCCCCTGGGCGTGGAATGGGAGGCCGCCAATTGAAGCTGGTCGATACCCAGGCATGGGTCTGGTGGATGGGGGGCGACGCACGGCTCACCCCGGCGGCGGCGAATGCGCTCAATAATGACACCGTCGGCGTCTCGGCAATCACCTGCTGGGAGGTCGCGATGCTGGTCCACAAAGGCCGGTTGCGATTCCATATCGACGTCCTCGACTGGCTGAGGCAGGCGACTGCGCGCCCGGGAACGACGCTGATCCCAATCACGCCGTCGGTCGCGGTGCGCTCCACAAGGCTCGGTCCGGGGTTCCACCGGGACCCACACGACGCGCTTATCGTTGCGACGGCGATCGAGTGGGGCGTCCCGCTTGTTACGTCCGACCGCGAGATCCGCGCCTATCCGGCAGTCGAGACCATCTGGTAGCGGGGGCCGGCGTTAGTCAGCCTTCTCCAGTTCGAACGCTGCGTGGAGCGCCCGGACGGCCTCCGGGACACGGCTGGCGTCGATGATGCAGGTCAGCCGAATCTCGCTCGTCGAGATCAGCTCGATGTTGATCCCCGCGTCGAACAGGGCACGGAACATCCGCGCCGCGTAGCCGTGAGCCGTCTGGATCCCCACCCCAACGATGCTCACCTTGCCCAGGTTCCCGTCGGACACGAAGCCGTCGGCGCCCACGGTCTCGCAAATCGCCGGCATCAACTCCTCAGCCTTGCGAAGGTCCTTCCGCGAAAGCGTGAACGTCAGGTCCGTTAGCTTCCCGGCGCTTGCGTTCTGGACGATGGTGTCCACGCTGATCCCGGCCTCGGCCAGCGGCTCGAAGATGTTGGTCGCGATGCCCGGCCGGTCCGGCACCTGCCGCACCGTGATCTTGGCGACATCGGTATCGTGCGCGATCCCGCGCACCCTGTTGCGCTCTTCCAATTGCGATTCTCCGTGGATGAGGGTGCCGGGGGCGTCAACCATGCTCGACGTCACCAGGATTGGGAGGTTGTAGACCGAAGCCAACTCGACCGCCCGGTTGTGCATCACCTGCGAACCCTGGGTCGCCAGCTCGAGCATCTCTTCGAAGGAGAGGTCCTTGAGCTGCCGGGCCGCCGGGCAGATGCGGGGATCGGCGGTGTAGACGCCGGTGACGTCCTTGCAGTTTTCGTAACGGTCGGCATTGAGGGCGACGGCGAGGGCGACGGCGGTGGTGTCGCTGGCGCCGCGCCCAAGGGTCATGATCTCGTCCTCTTCCGTGACGCCCCAGTAGCCGGCGACGACCGGGATGCGCCCGGCCGCCAGTTCTGCCTTCACGCGGGCTGCTTCAACGCGGACGATGCGCCCCGCGTAGTGACGCCCGCGCGCGATGATGCCCGCCTGCTGCCCCGTGAGCCCGACGGCTTCCTGCCCTTTTGCCCGGAGCGCCATCGCGAGGAGGGCGACCGCCACCTGCTCGCCCGTCGAGAGGAGCATGTCGAGCTCACGCGGGTCAGGGTTGTCGGAGACCGACGCGGCCATCTGGAGGAGGTCGTCCGTGCTGTGCCCCATCGCCGAGACAACGGCGATGACCTGGTCGCCCGCCTTGATGCGGCGGATGATGCGGTCGGCGACGTTCTTGATCAGCTCCGCGGTGGCGACGGAGGTGCCGCCATACTTCTGGACGACGAGCATGACCCTAGGATGCGCCAGTGGTGACCAAGAGACTACGGGCCGGGGGGGCGGGTGCTGCCAGTGGGCCGCCTACCCCGTGAAGCGCACGATCGGTGTCGTCCGGCCCCAGAGTTCTTCGAGCCGGTAATAGTCGCGCTTCTCCGGCGAAAAGATGTGGACGATCAGGTCGCCGAAGTCGAGCAGCATCCAGCCGTTGTCGGACGAGCCTTCGCGGTGGCGCAGGGTCATCCCTTCCGGCTCAAGACCTTTTTCCAGGTGGTCGGCGAGGGCGCTAAACTGGAGAGGCGACTGTGCCGTCGCGATCACGAAATAGTCGGTGAACGTCGCCGTCTTCGAAATGTCGAGCAGGGTGATGTCCAGTGCCTGCCGGTCCGAGAGGATGTCGACGGCGCGTTGGGCCAGGGATTCGGAATCCAGAGAGAGCGCTCCACCCCGCAAGCTTGCGGGTCGAAAGGATCTTACCACAGCAATGAAGCGGCCCCGTGTTGTCGTCGGCATGTCCGGTGGCGTGGATAGCTCCGTCGCGGCGGCGCTGCTCCTCGAGCAGGGCTACGACGTCGTCGGCGTGACGATGCGGCTCTGGTCTGAACCGCGCTCGGGCGAACTCAGCGGCCGCCAGCAGTGCTGCAGCGTTGAAGACGTGGACGACGCCCGCGGCGTAGCCCAGCGGCTCGGCATCCGCCACTACATCGTCAACTTCGAGGACGAATTTCGTGAGCGCGTGGTCGACCAGTTCGTCGCCGACTATGCCGCCGGGCGAACCCCCAACCCCTGCGTCCGTTGCAACGAACACATCAAGTACCGCGCCCTCTTCGACCGCCTGCCGGTCTTCGAAGCCGACCACATCGCCACGGGGCACTACGCGCGCGTCGCCGATGGGCCCGCCGGCACCCGCCGTCTCCTGCGCGCGAAGGACCCCGCCAAGGACCAGTCATACGTCCTCTACATGCTTCAGCAGGAACAGCTCGCCCGCCTTCTCCTGCCGGTCGGCGAATTCGCGAAGGACGAAGTCCGCGCCCACGCCGCCCGCCTCGGGATGGACGTGGCCGCCAAGCCCGACAGTTACGAGATCTGCTTCGTCCCCGGGAACGACTACCGTGCCTTTGTCGAAGCCCGCACCGCGGCCGCGCCCGGCGAACTTCGCGACGAGAACGGCGCCGCGATCGGGGAACACCGTGGCATCGCCGCCTTCACCGTCGGCCAGCGCAAGGGCCTCGGCGTTGCCCTCGGGGAGCCGCGCTACGTCACCGCGATCGACCCGGCGGCCAACGTTGTCACGATCGGTCCGGAGGAAGCGCTCTTCGCGGACACCGTCGAAGCAGGGGAGGTCCGCTGGGTCCGTGGCACGCCCCCTGCGGCAGGCTTCGAGCTCCAGGCGAAAGCCCGCTACCGGGCCGAACCGGCCGACGCAGTCCTGGTGAGCCTGGATGCAGGGACTGCCACCGTGCGCTTCGAGCGCCATCAACGGGCGCTGACCCCGGGCCAAACGATTGCCTTCTACGACGGCGACGAAGTCCTCGGCGGGGGCACCATCGAACGGGTCTCCCGCGGCGGCTAATCGCCCCGGCTACTCGGTCAGCGCCACGGCCGTGGTGTCGATGGTCGACATCCCCGCGACGTTCACGACGATCCGGGCGTTGCTGTTCATCTGGACCGTGTTCGCCACGAACTGGAGCGGCACTTCGGCGTTGCTGTTGTACTGGATGTCCGCAATCTTCGAATAGATTGCCCCGGCGAGCGTCGTCGCATTGGAGTTGAATTGCAGCGGGGTGTTCGAACCCCGGTCCTGGAAGACCGAGATGTTGGCGTAGGGGGCGCCGTAGGGCTTGATGTTGAGGCGGGCGTTGCTGTTCAGCTGGAAGGTGCCCGAGGCGCCGCAGGTCGTGGCGCAGGTGTTGTAGATGAGAACGCCGTCGGGGCCGTTGACCACGGCGTTCGAATTCATCTGGAAGCCGCCGCCCTTCATCACGTAGATCCCGCGGCCGAAGGTCAGGGTGACGTTGCTGTCGAGCTGCATCCCGCCCACGAACGTGTAGTTTCCGGGGGCGAAGATGGCCACCGTGTTCGAATTGAACACGAGCTTGCAGTTGTAGATCCCGGGAAGGAAGTTCACCGTGCCGTGCGTGAACTCACAGCCGACGTTTCGGTTTGGGCCGGTGACCACTGGCACAGGAATTGACACGAACGGGTCAACGATCGCGGGCTGGTTCGTGACCGGCGCCGGGGTCGCGTGATAGTTCCCCTTGCCGTTGAACCCGCCGACGATGCTGATCTTGCTGGCCGTCGCGGTGGCATTGCTCTCCATCACCATGGCCGTGTTGCAGGTCGAATTGACGTAGATCCCGCCGCCCGTCACCTGCAGCAGCGCATTGCTGTTCATGTGGAGCGATTCGCACCGCGTCGGGTTCAGCGTCACGACTCCGAACCCCGTCGATGTGGTGATCACCCTCGCCACCGCCCGTGACGTGGTCGACCAGTTGCCTTTGTAGACGACCCCAAGGAAGTACTTCGGGACCGACTTCTGGACGATCACCTCGTAGGCGTTAGCGTTGCCGGTCGCCGCGCCCGTCAGGGGAGGGTTGTTGATCGTGACCCCGGACCCGTAGCCGTTGGCAGCGGCGAACTCCGTCGCTTCCGCGATGGCCGCGGTCCGAGTGCCACCTTCCTTGATGACGGCGACGGCCGCCAGCGCGGCAGCGTCGGCGGCGTTCTGGGTCTGCCGGCGTTCGTGGACGAGGTTGCCGACGTCCACGCTCAGCGCGACCGCACCGATGGCGACCACGAGCAGCAGCGCGAAGAACGGAAGGGCCTGGCCCTTATCGCTCTCGGGCGCCCTCTTTCCCCAGCAAACCAATCTCCGATAGCTACCGAACACGAGGACATCTCCTGGTGGGGGGCGGCTCCCTCCCAACTTCCACTGTCGGGTTGGCACGGGTGCTTGGGAAGAGTCCAGCGGGTAGCGAATGCGTTACAGCGTCGCCATCCGCCCCGCCCTGCCCGTAACGCTGCGGAAGACGTGCGGCGCCCGGGCCCGCCGCTCCCGGTGGACAGTCCCTCCCCAGCCCGCCACAATCCGGCCGCAAGGACAAATCTTGAATGCTGCCTTAGACGTTGAACCCCGGCCCCCCGTTCTGACTCGGGCGGTCGTCGCCGTCACCCTCGTCAACTTCATCTTCTTCACCACCTACCTCTTCTTCTTCCCCACCCTTCCGTTCTTCATCGAAGAACTGGGCGGCGCCGAAGGCGAGATCGGCCTGCTCATCGGCATCTCCAGCCTCACCGCCCTCTTTTCGCGCCCTTTCGTCGGCCTCGCCGTCGACCGCATCGGCCGGAAGCCGGTGATGGTGGCCGGACTCCTCACGTTCGCCGTCAACGCCGCTCTCTACCACCTCGTCCGCACGCCCGCCGGCGTTATGCCCCTCCGGCTGCTCACCGGCGTCTCGCTCGCGCTTTTCGTAACCTCCGCCGGGACTTACATCGCCGACGTTGCTCCCGCGGCCCGCCGGGGCGAAGTCATGAGCTACTACGGCCTCGCGAACAGCCTCGCCTTCGCCGCCGGCCCCGCGCTGGGCGGCTGGATCATCCACGCCGGCATCCTCGACGGCTTCGATTCGGCGATGACGTCTCGCGCCACATGGCTCAGCGGCGCCCGCACCGGCGACCTCCACTTCACCAGCCTCTTCCTCATCGCCACCGTTGCCGCGCTCCTGACTGCCCTCCTGGCCGCGCGGCTTCCGGAGACTCGCGTGACCGCGCAGGGCCCGGCCCGTGGCCTCGACCCCCGTCAGCTGTTCGCCCGCGCGGCGCTCTTCCCGGCCCTCGTCAACTTCGCCACATCATTCGTCTTCGCCGCGATGGTCACCTTCATGCCCCTTTTCGCCCGCGACCATGGCATCGCGAATCCCGGGGGCGTCTTCGCCGTGTACGCCCTCTTCGTCATCCTCATGCGGCTCGGGCTCGGCCGGCAGATCGACAAGCGCAGCCGTGCCGCCGTCATCATTCCCGGGATTGGCGCCCTGGCGGTGAGCATGGTGACGCTGTCGCTGGCCACGGGCCCGGCGATGATCTACCTCGCGGCCGCGATCTACGGCGCCGGGGCGGGCGCCTTCCAGCCCGCCATGATGGCCTTCATGGTCGACCGCTCAAACCCCGCCGAACGGGGCCGTGCTATGAGCACGTTCACCCTCGGCAACGACCTCGGCCTCAGCATGGGTTCGTTCGCCCTGGGCGTCGTGGTCGAACGGGCAGGCTACCCGGTCGCCTTCCTCGTGGCGATGGCCGCAGCGTTCGCCGGCCTCGCGGCCTTCATCGCCGGCGCGGCCCGCCCCCACCGGCACCCCACGGCTTAGTTCTCGATCGGCTTAATCGCGCCGCCGAAGGTCGACTTGAACCGCTCGAACATTGCGTCCGTCGTCCACGGCTGGTTGCCCTGGAGCACGATCTGGGAGTCGATGTTGCTGTAGAGCGTCACCCGGTAGCCGCTGACCCCGAAGCAGCGCCCGCTGACCCAGCTTCCTTCGTCGCTCGCCAGGTACACCAGGGGCGGCGCGATGTTCGCCGGCGAGCGCTCCGGGTCGACGTCGGCCGGGAAGCCCGCCCGGCGGCGCTCCGTGGGGACGGTCGCGGTCATCCTCGTGGCGGCGCCGGGGCCGATGCTGTTTGCGGTGACGCCGTAGCGGCCGAGCGCCCGCGCGCAACTGAGCGTGAAGCCCCAGATGCCCATCTTCGCGGCGGCGTAGTTCGGCTGGCCGGGCGCGCCAAAGAGCCCCGAACCTGAGGTGAAGTTGATCAGCCGCCCGCCCTGCCGCGCCGTCCGCCAGTGGATGGAGGCGAAGCGCGTCGTCGCGAAGGTGCCCTTCATGTGCACCCGCACGACCGCGTCCCACTCGTCCTCGGTCATATTGAAGACCATGCGATCGCGGAGGATGCCGGCCACGTTGACGAGGATGTCCATGTGGCCCCATTCGTTCAGGGCCTGGCGAATCAGGTCTTCCGCCTGGTCCATGTCGGCGACATCCGCGTAGTTGGTGATGGCCTCGCCGCCGGCCGCCTTGATCTCGTCGACCACCTGCTGGGCGGGGGACGCATCCGGGCCTTCGCCGGCGACCGACACGCCGAGGTCGTTGACGACTACCTTCGCGCCTTCCCTGGCGAAGAGGAGCGCGACTTCGCGGCCGATGCCGCGGCCCGCGCCGGTAATGATTGCTGTTTTGCCTTCGAGCCTGCCTGCCATGAACTGGCCTCCCCGATGATGGTGATGATGCGCGCAAGCTTACGCGAAGGCTGCCCGCTCGTCTCCACAGCCGTGCCAGGCGATGCGGCCACGGTCAGAATCCCTACCCGCGGCTACCGGACTACAGGAGAACGAGGTTGTCGCGGTGGATGACTTCTTCGCCGTAGGCATAGCCCAGGGTCTCGGCGATGCGGTCGCTCCGGAGGCCGCGGATGCGCTCCAGTTCACCGCTGCTGTAGTTCGTCATACCCGCCGCCACACGCTGGCCCGAAGCGTCGCGCACTTCCACCGTCTCGCCCCGGTCAAACGCACCTTCGACCGCGGCGACGCCGGCCGGGAGCAGGCTGCGTCCGCGCTCGCGCAGGGCCGCGGTCGCGCCGACGTCCACGATGATGTGCCCCGCCCGGCTGATGCTCCCGAGGATCCAGCGCTTGCGCCCTTCCAGCTTCCCCGCCGCCGCCGGGAAGAACGTCCCCCGCTCTTCGCCGCCGGCGATGGCCACCAGCGCATCGGCGGTCCGCCCGTTCGCGACAACAACATCGACGCCGCCCTGGGTGGCGACGCGGGCAGCGGTCAGCTTCGTCACCATCCCGCCCGTGCCCGGACCGCGGGCGCCGGCAGCCGCGGCCTCGATCGCCGGGTCGATCCGTTCCACCCGCCGAATGAGCGTCGCCTCCGGGTTCGTGTGCGGGTCGGAGTCATAGAGCCCTTCGACATCCGTGAGGATGATCAGGAGGTCGGCGTCGATCAGGTTCGCGACATAAGCAGAGAGACTGTCGTTCTCCCCGATCCGCGTCGCCAGCACCTGGTCCAGCGCCACCGCGTCGTTTTCGTTGACGATGGGGACGGTGCCGCTTTCGAGGAGGTCGCGCAGGGTGTTCCGCGCGTTCAGATAGCCAAGTCGGTCGCTGAGGTCGCGCCGGGTGAGCAGCACCTGGGCGACGACGGTGTCGTGCCAGTCGAAGAGTTCGTCCCAGCTCTGCATCAGGTGGCTCTGGCCGACGCTGGCATAGGCCTGGCGGCTGGGGATCTGCCCCTCGCGAAGCCGGTTCCGGAGCCTGTGCCGGCCCGCTGCCTGCGCCCCGGATGAGACGACCACCACTTCGCAGCCCTGCGCCCGCAGCCGCACCACCTGGCCGACGAGGCGCGACATCGCCTCCAGGTCCAGCCGGTCGGACCCAGCCGTCAGCAGGCTTGTCCCGAACTTCGCGACAACGCGCCGGTATCGCATGCCTGCATAGTAGTGGGCCGAGCGCCGAGGCACGAGAGACGGGCGCGGCGCCCTACAGGGACGCGAGGAACTCCCGCAGGGCCGTCCGGAACTCGGCAGGGTGTTCGAGGTGGATCCAGTGGCCGGAAGGGATCACCATCGTCCGCGCGGAGGGGGCGCGCCGGGCGACGGCGGCGTGGTATTCGGGCTGCGGCTGGCCGTCGATCACCAGTGACGGTTGCTTCGCCAGCGCGTCGATGAGGGCGTCGCTTCTCGCCGCGATTTCCGCGTCTGTCAGGTCGAACAGCGGCGCCCAGAGCGCCTGCCCTACTTCCACCGGCGTCGCCAGCTTGGACCGCGAGATGAGGTCCCGGCCGGCTGGCCCGAGGGCGTTCGTGATCATCGACTCGAAAAGCTGGTCGCGGAACGCCATGTGGTGTTCCGGCGACCGGATGACCGCCTCCACCGCCCGCATCTGGCCTGTGAATCCCCGCAGGTCGAGGGGCTGATCTTCGACCACGATGGCGCGCGCGAACCCGGGGAAGCGCTGGGCGACGGTCGCGGCGAGGAAGCCGCCGAAGCTGTGGCCGACGAGGACGGGCCGCTCGACGCCGGCCGCCTGGCAGATCGCGACGACGTCGTTCGAAAGCGACTCCGGCCAGTAGGAATGGTCGCGCGGCTGGCCCGATTGCCCGTGGCCGCGCATGTCAGGCGCGATGCAGCGGTGACCGTGGCTGAATTCGGAGAGGGTCGCGGCCCAGCTCCCCGAGTCGTCGCACCAGCCGTGGAGGAAGACGAGCGGCGGATCGCCCTGCCCCTCATCGCGAAAGGAAACGGTGACGGTAGGGCGTTCGAGGGTGGGCATGGGCGAACCTCCGGGGGATGTGCGTCGCGATTCGTACACCCGATGCCGCCCCCGGGCAAGCCCACTCAGCTTTCGGTCAGGGAGTTCAGCGCTTTCGAAAGCCGCGCCTTCGCTTCCCTCGCGACCTCATTCACGGCCGGGTCCTGGACCAGGCTCATCGCGGCCTCAGGGTCCATCGCCTCGACGATCGTGCCGCCTTCGCCTTCGCGGACGACCACGTTGCACGGCAGCAGGAGGCCGACCTCAGGCTGGGCATTGATCGCCCGGTGCGCGAGCGCCGGGTTGCAGGCCCCGAGGATCGTGTAGGCCTCCATCTCCACGCCCAGCTTCGCCTTGAGCGTCGCCTGCACGTCGATCTCGGTCAGGACCCCGAAGCCCTGCTCCTTGAGCGCCTCGCGAGTGAGGTGCATGGCCTGGTCGAACGGAAGGTCCAGTCTCCGGCGAAGGCCATAGGCGCGCTGTTCGAGTTGCGTGGTCGTCATGTGGGTTCTCCAGGGGCCATGGGATGCATCTCACCGTATCCGACCGCAGTCGCTCAAACCACGACCGGTTGGCCCCCGCCCGCGGGGCCGATAGGCCGGGGCCCGGGCGGGGCAGGTCAGGGCGCCCATATCCCCCGCTGTTCGTCCCGGGCCTTCTTCTGCGCCGCGAGGAACCGGCCCTGCGTGTACTTGACGTCCGGCGGGTAGGTGGAGACGGTTGCCAGGCCTGCGAGGAGCAGTTCTTCGTTCACCATCCGGCCGTCGGGCAGCCAGATGTAGCGCAAGAGCCGCTGGTAGCGATCCACTTCGCTCACGTCCTTTTCCAGGCAAACGTGCTTCCCCATGACGATGACGGTGTTGAAGGCGCTCGCCTCACGCCCGAACGGCTCCACGCCGCCGTACACCTCCGGGGTGTCCATGCCGATGTAGCGGACCCGCCGGGTGGCGCCGCCGAGGTCGACGTCCACCGTGTCGCCATCGACGACGCGCGTCACCTTCGCCCAGGTGCAAGGCGGGAGCGTGACCCCGGGCAGCGGGCCGGGAGTAGCCGTGGCAGTCGCTGTCGCCCGGGCGGTGGTCCCGGGCGTGGCCGATTGGGCAGCAGGGTCGCCCGCCGTGGGCTCACAAGCCGCGGCCAGGAGTCCCAGCAGGACAGCGGCGAGGAGGAGTCGCAGCGTTGGGCTATCCCCGGGCCTGGCGCTTCGCGCGCCTCATCCCCTGGCCGGTACGGCGCGTGACCAACGCCGAAGGGGAGATTGACCAGCCAGCGGATGCGATGGACCCGCAGTCCGAGTGCCGGGTGGTCATGTGGAACCTCCAGTAGTTCGCGTTGGCCCATCGAGGATACTTGCCGGGCACGAGGGGCGCCACGGCCGGGGGGAGCCCGGCTGGAGGCCACGGAAGGCGAGGTTTACAACATGGGTAGGAATTCCTACTATCCTGGTATGAAAGCTATCCTGTCCGAGAAGGGTCAGGTCACGATCCCGAAGGCGCTGCGCGATCGGCTGGGACTCCGGCCGGGGCAAGTGCTGGAGTTCGACATCGCGGATGGCGCGCTGGTGGGGCGGTGCGTCCGCAAGCGCGATCCTCTCGACGAACTGTACGGCCTCTTTCCGAGCTGTGAGACGACCGACGAGTTCATCGAGGCCGTGCGGGGGCCGGTCGACATCCCGTGACTATCGCCGTGGACACCTCGGTCCTGGTGGATGTGGTGCGCGGCGACGCACGCTTCGGGCCAGCCTCTCGAACAGCGCTCGACCGGGCGCTCTCGTCGGGCAGGGTCGTCGCCTGTGATGTGGTGTGGGCGGAAGTTTTCGCTGGTGTAGGCGACGCCGCCAGACTTGCGGCGGCGCTCCGCCAGATGCCCCTTGAGTTCATGCCCATGAGCCCAGAGGCAGCGCAGGCGGCTGGCCGTGCCTGGCGCGAATACCGGGTGGCCGGCGGTCAGCGGTCGCGGATCATTGGCGACTTCCTCATCGGCGCCCACGCGCTCACGCACGCCGACGCCCTGCTCACCCGCGACCGGGGAGTCCATCGCACCTATTACCCGGACTTGCAGGTCATCGACCCGTCCGCCCCATGAGGCTCGTCATCCCCCCGCACGCCGCCGCTCCACCGCTTCGATGCGCGTCTTTCGCTGGTTCGGCTCAGCCCCCTTGAAGCTTGGCTTGTAGTCGCTCTGCCGCCCCGCGATCTGGGCGCCGTGCTGGCGGTCGTGGCGGTAGAACGAACGCAGCCACTGGAGCACGGTCAGCGTGCCGAAGACCGGGCTCGTCGCCACACGGTCGAAGCCGTCGAGCGGGATCCCGTCGATCAGGCCGAGCGTGTAGGCCCGCTCCAGCTCCAGCGCCCGGAGCATCTCCTCGATCGCGTGCCCGTTGGCCGATTCAATCGGGATGGCGACCGGCTCCACTGTGACGGTGCGAAGGTCGGGGTTGTCTTCCCGCAGCGCGGTCCGCACCCAGGAATCGTAGCTGCGTTCCATCTCCCAGAGGTGGGCAAGCTGTTCGAGCGCGGTCCACTGTTCTTCGCCCTCGGCGTCCTTTGGCACGCGGAGGGCATCGGCGGGCGAAAGCGACCGTGCCGCGGCGATGAGCCCGGCGCGTTCTTCGGCCATTTTCTGCGTGAGTTCGGTGACCTGTTCAGGCGTTGCCACGGGGACCTCCCGGCCGGCGATTCCAGAGCCGCTTGCAGCCCTGCCAGAGACCATACGGGATCGCGGCAAGCAGTGCGACAGCCATTACCAGCCCGCCGTAGAGGGTTCCGAAGAGCAGCTCGACCAGCCAGTCGAAGAAGAACATGGCGTCTACCCGCCCCGCGACTCCCGGTCGGCGGCAATGGTTTTGAGTGAGTCCTCTTCGAGCAAGAGGATGTGCTTCGCCACCGCCCGGTACGTCCATCCGCCGGGGGCCGTCTCGCTGTTGAACTCCTCATCGCTGAGCCCGATGAGCGAGGCAAGGAAGCGGGCGCGCTCCTCCAGCCATTCCCCCACGAGCCGCTCCATGGGCGACGGCGGCCGCTTCGATTCGTAGCGCGCTTCCGCCACCTGCCCGGCGTGGATCTTCTCGTGGTCGATGTCGTTCGTGACCAGCGTCCAGGCGTCCCTGCCCTGGGCGCAGACGTGCGACGACGGCATCGGCAGTTCCCCGTCCGAAGCGTCGAGGAGGGCCTCCATCGTCTGGAGGGTTGATTCGAGCAGTTCGCGGATCGCTTCGCGGACAGTGGCAGCCATGGCAGTACCTCCGGGTGGGTTGGGGCACAGTCTACGCCAGGGGCTCGGCGGCGGGGCTAACCGCTAACTCCGCCGCGTGCGAGAGTGAATACCGCGATGGCGTTCAAGAAGATCTTCGGCGGAGGCCCCCGTTTCGCGGCGGACTGGCTCGTGGTGGGCCTCGGCAACCCCGGGGAGGCCTATGCCCGCAACCGCCATAACGTCGGTTTCTGGGTGGTCAATGAACTCGCGAAGCGTGCAGGGACGCAGCCGAAGACCACGGGCAGCCTCATGGCCATCGGCGTCGGCGCGCTCGCCGGGCACAAGGTCGCGCTGGTCAAACCCAAGACCTTCGTCAACGTCAGCGGCAAGGCCGTCGCCCAGGCGCTCCAGTGGACCGGCTGCGACATCGCCCACACCATCGTCGTCTACGACGAGCTGGACATGGCGCCTGGCGCGCTGCGGATCCGCGCGGGCGGCGGCCACGGGGGGCACAACGGCCTCAAGAGCATCGGCGCCGCCGTGGGACTCGACTTCGTCCGCGTCCGCATCGGCATCGGCCGGCCCCTCGCCGGCGGCGAACCCTCCTGGGACCCAGACGTCGTCGCGGACTGGGTATTGAGTAATCCGTTCGGCGAAGACAAGCGCCTGCTCGACGAAGCTGCGTCCCTCGCCGCCGACGCCATCGAAACGATCATGACGGATGGCGTCGAGGCAGCGGCGAGCCGCTACAACCGGAAGTAGCGGCTCAGGCCGGCGCGCCTTCCAGCAGGCTGAGGACCGCGTCCGCGACGCCTTCGCCCTGGCGGGTGCCGATCACCATGCCCCCGGCGTCGATCACGGCAACGCCCATCGCCGCCGTCACGTCGTCGAACCCGAGCGCCTTGATCGTCTTGCCGTCCCAGTCGGGCAGGATGAAGACGTAGTCGGCGGGGTCCTTCCCCGCTGGCACGTCTTTGGCCCTCTCGTTGTAGCGGCCCCCCATCGCGTTCTCCGCCACCTTACGGAGCAGCCGGGGAACGCTGCGAAGGTCAACGAGGCTCATCGTCACCACCTCCGAAGCGAGCGGGTAGCGTTCGCGCACTTTCATGGCGAGCGAGCGCGCTTCGTCCGCAGAGCCCTGGGTCACGCAGCAAACCACGGCGGGCACGCCGATGGTGTTGAGGCTGACCTTCCGCCCGGAGCCTGCAGCCTTGAAGGAAGTGGCCGGGGCCGGCCGCGAAGGAGCGTCCATGGTTGTTCCGCCTGTCGTGGGTTCGGTTCGAAGTTGAAGGGTGCGGGCGCTTCCGCGCAATCTCTTAGGCCCGCTGAAGCTCGAGCAGGCACCAGTCGCGTTCGTGGCGCATCGCCGTCAGCCTGAAGCCCTCGGCCGCCATCGCCGCGGCCACTCGCCGCGAATCCACCGCGAGGATGCCGCTGAGGACGAGCATCCCCCCGGGCGTCACCACGCTGCCGAAGGCCCGCGCCAGCCCGATGTTCGCGTCCGTGCTGATGTTCGCGACCACGAGCCGGTAGCGCCCGGCGCGCTCCGGGGTCAGCGTCCCCGCGCTCACGTGCGCCTCGGCGCCGACGCCGTTCTGGTCGCAGTTGGCGCGGGCGATCTCGGCGGCGATGGGGTCGATGTCGATCGCCTCCACCCTCGCCGCGCCCAGCTTCAAGGCGGCGATGGCCAGGACGCCGGACCCCGTGCCCACGTCCAGCATCCCCACTCCCGGTGTCACCAGGTCCTCCAGCGCCGAAAGGCAGAGCCGCGTGGTCTCGTGGTGGCCGGTGCCGAAGGCCTGCCCGGGGTCGAGCCGTATGGGGAGCTGGCCGGGGCTGGTTTCGTGTTCCATCCAGGTCGGGACGATGACGACCCGGCCGCCTGTGTCCACAACGCCGAAGAATTCACGCCAGCTTACGGCCCAGTCCTCTTCGTAGAACGGCCGCGCGATCAGCTCGACCGAGGGGAACGCCTGCATCGCCCGGCAGAGGTCGTCGGTGAGGACGGCGCCGAGTTCGCTGCTCGGGAGGTAGGCGCGGACGAGCACGGGCTCGCCGCGGCGGACGCGAAAGCCCTGTTCGGGGCCGAGGATGTCGACGGGCTCATCGACGGTGATGCCGCCGGGGGAGACGGCGCGCATCAGGTCGCTGACGGCCTCGACGTCGGCGGGCGGGGTCTTGGCGGTGATCTCGAACCAGAGGGTCATGGGATTTTCGATTTGGGATTTTCGATTTGGGATTGGGCGGGTTCCCGGTAACTCGTGGGCCGGAGCAGCCGCAGGCCCTCCCTTGCGGTCGGGGTACTGTTTGACGTCGGTCCCCGGGGCGGTGCCGGCGGGAGCAGCAGCGTGCCCTCCCTTACGGTCGGGGTTCTGTTGGGATGGGTGGGCCCGTTCATCCGGCGACGGCGTCGCGGATGCGTTCGAAGAAGCCCTTGCCCTTCTTCGGGAGGACGGGGGTGCCCATCATCGCCGCCAGCTGCTCCAGCAACGCCCGCTGTTCGTCGCTCAGGTCCTCGGGGGTGACGACGGTGACGCGGATGACCATGTCGCCCCGGCCGCCGCCGCGAAGGTGGGGGACGCCCTTGCCGCGGAGGATGAAGTCTTCGCCGCTCTGCGTCCCGGCGGGGATTTCGAACTGCATCTCGCCGTCGAGAGTGGGGACGGTCACGTCGGCGCCGAGCGCGCCCTGGGCGATGTTCACCGGCAGCTCAAGGACGATGTGGTCGTCGACGCGCTCGAAGCGTTCGTGGGCGGCGACCTGGAGGACGACGTAGAGGACGCCCGCTTCGCCACCGCGCGCGCCCGCCTCGCCTTCGCCCGTCAGGCGGATCTGCGTGCCATCGTCCACGCCGGCGGGCACCTTGACCTGGATCCGGCGGGGCTTCCGTTCGCGCCCGCTCCCCCGGCACTGGCTGCAGGGGTTGGTGACGATTCGCCCCTCGCCCTGGCAGCGCCCACAGGCGGCGACGTTCACAAACTGGCCGAAGATGCTCTGTTGCGCCCGCCGGATCTCACCGGCGCCGTTGCATTCGGGGCACGTCTGGAGGTCGGTCCCCGGTTCCGCGCCCTTCCCGGTGCAGCGGTCGCAGCGCTCCATCCGGTTGTATTCGATCTCCTTGTCGGCGCCGAAGACGGCCTCTTCGAAGGTCAGGCGGAGGTTGTAGCGAAGGTCGGAGCCGCGGGCGGGGCCACGGCGGCCGCGGCGTCCCCGCTGCCCACCGCCGAAGAAGGCGTCGAAGATGTCGCCGAAGCCGTCGAAGGTCTGGAAGCCGTCGAATCCCTGGGGACCGGCCCCGCCGGCGCCATCAACCCCGGCGTGGCCGAAACGGTCGTAGAGCGAGCGCTTCTCCTGGTCGGAGAGCACTTCGTAGGCGCGGTTTACTGCCTTGAACGTCTCGTGCGCGTCATCGGATGGGTTCCGGTCCGGGTGGAACTCCATCGCGAGCTTGCGATAAGCCTTCTTCAGGTCCTGCGCCGAGGCGTCCCGGGGCACCCCGAGCACGTCGTAGTAGTCTTTCTGTCCGGTTGGCATGTACTTCACAGTGTAGCAAACCCCCGCCCAGTGGCGGCATGTGCGCGGCGAGCCCACAATGCCGGTGTGTCACGCATCCCCGCGCACCTGCAGGAAGCCTTCGCCCGGTTCACGGCCCAGCCGACGCTCCTGAACGAAGCCGTCAGCGGGCTTGGCGCCGGAGGCCTCAACCATCGCCTTCCGGGCGAGGACTGGTCGATCCGCGACGTCGTCATCCATCTCGCCGACGGCGAACTCGTGAACGCCCTCCGCTTCCGCATGGTCCTCTGCGAAGACGCGCCCGTGCTCCCACGCCACGACGCCGAGACCTGGAAGCGGAAGCTCCACTACCTCTGGCGCAGCCCCGAAACTGCGCTCTCGCTCTTCCAGCAGGCCCGCTTCTCTTCCGGCGAGATCCTCCAGCAGTGTGACGCCGCCGCCTGGGCCCGCACCGGCCTGCACCCGAGCGGCGCGCAGGTCACCCTCGGGGCGATGCTCGAAGAGGCGGTCTGGCACGGGGAGGACCACCTGGGGCAGATCGCGAAGATCCGGGGAGGGTGAGGGTGGGGGGTGGCGGGGACGACCTGCTGCGCGAGTTCCCCGCGGCGCCTGTAGACACGCGTCTGGACAGGTGACTAGAATGGGGCGAGCGCTAGAACATACGTGCGGTATTATGTATCTTTCCCAAGAACTGCCTCTGATTTCTCTCTTCTCCGGAGCCGGCGGGCTGGATCTCGGACTCGAGCAGGCGAACCTCAACACACGCGTCGCAGTGGAAGTTGACAAGTGGGCGCGTGCGACCCTGGCGGAGAACAGGGATCGCGGGAAGTACTACAAGACCAACGACTTCCCCATCCTGTCCGACATTACCGCCTACTCGCCAGAGGAGATTCTCTCTGCGGCGCACCTTCTCCCGGGAGAGGCGTTCGTGGTCGCCGGCGGCCCACCCTGCCAGAGCTTCAGCACCGCGGGCCGCCGCGGGTCTCTAGGGGATCCGCGGGGGGGACTGTTCCGGTATTTCGCAAATGTGGTGGCCGCTGCGCAGCCGAGGTTCTTCGTGATGGAGAACGTTCGGGGGATCCTTTCCGCTGCGATCAAGCACCGGCCACTCTCCGAGCGAGGGCCGGGCTCTCCCCCCCTCGAACCGGAAGAGGAACAGGGGTCGGCGTTCCGGGTGATCCGCGACGTGCTGGAGGGTGCTCTCGGCTACCAGCTCACCTTCGGACTAGTAGACACGGCGGACTACGGGGTGCCGCAGAATCGCCTGCGCGTGCTCATCCTGGGCAGCCGTGACCGCGAGTTCCTTACTGCCAACCTGTCGCAGGTGGTCATCCCCACCCACCGTGGCGAGTGGAAGACCCTTCGCGCCGCCATCCAGGGCATAAACGGGGGCGCGCCTGAATTCTTGCGGTACACCCCAGATCGCGAGTGGCTCTTGAGCAAGGTGCCCGCCGGGATGAACTGGCGTTACTTTCGCGACCACCCTGAGGCGGGTGTCTGTGCGGAAGAAGCCATGGGCGGCGCCTGGGATGCAGAGGGAGGCCGGGTGGGGTTCTTCCGGCGCCTCAGCTGGGACAAGCCGAGTCCGACACTGCCGACCAGCCCAATCCAGAAGAGCACTTCGCTGTGCCACCCTGAGGAGACGAGGCCGCTGAGCGTCCAAGAGTACGCAGCGATTCAGCAGTTTCCCAGCGACTACTTCTTCGCCGGCGGTACCGCCCAGAAGTACAAGCAGATTGGGAACGCAGTGCCGGTGGGGCTAGGGAAGGCGATTGGCGCTGGCCTCCTATCCGTCGCAGGCAGCGGGGCGGCTGGGGGTCAGGCGAGACTCTTTGAGACGGCTCTGACGTGAATCCCGGAGATCGCGCAGAGCGAGATCGGGAACTCGTCGCCCGCGCATTGGATGACTACGCGGTGCGGAGAATTTCCTTCTACCAGCGCGTCACGCTCAAGCAGATCCTCGCCAAGGATGTGCTCATGTACGCCGTTCGAGGCGTTCAAACGGCTCAGGAGTTCCTCAACCAGGCTTTTGCGGCTCTGGAGTCCTCTTCGGAGGAGACAAACATGGGGACGACATGGCAGCAAATCATTAAGGATCTCGCGTGGCCCTCGGCAATCGATGCCGGCGACGTGATGGCTGAGCGGGACGGGAGCTTGTGGGTGGTGGAAATCAAGGCTCAAACCAACACGCTCAACTCTTCGTCCAGTCCCCAAACCCTACGTTCCCTGAAGGATAGGGTTGAGTACCACGGGGCGTTTCAGCCGGCCCGTCGCCAGTCTGTCCGCGCAATGATAGGCGTGCTTCGGGGTCCTTCAGCCGACCGAATCGAAACATACCGTCATGATCCACGCCGAGCGGTGAACCGTGACTTGGATGGCTTCTCGTACAGGTATGTCGTGGGTTCGAGCTTTTGGGTGTGGCTAACCGGGCGACCCAGCGTCGTGGAACTGCTGGGCGACTTCGATTCTGCCGGCAAACGGTTGCGGGACGCTAGGAGGGCGTGCGTGGAGCGGCTGGGACAAGACCTGGACAGGATGCTCCGCGAGCGCGGCCTCGTCGATGACATCCAATCTGTGCTCAGGATCGCTTATGGAGAGCGGCGCTAACTGGGATCGGGCAGCGCAAGTCGCCCGTTGCTTGGGGGAGGATCCTGCCCAGTACGGGGGCTTGCCCCTTGGGAACCAGGCCGACCCTCTCGATGAACTGGTCTTCATCATCCTTACGACGATGACCCAGCACGGGCCGATCACGACCTTTGACCGTTTGAAGGAGTGCTTCCCGACATGGGACGGGCTCCTTCGCCGCGGGGCGGAGGCTAACCTCCGCGAAGTCATCGAGATATGCGGTCTCGTGAATCAGAAGGCTCCTCAGATAATGGCTATCGCCCGAAAGCTCAGCGACGATTTCGGGCGGGTGAGCCTGGATTCTCTGCATGAGATGGCTGATGAGGACGCAGAGGCCTATCTGCTTTCCCTCCCTCGGGTGGGCAAGAAGGTGGCCCGCTGCGTCATGATGTATTCGCTTGGGCGTGAAGTCCTGCCCGTCGACGCGCACGTCCTCCGCGTGACCCGCCGGATCGGGATCCTGCCCGCTGACACATCTTGGCCAAAAGCCCACGACGCGATTCACGTCGTGATACCCCCTGAGCACCGCTACGCTCTCCACGTCGGGCTCGTCACGCACGGCCGCGACGTCTGCACGTACCGACACCCCCGCTGTGGGGAGTGCGTGCTTCAAGCCGAGGGGCTCTGTCCGGGCCTGGCATAAGCACGCGCATCGGCCGATCCCCAACCCCTCCCCCGTAGCGCCACCCCGCCCTTCCACGTCCCCGCCGCCGCCCGCGACCATGCCACCATGGCCGCCACATCCACGCCCCTCAGTCCTCCCCACGCACACGTGCGCTCCCATGCGCTTCCATGCGCTCCCCATGTGAAAAAACTTCCGAGACTCATACATGACCGCCTGTAGCGCCACCACCCGCCGCGGCAGCCCCTGCGGCTTCGCCCCCCGCCGTGGCACCAACCGCTGTATCAACCACGAAGAGGGCGCCCCCACTCGCGAGGCATCCGCCAGGGCCGCCACCGCCTCCGTGGCCGCCCGCCGCTACCCCTCCGAATGGCTCGGCGAAACAGCCCTCAGCCTCCGCGATCGCGCCAGCATCCAGGCAGTCCTCGATGCCCTCGTCCGCCTTCAGCTCTCCGGCCGCATCTCCATCGCCCGTTCCGCCATCATCCTCCGCGCCTGCTCCATCGCCACCCGCAACTTCGACCGCCTTCCCTCCACCCTCTACGCCACCGAACGCCAGGACCACGACCCCACCACCTACTGGTCTATGCTCCAGGGCCTCCTCGGGGACGTTGACGACCTTCTGGAGGAAGCGGCCGAACACGACAACCCCCCGCCCCAACCGCCCCCCCAGCCCGCCACGCCGTGAGCCCGTGCCCCCCGCCGCGACGTTGGTGGTGGGAGAGACGGCAAACGCTTGCTTACGCGCGCGGTTCGGTGAGGGCGGTGGCAGGGGCGAGTCCCGAGTGCCGAGTCCGGAGGTCCGGACTCCCCAGTCTCATTCCTCATTCCTCATTCCTGCTCCCGATGCGACAATCGAGCGGCCCGCGATGCCTGCACCTCAACCCGCTCACCCAACCCGGCGGCGCCCGGCCGTTCGCCCATGACGACGGCCGCGGCCGTCCCTGCCGCGGTCCCCTATGCCGGGTGGAAGCGGAACCTGGCCTTCATCTGGATCGGTGTCTTTGTCGGGCTCCTCGGCGCGAACTTCGTCTTTCCCTTCATCCCCTTCTACATCAAGGACCTCGGCGTCGAGGACAAGTCCCAGATCGCCTACCTGACCGGCCTCACGGGGAGCGCGACCGGGCTTTCGCTGACCCTCACCGCCCCCTTCTGGGGCGCCCTCGCCGACCGCTACGGCCGCAAACCGATGTTCCTCCGGGCACTGATCGGGGCGGGCGTCCTCATCGGCGTCATGGGCGTGGTCCAGGCGGTCTGGCAACTGGTGTTGCTGCGGTTCATGATGGGCGCCTTCGCGGGGACAATGGGCGCAGCCGCCGCCCTCGTTGCCGCCACCACGCCGCGGGAGCGCGTCGGCTACGCCCTCGGGATGCTGCAGACGGGCGTGTTCACCGCGAACATGCTCGGCCCGTTCATCGGCGGGATCGTTGCGGCGAACCTGGGCATCCGCCAATCCTTCTTCTTCTGCGCCGCCCTCTACGGCATCGCCGCGGTCCTCGCCTACATCTTCGTGCGCGAACCGAAGGGCGCCCCCGTCGCGGAAGAGGAAGCCAGGGACAGGGGCGGGGGCCTCGTCGCGAACCTCAAGGCCGTCGTGGCGGAGCGCCAGATCGTCCTGATGCTCAGCCTCCTGTTCGCGCTCTGGTTGAGCACGACCTACGTGCGCCCGGTCATGCCGATCAGCATCGACAACTTCTCCGACGTCACCACCGACGGCGCCGGCAAGGAGCTGGACCGGGTCGACCTGCACCTCTTCGGCCGCCGCTGGGACCTGAAAGAGGAGGCGGCGACGGGCGTGGTCTTCGGCGTCATCGGCCTGACGAGCACGATCGCGGCCCTGGTGGTGGCGCCGCTCGGCGCGCGGATCGGCTACCGCAAGTGCGTTGCCGGGGCCGCCGCGCTTTCGGGCGGCCTCTACATGACGGTCGCGTTCGCGGGCAGCTTCACGAGCTTCATGCTCCTCCTCGGCGCGGTGGGGCTGTTCCAGGGGGCGATGGTGCCGGGCACGAACGCGCTGATCGCGGCGAGTACCCCCGAAGGCAAGCAGGGAAGCGCCTTCGGGCTGGCGGCGAGCATGCAGTCGATGGCGCTGCTCGTCGGCCCGCTTGCCGGGGGGTTCACCAGCGGCCTCCTCGGAATCGACGCCGTCTACGTTGTCATCGGCGTCATCCTCCTCGTGGCCGCCGCCGGGGGCTCGCTGTTCATCCGCGAACCGGAGGTGCTGCGAGGGGGCCGGGGAGGGAGAAGGGAGGAGGGAGAAGGGAGGAGGGATGGCGCTGCCTGAGGGTCGCGGTTCGGTGAGTGGCCAGGCGACGAGGGGCGAGGCTGGCGCGGGGCGGTGGCCGCTCCCTTCCGGTCGCGGTTCTGTGAGGGGTGGGCCAGCCTGCTGGACCGCGCGTCCGGGCCGACACATCGCGCGCTCCCTTCCGGTCGCGGTTCGGATGGTTGGGGCGGGCCTGCTGGACCGCGCGCCCCGGCCGAACCCGCTACAATCCGCCCCACCGAATCATAGGAGTGCACCTCATGTCTGAAGTCGTCCTCTACGACGTCCGGGACGCCGTCGCTGTCATCACCCTCAACCGCCCCGAGTCCCTCAACTCCATGACCGACGAGTTCCTCCCCCCGCTGGCCGACCTGGGCGAAAAGGCCGCGGCGGACCCCGCTGCCCGATGCGGGGTCATCACCGGGGCCGGGCGGGCGTTCTGCGCCGGCGGCGACGTCAAGGGCATGGCTGGCCGCAACGATGCCCCGCGCGAAGCCGGCTCCGGCCCCGCCTCTGGCTCAGGTCTTGACCATCTTCGCGACCAGGAAGAGATCTCCCGGCTCCTCTACGAGATGCCGAAGCCGACGATTGCGGCCGTCAACGGACACGCGGTCGGCGCCGGCCTCAGCATCGCCCTCGCCGCCGACATCCGCATCGCCAGCGAAAACGCGAAGTTCGGCACCGCCTTCGCCCGCGTCGGCTTCAGCGGCGACTTCGGCGGCACCTGGCTGCTCCAGCGGCTGGTCGGCCCCGCGAAGGCCAAGGAACTCTACTTCCTCGCGGACATCCTGACCGCCGAGCAGGCGCGGGGACTGGGGCTCGTCAGCCGCGTCGTCGCCGCCGATGCGTTGATGGACGAAACCATGGCCCTCGCCCGGCGGCTTGCGGCTGGCCCGACCCTCGCCTACGGCCGGATGAAAGAGAACTTCGCCTACGGCGCCACCGCGACCTTCGGTGACGCGCTGACGAAGGAGGCCGAGAACATGCTCGCCAGCGGCCGCACCGAAGATCACCGGAACGCCGCCCGCGCTTTCGTGGAAAAGCGCGAACCCACGTTCACGGGGCGGTAGTATTCAGCTGAGAAACTCGGCGGCTGATCCGCAGCCCTGGGCCCTCACCCCCAGCCCCTCTCCCGACTTCGCGGGAGAGGGGAGCGACGGACTCGGGGGCGGGCCTGAACGGTCGCGAACTTCTCCGGAAATGCTCGTCACGGCCGTTGCGGTGGTTGCGGACAAGAGAAAGGCCACGGCTTCACCGCCGTGGCCTTTCCTGGTTGCTGGGGCGAGACGCGCGGGTTAGTCGCGCGGCTTGCGGTTGAGTGACCGGGCGGCAGCGAAGCCGCTGGCCGTGATCAGGCTGAAGAGGATGATCGCCACCCCAAAGGTGAGGATCACGTTCGGCTTCATGCCCGTGCCCGAGCTCGGAGGCGCCGGCGTCGCCCCAGGCGTCGCCGTGCCACGGATCTCGTCGATCGGCGTGGGCGTGGCGGTGCTGGTTGGCGTTGCCGTCGGCGTCTTCGTCGGCGTGCTGGTTGGCGTCGGCGTGTCGTCGTTGCGCCCGTTCACGAACGCAAGCGTCGTCGTCCCGTTGGCCGTGACTTTCACGCCGCTGTAGCTGGAGACCCCAACCACGCTGAACTGCGGGTTCGCATTCGGCTTGCTGTTGGTGTCTTCGCTGACGACGTAATCATCGCAGGCCGGCAGGTCGTCGAAGCTGACGGTACCGAGGGGGTTGCCCTGCGACGTCTTCTTCGTCTGGTCCACGCCGCACTTCGCGGAGGTGACGCGGATGGTCCAATCGCCGTCCTGCGAAGGCTCGTTCTGGCCGTTGCGGAGCGTCTGCTTGGTGACGACGATCCGGCCCCGCGGCTGGTTGTAGAACGAAACCGTGTCCGTGTCGCTGGCTGCGACGGTCACGCTGGTCTGCGTGGCCACGCTGAAGACGGGGCTGTTGTCGTCGGTGACGACGCCGATGGCGGTGTAGCCCGCGCGAGTCTCTTCGACGACCGTGTAGGTGCCGAGGGCGATACCCGCGAGGACGATCTGGCCGGAGGCGTTCGTGGTGAACTCCTGTCCACCGGGGAACTGCGGCCCGGTCACGGTCACCTTCCAGCCGGCAATCGGGGTTTCGCCCGCGTCCAGCTGGTGGTTGCCGTTCAGGTCGCCGTACTTGTTGATGATCAGGTTGCCGAAGGAAAGCGTGCTCTCGCAGTCCTGGTTCACGAACGTCCATTCGATCGTCTGCCCAACCGTCACCAGGTCCTGCGTCCCGGTGGGCGACTGGGTGGTGCGATAGGTCGGCGCGTTGTTCGGGACCGGGCAGACGCCGGCGTTGGCTTCGACTTCGAAGGCGCCGTAGCCGGTGCCCAGCGGCACGTTCTCGATCGTGACCGAGCGCGTCCCCGGGCTGGAGACGATGGAGACCGCGTAGCCGTTCGGGCCGGTGACCGTGAAGTCCCAGTCGCCGTCGGCGGCACGTTCAGGGTTGTTCACCGCGACCTGGTCGATCTTGGTAATGATGATCCGGCCCACGCAGAGACTCGTGTCGGCGGGGACCGTGAGTTCGGCGCTGGCGGGGCTGTTGACGAGAGCGGTGCTGGTGCCGGCAAGCACTGCCGAGGCGGTGTTGCTCACCTGCTGAGGTTCGCACGTCTGGGCGATGTTGCGGGCCACGCTGAGGGTGATGGATGTCGCCTTCGGCACGGAACAGGTCAGGCCGGTGGCGAGGTCGCCGCTGCAGGTGGCGCCGTTGGTCGAAACCAGGGTGACGTTGGCGTCGGTGATGGTGACGCTGCGGTCAATGGGCGTGGGCGCGGTGTTGTTGATGATGATGTCCCAGCGGGCGCGGGCGCCATCGTAGGCCGGGTTGGAAGCGGTCTTGCTGATGCTCGGGACGCTGCAGAGCGACTCGTCCGCGGGGGTTTCGATGGCCACGGGGGCCGTCGGGCTGCCGTTGATCGGCGTAGTCGTGTTCGCGAGGAACGCGGTCGCAGAGTTCTCGGCGGTGCCGGGGAGGCACTGGAGGGTGACGGCTTTGCGCACGGTGATGGTGATCATCGAACCGGCCGGTACTTCGCAGGTGATCCCCAGGCTGATGTTGGCGCCATCGCAAACCGCGCCGTTCGTCGAAACGAGGTCGGCTCCGGCGTCCACGATGAGGACGCTCCGGTTGATGGCGTTGGCGCTGGCGTTGTTGATGGTGATGTTCCAGGAAGCGAAGCCGCCGGCGTAGCCCGGGTTCGTCGCCGCCTTGAAGATGCCCGGCAGGTCGCAGAGCGCCTGGTCAGCCGGGACCACGATCTTGATTGTCGCTGTCGGGCTGCCGGTCAGCGGCGTGGAGGTGCCGGCGAGCACCGCCGAGGCGTTGTTCGTGGCCTCACCCGGGAAGCATCCCTGGGCGATGGACTTGGAGACCGTGAGCGTGACCACGCCGCCGGCGGGCACCGTGCAGGTGACCCCGGTGTTGAGATTCGTCCCCGTGCAGGAGGCGCCGTTCGTGGATTCGAGCGGCGCACCGCTGTCGGTGATGGTGACGCTGCGTTCGATCACGTTCGCGCTGCTGTTGTTGGCGATGACCACGTTCCAGGTGGCCTTCCCGCCGGCATAGCCGGGCGTGGTCGCCGTCTTCGAAAGCGACGGGAGGTCGCACTTGCTGGTGTCGGCGGGGATGATGATTTTCACGGCGGCAGTAGGGCTGCCGTTGAGGGCCGTCGCAGTGCCCGCGAGGACCGCGGAGGCGCTGTTCGTGGCTTCACCGGGCAAGCATTCCTGGCCGATGGTCTTTGAGACCGTGAGCGTGACCACGCCGCCGGCGGGCACCGTGCAGGTGACCCCGGTGTTGAGATTCGTCCCCGTGCAGGAGGCGCCGTTCGTGGATTCGAGCGGCGCACCGCTGTCGGTGATGGTGACGCTGCGTTCGATCACGTTCGCGCTGCTGTTGTTGGCGATGACCACGTTCCAGGTTGCCTTGCCGGCGGCATAGCCGGGCGTCGTCGCCGTCTTCGAAAGCGACGGGACGTCGCACTTGGTGGTGTCGGCCGGGACGTCGATCACGATCGCGTCGGTCGGGCTCCCCTGGAGCGGGGTAGCCGTGTCGGCGAGCTTCGCCGAAGCCGAGTTCGTCGCCGTGCCGGGGAGGCACTGCTGCCCCACGGCCTTGGTCACGGTCAGGGTGATCGAGCCGTTCGCGGGGACGGTGCAGGTGATCCCTGTACCGATGCTGCCGGAGGGGCAGCTTGCGCCGTTCGTCGAAACGAGGCTCATGCCCGTGTCCGTAATCGTGACCGAACGAGCGATGCTGTCCGGGCCGGTGTTGCTAACCACGATGTTCCAGCGCGCGAGGCCGTCGGCCCAGCTCGGGCTGTCGGCGCTCTTGGAAAGCCGCGGCAGATCGCAAAGCGACGTGTCCGCCGGGATCGAGACCCAGACGTCGTCAGTAGGGCTGCCGATGAGCGGTTGGTCTGTCCCGCTGAGCCAGGCCGTTGCGCTGTTCTTGACGCGGTCGGCCTGGCACTGCTGCCCGACCACCTTGGAGACGGTGAGGGTGCGCGTCCCGTTCGCAGGGACGTAACAGGAGATCCCCGTGGTGGCGATGTTGCCGGAACAGGCCGGGCTTGCCGGATCCACCGAGACGAGCGTGACCCCGGGGTCCAGCACACTCACGTCCCGGGCGATGGTGTTCGCACCGGTGTTGGAGATGGTGATGGTCCAGGTCGCCGTGTCCGTGGCGATGTTGTAGTTCCCGGCCGTCTTGGCCAGCTGGGGAACGTCACAGAGGCTGAGGTCGCCGGGGATGAACATCGTCGCCGATGCCGGGCTCCCGAGGATGGGTTCGCCATCACGGAAGACTTCGACGGTGTTCGTGATCTCGTAGCCTTCGCACGTCTGGATCACGACCTTGTAGACCGTGATCGTGATGATGCTGTTGGGAGGAACGATGCAGAAAAGCTGGATGTCAGGGTTTTCGACCGAGCACTCCGCCCCGTTGGTCGTCTCCAGGTAGGTTCCCGGGTCGTTGACAAAGACGACCTGCTCGAAGTCGTGCTCGGTGTTGTCGATGATGATGTGCCAGCGGGCGAACCCATCGAGGAATGGCGGCGTCGCCGCGATCTTCGAAACTTCCGGCGGCGGGATATCCTCCTGCTGATCCAGGAACTTGAGTTCAGCCGTCCCCGGCGTCATCTCCACCGTAATGCAGTCGGTCCCGTACTGGGTCTGGTTGGTGCCGCCGGTCGATCCGCCGTTGCTCGCTTCGGGGCGCGGGGTCACCGAAAGCGGCACGTCGTCTTTGCCCTCTTTGTAAGCGATAGGGATTTCGCAGACTGTGTACGTCCCGACCGGGAGCAGCCCGCCCTCGGAGCGGCCCTGGCTGCCGTTTCCGGTGTTCCCCTCTCCGAGGTGGTTTTCGCTCAGCGTGACGGTGATCGTCTCCACCGGGGCCTGACTGTTGTCGTCGCCGGGGTGCACAAGGAAGTCGATGCTGTAGCCATCGAGGCTCGTGTCGCGGCCGTTGCAGGTGTCCTGCTGGCCTATGTCGATACACATGAACTTGAAGATGGCGATCTTGCCCGTCTCCGAGGGATTGCACTCTGCTTCCTGGTAGGGGAAGAAGCCTTCCAGGCTTTCGCTATCCTCGATCGCGCCGCGAACCCAACGGGTGGCGGTTGAGGCGGCGTGGGCGGCGGCGGTCGTCCCGGCGAACCCACGGATGACCGTGAGGTTCTCGCCGTTCCTGGCCGTGACCTTCATCAGTTCGTCGCCAACCTTGATGACCATGTCCTGGTCGTAGTTGGCGAAACTGCCTGAGCCCTGGTGGGTGATCGTTGTCACCGCGGCGTCGACGTCGGTGATGGCGGCGGTGTCCGTGAAGGCGCCGCCGTACTGCTCGACCGCTCCGGCGAATTCGACTTCGCTGATCCCCGCCTGGTCCAGGAACGGCACACTGTCGCTCTTGGTGACCCACGGCTCATAGAGCGGCGCAATCCCGGCGCCATTCTTGGTGACGCCGTTGTAGACCACTTCGCGATAGCTGGAGAAGCCGACGCCGTTGACCTGGAGGGTCCACGTCTTGCCTTCGCAGGTTGGCGCCTTCGCGGTGGTCGCGAGGTGGTGGGCGCTGGCACTACTGATTTCGCCAACCGCCAGGAGCGTCGCCGTTAGGAGGGCGACGATCGCGGTCAGTGCGAACCAGGTGCGAGTCCCGCGCGATTGGCGTGACAGGGATACGGTCATGGACTTCCTCCGCCGTGGTGCCCCCGGCAAGATGGCCGGTCGGCCCTTCAATCGCCGTGCCGGAGCTGGCGAGCCCCGGACGGCCTTTCCCGAGGTGCGCACGGGTGGCGCACTCCGGACCCTTCCCTCCTCTGCAGGAGGGTCGTGTGCCAATGGCCTCCCCAAGGGCAAGAGGAGTGCCGCAACCCTAATCTCGGCTCCCGAGGCTATGACCATTAGCCTCGTTCGCTGCCGGGGGCGCGGCGCCCACCGTCGGTGGTCTCCACGTCGCTGAAACTCCGGGCGCTGCCGGGTGTCTCGTACGTGAACAGTAGGGGGCAGGAGGGGAACGATTCAATGCAGCTCCGCATAAGAGCGCCGTAAGAATTGTCAAACACCGCACAAACGCACCGTTTCCCGCCAGTTGCCCCCGGCCGCGGCCACGTCACCGCTCCCCGGCCGCCCCCTTTCTTTCACCAGAGATCCACCCGCCTCCACACCTCTTCTCCCGCCGTCCACGCGGGATCCCCCTCAAACGCCCGCGATTCCTCCGATGCCCAAGAGAGAGAACCTCGCCAGACGGCGGGCGGCGGAGACGGCATGGCGCGACGACGATCACGGGGAATTGGAGCGGGGCTCCTGGCTTTCGCAGCGGCCTTCCTTATTGCGGGCGGCGCACTCCTCGGCAACAGCGGCAGTGCCCGCGCCCTGGTCAACTGCACCGTGGGCGACTACAGCACCGACGCGGAGGAGGCAGCCTTCTTCGCCCTCCTCAACGACTACCGCGCCGCCAACGGCCTCAGTCGCCTCACCCTTTCTACGAACTTGGACCGCGGCGCCACCTGGATCATCGAGGACATGGCGCCCAACCACTACTTCGCCCACACCGACTCCCTTGGCCGCACGCCCTATCAGCGGGGGCTGGACTGCGGCTACCCCGAAGGCGCTGGCGAAAACCTCGCTGGGGGCTGGAACTGGGACACGGCCCAAGAAGTGTTCGATGCCTGGAAGGCCAGTTCCGGGCACAACCAGAACATGCTCGGCTCCTTCTATACCCAGGTCGGCATTGCCCGCCTCTACGACGCCAACGCCGACTACGGTTGGTACTGGGCGACCACCTTTGGCGCTGCCAACGACAGCACCAGCGGCGCGCAGTCAGCGCCTTCGCCGACGCCAACCGCCACCACGGTCGCCCCGACATCGACGCCCACCGCTCCCCCCGCTGCTCCCACGCTGACGCCCACCGCGGTGCCGCCCGCGGCCACTCCGTCCGCCACCGCCACCGCGACGCCCACGGCAACGCGCACATCCCAGCCGCCGCCGTCGCCCACGCAGGCCCGGCCAACCGCCACGCCAACCGTCCAGCCCGCCTCCCAAGCGCCCGTGGCGTCGTTCCCTGCAGGCGTCGCCGTCCGCCGCGGTGCGAACCTGCTGCTCTGGACGGGGACCGCGACCCAGCCCGCCACCGCCCTCGCCGGCGCCGACCCCGCGACCGTGGTCTACGCATTCGATGCCACCTCAGGATCATGGCTCCGCTACGGCGGCGGACTCCCCGCCACGCTCAACACACTGGCGTTGCTCCAGCCCGGACAGGCCTACTGGGTGCTCGCCAACGCCGACCGCACCCTCACCGGGTGGCGCTGATTCGTACTCGGTTGAGAAGCTCGGCGGCCGGTCCGCGGGTCCTGGCCCTCACCCCCGACCCCTCTCCCGGCTTCGCGGGAGAGGGGAGCAACGCGGCGCTCGATAGCGCTACGAGATGGGCGCCGCGTTGGGTCCGGGCCTACTACAGCCCTGAGACCGTCATTTCCCGGATGCGGATGGTCGGAGCAGCCGAACCCCCCAGCCAGGTAAGGTCGGCGCCAACGGCGTCGATCCCGCCGAGCATCCCCTCCATCGTCCCTAAGATGTTCACTTCCGTGACCGGGAACGCCAGGCGCCCGTTCTCAATCCAGAAGCCGGCGGCACCGCGCGAAAAGTCGCCCGTCGTCGGGTTGAAGCCGAAGCCAATCATCTCCGTCAGGTAGAGGCCGTCCGCGACGTCTGCGACGATCGCCTCCGGGTCTGCTGCTCCCGCTTCGAAGACCAGGTTCGATGCCCCGGGCGCCGGCGCGGAGCCGACACCCCGGGCGGCGCTCCCGGTGGTCCGGTTGCCCGTCCGCCGGGCGGTGTAGACATCGAAGAGAAAGGCTTCGAAGACCCCGCTGGTGACCAGTGGCGTTCGCGCGGAGGTCACGCCCTCGCCGTCCCAGGGCCGCGAACCCGGCCGCCCGGGCAGGCACGGGTCATCGACGATGGTGACCAGCGGCGAGGCGATCACCTGCCCACTGCGCCCGGCCAGGAACGTCGAGCCACGGTAGAGGGCGCTGCCGCTGACGCAACTGGCGAGGTCGCCCATCAGCCGCATCGTCATCCGCGGCTCCATGACCACCGGCACCTGCCTCGTCCCGACCTTCTTCGCGCCCAGTTGGTCGACAGCCCGCCGCGCCGCGATCCGGCCGACTTCCGCCGGGTCCGCCAGGCGATGGAGCGCGCGTTCGGCGCTGTACCAGGCCGCGTTGCGCTTCTTGCCCCCCGCGTCGTCGGCCATCACTTCGACGGCGATGTAGGCGCTGGTGCCGGGGTAGCTGGAGGCGAACCCGAACGAGTTGGCAAGCGCGACTTCCCCCGATCGCGTGACGAACATCCCTCCGTCGGAGTTGGTGATGCGCGGATCGAAGCCGAGGGCCGCCGCCTCGCAGGCGCGTGCTGCGTTCACCTTCTCATCGGTCGTCATCGTCTCGATCCGCTCGTCGTAGAGCTGAAGGCCCTGGGCGGTCGCCTTTGACAGCAGTTCAGGTTCCGGCAGTCCCGCGAATTCGTCTGCTTCGGAGATCCGGGCCAGCTCGACGGTGTCCTTCGCCAGCGCTTCGAGGGACCGTTCCGAGAGGTCGGAGGTGGAGGAGACGGCCGTCCGTCCGCCGTTGATCACCCGCAGCCCCAGCGAGCGCGAGCCGGCTTCGATGAGCTTTTCCACCTCGCCCAGGCGGACAGTCACGCTCGATTCCGTGAACGCCGAAAGCAACACGTCGCATTGTTCGGCGCCCGCGGCGCGGGCAAGCTGGACCACGTGGCGCGCGAGTTCGAGGTTCGCCTTAGCCAACGCTGGTCCCTCCCACGGTGATCCCGGAGATGAGGACCGTCGGCAGACCGACGCCCACCGGCACCGACTGGCCGTCTTTGCCGCAGGTCCAGCGGCCATCCGACAGGCGGTAGTCGCTGCCGACGCGGCTCACCTTCGAAAGCACATCCGGCCCGTTCCCGATGAGGTTGACGTCGCGGATGGGTGCCGTCAGCCGGCCGTTGTCGATCATGTAGGCTTCGGTGACCGAGAAGACGAAGTCGCCGTTCGAGATGTTGACCTGGCCGCCGGAAAACGAAATGCAGTAGATGCCACGTTCGACGCCGCGGATGATGTCCTCCGGGCTCTCCTGGCCGGCCAGCATTAGCGTGTTGGTCATGCGCGGCATGATGTAGTCCTTGAACGTCTCCCGGCGGCCCGAACCGGTGGGCCGCACTCCGAAGTGGCCGGCGCTCATCTGGTCCTGGAGATAGCCGCGAAGGATCCCGTTCTCGATGAGGACGGTACGGCCGGTCTCGTTGCCCTCGTCGTCGATGTTGATCGAACCGCGGGAATTCGGGATTGTCCCGTCGTCGACAACCGTCACCAGCGGGCTCGCGACGAGTTCGCCGATCCGCCCCGAATAGTTGCTGGTGCCCTTCCGGTTGAAGTCTGCTTCCAGTCCGTGGCCGATGGCTTCGTGCAGGAGAATGCCCGAGTCTCCCGCGGCGAGGACGACGGGCAGTGTGCCTGCCGGCGCCTCTACGGCGTCGTGCTGGAGGAGCGCCTGGCGGGCGGCATCGCGGGCTGTCTCCTCCGGGGTGACGGCCTCGAAGTACTCCATCCCAAGCCGTCCGCCGCCACCCGTGCGGGCAAGCCGCCGCGACCCGTCGCGCTCCGAAAGCGCGCTGACGTTCACGCGAATCAGCGGTTGGATGTCGCCGATGACCTTGCCGTCGCTTCGGGCGACAAGGATGACTTTGAGTTCGTCGCTCACAGAGGCGTCGACCCGCGAGATGCTCGGGTGATAGGCCCGCGCGGCGCGGTCGGCGCGTTCAAGCAGGGCCACTTTCTCAGCCGGCGCCCGGGCAGTAAGGGGGTCCCCGGCGTCGTAGTAGGCGGCCACGGAACCGGAAGGGGTAGCGTCGATCGGCTGTGGCCGCGCTGGGCCGCTGCTGATCCGGCTCGCAGTCCCGGCGGCCCGGCGCATCGCTTCCAAGTCGAGCGACTCGGTGTAGGCGTAGCCAATCGCATCGCCCTTGACAACGCGGATGCCCACGCCCTGGGCCACGTGCCGCGACGCCGACTTCACGCGCTGGTCTTCCCAGTTGATCGTGCCGTTCGTGCGGTGTTCGAAGAAGAGTTCGGCGAAGTCCCCGCCGCGGCTGAGGGCCACGGAGAGGACGCCCGACATCACGGCCGGGTCGATGTTGTAACGGTCGGCGAAAAGCGCCTGGGCCTCGGTGGATGGGTTCGGCATGGGATCGATTGTAGCGCCCCCGCCGGTGACGCCGCGGCAACGCCTGGGCCTTCCCGATTCTGGTTCCAACGCCCGCCGTTGTGTACGGTCAGAAGGACGCTCCCGCGTCCAGGGAACGCGTTGCCCGCTGGCACGATTTCGACCCCGGCGTCCACCGGGCGGGGCCTCACCGCTTCCGGGCGGCCGCTCGCTGCCTTACGCCACCGCGATTTTCGCGTGTTGCTCGGGAGCAGCATGGCGCTCCAGGGCGGCTCCTGGGTGCAGACCATTGCCCAGGGCTGGCTCATCCTCCACGACCTCGGCGGCTCGGCCACGGACCTCGGGTTGGTGGCGCTTCTGCGCGGGGCTTCGCTCGTCCTCCTTTCGCCCGTCGGGGGCTACCTCGCGGGCAAGCTCGAACGCCGCCGCCAGCTGGTCGTCTACACGTCCCTCAGCGCCTGCGTTGCCGCCCTCCTCGCCGTCCTCACTGCGACCGGCACGATCGAGATCTGGATGGTCTACGCCACCGCGCTCGCCGCCGGGATCGTCGATGCGCTGGCCGGGCCTATTCGGCAGTTGCTTGTGTACGACAGTGTCGGCGGCGAAGACCTCACCAACGCGGTCGCCCTCAACGCCCTCGGCGGCAATGCGATGCGCGTCATTGGCCCCGCGATTGGTGGTGCGCTCATCGGCGCGACCGGCACCCAGGGCGCCTTCCAGATGCAGGCGGCCTGCCTGGTGCTGGCGGCGATCCTGACCTGGCGGCTCCGGCCCAGCCCGCCCGAGATCACCAAAGGCGGCGGCATGTTCCAGAGCATCGGCGGCGGCCTTGCCTACATCGTCCGCGACCGCCGCATGCTGCTGATTGTCTTGATGGCAATCGTGCCCAGCGTCCTCGTCTATCCCTACGTGACCTTCCTCCCCGTGTTCGCCCGGGACGTGCTGAACTCGGACGAGAAAGGCTACGGATACCTCGCGGCCTCGGTCGGGCTCGGTTCCCTGCTTGGCGGCGCCATTGTCGCTTTCACCGCCGGGAAGGGCAGGATGGGGCCGGGGATGATGTGGACGTGCCTCTTCTACTGCCTTGCCGTGGGGGCCTTCACGCTGACGCGCAACCTCTGGCTCGGTGTCGCCGTCCTCGCCGTCGCCGGCATCTTCCACAGCATCTACTCCGCCTTCAACGCCTCCCTCATGCAGCTCAAGGCAGACCCCGAATACCGCAGCCGCGTCATGTCGCTCCAGACGATGACCTGGGGGCTGACGCCCTTCGCCGCCCTCCTCATGGGCCAGATGATCGACCGCTGGGGCGCTCCCCATGTCGTCGGCGCTTTCATGGCGGCTGCAGCCGCGCTCACAATCGTTATCCTGATCACGTCCCGGGAAGTGAGGCGAATCTGACATGGACGCCCTGCGCGAACTCCTGTCCCGCGGACTTCGCCGCCTCGAGCCCGACGGAAAGCTGACAGTCGAGCCGGCCCCCGCGGACGATCTCCGCGCCGCGGGCCACCTCTTTGTCGTCGACCTCGAGATGAGCGGCTCGAACGCCCAGTTGCACGAAGTCCTCGACGTCGGGGGCGTCCTCACCTCGCTTGCCCCCGGCCTGCCCGAACAGGAAGCGTGGGGTGCGCGCGTCAAGCCCCGGCACATCGGCAACGCCGTGCCCGGCGCCCTCAAGGTGGTCGGCTACACCCCCAAGGGGTGGAAGGACGCGCTGGACCTGGAGCGCGCCTTCGAGAAGTTCGCCGCCCTCGGCCGCGACGCGGTGATCACGGGCTGGGGGATCAGCCAGGACATGGCCTTCCTGGTGGAATCATTCCGGCGGTTGGGCCAACCCTGGCCCTTCGCAACGGTCGCGCTGGACGTCCAGCCCATCGCCCGGACGATCCTGAACGACAGCCACGTCGACCGCTTCAACCTCGGCCACGTCGCCGACCGGCTGGGGATCGGCCGGATGGGCGAACACGGCGCGCTCGCCGACGCCTATGCCACCTACGACGTGCTGGTGAAGCTGATCGCGCGGGGGTAGGCGGATTCCCGGGGCAGCCGGGTCATACGGCGATAACGTCATCGTGCACGAAATGGAGCCTGACGACGCGCGGCGCCTCGCCGTCTTCGAAGTGGCAGCGTACGGCGTCGCGGACGCGTTCACGAAGGGCCGGTAGATCATCGGCCTCGGTGAAGATGGCCGCGCCAAGAGCCCTGGCGGTGAAGCCCCCCTCGGGCGCTTCGGTGACTACGAATATGATCTCGTCCAACGACAGCTCCAGCGCGGTGCGCGCATATTCATCATACTCGCGCTGCGCGGTCGCGGTTCCTTCACGCGATCCGGCCCCCCGGCTTGACAGCCCTTAGCCTCTGCCTAACGATACGCTTGATGTTCTCGGGGCGGGGTGCAATTCCCCACCGGCGGTGAAAGCCCGCGACTCCGCGCAAGCGGACTGACCCGGTGCGATTCCGGGGCCGACGGTACAGTCCGGATGGGAGAGGACAGTACGCGCTCCTGCCGCATCTGCCGGCGGGCGCGCGGCGCATCCGCGCACTCTCCCTTCGCCCCCCGCGAACACCGAATTTCCCGAAGGGGGCCGCGCGTGCATCTCCACTTCCAGCCAGGCACTCTGCTCCGGTTCGTCCGGGGGCATGCCTGATGTTCACCGGCATCATCGAAGAGGTCGGCACGGTCACCCGCGCCGGCGAAGGCTTCCTCTACATCCGCGCGCCCCACGTCCTTTCCGACGCCCACCTCGGTGACTCGATCGCCATCAACGGGGTGGACCTCACGGTGGCCGAGATCGACGGCGACGTGTTCTTCGCAAACCTCATGCCGGAGACGTACCGGCGTTCGAACCTCGGCGAACTCAAGGCCGGCGACCTCGTCAACCTCGAACGCAGCGTCCGGCCCTCCGACCGTCTCAGCGGCCACATCGTCCGCGGCGTCGTCGAAGGCGTCGGCAGCCTCCATTCGATGACGCCCGAAGGCGAGGCGATCATCGCCCGCTTCAACGCCCCCCCGGAACTGCTTCGCTACATGGTGGTCAAGGGCCCGGTCTGCATCGACGGCATCAGCCTCACCATCGTCGCCAAAGACGAGACTTCGTTCTCGGTCTCGCTCGTCCAGTACACCCAGGAACACACCAACCTGCACACCCGGAAGCCGGGCGACCGCATCAACCTGGAAACCGACATCATCGCCCGCTACGTCGAACAGTTCGTCGCGGGACGGCGGGAGGAAGACTGATGGCCGAACGCGACAACGTCATGATGACCGTCCCCGAGGCGATCGAGGAGTATCGCCGGGGCAAGTTCGTCATCATCACCGACGACGAGGACCGCGAAAACGAAGGCGACCTCGTCATGGCCGCCCAGTTCGTCACGCCGGACGCCATCAACTTTATGGCCAAGTACGGCCGCGGGCTCATCTGCTGCCCGATCACCGAAGAGCGCGTCGCCACCCTCAAGCTCCCGATGATGGCCCAGGACAACAGCTCCCAATTCGGCACACCGTTCACGGTCTCGGTCGAAGCCCGCACCGGCGTGACCACCGGGATCAGCGCCGCCGACCGCGCCCGCACGGTCCAGGTGCTCATCGACCCGACCGCCGGGCCCGAAGACGTCGTCCGGCCCGGCCACATGTTCCCCCTCCGCGCCCGCGACGGCGGCGTCCTCGTCCGCGCCGGCCAGACCGAAGCCAGCGTCGACCTCGCGAAGATGGCCGGCCTCTACCCCGCCGGCGTCCTCTGCGAAATCATGAAGATGGATGGCGAAATGGCACGCATGCCCGACCTGAAGCGGTTCGCCCGCCGCCACGGCCTCCGCATCGTCACCGTCGCCGACATGATCAAGTACCGCCTTCGCACGGAACGGCTCATCCGCCGTGTCGCCGAAACGAAGCTCCCGACGCCCTATGGGGAGATGATGATCCTCGCCTACAAGGCCGAGACCGGTCCCGACGAGCACGTCGCGATCGTCAAAGGGCGAATCGACCCCGACCAGCCGGTCCTCGTCCGCGTCCACGACCAGTGCGTCACCGGCGACGTCTTCAATTCCCTGCGCTGCGACTGCGGCGAACAGAAGGATCGCGCCCTCAAGATGATCGGCGAAGAGGGCGGCGTCTTCCTCTACATGCGCCAGGAAGGGCGCGGCATCGGCCTCCACAACAAGCTCCGCGCGTACGAACTCCAGGACCAGGGCATGGACACCGTCGAAGCCAACATCGCCCTTGGCTTCCCGGCCGACCGGCGCGACTACGGCATCGGCATGCAGATCCTCGTCGATCTCGGCGTGCGCAAGATGCGGCTGATCACGAACAACCCCGCGAAGCGCGCGGGGCTCGAAGCCTACGGGCTCGAAGTCGTGGAGCGAGTCCCCATCGAGACCGAGCCCAACCCCTTCAACATCCGCTACCTGGACACGAAGCGGCGCCGGATGGGGCACATCCTCGACGGCCTCGAATCGCTTGGCGGAGGGGAATAGCCGTGCCTGAACTCGAAGGTTCGCTCGATGGCGCCGGCCTCCGCGTCTGCGTGGTCGTTGCCCGCTGGAATGGCTTCGTCACCGAAAAGCTGCTCGAAGGCGCCGTCTCCTGCCTCCGCGAGCGTGGGCTCCAGCCACAAGACATCACCGTCGCCCGCGTCCCTGGCGCCTTCGAAGTGCCCACCGCGGCGAAATGGGCTGCCGAAAGCGGCAGGTTCGATGCGGTCGTCTGCCTCGGGGCGGTCATCCGCGGCGAGACCGCCCACTTCGAATACGTCGCCGGCGGCGCCACCGAGGGTATTCGCCAGGTCGCCCAGGCGACCGGTGTCCCCGTCATCTTCGGCGTCCTCACGGTCGATTCGGTGGAACAGGCGATGGCCCGGGTGGGTGGCAAAGACGGCCACAAGGGCGAAGAAGCCGCCCAGGCTGCCATCGAAATGGCCAACCTCCGCCGCCTCATCGCCGGGAGCTAAGTGGCCCCCGGCTACTTCTCCGCGTGTTCGATGCTGATGAAGCCGGGCTTCCCGTCCAGCGTGGTCACGGCGTACCAGCCCTGGGTGTCGCCGCCCGCCGCCCACTTGAGGAGCACGTTCGCCGGGTAGCACGCCACTATCACCGACCCTGGCGGCGATTCCGCGCGCGCCTCCGACCGCACCTCCGCGCAGGCGTCCCGCCGGATCACGCGGACGAACGGCCCCTTTATCGCCGCTATCACCCGCGCGGGTGTGTGCTCCCCCGGCCCCGCGAACGGCACCGTGATCGGGCTGATCGTCCCGGTGTTGTAGTCGATGAGGCCGGGCAGGTTCGCGTTAGGCACGGTCGTCCGGTTCTCCGGGGGCAGGGTGATGTCGCCGATCACAACACCCACCGAGATCGCCGCGATCGGCACCACCCGCGCGCCGGTGAAGCCGCGGTCGACCTTGCCGTCCAGCGTCGAGACGGCGTTGTAGCGCGGCCAAGCGTCGGCGCTTCGTTGACTCTGGATCTCCGAGGTCGTGACCAGGTGGCTGTCGTCGAGGAAGTAGACGGGTGGGACGAGGGTCGCCTTTGACTGGAGCGCGGGGAGCGGCGTGCCGGTCGTCGCGGTCATCAGCCGGAGCGTGCCCGAGGCATCGATCCCCACCCAGGCGATTTCGCCCGTGGGGGTCACCTGGATCCGGGCGTCCTTCGTGCCGTTCGGGGGCGGAAGCGGCTGGCCGCCGGGGAAGAGGGTGTAGGTGGCGCCGCTCCCGCCGTAGGTCGCGAGCACAACGCCATCCTTCGCCACGAGGACCGCGCTGGCGACGCCTCCCGGCCGCCCGTACTCAGCCCAGGTCGCGCCCCCGTCGGTCGAGCGGTAGAGCACCGTCGCCGGGTTCGGGACCAGCTGATCCTCCTGGCTGCAGCCGCCGGTGGCGCAGACGGTCACGACGATTTCGCTGGCATCGGCGCGGGCGGCGACCTCAAGGATGTAGGCGCCTTCGGGGATGGCGGCCCCGGAGGTCAGCGCCTGCGAGGGACGGGCGGCGAAGAGCGTCTCGGTGCGGATGGTGCCGAGGGCGTCGCGGCTGACGCGGGCGATCCACCGCACCCGGTTGCCGGGCGGCGCGCATTCGAAGCAGCCCTGCTCGACGATCACCGCGAGGTTGTCGGGGAAGCGCGCGGGGTCGCCGACCTTCCAGGGGAGGAAGGTCACCCCGTCGATGGTCACGGGCTTCGCGTCACTGTTGCCGCCGGGCTGGCCGTCGTCGCCGCCGGTGAGGTAGGCCACGCCCACAAGCGCCGCGGTAAGCACGAGCACGGCAAGGAGGATCGCCGGCATCAGCTTGCTGGCGCGCGATCGTGGCTTCGAAGGCTGCTCCGTCACGAACCGCATGGTACGACGCCGCCCGGTTAGGGTTCAGGAATCAGCGGAAGAGGTAGTCGGAGGAGGCGAACCCGAACGTTCCGCCGGGCGTCTGAACCGAGAAGAACCCGGGCGGGGAGGGAGCGCCGCCGGGCGTCAGGAGGACCCCGTCCGGCACGCAAGCGAGGATGGGCGCCTCAACGCTCGGCCCCTCCCGGATGTTGAGGCAGTCACCTGGGGTGTTCACGCGGACGAAGGCCTCGAACCGGGCCGCGATCACGCGGTTCGATTGCCCCCGGAACGGCGCTTCGACGAAGGGGTCGGTCAGGACCTCGAGGGTGCCGACTCCGAGGTTGATGATGACGGGAAGGCGCTGGCCGGGCGCGCCCGCGAGCCCGGAGCCGATGGCGGCGGAGGAGCCGGCGTTGGCGGTCCCCGCGCCCACGATATCGGACACGAAGGCCCCGGGGAACACCATCCCTCGCGAGGAGAACGCGCGCATCATCTCGCCCTGCGGTCCGACGAGGAAGGTAATGTTCGGGGCCTCGCCACGCGAAGCCCAGCTCAGCACCCAGCCGGCCGGGTTCGCGGTCAAGGAGAGCGCCCCTGTGATTGGGAGCGCGAAGAGGAACTTCCCGTCTTCGTCCAGGACAGCGGTGTCGGTCAGCCAGAATACCTTGCCGTCGCTGCCCAGGTATGGCGGCAGCGGGGTGTAACGCAGGTTCAGCGTCGGCGGCGTCAGTTCCCGCGGCCCCCCGTCTTCCACCACCATCCAGCGCGCCGTCGCGTTCGGCTCTGCCTGCGCCACCAGCATGCGCCCGTGGCTCACCCCGTAGACCCCGGTGCCGCGGGCCAACCTGAAGTCGACCGCCCAGGTTATGCCGCCGTCGCGGGAGCGGTAGTAGGTGGCTTCGGAGTCAGCGTCGACCCCGCGCCCGAGGCAGGTGCCCCGGGTGCAGGTGGCGACGACGATGTCGGAGCCGTCTGGCGCCGCGGCCGCCGACATGATCTGGGCCGTCCACCCGGGGGGCGGGAAGACGCGCTCGGAGTAGGTCTTGCCGGCGAGGCGGTAGACGCGGAAGAGGCCGTTGCCCTGGCCGGGGTCGGGCGCGATGCCGGTGTTGAGGACGTAGAGAACGAGGCTCTCCGGGAAGGTCGTCCGTTCCGTAACCTTCATCTCCGGGGCGCTGATGCCATTGACCACCAACACCGTGGGCGTGACGGTCACGGCAAAGGGTCCGTCGACGATGACCGCGTCCCGCGTTGCCTCCCCCGGAACCGGGGTTGTCTGCGCCGCTGGGGACGAATCTCTCGCGTCGCCGGCCGCCGGTTCCCCGAGCGACCAGGCCCAGCTCGCGGCGAAGACCCCGGATGCGAGGAGCACGGCGCCGGCCGCGACCTTCGCCGGCAGCGATGGCCACGCCAGCCGCGCGGGGGGCGCAGGTTGCCCGCCGGTGGCGTCGATGATGACTTCGTCCTCATGCGCTGGGACGCGGCGTTCGGCGGAGGGGTCGAGGAGGTCACGGCGTTCGTGCAGGTCGAGCTTGCGGAGGATGCGCTGGATGCGGTCCTTGACGTCGCCGACGGAGACGCCGAGGCGGACGGCGATCTCGGCGTCCAGGCGGCCTTCGCGGATGAGGGCGAGGACGTGCTGTTCGCCCGGAGTAAGGCCGTCGGTCTCGGGATCGAAGGCGCCGTTGTTGCTCACGTGCGTGGCACCCCCTGCTCACCATACAACGCCGCGGGGGCCGCGATTGTTCATTCCAGGGGAGCGCCGGACGCCCGGTGATGGTTCGGGAATCAGCGGAGGAGGTACCCTGTCGCCGCGAACCCGAATGGACCCCCGGGCATCTGTACCGGGAGGAACCCGGGTTGGGAGGGAACCCCGCTGACCGTCAGGAGGACGCCGTCTGGCACGCAGGCGAGGACGGGCGCCTCGATGTTTGGCCCCTCGCGGAGGTTGAGGCAGTCGCCGGGGGTATTAACCCGGGCGAAGGTCTCGAAGCGGGCGGCGATGACGTGGTTGGAGAGCCCCAAAAATGGCGGCTTTTCGAAGGGGTCTGTCAGGACCTGGAGCGTGCCGGCCGCCATCCCGATGAGGACGGGGAGCGACTGGCCGGGCGCGCCCCCGATGCCAGGGGCAATCGTCGCCCCCGCGCCCGCGCCAGCCGTTCCCGCACCGAGGGTGTCGGTAAAGAGCGCGGCCGGGGACAGCACAGCTCGCGTGGAAAAGGCGCGGATGACCCCGCCCTGCCGCGTGACCTGGACCATCATGTTTGGGAAGGACGTGCGCACCCGCCAGCCCTCAGGGGTTGGGGCCAAGGAGACGGCCCCCGTGATCGGGAGCGCGAAGAGGAACCTCCCGTCTTCGTCCAGCACCACCGTGTCCGCGAGCCAGACCACCTTGCCGTCGCTCCCCAGGTACGGGCGTTGGGGCGTGTAGCGCAGGTTGAGGGTGGGCGGCGTTAGTGAGCGGGAGATCCCGTTTTCCACCACCAGCCACCGCGCCATCGTATTCGCTTCCGCCTGCCTCACCAGGTAGCGCCCGTGGCTCACCCCGGACACCCACGTCCCTCGCGCCACCACGAAGTCGACGGCCCAGGTGATCCCGCCGTCTCGCGAACGGTAATAAGTCGCTTTGCCGTCAGGATCCACGACCTCGTCGAGGCACGACTCGCGGCTGCAGACCGCGACGACGATGTCCGAACCGTCCGGTGCGGCATCCGCGGAGACGACCTTGCCCGGGGTCAACGGCGGGAAGATTCGCTCCGAATGGGTGACGCCGCCGAGGCGATAGAACCGGAACAGCCCGTTGCCCTGGGTGATCCCCGGGTTGCGGACGTAGAGGACGAGGTTGTCCGGGAAGATCGCCGTCTCCGTGACGGTCATCTGCGGGAAGGCGATGCCGTTGACGACCTCGGCCGGAGAAGGTGGGCTGGGAGTGGGGGAAGCTGCGGGCGCGAGGACGTAGACGCCGGGCGTGCCCGATTCCACGAGCCGACCCGCGATCGTCTCGTCGCTGATGCGGATCAGGGCCTCTTCGTACGGCAGTTGCCCGTCCCGTGCCCCGCTGTCGCCGGACCAGATCCACATGGCGCCAATGGCGAGGATCACCGGTGCGGCGACAACCTTCGCCACCAGCGTCCACAGGGCCGCCCGCGTGGGAGGCGCAGGTCGTCCGCCGGTGGCGTCGATGATGACCTCCGCCTCGGGCGCTGGGACGCGGCGTTCGGCGGAGGGGTCGAGGAGGTCGCGGCGTTCGCTGAGGTCGAGCTTGCGGAGGATGCGCTGGATGCGATCCTTGACGTCGCCGACGGAGACGCCGAGGCGGACGGCGATCTCGGCGTCGAGGCGGCCTTCGCGGATCAACGCGAGGACGTGCTGTTCGCCCGGGGTGAGGCCGTCGGTTTCGGGATCGAAGGCGCCGTTGTTACTCACGTGCGTGGCACCCCCTGCTCACCATACAACGCCGGCCGCCCCCGAATGGTTCCGCGGCTACGCGATTCGCCCCACCACAAATGACGCAATCCCGAGGAAGAACAGGAACCCGAGGATGTCCGTGATCATCGTGACGAAGATGTTCGCCGCCAGCGCCGGGTCGACGCGCATCGACTTCAGCCCCAGCGGGATGATGACCCCGCCGAGCGTCGCCGAGCAGATGTTCAGGAAGAGCGCCATCCCCAGCACAATTGAAAGCGTGGGGTTGCGTTGCCAGAGCAGCGCCGCAAGCCCGGCGACCACACCGATGGCCAACCCGTTGGCCATCCCCACAAGGATCTCCTTGCGGACGGCGCGGAAGAGGTCGCGCACGTCCAGGTCACCGATTGCGATGCTCCGCACAACGATCGTGGCGGTCTGCGTCCCAGCGTTGCCGCCCTGCCCCGCCACCACGGGCATGAACGCCGCGAGCACCGTCGCCTTCGCCAGCGTGGCGTCGAACAGGTGGACCACGCCCGCGGCGAGGAAGGCGGTGAAGACATTCACCAGCATCCAGGGCAGCCGCCGCCGGACGCTCGTGCGCACCGGGCTGAAGACCTTCTCGTCCTCGGAGACGCCGGCCATCCGGAACATGTCCTCGGTGGCCTCTTCCTGGAGCACGTCGATGAGGTCGTCGGCGGTGGTGACGCCCTGAAGCCTTCCCTCCTCGTCGACGACGGGCAGCGCCATCAGGTTGTACTTCTGCAGCGTCCGCGCCGCCTCTTCCTGGTCGGTGCCGGTGCTGACGGCGTGGACATCGTGCTGCGTGATCTCCGCCAGCTTCGTCCGCGGCGCCGAGACGATCAGGTCGCGGATGCTGACCGTGCCCCGCAACCGCCGTTCGCCGTCGATCACATAGAGGTAGTAGGCGCGGTCCGTGGGCGGGCGAAGCACACGGAGGTGGTCGATCGCCTGCTGGACCGTGATCCCCTCGTTGAGGGTGACAAAGCCCCGGGACATGAGGCCGCCGGCCGATTCGTCCCCGTACTGGAGCAGTTCGGCCACTTCTTCCCGGTCGAGGGCGGCAAGCGTCTCTTCCTGTTCGTCCGGCTCGAGTTGCTGGATGACGTCGGCCGCGACGTCGTCTTCAACCTCTTCGAGGACGGCCGGGAGGTCCTCGATCCCGACCCCGCGGATGAGGTCGCGCAACTCGTCATCTTCGACGAATTCGAAAAGCTGGCCGACGACGTCCGTCGGGAGGTGGTCAAGGACCTGGCGGCGTTCCTCTTCGCGGAGGAGGAGGACGAACTCGACCAGGTCGGCGGGGTGCAGCGAAGTGACGAGCGCGGTGAGCTTCGTCCACTCCGCGCGTTCCACGAGTTCACGGGCGTCTTCGAGGAGATCGCGGGCGGCATCGTCGTCGGCCATCGGACCGTCCTTTCTCCTCGGGGATGGGGGACGCCCGTGGGCGCAGGGCGAACGTAAGCCGCGGGATGTGAAGGGTCAATGAGGGGGTGGCAGAGGAGGCTATACTGGGGCCGGCGCCCCCTCAAGCACTCCCAGGAGGAACCGGTATGCGACATCCACGTCTCATCCTGACGATCGCGGGGTTCGTTGCCGTGCTCGGCGCAGTGCCGTTCGCGACTGCGATCGGCGACGACGGCGACAACGACAGCCCGGCCCCCGGCGGCAACGTCTTCGCCGCTGCCGCGCTCGGCGACGCGATCACGTACCAGGGGCGGCTCATGACTAACGGCATCCCCGCCGACGGTTCGTACGACTTCCAGTTCGTCCTCTACGACGCCGCCGTTGGTGGCTCGCAGGTGGGGTCGATCTTGCCGAAGGGCGACCTCCTTGTGAGCGCCGGGCTCTTCACGGTGAGCCTGGACTTCGGGGCGGGCTCATTCACTGGCGATGGCCGCTGGCTGGAGATCGGCGTGCGTCAGGGCACCAGCACGGGCGATTACACGACCCTTTCCCCGCGCCAGCCGATCACGGCGACGCCCTACGCTTTCTTCGCGAAGAACGCGGCTAGCGCCACGACCGCCACCGGGATCGCTCTGCCCTACGCCGGTACCAATTCCCCGGCGACGGCCGCGGGCAACGTCTTCTCGGTCACCAACACAAACGTCCTCGCCACCGGCGCTGCCCTCTTCGGCCAAAGCGACTCGATCGCGCCCTATGCCGCAGCCGTCAAGGGTGTCATCTCGCCGGCATCTCCCGAGTCCTTCTCGGCAGGCGTCTCTGGGGTGAACAACGGGACCGGGGGCCTCGGGGTCGGCGTTTCCGGGACGCAGGCCGGCAGCGGCTATGGCGTCTATGGCCAAACGCCCGGCGGCACCGGCGTCTACGGCGAAACCACCACCGGCACGGGACTCTACGGCTTCAGTGAAACCGGCGCGGGCGTGGCGGGGGTTTCACTGACGGGGACCGGAGGCGTCTTCCGCGGGAATGTTTCTGTCCAGCTGGACGGTGCGGTGAAGGTGCTCGGGGCGAAGGCGCCCGCGTTCATCCACACGGTCGCCGGCGGCGATGGGTGCGTGGGAATCGCTGCTCACGCCACGGCCATCAACAACCCACTGACGGACGGAAACCCGAACGCCATCTTGCTTGTGACCGTCAACAAAGGACTAGAGGGGGGGCTCGGCCACCCAACTGGAGTCGGCGTCCTTTACGATGTCGATGACTTCTGTGGCGCGACGGATCGTTGGCTGATCTACTCGTTGGACGGCGTCACCCCCATGATCGTTGGGGAGAAGTTCAACGTCCTGGTCCTGACGCAATGAGCGCGCGGCCCAGGCTCGCTGCTGGCGCTTCCGCCGCCGTCCTCGCGGCGGCGATGGTGGCCTACGCTCTTGCCCAGCAGTCAGGCTTCTTCGATGCCCGCGTGAGTGGCCCCACCGGTGGCGGCGCCCGCAGCGCCGGCGGCCAGTACGTCCTCGAGGGGGTGATCGGCCAACCCTTCCTTGGCTCCTCGATTGGCCAGTCCGGGACAGGCCCGGTCTTCTCGCTCGACGCCGGGCTCCTCGGCGGCGTCGCGAAGGCCGTCGCCATCGCCCTCCGCATCCCCCTGGTCGCGAAGGACTGAGAGTGACGGGTGAAGTGGCTGGCCAGCGGGCGTAGACTCACGCCCATGACCAGCCTCCCACCCTTCACCCTGACCGCCGCCGACGGCGAGCCACGCGCCTTCCCCACCGGGCGCCATGCCCTCCTCGTCTTCGTCAAGGAAGACTGCCCGACCTGCACGCTCTCGGCGCCCCTCATCGACGCCGCCGGTGGCGCCTTTGGCGAGGCGATGGACACCTGGGTGATCACCCAGGACGCGGAGGGCCCCACCGTCTTCGGCGACCGCATCTCCTCCGGGATGCCCGTCCTCGACGATTCGAAGCTCGGGGTCTCCTACAACTTCGACCTGGACACCGTGCCCACCGTGATCCTCGCCGACGGAGAAGGCAACGAACTCGAACGCTTCGTCGGCTTCGCTAAAGACGACTGGCTGGCCCTCTACGAACGGCTGATCGGGATCACGCGCTCGCCGGCGCCGGTGGTCGAATGGGCGGCGTTCCCGGCATGGCGCCCCGGCTGCGGCTCGAAGTCCGTGGAGCCCGGCATCGCCGAGCGTCTCGCGGCGGAAGCTGCCGGCAGCCCCATCCGTGCCCGCCGGATCGACGTGGGCGAGTCCGACGACGTCTTCGAGTTCATGTTCGACCAGGGCCTGACCGACGGCCTCCCGGTGGTGCCGCCAACCCCCGAGCGCGTCCTCCGGATGCTCGCCGGGACGAAGCGCGACCCCCAGGCGGTGCTCGGCGTCGTCCCCCCGAACCTGGCCCCGGTCACGGTGGAGAAGGTCGCGATCAACGCCGTGATGGCGGGCTGCAAGCCGGAGTACCTGCCGGTCGTCATCGCCGCCATCGAGGCCATCACCGCCGAGCAGTTCAACATGCACGGCGTCCTCGCGACCACCCACTTCCCTACTCCCGTCCTCATCGTCAACGGCCCCATCCGCGACCGCATCGGCATGAACTACGGGATGAACTGCCTCGGGCAGGGCAACCGCGCCAACGCGACCATCGGCCGGGCGGTCCAACTGGTGGTCCGGAACGTCGGTGGCGGCCGCCCCGGCGAAGTCGACCGCGCGGCGCTGGGCCAGCCCGGCAAGTACACCTTCTGTTTCGCCGAACACGAAGCCCGGAGCCACTGGCCGCCCCTCCACGTCGAGCGCGGCTTCGAGCCCGGCGACAGCACCGTGACCGCCTTCGCGGGCGGCGCCCCAACGGGCTTCGTCGACCAGCTTTCGCGCGACGCCCGCTCCCTCGCGAACAGCTACGGCATGGTCCTCGCCGGCGTCAGCCACCCGAAGCAGTACGGATACGGCGAGATCGTCGTGATCGTCCCGCCGGAGCACGTGGACACCTTCGCGAAAGACGGCTGGAGCAAGGACCAGGTGCGCGAGCAGATCCAGCGGGCGACGCTGCGGCCGGTGCGCGAACTCGTGCGCGACGGCGACTGCGCGGAGGGCCTGCCCCCGGAGGCGGCCGAACGGCTGGGGCTCGACACCCTCATCCCCAAGTTCCGGGTGCAGGAGAACATCACCCTCGTCGTCGCCGGGGGCGAAGCCGGCAAGTTCGGCGCCTTCATCCAGGGCTGGGTGAGCGGCCCCATGGGCAGCACGATGACGACCGTGAAGATCGACGACTGAGCGGCCCCGGCGGCCACTGGCGTAGAATCCGCCGAAGCCACGCACCCGGAGGCCACCATGTCTGACTGCATCATCGACACCACGGGCGGGGTCACGCTCATCCGCTTCAACCGCCCGGAACGCATGAATGCCATGGGCGGCACCATGCTCGAAGAGATGAACGCGGCCATCGCCGACGGACGCAAGGACGACCGCGTGCGCGCCTTCGTGATCACCGGCGAAGGCAGGGCCTGGTGCGCCGGCGCCGACCTCGCGCCCAACAACGGCCGCACCCAGGAGGGCGACGCCCGCTTCGAGGCGAACGACGACCTCGGGTTCGCGGGGCGCACGGTCCTCAACGTCTGGGGCTGCGACAAGCCCGTCATCGCGGCGATCAACGGCGTCACCGTCGGCGGCGGCTTCGGCCTCGCTTCGAGCATGGACATCCGGATCGCAGGCGAACAGGCGCGCTTCAGCACCGTCTTCATCAAGCGCGCCCTTGCCCCGGACTTCGGGCTCTCGTGGTTCCTGCCGCGGCTTGTCGGCCCCGAAAAGGCGGCCGAGATGTTCTTCACCGGCCGGATGGTGGCTGCGGACGAGGCGCTTTCGCTCGGCATCGTCTCGAAAGTCGTGCCCCAGGAGAAGCTACTGGAGGAAACGATGGCCCTTGCCGCGACGATCGCGAAGCAGCCACCGACGGCGCTCACGCTCACCCGGCGCGCCCTTCAGCACGCGCAATCGAGCACGCTCGACGGGCACCTGGCCTTCGAATGGGCGAACCAGAAGGCCTGCCTGGCGAGCCCGGAGTTCCGCGAAGGCGTGGCTTCGTTCCTCGAAAAGCGGGAGCCCAACTTCAGCACGTTCTAACCCCCGGACCGCGATTCGGACCCACGGAGCCAGCGATGCCAGCAGTTGTCGATTCGTCCACCCCGTCGTCGGCGATGGTCGTGGTCGCCCACCCGGACGACGCCGAGTTCATGTTCGCTGGGACCGTAGCGAAGTGGACCGCGGCGGGTGCCACCGTCACCTACGTTGTGATCACGAAGGGCGACAAGGGCAGCGAAGACCCGGAGATGACGCCTTCACGGCTGACGGTCATCCGCGAGGCCGAACAGCGCGCGGCGGGCGCCATCCTTGGCGTGCGCGACTACGTCTTCATGGGGTACGAGGACGGCTACCTCCAGCACACGCTCGAACTGCGACGCGACCTCACCCGGCTCCTTCGCACCCACCGGCCGGAAGTGGTGATGACGTTCGACCCGACGGCGCGCTTTCTCGGCGACAGCTACCCCAACCACCCGGACCACCGCGCCTGTGGCGACGCCACCCTCGACGCCATCTTCCCCAGCGCCCGCGACCGGCTGACGTTCCCGGAGCTGCTGGTCGACGGGCTCCAGCCGCACAAGGTGGCGCAACTCTGGATGGGCGGCACGACGGAGCCGAACGTCGTGGTCGACATCGGCGAGACCCTGGCGCTGAAGCAGCAGGCGCTGCTCGCCCACCCCAGTCAGCTCGACCCCGGGATCGCGATGTTCGCGGAGCAGATGGCTCGCTGGGGGGCCGCGGCCGCGAACGGGGTCACCTTCGGCGAAGCCTTCCGCCGGATCACCTTCGACACGCCCCCGGGGCCGTCGCCCGAGGCGAAGTAGGGGCGGCGCGCATGGCGGGTGGGGCCATACCCGCGGCAGCCTCGTCGTTCGCTTGCGGGCGGATCTGCGGCGCTTTGGGGCGGCGTGCGCTTCCTTACGGTCGCGGTTCGGTTGTGGGGGCGGCTACCGGGCGGCGAGGCGTTCGAGGGCGACGGCGGTGGCGCCGAGGATGCCCGCGTCGTCCCCGAGTTCGCTGAGGCGGATGAGGGTGCCGGCGGCGGGACCGTAGGCGAGGGAGTACATGGCTTCGCGCAACGGTTCGAGCAACATCGCCCCCATACCCAACAGGCCGCCGCTGAGGGTGACGGCGTCGGGGTTGAGGACGTTGACCAGGCTGCCAAGCCCAAGCCCGAGGAGATGTCCGCCGTGGCGGATCTCGGCCTCGGCGAAGGGGTCTCCGGCGAGCGCAGCGGCGTGGAGGTCGGCGGCGTTGGGTTCGCGGCTGGCAGCGATTTCGCGCAGGCGCGGGGACTTGTTCGTCGAAGCGAGGAAGCGGGCGCGGGCGGCAAAGGCGACGCCGCTGACCATCGCTTCCAGGCAGCCGCGCGACCCGCAGTTACACACTGGCCCGGCGGGGTCGAGGATGATGTGGCCAATCTCACCGGCCATGCCCTTCGCCCCCCGGTAGAGGCGGCCGTCGATGACGATGCCGCCGCCGATACCGGTGCCGAGGGTGGCGTGGAGGAGGTGGCGGGTGCCTCGCCCGGCGCCGAAGCGGAACTCCCCGAGGGCGGCGGCGCTGGCGTCGTTTTCGATATAGGCGGGGATGCCAAGCCGGGCGGCGACGGGGTCCGTGAGGACGAGGTTGCGGAAGCCCGGGATGTTCGGCGCGATGATCACCTTGCCATGGTCAGCGTCAATCAGGCCGGCGGTGGCGATGCAGGCTGCGGCGGGCGGCTGGGGCGCCCCCTCGGCGACCGCGGCCATAAGGCTGCAGACCTCGCCGATGATCTCGTCGCGGGTGGCGGTGGCGGGGGTGTGGTGCTCGGCCCTGTTGAGGATGCGGCCGTCGGCGGTGACGAGGGCGGCGCGCAGATGGGTGCCGCCAAGGTCCGCGGCGACAATGAGTTCGGTCATCGCCAAACGATAGGGCAGGGTGGGTGGGGGCGGCTAGTGTTGCCATGGCCAGTACTGTTCGGGAGCCGGTTCAGCCTGGGGCTTACGTGGCGAATGTCCGGTTGATGGCATCCCCCAGTCGTCGATACCGCTCCCACTCTCTGCCCCCAGCAAGCATCCCGTTGCACAGGAACGCCACGGCCAGCCGCCGCTCGGGATCCGCCCAGAGCACCGATGCGCCCCCGCCCGCGTGGCCCAACGCTACCGAGTGTGGTGGCGTGCCGTAAATGCCGGGCGTATCACCCAGGATGTAGCCCAGACCCCATCGAACCGGCCAGCGCAGGCGCTGATCGATTTCTCCTGCTGCGTTCGTTGGCGTCCGGGAGATCACTTGTGACTGCACTGAGTAGATGGTTCGACCCTGGGTGGTCCCTTCGTAGGCGAGCAGGTTCATCAGTTTGGCGGCATCCCGCGCGGTGGCCATTCCGGAGATCCACGAGAGCGGAAGACGGGCCGCTACCCCGCTGTTGATAGCGTCACTCGTGCGCCTCCGAGAGTCGGGAACCGGATCAATGATGGCCATCTTCGCCATCCTGCCGAATTCTGAGTCCGGCAACCCGATGTACACATCCGAAATGCCCAAAGGGTCGGTGATGTCTTTCCGCAGGATTTCGCTTATCGAACGGCCGTCGGTTCGAAGCGCGATCTCGTCAAGCACCCATCCGTACGTAGCCGCGTGGTACCCGTTGGCGTTCCCCGGCTCCCACACCGGCGTCATCTCTTCGATGGCAGCGACGACTGCCTTGCGGTCCCCCCACGACTCCACTCCGAGCACTGGACCATCGGGAATGCCGGCGCGATGGCCCATGATGTGCGCGATCGTGATGCCACCCTTGCCGTTCTTTGCGAACTCCGGCCAATACCGCGCTACCGGGTCATCGAATTGGAAACGTCCGCGTTCCCGAAGCATCATCGCCACCGTGGCAGCCAGGGCTTTGGTACACGAGCGGATCTGGAAGAGCGTGGCAGCAGTTACTGGTTTGCCGCCCGGGCCATCCACGCCGCCGACGAGGTCGGCCAGCAGTTGCCCGTCGCGGTAGACCGCAAGCTGCGCGCCGGGGTGAAGTCCCTCGGCGATCATCGCTTCAAAGAGCTTCGACACTTCGTCAACGGTGCCGGTCGTGCTCTGTACGGTCGTGCCGCTCGGAGCGGGGGCGTTCCGATCGGATGTCAACGGAGTCCCTCCCTTTCGTTGGCTGGTGGCATCGCATGCGAACCCCGTAAGAGCGAATCCTCCCGCCACTCCTGCGAGCAGAAAGCGCCGCCGTGAATGCTTGACGTTCATCGATGACGGCGCCTGAAGAGCTTCCACATCGGCTCGGAGGCGGTCAACATCGCGGCTGGTCACCCCGATGACGCCTCGGGCATGTGCTGGTAGTCGCCCGGCCATGTATCTCCTCCACCTTTCACCCGGACGCGGCAGGCCGAGGAGGGGCTCTCCACGCGCTATTCCTTTGGGGCTTGCGGGGGCATCGGGTTCTTCACGCCCGCGCCCAGGGTCGTCGCGAACACCCGGTCGAGGGCGTCCAGCGTCCAGCCACCTTCGCGGTAGATGGTCCGCTCGCGGTCGGGCAGCGACACCAGGCTGATCTCGTTGCCGCCGACGATGAAGTCGCGGCCGTTGATGTTCGCGGCCTTCTCCGTGCAGAGGAAGACGACGAGCGGGGCCACCAGTTCGGGCTTGAGCGCATCCATCTGGGACAGCGGGTCGCCGGAAGCTGGGCCGGCCCCACCGCCACCCGACTTCGCCGCGGCCGCGCGGGCGCGTTCCATCGCCTCCCGCAGTTCCGGGCTGAGGGTGAGACGGGTGGCCGCCCTGGGACGAATCGCGTTCGCCGTGACGCCGTACCTGCCGAGGTCGAGCGCGACTGTCCGCGTGAGCCCGACGATGCCTTCCTTCGCCGCGCTGTAGTTCGCCTGGCCCATGTTCCCGAGGCCCGATTCGGACGAAGTGTTCACGATCCGCCCGCTCCGCTGCTGGCGGAAGATGAGCGCCGCGTGCTTCGTGACCGTGAAGTGCCCCTTCAGGTGGACCGCGATGACGGCGTCCCATTCGTCTTCGCTCATGTTGAAGATCATCCGGTCGCGGAGGATGCCGGCGTTGTTGATGAGGATGTCGAGGCGGCCCCAGGTGTCCAGCGCCTGCTTCACCATCCGCTCGCCGCCCTCCATGGAGGCGACGTTGTCGTAGTTGGCGATGGCGTCGCTGCCGGCCTTCTTGATCTCGCTGACGACCTGGTCGGCGGGAGAGGTGTCGCCGCCTTCGCCGCCGGCGCTGCCGCCAAAGTCGTTAACGACGACGCGAACACCCTGGTTCGCGAGGAGCAGTGCTTCGCCTCGGCCGATCCCGCGCCCCGCGCCCGTAACAATCGCGACCTGACCTTCGAGCCTTCCAGCCATGGAACATCCCCCAGAGAAGATTGAGCGGGAGAAATGTAGCAGGTTGCGTGCCGCCTGCCGAGCGCCGTTCGCGTTAGAAGCGAAGCCGGGATTCGCCGCTGGCGCTACGATGGCCCAATGCCGACGCTCCTCGCGATCATCCCCCACCCGGACGACGAGGCCTATAGCTTCGCGGGGACGATTGCGCTGGCGGCCCGGGCCGGTTGGCGTTGCCTGGTGCATTGTGCGTCGGCGGGCGAAGGCGGGAAGCGGCACGACGGCGGCCCGGGCGGGGTGGCGAACGTCGGCGAGGCGCGGGAGGCGGAACTGGCTGCCTCGTGCGCGGTCCTTGGGGCCGAACCGCCGGTGGTCTGGGGGCTGCCGGACGGCGGGCTGAGGGGCATGTGGTCGCAGGCGGGGCGAGTCGATGCCTTATTGCGCGCGACGCGGCCGGACCTGGTGCTGGCGCTGGGCGCGGACGGGGCGTATGGCCACCCGGACCACATCGCGGTCTACACGTGGGTGAGGGACGGCTGGCACGGCATGGCTGAGCCGCGGCCACCGCTGCTGTTCGCGGCGTTCCCAAAGGGGCTGTTCCTGCCCCAGTACGAGAAGTGCATCGGGATGATGGGTGACCCGCCGGAGCCGCCGCCATCGGCCATCGGCGTCGATAGGTGGGACTACGCGGTCCCGATCGCGGCGGTGAGGGACTTGAAACTGGCGGCGATCCGGGCGCACCGGACGCAGCTACCCGGCGGCGACCCGGAGGCGATCTTCCCGCCCGGGATCGTGGCGGCGCTGCTGCACGAGGAGCATTTCACGGACGTTCGCGGCGCCGCGAACCGGGCGACGGCGAGGTTGCTGGCGAGCATCGCAGCGGGAACAAACGGGAGATAGCCCCGTGCAGCCTTCCCGTCAGGGTATCCGCGGCTGCGTCTGCCTCGACTGCAATAACCACTCCACTGACTGGCGGATTGCCTCCGCGTAGTCGCCCTTGCCTTCCCAGCCCAGGTCGGCGGCCGCGCGTGAACAGTCGATCTCGTAGTCGTTCCCGGCGATGGCGACCACCAGCCGGGTGATGAACGGCTCTTCCTTTCGCCGGGCCAGCCGGTAGATGCCCTCCAGCATTCCCGCCATCTGGAGGGCGACGGCGGTCGGTACCGATAGCGTCTTGCGCTTGAGCCCGGCCGCGTCGGCGAAGAGGTTCATCACCTCCTGCTGGGTGATGGGCAGCCTGCCGGAGATGTTGTAGGCCTTGCCGGCGGCGATGTCGCTGTCCGCCGCCTTCACCGTGGCTGCCGCCAGTTCTTCCACCACCACAGCGGGGAACCGGTTGCTCCGGCTGCCTGCGAGCGAGCCCAGCGGCGACCGGATCACGGCCAGCGTGCGCGGCACGGCCGTCCGGTCGCGGGAGCCGAGGACCACTGAAGGCCGGATCGAGGTGGCCTGGATGCGGCCATCGGCGTGGGCCTTCCAGAGGAGCTTTTCGGAGAGCACCTTCTCACGGACGTAATGGTTCCAGCGCTCGGGCTTCTCGTCGTACGGCGTCTCTTCGGTAAAGGGCAGGCCCTTCGGCCGCGTCCCGTACACGGCGATCGAGCCCGTGTGGACGAAGCGCTTGACGCCCGCGGAGGAGGCGGCGTCGATCACGTTCTTCGTCCCGTCGACGCCCACCTGGCGGTAGTGATCCCAGGACCCGTACGAGGCGACCACCGCGGCGTTGTGGAACACCCAGTCCATGCCCTCGCAGGCGCGCTTGAGCGACTCGGGGTCGGTCACGTCGCCGGTAGCCAGGCGCACCTCAACTTCACGGAGGTGGGAGGTGTCGCTCGTCGGACGGACGAGGGCGGTGACGTCGTGGCCCTGCCGCTGCAACTCGTCGACGACGTGGCCGCCAATGAATCCCGAAGCGCCGGTTACGAGTGCCTTCATGCTGTCCCACCCCGTTCGGACGTCCCGCTCCGCAGGCGTCGGGCAAGCCTACGCTCCCCGCCCGTCACCGGGAAGGCACTGGGCCAGCGCTCTATATAAGCACTTCGCGTCCCGGACGTGGGCGGCGCTGATGGACGCCTGAACCCCAGACGCTAGCCAGGCCGCCAGAAGTCCCCGGTCTTGCCGAGGTCGGCGAGCGCCTGCAAGAACGCGGCACGGCCGGCGCCGCTCCGGGAGAGGTAGTCCGGATGAAGGCGATCGCGAAAGAGGGGGCCGCTGAAGATGCGGGCCCAATCGGCGACCGGCATGATGCCGTCCTCGGAATCGGGCTCGTAGTAGGACCAGTTCCGGGCATGCTCTTCCGACCGGAAGAGATTCATGCGGGCTCACCTGTAGGCCGAAGAAGCCGTGCTCCGTTTCATGAACGAGGCGACCGTGTGGCCTACAGCCCCGGGCGGATCGACTTCGAGAATCTCGTCATCCTTCATCCTGACGACGATCGGTTCGCCGCAGTCGAGGCAGGGAGCGTCGATGCGGACTTCTTTCCCCGGGAAGAGCCAGCGCACGGCCAGCGATTCCAGCCCTCACTGGCCGTACCACTTCTGCTCTCCCTCCACGCTGACGCGATATTGGGTGGGGAGGTTGGAGAACGGCGCGAACGAGTGGATGTAGTCGGTGTCATGGCTGATCCAGCAGCCGGCGGCGGCGCCAGCAGCTTCGCGCTGGATGTCGCGCGCTTCGTCCGGGGCCAGGTCCAGGAGCCGCGCCAGTTCGGTGTAATGCGGCGCGGTGCCGTTTTCGACGGTGTGGCGGATGATGCTTGAGTAGGCTCGCTGAACGGTCTCTGGCTCAGCCATGGGTACAGATCCTCCGGGTGGTGCGGGAACGATACCACACCGGATCAAGGGGGACCGTCGACGAAGTGTAGCACCCTGGCGGGCGGCTCAGGCGTAGTTCAGGAGGAACTCGATGCGGTTGACCATCGCCTCTGGCGGGATGAGCGCGGCAAGGTTCAGCAGGGCCCGCACCTGGACGGCGATTGGGGTTCGCGGCTCGATGAGGAGAATGATGCCGGCGTGGGACCGGCCTTCGGAAAGGAGCGTGGCGTGTAGCGTCCGATAGTCGCGGGCGTTGCGCGTGAACAGCACCCGGCCACGTTCGGTGGCGAATGCGAGTTGGTCGGCGTCGGCAGAGGAACGTCTGCCGGCTTCTCCGGTGGTGAGGCAGTCGAAGTCGGCGTTGCGAAGCGCTTCGACGACGGCCCGCTTCTCCGAGTCCTCGTCGAAATAGAGGCGGAAGGTCACCCGGCGAGCTGGGTGTCAGCGGCGACCCCCCGCGGATACGTCGCGGCGAGTTCGTTCCCGTAGCGGACGTCTTCCTCGATCTCCGCTTCGACCTGCGCACGGTTGGCGAAGTAGTACGCCAATGCCGCGTGGATCAGGGCGGCGTCGACGTCCGGCCAATCGCCACAGACCTCCTCGGAGGTGCGGCCCATCATTTGCTCGACTGCGATCGTATGCACCGTGATGCCGGTGCCGCGGAGGCACGGCCGGCCCTGGCGGAAGCCTTCGTTCACAACGAGCAGAGAACCAATATCCGTGGGTGGGGGAGCCGACATCGGCACAGTGTAGCACCAGCAACCCGGCTCAGGCGGCCTGCGGCCAGACCGTCCGCCAGGGGTCGTCGCCCACCACCGCGGCCCGCATCGCGTCGCGTTCGAGGGCGGCGAAGCGGTCGAGCATGTTCCGGAGCGCGCTCTCGCCTTCCGGGGAGACCTCCGCCAGCCGGGATCGCATCGTCGCCAGCACGTCTGTGTCAATAAGCGTCCGGACCGTCTTCGGCCAGACAAAGAACGAGAATGCCTCCGGCGCCCCGAAGTTGCCGCGATGCTTGCCGAGCCAGAGATACCGTTCCTGGACGGTCTGCACCGGTCCCACGACGGCGACGAGCGGCCCTTCACCCGGCCGCGAGCGGGTGTCGATCAGCAGACGTTCGGCAAAGAGGGTGAAGCCGATGGTCAGCACGTCCGCGCGCCGGAGCACGTCTTCAAGCGCCTGCATATCGACTTCGAGACCGTTCTCGGTGAGCATCGGTGCCCTCCTTCGCGGGCCATCTCCGGGGAAACACATGGGGGCGCACCTTGCGATGCGCCCCCACGCTGGGTTTGGCGGTTGGGCCGTCCCGGTGAGGGGTTTGGCCTAGTACATCGGCGCGGAAGGAGCGCCACCGGCCTGTTCCGGCTTGTCCGTCACCAGGCAGTTCGTGGTCAGCACCATTGCCGCGATCGAGACCGCGTTTTCGATCGCCGACCGCGTGACCTTGGCCGGGTCGATGATGCCTTTGGCAACCATGTCGCCGAAGACGTCGGCCTGGGCATCGTAGCCCTCGCCCTTCTTCAGCTTCTTGACTTCTTCCACGATCACCGAGCCGTCCTTGCCGGCGTTGATGGCGATGCGGCGAAGCGGCTCTTCGAGGGCCCGGCGGAGGATGCGGGCGCCGGTCAGCTCGTCGCCTTCCAGCTTCAGCTTGTCGAGCGCGGGGAGTGCGTTGATGAGAGCGACACCGCCGCCAGGGACGATGCCTTCTTCAACGGCAGCACGGGTGGCGCTGAGGGCGTCTTCCACGCGGTGCTTCTTTTCCTTCAGTTCCACTTCCGTGGCCGCGCCGACCTTGATCACCGCGACCGCGCCGGCGAGCTTGCCGAGGCGCTCGTTCGACTTCTCCTTGTCCCAGTCGCTCTTGGCCTCTTCGAGGATGGCGCGGATCTGGGCGATGCGGGCGTCGATGTCCTTCTTGCGGCCCTTACCTTCGATGATCGTCGTCTCTTCCTTGGTAGAGACGATGCGGCGTGCGCGCCCGAGGTCGCCGATTTCGACGGACTCAAGCGTGCGGCCGATCTCTTCCGAGATCACCGTGGCGCCGGTGAGGACGGCGATGTCGCCGAGGTTGTCCTTCTGGCGGTCACCGAAGCCGGGGGCCTTTACGCCGAGGACGTTGATGGTCCCGCGGAGCCGGTTCACGGCCAGGGTGGCGAGGGCTTCGCCATCGATGTCGCCGCAGATGATGACGAAGTTCTTCGTCACCTGGAGCACGCGCTCGAGCAGCGGGAGGATCTCCTGGACCGAGCTGACCTTCTTGTCGGTGATCAGGACGTAGGGGTCTTCGATGACGGCTTCCATGCGGTCGGGGTTGGTCACGAAGTAGGGGCTGATGTAGCCGCGGTCGAAGGCCATGCCGTCGACGTATTCGACTTCCGTCTCGATCCCGCGGGACTCTTCGACGGTGATGACGCCGTCCTTGCCGACCTTCTCCATGCATTCGCCGATGAGGTTGCCGATGGAGGCGTCGTTGTTCGCGGAGATGCTGGCGACCTGCGCCATCTGGCTGCGCTCGGTGACCTTGATGCTGTTCTTCTTGATCGCTTCCACGAGGGCGCGGGTGCCGGCTTCGAGGCCGCGCTTCAGGCCCATGGGGTTCGCGCCGGCGGCCACGTTCTTCAGGCCTTCCTGGACGATCGCCTGGCCGAGCACCGTGGCGGTGGTGGTGCCGTCACCGGCGATGTCGTTGGTCTTGGAGGCGATCTCCTTGGCCAACTGGGCGCCGATGTTCTCGAAGGGGTCTTCGAGTTCGATGTCCTTGGCGATGGTGACGCCGTCGTTGGTGATCGTCGGAGCGCCGAACTTCTTGTCGAGGACGACGTTGCGACCCTTGGGGCCGAGGGTGATCTTCACCGCGTCGGCGAGGGCATCGATGCCACGCTTGAGGGCGTGACGCGCTTCTTCATCGAAGAGGAGCTGTTTGGCCATGGGAAGGGGTGTACCTCAGATGGGTTAGGAGTTGTGCAGGGAGCATGTTAGCACTCCCTGTCAATGAGTGCTAATCGGGGGGCGCGGCCCTACCGTTATGCTCGCGCTGGCACATCCCTCGCCCGGACGGTATGCTCCGCGGGACATATCGAACTCAGGGGTGTACTCCGTTGCGGCGACGACTCATCCTTCTCGCCAGCCTCTTCTCCCTGCTGGTCCTCGCCTGCGGGGGTGCCGACGACGACAGCGGCGGTGCCTCACCCACCGCCGTCCCGACGAAGATCGGCGGGTCGATGATCCTGGCGACCACCACCAGCACGGTCGACACCGGCCTCCTCGAATACCTCCTTCCCGTCTTCAAGGAGCAGACCGGGATCGACGTGAAGGCGATCGCCCAGGGGACCGGTGCCGCCCTCAAGACCGCCGCCGCCGGCGACGCCGATGCCGTCCTGGTCCATGCGCCTTCCAGCGAAAAGCCCTACGTGGAGAGCGGTGACCTCGTCAACGGCAAGCTCGTCATGCACAACGACTATGTGCTTGTTGGCCCTGCCTCCGACCCCGGGCAAGTGAAGGGCCTCAAGGACATCAATGCGGCGATGGCGGCGATCGCCGCGGCCGGCCCGTTCATCTCCCGGGGCGACGCATCAGGCACGAACACGAAGGAGCTTGAGCTCTGGAAGACGGCCGGGATCGACCCGAAGGCCGTCAAGAGCCGCGAAGAGACCGGCCAGGGCATGGGCGCCACGCTCAATGTCGCCGACCAGAAGCAGGCGTACACCCTCACGGACCGCGGCAGCTATCTCGCTCTAAGGAAGAACCTGAAGCTCGAGGTCGTTTTCGCAGGCGCTCCTTCTCTGCTGAACATCTACCATGTCTACGCGGTCAGCCAGGTGAAACACCCAAACGTGAAGATCGCCCAGGCGAACGCATTCGTGGCCTTCATGGTTGACCCGGCGACGCAGGTGCTCATCGGCAACTTCAGGAAGGCAGAGTATGGCGAATCCCTCTTCATCGCGGATGCGGGCAAGCGTGAAGAGGACATCGGGAAGTAGGCGTGGAAGCGATCTGGGACGGCCTCCGCGAGGCGATCCGGCTCATCGCCACGGGCGATGCCACCCTGCGTGAGATCGCTCTCCGGACCATCTTTGTCTCTGGCTGCGCGACGCTGCTCGCGATGGCGGTGGGGGTGCCCACGGGGTACGCCCTCGCCCGTAACCGCTTCCCGGGCCGGACCGTGCTCCTCGCCCTGGTCAACACCGGGATGGGGATGCCCCCGGTTGTTATCGGCCTGGTCGTCTGGCTGCTCATCGTCCGGAGCGGGCCTTTCGGCGGGCTGGAACTGGTGTACACGAAGCGTGCGGTAGTGATCGCCCAGTTCCTGATCGCGACGCCGATGGTCGCCGGGTTTACGGTCGCCGCGGTGCAGTCGCTCCCGCGTGAACTGCCGGACCTCCTGGCGACGCTTGGCGCCGGGAGGCTGCGGACCCTCTGGCTTGTCTCGCGCGAAGCCCAGCTCGGCCTGCTGGCGGCGGTGATGGCCGGGTTCGGCGCGGTCATCTCCGAAGTCGGCGCCTCGATGACCGTCGGCGGAAACCTCCCCGGGAGCACCCGGGTGCTGACCACCGCGATCGTCACGGAGACCAGCCGTGGCAACAACGACCGGGCGATCGCGCTGGGGATCATCCTCCTGACGATGGCCTTCGCCGTGAACCTGCTTCTGACGATGGCCCAGCACCGGCGGGTCCGCTGATGGACGTCGCTCTCCAGGGTGTTTCGGTGGTGCGTGGCGGCCGCGAAGTGCTGGCCGTCCCCGAGCTTGCCTTCGCCGCCGGCCGGGCGACGGCCATCCTCGGTCCCAACGGGGCGGGCAAGAGCACCCTCCTTCGCACCGTCGCCGGGCTCGACAGGCCCCGCCGCGGGGGCGTGTCCATCGGTGGCAGGGCCGGTTTGCGGGGTCGAGTGCTCACGGACGCCGTCGCCTACGCCTTCCAGAAGCCCGTGTTCCTCCGTGGCACGGTCCGATCGAACTTCCACCTCGCGCTTCGTCTCCGCGGCGTCCACGGCGGGTCACGCAAGCGGAGGATCGACGAGGTGGCGGCCGCTTGCGGCATCGAACACCTGCTGGCCCGCGATGCCCGAGACCTTTCCGGCGGCGAAGGACAGCGCGCCAACCTCGCCAGGGCGCTGTCCCTGCGGGCGCCGGTGACCCTCCTCGACGAGCCCTTGAGCGGCCTCGACGGGCCGGTCCGCCGCCAGTTGCTGCTCGACCTCCCCTGGCTGCTGCGCGACTTCGCGGCAACCACCCTGCTGGTGACGCACGAACTCGAGGAAGCGCTTCGCCTGGCGGAGGACCTCGTGGTCGTGCTCGACGGCCAGGTCCACGCGGCAGGCCCGAAGGCAGAGGTGGTGCGGCGGCCCCCGGATCCTGAGACGGCGGCGTTTCTCGGCTTCACCCTCCTCCCGCGCGGACGTGGACTGGTCGCGGTCCCGCCGGGGATGCTCCGCGCGCCCGGCGGGACCGCCGGGCTGACCTGGGAGATGGCCGTGACCGGGCTGGTGGACCTCGGCACCCACCGCGAGGTCGTCGGGATGGTGGCGGGAATGCGCGTCTCGGCTCGCTGGGACGGCGCATCAGTCACCGCGGGCGAACGTGTCAGCGCTGGGGTAAACCCGGAAGACGTGGTCCGCTTCGGCCCCTGACTGGTAGGCTTCGCCAATGGGCCTGCTCGAACCCGTGTATGCCGCCCCGCCAGGCACGCCTCCGCTGCTCGCCGGGCTGCTCGGCACCATGCACGAACGCCACTTCGACATGCTCAACCTGGTCTCGGGCCTGCCCGCGGGGGCACTCTTCTGGGCGCCGGGGCCGGAGATGACCTGCGTCGCGGGGCTGGCCGCGCACATCCTCGAAGTGGAAGTCTTTGCGGGGCGGGTCGCTGCTGGCGAGAACCTCCACTGGGAGGGCGGCAACGGCCCGCCCCCACACGGCGAGGACGAGGCTGCCGCCCTGGCCGCCGCCATCGTCGAAGCGGATCACTTCCTCAAGGGCGTCCTCGGCAGGCTCACCGGTGATGCGCTCTCCCGCCCCCTGCCGGGCGAGGACCGCTCTGCCGGCGCCGCCATCGTCGAAGAGTTCGACCACGCGGCGATGCACTACGGCCAGATGCAGATCACCCGGCACCTCTGGGAGGCGGCGCATCCCGGCTTCGAACCCACCTACACCCACTGGCGGTAGCACCCGCGGCGCCAGCTGCACTCGTATGATTCGGCACGATGGAGGGACACCCATGACGCAACTCCCAGAAGTCCGCGACGAACTCGTCGGACTCGGCGGGATCCGCTTCCACTACCGCGACTGGCCCAACCCCGGGGCACCGGCGCTGCTGCTCCTCCACGGGTTCACCGGTCACGCCCGCTCCTGGGATGGCTTCGCTGCCGCGCTCCAGCCGCATTACCGCGTCCTCGCACTCGACCAGCGTGGCCACGGCGAATCAGGCTGGTCGGACGACTATTCGCGCGACGCTATGGTCGCGGATGTCGACGCCTTCGCCCGCGCCCTGCAGTTGCGGAGGTTCGCCCTCCTCGGGCTCTCGATGGGCGGCTTCAACGCCTACCACTACGCGGGCACGAAGCCGGCGGAGGTTGAGCGGCTGGTCATCGTCGATATCGGCCCGGCGCTGGCTGCGGCCGGTTCGGCCCGGATCATGACCGGCGTGGCCGCCGGGGACGTGTTCGACTCCCCCGCACAGGCCCTCGCCCAGATGCGCGCCGGCAATCCCCGCGCCACCCGAAGAGGCGCTTCGCCACCGCGGTCTGAACAACCTCATGCTGATGGAAGACGGCCGCCGGACCTGGCGTTACGACCGCGCCCTCCGCCAGCCCGGCCGCCTGCGCGACGACCCGGCGGTGGGCTGGGCACTGCTGCCAAAGATCGCCTGCCCCGCCCTCCTGGTGCGCGGCGAAGAGAGCGACGTGCTCGCCGCGGACACAGCCGCGCGGATGGTGCGCGAGATCGGCGGCTGCGAATTCGTCGAAGTAGCCGGCTCGGGCCACTCAGTCCCGCTCGACCGCCCGGACGGCTTCCTCGAGGCGGTACGCCCGTTCCTCCAGCGCCGGTAGCGGCGGCCGCGTTTGGCGATGGGTCCGCGTCCGGGTAGGCTGAATTGATCCCACGCGGAGCCAATCGCCATGTCACAGACCGAAGTCACCGAGCCAGTCCGGCGCCAGTTCGGCGCGGTGGCGGCAGCCTATGCCGAGAGCCCCGTCCACCAGGGAGGCCCGGATCTTGAGGCGCTCGTCCGCGAAGCCGGGCTGACCGGGTCGGAGGAGGCGCTCGACCTCGGCTGCGGCGCCGGCCATGCTGCCCTCCGGATCGCCCCCCTCGTGCGGCGCGTCGTCGCCTTCGACCTCACCCAGGAGATGCTCGATGTCGCCGCTTCGCTGGCCGAAGCGAAGGGTCTGACGAACGTCGAGTTCCGCCGCGGGGACGTCACGGACTTGCCCTTCGCAGACGGTTCATTCGACGTGGTGACGAGCCGCTACAGCGCCCACCACTATCCCGACCCCGCTCGCGCCGTGCGTGAAGCGGCGCGGGTCCTGCGTCAGGGGGGACGGCTTCTCCTGGTCGACACGGTTGCCCCCGAGGACCCCGCCTTCGACACCTTCTGCAACGCATTCGAGCTCACCCGCGACCACTCACACGTCCGCAACGCCCGTGTCTCCGAATGGACGGGCTTCTTCCAGGCGGCCGGGTTTGCCGCGACGGTCCCGTTCCAGATGGACCTTCCGATCGACGGCGAGTCGTGGGTGGGGCGGGCGCAGACGCCGCCTGAGCGGGTGGCGGGGCTGCGGGCGCTCTTCGCAGCGGCGACGCTGGCCGCGCGTGAGCGCTTCTCCATCAGCCTCAGCCCGTGGGCATTCACGATCCCGGTGGCGCTGGTGGCGGGCCGAAAGGCGTAGGCCGCCGCCGCCAACGCAGCGCCAGGGCTCCTGCCACCACGGTGTCAGGAGAGAATCGTTGCGACGATAGATCCTGACACTATGCTGTCAGGAGGCTGACAGTAGGCTGAGTGCGTGGCGTGCCTCTGGGCGCGTACTCACCCGGAGGACGGTCAACATGGAAGTCAATGATCTCTTCATCAACATCACCAGCGAAGACCCGGACCGGCTGCGCGCGTTCTACCGCGACGTCGTCGGCCTGCCAGTCAACCCGAACATGGGCGAACTCGCACTGAAGGCCGGTCCCGCCACGCTCGGGTTCGACGGCCACAGCGAGACGAAAGGGCCCGCGAAGGAGCCCCAGCGCGTATATATCAACCTCCTCGTTAACGACCTCGCCGCCGAGCAGGCGCGGCTCGAAAAGGCTGGCGTGAAGTTCATCCGCACCGCCGGCAAGGAACCCTGGGGCGGCGTCATTTCGACCTTCGTCGACCCTGATGGCAACTACTGCCAGCTCATCGAGTTCCATCCTTAACCCCTGCGAGGTCCCGTGCGTCGCGCCGATCGCCTGTTCCAAATCATCCAGCTCCTCCGCCGCCGGCAAGTCGTCACGGCCGCCTCCCTGGCGGAGGCACTGGAGGTCTCGGAGCGGACCGTTTACCGCGACATCAGCGACCTGGTGGCGTCGGGCGTCCCCATCGAAGGGGCGGCCGGCGTCGGCTACATGCTCCGCAAGGGCTTCGACCTCCCGCCGCTGATGTTCCGCGACGACGAGGTCGAGGCCCTTGTGCTTGGCGCCCGAGTGGTGACGAGCTGGGGCGATGCGCAACTGGCGCGGTCGGCCCGGGACGCGCTCGCGAGGGTCGAAGCCGCGCTGCCGGAACGGCTGAAGGAGCGCCTGGCGCGGACGCCGCTCTACGCTCCGGGATTCCACGTGCCGCCGCGGGTGGTGGCCGGGCTCGCCTCCTTGCGCGCGGCGGTGGAGGAGCGGCGAAAGGTCTGGTTCGCCTATACCGACCTCGGCGCCAGCCACACGGAGCGCACGGTGTGGCCGCTGGGGCTGTTCTTCTGGGGCTCGTCGTGGTCTATGACTGCGTGGTGCGAACTGCGCGAGGACTTCAGAAGCTTCCGCCTGGACCGCATGGCGGAACTCCGCCTCCTCGAAGATCGCTTCCCGGAGACGGCCGGCCGAACGCTGGACGACTACTTTCGCCGGATGGACGACGAGGGCGGCGCGACCTGAGGACGGGCCGGCTGCTAGCACGTGAGCGGCGTCGTTCGGCCCACCCGATTCGACGCTGGGCCGGAGCGGTATGATCGCGGCGTCATGGCGTTTACGGCGGCTGAAGTCGAAGAGTTTATCGGCGCGATCCAGCAGGACCCGGCGCTGCGTGACCGTGTCCGCAACGCGATCCTGGCGGACGACTTCCTCGCGCTACGCCAGTTCGCCAGGAAGCGGGAGGCAACCCCTTCCTCGGCGGATATCGACGGGGCGATGTCACCCACGCTGATCGCGACGAAGCAGCACAGGCCGACGTGATTGTCGTCGCCCTCATGGGAATGGGGGTGGTGACGCTCGTCCAACGCGAGACGAGCGCCGCCTGATTTCCGTGCCCTGGACTGGCTAGACCCCGAAGTCCCAGCTCATCCCGTCGTGGTAGCGCTTGAGGACGTTCTTCGCGATCAGGATGCGATGCACCTCGTCTGGGCCGTCGGCGATGCGGAGAGTACGGGCGCCGGTGTACATGCCGGAAAGCGGCGTGTCGCCGGAGACGCCCATGGCGCCGTGAACCTGGATGGCCCGGTCCACCACCCGTTCGAGCGCGGCCGGGACGAAGATCTTGATCGCCGAGATGTCCGTGCGCGGGTCGCTGACGCCGTTGTCGATCACCTTGGCGGCGTGGATGGTCATCAGCCGCGACGCCTGGATGTCGATGTACGAATCCGCGATGAACCCCTGGATGAACTGCTTGGTTTCGAGCTTGCCGCCGTGGACTTCGCGGTCCATCGCCCGGCGGACCATCAGGTCGAAGGCGCGCCACATCTGGCCGACGCTGTTCATGCAATGGAAGACGCGGCCGGCTCCGAGGCGGTCCTGGGCGGCCTGGTGGCCCGTGCCCGTGCGGCCGAGCTGGTTCGTGACCGGCACCCGGACGTTGTCGTAGACGATCTCGCAGTGGTTGCTGTCGTGCCCCCACACCTCAACGCTGCGGATGATGTTGAAGCCGGGCGTGTCGGTCGGGACGATGATCTGGGTCATCTTCTCGCGGGTGCCGCCCTGGCCGTCGGTCTCTTCCGTGCGGCACATGACGATGGCGAAGGCAGCGCCCCTTGCGCCTGAGGTGAACCACTTCCGGCCGTTGATCACCCAGTCGTCGCCGTCGCGGATGGCGCGGGTCTGGATGGCGTAGGGGTTCGAACCGGCGGCGTCGGGCTCGGTCATGGAGAAGCAGGAACGGATCTCGCCGCGAATGGACGGCTCCAGCCACTGCTTCTTCTGCTCTTCGGTCCCGTACTTGATGAGGATGGTCTGGTTGCCGGAGTCGGGGGCGACCACGCCGAAGAGGGTGTTCGAGTAGGGGCTCCAGGCGAGGACCTCGTTCATGTAAGCGTGCTTCATGAAGCCGATGCCCATGCCGCCGTATTCCTTCGGGAGGTGGGGCGCCCAGAGGCCAGCCTTCTTCACGACCTCCTGGACTTCGTGGCGGAGGCGCTGGGTTTCGGGGCTCCGGTAGTCCGCGAGCTTCTCTTCGTTGGGGATGATGTAGCGGTTGACGATGTTTGCGGTGGCGGTGCGGACGTCATTGATTTCGGGGTCGAGGTCGGGGATCGGCGCGACTTGCATGGGGGAACTCCTGGACGGTGATAAAGCGGTCTCAGTGTAGCCGAAAGAGGCCGGGCGCACGTGGATAGGCGGAAGATGCCGCGCCCTCTTCGTTGCCGCGCCCGGCCAAAGCGCGTAGAAGGGACGGGATCCCAATGACGGCAGAACGCGACCTCCCGGACGGTCCCGCCACAGTACCAGCCCCCCGTCCCGCGAAGGGCGCGGTCCGCACGCTGGACGCGCTCCAGTCGACTCCCTTCCGCTGGTTCTGGGCGCACAACGCTTCCGTCGCGCTGATCCAGGGCATCCAGCGCTTCGCCTTCGTCTGGCTGGTGCTCGAAATCTCCGACCGCTCCGCCGCGGCTGGCATCGTCAGCTTCGCGCTGGGCATCCCCGTCTTCTTCCTCTCGCTCCCGGCGGGTGTGCTGGCCGACCGGATGGACCGGCGCGTGCTGCTCTTCGGATCCCAGGGGGCGGCGATCGTCGTCACAGCGGTCACGGCGATCGTCGTGGGCGCGGACCGCGCGACGCTGCCTGTGGTCTACGCGCTGGCGCTGGGCGTGGGCGCGACAACGGCGTTCGGGCAACCAGTGCGGCAGGCGATCCTGCCCTCCCTCGTCCCCCGCGAACGGCTGATGAACGCCATCGTGCTCAACACCCTGGGCATGAACGTGATGATGATCGTCGGCCCCGCGCTCGGTGGCGGGATCATCAGGGCGGCGGGGATGAGCGGGGTCTTCGCCCTGCAGGCGGGGCTGTTCGCGTTCGGGTTGCTGGCGCTGATGCCGCTTCGCATCCCGGCCGTGCTCCAGCGCGCGGGCGGACGGCGGCGACCAATCGAGGAACTCCGCGAAGGGTTCCGGTTCGTGACCGGCCAGCGGAACATCGCCCTCCTGATGCTGCTGCTCATGCTCACCGGCGTCTTCATGATGGGGCCCAGCTCGGTGCTGATCCCCCAGGTGGCGAAGAACGAACTCGGCAAGGATGCGTTCGCGGCCAGCATGCTCTTCACGTTCACGGGCGTGGGGACGCTGAGCACCTCGCTGCTGCTCGCATCCTGGCCTTCGATGCCGAACAAGGGCGCCTGGTTCACGATCGCGGTCGCCGCCGGCGGGGTCCTGATCGCCCTGATCGGGATCTCGCCGGCCTATCCGCTGACGGCGGCCTTGATGCTGTTCTGGGGGATGGGCGGCGGCTTTTTCATCAACCTCAACCAGACGCTGATCCAGGGGAACACGCCGTCGGAGCTGATGGGCAGGGTGATGAGCGTCCACACGCTTGGGTTCATGGGCTTCGCGCCGCTGGGTGCGTTGCTCGCCGGTAGCATGGCGGCGCTGTTCTCCGCCCCCGTGTGGATGGTGATTTCGGGGACGACGCTTGCCGTCATCGCGCTCGCCATCTGGGGCACGCAGGGCGACCTCCGCCGGATGACGTAGGGGGCGGCGCCGACACCACACGGATTGGGACTACTCTGCGTCTCAGCGGTGGCGGAGCAGGATCTCCTGCGCCAGTTCCCAGAGTGTTCGGTTGGGATTCGATTCGAGGCACCAGTACTTGTAGCCGTTGACCGCCCCACGGTTCGCGTGCACGCCGAACCGGTCGCGAACAGCCTGGGTCAGCTCGCTGAGAGAGTGCTCCTGCCCATCGCGCTCCCAGACAACCCACTTCACCTCCCGGCCGATCCTGGCTCGAAAGCGGGCGTCGCCGACGCTGGCGCCCGAGGGCAGAATCGCCGGGTCCACCACCAGCACAGTGCCAGAAGCGAGGAGCCCCGCCGCCCGAAGGATCTCTGACGTCTCCGGCCCCCGGCTACGGCCGGGGCCTCGCTCCGGAAGGCGGGTGACAAACGGCGCGATGACTGGAGTCTCTTCCGAAGGCGCCCGCGCGGGTGCCTCCAAGACTGGCCTGCCCCCCTCGGCGGCGTCCAAGACTCGGTTAATAGCGTCGTCTGGGGAGTCCTCAAGTGGACGAGCCCAGGCCTTGAGCCTCTCGAACGTCTGGTCTTCGATTTGGATCGTGCGCGACATTTGTGATTCTCCTTACTTAACTTCCTTCCTTATCTTACTTCACTTGTCAAGAGGAGATCTGACCGGATGGCATGTTCGGATGCTGGCTGAGAGCATGACGGGGTTCGCGATATGCTAACATATGGCATATGGCACATCGAACGACGATCCTCCTGGATGACGAGACCTACGAGCGGCTGAAGCGGCGCGCCGCAAGCCGGGGGGCGAGTGTGAGCGACGAGGTCCGTGAAGCCGTGGCGGAGCGCCTCCGTGGGCAGCCTCCGTCCGCGGGTTGGCTTCTTGGGCTTGGGGCAGAGCTGGAACCGTTCGCGCCGCAACGAGCTCGGTTCGATCACGAACACCTGGACGAAGAGCTTGGAGCGGCGGTCGAAACCGACTACGCCGCCGCAAAGGCCTCCTTCGACCGAGCCCATGCTGCTCGTTGACACAAACGTCCTTGTCGCCGAAGCCGTCAACGACGACCCGTATGCCGCCATCGTCAGAGAGTACCTGCGGGCCAACCCCCGGGAAGACCTTCGGGTGCCGTCCTGTGCGCTGTTCGAAGCCGCGCAGCTGATCGCCCGCCGGAAGGGACCGCAGGCGGAAGCGGCGTTTGTGCGCCGCGTGGCGGCCGCGGATGTCATCGAAGAGCCGGCCGCGGCCGACTATAGCCGCGCCGCCGACCTCATGGAGCGCTACGCCAACTTCCCCATCGGGACGGTTGACGCGCTCATTGTGGCGATGGCGGAGCGCCTTGGGGTGACGACCCTCCTCACCCTCGACCGGCGGCACTTCGGCGCCATCAAGCCCGCTCATTGCCCGTCCTTCCGGCTAGTCCCCTGAACCGCGACCCGGGCGATGGCGGTCGCGCTGGCACATGCCGGCATGCCGGGCTCAGGCGCCGAGGGCTTCCCGCAATTCACCGAGGTGGGCTATGGTCCGGTCCGGGATGGCGGGGGCGTCGTCGCCCATCTCCAGCCGGTCGCGGTGCAGCCAGACAGCGTGGATCCCCACCTGCTTTGCGCCGCCGATGTCCGCATAGAGGTTGTCGCCCACGTGCCAGGCCCGCGCCGGTTCCGCCCGGACCGCCGCGAGGGCATGTTCGAACACTGCCCGCTCGGGCTTGCCCGCGCCGAATTCGCCTTCGATGACGATGACGTCCATGTGACGGGCAAGGTCAAACCGCTGGATCTTGTCGCGCTGCATCGGGGCGTCGCCGTTCGTGATCAGCCCGACCCCGAAACCGGCCGCGCGGACGGCTTCCAGTGTCTCGATCGCGTCATCGAAGAGCCGCAGGTGCTCGCGATGGCTGGCCTTGTAGTCGAGCGCGATCTTGCGGGCGAGCGAGGGGTCCAGGGCCTCGGCCACGAGCGCCGCCCGGACGATGTGTTCGCGGGCGCCGTCGAGGTTGAGCCGCCAGTGGCCCACCAGGGACTCGTCCTTCCAGAACTCCATGGCTTGGCGGCGAATGGCGAGCCGCAGGGCTTCGGCGTCGTAACCCAGGGCGGGCGCCACCTCCGCGCAGACGGTCGCCCAACCGGCCTGCATCGCGGTGACGCCGTCCAAGAGGGTGTCGTCCATGTCGAAGAAGATGGCGCTGGGGCGCTGGTGGCCGTTGAGCGGGGGTGCGGAGTGTCCGTTGTTCACTGATCTCAGCTTAGCGCAGGCCGTGTTCCAGCGGATGAACGGCGTGGCGGTCAGTCCGACTTATCGGGGCGCGGCGGTCAGCGGGAACACCGCAAAGACGCCGTTGTGGTCGCTCGCGTACAGCAGGGTGCCGTCCGCCCGCTTCCTGGGCACGCTCCCGAAAATCGAGGCGCTCGTCGCCTGCCACTCGGCCGCGAAGATGAAGTCGTGCCGCGCCGTGGCGGGCGGTTGCTGACCCACCACGCTTTCCCGGCAGCACGTCGCCGCCGGAACGTAGCCCAGCAGCGGCACCTTCTCCGGGAAGCCACGGTCGGCAATGGCCTGGTAGGTGGCCGAGTCCACCGGGTCCGAGAGGTCGCCCATAACGAGCGCCGCGCCCTCTCCCCGCGTGTTCCAGACGTACGACATGAGGTCGGCGGCCTGGGCCTGCCGCGTCTTCTCGACCCCGCCGGTGAGGTGGGTCACGTAGACGTCGAGTTCGCCCACCGGCGCCGGCACTTTAATCAGCACATGCAGCGCCACCCGGCCCTCCGTCTCCGATGTCCGCGGGTTCAGGGCCTTCCGTTCCGCCCGCAGGATAGGGTAGCGGCTCAACACCAGTTCGCCCTCATCGAACCCCGCGAGCTTTGCCGTCTGGTCGCTCTGCTCTTTCGACTGCCCGGGGTACCACGGGTTGGCGCGAGCGTAGGTGAACTCCATCCGCAGCCCCTTCTGGAGCCGTTCAGCCGCGCCCCCGTAGGCCTTGGTCCACGACACTTCGGTGAAGGCCACGAGGTCGGGTTGCAGTTCGTTCAGCTCGGCTATCAGCACGTCCAGGCGCTCTTCGAATGTGATCCCGGCCTCGGTGTCCCCCGCATCCAGCGCCACCGGACTGAGCAGGTTCACGAACGCCACCCGGAACTCCGTCGGCTGCTCGGGGATAGTCGCGACTCCCGGGGTTGTGGGCACAAGCACCGTGCTCGTCTGGATGGCGCCGGAGGTCGGCTCCGGGTCGCGGTCATCGCCGCCGCAGGCCCCGGTGGCCAGGGCAGCGGCCAGCGACGCTGCCAGGCAGAGGCCACGGATTGACACCGCTCGCCTCACGCTGCTTCACTGTTGGGCACAGGTGACGACGGAGACGAGTAACGCTGCCGTCCCTGCCCAGCGAGCCCCGGACGGTGTGAGGGGGCGCAGGCAGGCAGCGCGAACATCCCTCCCGAGCTTTCGGCCGAAATCAACGTGGGCCAACCCCCCGCTTTGAGAGTAGACCCGGACGGACGCCCACCGTTATCACGGGCAGGGGCGTGTTGGCGCCTCGATGAGCGCCCGCCGTTGGCGGGAATCAGGGTGGTACCGCGGGCATGCGCGCTCGTCCCTGTTCCGGGGACGAGCGTCTTCGCTTCGGCGGCGAACTCCGGGTGTGCAGCCATACTGGTAAAGGTACGAACCAGTCCCGTCACTGGTTTGTCCGGCCATATCACAATGCCGCACCGGGAGGATGCAGGATGTTCAAGCCAGTAGACCCCAAAGTCAGTTTTCCGCGGCTCGAAGAAGGCATCCTCGAATTCTGGCAGAAGAACGCGATTTTCCGCCGCAGCGTGGAAAAAGAGCCCGCTGCCGGGCTCCCAAACGACGGCCTCTTCGTCTTCTACGAAGGCCCCCCGACGGCGAACGCCCGGCCCGGCATCCACCACGTGCTCGCCCGCGTGTTCAAGGACCTCGTCCCCCGCTACAAGACCATGCGCGGCTACCGCGTCCCCCGCAAGGCAGGATGGGACACGCACGGTCTGCCCGTCGAACTCGAGATCGAGAAGGAACTCGGCCTGGCGTCGAAGGGCGAGATCGAGGCGTACGGCATCGCCGCCTTCAACGCGAAGTGCAAGGAGTCCGTCACCCGCTACGTCGAGGAGTGGACCCGCCTGAGCGAACGCATCGCCTTCTGGGCCGACCTCGAACATCCCTACATGACCTACCATAACGACTACATCGAGACGTGCTGGTGGATTTTCAAGGAACTCTGGGACCACGGGATGGTCTACCAGGACTACCGGGTGACGCCCCATTGCCCCCGCTGCGGCACCAGCCTGAGCGACCACGAGGTCTCCCAGGGCTACGAAGACGACACCCCCGACCCGAGCGTGTTCGTGAAGTTCCGCCTGGATTCCGAGTCGGCGAGCCGGCTCCGGGCCACCGCCCGCCTCGACGGCGACGAGCCGGTGAGCCTCGTCGCCTGGACGACCACGCCATGGACGCTCCCCGGCAACACTGCTCTGGCGGTCAAGCGCGACGCGAACTACGGCCTCTATCCGGTCGAGGGTGAACTGCTGGTGGTCGCCAGGGAACTCGGCGAGCGCGTGCTGGGAGCCGGCGCGGAACCGGTGCGGTGGGGTACAGGCGAGACGCTCGTCGGGCTCGCCTATGAACCGCTGTACCGCCCCGAAGACGTGGGCAGCGAGATCAAGCGCTTCGACCACGAGGGCCGCCTCCGCAGCCTCCCCCCCGGCGCCTCCACCGCTGGACTCCGCCGCGTGATCGCCGCCGACTACGTCTCTCTCGATGACGGGAGCGGGATCGTCCACACGGCGCCGGCGTTCGGCGCGGAGGACTTCGAACAGGGCAAGCTCTTCAACCTGCTGTTCGTCCAGCCGATCGACCTCCGCGGGATCATGGCGGAGGGGCTTCCCGGCGCGGGCAAGTTCGCCAAAGACGCCGACAAGGACGTCATCCGGGACCTCGAAGCGCGGGGACTCATGCTCAAGAGCGCCACAATCAAGCACACCTACCCGTTCTGCTGGCGCTGCAAGACACCGCTGCTCTACTACGCCAAGCCAAGCTGGTACATCCGGACGACGAAGCAGCGCGAAAGCCTGCTCGAAGGGAACAGCCGTATCCACTGGTACCCGGAGCACATCCAGGCGGGCCGCTTCGGCAACTGGCTGGAGAACAACATCGACTGGGCGGTCAGCCGCGAACGCTACTGGGGGACGCCGCTCCCCTTCTGGCGCTGCGAATCCTGCGCCGCCGACACCTGCATCGGTTCGAAGGCCGAACTCGTCGAGCGTGCCACCGACTCCGCGAAGGCCGCGGCCCTCGACGACTTCCACCGCCCCTTCATCGATGACATCACCCTCCGTTGCGCTGTCTGCGAGGGCACGATGCGCCGCATCCCCGAAGTGGCCGACGCGTGGTTCGACAGCGGCGCCATGCCTTACGCCCAGTGGCACTATCCGTTCGAAAACGTCGAGGAGTTCGAACGCAACTTCCCGGCCGACTACATCTGCGAAGCCATCGACCAGACCCGCGGCTGGTTCTACACGCTCCACGCCGAGGCCACCCTCCTCGCCGCCGCTGAGGCCGTCCCCGAAAGCATCAGCTTCCGCAACGTCATCTGTCTCGGCCACATCCAGGACGAAAAGGGCAACAAGATGTCCAAGTCCAAGGGCAACGCGGCCGAGCCCTGGACCGTCCTCGACAAGCACGGCGCCGACGCCACCCGCTGGTACATGTACACGGCCAGCCCTGCCGGTTCTTCGCGCCGTTTCAGCGCCGCGCTCGTCGAAGAGGGCGTCCGCCGCTTCCTCCTCACGCTCTGGAACACCTACAGCTTCTTCGTCAGCTACGCCAACATCGACGAGGTCGACCCCCGCACGCCGCCGAAGGGCACGCCCCCGGAGATCGACCGCTGGCTCCTGAGCGAACTCAACGCCCTCATCCAGAAGGTGACGGACGAGCTCGAAGCGTACGACCCGACGGACGCCGGGCGCGCCATTGACGGCTTCGTCGACGACCTCTCGAACTGGTACGTCCGCCGTTCCCGGCGCCGCTTCTGGCGCGGGGTGAGCGAATCGGACGAAGACAAGCAGAGCGCCTACCACACGCTCTACACCGCGCTGGTGACGCTTTCGAAGCTGCTGGCACCGTTCACGCCGTTCATCGCCGAGGAACTCTGGCAGAACCTCGTCCGCTCCGTCGACAAGGAAGCTCCGCTCAGCGTCCACCTCGCGGACTGGCCGGTAGCCGACCGCGGGCGCATCGACGAGACCCTGAACGCCGAGACCCAGCTCGTGAAGCGCGTCTGCTCCATGGGCCGCGGCGCCCGGGCGAAGGCCCAGATCAAGGTGCGGCTTCCCGTTGCCGAAGTGCTGGTCAGGACCCGCACGGAGGACGAGGCCGCCTCGCTGCGCAAGAACGAACAACTCGTGCTCGAAGAGCTCAACGCAAAGACCCTCACCCTCCTCGAAGACGAGCGCAAGGTCGTCCACTTCGGGGTGAAGCCGAACCTCCCCGTCCTCGGCCGCAAGTACGCCGCCGACCTGCAGGTCATCCGCCAGGGGCTTGCCGCGATGCCGCCAGCGGCTGTGGTCGAACTCGTCCGCAGCGGCCAGACCGTCCCGGTCGAGGGCTTCGAGCTCGAACCCGGGGAGATCCTCCTCGATGCGAAGGACGTCGAGGGCTACGCCGCCTCCAGCGATGGCGGCTACACCGTCGCCGTCACCACCGCCATCACCCCCGAACTCGCCGACGAAGGTCTCGCCCGCGAGATCGTCCGGCGGATCCAGGACATGCGCCGCGAGGCCGGCTTCGACCTTGCAGACCGGATCACCACCTGGTACTCCGGCGACGGCGACATCGCCCGGGTGATACAGTCTCACGCCGCCTACATCCGGGGGGAGACGCTCTCCACGGCACTGCTCTCCGAGCCAGCGCCGCCCAGCGCCCAGGCCTCCCCCCAGGACATCGAGGGGGTCAACGTGACCCTCGCCGTCCGCCGCAATCCCTGAACGGAGGAACCACGCCATGAGCACACCCGCAACACCCGGCGAACCCGAACTTCGCGCCGCTGACCTTCATGGCCTCCTGGAACAAGTGCGCGCGACTGTCCGGGCCATGACTCCCGCGCAGTGGAGCGCGACCGTCCCCGGTGACGGCCGTACCGCCGCCGCCGTCGCCCGCCACATCGTCCTCCACCTCTCCCTGGCGACGTTCGCGGCGGGGGTGGCGAAGGGTGAGGCCGGCCCCCAGGCGGCCTTTACGAAGGAGATGCTCGACGGCTACAACGCCGCCGAAGCCGCCCGCCACGCCAGCATCCCGGCGGCAAAGGTGATCGAGGCGCTCGCCAGCGAGGGGCCTGCCACGGTCGCCGCGCTGCGCGCCATCCCCGCGGAAGGCTTCGACCGCTCGACCGCGATGACGGTGGCCGGCGGCGCCCAGGTCACCGTCCGGGAAATCGTCGAGGGAATCCTTCTGGGCGACATCCGCGCGCATCTCGAATCGCTCCGGGGGCTGGCCTGAGATGCGCGCCCGGCGGGTCGAAACCGTGTTCCAGTGGGTCGACGACATCGAAGCGGCGACGGCGTGGTACGCCCGCCTGCTCGGCGTCGAACCCACCCCCTACGAGGCGCCGTACTTCAAGTTAGACAGCGGCGCCTACCTCATCCTCGGGCAGGCGGCGCCGGGCACCGGGCGCGGCGGCACCGGGGTGTGGTTCGCCGTGGACGATGTCGATGCCGCCTTCGCCGAGCTCAAGGCCCAGGGCTTCAGCTTCAACGAAGCGGCGCCCTTCGACATCCCGCCCGGCCGCCTCGTCACTATCAACGACCCTTCCGGGAACATCGTCGGCCTCATCGACAATTCCAAGGGCGGCATGCCCGGGGATTAGGGGCCTGAGCCCCGCCCCGCTGTCTCAGCCGGCCAGCCGGACGGACACCGCCACCGACTTGAACGCGGGGGTCTTCGAACGCGGGTCCAGCTTCCGGGGGACCAGGGCGTTCGCCTCCGGGTAGTACATCGCCAGGTTGCCGGCGCGGATGTCCACGATGGCCACGGAGACGGTCATGCTCCCGGCCTCGGACTCCACCACCACCCGGCTGCCCTCGCTCGCGCCGATGCGCCGGGCGTCGTCCGCGGCCATCATCACGACACCGCGGCGCCGGTTCCCCCGGTAGAGGTCCTCTTCCTCGTAGACGACCGTGTTGAACTGGCCCTCGGAACGAATGGTCATCAGCCGGAACTCGCCGTCGCCTGGGACGAAGGCTACGGGGCGCACGGGCCGGAACCGCGCTTTCCCTGTCGGCGTGTTGAAACGCGGCTCGTGAATCACCCGGCCTTCGATCCGGAACTCCGCCTTCGTCCGGTCGATCTCGCCGATGGCGTCCCAGCCGGGTACGACCTTCGCCATCGCCCCCCGCAAGGCCGCATGCGACCGCAACTCGCTCCAGTCGAAGCGTCCTGGCGGGAGGACGCGCTCGGCGATGGCGGCGATGATCTCGACTTCGGAGCGCATGGAGCCGGGCACCGCCGGTTCGCCGCCCTCGGAGAGGCGGACGAAGCTGAACATCGACTCCTGGGTGGTCGCCTGCGCCTCTTCGTCGCGGGCCAGGGCGGGAAGGATGACGGCGGTCTGTCCGCGGCCGTGCACGTGGCCTTCGTTCAGCTTCGTGGTCACCGAGACGGTCAGGCCGATGCGCCGCATCGCCACGGCCGCCCATTCGCGGTCCGGGTTGCTGGCGAAGAGGTTGCCACCGAGGAGCAGCGCCGCCTTGACGCGACCCGTCGCCGCCGCCTCCATGGATGCATACGTGTCCTGCCCCGGGTCTGCCGGGACCGTGATCCCGTACACCTCTTCCAGGCGGGTGGCGATGGCGGCCTTCAACTGGGGGCTCACGCCGACGGACCCGACGCCCTGGACGTTTGAATGCCCGCGGATCGGGAGGCGCCCGCAGCCCGGGCGTCCCAGCCAGCCCCGGGCCAGGGCGAGATTCGCGAACGCCTCAATGGTTTCAACGCCGCGGGCGTGGTGCGTCAACCCCATCGCCCACATGAAGATCCCCCGGCGGGCGCCGATCAGGATCCGGACTACGCGGTCGATCTCGGCGCGGGGGACACCGCTGTAGCGCACGAGGTCGTCCCAGGTGGCGGCCGTGGCCCCGGCCAGCGCGTCTTCCCAGCCCTCGGTGTGGTCGCGGACGAAATCTGCATCGACGCCGGCCTGTTCGACCAGCCCCTTCAGGAGCGCCACGAACAGCGCCCCGTCGGAGCCGATGTGGGGCTGCAGGTACACGTCCGCGATCTCAGAGCCGAACAGCATCGAGCGCCAGTCCGAAGGCACGCGGAAGCGCTGCAGGCCGAGTTCCTTCAGCGGGTTGATGACGATGACCCGGCCGCCCCGGCGCTTCAGCTGGACGAGCTGCGAAATCAGCCGCGGGTGGTTGCTGGCGGGGTTCGCCCCCGCGATGACCACGAGGTCGGTTTCGGCCAGGTCTTCCAGCGCGACGGAGCCGGTGCTGGAGCCGTAGACGCCTTCGAGGGCGACACCGGAGGCGGCGTGGCAGTAGTACGAACAGTTGTGGATGTTGGCGGTGCCATAGGCGCGCGCCACCAGTTGCAGGAGGAACGCGGCTTCGTTGCTGGAGCGGCCGGAGGCGTAGAAGAAGGCTTCGCCCGGGACGCTGCCACGAAATCCGTCGCCGGCGAGGTCGAGCGCTTCCTCCCAGGACACTCGGCGGAAGTGGGTGTCTCCGGGGCCGGCGACGACGGGGAAGGCGAGGCGGCCGAGGTCTTCGAACTGTTTCGATGTCAGGCGGCCCATCGCTTCGATGCTGGTGCCGCGGAAGTAGGTTTCGGGGATGGCGCGGGCCATGTCGCCGGCCTGGGCCTGGACCGACTTCTTGCAGACTTCGGGGAAATGGCCGGCTTCGTTGACCATGCCGCCGCGCTGGCCGCCCATCCCGAGGGCGCAGGTCTTGCAGGCGTTCTTCGAACGAAGGCGGCGGTAGAGCTTCCAGTAGCCGCCGGCTTCGCGGCCTTTCTTCAGGACGTACCACGTCGCAGGGAGCCCGCCGCCGGCCGAGACACGCGGTTTCGCCATCCCCGAAGTATAGGGGAGAGCCCGGCGTGGGGGCCGCCAACGAAAAGGGGCCGGCCGAAGCCAGCCCCTTCCGGGCCTCTCTGACGAGCCGGCCTCAGGCGACCGGCTGGTTGGTCCGTGGGTCGACCTCGAACGGGCTGTTGAGGTCGAGCGACTTGCCGATTTCCCGCATGGCCGGGATGACCTCTTCGCCCATAAGCCGGAGGCTACGCATCGAGTCGTCGTGGGTCATGGCGCCGTCGCCGTCCCAGAAGAAGATGCTCCCCGGCCGGAGGTATTCGAGGACGTGGCGCACCTTCGGGATCACCGTCTTCGGCGTCCCGGTGATGATGCTCATCTTGTTGATCTGCTCGGCGAAGGTGCCGAGGAAGTCGGCGCCGTCCTGCTGGTCGGCGGAGGTTGGGGTCGGTTCGGCCTTCTTGCCCGTTGCCGCTTCGTGCTCTTTCAGGCGGCCGCGGGAGGCGGCGAGGGCGAAGCTCTGGACCGTCGGCAGGAGGTTCGTCCGCGACGTCAAGCCCGGCAGGTTCTGGATGAACGGCCGAACGTTGCCCTGGTTGCCTTCGAGGAAGGGGTTGCTAGGCCCCTGGATGTACTTGCGGGCGGCGGCCTCAGCCAGTTCCTCCGTTTCGTCGACGTGGACCTTGAGGAGGTAGCCGCGGTTCTGGGTGCCGGCCTCGTAGCCGTTCTCCTTCGCCTGGTCGTTGTAGTACTGGTACGACTGGCGGGTCGGTTCGAGTTCGGTCGCGAGCATGACGTAGGGGTAGCGGTGCTTGGCGGCCCAGGCGACGGTGTTGCGGCTCATGACGCCCGGGATCCAGATCGGTGGGTGGGGCTGCTGGTAGGGCCGCGACCACGGGTTCACGTAGCGGTAGTTGTAGTGTTCGCCCTCCCAGCGGAAGGGGCCGGGGCGGGTCCAGGCGGCGACCACGAAGTCGTGTGCTTCCTGGAAGCGTTCCCAGTTGAAGGGTGGCTGGGCGTTGTGGGCGACGCTTTCGCGGCCGGTACCGCGGACCCAGCCGGTGACGAGGCGGCCGCGGGAGATCATGTCGATTTCGGCGAGTTCTTCCGCGAGCCAGAGGGGGTCGTCCCAGATCGGGAGGACGTTGCCGAGGAGGACGATCTTCGCCTTCTTGGTGATGCGCGCGAGGATCGCGGCCTCGACGTTCATGACGCCGCCCATGCAGAAGGGCGTGCTGTGGTGCTCGTTGAGCATGAGGCCGTCGAAGCCCATCTCCTCGGCGTAGACCTTCTCGTCGAGGTAGCGGTTGTAGAGTTCGGCGCCGAGCCTGGGGTCGTAGGAGGCGTTGCTCATGCCAAGGTCGGTAAGGTCGCGGCCGGCGGCGCCGAAGTAGCCCGAGTTCGGGTCCTGGTAGGGGCGTTCCGTGAAATAGCCGATGAACATGCGTTTCTCCTCTCAGGCCTGCGCGGCGTGGGCGGCGATGAGTTTCGCCACCGTGTCAGCTTCTTCTAATTCGACCAGGTGCCCGGCGCCGGGGATGACCTCGAGGCGGGCATTCGGAAGCGCCTGCTTGTACTGGCGGCCGCAGGCGGGCGGGACCACGGCGTCTTTTTCGCCCCAGATAATCAGCGTTGGCGTGCGGACTTCCTTGAGCAGGGGGGCGAGCCGGCGGTTGAACATGTAGGGCTTCCAGGTGAGGCGCGCGGTCATTTCGCGGCTGAAATCCCAGAGCGTCTTGATGTCCGGGGCGGCGCTTTCGCCGAAGACGGCGGTGTAGGCAGCTTCGTCGCGGAAGCCGGCCTTCACGTAATCTTCGTAGTCGACCATCATCTGGTCGGCGATTTCGCCTTCTTCGGGCTGGAGCCCGGGGGCGCCGACGAGGACGAGGGACTTGAGCCGGGACGGGTTCATCGTCGCCATTTCGGCTGCGACGAAGCCCCCGAAGCCGAGGCCCACAAGCGTGACCCCGTCGAGGCCGAGGTGGTCCAGCGCCTGGTTCATGAGGATTGCGAGGTCGCGAGGCTCGCGTGCCCATTCCGGGCGCTCGGACTGGCCGTAGCCGGGCAGGTCGGGGGCGACGACGGTGAACCGGGCGCTGAGGCGTTCGTAGAGGGGGATCCAGCCGGGGCCGCCGGTGGAATGGTGCAGGACCACGAGAGGCGAACCTCGCCCGCCCTGCATGAGCCGCACCTTCAGGCCTGCCACTTCGATAGCCTGGTCGGTGAAAGATTCGGTCGCGGCCGCCATAGGCCTGCTGCCTCCGTTTCGTGATGGGTGGCGGTTAGCCCATGGCAACCCTTTTGCCCAAGGCTAACTACCGGATGTGGCGGACTATACATCAGGACGAAAGGCTTGCGAATACCGGGGGTTAGGGCGGGCTTTCGGCGAGGACCGCCGCCCGCGGGTTGTCCCCGCCACCGCAGCGACGCGCGCAAGCTTTCGCGGATGCGGCCAGCGGAAACCCATCAGCGGCCGGCGTGGGCGGGTGGGGTTGCCGGCGTCAATGTTGACGGCGGTGATACCCTGCTGGCAGGCCCCCACGGAACTTGTGCGCGCGCCCCACCGGCGTGCCGGAGTGAAGTACAGTGCGCGTCTCCAGGACGACAGTTCTCCCCGCGGCCGCTATGGGGGCGCTGCTCCTTGGCGGGCTGACCATGGCCGCCGTAAACGTGGCCTCTTCCTCACAGACAGAGACCCCCGGCCAGGTGCAGGAGCCCGACAACCTGACGCCCGCCGAGGCCGCGGTGCAGGCGGAGGAGGAGGTCGAGGGCAGCCTGCCGAAGGACGAGGTTGGGCCGCTGAAGGCCGCCGCGCTCGCCGAACCCGAACTGGCGGCACGGGCGCGGACTTCGAGCCGCCTGGAGTTGCTCTGGGCGAATGTCGTTGCCGGCCGCCTGGACAATGGCAGTCCAAAGAACGGTCCCTGCCTCGGTGACAGTTGTGCTGAACTCGTGTTTTACGATTGGGACGGGCGGTTCGTGATTTCGGTGACGCTAGAGCGGGGCTCGGCGCGCGTGCTGAAGCTGGAGGAAGGGCCGGGCCGGCCCTGGCTCACGCCCGCACTGAAGAAGCAGGCCGCCGACATCGCGGCCGCCGACCCACTGGTAGCACCCTTGCTCACCAAGAACCACTTCGTAGGTCTCGTAGCGGATATGGTTGGCGTCGGAAGCTGCGCCACCAACTTTTGCGCGCTGGTTGGCTTCGGGGTCGGCGGGGACTCTGCCGATCCGCAGGTTCGTGCGCAATCAATCACCGTCGACGTCGATCTAACGCGGGGGATTGTCGTCTATGCTCCCCACCCCTCTATAAACATCGACCGCAGGTTCGAGCAATGAGGCCAAAGCACGTCGCGCTTGGGACGCTTGTGGCTACGCCCCTGGCGGTAGTCGCCATTGTGGAGCCAACCCGGGCTTCTCCCGCCGAGAACGGTTAGACCGCCGCCACACCCCTTCGGGATGGTAACGGACTACACGTCACGAAGGCGTGGTCGCGAATACCGGCGGTTAGGGGGTGCTTTCGGCGAGGACCGGACCCAGGGCCTGTAGCACCGTTGCCGCGAAGATGCGGTGGCCGATGCCGTTGGCGTGGATACCATCGGCCACCTGGCAGGCATCCGTGCCAGGCCCGGCCTCGTAGGCGAGGTGGACGTCCGTCCAGAGGAAGCGGTGTTCTTCGATGACCGGCCGGATCGCGCCCTCAACGCGCGCGATGATCGCTGGCAGGTCCGGGTTCTCTCGCCGGACCTGGGGGCCGTAGTGCGTCCCGCCAACGACGAGCACGTGCCGGCCTTCGTCCCGCGCCAGTTCGTGGAGCAGCTCCGTGTAAGTGGCGATCACGCCGTCAATCGTGGTGTGGGTCGCCGCGCCGACCAGCCGGCGGAGGGCGCGACGGCCGAGCGAGCGCGGCGGGCTCCCCGCGCCTCCGAGCGGAGCATGAGAGCGGGTGAGCCGCCCTTCGACCGCCCGGTACCATCGGAAGGCTCGATCCCCGAGGCGCTGGCGCACCTTCAATGACACCCAACCGACTGCACAAACGTAGACTTCCATGGGGATGATCACGAGTTCGGGGTCGGTTTCATCGACCAGGTTCCGGACGTAGGGCACGGCCCGACTACCCATGGGGAAGAAAGACCGGTTCTCGCACTCGACCGGTTCGTGTAGACGCGCCTCCCACTCCCGGGCGACAAGGACGGGCCATCCAGTTTCCCCCGGCTGGAGGTAGGCGCCGTGCGTATTGCTGTTGCCGAGGACGAGGAGCTTCATGGGTGGGGATGCTACGCAACATTCAACGCCTTTGCCCGAGGTTAACTACCGGAGGAGGAACGGCTTGCGAATACCGGGGGTTAGGGTGCCCTTTCGGCGAGGACTGGACCCAGGGCGTGGAGCACTGTCGCGGCGAAGATGCGATGGCCGATGCCGTTGGCGTGGATGCCGTCGGCCACCTGGCAGGCATCCGTGCCGGGCCCGGCCTCGTAGGCGGAGTGGACGTCAGTCCAGAGGAAGCGGTGATCTTCGACGATGGGACGGATCGCATCCTCGATGCGCGCGATGATCAATGGCAGGTCGGGGTTCTCGCGCCGGACGTGGGCGCCGTAGTGCGACTCGCCAACGACGAGCACATGGCGGCCTTCGTCCCGCGCCAGTTCGTGGAGCAATTCCGTGTAGGTGGCGATCACGTCGTCCACGGTGGTGTGGGTCGCGGTGCCGACCAGCCGGCGGAGGGCACGGCGGCCGAGCGAGCGCGGCGGGCTCCCGGGGCCTCCGAGCGGCGCCCGGGAGCGGGTGAGGCGCCCTTCGACGGCCCGGTACCAGTGGAAGGCTCGATCCCCGAGGCGCTGGTGAACCTTCAACGACACCCAACCGACGGCGCAGTGGTAGGCGACCAGGGGGATGATCACGAGTTCAGGGTCGGTTTCATCGACCAGCTTCCGGGCGTAGGGAACGGCGCGGCTCCCCATCGGCATGAAGGTGCGGTTTTCGCATTCGACCGGTTCCCGAACGCACGCCTCCCATTCCCGGGCGACGAGGAGGGGCCACGCGAGTTCCCCGGGCGGCAGGAAGGAGCCGTGCGTGTTGCTGTTGCCGAGCACGAGCAGCTTCATGAGTGGGCATTCTACGCATTCGCCGTCCGCTACCTCTGCACGCGGCTGCCGCGATCCGCTAGGATCGGGCGGTCACCTGCCTGCCCCCGAAGGAGCCACCCATGCCCGGACCACTCGACGGCATCCGCATCCTCGATTTCACCCGGTACCAGCAAGGCCCCTATGCCACTGTCATGCTGTCCGACCTCGGCGCCGACGTCCTCAAGGTGGAGGAGCGGACGAACGGCGACCTTGGCCGCAGCCTCGGCCTCCAGCCTGACGGGTGGTGTTCCTACTTCGAAGCGCACAACCGCAACAAGCGGTCGATCACGATCGACGTCCGCAAGCCGGAAGGCAAGGAGATCGTCTACAGGCTCATCCCCGAAATCGATGTGGTGACGGACAACTTCCGGCCGGGCGTGATGGACCGCCTGGGCCTCGGGCACGAGAAGCTGGAATCGATCAACCCTCGGATCATCACCGCCAGCGCCTCGGGGTTCGGCCCCGTCGGCCCGGGCGCGGCGGAGCCGTCCTTCGACATCATCGGTCAGGGCATGGGCGGGATCATGGTGAACCAGGGCGGCGGTCCCGGGCACGCGCCGATGGGGGTGATGGGGGGCATGGCCGACCAGGTGGGGGCGATGGTCTTCGCCCTTGGGGTGGTCTCGGCGGTGGTGGCGCGCGAACGGCAGGGCATCGGCCAGCACGTCGACGTGTCGCTGCTTGGTTCGCAGGTGGCGCTCCAGGCGCTGCAGGTGACGGGCTTCCTCCGGGGGATGCACCAGGGCCAGACGCCCGCGCGGAGCAACCCCGTCTTCACCTACTTCGAAGCGGCGGACGGGCTCTGGCTGACCATCGGACTCCTCGACCCGAAGTGGTGGCCCGGGCTCTGCCGGGTGCTGTGCCGCGAAGACCTTGTCACCGATGAGCGCTTTGCCGCCCCGGGCGACCGTTATCGCAACCGCCTCGGGCTGCTCAAAGAACTCGACGGGGCCTTCACGAAGAAACCGCGGGCGGAGTGGCTGGCGCTCCTGAAGACGGCCGACATCCCCTGCGGCCCGGTGAACGACTACGCGGCGATGGTGGAGGAGCCGCAGGTGGTCGCGAATCGCTACGTGACGACCCTGGAACACCCGAACCTCGGCGAAATCGGCGTCGTCGGGTCGCCCATCTATATGTCGGTCAACGAAGTCGGGCCCAGGCACGTTGCCCCCGAACTGGGCCAGCACACGGAAGAGGTGCTCCTCGCGCTCGGCTATTCGTGGGATGACATCGCTGAGTTGAAGACGGCGGGCGTGGTGTAGACGCTCGCTGGCGTCGGTGCTGAGGGGCGGCGCCGAACCCGCTATCATGCGCGCAGACCCATTCGGGAGACTGCCATGCTCCGCCAGGAAAACTACGAAACCATCCTCATCGAAAAGGGAGCCGACGGCGTCGCCGTCCTCACCCTCAATCGTCCCGAGCGCCTGAACGCGGTCAACGGCGTCATGCACTCGGAACTCATGCAGATCTGGCTGGACGTGCAGGCCGACGCCGACGTCCTCGCCGCCGTGATCACGGGCGCCGGCCGGGCCTTCTGCGCCGGCGGCGACTTCTCCGGGGCCGCGAGCATGGCCCCGAAGTCGGGCATGACGATGATGCAGGAAGCCCGCCGGATCGTGGACAACCTCCTCGACCTTGAAAAGCCGCTGGTCTCGGCCGTGAATGGCGCTGCCGCTGGCCTCGGCGCCACCGTCGCCCTCCTCGCCGACGTCGTCATTGCCGCCCGCAACGCCCGGATCGGCGACCCGCACGTGAAGATGGGGATCACCGCCGGCGACGGCGGCGCCGTCATCTGGCCGCTCCTCATCGGCGTCAACCGCGCGAAGCAGTTTCTGATGACCGGCGACCTGATCCCGGCCGAGGAAGCGATGGCGATGGGGCTTGTGAATCGGGTCGTCGACGAGGGCGAGGCGCTGCCCGAGGCGATGGCTTTCGCCCGCCGTCTGGCCGCGGGTGCGCCCTATGCGGTCCAGTCGACCAAGATCGCGGTGAACAAGTACATCAAGGCCGTGTCGAACCTGGTGCTTCCGCTGTCGCTTTCGCTGGAAGAGGCTTCGATGACGAAGGAAGACCATCGCGAAGCCGTCCACGCCTTCCAGGAAAAGCGGGACCCGCGCTTCACGGGGCGGTGACCCAGGCAGGCGGTCGTCCGGAGTGAGGGACGTCGATGTCGCGGTCATCGGTGGCGGCCCGGGCGGCAGCACCGTCGCCACCATGCTCGCGCGGAAGGGATGGCGGGTGGCCATCTTCGAACGCGAGCGGTTCCCGCGCGAACACATCGGTGAGTCGCTCCTGCCCGCGAGCATGCCCGTCCTCGAAGAGCTGGGGGTGCTCCCCGCCATCGAAGAGGCCGGTTTCCTCCGCAAGTGGGGCGCGACGATGATCTGGGGCGCGAGCCCTGAGCCGTGGAGCTGGTACTTCCGCGAAACCAACCGCGACTATCCCCACACCTACCAGGTCTGGCGGGCGAAGTTCGACCAGATCCTGCTCGACAACGCCCGTGCCCATGGGGTCGACGTGCGCGAAGAGCACCGCGTCCTGGAGGTGACCTTCGACGATGGCCGCGCGACCGGGGTCTCCTTCGTCAACGAAGTGACGGGCGAACGGGACACGGTGGCTGCCCGCTTCGTCGTGGACGCCAGCGGCCAGGCGGGACTCCTTGGCCGCGCGTTGAAGCTGCGCCGCACGGACGACTATTTTCGCAACCTCGCGGTCTACGCTTACTTCGACGGCGGTGAGCGGCTGCCCGCCCCGGACGAGAACAACCTCCTGATTGAGGCCTACGCCAACGGCTGGGTCTGGGTGATCCCCCTCCACAACGGCTGGGCGAGCGTGGGCGCGGTCGTCGATAGCGCCTTCGGCCAGCAGGAGATCGCCCGCCTTGGCCTCGAAGTCTTCCTCCGCGAACAGTTCGCACAGGCCCCCCGCACCGCGGCGATGCTGCGGGACACCACCGTCGCTTCGGGCCCGCACGTCATCCGCGACTGGTCGTACGCTTCCCGCCAGCTCGTGGGCGAGGGCTACATCCTGGTCGGCGACGCCGGCTGCTTCATCGACCCGCTGTTCTCGTCGGGGGTGCACCTGGCGCTGCTCTCGGGTGTCCTCGCTTCCGCCTACATCACCACCGCCCTCCGCCACCCGGAGATGCAGGAGCCGGCGGCGAAGGTCTACGAACAACTCTACTTGAAGCAGTACAGCCACTTCCGCGAAATGGCGCGGCTGTTCTATTCCAGCAACCGCACCACCGAATCCTACTTCTGGGAGGTCCGGCGGATGCTGGAGGCGGAGGACGACCTGACGCCGCGGGAAGCCTTCGTCCGGGCGGTCGCCGGGCAGCCGCCACAGGGCTACGAACGCGCGGTGTTGGATCACGGCGAGGCCCCGGCCGAATTCGTCGAAGCGGTGCGGCGGGCGGAGGAGGACCGGCTGCTGCGGCGCGCACGGCTGGAGGCGCTGCTGCCGCCATCGCAACCGCCCGCCGATGCGTTCTTCGCGTGCGTCCCCCGGCTGGCCGACGGCGCGCACCTGGAAGAGCGCCCGGTCATCGGCGAAGGGGAGTTCGTGATGAGCCACGTGCTCAGGACCGCCACCCACCCGGAAGGCGCACCCCTCAGCCCCCTCGTCGCCCGGCTCGCCGCCCTGATCGACGGTCGCCGGACGGTCGCCGTGGTCCTCGATGCCCTGGCCGAGGGGCTCTCGCCGGAGGCAGCGGCGAGGGCGGTGCCCCACGCGGTCAGCGCCATCCGCATCCTCTATAGTGACGGCGCTATCGCTGAACTTGGGGACGGCTAACAGGGAGGGCTTGGGTGGGTTCGACCGGCAACATCTTTTCGATCAACGTCTCCCGCGGCGGCGTGCCCAAGACTCCCATCGCCGAGGCCGAGGTCGGTCCGCGCGGGATCACCGTCGATCGCCAGGCGGACCTTCGAAACCACGGGAGCCCCGAGCAGGCGCTCTGCCTCTACGCGGTGGAAGTCATCGAAACGCTCCGGGCCGAAGGCCACCCCATTTTTCCCGGGAGCACGGGGGAGAACATCACGACCGAGGGGATCGATTGGCGCAAAGTGGTGCCCGGGGCCAGTCTCCGGCTCGGCGCCGAAGTGCTGGTGGAGATCACGGACTACGCGACGCCCTGCAACAAGAACGCCCCCTGGTTCCGCGAAGGCGACTTCAACCGGATGAACCACAAGACGCAGCCCGGCTTCAGCCGCATCTACGCGCGGGTGATCCAGGGTGGACAGATCCGCGCGGGTGACCCCATCGAACTGCTCGAAGTTTCGGCTGCGGAACGTCTCGCGGCGCGACAGCCCTACACTCTCCGCTGGCCGCGCGACTTCCAATAGCCGAGCGCGTCCGCTACTCCCGCGGGTGGGGCCGGCCGATGAGGTGCGACGGCGCGGGTTCCGGGTTTCCTGCCTCGTAGAGGAGGTGCCCGCCCAGGGCCGCCGACTTGTCGAGCACAGCCATCAGTGCGAGCCCGAGCTTGCGGGGGAGTCGCCGCCCACGCCGGTCCAGCGCGCCCGCAACCCCTACCGACCCCCGGGCCAGCCACCAGCCGGCCCGCCGGTGCCCGGGGAGGGGCCGGGTCCAGCGGCTCGCCCGCGCCACCGCCCGCAAGTGCCCCCCGTGCCAACTGATGCCGGGGTGTTCGCGCATGAGCCGCTGTGCGCCCCAACCGTGGCAGGCCTGCTTCGCCACGAACGTCGCCAGATCCGATTCGTGGGCGTGGTCGACGTGCATCGCCGGCCAATACGCCACACGGTAGCCCAGCTGTTCCGCCACCAGCCCGAACTCGGTGTCGCCAACGCGCCGGTACCGGTCATTGAAGTGCAGATGCGCGAACACCGCCGAGCCAACCGCGAGGTTGCGGGTGTCACACTCAGTGGGCGCGCCGGGGTGGAGGCGCCGGTACTGGGCGGCGTAGCGTCCCTGGATCAGGCGGTCGTTTCGAGCGCTGCCCATCGAGCCGGAGTGGCCCTGGACGATATCGGCGCCGGATTCGGCCAAGGCCCGCAGTCCCTCCGCGATCCACCTTCGGTCGACGACGCAGTCGGCGTCCGTAAAGAAGAGGACGTCGCCGCTAGCGTGGCGAATCCCGGCATTGCGGGCGGCGTATGCTCCCGGCACTGGCTCCTCGATCACCGTGACGCCCGGGAACCGGCCCGAGATCCGAATCGCAAGGCCGTCCCCGGAAGCGTTGTCCACGACGATGACCTCGGCCGCGGAGCCGCCTTCGCAGCCCAGGATCGATTCGATGCAGGCGAAGACGCGGCTATCGTCCTTCACGGGCAGGATCACGGAGACGCGCACCGGCTGACTATACCGCCCGGAGCGTCGTCGCCTGCTCCGTCAGTTGATGGTCCGTTCGGCGACGACGATGAGGCGGCTGTTGTATTCGACTCGCCCCCCGCCGCCGGGGATGAGGATCGCGTCGCCGTCGCAGGTGATGAGGGTCACGCGCTCCTTGTTGGGGGGGAGCGGCGGGTAGACCACGGCGTCCATGTCGAGGCTTGCGAGGGGGATCACCTGTGCCGAGATGATGGTGAAGGCGTAGGTGCGTCCGTTCTGGAGGTAGAGCGTCAGGGTGTCGCCCACCTGGGTGTCCTCAAGGTTCGCGAAGGGCGTGGCCGCGCCGTAGCCGAAGTAGTTCACGTGGGCCGAGAGGATGGAGTTGCTGCCGCCGTACCCTGGCCGCCCGAAGCCCGAGTACCAGGCGATCCGGTCTGGCGATGATGGTTGCTGGAAGTATTCGACGCCGCCGAGCAGTTCGGTGTCGCGCTCTTCCACGGGTGAGCCGGTCGTCACAGCGGCGGACGGGAGGGTCATGGCGACGATCGGGCTGGCGGCCGGGGCCGGCGGCGGAGGTGGATCTTCGCGGCGGGTGACAATCGGGATATGGAGGCGATAGGGGCCGGCCGCCTGGACAGCGACGTCACCCGCGGCACGGCCGTGGCCGGGGTGTGATGCGCCGGAGAAGACCGGCACGAAGATCGCGAGCGCCAGCAGCGCCAGGGACAGTCGCCTCATCAAGGTAGCTCCCGGGCTGTTCCGCACCCGTCCCAACATTGCTGCCAGCATATCGGCGCGGAGATCCCCGTCAAGGCTTTGCGCGCGGCCAGCCGGACCCCAAATAACCAGAGAGCTACATAACGGCCACTCAGTAGTTAACTTCTTGATGCCAATCCGCGTTGATCTGAAAAGCAGCGTATCTAAGGGTTTGCCGCAACAGAGGCGAATCGTATAGTCACGTCAACCTTTGTCTGTCGATCGGGAAGGTCGCATCCTGGTGAGAAACCGGTGGACAGGCAGGGACGGGGGAGACCCCGGAGCCATTCATCCTGGAGGACGAGACTTGCATTCTGCGCCCGCGCGCCACAGAGACCATACCCTGCGCCGCAATTTGCTCCTTGGAGCTGCATTTCTCGCCCTTCTCGTGGCTGCGATCAGCCACACCACGCTCTCCTTCGCGGCCTCGATCGACCTTTCGATCTCGAAGACCGCCTCGACGAGTACGCCTGCCCAGGGCAGCACCTTCACGTACTCGATCGTGGTCACGAACACTTCGGGCATCGCCACGAGTGGCGGCATCACGGTGACAGACGTCCTTCCCTCAGGGGTCGGGTTCGCCAGTTCCGTGGACAGCGACGGCTTCTCATGCGAGACAACGCCAGCTGTCGGTTCTTCCGGCACTGTCGCCTGCAGTTCGAACGCTGCGATCGCGTCCGGCGGCACGTACAGCGTCCTCATCGCCGTCACCGCTACCGGCACGGGCCTCCAGACCAACACCGCGACGGTGGCATCGGCTGCCGTCGACAACGACCCTGACGTGACCGATAACTCCGACACCGAGAACGTGACGATCACAGCGGCGCAGGCGGACCTCCGGATCGCCAAGTCGGCCACCGCGTCTCCGGTCGCCAGCGGCGGGACTATCGTCTACACGCTCGTGGTGACGAACGACGGCCCGTCCCCGGCTTCGAACCTGACCCTGACCGACCCGATGCCGGCGAACGCTACCTCGGCGATCGCTGCGAGCGGCCTGAGCTGCAACGGACCGGTGACGCCGCTTGTCACCTGCACCGCCGCGTCCCTCGCGGTCGGAGCCTCCGCCACCGTGACTATCACGACGACGGCGCCCACAGGCCCGACCTCCATCACCAACACCGCCACCGTCTACTCTTCGACGACGGACCCTGTCACCTCCGACAACTCGGCTTCAGTGACGACGTCGGTCAGCGCCCCGGTCGCCACGAACGCCGACCTGTCGGTCTCGAAGACATTCTCGACCGGCTCCGTCGCTGGCGGGGGCACGGCAACCGTGACCTTGAGCGTGTTCAACGCTGGTCCTGACGCGGCGACGAACGTTGATGTCCAGGACAACCTTCCGGCCGGCTTCAGCCAGTCCGGCGCGGTTACGGCGACCGGCGGCCTCGGCGGCTGCTCCGCCGCTGCTTCCACCATCGTGACCTGCACGGCCGCGACCCTGGCGGCCGGCGCCACCGCGACGATGACCTTCAACGTGACCGCCCCGGCGACCGGCGGCAGCTACACCAACGTTGCCTTCGCCACGTCGGACACGGCGGACTCGGATTCTTCTGACAACCTGGACAGCGCCTCGATCACCGTCGTGGCCGCGACCACGCCCACGGCCGACCTCTTCATCACCAAGGCGGATTCGAGCGACCCCGTGGTCACCGGCGGCGCTGTGCTCTACACGCTCACCTTCGGCAACAACGGCCCCTCCGCCGTCACCGGCGCGGGCTCGGTAACGGTTACCGACGTGACCGCCGCGAACCTCATGGTCACGGCGATCGTCACCTCTGCCGGGGTCACCTGCTCCGCATCGGCCGTGCTTCCCGCCCTCGGCCCGGTCACCTGCCTGAAGAGCGGCCTCGGCGTCGGTGAAGTCGCAGTGGTCACGATTGCGGCGACAGCGCCGTCTTCGGCCCAGACCCTGAACAACACGGCGATCATCGTCTCCACGGTGAATGACCCGAGCACGGCGAACAACGCCGACAGCGAGTCGACGGTGATCAGCGCGGCGACGGTGGCAAGCACCGACCTCGCGATCAGCAAGGGCGACTCGGTCGACCCTGTGGCTGCAGGCGGGACCTTCGTCTACACGATCGTGGTCTCCAACATCGGCCTGAACGCTGCCGCCAATGTGAACGTGCGCGACAGCCTGCCGCCCGGCTTCGTCATTACCACCGTAACGCCCAGTTCCGCCTTCACCACGACGACCGACTGTGATGCCCCCGGGGACGGGCCGGAACTGAACTGCGTCATCCTGTTGCTCGCCGCCGGGGCGAGCGGGTCCGTGACCGTGGTGGGTACCGCCCCCGCGGTGACGGGCGTCATCACCAACATCGCCACGGTCACTTCGGACACGCCGGACACGAACGCGGCCAACAACATCGACAGCGAGACCACCACCGTGGTCGCGGCGAACGCGGACCTGTCGATCACGAAGGTTGACTCCCCGGACCCGGTCCCGGCCTCCGGTGGCCTCGTCTACACGCTGACGGTGACCAACAACGGCCCCGACGCAGCCAGCGCGGTGCTCGTCACCGATACCCTCCCGCCGGGGATGACCGCGGTGACCGCGGTCGACAGTTCAGCCGTGGTCGGCGACGACTGCACGATCGCGGCCGGGCCGCCGCAGACAATCACCTGCGACTTCGCCACGATCGCGGCCGGGACCAACGTCACGATCAGCGTCCAGGGCGGCGCCCCGGTCAACCCCGGTTCCTATACGAACACCGCCAACGTGACCTCCACGACGAATGACCCGGACACGTCCGACAACTCGGCGACGGAGACGACGACGGTCGGCGCAGCCCCGGCGATCGCAGCTGACCTTGAAATCCACAAGTACGACTCGCCCGACCCGGTCGCAGCCGGTGCAGCGCTGGTCTATACGATCGTCGTGGCGAACAACGGCCCTGCCGCGGCCGTGAACCCGGTGGTGAATGACACCCTGCCGGCCGGCATGGGCGTCGCGACAGTCACGGCCAGCGACGGGACCGTCTGCAACGACCTCACGGCGCCGACCATCCAATGCAACGCCTTGAACGACATCCCTGCCGGCGGCGTCATCACGATCACGATCGTGGGCACTGCGCCCGGGGCTGCGGGCGCGGCGCTCAACACCGCAACCGTCAGCAGCGACACCTACGACCCGAACACGGGCAACAACTCCGTCACCGAGGGCACCACGGTGGGCGGCGCGGGCAACACCGTGAATGAGGCCGACCTTTCCGTCTACAAGGTGGGCGCCCCGAACCCGGCAATCGCCGGCGCGGCCTTCACCTATGCGATCGTCGTCGCCAACGCGGGCCCGTCTATCGCCACCACCGTGGTGGTCACCGACAGCATCCCTGCGGGGGTGACGGCGGTGACCGGCGTCGCCACCGGCGGCGGCGTCTGCGGCGCCCTTGCCGCCGGCCAGATCAGCTGCACCTGGGCCACGATTTCTCCCGGCGGCGTCCGGGTTGTCACCCTCTCCGGCACTGCGCCGGTCACGCAGGGAAGCTACGACAACACGGTTGCCGTGACCGGCGGCGAACCGGACCCGAACCTCACCAACAACTCCGACGTGGAGAACATGTCCGTCATCCTGGGCACGGCGGACCTCGCCATCACCAAGGCCGAGTCCCAGGACCCGGTGACCGTCGGCGCCGTCTTCGCCTACACGATCACGGTCGTGAACAACGGCCCGCACCCGGCTATCGGCGGCGCCATCGATGACGTCCTCCCGGCTGGCTGGACGATCGCGGCCGGCGGCCCGGCGACGAGCAACATCGCTTCCTGCCCCACCTATCCCGCCGTCGGTTCGGGCGGCGCCATCCACTGCAACCTGAACACGCCGCTGTCTGTCGGCGGCGTGGCGACGCTCACGATCTTCGTCACCGCCGACGTTGCGGGGACGAAGACGAACACCGCCTCCGTCACCGCGACCACGCCGGACGGCAACGCCGCGAACAACAGCGCTTCCGTCTCCACGACGGCGACCCTTGGCTCGGCGGACCTCGCCATCGTCAAGATTGACTCGCCCGACCCGGTCGTCGCCGGGGCGACGTTGACCTTCACCCTCCTGGTGACGAACAACGGCCCCGACACCGCGACGGGTGTCGACGTGTTCGACACGCTCGTCGCAGGGCTGACCGTCGTCTCCGTGACGACGACGATCCCCGGTTGTGTGGTCGACAGCACCGGCCCGATCGTGGGCTGCGCCGGCGGCACCATGGGCCCGGGCACGGCGTACGTCGTGACTATCGTGGTCACGCCCGATGCGACCACCGTCCCCAGCTTCAGCAACACTGCGACCGTCTCGGCGGACACGCCTGACCCGAACGGGGCCAACAACTCGGACACCGAGAGCACCCAGGTCACCCTCGGCGGCGGCACGGGCACAACCGTCGACCTGGCGATCACGAAGGTGGACTCCCCGGACCCGGTGGCGGCTGGCGCGACGCTTACCTACAGCCTGATCGTCACGAACGCCGGCCCGCTCGGCGCCACCAGCGTGACGGTGACGGACAACCTGCCGCCGCACACGGGGACCATCACCACCAGCAACAGCTTCGGCGCAACCTGCCTCACGCCCGGTAACCCGGCGGTGCTGAGTTGCACCGGCGGCACTCTCCCCTCCGGGAGCGCCGGGCTGATCCAGGTGGTGCTGACGCCGGCCACGGCGGGCAGTTACACCAACGTCGCGACGATCACGGCTGATCAGCCCGACTCGAACCTCGCCAACAACAGCGATACCGAAACCACGACCGTGACGCCGGCGCAGGCCGACCTTTCGGTGGTGAAGACGGGCTCGCCGTCGACGCTCTACGCCGGCGGCCAGGTCGCCTATACCCTCATCGTCACGAACAACGGGCCCTCCGCCTCCACGGGCGTGACCGTCACCGACACGCTGCCGCTGGGGCTGACGTACTCATCGTCGGTCGCCAGCCAGGGTACCTGCGCGAACGCCAGCGGCACCGTCACCTGCGGCGTCGGGACGATGGCAGCGGGGACCGTCGTCTCGATCACGATCATCGCCAACGCGGCGACGCCAGGCTCCTGGAACAACACCGCCTCTGTGACCTCGATCGCCACCGGCGGCGGCACCATCCCACCGGTGACCGACCCGAACCCCTTCAACAACAACTCCAACGCGACGACGACGATCAACGCCCCCGTCGCGGACCTGAGTATCACCAAGACTTCGACCCCGAACCCTGCCTTCGCGGGTTCGGACTTCACCTACACGATCGTGGTCACAAACAACGGGCCCACGCCTGCCCAGACGCCGCGGGTGACCGACATCCTCCCGGCCGGGGTGGTCTACCGCGGGATCGCGACGAGTTCCAACTTCACCGCCTGCGGGACGGTGCCGGCGGTCGATGCCAGCGGGCCGATCATGTGTGACCTTGCCACCCTCGGCGTGGGCGAAGTCGCCTCGATGACCATCATCGTCCGGGCGGCGAACGCGGGGTCCTACCTCAACACGGCGACCGTGACATCCCGGACGCCAGACGCCGGGGTGACGCCCGCGACCAACGACCCCAACACCGGGAACAACTCCGCGAGCACGACGACGACCGTCACCGCCCTCGTCGCCGATCTTTCCATCACCAAGTCCGACAACCCGGATGCGGTGGTGGTGGGCCAGCCCCTGACGTACACGATTGTGGTGGTCAACAACGGCCCATCCACGGCAACTGGCGTCGTTGTCACGGACACGCTCCCGGTCGGCGTCACCTACGTTTCGGCGACGCCCAGCACCGGAACCTGCGCTTACGCCGCCGGTACGCTGACCTGCAACCTGGGCCCGGTCATCAACGGCGGCATCGCAACGGTGGCGGTCGTCGTGACTCCGACGGTTGCGGGGACGCTCAGCAACACCGCCTCGGTGACTTCGATTGCCACCGGTGCTGCCCCGGTCATCCCGCCCGTCGCCGACCCGAACGCGGCCAACAACTCGGCCACCGCCACCACGACGGTGATCGAGGCGACCGTGACCGATATCGGCATCACGAAGATCGGCTCTCCGAACCCGGCTGCGGTCGGGTTCCCGCTGACCTACACGATCGTGGTTTCGAACTACGGTCCGCGCACGGCCACGGCGGTCGTCGTGAAGGACGTTATCCCGGCGGGCATGAGCCTGGTTTCGGCGACACCGACCCAGGGCGCGCTCTGCACGGGGACCAGCCTCATCAGCTGCGCGCTTGGGACCATCGGCATCGGCAGCACGGCCAGCGTGACGATCGTCGTCACGCCGAACGTGCCCGGCGTCTACACCAACACCGCCACGGTCCAGACGACGACTTCGGACCCGAACGTGGCCAACAACTCTGCCTCGGTGACGACGGTGGTGAACGCCGCCTCGCCGATCTTCACCGACCTCTCGCTCTACAAGGCGGACTCGCCTGACCCGGCGACGGTCGGCATCCCGCTGGCCTACACGATTGTCGTGGCGAACAACGGCCCGACGGCGGCGACCAACGTCATCGTCAAGGACACGGTCTCGCCGGGCCTCACCTGGCAGGACAACATCCCCAGCCAGGGCACCTGCAACAACAGTTCCGTGGTCGTGTGCAACCTCGGGACGCTGCTGCCGGGCGCCACGGCGACGGTAACCATCGTCGTCCTCCCGCAGTACGTCGGGGTCTACCTCGGCACGGTCGCGACGGTCACCTCTGACCTCCACGACCCGAACGCCTCCAACAACTCCGACTCGGAGTCGACGACGGTGACCACCGCCACGACCCCGGGCCCGCAGGCCGGGAGCGCCGACCTGTCGATCACGATGACCGACACCCCGGACCCGTCCAACATCGGCACGCCGCTGACCTACACGATGATCATCCAGAACAACGGCCCGCAGGTCGCCCACAACGTCAAGGTGAGCGACATCATCCCGGCCGGTGTGAGCTACTCGTCCGCGACCCCCAGCCAGGGGATCTGCTCGGGCGCCAGCCACGTCATCTGTTCGCTTGGCACCATTGATATCGGCGGCGTCGCGACCATCTCCCTGGTGGTCAACCCGACGCTCACCGGCATCGCCATCATCAGCAACACCGCCTCCGTGAACGGCGACGAGACGGATTCGAACGCGGCCAACGACTCGGCCACGGTCCAGACCATCGTCAACCAGACGGGCACGGGCGGCGTCGGCGCCGACCTCTCGATCGCCAAGACCGCATCGCCGAACCCCGCGGTCACGGGCGTGCCGCTGACCTTCACGATCATCGTGGAGAACCACGGCCCGCTGGTGGCGAACGCGGTGAAGGTGTCCGACACGCTGCCGCTGGGGGTGACCTTCACCTCGGCGACCAGCAGCCGCGGCACCTGCGCCTATGACGAGCCGACGAAGAAGCTGAACTGCGACCTCGGCGACATGATCGTCGGCGCCGTGGCCACCATCACCGTCATCAGCAACCCCGTGGGCAACGGGTCGATGTCGAACACGACGATCGTGACGGCAGTGACCCCTGACCCGGTGTCGGCGAACAACGTCGCCTCAGTCGGCTTCGGACCTGGCCCCGGCCAGGGCACAAACCCTGACAATCGCCGGCCGGCCCCGAACCCACCGAACACGGGTAGCGGTCTCGAAGCAGGCGGCGCCCGGAGCGTCGAGTACATCGCCCTCGGGCTGTTCTTCTGCCTGGCCGCCGCGGCGGCCTGGGAGACGGCCCGGAAGCGTTCACGCCGCAGCTAAGGCAGCGGTTCCTCCACTAACAAGAAGGCCTCCCGGAAACGGGAGGCCTTCTTCGTTCGGCGGCGGGGCCCTCACCCCGGCCCTCTCCGCGCAGCGGGAGGGGGAGCAAGGCGCGGCCGCTCGACGGGGGTTCTGAACGGCCGCCGAGTTCTTCCAGGAAGGACTACGGGTCGATCAGCACGCCGGGATTGAGGATGCTCTGGGGGTCGACCGCCTTCTTCGCGGCGCGGAGGGCGAGGGTGAATGGCGCCGAAAGGCCCTCCCCTACTTCCCCCGTGCCCGCCTGGGCCCCTTCTCAATCACTAGGCCGACTGCACCAGCCATTGCAAGCAGCCCAAAACCGACCGGCGTAACGGATGCTAGCGATGGCGCCGACATCGAGCTCGATGGTGCGGGCGTTGGTAGGAATACTATCAAGCTCGTAAAGCCGCTGCTATTGCGAGCACCTACTTCGGCTATAAACTGCTGGTCGTACGGCAGTGCTGTCCACGTTTTTACGTAGGTGATACTCATCGTATCCGGCGGATAAAATACCGCGCCCAAAGAAGAGTTACCGGCATTGTAATGAATCCCGGCCTCGGCATACGTGATGGGTGAGGTCGATGTCGTTTCATAGGTGACTGTCATGCCCTGCCCAATGCAGGGATCCTGAGGCGAAATCGTCAACCTGCCGTTGGAAAAGCCTCCCTGGTCGGGAAGGATATAGAAGAGGGAGCCCTTTACGCCGCACACAGGAGTTGGCGTAGCCGTCGGTGTGCTGGTCGGGGTGGGTGTTGGCGTATCCGTGGGAGTGCTCGTCGGCGTCGGTGTCAGCGTGGGCGTCGGTGTGGTGGGGCTGCTGGTGGCAGTGGGCGTCACGGTTGGCGTGGGGGTGCTGGTGGTAGTTCGGGTTGGCGTTGGAGTAGTCGTGGCAGTGCCGGTCGGCGTGGCCGCCACGGAACCGGTTGGTACAGGCGTTGCGGTACCGGTCGGCGTTAGAGTATCGGTGGGCGGAGCCGTTGGAGTCGGGCTCCCCTGCCCTGGCTGGCACGGCAGAATGGCGGACCCGGGTGTCTGTGGCGGCGGCGACTGGCCCGGCTGGTCTTTCGCAAGCCCAGGTGCTCGAATGCTGAAGCATGGAGTCGCGGCAGCAGCCGTCGGTTCGCTGGCTGCCGTCAGCACCGCCCCCGCCAGACCGACGACGATCGCGAGCACAGAGATCGATGTGCGAAGGCGCACTGGCCACCTCCTGAGTTTCAGCGTTTGTCAGGAGGCACTGCTTCCAGATGGCCGCTCTCTGTAATTTATGACGCGCACGAACTATGCGCGAGGACGATATCCCGACGCATGATGCGGCGCTATGGGTAGGTAGAGCTGGAGCTTCCAGACGCTTAGCAGACGCGACCTTCGGAGACGTCTCATCTCCCCACTGCGGGAAGTCCTCGTGCTACTGACCGGCAATTCGCGGCTACGGGTCTATCAGGACGCCGGGGTTGAGGATTCCCTGCGGGTCGACGGCCTTCTTCGCGGCCCGGAGGGCGAGGGTGAAGGGCGCCGGGCGCTGGATGTCGTACCAGGGACGGTGGTCACGGCCGACGGCGTGGTGGTGGGTGATGGTGCCGCCGCCGGCCACTACGGCGTCCGAGGCGGCCTGCTTGATCTCCCGCCACATCTCGATTTCGCCGCCCTTCCGGCCGAGCCCGCCGAACGAGTAGTAGGGCGCCGGGCCGTCGGGGTAGACGTGGGTGAAGCGGCAGGTGAGCGTCCCCCCTCCGCAGACTCGCTGGAGGGCCTCCTGGACCGCCGCCCGCACCGAGCGGTCGAATTCGGGCCAGCGGTCCCAGGTGATCGAGGTCTCGAAGGTGTCGCCGACCAGGCCCAACCCCATCGTCGAGTTCCGGGCGTAGGGGGCGCGGATAAACGAGTTTCGCCAGGCCCCGACGGCCCCCTGCCTGCCGACGTCTTCGTCCTTGCCGGAGGAGATGCGGATGGCGTCGTCGGCCACCACGCCCCCGCACTCGCGGGCGATGCGCACGGCCTCGGCGATGAGGGCGTCCTGGGGGAAGTCCGCGGATTCGAAGCCGATGACGAGGACGGCTTCCTTCCCCGAGCCTCCCGCCGCCGCTTCCGCTTCGCCCGGGTCGAGGAGTCGGCAGTTGGCCGGCCAGAGTTTCGCCCGCGTGATCAGCCGTGCCGCCTCGGCACCGGCCTCCCAGGTGGGGAAGTTCACGCCCGCGGAGGCCCGGAACGTTGGCCGCCCCTGCACCCGCATCCATGCCTCCGTAACGATCCCGAGGATGCCTTCGCTGCCGAGCACCATGCGGTCCGGGCTCGGCCCCGCGCCGCTCCCGGGCAGACGCCGGGACTCCCATACCCCAGCCGGCGTGACCATCCGCACCGACTCCACGAAGTCGTCGATGTGGGTGTGGTTGGTGGCGTAGTGGCCGCCGGAGCGTGTGACGATCCAGCCGCCGAGGCTGGAGTACTCGAAGCTCTGGGGGAAATGCCGGAGGGTCAGCCCGTGGGGCCGGAGCTGGTCTTCGAGCGACGGCCCGAGGACCCCGGCCTGGATCCGCGCGGCCCGCGAGGTCTGGTCGACTTCGAGCACGCGATCCATCTGCCCGAGGTCGATCGTGACGACGGGGCGGTCGCCGGACGGAGGCGCGACCCCGCCGACGACGGAAGAACCGCCGCCGAACGGCACCGCGGCCGCGTTGGCGCTCGCGCACCAGTCGAGGACTGCGATTACCTCCGCTTCGGTCCGCGGGTAGGCGACAACGTCGGGCGGATTCGTGAACTGGCGATTGAAGGCACGCACCATATCGATGAAGCTGCGGCCGTAGCTGTGGGCGGCGCGGTCGTAGGTGTCGTCCTTGCAGAAGGCGGCGAGTGCGGGCGGGGGCTTGATCCGCGGCGCCCGGAGCTGGATTTCGTCCAGCGATGGTGGGCGAACGGGTTCGATCGTCCGGCTGTAGCGTTCCGAAGCCCGTCGCGCGGCGGAAGCCTGCTGTTCGGGTGTCGGTTCGTCGGATTCCATGCCCCATGCCCAGAAGCTGCGTCGTGCCATCGTGCACCTCCCCTGTCCGGGGCCAATCGTACGCGACTCGACGCCCGCGTGGCGCGCGCCGGAAATGCGCCGAGTGGCTCCCTTCCAGACGGCCGAAGGTAGCTGCGGATGGTGCCCCTGACGAGGTAGGATGGCGGCGCGCGGCCGTGCTTCGGCGCCCACGCGTGACGCGTGACGGAGGGGACCATGCAGCCCGGCGACTCCCTCTATCCTCGCTACTGCTCTCTCTGCGGCGCGCGCTTCGCCGAATCGGAGCCGCGCTGTCCCGAATGTAGCGCCGCCTGGCTGCTGCCGGTGGCCAACACTTTCTACACGCTCGCGCTCATCCTCCACGACATCCAGGACCGGCATCGCGACAAAGCGATCAACGACGTCACCTATCTCAGGCTCGTCCGGCTGTACGAAGCGCGGCTGGAGGGACTCCGTCGCCCCGCTGTGGCGGCGGCACCGTCCCCCGTCCCTGCACACGAACCGGCACATGTTCCAATCCCGGTGGCGTCGCCTCACCCCGCCGCGGCCATCCCGCCTCGTCCTGCGCCTGCCCCGGTGTTCACCGTGTCGCACGCTCCCGCGGCGATGGCGCCGGCCCCTGCTGCGGCGCTCCCGCCGCGCCCCGTCCGCCCACCAAAGCCGCCTCGCCCTCCGGGTCCAAGCGCTCCCCGCGTCGCCTTCAACTGGGCGGCGAAGCGCCAGGCCGACCTTCTGCTCTACCTCGGCGCCTTCCTCATGTCCATCGCCGCGCTCATCTTCGTGAACTACCAGGGGTCGGGCCTGAGCGGGATCGCACGGACATCGGTCCTTGCTTCCTATGCGTTGGCGTTCCTCATCCTCGGGCTCGCCGTCCGTCGCTGGGAGCGGGTGCGCGAAGCCGGGCCCGTGTTCGTCGGCCTTGGGGCGCTGTTGACGCCGCTCACCTTCCTCATGCTCTACGTTCGCGTGCTCAATGATCAGGACGTGCCCGTCGCCTGGACGTGGCTCGCCGGGAGCATCACCACGTCTGTGCTCTATTTCCTCCTGGTCCGCACGGGTTACGGCCGTCTCTACGCCGTCCCCGCGACGATCGCCGCGCTCATGGCGTGGGGTTCGCTCGGCGCGACGGTGGAAATCGGCGAGGAGTGGTATGGGGCCTGGTTCGCGGCCCTCGCGCCGGTAGCGAATGCGCTTGGCGCCTACCGCTTCCGGAAGTACCAGAAGTGGGCCGAACTGGCGGCCGTGGTGCTCGTCGTCCCGTCTGTCGTCTTCGCCCAGGGCGCGGCCCTCGTCGAGGACGTCACTCGTTGGGAACTCCCCGTCACTTACGCCTTCCTTCTCGCCGCCGTGGTCATCAGCGTCCACGCCACGCGCAAAGCCCGGGCCTGGGCGCTCCTCCCGGTTTCGGCCGCGGCCACCGCGGGCACAGCCGCATGGGCCGCGACGGTGCCCTCGCTGGGCGAGCTCGACTGGGCGCCCTCCTGGATCCTCGCCGCCGCCGCGGGCTACCTCGTCATCGGCCACTTCCATCCGAAGGCCGCACAGTCGTGGGCGATGGCAGCCGGCGTTGTCGCCGCGGCCGCGGCCGTGGGCGCACACATCAGTTGCGGCGACAGCGAACCCCGCGCCCTCTTGCCAGTGGTCTATGGCGGCATCACGGCCGGGATCGCCGCGGCGTGGTGGCGGTGGCGGTGGGAGATTCTCGTCGACATGACTCCGCTGGCGACGGCGTCGTTCCTGGCCAGCCTGTCCTGGGCGGGATGGGAGGCGGCGCCCGGGACGTGGGGCGAACTCTGGCTCATCGTCGCGGCGGCGGGATACCTCGGCCTGGCGCTGTTGCCGCGCTCTGGCGAGACGGTCCGGCGGGCCGGGATGGCAGCCGTGTTGGCCGCCGGTGCCGTGGTCGTCGCCCACGCCGTCGTGGCGGATGGGAACGACGCCTACCGGCTGCCCGCGACCTATGCCCTGGTAACCGCGGGGGCGGGGGTGCTGTACTGGCGGTGGCGGTGGGACGTGGTGTTGGACGGGCTGCCGGTGCTGGTAGCGGCGACGACGTCGAGCACGATCTGGTGGACGCTGGAGGTGGGCGAAGGATCGTGGCAACAGACCGGCTTACTCGTGGCGTCGGCCG
>CAYTMI010000001.1:0-180216 GCA_964438865.1 uncultured Anaerolineaceae bacterium | reverse complement strand
ACGTGGTGCTGGACGCGCTGCCGGTGCTGGTAGCGGCGACGACGTCGAGCACGATCTGGTGGACGCTGGAGGTAGGCGAAGGATCGTGGCAGCAGACCGGCTTGCTGGTGGCCGCGGCCGGCTATCTCGGGCTGGCGATGCTGCCGTCGAAGGAAGTGCAGGGGCGGGCGCTGGCGGCGGCCGTGTTCGCGGGCGGGGCGATCCTGCTTTCGCACAACCTGGTGGCCGAGGGCGAGGAGCGCTGGCGGCTGGCGCTCTCGTACGGCTTCGCGACGGCGGGCGCGGGGGTGCTGTACTGGCGGTGGCGGTGGGACGTGGTGCTGGACGCGCTGCCGGTGCTGGTAGCGGCGACGACGTCGAGCACGATCTGGTGGACGCTGGAGGTAGGCGAAGGATCGTGGCAGCAGACCGGCTTGCTGGTGGCCGCGGCCGGCTATCTCGGGCTGGCGATGCTGCCGTCGAAGGAAGTGCAGGGGCGGGCGCTGGCAGCGGCGGCCTTCGCCGGCGGAGCCATTTTCCTCTCGCACAACCTCGTTTCCGAGGGCGAGGAGCGCTGGCGGCTGGCACTCTCGTACGGCTTCGCCTTCGTCGGCGCCACCACGCTCTACGGCCGCTGGCAGTGGCCGCTTGTGCTGGGGTCGCTCCCGATCCTCGGTTCGGCGACGCTGTTCACCAGCCTCTGGGCGGCCGCCGACATCCCGCCGGAGTGGTTCACGCTCGGCCCGGCGGCGGCGGGAACGGGCTATCTCGGGCTCGCCTGGTTCGACCGTGCCCGCGAGCGCCCCTGGCGCCAGATGGCCGCGCTCGCCGGGGTGTCAACCATCGCCGGCGGGCACATCGCCGCGGCGACGCCGGACACATCCCCGTGGCAACTACCGATCAGCTACGGCGCGGTCCTGCTTGGGTCGCTCTGGGATGCGTTGCCTGCGCGTCACGAGCGGTCGTGGCTTCTCGTCCCCGCGCTCGCGGGCATGACCGGTTCGACCGCGCTCTGGGCAGCGGACGTGCCGGCGGCGCACTGGGCCTGGCCACCGGTCGCGGCGGGGCTCGCGATCGCCGCTTCTGAACTCTGGTGGCGAAACCGCCCCGCGCTCGCCCGCGTTGGCTGGCCCTATGCTCTGGCCCTCGCCCTCGTGCCGCTGGGATTCATCGGCGAATACGTCGACACCCCCTGGGCGGGGACGACCGCCTTCGCCCTTTCCGGGCTGGCGTTCACCTGGGCGGCGGTGCGCAGCCATGGGGCATTCCTCACCCTCGGCGGACTCGAGCCAACCTCGACGGCCCTGCTTGTCGAACGGCAGATGCTCGGGCGCGCCGGTTCAGCACTGTTCTTCGGCGCCGCCGCCTACCTGAACTTGGCGCTTGAGCTGGAGGCCGCGGAAGGCGCTTGGACGTACGCCGCCATCGGGACCGGCGCGTGGCTGGGAATCGCTGCCTTCGCCCGTCTCGAACGATCGGTCACGGGGGTGCTGGTCCCGGTTGCCGCCACGGGTCTCGGCCTGGCGCTCTTCATCGCCCGCGAAGACTACGGCCAGTCCGCGGTCATGCTCGGGGCGTGGAGCGCGGCGTCCGCCGTCTCCATCATCGCCACCCGCCGCTGGATTGCCACGGCGCCTGTTGCCGCTGGTGTGGCAGGGACTCTTGCCTACGCATGGGCGTCCCGGGAGTGGCCGGCCTGGTCCCTCGCCGTTGTCTACGCCGGGATGGCCATCGCCACAGCGGCCGCCCTCACCCGGTGGCGCGACTACGGGCGGTCGGAACGCAGCCGGGTAGTCACCGCGCTGTCCACGGTCCCGGCGGCACTCGCGTTCGCCGTCGCGATTACCACCGTCAACTGGCGGGGCGACCAACTGTCCCGGTTGCCGCTTGCCGGACGACCGGATCTCGTCACGACCGACGAGTGGGCAGCGATGGCGGGCATCCTCGTCGCGTTTGGCGCCGCGCTCTTCCTCGAGGGTCTGCGGCTGCGGCTGCGGGTGCTGGCCGTATCCGGGACGGCGGCGGCGATGCTCGGGCTCGAATTCGCGATCGCCACATTCCAACCGGAGAACGTGCAGGCGTACACCGCACCGCTCGCGTTCTACCTGGTGGGCCTCGGGATGACCTACCGCAGGAGCAGCGAACTCTTCGGCCGCCACATGTATCTCCACGAGGCGCTGATTGCCGGCGGCGCCGCTGTCCTCGTCCTGCCCGGGGCCGAACAGGCGCTCTCACCGGGCGGCGACAAATGGGGGCTGATCCTCATCGCCGAAGCCTTCCTTCTCCTCGCCGCCGGGTTCGCCCTTTCGCAGCGATGGCTCGTGGTCCCCGGGGTGCTGACGATCGGTGGGGTTGGCTTCCGCTACTTCTCCACGGGCTCGGGCAAGCTTCCCTACTGGCTCACGCTGGGCATCGCAGGGCTGATCCTCCTCGGCTTCGGCGTGCTCCTGCTCTCTGCGCGCGAATGGTGGGATCGCACACGGCTGCGGATCGGGCACTGGTGGCTCGAAGGGGACGAAGAGAGCCGCCCGCCACCGGCCCCGCCGGCCCCGAGACCGCCGCGGGGAGGGGCAGCCGCGTCACCCCCGGCCGCGCCGAAGGACTGACTCTCACGGCCTGAGAGCCGTAGAATCGCGGCCATGGATGAACTTCCCCTTCAGGGCGTGCGGGTCCTCGAAATCGGCGGCGGGATCCCGGCCGCGTTCGCCAGCCGCCTCCTCGCGGGGTTCGGCGCCGACGTTGTCCGGACCGAAGGCCCACCGGGCGCCCTCACCGCCGACGAAGAGGTCTACCTGGTCGCCCACAAGCGCCGGGTGACCGCCAACGGCGACGACCTGCGCGACCTGACCCTCGCCTCGGACATCCTCATCGAAGACCGCACGCCGGGCACGCTGGACAGCATGGGGCTGGTGCCGCAGCGACTCCGGCGGCGGAAGCCCACGCTGGTCGTCGTCTCGATCACGCCCTTCGGTCAGACCGGCCCCCATGCCCACTACGAAGCCACGAACATCGTCTCCTTCGCGATGGGCGGGATCATGTCGATCACCGGGCACCCGTCGTTGCCTCCGCTCGTCACCGGCGGCAGCCAGGCGCAGGTCCTCGGCGGCCTGAACGCGTTCGGTGCTGCCCTCGCCGCCTACTACGGCTCCCTCGTCCACGGTGAAGGCGACTGGGTCGACATCTCGCTCCAGGAATGTGCCGCCGGCATGCTCGAACTGTACGGCGCCATGTCCGAGTCTGCGAAGACCGGCCCGGTCATGCGCTCGGGCAATCAGCTTCGCGCCCTCTGGGGCATCTATCCCTGTGCCGACGGCTATGCCGGGGTCTGTTGCCTCGAACGCCAGGTGAAGGCGTTCTTCAACCTCCTGGACGACCCGGAGCTGGAGGAGCCGCGCTTCGCCGACCCGATGGAGCGGGCGCTCAACGATGACGAACTCCAGGCGAAGGTGTTTGCGTGGTTTATCGAACGCACGAAGGCCGAGATCCTCGAACTGGGCCCAAAGCACCGCGTGCCCCTGGGCGCGGTGCTCACACCGTCCGACCTCCTCGGGAGCGGCTCGCTGGCGGGGCGGGGGTTCTTCGACACGGTGGCCACGCCGGGGGGTGCGGCGCGCATTCCCGGGCGGCCATTCCTCGGCCTGCCCTGGCAGGGCGACGGCCTCCACGAGCAGGCTGCTGACACAAGCGCGGTGCTGAGCGAATGGCTGGGAGGCAACCGATGAGAAAGCTCCCGCTCGCCGGCGTCCGCGTCGTCGACCTCACCATGATGTGGGCGGGGCCGTACGCGACCCGCATCCTCGCCGAGATGGGTGCCGAGGTCATCAAGGTCGAGTCCCCCAGCGCCTGGGACAACATCCGTACGCTCATCCCCCAGCCCGGCGCCCCCGACCCCTGGAACAGCTCGTATTACTTCAACGAGTACAACCGCGACAAGAAGTCGCTGACCCTCGACCTTGCCCAGCCGCGCGGCCGCGAACTCGCTATCGAACTGGTCAAGCGCTCGGATGTCGTCATCGAGAACTACCGCGCCGACGTGCTCGACAACCTCGACCTCAGCTATGAGGTCCTCAAGGCGGCGAGGGAAGACATTATCCTCGTCAGCATGGCCGGGTTCGGGAAGACCGGCGCCGAACGCGACCATGTCGGCTTCGGGCCGATCATCGAACAGATGGGCGGCGCCACGTCCCTCACCGGCTACGGCGACGACGGCGTGCCCTACAAGACCGGCCTCTCCTACGGCGACCCGGTCGGAGGCCTGGCCGCGGCGGGCGCCGTCGCGCTTGCGCTGATCCACCGCCGCAGGACGGGGAAGGGCAGCTTCATCGACCTCGCCCAGCGCGAGGCGATGGCCCTGATGAACGGCGAAGCCTTTGTCGCCGCCTCACTCCGCGGCCAGGAACCGGTCCATCATGGCAACCGCAGCCCCCGCTACGCGCCGCAGGGCGTCTATCGCTGCCAAGGCGCCGAACAATGGCTGGCGATCTCGGTCCGCACGGATGCCGAGTGGCGGGCGCTGGCGGCGATCGCCGGTGCCGGCGAACTCGCGTCGCTCGACAACGAGGCCCGCCGTTCGTTCCACGATGAGATCGACGCCCGGATCGAGGCCTGGGCGCAGACGCAGGACCCGCAGGCCGCGATGGAGGCCCTGCAGGCCGTGGGCGTCCCCGCGGGGCGTGTCCTGAACACCGAGGACATCCACGACGACCCCCATCTCGGGGCGCGAGGATTCTGGGTGGCGCTCCCCCACCCGAGGATGGAGGCCTGGCGTCAGCCATCCTCCGCCTGGCGATTTGTGGAAGCGAACCCCCACCTCCGCAGGCACGCGCCGCTCTTCGGCGAACACAACCGCGAGATCCTGGTTGGCCTGCTCGGGCTGCCGGAAGCCGAACTGGAGGCGCTTGCCTCCAGCGGCATCATCGGCGACGCGCCAATCAACCCGGGAATCGGGTAGCCGCGGCCGCTATCCCCGGCCGGCCATCCCCACGCCCGCGACGTTGGTGGCGAAGTCCCCCGCCATGCGCTTGCCCAGGTATGCTCGCGCCTTCGTCAGCGCCTTCCCCGCTCCCGGGTTTCCCGCGCGGATGAGGCTGTCGAGGTCGCGCATCGAATCCACGAGCCCCAGGCTCAGCTCCCGGTAGGAGGTGTTGATCGTCGCGAAGGACGGCACTTCCGGGAGGTCGGCCCGTGCGCCGAGGTCGCGCGCGCGGGCACGCATCCGGTCGGCTTCGGCGCCCGGGGTCTCGCCGAGTGCGGCTGCCATCTCCCGGAACAGTGCGGTCATGTCATTGTGCTCGGCGGCCATCGCCTGCTGTTCCACTTCGATGCGCTGCCGCACGGCCTGGAGCACCCCCTGGGCCATCACGACCACCACCTGGGCTCGCTCCGAGGTCAGGTCGGGCAGTACGTCCTTCGCCAGGGCGATCATCACGCCCTCGATCATGTCGCTGGATGTTGGCTTCGTAAGCATCTAGGCGCCTCCGGTGGGGATCGGGTAGCCCATGAGCTGGGCGAAGGCCATCAGGGAAACCGTCGATGGCTGGATGATGTAGAGGTGGAGGAGCTCTTCGTGTTCGCGTTCGACCCGCCGTTTCAGCGCCGAAAGCACCGGCACGGCGATGTTCGCGGTCCCGAAGAGCCGGAAGTAGTTGAGCTCATCTTCGGTGACGCCGAAGCCCGTGATCTTGTTGTAGTGCCCGAGGAACCCGCCATCGACCTTCACGCTGCCGAAGATGTTCGTGTTCGAAAGCACGTCCATCTGGATCATCCAGCCGAGGTCCTCGCGGGGGTCGCCCATCCGCGAGTTCTCCCAGTCGATGAGCGCGGTGATGTGTCCCTCCTCGTCGTAGAGGAAGTTCGCGGGGTTGAAGTCGCCGTGGACCACCCGCAAGGGCAACGGCCGGGGCTTCAGGCGGCGGATCGTCAAATAGGCGTCCATCACCAGCGGCAGCGCGTCGAAGTCGCTCTTGCTGTACCCGTTGATGTAGTACTCGAACGTGGAGTCCATGTACCGGTCCCAACTGCTCGCGTCGATGCCAACGCCGCGAGGGTCATCGATCTCGCCGTTGGGGTTCAGCAGCTTCGGGTCGGCCATGTGCAACTGGGCGATGTACTCGCAGAGTTCGGTGGCCACGCGCTCGGCGAGGTGTTCGTTTCGCCCGCCATTGAAGAGCGCCGAAACCTCGCCGCTCCCGCGCATCCGTTCCACCAGCATCGCCGGCTGGCCGAAGGTGCCCGGGTCCATCTCCACGAAGTGGCTTTCGGAAACGGGGATCGTCGTGTGTTTGCGGACGTTCTGGAGCAGGTTGTGCTCCGTCTCGCGGCTTGTGTGGAGGATGCCAACTGCCGGCGGCGGGTCCTTCCGGAGGATCATCGGCCAGACGACTCGCTTGCCGCTCCGGGTCACGTGGGCGTCGAAGCGAAACGTCTCCCGGGAATAACCGCCGGCGATGACGGCGAACTCTTCGACCACGATCTCATCGGCGTCGGGCCACTGCCGCGCCAGGAACTCCTGCAACTGCTCACGCATGCCACCACACTCCTCGTAAGGCGGCACTCTACCAAAGCGCTCACCACCGGGCCACACCCGCTCTCGCGCGGCTTGTCCGGCACCAGCCGATAGGACACCATGGTTGGCGGCTGTGCTACCCGCCGCCGCCATTCGTCTATGAGCCACGCCGTCTCTGCCGTTCACCCTGCCGAACCCCGCGGGCGCGCTCGTGGATAAGGCCGCGTATTTCCGGCGAATCGGCTACGAAGGCTCCGCCGACCCTTCGGTGGAAACCCTTCGCGCCATCCAGCGCGCGCACATGCGCTCGGTCCCCTTCGAAAACCTCGACATGCAGGTACTCCGGCGGCCCATCCACATGGACGAAGGCGAGTGGTTCGACAAGATCGTCAACCACCGCCGCGGCGGCTTCTGCTACGAACTCAACGGGCTCTTCGCTGCCCTGCTCCGGGAGCTCGGGTTCGACGTCAGCCTGCTTTCGGCGCGCGTCGTGGGCGCGAACGGCGCCGTCGGCCCCGAATTCGACCACCTGACCCTCCGCGTCGAACTGGAAGAGCGCTGGCTGGCGGACGCCGGCTTCGGCGAATCGTTCCAGGAGCCGCTGCGGCTCGACGTGGAGGGCCCCCAGGAGCAGGAGAGCGGCACCTACCTTCTCGGCCACGAGGGCGACGACTGGACGATGTCGATCCTTGGCGCCAACGGCAAGTGGAAGCCCACCTACCACTTCTCACTGGCGGGCCACCCGTTGGAGGACTTCGCCGCCATGTGCCAGTGGCACCAGGTCGCGCCCGAATCCGCGTTCCGCAAGAACATCTGCACGCTTCCCACCGCGACCGGGCGGGTGACCATCAGCGAACGCCGCCTGATCGTCGTCTCCGATGGCCACCGGCAGATGCGGAAGCTGGAGACGGACGAGGCCTACGCGGCCGCGCTGAAGGAATACTTCGGGATCGTCCTCGAATAGGCCCGGTCAGCTGCTTTCGCCGATTTCGAACCGCTCCAGCCGGCGGACGGCCAATGCCGTCGCCAGGCCGCCCACCAGGACCATCAGCACCAGCGCCTCCAGCCCGCCCAGCTTCGCGTCCAGCACCTGTTTCGGCACGTCCGAAAGCAGGTCCACAACCCCGGCGATGTACTGCCGCACGCTGAGCACGCGGGTGCCCTGGAAGAGGCGGGTGACCGTGTTCTCCCAGATGAAGACGTAGACCAGCCCCGCGATCAGCGCCCGGCTGGTGAGCACGCTCGCCGCCAGGAAGATGGCGCAGTAGACCAGCCCGCCAAGCGCCGTACCGACCGCGTAGGCGGCGACAAGCCCCGGTTCTTCGCCGCCCATCCCGATGAACCCCGCCGCTACGGCGACGGGCACCACCAGCGCCGAGGTCACGGCCCAGGCGGGCACGAGTTTCGAAAGCACGATTTCGCGGCGGGAGACCGGTTTCGCCAGGAGGTAGACCGCGGTCCCGTCCTCAATCTCCGCCCCGAGTGCCGCAGTGCCCATCACCAGCGCCACCAGGGGCAGAAGCGTGCTCACCACCAACGCCGCGAGGATACCCTTCGAGGTGAACTCGGCCGCGTCGGTCTGGCTGTCGCCAGCGAAGCGGAAGACGACGGCGACAGCTACCGGCAGGAGCGCGAAGCCCGCCATCAGGATCGTCCGCCGCCGGCTCAGCAGTTGGCGCGTTGTCAGCGAAAGCACCACCGTGTTCATCGCTTCACCAGGTAGGAGAAGACGCTCTCCAACGATTCATCCGTGGGGCGCACTTCGAAGAGGGAGACGCCCCGATCGCGGGCGATTCGCGGCGCCGCGGTGGCGAACGCGGCCAGGTCGTCAGTGCGCACGGTGAGGACGCCATCGCTGAGTTCCACGCCGAAGACCGCGGGCTCGCCGATCAGCGCCGCCGCCAGCCCGCGGTCGTCGCTCGTGCGGAGGGTGAAGGTGTGGGGCCGGTCGGTCATGAGCTTGCGGATTTCGCGGAAGTCGCCAGAGGCCGCCAGCCTCCCTGCGACCATAACGAGGACGTTCTCTGCGAGGCGTTCCACTTCTTCGAGGATGTGCGATGAAAAGACGATCGTGCAGGCGCCCGCGGCCATCTCCCGGAGCATGTCCATCATCTGCAGCCGCTGGCGGGGGTCGGCCCCGTTGAAGGGCTCGTCCAGGAGCAGCACGCGGGGCTCGTGGACAATCGCCGCCGCCACCTTGATCCGCTGCTTCATGCCCTTCGAATAGCCCCCCGCCGCGCGGTCCTGGAACTGCTCCATATCGACGAGGCGGATGGCCTTCGCGGCGGCCGCCCGCGGGTCCGGGAGCCGGTGGAGCTTCGCGGTGGCGAGGACGAACTCGCGGCCGGAGAGGAACGGGTAGACCGCCTCTCGTTCGGGCACGAGGCCGATGTCGCGGTAGAGCGCGGGATTGCGCCATGCCGGTTGTCCGAGGACCGTCACCACCCCCGCTGAGGGCTGGAGAAACCCGGAGAGCATGTGCAGGAGCGTCGATTTCCCCGCGCCGTTGGGGCCGAGCAGTCCCGTGATCCCCGGCCCGAGGCTGAAAGAGATGTCGTTCACCGCCACGACGTTCCCGTACCAGCGGGAGACGTTCGCCACCTCGACCGCCGCCGCCTCGTTCACGCCGGCACCCCTTCGACGCGGCGCAGGAACAGCCACGCGCAGACCGCGACCCACACCGCGATCCCGGCGCCGTACAGCCACCCGTCGAGGCCCGCGATCGCCATGTGGTTCATCGGATCGGGCGTCGTGTCGAAGAGCCACATCGTCAAGCCGCGCATCAGGTGGAGCGGGCTCAGGAGGAGGGCGAAGCCGGTGCCTTCACCGTCGGTGATGTTGACCAGCGCGGCGGCGATCGCCATCGGTACCACGAAGACGCCGAGGATGGTCACGGTGGAGTAGACGCGGCGCGGCGTCTGGGCGCCGATCGTGATCCCCACGGCCGCAATGAATGCTGAGAGCACGATGGCGCTGGCGATGATCGGCGCCACCTGGTCCGCTTCGTCGCGGAGGAAGTCTCCGAAGTCGGCTGCTGCCAGCCCGCGCCCCGCGAAGAGCACGGCCTGGGGGAGGAGGGTCAGGGCGAGCATGACCGTGACGAGGGCCGCCATCCGCGCCGCGGCGTAGTCACGCCGTGCCACAGCCCGGGAGAAGTACAGCGAGAGCGTCCGGGTCCGCTGGTCCCGCCCCACGAGTTCCGGCGCGACCGCCGCCACGAAGAGCGCCAGGATCATCTCCACATAGCCGTAGTACGACTCCGCCTTGATGACGTCGACGCGGTCGCCGGCGATGGCGGCGATGCCAAGCTGGATCGCCGCCGGGAAGAATGCGAGGAGGGCCAGGCCAAAGGGAAAGAGCTTGCTCTGGGCCCGGCGGCCGATGCCGAAGGCGCTTCGGAGGCCGTGGATGTAGAGGGCGAAAATCGCGTGGCGGCGCCCGAGCCGCAGGCCTTCGTACCGCCGGTAGCCGAGGTCATAGATGCTCCCCGCGGGCCGCTCAGGCATGGGGCCCCCCCGGGACGGCCGCGGGCTCGCGGAAGAGATCCTCCAGAGACTGGCGCCGCTGTTCCATGCGGACAAGCCCGAGACCGAGGTCCACCACCGTGTCGCGGATCAGGTCGTAGGGTGGGGCGCCGTCGAGCGTTACCAGCACGGTACGGCCCTCTTCCAGCACCTGGAGGCCGTGGGCGGCGAGACGTTCGGCCAGCGCCGCCGCGAAGGGCTCCACCTCCACTGCCAGCACCCGCGTTTGCCCCGTGAAGTCCGAAACCGGCGCCGACTGGACCAGCCTGCCGCCTTCGATCACCACCAGGTGGTCGCAGACCCGCTGGATCTCCCCGAGCAAGTGCGAAGACATAACAATGGAAATTCCGAACTCCCGCCCGGTGCGGCGCACGAGGTCCAGCATCTCGTCGCGGCCGGCCGGGTCGAGCCCGTTCGTCGGTTCGTCCAGGAGCATGAGGCGGGGGTCGTGAACCAGCGCCTGGGCCAGCTTCACCCGTTGCTTCATGCCCGTGGAATAGCCGCGCATCTCCCGGTAGCGCTCTTCGAAGAGGCCGACGTGGCGCAGGGTCTCGGCCGTCCGTTCGCGCGCCGCTGCCCGGGGGAGACCGCTCACCTGGGCCATGTGGGCGACGAACTCGGTTGCGCTGATGTCGGTCGGCAGGCAGTCGTGTTCGGGCATGTAGCCGACGAATTGGCGGAGCCCCGGCCCCTGTTCGACGATGTCCATCCCGAAGAGGCTTGCCGTCCCTGAAGTGGCCGGGATGAGCCCGAGGAGAATCTTGATGAGCGTGCTCTTGCCCGCGCCGTTGGCGCCCACCAGGCCGATAACGCCCGGCTCAAGCTCCAGGCTGAGCGAATCGAGCGCGGTGACACTGGTGCCGTAGCGCTTGGTGAGCCGGTCGGTGGTGAGCAGGGGCATCTCCTCGCATGCTACAGGATCCCGATTTCCCGGCCCCGGTTCGCCCGATTGCAGGACGGCTTACCGCGCCTGCCGGCAGTTGCCGGTACTCTGGACTGAGATGACGGCTCCCAGCGAACCTCGGCCGCTCCTCCGGGGCTACCTCCACCTCGGGGCAGCGTTTGCGGCGCCGGCCGCGCTGGTGGCGCTCCTCCTCGTGGCCGGCTCGCCCTCGGCCTACGTCGGAGCGTCCATCTTCGGGGTCAGCCTCATCCTCCTCTACGCGACCAGCGCCAGCTATCACCTCGTGCCCTGGGGCCCCCGCCTCCGCCCGGTGATGAAGCGGCTGGACCATTCGATGATCTTCGTCTTCATCGGCGGCACCTACACGCCCTTCTGCCTGGGGGCGATGGGTCTGGGTTGGGGGATCTCGCTGCTGGCCGTGGTCTGGACGCTGGTTGCCTTCGGCGTGGCGATGAAGGTCTCCTGGCCCCAGGCGCCACGTTGGCTCGGTGTCGGCGCGTACCTTGCCGTGGGCTGGGTTGCGATCGCCGGGTCATGGGAACTGGCTTCGTCGCTCCCCGTGAGTGCAATGGCGATGATGGTTGTGGGCGGCCTCATCTATTCGCTCGGCGGGATCGTCTATGCCGTGCGCTGGCCTGACCCGCTCCCCCGCGTCTTCGGATTCCACGAAGTCTTCCACGCGATGGTGGTTGCCGGCAGTGCCTTCTTCTACGCAGCCGCGGCGCTGTACGTCATCCCTGCCTGAGCGCTCAAAGCCTCGCTCTCCGCTAGAATCCGGCAGTTGCCCACTGGTGGGCTCGAAGGAGGCATGCGATGGCACGGCTTGCGGACAAGATTGCGATCATCACCGGCGCTGGTTCGGGCATGGGACTCGCGACCGCGCGGCTCTTCGCCCGTGAAGGCGCCCGCCTGCTCCTCGCCGATATCGACGGGCCTGCCTGCGAGCGCGCCGCCGCCGAAGTTCGCGGCACCGGCGCCGAAGTCATCGCCCGTTGCGTCGACGTCAGTTCCGGCGCCGGCGTGGAGGCAATGGTCGCCGCGGCCGTGGACGCCTTTGGTGGCGTCGACATCCTCTTCAACAACGCCGGCATCGAAGGGCGGTCGGCCCTCCTCGCCGACCTCTCCGAAGCCGACTGGGACCGCGTCCTCGACGTGAACCTCAAGGGCGTCTTCCTTGGGATGAAGTACGCGATCCCGGCGATGGTGGCCCGCGGCGGCGGCAGCATCATCAACACGGCTTCGGTCGCGGGATTGGTGGGCTGGCACGGCGCCGCGGCCTACAGTGCTTCGAAGGGCGGCGTCGTCATCGTCACCAAGACTGCCGCCCTCGAATACGCACGGTCCAACATCCGCGTGAACGCCATCTGCCCGGGCGTCATCCACACGGCGATGGTCGAACGCGTCACCGGCGGCGCCCCGGGCTCGCTCGAACGGCTGGCGAGATTGCAGCCGTTGGCGGCCGTCGGGCAGGCGGAGGACATCGCCGCGATGGCCCTCTTCCTTGCGTCGGACGAATCGCGGTTCGTGACCGGTGTCGCCTATCCTGTGGACGGCGGCTACACCGCGCGCTAACTCGCTACTTCTTGCACTTCGAACCCCCAAGGCAGGGGTAGTCGAACTTGCCTTCGACCTTCACGCTGAGCGGTGTCCCGTCGGCGAGGAACGCGCTTTCCCTGGCGCTGAACTTGAAGGTCCCGGCGATGCCGCTGGAGTCGAACTTCGTGATGTTCAGTTCGCCCGGTTCGGACACGCCAAAGAAATGGTCGCCGATGCCGAACAGCACCGAGAACTCGCCAGGCTTCGTGTCGCCGCCCAGGGCGCCGCTGGCGGGAAGCGTGTACTTCTTTGGCCCGAACGGGACGTCGGCGTACTTCGATTCGCCGCCCGGGAGGAACGAGATGCTGACGTCATCCGGCTTCGGGGCCACGCAGTTCACGATGAGAAGGAAGAACCGAGGGTCCTTCTTCATCTCCTCGTCGACCTTCTTCTTCGCGTCGGCATCACTGATCCCGGCCTTCGCGAGAGCCAGCAGCGCGGCCCGCAGCTCGTCGTCGCTGGTCCAGTAGTCGGCGCCTGCGCCGGACCCGCTGGCACTGTAGGCGGACTTCACCGAGACCTCCTTGTCGCCGGTGATCTTGACTTCGCAGCCCTTGCCGGAGTTCGTGGAGCCGGGCTTCGAAGTGGCGGTGGCTTTCGAGCCGTCAGCCGTCTTACCCGGCGCTTCCGTGCCTGTCGTCGAATTGTCGCCGGAGTTGCCGCCGTCGCTATCGTCGTCCCCGCCGCCACCCCCGCAGGCGGCGGCCAGGGCCGCCACCAGGATCGCGAATGTCCAGACCCAAACGTAGTGCCGCTTCATCAACTGCTCCCTTTCACATCCGGTGCCCCCGGCCACGAGTAGTGAAACTACGATCCCCCGCGGCGTGGGGCAATCAGTGAACTCACGAATAAACCGGCGCCCCGGAGGCAGGGGCTTCGCGCACTGTCTTCAGGTCGCGGGCGGCGCCTGCGGTCATCGCCGCGAGGTCGCCGCTGACGGTGATCATCCGGTAGCCCGCGGCCGCGTGTTTCGCCGCCAGCGAGGCGTTGGCGTGGATCCCGGCGGTGACGGCGTGGCGGGCGCAGGCACTGGCGATCTTCAGCCGCGCTTCTTCGAAGGCACCGCCGTTGTCCATGCCCGGCGGGAGCCCGAGGGTGATGCTCAGGTCGGCTGGCCCCACGTACACGGCGTCGATCCCGGGCACCGAAAGGATGTCGTCGAGCCGCTCGACGGCCTGCTTCGTCTCGATCATGGGGATGCAAGCCACCTGGTTGTTCGCGTCGGCGAAGTAATCGCTGCCGGCGTAGTAGGTCGCACGGGTTGGGCCGAAGCTGCGGGCCCCCGCCGGGAAGTAGCGGCAGGCGGCCACCGCGGCTTTCGCCTCTTCGACGCTGTTGACCATGGGGATGATCACCCCAAGCGCGCCCGCGTCCAGCATCCTGCCGATGATCCCGGGCTCGTTCCAGGGGACACGGACGAAGGGGATGGTGACGGTCGTGCCGATCGCCTGGAGCATGGGCACTGCCACCTGGTAGTCGGCGATCCCGTGCTGCATGTCGATGCACACCCAGTCGAACCCCTGGTGGGCCATCACCTCCGCCGAGAACGAACTCGGGACCGAAAGCCACGCCCCGAACGTCGTTTCGCCTGCTGCCCACTTTGCCTTCACGGTGTTCTGGCGCATGACCTTGCTCCTATCTTCGGTGGATCGCTTTCGCGAGTGTCTCCGGGTTGACGCAGGCTGGCGGCGGATCCCCGGCGAGGACCGCGACCAGGTTGCTGACCGCGAGCTCCATCATCGCCGCTCGCGTCTCCGCTGTCGCCGAGCCGACGTGCGGGAGGACGATGACGTTCGGGAGCGCGAGCACGGGTTCGTCTGCCGCCGGGGGTTCGACTTCGAGGACATCAAGGGCGGCGCCGGCGATGCGGCCGTCACGCAGCGCTTCCAGCAGCGACGCCTGGTCCACCACCGGGCCGCGGGAGGTGTTCACGAGGTAGGCGTCCCGCTTCATCAGCGCAAGCTGCGGCCCGCCAATCAGGTGGTGCGTCTCCGGCGTCAGGTTCACATGGAGCGAAACGATGTCGGATTCGCGGAGCAGGGCCTCCAGGGAGCGGGGTTCGGCGGCGATCCCCGGCTCGGGGCCGGCGGCCACGTCGTGGAAGATCACCCGCATCCCGAAGGCCAGGGCCCGCTTCGTCACAGCCCGGCCGATGCGCCCGAAGCCCACGATCCCCAGCGTCCGTCCGCCCAGGTCGAAGCCGAGCGGTGGCGGCGGCGTCCTGCCCCATCTGCCAGCGCGCGCGTAGCCGGCGTTTTCGACAAGCCGCCGGGAGAGCGCGAGCACCAGGCCCAGCGTGAGGTCCGCCACCGCCTCGGTCAGGACGCCGGGCGTGTTGCAGATCGCGATCCCGCGGCGCGTGGCCTCCTCGAGGTCCACGTTGTTGTAGCCGACACCGAAGTTCGAAACGACCCGGAGCCGCGGCGCTGCGTCCATGAGGGTGGCGTCGATCAGCAGGAGGTTGCTGCAGAGCAGCCCTTCCGCCTCCGCGAGCCGCCCGAGGACGGCATCGCGCGCCGCGGGCAGCGCTGCGGAGACGACCGTCGCCACCCCCCGGATGCCTGTCAGCAGCTCCGGCGGTACGGCGATTGCGACACAGGCAACGGGCAGTTCTCCGGTCACGGCGGGCAGTATAGCGCGGACGCTGGGCCTACTCCCCGATGCCGTCGAAGCGCGGTAGGCGCTTCTCCGCGAAGGCGTCGAGGCCTTCCTGGAAGTCGTGGTCCTGGAAGCTGCCCTGCATCGCCCCGTTCGCCGCTTTGACGGCTGCGGCGAGGTCCGTGAACTGGGCGTCGTAGACGAGCTTCTTCATCGTCGCCATCGCCCGCGGGGAGGCGTGTTCCGCGAGGTAGCGCGCGTACTCCTTCGTCGCGGCCATGAGTTCGTCGTGGGGGACGACGCGGTTGACCAGCCCCATGCGGGCGGCTTCCTCGGCGCCGATGATCCGCGACGAGTAGAGAAGGTCGAGCGAATGGGCCGTGCCGATCAGCCGCGGCAGTAGCCAGCTCACCCCGTGCTCGGCGATGAGGCCGATCGACGAGAACGCCATCCCGAATCGCGCCTGGTCGGAAGCGAAGCGGATGTCGCAGTAGAGGGCCATGATCAGTCCCAGCCCCACGGCGGGACCGTTGATCGCGCCAAGCAGCGGCTTCTTCGTGAGCAGCGGGAAGGTGAAGCGCTGGTGGTAGTTGGCTTCGATCCCGGCGGCGTTGGCGCGGGGGTCTTCGCGCACTTCTTCCTGGCCGGCGGCGGCGATCGTGTTCAGCGTGGTCATGTCGGCGCCAGCGCAGAAACCGCGGCCGGCCCCGGTCACGATGATCGAGCGCACGCCCTTGTCCGCATCGGCCCGCTTGAGAGCGTCCCGGTATTCGCGCTCCATCGGTCCGGTCCAGGCGTTGAGCCGCTGGGGCCGGTTGAGGGTGATGATCGCCGCCGTGTCATCGACGTCGTAGAGGATGTCCGTGTAGTCCATGTCGCGCCCTCCTCGGGAGTTCAAGCCAGTTGCCACTGGACCAGGGTGTAAGGCTCGGGGCCGTCGTGGTCTTCGAAGACGGCTTCGACCTCCGCGCCGATGGGCACGTCCTGCTTCGGGTCACCAAGAAGGTTGCCGACCATGCGGACATTGCCGGCGTCGGGGAGTTCCACCAGCACGACGAGGTAGGGTACACCTTCGCGCAGGGCCGGGTGCACGGGGTACCACGGCCGTTCCCAGCTGTAGATTCGCCCCCGGCCGGAGACGCAGTGCCAGCCTATGTCGAACGAGAGACAGCGGTGGCAGATGAACTCTGGCCCCCACTGGAACGTCCCGCAGGCGTTGCACCGCTGGACCAGGAGTTCGTGGCGGCCGGTCGCTTCCCAGAACTCCGCGCCGAGGCCGTCGGGGCTGGGCGCCGGAGCGGGAAGCCCCGGCGGCAGATAGTGCGCGGTGGTGGTCATCGGTCTGCTCCTGTGTCGCGGGCGAGGATGAGGCTGCTCACCGGCTGAACCATGGGCCCGGAGGTCACCATCGAGATGTTGGCGCCGGGGACCTGGCATACCCCGCTTCCGCGGACCTGGCGGACCGCCTCGGTGATCAGTTCGAGGCCGTGCATGTAGCACTCGGCGAGGTTGCCGCCACTGGTGTTCAGGGGCAGTTTCCCGCCGGGTGCGGAGAAGTGTTCGAGTGTGAAGAAGTCGTTCACCTCGCCGGGCGCGCAGAATCCGTGCTCGACGATGCCCATCATCACGCCGCCCGTGAAGTTCTCGTAGCTCTGGAGGACATCGACCTCGGCGGGGCCAAGACCGGCCATCGCATAGAGCTTCGGGGCGAGCGTCTTGAAGTTGGAGGTGCCGTAGTCCGGGGCATTGTGGGCCGGCGCCGCCTGGCGATAGTCCGAACCTTGCGCGGCCGCAAGCACGTAGGCCGGCGGGTGCTTCAGGTCGCGGGCGCGTTCGGCGGAGGTGATGATGATCGCCGCGGCGCCGTCGTTCTCCTGGCAGCAATCGAAGAGATGGAACGGCTCGACGATCCAGCGGGAGTTGTCGTAGTCCTCGTCGGTGAGGTCGCGGCCGAACATGACCGCCCGGGGGTTGGCCTGGGCGTGGTGATAGCTCGCCCGCGCTACCGCCCGCAGCGCTTTCTGCTGGACCCCGTGGTCGTGCATGAACCGCCGCACCCGCATCGCGAACGTCTGGGCGGGCGACATCAGGCCATACGGGGCGGTGAATGCGGCGGCCCCGGCGGCTTTCGGCACCGCGGCGCCCTGTCCGAACCGCCCGAACTGCCCCTGCGCGAGCGACCGGTAGGCCACGACGTACTTCGAATAGCCCGCGGCCACGGCGGCGACCCCGTTTGCCACTGCCCCGGAGCCCCCGCCGCCCCCGCCGCCCCAGAACATGTTGCTGAACGTCACTTCACGGCTGCCGAGCGCGGCCGCGATCCGGGCCGGGTCGTTGCGGTCGTTGCTGAAGGACGCAAAGCCATCGATGTCGCGGACATCGATCCCGGCGTCGTCGGCCGCTGCGATGATCGCTTCGAGGCCAAGCTTGAATTCAGGGTCCGGGGACCCACCACGCTTGTAGTAGCGGGTCTCGCCGATGCCGGCGATCGCGGTCTTGCCGCGGATCGTGTGCTCTGTCATTCAATGCCCCCCAGGGTGGCCATTTATACCAACTTCGCGCGGAGGCCGCATGTGCTGGCGGTTTTCCAGCCTTCGCCGCCCGGTGTAGGCTTCGCAGCATGGGAAAGCTTGATGGGAAAGTCGTTATCGTCACCGGTGCCAGCCGCGGCATCGGCAAGTCCATCGCGGAGGTCTTCGCTGCCGAAGGGGGCAAGGTCATCTGCACAGCCCGCACCCTCCACGAGGGCGAACACCCGCTCGAGGGGGCGCTGGAAACCACGGTTGCCGGCATCAAGGCCAGCGGCGGAGAAGCCAGCGCCGTCACCGCCGACATCTCGGACTACGACGCCTGCATCCATATCTTCGAGGAGGCGCATCGCATCTACGGTCCGGTCGACGTGCTCGTAAACAATGCCGCCCTCACCTACTTCATCCCGGTGAAGGACTTCCCGGTGAACAAGTGGCACCGGTCGTTCGCGGTCAACTTCCACGCGCCGTTCTACCTGTCGCAGATGGCCCTGGCCGACATGGTGCCGCGGAAATCCGGCTCGATCGTCAACATCTCCAGCGGTGCGGCGATAGGCCCCGGCCGCGGACCGTACCCCGGCCCCGCGCAGCGCGGCGGCACGCTCTACGGCGCCGAGAAAGCGGCGCTCGAGCGGTTCACCCAGGGCCTCGCTTCCGAAGTCTATGCCGAGGGCGTCAGCGTGACCTGTGTTTCCCCTTCGCAGGTGGTCCCGACGCCGGGGACGGTCTTCCACCACCTGGTGACGGGGATGGACGACCCTCGTGGTGAGTCGCCGGAGTTGATGGCGAAGGCCGCGCTCCTGCTGGCGACCGAGCCCCTCGACAAGGTCACCGGGCGGGTCACCTACAGCCAGGAGATCCTGCGGGAATTCGGCTGGATCAAGGACGGCAAGGGCACCGGCGTGGAGCGCAAGGGTTCCGGCTACAGCCAGATCTGAGTCGCGTCTCGCTCCGAAGGCGCAAGTGAGGCCCCGGGTCCGCCCGGGGTCTCAGCGTTTCCCGGCCGCGAGATCCTTCTTCCGCCGAAGCCGCCCTGGGCGATTCGCTGCAGCTCCGCCGCGGTCGTCATGAATCGGCGGCCGGGGCCTCCCTCGATGTAAAGCGCTGCGGCAGGAAGCGCCGGTAGGGCACGTGATAGAGCGCGGCGACGAACAGCCACGATGCGCCGACGACGAGCCCGCCCATGATCATGTCGAAGAAGAAGTGGTTGCCGGTCACGGTCACGGCCCACCACATGAGGACTGACATGAGGACGGCCACTCCGCGGGCCCAGGGGATACGGGTGTTCGTCCAGATGGCGGCCGAGGCCAGCGCAATCCAGCCGAAATGGAAGCTGGGGACGGCGGCATAGTCGTTCACGAACGGGCCTGGCTGGAAGTAGGTGGTGTTGCTGGTCGCGCTACGGAGGGTGTCGACAAAGCCGAAGTCGTAACCGTTGAGTTCCATCAGCCGTGGCGGCGCCGCCGGCAGGATCCAGTAGGAGGCTATCCCGATGAGCGCCGACACCGCCATCACGTTGCGGAGGAAACGGAAGCGGACCGGGTCCTTCACCACCAGCCAGAGGGCGATCGCGAGGAGCACGGGATAGTGCCCCCAGGCGTAGATGAGGTTGGCGACGTCTATCAGCCACCGGTGCGGGAGGAAGGCTTCCTGCCAGCGGACTTCCTGGAACAGCCCGACCTGCTGTTCGAAGTGGATGATGGCCAGGCTGCGGTCAACGGCAGAGGGGACATCGTCGGGCCGGAGTCCGCGGATAAGGAAGTACGCAATCATCATCAGGGCGCTGATGCCGATTTCGGTTGCGACCACTCGCCAGCGGCGCGAGTCGGCATACCACGCGGGCGGGCGCGGCTGCTGCTGCTGCCGCATGGAACTGCTGAGGCCCTGGCTTGCTGGACTCATTCGATTCGGCCTGCTCTACGTGTTCGCCCTGTCATTGCTTCCTGCGGAGAACTGTATCAATTTCGCGAATGCCCGGTCAACGGTTTTTTTTCGGGGGACCGCTTCATGATACCGCTTTCTTGCCGGCCTGGTCATGCCGGGAGCGCCGGGAGCCAAGAGCCGAGAGGCCTGCCCTCCCTGGCAGTCGGGCTACCGATTGGTGTGCTACATGCCGCTTTCTTGCCCGGCTGATCATGTCCGGAGCGCCGGGAGCCAGGACCGGGGAGTCCTGCCCTCCCTGGCTGTCGGGCTACGGACTGGCGTAGCGGGGGCGCCGACTGTGCCCCGCGGGGCCGCGCGCGTAGAACCGTTATGGGCCATACTACGTATCAGGAGTGAACGAGCCCGCATGAGCACTGTCACCGACGGCCGCGACGAACAGGCCCCTCCGACTCCAGTCCGCGTTGCCGACATCGTGAAGATGCCGAAGTGCATCCGCTGCAACCTGGCATACCTCCCTTCGAAGTCCACCAGCGCGCTTCGGCTCACCTATTGCAGCTTCCTTTGCGAACTCGGGGACCTCGGGTTCAGCATGGCCGGCCTCGAACACATGGAACGGGTCAAGAAGGCCGACAGCGAGCCCGTCGCGGTCGAATAGTCCCGGCGCAGTCAGTCGGGCCGGTCGTCCTGGATCGACCCCTTTCCCCTCAGACTCTCAGTTGTAATGGATCCGCGGGATCGCTAGAATCGTGCCGTCCCGGGGAGAGGCCACGCCGGGGCGAGGGCAGACGGAATGCTCTATTTGCGCCAGGGTTGGCGGCTTCGGGCCGCGCTCATTGTCGTCGTCGCCGGGCTGTTCGCCGGCCTCCCTGCCCGCGAGCCGGGGACCGTCGCATCTCAGTCCCCCGGCCTTGTCGCGCCGGACCCGTACGTGCTGTTCGTGGCAGGCGTTGCCAACGCCGTAACCGCACCCGACGGCGAGACGAGCCACGACCTCATCGATGCGGCGGTCGAGAACGGCCTGATCTCGGCCGAGACGGGTCTCGTGTACCGGGTCTACGCCGACTTCGGCGATCCGCGGCTCCCGGCCCAGTTTCGGGGCGATGACTCCGCGGCTCCGGCCGACAGCGACGCGCTGAAGGAAGCCGGGGCCGCCTACAACTCTCTCAGCGCGGCGGCCCGGGCCACCCTCGACCCGTTCTTCCTCCCACCGGCCGATCCGGGGAGCTGGTGGGATCTGCGGGAAGGGGAGGCGCCGCTCCTGGCCGCGGGCGTGGATGCGAGCGCGGTGCCCGCGAAGTGGGGCTTCCGGGATGCGCCGACGGCCAACGTGAGGGTGTTTTTCGAGGCGAAGTTCCCGGGGGATGCCGCCCGCGCCGAGGCGATTGCCAGCGAGGTGGAGACGGTCATCTGGCCCAAGCTTGTGGCGTTGTTCGGACGCTCGCCGCTCCCTGACGCCGGGACGCTCGACCCCTTCAAGAGCGGCGGGGACGGCCGCGTGGACATCTACCTGCTCGGTGCAGTCAACCGGGCGGAGACGCCTTCATACAACCATGCCTGCAAGAAGACGCCGGCCTACGTCAGGGCACCGAGGGACGTGTCCTTCGCTATTGTCGCCCACGAGCTATTTCACGCCTTCCAGTGGGCGTTCGACGTGGAGGTGGGCTGCTTCTACCCGGGGGACTACGCCTGGTGGGCCGAAGCGACGGCCACCTGGGCGCAGCACTACGTGTATCCGGAGGGCAACTCGGAACAGGCGCTCCTGGGGTGGGTGCTCAACAACCCGACCCAGCCGCTGGACCTAAAGAACGATGGTCATGAATACGGGGCCTACCTGTTCGCCTTCTACCTCGCCCAGAAACTTGGGAACGCGATCATCGCGAACACCTGGACCGCCGCCGAGGAGGTGGGGAGCCTGCAGGCGATCGACAAGGCCATCAACGATGCGGGTGAGCCCGGGGGCTTCAACAAGTACTTCAAGGAGTGGGTGGCGGACAACCTGAACCGTTTCCACGACAACTTCCTTGGCGATTACTTCGCATGGGATGGCATCGACCGGGGAGTGGAGGTCAAGAGGTCGGTGCTGCCCGTGATCGGCGACGGGTCCGGCGCCCGGGACTGGAAGACGCTCGGGCGGTCCGCGGGGATCCCCAGACTCTCCGCGACCTACACCAACTGGTACATCAACGACCCGAGCGCGCAGCTTGTCGAGTTCTTCAACGGCTGGACTTACCGGGTCGATCGCGTGCTGGACCAACAGACCGGGGTGGTCACCTTCAACACCACGGCCCTGCCCGACCCCACGGGGTTGGGCGTGCAGGTAGCGCTCAAGATCGGAGGAGTGTGGCAGGTGCGGGACTGGACCGCGGTGGCGAGCGCCACGTTCTGCCGGTCGAAACCGGGGGAGAACGTGGAGGAGTTCATCCTCATCCACTCCAACGCGCGTCCGGACGCTCAGCCGGTCAATTTCTCCGGGTACGGCCCTGCGTTGAAGCTGTCAAAGAGCTGCGGTGCCGCGATCACGAACTTCGCCGGCTACTGGCGCGCGGCAGGCGCCTGCGACAACACGGCTGCTCCGTGGCGCTGGGAGGTCAGCCTCCAGCAGTCGCCGACCGGAGCGATCACGGGCACGATCAAATACCACAACTGTCCAGGAGGTGGGCGGGTGACCTACAACGTGACCGGACAGGCGACGACCGCGCCAACGGTGCAGCTTCAGGCCAGCAAGACCGAGAGCCTGGGCGATCTTGGCGACGCCACCCTCCTGTCGGTGACGATCACCATCGCCCCGCAGGGGCCGCCGTCGCCGAACTACACGCCGTAGAGGGGCTCATCCGGACCGGGCGAGGCACTCCCAGATTCGCTTGGTTACGCCGTTGCGGTCGCTGGCCCGGTGTTCGAGCCGTTGGATGGTGAACGCCCCGGCGACCATCGCGTGCACCATGCCGGCGTCGAAGAAGCGCTTCAGCGGGCTCCAGCGCCCCGGTTCGCCTTCGACCCGGAAGAGGCCTGGCTCCACTTCTTCGCCCTTGCCTGCCGCGAAGTTGAAGTCGTCCGAAGCGTTCACGCGGAAGATGAACAACCCGCCGGGGCGAAGGACGCGACGGACTTCGGCGACCACCGCCAGCGTGTCCACCCAGGGCAGGTAGTGCAGCGAGAGCGAGGCGATGGCGGCGCCGAAGGTGCCTGCCCGGAATGGGAGCGGCCTCGAAATGTCCAGCCGGAGGTAGTCGGCGTCCGGGGCAGCCTTTCGGGCGCGAGCCAGGGCGATGGCGTGGCGGTCGCAGCCGGTGAGCTGGAACCTGGCGGCCGAAAGGAAGGCGCAGTCGCGGCCGGGACCGCAGCCAAGATCGAGGACCCGTGGGCCTGCCTCGTGGAGCGCCGGGAGGTGGCGGGCTAGCCAGTTGGCCTCGGGTCCGGTGCTCATCGCTGACTGGTCGAGTTCTCGTCGAGGATGGCGTCGAGGGCGGCGAGCATGACCTCCCGTTCGCGCTGGCGGAGGAAGTCGCGGCGCTCCCGCGGCATCCGTTCGGCAATGCTGTCCTCTTCGGCGACGAGGTCGTCGAGCCGGATGAGGGCGGCGGCGCGCCGGGCCCCGAGTGCCTTGGCCACGGCGAAGGTGGCGGCAGTCTCCATATCGACTCCCTGCCAGCCGTGACGGCTCCAGTCGGAGATCACTTCGCGGGATTCGGCGAGGAGGGCGGGAGTGCTGTAGATCGCGTGTTCCGAGACGGGAATTCCGCTGTCCCGCAGTCTTTGAGCGATGGCGCCCGCCAGGTCCGGCGAGGCGTCGGCGAGGATGCCCTTCGGGAGGTACCAGTCGCTGACGCCGTCCTGGCGTTCGGCATGCCTTGGCACGACAACGTCCCCGAGCGCCATCCCGGGCTGGAGTGCCCCGAACCAGCCCAGTTGGACGACGGACGGCACCCCGGCGCCGCACCAGGTGTGGGCGTGCATGGCCGCCATCGGGCCGCCGAAACAGGCCGCGAGCGCCACCCGGGCTCCCCGGTAGCGGCCCATCCAGGCGGGATAGCGGGCGAGGGGCGAAGCCTCATCCAGGTAGGCGGCGAAGCGCTCGGCGCCGGCCTGGACCGCGAAGACGCCAAGCAGCAGCAGGACATCGGGCACGTCGCCGGCTTCGATGCCGAGGATGCGGCGGTGGTCGTCTGGGCCGAGTTCCCGGTACACGCATCCCTCCGTAAGGCAGAAGAGACCGGGTCACCGGTCTCTTCTGCATGTGGTTTCGGCCGGGGCTATTTCCGGGCGGGCTTCTCAGCCGCGGGGGTGGAACTGGCGCCAGATTTCGCCTGCCCCTTTTGCTTCTGGCTCTTGGCGTTGTTCTTGGGGCTCTTGTCTCCCACTGCGACCCTCCTTCATAGCTGCCTTCGGCAAGATGGGCGAATCCTAACCGGATGAGAGCGGCCTGAAAAGCACCCTGTCTTGTTTTGGGGAAAATGGGCCAGCCCCGGGAGGGGATCCGGGGCCGCCACAAGGTTGGCTGAGCTTGTCGGGACTGCCGAGCGGCTTGCGCCGTCACCGGGGGCGTGAAGCAGTCCACAGCCCGAGCCGCTGGCGAGGCGCTGCACGCTCCGCCGCTTGCCGTGTAGGATCAGCCCAGGATGGCCGGTGGTCTATGAAGCGGATCACACTGAGGGCCGGCGGGGGAAGAGTTGGCTGCAGCAGCACAGGGCACCGAGGCCCAGAAAGAGCGATTCATCCGGGAGGTGCCCCTGCTGGCGCGTCTCCCCCCGGAAGATGTCCGCGCCCTCGCTTCCACCGCGCGACTCCGCGCCTACCCCGCCGGGACCGTAATCATCCGCGAAGGCGACCCGGGCGATTCCCTCCACGTCGTCGTCGAAGGCCAGGTGCGGATAACCGTGGGCTCTCCGACCGGGGAAGAAGCCACGGTCGCAGTCATGGGCCAGGGCGACTTCTTTGGCGACTTCGCGCTTCTTGACGGGCGGCCGCGTTCTGCCAGCGTGCTCGCCGCGCTCCCCACCCGCACCCTCGTCGTCACTCGCGACGCCTTCGTTAGCTGGATTTCCCAGCGCCCGACGGCCGCGCTCGCCCTGTTGGAAACGCTCAGCCTGCGTCTTCGCCGGACCGACGAACAGCTCGCCGACATGGTCTTCCTGGACCTGCCGCAGCGCCTGGCAAAGCAGCTCCGGGTGCTGGCTTCCACCGCGGCCGACGCCGACGGCCGTATCGCGATTACCCAGGCCGAGCTTGCCATGATGCTGGGCGTGAGCCGCGAAAGCGTGAACAAGCAACTCAACGCGTTCGCCCGCGAAGGCTGGATCAGGCTGGGTCGTGGCGCTGTCTTCGTGCTCGACCCGGAATCGCTGCAGAGGTTCGTCTAGGCCGCGCCGGCCACCCAGGGCGTACAGGAGCGGGACCCGTGGAGATCACCGGCGAGTACCACTTCGATGCCCAGAGGGAGGTGGTCTGGGAGGTCCTCCTGGACCCGAAGGCGCTCCAGGCCTGCATGCCCGGCTGCGAACGCCTGGACCCCGCCGGGCACGACACCTACCGCGTGACCATGGCGGTCGGCATCGTCACGATGCGGGGCACCTACTCGGGGAATGTGCAGGTGACGGACCGGAAGCCGCCGGATTCGTACCGGCTGCTTGTTTCCGGGACCGGCATGCCCGGGCGCCTCCAGGGCGACTCCGTGATGACTCTGACCGAGGACGCCGGTGGCACTCGCGTCACCTACTCCGGGGACCTCAGGGCGCAGGGCGCGATTGCCCGCCTCGGCCCGCGCGTCCTCGGTGGCACGGCGAAGCTGATGATTGGCCAGTTCATGAAAGCCATGGAGCGCCAGGTCGCCCTCCGCCAGCGGTAGGGCAAGGCTGCCGCAATCAGGCCACGGTGAACGACGCCTCGACGAGGCCGGGCAGCCGCACCGTCAACCTGTCGCCCGGCGCGACGAGGTCGGCGCCGGCCGGGGTGCCCGTGAAGATCAGGTCGCCCGCTTCGAGCTTCATGAAGCGCGAGATCCATGCGATCAGGCCGGGGATCGGGGTGATCAGGTCGCCGAGGCTGCCGCGCTGCCGCTGCACGCCGTTGACCTCCAGTTCCACCGTGAGGGCGCCGGGCAGGGGCACCGCTGCGGCCGGGACGAACTCGGAGAGGCAGGTGGACGTGTCGAAGCCCTTCGCCATCGCCCAGGGCAGCCCTTGTTCACGGTTCTTGCGGAAACGGGCCAGCGTCATGTCGAGGCCGGCGCCATAGCCGGCTACCAGCGCCATGGCGTCTGTGGCCGGGATGTCGCGCCCACCGCGGCCCAGCGCGACCACGACCTCGCCTTCGAAGAGCGCTTGTTCGCCGGCGGGCACGCGGATGGCGCCGCCGTCGTGGATGATGGAAGTTGGCGGCTTCAGGAAGATGATCGGCTCGTCAGACAGCGGCGCGCCATAATTCGCGACTGCCCCGAACACGCGTGACACCGCCACCGGGTCCCGTCGTCCACGCAGCCGGTAGTACCCCTTCATGCGCTCCCCCTGGTTGTCATCGAGTCGGACGATAGCACGGCTCTGGTGGCTCCCGCAGCCCGCCCGGCCGTACACTCCGCCAATGCCCGAATTCGAGCGCGACGGCGTGGTCCTCTCCTATGCAACCTGGGGTGACCCGGAGGCTCCCTCGGTGGTGCTCCTCCATGGGTTCACCAGCGACCAGCGGATGTGGCTGCCCCACGTGGAAGCGTTCGCGGGGGACTACCGGGTCATTGTCCCGGACTTGCGAGGGCACGGGCGCAGCGATTCGCCCGAAAGCCTCGATGCCTACTCGATGGAGGTCTACGCCGAGGACCTGAGAGCGCTGCTGGACGAAGTTGGCGCCGGTGTGTGCGCGCTGATCGGGTGCAGCTTCGGGGGGATGGTCGCGCTCCAGTTCGCCACCACCTGGCCGGAACGCGTGGCCGCCCTGGTGGTCAGCGACTCGTCCCCCGCCTACGACCACCCCGGCTATGGCGACGCCTTTCGCGAACGCGAACACCGCCTCACCGCGATGGCCGAGGTGGTGAGGACGAGAGGCCCGGCCGCGATAGGGAAGCAGGCGGCCTCCAGCGTGAAAGACCCCTTTCTCGCGGAGGGTATCCGGCGCCGCTACCGTGCCCTCGACCGTGACGGCTTTCTCGGCGCCGAATCCGCCTGCCGCCTTCGACCCGACCTCACCCCGCTGCTCCGCGATCGCCTGACCATGCCGGTGCTCCTCTGCTGGGGCGGCGACGACCCCGTCATCTCCGCGCGCGAAGTGATGGTCGCCGAGCTTCCGGGTGCCCGGGTCATCGTCTTCGAACGAACCGGCCACGGCGTTCCCGCCATTCGCCCGGGCCCTTTCACGAAGGCCGTGCTTGAGTTCTTCGCCGACGTTGAGGACGGGAGGCCGGTGGCGGGCAGCCACGTCCTTTGACAGCGATGGATGCCCCAGCCCCGGACCTGCACTATGCTGAATCGTGGCGGCCGGCTTGTCCCCGATTGGGGTACCGATCGAGCCGACCCCGAGGAGGTCCTCTCCTGATGAAGAAATTCCTTGGCATGTTTGCTGTCCTGGCCGCCCTCGGGGGCGCGCTGATGTTCTGGCGGCGTAAGAAGGACGATGACGAATTCCTCGATGAGGAACTCGACTAACTGACGGCGCCCACCAGCCCCTCCGCTCGTCGCCCGGTCATCACCGGCGTGGGCGTTGTGACCCGATGCGGGTCCGGCGTGGCAGCGGCTTGGGATGCCCTTTCCGCGGGGCAACCCGCCGGCGCCCAGTGGAGCCCCGACGAACACGACGCGACCTACTTCGCCGCGGCGATCCCGGATTCCTACCGGGCCCACCCTGAAATCCCCCGAAACCTCGGCCACTTCCTCGACCGTGGCTCCCTGATCGCCCTCGACGCGGCCTTGCAGGCGGTTGAGTCGGCCGGTCTCGGAGCGGGCACGGGCGATGCCCGGCGCTTTGCCGTCGCCGACGGTCTGCCCTACAGGGTGCCCGGCCAGGCCACCCAGTTCGTCGGATTCGGACAGCTGATCGGGCGCACGCTTGGTGTCCGGGGCCCGGTTGCGCTGCTGGCGGGGGCCGAGGCGAGCGGCATGGCGGCAATCGTGGCCGCGGCCCGGATGGTCTCGGGCAACGAAGCTGACGTCGTGCTGGCGGGGGCATCCCAGGTCCTCCAGCGCCCGCTCCTCGAACATCTCCGGGCCCAGGGCTTCGCAGGCCGCCAGCCAGCCCGGCCGTTCGACCGGATGCACAGTGGCTTCGTCGCCGCCGAGGGCGCCGCTTACGTGGTGGTCGAAGACGAAGACCACGCCCGCCAGCGTGGCGCCCCCGCCCTCGCGAAGATCGCTGGTTTCGGGCAGGCGTTCGACCCCGCCGCCGAGCCGCTCGAAACCAGCGGCGCGCCCGAAGCTGGCCGGGCCATGCAGGCGGCGCTCGCCGCAGCCGGCTACATGCAGAACCAGGTGGACCTGCTGGTTTCGTGCGCGGACGGCCGCCCGGCTGTCGACTTTGCGGACGGCTACGGGATGAAGCGCACGTTCGGCCGCCACGCCTACTACGCGGCCGTTTCTTCGGTCGCCGGCGCGCTCGGCCACACCCTCGGGGCAAGCGGGCCACTTTCGGTCGCGCTGGCGCTCGAAGCCATCCGCCGGCAGCAGGTGTTCCCCTGCACAGGGTTCGAAGCCGGCGAAGAAGACCTCGAACTCGCCTACGTCACCACCACCCGTGACGAGAAGCTGGACTGCGTGCTCGTGACCAGCCTGGGGTTGGGCGGCACCAACGTGAGCCTTCTCCTCCACCGCTGACCCAATCGATCAGCGAGTCAGCATTTCGGGTTGGTTGTTCGCCCCGCGGTGGGTAGGATGAAGCCATGGAAATCACCTGGCTCGGGCGCAACTGTTTCCGGATCAAGGGCCGAGAAGGCATCGTTATCACCGACCCGTGCCCACCGGAGAGCGGCTACAAGCTGGGGAAACAGACCGCGGATGTCGTCACGGTCAGTTCGCGTACAGACCCCGGGTACTCGTTCAGCCAGGCGGTAACCCGGACCTCTGGCGAACCGGCCATCGTGCTCGACGCTCCCGGCGAATTCGAAGTGGGCGGGATCCTCGTCACCGGGGTTGCGAACCTCCGCGCCGATGGCACCCGCAACGTCTGTTTCATCTGTGAAGTTGACGGCATCCGGGTCGGGCACCTGGGCCTCCCCTCGGCCATCTCCGGCGCTGCCCTTCTCGAACAGCTCTCCGACGTGGACATCCTCTTGATCCCCGTTGGCGGCGGGAACTCGCTCGCAGCCCCGGCGGCCGCGGTGGCGATGACGACCATCGACCCGCACATCGCCATCCCGATGAACTACGGGACGGACGTTGAGACGGCCGAACTCGATCCGTTGGAGCGCTTCATCAAGGAGACCGGCATCCGGGCCGAGCCGCTCGCCCGGCTCCAGGTCACGAAGAGCCAGTTGCCGGCTGACCTGACCGTGATGTTCCTCCAGCCGCGCGCCTGAAGACGGTCACATTCCGGCTGGGACTGCGCTGAGGAGGTCTGCGATCTGTGTGAGGGTCCAGCCTTTGCAGGGCCGGCAGACGTCGATCACCGGGTCACTGAGCACGAACATCCCCCGGAGCGACCCCTCGCCAGTTTCGCCGGTCGTCCAGAATTCGATGTGGGCCGCCCGCCGCCCTGAATTGGAGCGGTGGTCCACAACGAGGAAGCTGTCGGGCCCTTCCATCGTCGCGCCGACAGGCTGGCCGGATGCATCCAGGAGTAGAGGCCATGCCGTGAATGCAGGAGGCGCCAGAGTCAGCGAACTCTGGAGCCTGAACCGGAACGGGCCAACCATCGTTTCGATCATGCGACGACTATCGTCGCACCCCGTTAACGGCGCGTTAGGGCCGACCGACCCCTAGTTGTTGCCCAGGTGGAACGTGTCTTCTTCGTCGTCATCGTCGTCGCTGTCGCTGTAGACGCCGGCCGGCGAGCCGCGCCAGACGGAGACCACGAAGTCTTCCCGGAAGGGGTCGGCGGTCATCACCAGGCGCTCGTCGGCGGCCTCGATGAGGGCCTGGATACGTTCTTCGTTCGCATCCGCGGTGGTGCAGAGCGTGGCGTAGACGTTGCCGCCCTGGTAGTGGATGTCGATGCGGCCGACGATGCCGCCCTCTTCGAGGATGGTGTAGCACTCCGAATATGGGGTGCGAGACTCCCGTTCGAACTCGATCATAGTGGCCGTACCTGCCCTTTCCCGAACACTGTCCATTTGTAGCTTGTCAATTCGCGGAGCCCCATCGGCCCGCGGGCGTGCATCTTCTGGGTGGAGATCCCGACTTCGGCGCCGAGCCCAAACTGGGCGCCGTCGGTGAACTGGGTGCTCGCGTTCACGTAGACCACCGCCGAATCGACCTCGTCAACGAAGCGCATCGCGTTGCCATAGTCGCTGGTGAGGATGGCGTCGCTGTGGTGGCTGCCATGCTCTTCGATGTGGGCGATCGCTTCGTCCAGCGAGTCCACGATCCGGACACCGACGCGCAGGGCGAGGTGTTCGGTCTTCCAGGTGGCACCGGTGGCACGTTCGAGGCTGAGCCCGGCGAACTGCCCCGGTGGCATCAGCGCCAGGGTCCGTTCGCAGCCGATCAAGGTCACCTTCGGACCCCAGCATTCGTAGAGCCGCCGGAGGAACGCCGGGGCGATGGTCGCGTGGACCAACAGCGTGTCGACGGCGTTGCAGATGCTGTAGCGCCGGGTCTTGGCGTTGTCGACAACGGCCACGGCCATATCGAGGTCGGTGGGGTCGTCGATGTAGATCTGAACCACTGCCTCGCCATGGGCGACCACCGGCATGGTTGCTTCCCGCCGGACGTAGTCGATCAGCGCGGCCCCCCCGCGCGGAACGATGAGGTCGACGAGGTCGTGGGCTTTCAGGAGCTCGTCCACGTGGCCGCGGTCCGGGTCGCTGATCACCTGGACGGCGTCGCCGGAGACGCCGGCGTCGGCGAGGGCGCGCTGGAGGAGCGTGCCGAGAGCGGCGTTGCTGTGACGGGCTTCCTTGCCACCCCGGAGGATTGAAGCGTTGCCGCTCTTCAGGCAGAGGGCGGCGATGTCGACCGTCACGTTCGGCCGCGATTCATAGATGCAGGCAATCACGCCCAGGGGCACGCGCCGGCGCCCGAGGAGGAGCCCGTTCGGAAGGGTCCGCGTGTCGAACATTTCGCCTACGGGGTCGGCCAGGCGGGCCACCGTGCGGGTGTCGGCGGCGATGCCGCTGAGCCGCGCGGGGGTAAGCGTGAGCCGTTCGACGAAGGCGTCTTCCAGATCGTTCTTGCGGGCCGCGGCCAGGTCGGCGGCGTTCGCTTCGAGGATGGGGGCCTGGTCTGTCTCCAACAGATCGGCGATCCGGAGGAGGGCAGCATCCTTCATGCCCGTGGGGAGCGTCGCCAGGCTGCGGGCAGCCTTCTTCGCGGCGGCGGCCCGTTCGCGGACGTAGGAAGCGGTGGCGGTCATGGTTCCAAGTGTACGGGATCGGCCAGTTGGGTTCGCGCCGGGACCGGGGAATCGTGATCGATCGCGCCCTTTCCAATCTGCTATTCCTTTGACGGGCTTCCCTATACGCTTTGGCGCACAATGCTCCCCTTCCTCGCTATCGACATCAACATCGACCCCACCTTCGCGAACTGGGGCGGGCTCGAACTGACCTGGCACGGGTTGTTCACCGCCATCGGGATCATCGCGGGCGTCAGCCTCTCGGTGGCGCTGGCGAAGCGCGACGGCATCCCTTCGGAGGTAGCCCAGGAGATCGCCCTTGTCGGGGTCCCGAGCGCGATTGTCGGCGCTCGCCTGTTCTACGTGTTCGAACACTGGGACCGCTTCAGCGGGAGCAACATCCCGGACATCATTTTCAAGATCAACGACGGCGGGATCACGCTCTACGGCGGCCTCCTCGGGGGCGTCTTCGGTGGGCTTGTCTATGCGCTATGGCGGCGATGGCCGATAGCGATCACGTTCGACGCGGCCGCGCCGGGCATGTTGCTGGGACAGGCGCTGGGACGCGTCGGCGACCTCATCAACGGCGAGCATAAGGCTGACCCGAGCGACCTCCCGTGGGCGGTTCGCTACATCCACCCGAACACGCTCGGGGAGTTCGGCGTACCCGTGCACCCCACAGCCGGAGGCTACGAGCTCCTCGGCGACCTGCTGATCCTCGCGATCTGCGTCTTCGTCTTGCGGCGGGTGGTGAAGGTGCCGGGCTGGGTGTTCTGCAGCTACGTGGGGATGTACGGCATCATGCGCTTCTTCCTTTCGTACACGCGGACCGACGAGCAGACGATCGGTGACGTGCCAGTGCCGCAACTGGTCAGCGGGATACTCCTTGGCATCGCCGTGGTTGCCGCGGGCATCCTCTACCGCCACCCGGGGCCGATCACCCGCGAGTATGCGGAGCGCGTGTGGCCGGACCGCGCCAACGGTGAAGGCGCCGACGAAGCCACCCCCGCCTGATGGCCGCGCTCCCGGCCGTCACGCTCTACGGGCGCGACGACTGCCCCCTCTGCGAACAGGCGGCAACGATGCTCGCAGCACTGGCGCCGCGCCTCCGGTTCGTGGTCGAACGGGTCGACATCGAAGCTGACGACGAGTTGCTCCGGCGGTACATGTTCGAGATACCCGTGGTCGCGGTGGCGGGCCGCGACGTGGCGAAGGCTCCCATCTATCCCGGACCGCTGGAAGACGCGCTGCGTGAGGCGCTCGGGCGCGGCTAAGTCCAGACGAGCAGGGCAGCGACGGCCGCCGGGAGGACGATCCAGACGACGGCGGTGAGCGCGATGGCGACCGTAGCGAAGGTGGCGGCGTCGTCTTTCGGAGGTTCGCCGGCGTGACCGATGGTCTCCCAGAGGGCGGCGAGCGGCTGTTGCATGATCAGCCGTGAACGCCTTCGAGCGACGGCGGCGCCCCGCAACAGCACCCACGAGAGCGCGAAGAAGAGGACGAAGAGCACGGCTACGCCCGTCCAGAGCACGGGCGGGCTGGTGACGTCGACGGCGCCCACCCACTGGGAGAGGGATGCGAGCACGGGCACGGCGGCGCCACCGATGAGCAGGAGTGGCGCCACCGGGTTGCGCCCGCCCAGGCCGGTGGCGATGCGCGTGGTTTCGACCCTTGCTCCGGCGAGCATCCGGCGTTCTGGGGAGCCGGGGACGCTCCGGGCTTCGCGGCGGGTGTAGAGATCGCGGAGGCGCCCGGCGATGCTCCCGGCGTAGGACCGGACGATGTATTCGGCGACGAATTCGACCCCGGCTTCGGCGACGGCCGTGAGCGGGCCGAGGTTGGGGACGCGCGGGTTGCGGGAGCCTTCGCGGTCGAGAACTTCGAGCGCGCCCATGACCACGCGGTGGGCTTCGGGGAAGCGGTCCGGCTCGGCCAGCGGTTCGCGGAAGGCGAGCTGGGCGGTGATCCGGGCCTCAGCTTCGTGTTCGGCGCCGGCCCGGGCGAGGGCGGCTTCGGCGGCGGCTTCGGGGCTGCCGGTGAGGAGGCGGCGGGTTCGGTCCAGCTGCTCCGTGAGCTGGTCGAGGAGGAGTTCGTCGGGACGGCGGCTGTCATCGGTCGGGCGTTCCGTGGACATGGGCGGCATGGTAGCACTGGCGGGGGTGGCAGGCCCGGGGTGGCGTATACTGATTCGCATGACCACCGCGGAGTTGACTTCGCTGAAGGCCGACCTGCACCGGTACATCGAGGAGATGTCGCCGGAGGAGATCCGGTCGCTCTGGGAGTGGTGGTGTGTGGAGGAGACGCTGACTCCGGAGGAGGAGGACGCGGCGCTGGAGGGGAAGGCGGAAATCGAACGCGGTGAGTTTGTGACCCTGGAAGAGCTCAAAGCCGAACTCGGGCTGTGAACTACTGGGTCGAGGTATCTCGCCGGCCGGCCTCGTTTCTGCGCAGGGCGGACCGTGCGCTCCAGGAGCGACTCGTGGAACGGCTGGAGGAGATCGGCAGCGATCCGTATGACCGCCTGATTTCGAAGGCGTTACACGGGCGGCTTGCGGGCATGCGGAGCAGCCGCGTGGGCGCCTATCGCATCCTGTACTACGTGGACGACGAGGTCCGAATCGTTGATGTCACGGACATCGGGCCGCGTGGGGACGTGTACAAGGACGCGTAGACGAGAGGGCCGAGCGCCGAGACGCCCCTGATCCCTACGCCCTACGCCCTGAGACCTGGCGCCTGGCCCCCGATCCCCAGATACAGCCGGTGTTCGCGGATGTAGGCTTCGACGGCTTCGGGGACGAGGTAGCGGATGGGCTTGCCGGCGGCGACGCGTGCGCGGATGACGGTGGAGCTGATGGCGAGCGGGGGCATGTCGACCGTGAGTACCGAGTCCTGAGTCCCGAGTCCCGAGGGGGGGGCGCCGGTGGCGGGCTTGGGGGCGACGGCGAGGGTGGCGAGGGCGCGGATACGGTCGGCATCCTTCCAGTTGGGCATGTCGGCGAGGGCATCGGAGCCGAGGATGAGGACGAGCGAGGACTGAGAGCTGAGGACTGAGAGTTCGCGGTGGAGTTCTTCGAGGGTGTCGACGGTGAAGGTGGGGCCGGGGCGACGGACTTCGCGGTCGTCGACTTCGAAGTGGGGGTTGCCGGCGATGGCGAGGCGGGTCATGGCGGGGTGGGGGTGGGGGGGGGGGGGGGGGGCGGGGGGGGGGGGTGGGGGGGGGGGGGGGGTGGGGGGGGGGGGGGCGGTGGGGGGGGGGGGGGGGGGGGGGGGCGGGGGGGGGGGGGGGGGGGCGGGGTGGGGGGGGGGCGTCGGGGGGGGGGGGGGGGGGGGGGGGGGGGGGGGGGGGAGGAGGGAGGAGGGAGGAGTGGGGGACCCGGGACTCGGGACTCGGGACTGGGGACTCGTCTTGCGCCAGGGGTCGCCGGCGGGGAGGAAGATGACCTTGGCGAGGCCGAACTGGACGCGGGCGCATTCTCCGAGGACGAGGTGGCCGATGTGGGGTGGGTCGAAGGTGCCGCCGAGGAGGCCGATGGGGCGGGGAGGAGGGAGGGGGGAGGAGGGAGGAGTGAGCACGTTGGTGGGAGTGTAGATCGAGGAATGAGGAATGAGGAATGAGAAGGGAGGAGGACTGAGGACTGAGCGATGAGAAGGCGCGGAGTGGCGGCTTTGTTGGTTGGTGCGACGGGTTCGCGAAAAAAAACACGGGTTGAACGCGTCTTGGAGGACATAAGCGGTGGTTTCCGCTCCGGGCCGGACGCGGTCGTGCCGGGGGTGTGGGGTGGAGGGGCGGGCGGCGGGCATGGGGACAGGGTCGGGGGTGTGGGGAGGGAGCGGGAAGGGGGCGGTGGCAGGGGTGCCGAGGGCCGAGAGCTATACTGGCCGGACCCGGACCTCTGGGAGCCGGGGTTCAAAGTGAGGAAGCGATGAGCCGGTGTTTTATCTGCAAGCAGGATGACGTCCGGCCGGGGACGACGACGGTGACGCTGACCCGGGGGGAGACGACGGTGATCGTGAAGGGGGTGCCGGCGGAAGTGTGTGGAAGTTGCGGGGAGTATTACCTTTCGGAGCCGGTGAGCGGGGTAGTGCTGGAGCGGGCGGAGGAGGCGGTGGCGCGGGGTGCGGAGGTGGAGATCCTGCGCTGGGTGGCGTGAGGCCCGGTGCCGGGGGCGGGGGTCATTCGACGGGGTGGAAGCTGAGGGCCTGCTGGAGTTCTGAGCGGACGAGGTAGCTCTTGCGGTCGCCGGGGCGGCGGTACCTGGTGAGGCCGGCGGCGTTGAAGACGCGGAAGATGGTGCTGCGCGAGACGCCGAACTCGGTGGTGGCGTCGTCGATGGAGATGAGGTTGGCGGGGGTGGGGTAGTCCACGTTAGGCGAGGCGGTACTTCTTGTTGCGTTTGGTTGGATCGACCGCTTCCACCTTGCCGTCCATGACCAAGGAGACCAGCAACGACCACGTGAACCAGTTGTTGGCGCGCGGGAGGTCGAGGGCGAACTCGGCGGCCTGCTCTATCGCCGTGTTGCCCAGCCCGCGACCGCCCGGGGCGCACTCTGGCAGCGCGGCCATGGTTTCCAGCAGGTGCTGCTTACAGAGGTCGATGAGGGCTTGTCCGGATGCCATGGCTGGCAGTATACCTGGTCATCACGCGGCGGGAGCGGAACGTGTTCTGTACCCCTGAACGGAACGGCTGCGGGCACTACGAAGGCGATACCTGTCCAGACTGGGAGTGCGAATGGTCCAGCCTTGACGCCATCTTGGAGGAGCGAGACGTTGACGGGCGCCGCGTCGACCACGGCGGCCACCGGCACGACGGTCTGCCTGATGTTGGAGGTCAGGCCGTCGTCACGGACGTGAATCTCCGCTACCTCGCGACGATGACATCGGCAGAGGCGCGCTTGATGGCCGACAACGTGCACTGGGCATTCGGCCCCAAAGGCGATTGGGACCATGCACGGAGAGACCGGTGGTGTGCTCAGTGCCGCGGCTGTTGGCAGCAATGCGGATACTGCGCCGTGGCGGAGGCGGCGGTGGAGGAATTCCTTCAGCGGTACGCCGAAGACGAACGGGCTCTCACGGAGGGACTCCTTCACTTCTGGGGAAACGACATCGCGGGGGAACTGCGGCTGTTCCGGGGCTGGTGCCCGCACCTGCCGTTCGACAAGCGGCTCGCGACCGAGGAGCGGGAGTGGCGTCCTTCGTAGGGGATGGCTGGCCGGGACGGTTCGGATCGGGGGTGCGGATCGAGATCCCAGCACTGGGCAATGGGAGTCCCGGTGGAGTAGAGTGAGGCCCACAGCTTGACCTTGTCGGGGGCGACGATGCCATCGGGGTCGGATATTCACGCAGAAGCGGTCACGCTCCTTGAGCTTCTGCAGGGCGACCAAGAGTACCACGCACCTCTCTTCCAGCGACAGTACGTCTGGGCGGACTCTGACATTGAGCGACTATGGGGCGACATAAGAGGACTTCTTGATGGAGAGGAACGGATCCGATTTCTCGGCGCCATCGTCCTGGAAGAGCGCCATCGACCCGCACCAACCGACCCCCACTCGTACTGGATAATCGATGGGCAGCAGCGACTCACGACTTTATATCTGTTGCTGTGCGCTCTGACCACGCTCGCTTCAGTGTATGGCGATATTGACACTGCAGACGAAGTGAGGTCGAGGCTTCTCAATCAGCACGGGAAGCGCAGGAACGAGCCGAAGCTCCGCCCGACAGTTCCCGACATAACGCAGTTTAATCAGATACTCCGCTCCGTCCCCGACACCGAACCGAAGCTCACCCCCGACCAAGGTCCGAAGAGTGGACGTATGACCGACGCCTATCAGCTCGTTCAGGATAAGCTGCGAGAATATTGTGCACCCGATGGACAATACGACGCATCCCGAAGTCAAGCCATTGTTAATGTCGTCGGTGGAGCCGTAAAATTAGTGCACATAGTCTTGGCAAGCGGTGCACCCATAGACCCAAATCAAGTATTCGACACTCTCAATACGGCCGGACAACGACTCGAGAACAGTGACCTTGTGCGAAATGAGATATTCAAGGGACTTGCACGAGACCCAGAAAAAGCGTCACATCTCTATCACAATAAATGGCGATTTGTTGAGGAGCGCCTTGGTGTCCGGCTGAATCGCTATTTTTTCCCTTTCACTCTCATTCACGATCCGAAGGCCACCAAGTCAGCTGTGCTTCAGACGCTCCGGGCGCGCTGGGAAGGCTGGGAGGCGGAGCTAATCATTGAGGACATCTCTGAGTTTCTCGATGCCTTCGACCTCTGCACGCGTGAGGACGCTGGAGGCGCGTTTGCTGGACAGAACCCCATGACTTCCGTGGCGTGTGCGCGGCTCGTTCGGCTGGGCCCGCCGGACAGCGTGTTGCCGTTGGTGGTCCGGGCCGTGCATTCGGTTTCAAGGGGGCAGACCAGCGATCACGCTGGCGCGGAGCTTGTTGGGATGGTGGAAACGTTTCTGGTCCGCCGCGGGTTTGTTGGGCTGGAGCCAACCGGCCTGCACGTCGTGTTCAAGGATCTATGGGCGAGGTGCGAGGGCAGCGCGACGAAGGCCAAGGCTTACATCGAGGGTCTTGGAACGGTGGCATTCCCCGGAGACGAGGAGTTCGGCAGGGCAATCGAGGAGGCCCCGCTTTACCGAAGGAAGAGCATCGTGAACCACGTTCTTTGGGAGTTTGAGATTGGGGCTCCCGGCGACCCCCTTCCGACGGGAATCGCACTCACGGTTGACCACGTCGTGCCCCAGGTGATTCGTGATACGGCCTGGGCGTCGAGCTTCTCCGACAAGGACCATGAGCGGCTCGTGCATACTTGGGGCAATCTCGTACCGCTTAGTAAGAAGCTGAACTCTAAGAAGGCGCGGAAGGACTGGCCGAGTATGCGAGGCGTCCTCCAGACCGAAAACGCTTTCAAGACCACGAGGCATCTTGCGCTCAAACATTCTAAGTGGACCAAGACAGAGATTGCGGGTCGAGCCAAGGACCTTCGCGTATGGGCGCTCGCGCGGTGGCCGGCCTCATTCACATCCTGAACACCGGCGCCATTGACCCCCTCCCCTCATGCCCCCTACGATCGAGGCACGGGCTTGGTTGGCACTCTCCTCGTTAGAGTGCTAGAGTGGGCCTGCAGGGTTGATAATGACGTTGTCAGAGCGCCGCGCGCGCATCCTCGCTTTCATCGTCGACGACTACGTCGACAGCGCCTCCCCGGTCGGGTCGCAGGCGCTGGTGGCGCGGCATGCGCTGGGGCTTTCGAGCGCGACGGTCCGCAACGAGATGGCGGCGCTGGAAGACGAGGGGATGGTCACCCACCCTCACACGTCGGCGGGGCGCATCCCCAGCCACCGGGGCTACCGGTACTACGTGTCGTCGCTGATGCCGGAACGGGACCTTTCGCGGCAAGAGCAGATGACGATCCTCCACCAGTTCCACCAGAGCGCGCGGCAGATGGAGGAATGGGTCGGGCTGGCGGCGAGCGTGCTGGCGAATTCGCTCCACAACGTGGCGCTGGTGACGCACCCCCGGGTCCGCGAGGTGCGGCTGAAGCAATTGCAACTGGTGGAACTCGCGGAAAACCGGGCGCTGCTGGTGGTGGTGACGAACGACACGGCGGTCCATCAACAGACGCTGGAGTTCCCTTCGCCGGTGAACCAGGAGACGCTGACGCGGCTGGCTTCGCGGCTGAACGCGGAGTTCGGCGGGAAGATGGCGGCGGAGATGGGGAAGAAGTCGGTGGCGGAACCGCCGGGCGCGGTCGAAGCGGTGGTGGTGGCGGCGGTGGCGGAACTGCTGTTGCACGAACAGGCGATGGTGTCGGAATCGCCGGTGATCGAGGGCGTGCGGGACATGCTTCGGCAGCCGGAATTCGGCGACAGCGACCGGATGCTGGACACGCTCGAAGCGGTGGACGAACGCCGGCTCCGGGGGGCGATCCCTTCGAGTTCGGTGGACGCGGGCGACGTTGCGATTGTCATCGGCGACGAAAACCAGGCGGGGCCGTACCAGGACATGAGCTTCGTGCTGGCGCGCTACGGCCCCCCGGGCGGCGCCGGCGGAGTGCTGGGCGTGCTCGGGCCGACGCGGATGGCGTATGGCGACAGTGTCGCGCACGTGCGCTACGTGGCGGACGTGCTGACGGAGCTGATGCGGAAGTATCAGGAGACGTGAGGGCCGAGGGGCGAGGGCTGAGGAATGAGGAATGAGGAATGAGGAGGCGATGACGATGGGTGACGAGACGGGCGAGGGCGTCGCCGCCGACAAGGGTGCGGGTTCGGACGCGGGCTCGGATGAGCCGACGGCCGATAGCCAACAGCCGACGGCCGAGGAACTCGCGGAGACGTACTACAAGAGCTGGCAGCGGAGCGCGGCGGACTTCGCGAACTACAAGCGGCGGGTGGAGCAGGAGCGTTCGGAGACGGCGCGGCTGTACAACGCGGCGCTCGTGATCAACCTGCTGCCGGTGTTCGACGACCTGGAGCGCGCGGTTTCGACGGTGGACGCGCACCTGGCGGGCCTGAACTGGGTGCAGGGTGTGGTGGCCATCCACAAGAAGTTCGCGCAGTTGCTCGAGTCGATGCAGGTGAGGGAAGTGCCGGCGGAGGGCGAGACGTTCGACCCGGCGCGGCACGAAGCGGTCGGCAAGCAGCCTGGCGAAGAAGGCAAGGTCCTCTATGTGGCGCAAAAGGGCTACATGGTGGGCGACAGGATCATCCGGCCGGCGATGGTGATCGTCGGCGAAGGCGAGTGAACCCAGGACTGAGGACTAAGGACTGAGGACTGAGGACCAAGGAGAACAAGCATGGCGAAAGTAATTGGGATTGACCTGGGGACAACGAACTCGTGCATCGCGGTGATGGAAGGCGGCGAGCCGGTCGTCATCCCGAACGCGGAAGGGGCACGGACGACGCCGTCGATCGTGGCGATCACGAAGGGCGGCGAACGGCTGGTGGGGCAGGTGGCGAAGCGCCAGGCGGTGACGAACCCGGAAAACACGGTGTTCAGCATCAAGCGTTTCATGGGCCGGAAGACGGCGGACCCGGAGGTCCAGCGCGACCTGAAGCTGGTGCCCTACACGGTTGCGGCGGCGAAGAACGGCGACGTGACGGTGAAGCTGGGCGACAAGCAGTACAGCGCGCCGGAAGTGAGCGCGATGATCCTGCAGAAGCTGAAGGCGGACGCGGAGGCGTACCTCGGGGAGACCGTGAGCGAAGCGGTGATCACGGTGCCGGCGTACTTCAACGATGCCCAACGTCAGGCGACGAAGGACGCGGGCAAAATCGCGGGGCTCGAAGTGCTGCGGATCATCAACGAGCCGACGGCGGCGTCGCTGGCCTACGGGTTGGATCGCAAGCACGACGAACTGATCGCGGTGTACGACCTCGGCGGCGGGACGTTCGATATTTCGATCCTTGAACTGGGCGAAGGCACATTCCAGGTGTTGTCGACGAACGGCGACACGCACCTCGGCGGCGACGACTTCGACCAGCGGGTGATCGACTGGCTGATCGACGAGTTCAAGAAGGCGGAGGGGATCGACCTGCGGCAGGACCGGCAGGCGCTCCAGCGACTGAAGGCGGAGGCGGAGAAGGCGAAGATCGAGCTTTCGAGCGCCCAGCAGACAGACGTGAACCTGCCGTTCATCACGGCGGACGCGAGCGGGCCGAAGCACCTGAACGTGACGCTTTCGCGAGCGAAGCTGGAGCAACTCGTGGGCGACCTCCTGACGGGGACACTGGGGCCGGTGAAGAAGGCGCTCGAAGATGCTGGCAAGAAGCCGGGCGACATTGAAGAGATAGTGCTGGTCGGCGGGCAGACGCGGATGCCGGCGGTGCAGAAGGTGGTCGCGGACTTCTTCGGGAAGGAGCCCCACAAGGGGGTGAACCCGGACGAGGTGGTGGCGATCGGCGCGGCGGTCCAGGCGGGCGTGCTCAAGGGCGAAGTGAAGGACGTGCTGTTGCTGGACGTGACGCCGTTGACGCTCGGGATTGAGACGCTGGGTGGTGTGATGACACCGATCATCCCGCGGAACACGACGATCCCGACGAGCAAGAGCCAGGTGTTCAGCACGGCGGCGGACAACCAGCCGAGCGTGGAGATCAGCATCCTCCAGGGTGAGCGGCCGATGGCGACGGACAACAAGTCGCTGGGGCGGTTCATCCTCGACGGGATCCTGCCGTCGCCGCGGGGGGTGCCGCAGGTAGAGGTGGCGTTCGACATCGACGCGAACGGGATCGTGAACGTTTCGGCGAAGGACAAGGGAACGGGCCGCGAACAGAAGATCACGATCCAGTCTTCGAGCGGGCTGACGAAGGAAGAGATCGAGCGGATGCAGCGGGAAGCCGAACTGCACGCCGACGAGGACCTGAAGCGTCGCGAGCTGATCGAACTGCGCAACGTGGCGGACAGCACGGCCTACCAGGCGGAGAAGACGCTGCGGGACAACGCCGACAAGATCGACGCAGCGCTGAAGACGGACGTCGAAGAGAAGGTGAAGGCGATGCGCGAGGCTATCGTGTCCGAGGACAAGGACCGGATGGAGTCGACGCTGGAGGCGCTGAGCCTGTCGATGCAGAAGATCGGCGAGGCGGTGTACGGCGCGGCGAGTGCGGGCGGGGATTCTCCCGACGGCACGGGCGGGGACGCTGGCCCGGGCGCGGCGGAAGAGGGCACCGTGGAAGGCGAGTTCCGCGAGGTGTAGGGGCGAGGGCCGAGGGCCGAGGGCTGTTGACCCGGGACTGTCAATCTGAAGGGGCGCTCCGTGAGGGGCGCCCCTTCTTGTTGCTTGACGGGCGCGCTTTGGTCTCGGTGTAACGTAAGGAGCGTCCAGGAAGTGGTGGCGTCGGCCAGGAGGTGTTCCGTGGCATTGAGACGATTTCGGGCGACGGTGACGAGCAAGGGGCAGGTGACCATCCCGGTCGAACTGCGGCGGGCTATGGGCGTGTGCGAGGGGGACAAGCTGCTGTTCGAGCTCGAGCCCGACGGGACCGTGCAGCTTCGGCCGACGAAGTACCCGACGATCGCGTCGCTCGCGGGGGCGGCGGGGAAGCTGCCCCACGGTAGAACGCTACGCGACGAGGAGATGGGTGAGATCGCTGCCGACGAGGTGGTGGACGCCTATCTCCGCAAGATGGCACGCGCCAGTAGCTGAGGCGGCTTCGACCGGGGGCGTCTCCCCTGGCGTACACTCCTGTGATCCAGGTCATACCGGCGCTGGCTCGACGGGGTTACATGTCCCGTACGGAGCCAGTGACCGGGGTGGTCGCGGCCGCCGCGCACAGGGAGGGCAGACGAGATGCCGAAGCTCAAGGCCTATGAACAGCTTGCCGCGTGGGGGAAGCTTTATCCGGCGCCGTGCCAGGCGGCCTGCCCGGTACACACGGACGCCCGGGCCTACGTGACGCTCACGGCACAGGGGAGGTTCGAGCAGGCCTTCCGTGCGGCCAGCGCCCCGAACCCGATCCCTTCGATTTGCGGGCGAGCCTGCAGCGCCCCCTGCGAGGATGTCTGCACCCGGCAGGAGTTCGACCGGCCGATACGGATCCGGCAGTTGAAGCGCTTCCTCAGCGACCGGTACGTGAGCCACGGCGCGCCCGGGAAGATGCTGGCGACGACGGGCCTGCGGGTGGGCATCATTGGTGCTGGTCCGGCGGGGCTGGCTGCCGCGCACACGCTGGCGCTCCACGGCCACGAGGTCACGATCTACGAAGCCGCGCCCGAGCCGGGTGGGACGGCGATGCTCGGCGTGCCCCGGTTCCGGCTGGCCCAGGGCGCCATCGCCCGGGACGTGGCCGCGATCGAAGAACTGGGCGTGACGATAAAGACCGGCGTGCGCGTGGGCGTCGATGTGACCATGGAAGAACTGCGGCGCCAGCACGAGGCCGTGTTTGTCGCCGCCGGGGCGATGCGCCCGAACGACCTCGACGTGCTGAACGTGCATCTCCCGGGCGTGGTGCAGGCGCTCCCGTTCCTGGAAGAGGCGAACCTGGGCGGTACCCCAGAATGCGGCCGGCACGTCGCCGTGATTGGCGGGGGCTACACCGCTATGGATGCTGCCCGGACGGCCCTCCGCCTTGGCGCGGAGACGGTGACCGTGCTCTATCGCCGCACCCGGAGCGAAAGCGAGGTGCATGACGAGGAGCTGGAAGAGACGCTGCACGAAGGGGTCAGGATCGAGTACCTCGTTTCGCCAATGCGGATCGTGCAGGGGGCTGATGGCCGGGCGGCGGGCATGGAGTTCGTCCGAAACCGGCTGGGGGAGAAGGACTCGTCGGGGCGGGCGCGGCCGGTGCCCATCCCGGGGAGCGAGTTCGTCTTCGAGGCCGACCTGGTGGTGCTCGCGCTGGGCCAGGCGCCCGACCCGGAGCGGGTCGATGGAGAGCTCGCGGGGCGACTGACGCGGACCGACGAGGCGATGATGACCGCGGTGCCGGGGATCTTCGCTGGCGGCGACTTCGTGCGGGGGGCTTCGACGATCATCGAAGCAGTCGCGGATGGGAAGGCGGCGGCCGAGGCGATCCACGGCTACCTCAGTGAGACGTGGGCGCCGGAGGGTGGTTGGCCCGAAGTCGATGCGGCGGAACAGCAGACGGTCGAGAGTGCGCTCTCGATCGACGCCCGGCGGGGGCGTGGCAGGCACGGGCTCGGCCTCGACGACGAAGTGGAGGCGCCGCTGACGAAGGCGGCGGCGATGGCGGAAGGGCTGCGCTGCCTCTACTGCGGGCTTGTCCCTTACGTCATTTTCGACAAGTGCACCGCCTGCCAGGCCTGCGCGCTGATTTGCCCGGCGGACTGCATCCCGCGGGTGGCGATCGACGAAGCGGGCAATGTGCATGAAGTGGAGGGGATCGGCGACGTGCTGGTCTATCAGATTGAGAGCGACAAGTGCATCCGCTGCGGGCGCTGTTTCGGGGCCTGCCCGACGGGCGCGATCGTGGTCGAGGGGTTTTCGTGGCGGTGAGATAGGAGGGCCTGCCCTCGCTGGCACTCGGGCTACGGATGGCTGGGTGGGCCTGCGGCGGCCCTGGCTGGCACTCGGGCTACGGGCGGGCGCGGGCGGCGGGAGGCTGCCCTTGCTGGCACTCGGGCTACGGACGGGCTGTAGGGACGGGGCCGGACATTGACGCTCGCGTTAGGGTGCGATGTTTGGGTATAGTGGCGGCGCAACGAGTTCGAACCGGAGAGAGCATCATGGAGTTTCGAGACACAGAGCCACAGGCAGCCTTTCGCAAGCAGGTGAGCGCGTTCATCCAGGCTGAGCGGCCGGGAGCGGTGGGTGCGGACGGTGCGCCGCCAACGATGGAGGAGGGCGCTGAGAGCGCTGCCTTCAAGCAGTGGCGGGGGAAGCTCGCGGCGAAGGGGTGGATCGCCCCCGCCTGGCCGAAGGAGTACGGCGGCGCGGGCCTGGGCGTGATGGAGCAATTCATCATGAACGAGGAGTTCGCGGAGGCGCGGGTGATGAACCCGGGCGGGATGGGCACGAGCATGATCGGCCCGACGATCATCATTCACGGGAACGAAGACCAGAAGAAGGAACACCTCGGGGCGATCCTTCGTGGCGAAGTGCGCTGGTGCCAGGGCTACAGCGAGCCGGGCTCGGGTTCGGACCTCGCTTCGCTGCAGACGCGGGCGGTGCGCGACGGCGACGACTGGGTGATCAACGGCCAGAAGATCTGGACTTCGGGCGCGCACATGGCGGACAAGATGTTCATGCTGGCGCGGACGGACCCGGATGCGCCGAAGCACCGGGGGATCACGTACTTCCTCATGGACATGAAGGCGCCGGGGGTGACGGTGCGGCCGCTGATCAACATGGCCGACGGGCACGCCTTCAACGAGGTGTTCTTCGAAGACGTGCGGGTGCCTCACCGGAACGTCCTCGGCGAAGTGAACCGCGGCTGGTACATCGGCACGACGACGCTGGACTTCGAACGGTCGTCGATCGGGAACGCGGTGGGCCAGCGGCAGACGCTGGAGTACTACATCCGCTACGCGAAGGAGCACGCGAACGAAGGCGTGGTGAGCAGCAACCGGACCTGGCGTTCGGAGTTCGCGGACCGCTGGATTGAGGCGGGGACGGCGAAGATGCTGAGCTACCACGTGGTGACGCTGCAGGCTTCGGGGCGGGTGCCGAACCACGAGGCGTCGATCGCGAAGCTGTTCAACACGGAACTGAGCCAGCGGATTGCGCGGACGGCGATGAAGCTGGTGGGGACGTACGGGCAGTTGCGGGACCCGAAGACGGCGCCGATGAAGGCGCGGGCGTCGCAGAGCTATATGCAGACGGTGGCCTCGACGATCGCGGGTGGGACGAGCGAAGTGCAGCGGGGGATCGTGGCGACGCGCGGGCTGGGGCTGCCCCGGGGGTAGCCGCGGGAGACTGCCCTCGCTGGCACTCGGGCTACGGACGGGGGCGTCCTGTATGCTTCGACGCCATGACGGATGCGGAGAGGCCGGGGGCGCTGGCGGGCGTGAAAGTGCTGGAGGTCGCGCAGGCGCTGGCGATCCCGTTCGCCGGCGTGTTGCTCGCGGACATGGGCGCGGACGTCGTGAAGGTGGAGCCGCCCCTGGGCGACGGCATCCGCCACACGATGGAGCCGATCCTGCCGGGCGAGAGCAAGGGGTTCACGCTCGTGAACCGGGGCAAACGCACCATCTGCCTGGACGTTACGCGGGAGGACGCGCGGCCGGTTATCGAACGGCTGGTGCGGTGGGCGGACGTGGTGATGGTGTCGATGAAGCCGGCCGACCTGCCACGCTACCGGCTGGGGTATGACGACCTCGCGGCGATCAACCCGCGGGTGATCTACCTCGAACACGTGCCGCTGGGGAAGAAGGGGCCGCTCGGTGGGGAACCGGGTTACGACGTGGTGGTGCAAGGGCTTTCTGGGACGTCGGTGTTGACGGCGCGGGAGCGGGACGGGGTGCCGATCAACATCCGGCCGGCCTTCAACGACATGGGGACGGGCGCGTTCTCGGCGCTGGGGATCGTGGCGGCGCTTCGGCATCGTGACCTGACGGGCGAGGGGCAGCGGGTGGAGACGTCGCTGCTGGGGACGGCGATGGCGCTGGGCCATCAGCTCCTGAGCTGGTTCGGGGCGACGGACCCGCCGGTGCACGAGGTGTATCGCGCGGAGATGGCGGCGGCCCGGGAGAGCGGCGCCGACTTCAACGAGCAGCGGGCGATCTGGGAGCGAAACTACACGCGCGGGGGCTTCGCCAACATCTACTTTCGGCACTACCAGTCGAAGGATGGGTTCGTTTCGGTGGGCTGCCTTAGCCCGCAGTTGAACGCGCGCTTTCGGGCGGTGACGGGAATTCGCGACCCGCGCACGGAGACGGGGTTCGACCTGGGGGCGCCGGAAGCGCACGGGAAGCTGGTCGCGCTGGTGCGGGAGGTGGAGGCGCTCTTCCGGACGCAGACGACGGACGAATGGGTGGCGGCGCTGCGGGCGGGCGGGGTGCCCTGCGGCTGGCTGAACTTCCCGCCGGACGCGATGGACGACCCCCAGTTGCTGGAGAACGGGTTCGTGGTGGAGTTGGAGCACCCGCTGCTCGGGCCCTACAAGACGTTCGGGCCTGTGCTCCAGATGGACGGGACGCCGACGCGGATCAGCTCGTCGGCGCCGGTGCTGGACGGGCACACGGACGAGGTGCTGGCGGAAGTGGGCTTTGGGAAGGACGAGGTGGCGGCGCTGCGGGCGGCGGGAGTGGTTGGCGCGCAGGGGTAGGGCGCGGCTTTTCGGTAGTGGGTCAGTTTGGACAAACCTTCGAGGTCAGAAAATCAGGGGAAGTAGCCACCTCACGACCGCGAAGGAGACAAAGCCCGCGAGGAGGCCGCCGCCCAGGACTCGCCATGCCGCCCCGAGACATCCTTCGTCGCTTACCGACTGCCGCAGCCCGGCGCCCGTAACGGCGATTCCCGCCGTATAGAACAGCCCGATGCCGATCCCTATCCACCATTCGATAGCCATGACGCTCTAGCCTCCGCTTGCCAAGGGTGGCATGGCTCTCACGACAGCACAGGTGTGATGTCGAAGCCCCATTCGAGGCCGTTGGCCACAATTGTGAGCGTTGCTCCACCAGTCGCGGCAATCTCTCGGGGCGTCGGAAAGTCTGTGCGATCCATGAAGTACACGTATCCCACGATCGTCTCAAAGGGCTCAAGGCGAGCTGGCAGCCGGAGAATGTCCGGGTGCACGTTGTAAATCTGGGTGGAGCCGATGGTGAGCGCCCAAGGACTCTTATCTGGCGGTGTTGGTTCACGCCGTATGGCGCAATCAAGCACCCCGCGAGCAGTATGCAGACGACAAGCCGAGACCGAAACGGGAAGACCAACACTGCTCACCGTTAGATGAACTACCAGTCGGTGAACAGGTCCGTCGGGCTGCGCGGGGGCCATATACTGCGCCGCTTCCCAGATCGTCTCGCCTATAGTGATCCGGGGATCGTTCTGCCTTTCCCGTCGATCTCGGTCTGAGACCAAGCCTGCGCGAACAAGGCTAACGGCGGCGCCAGCTACGAGAGTCCCCATGATGATGGTGAAGACGGGGAAGCCCTCGATTGCTCCGACGATGCCGGTCACGATGGCACTGCCAAGTATGAGCGCGACGATCCACCTGACGACAAAGTCGACGATTGATTCTGAGATCGACTTGGTCACGGCCACAGGCGAAATCTAGCCATCGTCGCCGGACCGGTCAAGCATTATGTCTAAACTGACCCACTTCCGGCTTTCCAGCCGGTCGCGGGCGGGATAGGCTTGGGCCGCAGGAGGGCCACCAATGCCGAACGCCATGCCGTCGCGCGCACACGTCATCACCGGGGGGTTCCCGCCGGGGCAGCCCGCGGGCCACGACCACGACTATGCGCGGCTTCGGCTGCTGCAATTCCTGGCGGAGATGGAGGTGCCGGCGAGCGTTGGAAACGACTTCTCGGACGTGGGCAAGTGGCTGGACCGGAGCCGGCTGCTGATCACCTACGTTGCGGGGCCGTTCCCGGACGAAGACCAGAACCGGGCGATCCGGGACTGGCTGGTGAACGGCGGACGCTGGCTCGGGCTCCACGGCACCAGCGGGGGCCGGGCGGTGCGGGTGGGCGAAAGCGGGCGGCGGCGGGCGATGCTCAAGGGCGCCCACCACGAGACGCTCGGGGGGTTCTTCATCAACCACCCGCCGGTGCGGAAGTTCACGGTGGACGTGAGCGAGCGGCCCCATCCGCTGACGAAGGACCTGCCGGCGTCCTTCGAAGTGGTGGACGAGCTCTACATGATCGAACTCCAGGACCCGGCGGCTTCGGAGGTGGTGTTGACGACGGCGACGCTGGGCGCTGACCCTTCGCCGCCCGGCTTCGGCTTCGTCTACGACGAGGACACGTCCTTGCTGGCCGATGGGAAGACGCGGGCGCTCGGGTACACGCGGGAGGTTGGGGACGGTGGGGTCGCGTACGTCGCGCTCGGGCATTGCCACACGCCGTCCACGAACAGCCAGCCGTTCGTGGACGCGAGCGTGGACCCGGAGGGCAAGACGCCGCCGACACTGCGGGGGCCGTGGGAGACGGCGGCCTACGCGACGCTGCTGCGGAACGCGATCCGCTGGGGGATGGGGTAAGGCAAGGGCCATTGCGGCACTTTCCCGGGTTGTGGCCGTGGCGGGTGCAGGGATAGGCTGCGCTGACGGATGGGGGAGATGACGATGGTGCGTTCAGTTCGCGTCTATCTTCTCGTGGTCGCTGCTGCAGCCGGTGTCGCCGTGGTGCTGTTCTCAGCCTTCGGTGGCATGTCAGCCCTTGGCAGCGAAAGAGACCCCGTTGCGAATCCAGACGCCGGGCTGACTGATGCTGAACGCATGCAAAGACACGCTGCGGCGCGTCTCGAGTTCGAGCGCCGGATCACGGCCTGGTTTGCCGCCCTCGACCCCTCTTCCCTGGACTTCAGTTCGCTCGAACACGGCGAGATACAAGCGCAATATGCACCAGCAAGGCAGAGCATGGACGAGGCCGTGGGGGATTCCGAGGCGATCGTCGTTGGGAGCGTGAAAACGGTAACCCCGGATCGCGAGGGAGCGGTGGTGCTCCTCGATGTCCAGCAGGTCCTGAAGGGCCAGCTATCGACGGGGGTTGTACGCATCAGGCAGGGCTCGGGCGTTTGGCCAGGCCCTGCGTGGAAGGGCGTTTACATTAAGGACGCGGCCGACGATCCTCTCCTCCTTCCCGGTCAGCGGGTCGTCCTCCTGCTCATGACGACAACCCATCCCGGGGCCGACTTTGAGGTGCAAAGCGCAACGGGCCACTACAACATCGAAGCAGGCGGTGTGAGGGCGACTGAGCTCAATCCGTTCCGATCGCTTGTGAACGGTCAGCCAGAGGCCGCCTTGCTGGGGCAGTTACAGAGTGCGGTGGCCCGGAGCCGGTGATCTGGACGATCGGTTTTGGGGTGACCCGCTCAGAAGCGCGCGCCGCTCAGCGGCGGGCGGCTGCGAGCCAGGCTTCGGCGATCGCGCGGCCTTCGATTTCGCCGTAGACCCGGGAGCCGGCTGCGTTTTCGTGGACCTCATCGGGGAGGAGGAGGTCGGGGGTGGAGGATTCGGCGACGCGGGAGTAGGGGACGTGGAGGGTGCGGCAGGTTTCGGCGAGGAGGGCGTCGAGTTCGAGGAGACGTTGGCGGGAGCGGGCCTGGCCCTCGGGGGTGCCGGAGGAGTTGAAGACGTGGAGGGGTCCGCGCACGACGGCGACGACGGATTCGCGGGCGAGCACGCGGCGGAGGACGTCGGCAACGTAGCCCGCGGCTTCGGCGGGGGTGAAGTAGGTTTCGCCGCCGATGGTCCTGGCTGCCGCCCGGCGACCGAAGCGGAAGGGGGACGAGGAGGCCACGGCAGGGTTGCCGCCGACTTTGAAGCCGACCCGCGCCAACGCCTTGCCGAGGATGCCGGCGCGCCGTTCTACCCGGAGGGGCACGGATTCGTAGGTGACCCAGTAGGACGAGGTGACGATGAAGACGACGTCGGGTTGGTAGCGTTCGAGCCAGCCGGCGACGATGCCAGGCAGTTCCGGGGCCGGCCAGATGACCTTGACGATGGTCTCGACCGCTTCGCCGGTGAGTTCGGCGACAACTTGTTCGGCGATGACCTGGGCGCGCTCGGCCTCGGGCACGAGGGGGTTGACGTCGTTGCTGTTGCTGAGGCGGAGGATGCGCACGGGCCGATGATACCGCGCAGCGGCGGGAAGCCGGATCAGGGGCGGTCCGGAGCTGGCCGACGGTGATTGTGCATTTTCGCACAAACGGTTCAGGCGACGTTAAGGAGGGGCGCTTGGCGGGCGTGGAGGGCCGATCGACCCCTTCTGAGTACCCCACTGGGCCTGCGCGCGGGGCGAAGACAGGGTAACTTGGAAGCATGCGAAATAGCCGCCTGGGCCTGGTCCCCCTCCTCCTGACCCTGGCGGTTTTCGCTGCGGCGGCCTGTGGCGGGGATGACGACGACAAGGGGGGCGGCGCCGCCAGCATCGACGATTACGAGGGCGCCCAGGTGACGCCGTTCTTCGAAAAGCCAGAGATTGTGCTGACCGACACCGAGGGGAAGCCTTTCGACATCCGCAAGGAGACGGAGGGCTTCCTCACGATTTTCTATGTGGGGTACACCCACTGCCCGGACATCTGCCCGACGACGATGTACGACATCTCCCAGGTGATGAAGACCCTGACCGACAAGCAGCGGTCGCAGATCAAGGTGGTGTTCGCGACGGCGGACCCGGAGCGCGACACGCCGGAGGTGATCCGCGAGTGGCTGGACCGTTTCGATACCAGCTTTATTGGGCTGACCGGTGACAGCCGCCAGATCTCGGACATGTTGAAGCAACTGCTGATGGGGACGCCACAGCGGAATGACCTTGGCGAAGGGAACTACACTGTCTCCCACGCCGCGTATGTGATCGCCTACACGAAGGACAACACGGGCAGGCTCTTGTACCCGTTCGGGATCACGCAGGACGTCTGGAAGCACGACCTCCCGATGCTCGTCAACGAAACCTGGAAATAGCGCTGGGGGAGAGAATGGACTGGAAACGGTGGAGTGGCGTGGTCATGCTGGGCGTGGCGGCAGTCGCGGCGGTGGCCCTGGTGGCGTGCGGCGGCGACGACGATGACGGCGGCGGGGCGGCGAACCCGACCGCGGCGGCGAGCCCCACGGCTGCCGGGCAGGTGGCGAAGCTCCAGATCATCGACCCCCGGGCGCGGGACACGACGAACGACGTGACCGCCGCCTATTTCACCGTGAAGAACACGGGTGACGCGGCCGACCGGCTGATTTCGGTGACGGCTGACGTGAGTACCAAGGTGGAGGTCCACGAGACGGTTTCAGAGGGCGGCACGGTGAAGATGCAACCGGTGAAGGCGCCGCTGGAGATTCCGGCGGGCGGCGAACTGGTGCTGAAGCCGGGCGGTTACCACGTCATGATCATGAACCTGGCGTCGCCGTTGGCGGTTGGCCAGCAGGTCAAGCTGACGCTGACGTTCGAAAAGTCGGGGAAGATCGAGGTTGTGGCCCCGGTGAAGAAGATCGAAGCCATGGGCGGGATGAACTAAGGGCGCGGACGCGCCGGACGAGACCCTGAAGGGGCTGGCTTCGGTCAGCCCCTTTCCGTTGGCCAGGATCAGGCGGGGATGGCGACGACCCCGGAATCGGAGAGGGCGGAGACTTCGTTTCCGCTGAGGCCCATCCCGGCGAGGACCTCAGCCGTGTGTTCGCCGAGGGTGGGGGCGGGGCAAGGCGGTTGGGGGCGGACCTCGCCGGTGAGGATGGGCAGGGACGGGTACAGGTGGTAGCCGACAACGGCGCGGTCGCTGCCAGCGAAGAACTCGGTTTCGGCGAAGGGCCCCCAGCCTAACTGGTCGGATTCGTCGTTAACGGGGGCAGCGGGGATGCCGGCGGCGACGAGGGTTTCGACGGCTTCGTCGCGGTCGCGGGAGGAGGTCCAGCGCTCGACGGCGTCGTGGATGTCGACCCGGCGGGCTTCCCGGGCTTCGAACGTGGAGAGGGTGGCGTCGCTCTCCCAGGGCTGGCCGAGGAGCCGGGCGAGGGCAATCCAGTCGCGGCCGTCGCGGACTTCGAGGGCGAGCCAGCGGTCGTCGCCGGCAGAGCGGTAGGCGCCGGAGGGTTCGGAGCCGTGGCGCCGGTTGCCGTGGCGGGCGGGAATTGTCCCTGAGAGCTGGTGTTCGATCAGCGCTTCGCTGACGAGGGGGAGGAAGCCTTCGATCTGGGCGGCTTCGATGGCGGCGCCGTGGTGGTCGCGTTCCTTCGCGGAGAGGGCGGCAAGGACGGCGATGGTCCCGTTGAGGCCGCTGACGGGGTCGCCGAAGGCATTGGCCATCATCAGCGGAGGGCCATCCTCGTAGCCCATGAGGGCGGTGAGGCCGGACATGCCTTCGATGGTGTTGCCGAAGACCTGGTAGCTGCCTTCGGGCCCGCCGGCGCCGAACCCTGGCTGGCGGAGGAGGATAAGGCCGGGATTCCGTTCGGAGAGTGCGTCGTAGCCGAGGCCGAGACGTTCGAGGACGCCGGCGCGGAAGTTCTCGACGACGACATCGGCGGCGTCGGCGAGTTGGAGGGCGAGAGCGCGGCCTTCGGGGGTGGTGAGGTCGAGGGTGATGCCGCGCTTGCCGCGATTGACGGTGTTGAAGACGTGGCTGCGTTCGTGGAGGGCGTTGGCGGGGTCGTCGCCGGGGGGGCGGGAGCCGCGCCACCAGTCGAAGCGCCGGGGACCTTCGACCTTGATCACATCGGCGCCGTAACAACTGAGGATGTGGGAGACCATCGGCCCGGCCCAGCCCATCGAGAGGTCGAGGACGCGAAGGCTGCCGTGGCGCCAGGGACCGTCGGGGCGGTCAGGGACCGGGCGGGCGTGGCTTCGCTCTACCCGGGCGGGGGGGCCGGGTACGCGGATGCTCCGGCCCCCCCGCCCGGGGACTTCGCGCCAGGCGCCGCGGGCGGAAAGCTGGGGCGAGGCGAGCACTTCATCGACGGTGGGCAGGGCCGAGGCAGGGATTCGCGCCGACTGGAGTTCGTGGTAGGCCTCCCAGCGGGTCCGGGTGGCGAGCCATGGGAGGAGGTAGGAATCGAGGTCGGCGATGTTGCGGGCTCGTTCGCCGGGGTCGGCGAAACGGGGGTCGGAGACGAGTTCCGGGTGGCCGATGAGTTCGCAGACGCGCACCCACTGGGCGTGGAGGGCGGCGTGGATGCCGACGTAGCCGTCCTTGCAGGGGAGGGTGGTGAGCATCGGCTGGGTGGCGGCATAGCGGTTGCCGACGCGCTGACGGACGTTTCCGTAGTACTGGAAGGAGATGACGTCGTAGATGCAAGTGGCGGCGACGGATTCGGCGATGGAGACCCCGGCGAGGCCGCGCACTTTCCCGGCGGGGGAGAGCACGTGGACGGTGGCGAAGAGGCCGGCGGCGAACTGGGCCTGGGAGCCGGGAGGGCCGATCGGTTCGCGGCCGGGTTCGCCCACCCCCGACATCCAGCCCCCGGCGGCGTGGACGACGAGGTCGGTGGCGGGGCGTTCGGCCCAGTCCGTGGTGTGGCCCCAGGGGGTGATCCAGGTGACGGGGCGGCGGGCGGCTTCGGATTCGAGCCAGGCGCGGTTCGCCGCGGTGACGGGGGCGTCGGTGATCAGCTGAGAGGTGCCGGTTGGCCGGGGCGCGGGGTCGTGCCGGGCGCCTTCGCAGAGGTAGATCGCGGGGCCGCGGGAGGAGTCGAGGGCCGTCCGGTGGTCGACTTCGGCGCTGTATTGGCGCAGGAGCCAGGCGACATAGGCGGCAGCGAGCCCGTGAGAGGCAACGGCAAAGCTTTCACCGGTGAGAAGGTCCATGGCGCGGCATTGTACGCCGGGCAAAGGGGAGTGGGGGAAAGAGCTACTCCGAGGGGGGGAAGGGGGGTACCATCGGGAGCGTCTATGGCGATGAACCACTGGGCGGCGCGGGCCGAACGGCGAAAGGCGCGCCCGGCGCGACCGGCGTGGCCAACCCTCAAACGGGCACTTGCACTGCACCGGCCGGAGCGGCCTCGCGTGGCGGTGCTGCTCGCGACCATCCTTGTTGCGTCGCTGGCTGGCCTCGGGGCGCCGCTGATTATCCGGAGAATCATCGACCACGCGCTGCCGAGCGGGGACCGGCGCGAGCTGAACATCCTGGTCGCTGTGATGCTGGCGGCGGTGCTCAGCGTGGCGCTGCTTGGCGTGTTGCAGACTTACCAGAGCAACACCATCGGCCAGAACGTGATGTACCGGTTGCGGCGGGAGCTCTACCGGCACCTCAGCGGGATGTCGATGCGCTGGTTCACGGCGAATCGGACGGGCGAAACGCTTTCGCGCGTGAACAACGATGTCGGCGGGGTCCAGCAGGTGGTGAGCGAGGCGCTCGGAGGGATCTTCGGGAACCTGATCACGGCGAGCACGACGTTCGGGCTGATGCTGGCGATGGACTGGAAGCTGGCGCTGTTCTGCACGGCCTTCCTGCCCCTGTTCCTGATCCCGGCCTGGTTCGTGGGGAACATCCAGCGGGAGATTGTGAGCGAGTCGCAGGAGCAGATTGCGGCGCTCAATTCGCAGATGCAGGAGACGCTTTCGGTCAGCGGCGCGTTGCTGGTGAAGACGTTTGGCCGGGCGGAGGACGAGGCCGACCGCTTTAACGAGACGGCGGCGAGGATCCGGGCGCTGAACATCCGCCGGGCAATGGTCGGGCGCTGGTTCTGGATGTCGACCGGGATTGTGGCAGCGATCGGGCCGGCGATCGTGTACTGGTACGGGGGGCACCGCGTGATCGGCGCGGAGTCATCGCCGGGGACGGTGGTGGCGTTCGCCGCGCTTCTGACGCGACTTTTCGAACCCGTGGCGGCGCTGATGAACGTGAATGTGACGGTCCTCAGTTCGGTGGCGCTGTTCGAGCGGCTGTTCGACTACCTGGACATGGAGCAGGAGGTCAGCGATCGGCCGGGGGCGGTCCCGCTGGTGGAGGCGCGGGGGCATGTGACCTTTGAGCACGTGTCGTTTTCCTACCTGCGGGGCCAGCCGGTCTTGAAGGACGTGTCGTTCGACGTGCCGCCGGGACACTTCGCCGCCCTGGTCGGGCCTTCGGGCGCCGGGAAGACGACGACGGCGTACCTGGTGCCGCGGCTCTACGACGTGGATTCGGGGCGGGTGACGGTGGATGGGCACGACATCCGCGATGTGACGCTGGATTCGCTGGGGGCCTGCATCGGGATGGTGAACCAGGAGCCGTTCCTGTTCCACGACACGATTCGCGAGAACATCCGCTACGGGCGGCCGCAGGCAACGGACGACGAGGTGGAGGCGGCGACGCGGGCAGCGAACATCCACGAGTTCATCGCGGGGCTGCCGGGGGGCTATGACACGCTCGTGGGGGAGCGCGGCTACCGGCTTTCCGGGGGCGAGAAGCAGCGGGTGGCGATCGCGCGGGCGTTACTGAAGGACCCGGCGATCCTGATCCTGGACGAAGCGACGTCGAGCGTGGATTCGCGGACGGAACGGGCGATCCAGGACGCGCTGGAACATCTGACGCGGGGCCGGACGGTCATCGCCATCGCCCACCGGCTGTCGACGGTGCTGGCGGCGGACATCATCGTCGTGGTGGACGGTGGGCGGGTGGTGGAGTCGGGCAGCCACCAGGAGCTGTTGGAGCGCGACGGCCTCTATGCCCGGCTCTATGAACAGCAGTTCCAGCCAGTGGCCGCCGCGGCCGCGAAGTAGGGCTCGGGCCGCGGTGGCGGGGGCGATACCGGCGTCCCCCCGGGCGGCGGGCGCGCGTCATACCCCGCTCCATATGACCTGTACCGTTCCGAGCCTCGCCTGTCGGTCGAGTGCACGCGGCATGCCTACGTCTACCGCTGGGGCGAACCCCGCCCGCTGTTGGCAGAGGGGTAGGGGCCCTCGACGGGCCGCGGTCGGCCGGCACGATGAGACAATGGTGGAGCAGCGGAGCGGCGCCGGCGTGGGCCTCAGGAGCGGACGCGGACGGTCCCGATCATCGCCGGGTGGACGAGGCAGTAGTAAGGGAACTCGCCCGGCTTGTCGAAGGTCTGAGACGCCGACGCTCCTTTCCCGAACAGGCCCGTATCCCACCGCCCGTCGCGGTCGGTCGCGGAGTGGGGGACGGAGTCGTTGTTCGTCCAGGTGACCCGCGTCCCGAGCCGGACTTCGATGGTGGTCGGCTGGTAGGCAGAGTCGCGCATTAGCACTTCGGCCTCGGGGGCATCGGTCACCTGCGTCGTGCCCTGAACTGAGCCACCTCCGCCCATCATCCCTCCCATGTGTCCCCAACCCCAGGTCCAATCAGTCGCCGAGGCGGCCCAGGTGACCATCGATGCAACCGCCAGCAGCAGCAGGAGCGCCCCGCCGAGCGCGAGGATGGGGTTGGCCAGCGTCCCCGGAGGACGGGATCTGGGGCCGAGCCGCCGGACGATGCGCTCGAACTCATCCAGGCTGAGTTCCCCCGAGGCGAGGCGGCGGCGGGCGATCTCGGTGGCGGCGTCGGAGGCAGGGCCGTCTCTCTGGAGCATGCCCCAGGCGATGAGGGCGAAGGCGCCTACGAACAGCAGCGGTATGACGAACATCGCGGGACTGAGGGTGGACCGCCGGCGGCGGGAGTCAAGGCCCGCCCGACCCTGAAGAGGGTGGCCGATCGGACGCAAGTGTCAGAGGTCAGGCTGGCCCGGCGGTCGGCCTAACCTCCGGCGGGGACTTCTGCCAGGACAGCACTTCGAAGGCAGGTGCGTCCCCCGCGACCGCCCCTGACGCGAAGCCCACACTATCGCCTCTCTGTAACGTCAGCGGCTGAGCGATCGGGGGCCGGCGACCCGCGTTAGCGCCGCCGGTAGGCTTCGCGCGCCCGTTCGAGGTCTTCGGGGGTGCCGATGTCGAACCAGGGGCCTTCGACGGGGACGGCGCGGACGCGTTCGCCAGACTCGATGAGGGCGGCGATCGCCCTGGGGAGTTCGTACTCGCCGCGGGGGGAGGGCTCGAGGCGGTCGATTTCCGGCCAGAGGGGCGGCCCGAGGACGCCGAAGCCGGCGTTGTTCCAGCGGGTCGTCGAGGTCCCCTTCGCCGGTTTTTCGACGATGCGCGTCACAAGGCCGTCCGTGTCAACGTAGACCGCGCCCCCGGCCCAGGGGTCGTCGACGTCGTTGACGGCGATGGCGGCCTCGGCCAGGCGGGCGGCGCGGATGACGTCGCGATAGTTCGCCGGCTGGACAAGGATGTCGCCCCAGCCGAAGAAGAAGCGTTCGTCGCCAAGCCAGTCCCTGGCAAGGGCGAGGGCGCGCGCGGTGCCATCGAGCCGTTCTTGTCGGACATAACGAACTGCGAGCCCGGACTCCGCGCCGTTCCCGACCTCGGCTTCGAGCAGTTCAGCGAAGTGGCCGGTGACGATCGTGACCTCTTCGATCCCGGCGCGGGCGAGCCCCGAAAGCGTGTGGGCGATGATGGGCAGGCCGCCGACGTCGAGGAGCGGCTTCGGGTAGTTGGCGGTGAGGGCGCCGAGCCGCGTCCCCCGCCCGGCGGCAAGGAGGACGGCCTTCGCGGTCACAGCAGCGAGAGGCCCGCGGAGGCGTGGACTTCGAAAGCCGGACCGCCTGTCGCCGCTTCGGCCGCGGCCACTACGGCCTCGACCGCGCCCGGGGGGCAGACGGCGACCGCGAACCCGCCGAACCCGGCGCCCGTCAGCCGCGCCCCGACAGCCCCGGCCTTGCGCATGGCAGCACAGAGGCGGTCGAGGGCGGGAGTGCTGCAGCGGAAGTCTTCGCGGAGGCTGTTGTGGGATTCGTTGAGGAGGCGGCCGAAGGCGGTCAGGTCGCCGGCGCGGAGGGCGGCCTCGGCTTCGTCTACGCGGATGGCTTCGGCCAGGATGTGGCGGGCGAAGCGCTTCACCGGCACCTTGGTCCGGGTGTCGAAGCGGTCGGCGGTCAACTGGACCAGCCGTTCGAGGTCGAGGCCGGCGCCGTGGGCGGCTTCCTGGGCCGACATGCGCTCGGGCAGTTCGTCCACGAGGATGTCGACGACGTCGATGTCAGCGACTTCGCAGAGGCGGGGAGGGGCGCCGATGTCGAGCCCCACGGAGTCGGCGAGCATGGCGGCAGCGATCCGGGCGCCGACGACGCGTTCGTTGTAGGACTCGCGGGCGGTCGTGCCCTTGGGGGCCGCTTCGCCGGAATAGGCGACGACCAGGGCCAGGCCGGGCGGCAGCGGGACGATCCGCCGGGACGGGGGGTTGAAGTCGATCCGGAGCGCGGCCCCGGCTTCGGCGAAGACGATCACTTCCTGGTCCATGCCGCCGGTTTCGACGCCGACGTGGCGCTCGGCGACGATGGCGCGCTGGACGATGGCCTCGCGGTCGAGCCCTGCGCCCCAGGCGTGGTTCAACGCTTCGAGGACGCCGCTGGTGAGCGCGGAAGACGAGCTGAGGCCACCCTCGCCGGGGAGGTTGCCGTCGACGAAGATGCGGGCGCCCGCTCCGGGGGCGGCGCCGGCCAGCTCCGCCAGGGCGCCGGCGAGGTAGCGGTGCCAGGGGGCGGTGAGGCCGGCGTTGGGGTGAGCGCGGTCGAGGTGGGCGTCGCCTTCGAACGCGCTTGAGGCGGCTTCGACGATGCCGTCCGGACCCGGCCCGGAGGCCACGAGGAGGGCGCGGTCGATGGCGATGGGCAGCACCGGGAGGCCGGAGTAGTCGGTGTGTTCGCCGATCAGGTTGACGCGCCCGGGAGCGCGGACGATGACGGTGGGGTCTTCGCCGAAGCGGAGGCGGAAGGCGGCTCGAATCGAGTCAGGGGAAGGGGTGGGCACGTTTCCGAATGTAACAGGTTCGCTGCTTCGGGAACCGCGAAGTGCCACCACGCTGCTACTCCGCGGGGGCGGACGGCACCCCGATGATCGCGGGGATGGACGCTGTGCGCGCGGTCTCATCGACGCCGCTGGGCGACGGGCCGGTCGAGTGGGTTCACGCCCGGTTGCAGGTGGCCGCCGCGATCAAGGTCGCGCGAGTGCAGCGGGAGATGGGCGAAGCGATCGTCCAACTGCTCGACCCGAATGCCGGTTCGCGGTTCGACCGCCGCGCCTGAGCGGGCCGCTACGCTTTTGGCCGTTCGCCGTAGCTGACCGCGAGCCCGGCCCGCGCGTCCGACTGGATGCCGTACTGGGGGATGGGGTAGCGGAGGCCGTTCGATGCGAGCCGGGTCATGCCCGCGATCGCCTTCGGCAGGTACTTCGGGGGCAGCGCCATCAGGAGTTCGTCGTCGAGCACGCCCCCGTAGCGGCGTTCGGCGAAACAGGGGATGGAGAGGCTGGGCTGGCCCGTCGCCAACGCCCGCCCCCACGAGTCGGCACATGAGGATTCGCCGACGACGCTCCAATCGAACTTGCGATAGCCGCTCCACTGGAGGCCGTTGATGAAGAGGATCATCTGGCCGGGGGTCGCGTAGACCAGGCAGATGTCGGGTGGGTCGAGGCGGCCGGAGGTGAGCGGCGAGACGGCCATCGCCCGGTAGCGGCCGTCGGGGACGGTATCCATGGCGTGCTGGTGGGCGGACGAGTCTTCGAGGGTTTCGAACCAGACGCCGGCCATGCCCCGGCCGGAGAGCCAGGCGTCGTCGCGGGGGTGGAGGCCGATGACGGCGCCGCACTGGGCGCCCACGAGGTCGTCGTTGGTGATGCCGACGGTCCAGCCGAGGCGGGCGGCCTGGGCGACGATCTGGTCGGTCGTGTGGACGGACTGGGGACGGCGGATCCTCGGGACCGCCTCCATCTCCTCGACGGTCGTGAATATCTTCATGCCGATGGGCGTGGTTTTCAGGCGAAGGAGACCGTTGAGGTCGTCGACGATCTGCTTCCAGTCGTAGCTGGCGGGCTCTTCGATGGCGATGTCTTCGGAGGAGATGAGGGACACGGGCAGGCCTTCCGGTGGTATGGGCTGATGATAGCGAGTACCGAGGGCCGAGTCCCGAGGTCCGAGGTGACGGAGTTCCGGAGTCTGGGGGAGTGGCCACAGCACGGAGGACGCTGGGCCGGTAGACTCGGGGCACGCGCTGAAGGAACGAAGGGTGGCCTGCCATGAACTATGTCCGTTTTCGCCGCACCGATGGGACCACCGGCGCCGGGGTGCTCGAAGGCCAGGCCATCGCCGTCGTCCGGGAGCCGTTCTGGGAGCGGACGGAGCGCACGGGCGAATTGCTGCCGCTGGCGTCGGTGAGGCTGCTGCCGCCGTGCGAGCCGCGGTCCATCGTCTGCGTCGGGCTGAACTACGCGAGCCACCTTGGCGGGCGGCCAATCCCTGACCCGCCGACGCTGTTCTTCAAGCCGCTTTCGAGCATCGCCGGTCCGGGTGACGAGATCGTGCTGCCTCCCGATGCCGGGCGCGTCGACCCGGAGGGCGAGATCGTGATCGTCATCGGGCGGAAGGTGAGCCGGGCGACGCGGGAAGAGTCGCTGGCGGCGGTCTTCGGCTACACCTGCGGCAACGACGTCTCCGCGCGCGAATGGCAGAACAAGGACGGCCAGTGGTGGCGGGCGAAGGGCAGCGACACCTTCGGGGTCTTCGGCCCCAGCATCGTCACGGGGCTCGACTACGACAAGATCGACCTCTACACGCGCGTGAACGGTGCCGAAGTCCAGCACGGGCGCTCGGACGAACTGATCCGCGACATCCCGGAGATCGTGCGCTACGTGAGCGCGGTGATGACGCTGGTGCCGGGGGACATCATCTACACGGGGACGCCGGGAAGCCCGCAGCCGTTGAAGCCGGGCGACGTGGTGGAGGTCGAGATCACCGGGTCCGGGGTGCTTCGAAACAGCGTGCGCGCATAGCGGCCGGTCAGAGGGGGCAGATGTCGCGGTAGGTGCGGGGCGGGTTGGCGTAGCCGTAGTCGAAGAGTTCGCGCACGTAATCGGGGATGCCCTGGGTGGCGAGGTAGTCGGTGACGGCGAGGCAGGCGCCGTGGACGTTCTGGCGCTCCTGGTAGCCCTTGCGGAAGGCCTCGGCGGCGTTGACGAAGAGGGGCTCCTTGCTCGCGCGGATGACCTCGTCGAGGGCGGCGTTCGCGTCCTGGTTTCGGGCGGCGGTGGCGACGGCGATGCGGAAGAGGGCGTAGCCGGAGAGGGCAGGCTGACCGGGGTCGCGGCCGGCCTCGGCTTTCCAGTCCTTCAGATCCTTGTTGGCGATGGCGGCCAGGTAGGCGGCGGTGGCCTGTTCGAACTTCCCGGCGAGGAAGAGGGCGTCGGCGTCGAGGATGGCGTGGTAGAGGTAGACGGCGCGGTCGGGTTCGGCCTTGAGGGTGGTGTAGCGCGCGTTCGTGTAGGTGTAGGTGGTGGTGACGGAACGGGTCGGGCCGGCGCCCATGGACCCCAGGCGGCCGCCATAGACCACGAGGCGGCTGAGGCCTTTCGTCCCCTGCCACTCGGCCCGTTCGAGGTTGTCGATGGCGTCCCCGGGGCCGGCGTCGCGCCAGGCGCTGCCGTCCCAGTGTTCGACCCGGACGGTGCTGGCGCAGTTGCTGGCGCCGCAACTGGTGGTGAGGAAGACGAGTTCGGCGGCGACATCCCCGGTCCGCTCGGAGATCCCGAAGATCGCCCGGCCGAGTTCGCCGCGGTCGGCGTCGCCGTCGACGGGGAAGGTCTCGAACTTGCCGGTGGCCGCCCGGCGGATGAGCACGGCGGCGGGCGTGGGGTTGCGGCTGTCCTGCGGAGAGATGGCGACGAGGTAGGCGTGGTCGGGTTTGCCGTCTCCATCGACGTCCCCGCTGGCGCAGAGGGCGCTCCAGGACGATTTCAGGGCTGCGGGACAGGGGTCGGTGGCGCCCACCGGGATCGCGCGTTCGAGCACTTTCGCCGCCGAAGCGGGGTCGGCGGGTACGGAAGCGAACAGGTCCGGCGTCGGCGACGGCGAGGGCGTCTCCGTGGCGGTGGTGGTGGAAGCGGTGGCCGCGGGCGCGGACGTTTCCGGCGGGTCGGCCGAACCTCCTCGGCAGCCGGCGAGGATGAGGCCAGCGAGGAGCAGCGCCGTGAGACGGATCATGGTTTCTTCGAGAGGTAGTCCTCTGCTCCCCAGCCTTCGCCGGCGCCGATCTTCACCTTCCACCAGGTGAGGCCGTCGGCGGTGGATGGACCGCCGGTGATGGCGAGCGTCTCGCCGTCTTTCAGGCATTCGATTGCGTCGTTCGAACGCCCGGGGGCGACGCGGATGTTGAGGCAATCGCCCGTCCCGGTGACGACGGCGAAGTCGCCGGGACGGAACTTGCCGGTGGCGGCCGGGGTGCCCGCGGTCGTGGGGCTGGCGCCCGGTGTGCGCGTGCCAGCGGTCGCGGCGGCGTTGGCCGTGCCGTTCGCGGTGGGCTGGGGTGTGACCGTCGCGGTCACGGCCGGGGCGCCGTCGTCGCCGCCTCCAAGCTGGTCGAACGCCCAGACGACGCCGAACGCGATGCCGATGGCGAGCAGGGCGGCGACGGGGACATACCAGAAGGCGAGGATCCCGTGGCGGCCGTAGATTTTCGGGAGCGGCTTTGGGCCCCCGGCCTGCGGCGACGGCGGGGCCGGCACGTAGCGCTTGGGCGCCGAGGGCGGATGGAGCGGCTCGGGCGGTTCGTGGCGGACGAAGCGAGCCGGTTCTTGCGGGTTTCCGGTGGGCGGCAGGGGGAGCGGCGCCGTCACAGCGATCATCGGCGGGCGGGCGCCGCCGATGACGGCTCCGATACCTTCCCCGTCGCCGTCTGCCGGTTCGAACGGGTCCCCGGCAGGCTTCTGGGGTTTGAGGACGCGCGTGCCCTCGGCCGGGTGTGGGGCCGCGATCGCGGTCTCGCGGTTCTCGTAGGCGACGGCGACGGGGCGTGCTTCGTGGTCGGCGTGGGTGGCGCAGCCGTCGTTCTTTACCCAGCAGCCGGGATGGTGGAGGACATCGCAGCCCGCGCAACGCAGCACAGCCTCGCCGGCGGTGAAGGCGCGATTGCAGAGCGGGCAGAAACGTTGTGGATGGGTGGTCAAACTCGCTCCCCGGGGGCAGGTTCAGGGTATCACGGCCGCAGGGGCGGCCATCAAATCACTCGCACGCTGGTCTTGTGGCGAACTTCACACTTGCCCGCCGAGGAGGCGGTCGACTTCGTCCCGGCCCGGGAGCGACGGGCTGGCCCCGTGACGCGTGGCGGCCAGCGCACCGGCTGCGTTTGCCCGGCGGACCGCCTCCTCCAGGGGCAGACCCTCTGCATAGGCGACCCCAAGTGCTCCGCAGAAGGCGTCCCCGGCCCCGACGGTGTCCACCGCCTGCACGCGGAAGGCGGCGATTGCAGTTGCGCCGTGGCGGTCGGCGAGGACGGCCCCTTCGGCGCCCAGCGTGACCACGGCGAACCGGGTGGCGTCGGCGACGAAGGCTTGCGCCTGCCCGGCGGGGCTTCGGTCCGCGCCGGGGGCGAGCGCTGCCGCTTCGATTTCGTTTGCGACCACCCCGGTGACGGTTTCCAGCAGGCCCGGCGGGAGCGGGACGACAGGCGCCGTGTTCAGGATCATGGGCACCCCGGCCTCAGCCGCGATCCTGACCGCTTCGACGACGGCGTCCAGCGCCACTTCGAGTTGGAGGAGGAGCAGGTCTGCGCTGCGGATGGCCGAAGCAGCCCGCCGGACGTGCGCGGCAGTGATCGCGAGGTTCGCCCGGGGCACCGAGACGATGCTGTTGCCGCCGTCGTCGTACACCAGGGGAATGGCGACGCCCGTCCCGAGCAGGGGGTCGACGTCGAGGCGGGTGCGGTTGACGCGCTCGCGGTCGAGGAAGGCCGCGATTTCGTTGCCGAAGGGGTCGGCGCCGATTCGTCCGATGAGCGTGACCGCGGCGCCCTGGCGGCGGGCGGCGACGGCCTGGTTCAGCCCCTTGCCACCGATCGCCGTCGCGAAGCTGCTGCCGAACACGGTTTCGCCGCGTTCCGGGTGGCGCGGGACGCGGGCGACGAGGTCCATCATGCAACTGCCGAGGACGGCGATCCGGACGGGCGGCATGGGCCGAGCTTAGCGTAGTCTGGCCGGGGAGCGCGCGCGGGCGTAGCCTTCGGCAATGACGACGCGCGTATTGGGAGTGAACGGCAGCCTGCGGGCAGGGAGTACCTCCGATCGCATCCTCCGTTTCGCCCTTTCCGTGTTCGAAGGGAACGGGGCGCAGTGCGAATCGTTCGAAATCGGTTCGTTGCCGCTGCTGGACGGGCGGCCCGACGACCAGTACCCGGCGACGGTGGGCGCCTGGCGGGCGGCGGCGGCGGCAGCGGATGCCCTCCTCCTGGTGGTGCCGTCGTACCACGGGGCGATGCCGGGTGGCCTCAAGAACGCCCTCGACTTCCTCGATCTGCCGCAGGCGGGCGGAAAGCCTTTCGCGATCATCGGCGCGGCGAACGGCGATGCCGAACCGGGAGTGACCGACGTGGTCCGGGTGATGCGGCACATCGGCGGGATCGCGGCGGTCCCGGACGTGGTCATCTCCCGCGCTTCTCAACACTGGGGGGACGGCGATACGCCCGCGAACAAGGGTGTGGCCATCGCCATCGGCAAGGTGGCGGAAGACCTTGTCACGCTGTGCAAGCTCCGGGCCGCCGGGCGTCTCCCCCAGCCGTGAACACGGTAAACCCCAGGGACGAGGACGAGTTCCCAACCTCGCCCGGGCCCGACTTCATCGCCGGGGGCCGGCCGCCCGGGTGGTTCTGCCCCGACTGCGGCCAGGTGCTGACCTCCGGCGTGCGTGGTGGCCACAGGTACCCCTTCTGCACGAACTGCGGCTATGTCCGCTACCGGAACCCGATCGTGGGCGTGGCCGTGGTGCAGCGCGACGGTGACGGGCGTGTGCTCCTGGGCCAGCGGGCCACCGGCGACTACGCGGGGCTCTGGTGCATCCCCTGCGGCTACGTCGAGTGGGACGAAGACGTGCGCGACGCAGCCCGCCGCGAATTCGCCGAAGAGACCGGGCTTGAGGTAGCGATCGGGCCGGTGGTGGCCGTCCATTCGAACTTCCACAACGCCCGCCAGCACACGGTTGGTATCTGGTTCGAAGGCACGCCCGTGGGCGGCAAGCTTCACCCCGTGGACGGCGAGTTCACGTCCGTCGCCTACTTCAACCCGGCGGAACCGCCAGAACTCGCCTTCCCGACTGACGCGCTGGTGTTGCAACAACTCGCGGAAGGCCGGCGGCTCCTGTGACGGCCGAGGGCGCCTTCGCCCGTGAACTGCGGGACCTCGCGGTGGCCGTCGCCGAAGAGGCGGGCGCACTGCTCCGGGCGCGGCTGCTGGACGCCCGCGTCGCGGTCGAGACGAAGTCGACCCCCACGGACATGGTGAGCGAAGTGGACCGCGAGTCGGAAGAACTGGTAGTCGGGCGGCTGCTGGCGGCGCGGCCGGGGGACGCGATCCTGGCGGAGGAGGGGTCGGGGCGCGCCGGGACGTCGGGTGTGCGGTGGGTGGTCGACCCGCTGGATGGCACGACGAACTACCTCTACGGCTACCCGGTCTTCGCGGTATCGATCGCGGCGGAAGTGGATGGCACGGTGGTGGCGGGAGCGGTGCACGATGCCGCTCGCCGAGAGACCTACGCCGCCGCGTCCGGCTCCGGTGCGACCTGCGGCGGGGACGCGATCCGGGTATCGCCACAGACGGAACTGGGGAAGGCGCTCGTCGGCACCGGCTTCGGCTACCAGCCGGAACTGAGGGCGAGACAGTCGGCCGTGCTTGCGCGCATCCTGCCCCATGTGCGTGACGTCCGACGCAGCGGGTCGGCGGCGCTGGACCTCTGTTTCGCCGCCCGCGGGAGGATCGACGTCTACTACGAAGGCCCCCTGGCGCCGTGGGATGTGTCGGCGGGCGCGCTCATCGTCCGCGAGGCGGGCGGGCTGACGGCGGACTACCGGGGCGGGATCGTCGCCACCGGCCCGGGCATGTTTGGTGCGTTCCGGGCGCTGCTCGGGGACTAACGCACGCGGGAAATGCGCGAGGGGGGCCAATAGCGCCAGCGGACGCGGCCAGCGACCATGCTTGGGGACAGTGCGCCGAAGTGGCGGCCGTCGGTGCTCTCCCCGGGGTTATCGCCGAGGAGCCAAGCGGCGCCGTGGAGGTCGATGTGGTCGACGCGCTTGACGATTTCGCGGAGGGGCACCCGCGGGTCGTTGGCGAGGACCACGTGGCCGGGGCGCGGGCGGTAGTCGCGGGAGGCTCCGCGGTCGACGATCACCCAGTCACCGGGCGCGAGCGTGGGGAGCATGCTCTCGCCTTCGATCGCGACGCGGAGGAAGCGCCCTCGCGCCCAGGTGATGGCCGCGGCGCCGGCAGCGATGGCCAGGAGCACGGCCGCGGCAACGGACGACGGGGAAGCGCGCCGTTCGCCACTTCCCCGTCCGCTGTCCATCGAGGGTGCGACGTTAGCTGGCGCGGTAGAACGCGATGTCGCGGTTCTTCGTCGCCCAGAAGATCTTGTGGACCTCTTCGATGGCGGCGAGGAGGGCTTCACCGTTGGCGGGGTCGCTCTCGGTCTTGTTCTTCGAACAGAGTTTGGCGGCCTTCCAAAAGGTGTCGTGGAGGTTCGGGTGCTTCTCGAGGTGTTCGGGCTTGAAGTAGTCGTGCCAGAGGATGTCGAGTTCCTTCTTGGCGAGTTCGGCCTGCTGTTCCTTGATGGCGATGAAGCGGCCGCGGGTGTTCTGGGAGGCGAGGTCCTGGCCATCGCCGAGGGCTGCAAGCTTCTTCTCCATGGAGAGGACGGCTTCGGCGGCGATGCGGGCGGAGGCAGGGTCGTAGACGCCGCAGGGGCCATCGCAGTGGGCGAAGGCGACGCGGGAAGGGCGGAGGATGCGGCTGACGAGGTTCATGTGGGTGATCTCCTTCTCTGGTGGCCGCCCGTGGTGGGGACGGTGGCTGTTCAGCCCGACTAGTATAGGGTGGGGGCGCCCCGCCGGGACAAGGTCTGGTGCCGTCTTGGGCGTCTGCTTTGCGCGTTCAGACGCTGACGGCTACCCTTGTCTTTCGACCTACGAAATCCACACAGCTGGTACTTCGCGAACCATGGCTAACAGCAAGTCCGCAATCAAGCGGTGGCACCAGTCCCTGAAGCGACGCGACCGCAACCGCGCGGTCCGCTCGGCGACTCGCTCCGCAATCCGCAACCTCCGCGAGATCGCCACGACCGGCGATGGCGCGACGGCAACGACAGCCCTCGGCGCCGCTTACTCCGCGCTCGACCGCGCCGCCAAGAAGGGCGCGATCCACACGGGCAAGGCTGACCGCACGAAGCGCCGCCTCGCCGCGCTGGTGGCCAAGAAGGCTTCCTAGCCCGGCTTTCACCCCGCTCCCCGGCCTCTTTTGCAGCCCCGATTTGCCGGGGCCGCCTGGCGTTGCCCGTCCGCGACGTTCGCGGGGGGCTTTCGCGCCGCCACTCTCCCGACCCGCAGACCGGCATCGCACCCGCTTCCCAGGCACGCCCTCGCTGTGTCCCTCTGGGCGCCGAACCCGGCGGCGGGGACAGCGACCCTCTGCCTGCCCGTGTCCAGGTCCAGGCTCGCCGCAGGAAGTGACCGTGGGGGCCGCTTGCCGGGAAATGCGAAGCAGATCACAGAAAAGTTCATACAGATATTGAAATTCTTAAGTTTGTACTTGACAACTACCATTCGACTGCCGAAGATAGCCTCATCAAGCCCAAAGGAGGGCACGGCAATGAACCAGATCCCCTTCTCGCTCTTCGAAACCTGGTCGGCTGCCTTCGTCGCCGAGCGCATGGATTCGGCGCGCAACTACCATGAGGGCGGCACTTCGAAGTCGCTGAGCATCGTCGCCGCGGCAGCCAACCGGCTTGAGCGGATGGCCGCTGCTGTGGAAGGATGGGCGCGCGGCAAGGCCGACCCCAGCTCGACCCCAGGACACCCGGCCGCCGCCCGGTAGGAGAACATGGCCCGTTTCGTCGGAAGCTGCCCCAGTTGTGATAGCCCGATGTACGTCCGGCGGCTCGAGTGTGCCTCCTGTGGCACGGGTGTCGACGGCCGCTTCGATGCGGGCCTGCTCGCCCGCCTCAGCCGCGAACAGCTCGGCTTCGTCGAGGTCTTCCTCCGGGCACGGGGCAAGATCAAGGACGTCGAGGAAGAACTCGGCATCTCCTATCCCACCGTGGTCGCACGCCTCAACGACGTCCTGGTGTCGCTTGGCTACGAAGCCGGCGAAGACCCGCGAGAGGCCGAGCGCCGGCAGCGGATCCTCGATGACGTGGCGAACGGCCGGATCACGGCGACGGATGCGGCCGAACAGCTTCGTGCCCTGGGAGGCCGCGATGGCTGACCCCGAAGAGGAGCTCCGCCGCGCCCGGGAAGAGGCAGAGAAGGCGCGCGAAGAAGCCAACCGCCTCCGGAACGAAGCCCGGGACCTGGCCCGCCGCCTTGCCCACGAAGCCCGCGACCGCGCCCGCGAAGAGCGTGAACGGTCGCGCCACCACCACGGGCCACATGGCCCCGGGGGGTTCCCCTTCGGCCCCGGCGGACCGATTCCCCCCGGCGCCCCGCGGCCACCGGGGAGCGGCGAGAGCGGACCGAGCGATGCCGTCCGCGTCGAGAACGCGTTCACGTTCGACGGCGTCCGCTACGTCACCATCGACCAGACCGCGGGCCGGCTGACGGTGCGTCCCTGCGCCCCGGGCGAAACTCCGGGCGCCTTCGCGAGCAGCGGCAGGTCCACCCCGCCCCGGGTGGAGGTGCACCGCGAACTGGACCGGCTGATCATCGAAGTGAAGCTGCTGAAGGGGTGGCTCTTTCGCCGGAAGCAGGGCGCGACCACGGTCGTCCGGCTTGGCGAAGGTTTCGAGACCCTGAAAGTGAACCTCGGCTACGGCAATCTCGAACTGCGGGACCTCGTCTGCGAGTCGGTCAAGGCGGACGTCGGGGCCGGCGAAATCCAGGCTTACGCGGTCTCGGCGACGCTTGACGCCGACCTCGGCGCTGGCAAGATCGCGATCCACGACCATGCCGGGCTGGCGAAGTGCGACGTCGGCACGGGCGACGTCCTCCTCGACATCGCCGGGGTGGCCGAAGGCGAGTACCGGGTGAACGTGGGCATGGGCAGGGCGGAGATACGGCTCGCGCCCGGCGGCGGACCCGTCCACGTGCGCGCCAGCAGCGGCATCGGCCGGGCGCGGGTGGAAGTGCCATCGGGGCCGGAGAATTCGGCCACCCGGGTGAAAGTGGAAAGCGGGATCGGCGAGGTGGTGGTGCGCTACCGCCCGGCGGGGCAGGAAGCGGCGCGGCCCCCGGCGACGGCGAAGCCCCAGCGTGGCGCTCCCCGGGCTGCCGCGGCCGCCGCCCAGCGCAGCCGCGAAGCAGAGCAGTTCCGCGTCCTCCAGCTCCTCGAACAGGGGCGCATCTCATCGCAGGACGCGGCCGAGCTGATCGCCGCGCTCCAGGGCGCCGCCGCGCCGCCCGCGGAGGAGGGCGAAAACGGGGACGATGCGGCGCAGCGCGAGGGGCCACCGCCTTCGCCGCCTGCTGTCGACTAAGCGTGGAGCGCTGCTGCTCCTAACGCCGGGAAACTGTAAAATGTTCCTAGCGATATCCGCGCCCTCGCGCCTGCGGCGGCCGTCCGCCCATGGGCGGACAGCCAACAGCTTTCCAAAGGCCACGCATGACCTCGATCGAGCCCACCCAGAACGTCCGCCCTATCGGTATCGAACAGGAGATGCGCTCTTCGTACCTCGACTACGCGATGAGCGTGATCGTGGCGCGCGCCCTCCCGGAAATCCGCGATGGGCTCAAGCCTGTCCAGCGGCGCATCCTCTGGGGCGCCTACGACACCGGCGCCCGGGCCGGGACCGGCTATCGCAAGTCCGCCGGGATCGTCGGCGAAGTCCTTGCTCGCTATCACCCCCACGGCGACGGCCCGGTCTATGAAGCGCTCGTGCGGCTGGCCCAGGACTTCTCGCTGCGCTACCCGCTGATCGACGGCCAGGGCAACTTCGGCAGTGTCGATGGCGACCCGCCGGCGGCCATGCGGTACACGGAAGCGCGGATGTCGGCGATCGCCGAGGAACTCCTCGCGGACATCGACCAGAACACGGTGGACTTCAACGACAACTACGACGGCCGGCACAAAGAACCGGCGATCCTTCCCTCGCGCATCCCGAACCTGCTCCTCAATGGGTCAACGGGCATCGCCGTGGGCATGGCGACGAACATCCCTCCCCACCACCTCGGGGAAATTTGCGACGCCATTTCGATGCTGATCGACGCCCCGGAGTCGACCCTGGACGACCTCCTGAAAGTGGTGAAGGGCCCGGACTTCCCGACCGCGGGGATCGCGCTCGTGGGCAAGGACAGCGAACAGGTGCGGCTGGCTTATGGCGAAGGCCACGGCCGGATCTCGATGCACGCGCGCACGTCGATCGAGGAGAGCGCCCGCGGCGGCCGTACTTCGATCATCGTGACCGAACTGCCCTACCAGGTGAACAAGGCCACCCTCATCGAGAAGATCGCCGACCTGGTCCGCGACAAGAAGATTGAAGGCATCGCCGACCTCCGCGATGAATCGGACCGCACCGGGATGCGGATCGTCATCGACCTGAAGAAGGACGGCTCGGCCACCCAGATTAAGAACGTCCTTTTCAAGCACACGGCGATGCGCTCCACCTTCGCCGTGAACATGATGGCGATCGTCGATGGTCAGCCGCAGCGAGTCGGCCTCAAGCGCGCGCTGCAACTGTTCATCGACCACCGGCGGGTGGTCATCCGCCGCCGGACGGAGTTCCAGCTTGAAAAGGCGCGTGACCGCGAGCACGTCCTTGCGGGCCTGTTGAAGGCGATCGACATGCTGGACCAGGTGATCGCGACGATCCGGGCTTCGGAATCGGCAGCGAACTCGCTGGAACTGCTGCAGGGCCAGGGCCTCGTGCTCGCCGAGCGCCTGCCCCAGGGGGCGCCCCGTGCCATTGCCAGGCTGGCAGCGGCCAACCCGTTCGATTTCACCGAGGTCCAGGCGCGCGCCATCCTCGACATGCAGCTGCGCCGGCTGGCCGCGTTGGAGCGCAACGCGCTCGTCGCCGAGTACCAGGAGGTCATCGAGAGGATTGCCTACCTGGAGGACCTTCTCGCGAACCCGCGGAAGATCGATTTCCTCATCAAGGACGACATGACGGACCTGAAGAAGAAGTACGGCGACGGCCGCAAGACCGAGATTGTCGAGGCCGACCCGGAGGACTTCCGCGAAGAGGACCTGGTCCCCCACCAGGACAGCGTCATCACTCTCAGCATCCGCAACTACATCAAGCGCATGCCGCTGGAAGAGTTTCGGATGCAGAAGCGCGGCGGCCAGGGATCGAAGGGCGCGCCGACCCGCGAAGAAGACGCGATCATGAAGCTGGTGGTCTGCGACACGCACGACAACCTGCTCTTCTTCACGGACCGCGGCAAGGTCTACCACCTCCGCGCCTACGACATCGCGGACACGAAGAAGCAAGCGAAGGGCCTCCCTATCGTCAACCTGATTGACATCGAGAACGGCGAGCGCGTCACCACGATTCTCATGGTGAAAGACTACGAACGGGACTACATCCTTCTCGCGACCCGCCTCGGCGAGATCAAGAAGACGAAACTGAAGATGTTCGAGGAGGTCCGCCGGAACGGGAAGATCGCGATGGACCTGGCTGCGAACGACGCATTGATCGCTGCCCGCATGGCCACGGACGAAACGACGGTGCTGCTTGTTTCGAGCGAAGGCCAGGCCATCCGGTTCAAGATCGACGACCTCCGTGAGGCGAGCCGTACGAGCGGCGGTGTCCGCGGGATGAGGCTCGCGGCCGGCGGCTACGTCGTCGGGGTGGAAACGACTGACGACGGCGAAGAGATGCTGATCATTTCCGAACGCGGCTTTGGTAAGCGTACGCTCCTCACTGAGTACCCGGTGCAGGGCCGCGGCGGCCAGGGCGTGAAGACGCTGAACATCACCGACAAGACCGGGAACGTCGCCGCTTGCCGGGTGGTGGGGCCGAACCAGGAGCTTCTCCTCGTCTCCCGCGACGGCGTGGTGATCCGCACCAGCGTCGATTCGATCAGCCGGATTGGCCGGATCGCGCAGGGGGTCACGGTCATGCGCGTGGGCGAAACCGACCAGGTCGCCTCGATTGCCGCCTTCACGATGACCGATGAGAAGCCCGCCCGGAAGACGAAGGACGACGCCGCGCAGGCCGAACTACTGTAGGTCCAGCCAGCTGGCGCCCCGCCTCCCCCGCTCCACGCCTCGCGGTGCGGTACCATCGCCCACGGAGGTGACCGGTGGGAGACACGTACCTGCAGCTTGGCGGCGTTGTGGCCGTCTTCATCCTTGTGGCGGCGAACGGGCTTTTTGTGGCCACGGAATTCGCCTATGTGGCTGTCCGGCGGACGCGCATCGAGCAACTGGCGTCCCAGGGGCACACGCGGGCGCGCCTCCTCCTCGCCTCCCTCCACGACCTGGACAACTACATCGCGGCGACGCAGCTCGGGATCACCATGTCCAGCCTGGCGCTGGGCTGGGTGGGCGAACCGGCGCTGGCGCACTTCATCGAACCGCCGGTGGAGGCAGCGGTTGGCGGCTGGGCGCCGGCCGTCGCCCACACCACATCGGTCGTCATCGCCTTCACGCTGATCACGACGCTCCACATCGTCCTCGGGGAACTGGCACCGAAGACCCTGGCCCTCCAGCGCTCGGAGGGGACGGCGCTTATGGTCGCCGCGCCAATCGCGGTGTTCAACCGCGTCTTCCGGCCGTTCATCTGGGTCATGAACGCACTTGGGCGGCTGGTGATCCGGCCGCTGGGGATAGGGCCGGCGGGGGACCACGAAACGAACTTGCCGGTGGAGGAACTCGAACTCGTGATCGAAGCGAGCGCCCGGGCGGGGCTGCTCTCCACCTCCGAGCTGCTGATTGCGAGGCGGGCGCTCGAATTCGGGGCGATCCAGGCCGACCAGATCATGGTGCCCCGGACGGAGCTTATCGCCTTCGATTCGGAGGATTCGCTCGACGACATCCTCGCCGTCGTCGATGCCACCCAGCACTCTCGCTATCCGGTCTTCGAAGGGGACCTCGACCACATTCTCGGGATCCTGGAGGTGAAGGACCTCCTGAAACTGGTGCACGCGGGCGGGCGCGACTGGCACACGATCGTCCGGCCGGCGGCGGCGATCCCGGAGTCGGTTAGCGTGGAGGTGGCGGTGGCGGAGATGCGGACGCGGCAGGCGCGGATGCTGATCCTGGTGGATGAGCACGGGGGAACGAGCGGTGTCCTCACCGCCGACGAGGTGCTCCACCGTCTCATCGGGCGGTGGCTCGGGGGCACGCGGGCCGGCGGCGAGGCGGTGCGGCAACTTTCCAGCGGCAACCTGCTCCTGAGCGGGCTGGCACTCATCGCCGACGTCGAAGACGCGATTTCCGCCGAACTGGCGGCGGACGACTACGACACGGTCGGCGGGTTCATCATGGCGCGGCTGGGGCGGGTGCCTCGCGTCGGCGACCGGGTTGACTTCGAAGGCTACCAGTTCCGGGTCACAGCCATGGACGGCCGGCGCGTCGACCGGGTCCTGGTCACGCGGCGGCCGGCGGGCACCGACGAGGCGGGGGGCTGAGGCACGAAAGGGGGGCGCCCACTCACGGGTGCCCCCGAATCTCTGTTCGTCTGTGGCAGTTGAAAAGGAAGATGGGGCGAACGGAGGGGATCGAACCCTCGATCTCCTGGGCCACAACCAGGCGCTTTGACCGCTAAGCTACGCCCGCCACGCGAACCACGATGGTATCAAAGCTCCCGCTTAGCGGCACAACCGCGGCGACGGCCGAAGACCGTCGCTAGTACTTGGAGATGTTGATTTCCTGCATCCGCCCGGTGACCAGGTAGATCACCCGTTCGCAGATGTTGGTGCAGCGGTCGGCGATGCGCTCGAGGTTGTGGGCGCTCCAGAGCAGGTAGGTGTTGCGCTGGATGGTCGTGGGGTCGGCGATCATCGCGCTAATGCACTCGTCGTAGACGCTGTCCTGGAGGCGGTCCACTTCGTCGTCGGCGTCGCAGATCCGGCGGGCGGACTCGACGTCGTGTTCGATGTAGGCCTTGAGGCTGTTGCGGAGCATGGCGACGGCGCGGTCGGCCATCGCCGGGACGTAGCCCAGCTTCCGCGGGAGGGGTTCGTCGCCCATCAGGATGTTGAGCTTGGCGATGCCCTCGGCGTGGTCGGCGATGCGTTCGAGGTCGGTGATGATGTAGAGGACGCTGGCGAGAGCGCGGAGGTCAGAGGCCATCGGCTGCTGGGAGGCGACGACGAACATCGTCTTGTCTTCGATCTCGAAGCGCTTCGCGTTGACCTTCAGGTCGTCCTCGATGATCTTGTGGGACCACTGGACGTCGCCGTCGCGAAGGGCCTCCATGCTGTCGAGGAGCGCCTTCTCGGCCATGGACCCCATGACGAGGACTTCGTCCTGGAGCTGGGTGAGTTCCGTGTGGAAGAGGTCTCGGGTCATGGACGGGCTGCCTCTCTAGCCGAACCGGCCGCTGATGTAATCCTCGGTCCGTTTGTCCCGCGGGTTCGTGAACAGCTCCTGGGTCCGCTGGTATTCAATCAGCTGACCCGGCACATGCTCGTCGGTGAGCATGAAGGCAGTGTAGTCGGAGACGCGGGCGGCTTGCTGCATATTATGGGTAACGATGACGATGGTGTAGTCCTTGACGATCTCGCGCATCAAGTCTTCGATCTTGAGGGTGGCGATGGGGTCGAGGGACGAACAGGGTTCGTCCATGAGGATGACGTCGGGTTCGTTGCCCAGCGCCCGGGCGATGCAGAGCCGCTGCTGTTGGCCGCCGGAAAGCGCGAGGCCGGACTTCTTGAGGTCGTCCTTCACTTCTTCCCAGAGGGCTGCGCGGCGGAGGCAGCGCTCCACGAGTTCGTCGAAGCTGCCGCGGTAGCCGTTGACCTTCGCCCCGAAGGCGACGTTGTCGAAGATCGACTTCGGGAAGGGATTCGGCTTCTGGAAGACCATGCCGATCCGGCGCCGCACCTCCACGGGATCGATCCCGGGGCCGTAGATGTCGACGCCGTGGTAGCGGACCGTGCCCTTGAGCCGGACGTTCGGGATGAGGTCGTTCATCCGGTTGAAGGCACGGAGGAGGGTGCTCTTGCCGCAGCCGGAGGGGCCGATGAGGGCTGTCACTTTGTTCACCGGGATCTGGAGCGAAACGTTCGTCAGCGCCTGCTTCGGGCCATACCAGAGGTTGAGGTCCTGGACCTGGAGGGCGGTTGGCTCTTCCGGGAGGGTGATGTTGGCCTGGAGCGGCTCCACTCGCTGTTCGAAGCGGCCAGGGGCGGTGGCCGGGCTTGCCTCGGGTGGGCGGGTTTCGAGCTGACTGGTCATCGGGTCTGTCTCCATGGCGGCTAGTACGTCTTCCGGAAGCGTTCGCGGATAAGGACGGCGACGAGGTTGAGGGTCACGACGCCGACCATCAGGACGATGATCCCGGCGGCGGCAATCTGCTGGAATTCGGCCTGGGGCCGGATCGTCCAGTTGTAGATCTGGATGGGCAGGATGGTGAAGCTGTCGAAGATGCTCTTGTTGTCGAAGGCGATGAAGGCGAAGGCGCCGACCATGATCAGGGCGGCGGTTTCGCCGGCAGCGCGGGAGACGGCGAGGATGGTGCCGGTCATGATCCCGGGGAGTGCGTTCGGGAGCACATGGTGCCGGACCGTCTGCCAGCGCGTCGCCCCAAGGGCAAGGGAAGCATCGCGGATGCTGGACGGCACCTGGCGGATGGCCTCGCCGGTGGCGATCACGGTCATCGGCGCGATCATGAGAGCGAGCGTGAGCGACCCGGCGATGATGCTTGGTCCCAGCCCGAGGAGCCGGACGAAGACGGCGAGGCCGAGGATGCCATAGATGATGCTGGGCACGCCGGCGAGGTTCGAGATGTTCAGGCGGACGAGGTCGACGAGCTTGCCCTTCGGCGCGAACTCCTCCAGCCAGACGGCGGTGCCGACGGCGACGGGGAGAGCGGCGAGGATGGTGATGGCCATGACCCAGGCCGACCCGATGATCGACGACCGCAACCCCGCCCGGCTGGCGAACCGCGACGGATAGTTGGTGAAAAAGTCCCAGTTCAGGTGGCCGACGCCGAGGCGAGCCACGTCGGCGAGCAGCACCGCGAGGAAGACAATGCCGATGGCGGTGGCGCCAAGGAACACCCAACGAGACGCGCGCGAGGCCGCCTGCCGGCGGGCGACTGCCCCGGTGGCCCGGAGCGAGACCGTTTCGGCTGCCGGCTGAGAAGAGGCCATCAGTCGTACACCTCGCGGAAGTGGCGGACAATCGCCTGTGCGCCCACGTTCAGCCCGAACGTCATCAGGAAGAGCATGGAGCCGACGGCGAAGATGGAGCTGTAGTCCACGGTGCCACGGGCGGCATCTCCGAGGCCGATCTGGAGCATGTAGCCGGTCATCGTCTGGACGCTGTCGAGGGGGTTGACGCTGAGGTTCGGCGTCGACCCGGCGGCGATGGCGACGATCATCGTTTCGCCGACCACGCGGGAGACCGCCAGGAGGATTGCGGCGAGGATGCCCGAGAGCGCGGCCGGGAAGACCACCCTGGTCGCGACTTCCAGCCGCGTGGCGCCAAGCCCGTAGGCTGCTTCGCGGAGTGACCGGGGGACGGCGGCCATCGCGTCTTCGGAAACGGAGGCGATGGTCGGGAGGATCATCACGGCCATCACGATGCTGGCGCCGAGGACGTTGAAGAATTCGATGTTGTCGCCAAAGAGCGGCTTGAGGACATCGGTGGTGACGAAGGTGAGGGCGAAGAAGGCATAGACCACGGTGGGCACGCTCGCCAGCGCTTCGAGCATCGGCTTGAGGATACGGCGGGTGCGCGGGTGGGCGTATTCACTCAGGTAGATTGCCGCGGCCAGGCCGATGGGCAACGCGATCACCATCGACCAGAGGACGACGCTGACCGTCCCGGCGACGAGTTCCCAGACTCCGTAGTGCTGGAGCAACTGGGGCGACCAGTCGGTGTGGAGGAAGAACTGGGCGAAGGTGACTTCACCGAAGAAGTTCACGGTTTCGCCAAAGAGGGTGAAGACGATTAGCACGGTCGTGACCACGGAGACGGCGGCGCAGAGGGTGAGGAGGCCGACGACCAGGATCTCGCCGGGCCGTTTGAACGCGTGCCTGTGCAAGGCTGCCTGCAATTGAGCCTCGGTTTCGATGTCGCCTGGTGCTGGCGCCTGTCCCCAGAATCCCATGTTGTTGGTCAGACCTTTCCCTGGCGGGCAGGGACGGGAGCAGGATAGCTCCCGTCCCCCGTCCGGGGGACGGCCGGTCGATACCCCATCGGGGGCCTCGTCGGACGTTGTTGGCTGCTCATTGCTGAGGGAGGAAGGGCGCGATCTTGGCCTTCTGCGCCGCTTCGGTTTCGGGCGAAACGGCGACGTAGCCCACCTGGGGCACCAGTTCGCGCATGTAGTCCAGGTAGAAGCGGATGAACCCGAGCACTTCCGGCTGCTCCCGGAGGAAGGTGTCGCGGGTGTAGATGAAGAGCGGCCGCGCGAGGGGAGTGTAGGTCCCGCTCACTGCCGTTTCCGCCGTCGGGGCGACGCAGCCTTTGCCGCCGTCCACTTCCACCGCCCGCGCCTTCTTCCCGGCTTCCTGGTAGTAGGCGAAGCCGAAATAGGCGACGGCGTTCTTCTCGCGTTCGACGGCTGTGAGGAGGACGTTGTCGTCTTCGGAGGCAGTGCCGTCGCCGCGGTGCTTCGCCGCCTTGTCCTTCCCGCCGAGGGTGATGATCGCTTCCACGAAGTAGTCGAAGGTCCCCGAATCGGTCCCCGGGTAGAAGAACTTGATCTTGTCCTGGGGCCAGGATGGGTCGATGTCGCTCCACTTCGCGGCCCCGCCGTCCTTGTACAGGAGCTGGAGTTGGGCCGGGGTCAGGCACTGCGCCCAGGTGTTGGCCGGGTTGACGACGACCGTGAGGGCGTCGACGGCGACCTGGATCTCCTGGATGTCGGTGATGCCTTCCTGGCTGCACTTGTCTTTCTCGCTCTGCTTGATTGGGCGGGAGGCGTCGCTCACCTGGATTTCGCCGCGGCAGAACTTTTCGAAGCCCCCGCCGGTGCCGGAGAAGGCGACGTTGGCCCGCACGTTCTTCGCGGCGATGCTGAACTCCTCGGCCATGGCTTCGGAAATCGGAAACACCGTGCTGGAGCCGTCGATCCGGACTTCGCCGCGGAGCGAACCGTAGTCCAGGGCCGAGGGGGTGCCAGCGCCGTCCGCGCCGCAGGCCACGCTGACGAGGGTTGCCGCGCAGAGCGCAGCAACCCCCGGACGAAGCATTCCGTTCACGCCCACCAGAGTAGGGCAGGGCCGTTAACACGTCATTAACACTTATCACAGCCCTCCCATTCCGGGTGGCGGGGCTACTTGGGCAGGAAGGGGGTGAGCTTGTCCTGCTGCGTCTTCAGGGTTGCGTCCGGCATGCTGACGTAGCCAACGTCCGGCACGAGCTTCTTCACGTTGTCCATGTAGAACTTCACGAAGCCGAGGACCTCGGGCCGCTCCTTCAGGAGGGCTTCCCGGGTGTAGATGAAGAGGGGGCGCGAGAGGGGCGCGTACTTGCCGCTGAGGGCGTTCGCCGAAGTCGGCGGGACGCACCCGGCACCGTTATCGATCTCGAGGGCCTTCAGCTTCTTTCCTGCCTCTTCGTAGTAGGCGAAGCCGAAGTAGGCGATGGCGTTCTTGTCCTTCTCCACCGCCGTCAGGAGGACGTTGTCGTCTTCAGAAGCGGTGCCGTCGCCGCGGTGCTTGGTGACTTTGTCCTTCCCCTCCAGGGTGATGATGGCTTCCTTGAAGTAGTCGAAGGTGCCCGAATCCGTGCCGGGGTAGAAGAACTTGATGTTCTCGGCCGGCCACGCGGGGTCGATGTCGCTCCATTTGGTGGCGCCGCCGTCCTTGAACAGCTTCTGAAGCTGGACCGGGGTCACGCATTTCGCCCAGGTGTTCGAGGGGTTCACGACCACGGTGAGTGCGTCGATGGCGACCTGCAGTTCGACGACGTCGGTGATGTTGTTCTTGGCGCAGGCGTCCTTCTCGGACTGCTTGATTGGCCGCGAGGCATCGCTGACCTGGATCTCGCCGCGGCAGAACTTTTCGAAGCCCCCGCCGGTGCCGGAGAAGGCGACGTTGGCCTTGACGTTCTTCGCGACCTTGCTGAACTCCTCGGCGACGGCCTCGGAGATGGGGAAGACGGTCGAAGAGCCGTCGATGCGGACTTCACCGCTGAGCTTTGCGTAGTCGATGACGGGCTTCACCGTGGCGGTGGCGGTGGTGCCGGGGGCGGTGGTCGCGGTGGCCACGTCGTCGTCGCCGCCACAGGCCGCTGCCACCAGGCCGCTCGCGGCCACCGCGGCGATGGCCACCAGCCACCACCGCTTCCGTCCCTTTGGTATGCTTTGCATTCGTTCTCCCTACCTGTTGTGAGTGCTTGTCAGGCACCCTCAGAGTAGGGAGAACGCTTTAACGCGGCTTTAACGTGGCGCCGGGTTTCCCTTGCCCCGGCAGCGATCTCTTACGGTCCGGTTACGGTGGCGCTGTTCGGCGGTTACACCCGGGGCAGATACTCGAAGCTGCAACGCGGGCGGTTTACGGCCCCGCTCGCGATAGCACCCCTCAGCCGCCAGGTCCCCGCTCTGCCTTCCTCCGCATCGGCTCATCCCGACTGGCAGGGCGGGGGCCACCGGCGCATACTTCTCCGCAGTCCCTTCGAGGTGCCAGCGCCCCATGGCCCAGAAGATTCTCGTCGTCGACGACGAAGACAACATTCGTGACCTCGCAGCGCTGTACCTCCAGAAGGAAGGCTTCGCGGTCGAGACGGCCTCCAACGGGCGCGATGCGATTGCCTGTTTCTCCCAGGTCCAGCCGGCGCTGGTCATTCTCGACGTGATGATGCCGGGGATGGACGGCTTCGAAGTCTGCCGCGAACTTCGCCGCGAACACAGCGTCCCCATCCTCATGCTTACTGCCCGCAACGAAGACGTCGACAAGATCGTCGGGCTCGAACTGGGCGCCGACGACTACATGACCAAGCCCTTCAACCCCAGGGAGATGGTCGCCCGGGTCAAGGCGATCCTCCGCCGGACGGAAAGCGGCCGGCGCCCTCAGAACGCTACCACCGTCGCGAATCTCAGCGTCGACAAAGCTCGCCGCGAAGTGAAGGTGGACGGCCGCCAGCTCGACCTCCGGACGAAGGAGTTTGACCTCCTCGTCGCCTTCGTCGAAAACGCCGGGATCGCCCTGACCCGCGACCAGCTGCTCGAAACGGTCTGGGGGTACGACTACGCGGGCGAAACGCGCACGGTGGACGTGCACGTCCAGCATTTGCGGTCGAAATTAACTGATGCGAAGGTGCAGATAGAAACCCTCCGCGGAGTGGGCTACAAGCTCATCGAAAGCCCACTCTAGCACTCAGTTGAGCAACCTGGTGGTCTATCCGCCGCCATCTGCCCTCACCCCCAGCCCCTCTCCCGACTTCGCGGGAGAGGGGAGCAAAGCGGCGCTCGATAGGGCTTCGGGACGGGCGCCAGGTTTTTCCAGGAAGCACTAGAAGCCCCCGGGGAGGTCGGGCTTCCTCATGGGCGCCTTACAAGTACGTCTCTTTCTCACGTATCTGATCATCATCGGGGTCACCCTTGGGCTCGCCGCGCTCAGCCTTTTCCTGCTGCTCGGCGGCTACCGGGACGACATCTCCTATTCGAGCCTGGAAGACATCGGTGTTCTCATCGACGCCCAGGCCAACACGCAGGTCCAGGGGAGGGGCGGGGGGACGGGCACTCCCAGCGCGATTCCCGAGGGGGCAGAACTGCTCCTTGCCCTCCGGTCCATCCTCGAACGGGGAGGGACGGACAGCGACCTTGCGCGGCAGACCTCGATCGCGATCGTCGACGCCGCCGGGCGGGTGATCCCCGGGGGCTGGGCGAGCGCGGTCAACCTCGAAGGCGCCAGCGCGGCGGACCTCGTGGCCGCGACGGGCGAAACCCCTGGCGGCCGGAGCCCCCTCCGGTGCCGCCTGGAGACCGCCGCCGGGCCGGACCTCCTCTGCGTGAGCATGCCGCTGAGCGACGCCGTCAGGGCGGCTTTCCCCAACACCGGCGCGACCGCGCTCGTTGTCGCACAGCCGGCGGCAAGCCTGCGGGAAGTGCTCGGGGACCTGATGCCGCGGATGCTCTTTTCGGGACTTATTGGCGTTGCCGCGGCGCTGGTTCTCGGGTTCTTGCTCTCTCAGAGCGTGGCCGCGCCCCTGCGAAACATCGCCCGCGCCGCCCGCAGCGTGGCCCGCGGGAACTACCGTCAGCGAGTGCCCGCCACCGGCCCTCGTGAGGTGCGCGACCTTGCCGCGAACTTCAACCGGATGACCGAGGAAGTCCAGCGCTCCCAGCAGACGCTGCGGGACTTCCTCGCGAACATCTCCCACGAACTGAAGACGCCGCTGACTTCGATCCGCGGGTTCAGCGAGGCCGTGCTCGACGGGACGATCGACGACGAGCCGGGGATCCATCGTTCGGCGAAGATCATCAGCGACGAATCGAACCGGCTGCTCCGCCTTGTCCAGGAACTGCTCGACCTTTCGCGAATCGAAAGCGGCCAGGTGCCGATGCGACAGGAGGCCATCCTCCTGGAGGAACTGTTCGGCCACGTGAGCGAGGTGTTCGCCCTCCGCGCGGAAGAGGGCGATGTCCGCCTCGAACTCCAGGCGGCGCCGGGGGCCCGCATCCGGGGAGACTTCGACCGCCTGGAGCAGGTGCTCAACAACCTCTTGGACAATGCGTTTCGTCACACCCCGCGCGGCGGGACGGTCCGGGTGGCGTCGCGGGAGGTCAGCCCGGGGGTGCTCCAGGTCAGCGTGGCCGACACTGGCGTCGGGATCCCCGCGTCCGACGTGCCGCACCTGTTCGAGCGCTTCTACCGGGCTGCCACGAGCGGCAACGGGAGGGGCCACGGCCTTGGACTAGCGATCAGCCGGGAGATCGTCCGTGCCCACGGTGGCGACATCTGGGCCACGAGCGAACAGGGGAAGGGGACGACGTTCGTGTTCACCCTGCCCACCGCGGGCCGAACAGAAACGCCAGCCGCCGCGAGATAGCGTCCATCCCGGAGTAGCCCCAGCCGCCGCGCCCGGCCCAGCCCGCCATCACGATCGCCATCTTGTAGAGGCCGACCGCCTCGTAGTAGTCGAGGTCCGCCAGGGGGATGCCGGTTACTGCCGCGTAGGCGCCGGAGAGCACCGTCTGGCCGCCTTCTCCGCTCATCCCCCCGAAGACCGTGAGCAGGGCCGCGTAGAACCCGAGGTCCGAGCGAGGGTCGCCGATAGCCGCGACTTCCCAGTCGACCACGGCCGCGATGCGGTCGCCGTCCAGGAGGTAGTTGCCCGGGTTGGGGTCGCCGTGGAGCAGGGTGTGGCGGGCGTCGGGCGGCTCGTTCGCGGCCAGGAATTCGCCGAGCGCGACCAGTTCGCGGTGCCGCGCCATCCCCATGTGGGCGGCCTTGGCTCGCCACTGGGCGAGGTCGCAGGCGAGCGGCGAAGGGGTTGGGTCTCCTTCCGGGAGGAGGAACGCCAGCCCGGCGGCCTGCCAGGCCACCGCGTGCACCTCGGCGAGCGCCTCGGCCACTGCCCACAGTCGCGGCGATTGGCTGCCGTACCAGAACAGCGGCAGGGTCTCGCCGGCGACGCGCTGCATGACGAAAAAGGGTGCGCCGAGCACGGCGCCGGTCGCTTCGTGCCACATCGTAGCGGGAACGGGAACCGCCGTCCGCGAGAGGGCGCGCATCACCCGGAACTGGCGGCCGATGTCGTAGGGGGCGAGGATGCCGTCGCGCCGTTGGGGGCGGAGCACGAGTGGCAGCAGCGCGCGATGGCCGTCGCATTCGACCTCGACGTCCAGGCCGACGGTGTCGTTGCTGGCGCCCGCGGGCATCCCCAACACCCGGGCGATGGAGATATCGCTGGCCGAGGGCAGCTGTTCCCGGAGGTAGGCCACGAAGCGGTCGCGCCAGTCCATCTCAGGCGAGCTCCGCCAGGGATGCCTCCAGGAGTTGGGAGAGGTGGTCCCAGGCGTACCAGGGGTCGGTGCCGTTGAACGCCTTCCAGCCGTGGTAGATGACCCCCAGCTGGAACAACCAGAAGGCCCGGAACCACTCCATGCCGCCCATGTCCCTCCCCGACACCGCCCCGTAGGCGCGGACGAATCCCTGTTCCGCGGCTGGCCCGAACGGGGCGCCCTTCAGGTGCGATAGCGCTACCAGGTGGCCGACATCGGAGCGCGGGTCGCTGATCCTAGCCTGTTCCCAGTCAACGACGGCGGCGACCTTCCCGCGCCGGAAGAGGTAGTTGAAAACGTTGATGTCGCCCTGGCAGAGCGCGAGGCGGCCGTCGCCAGGGGCGGTTTCCGCGAGGAGCCGGGCGGCGCGGGCGAGGAGCGGGTCACGGTCGCAGCCGAAGGGGGCCATCCGCCCTGCGACCGCCGCGACTTCGCCGAGCACGGCTTCCCGCGGAGAAGCGGGCACGCCGAGGAAGTCCATGCCGAGGGCCATCCAGTCGAGCCCGTGGATGCGGGCCACCATCTCCGTGAAGGCGCCGAAGTCGGCTTCCGGGCCGGCCACGCCCATGTGGGGCGCATCCACCCACGCGAGGACGATGAAGGGCGCGCCGAGGACGGCACGGTCGCCCTCGGCGCCGACAAGGCCCGGGACCGGCACCGTGGAGTGGGCCAGCCGCCGCAGGACTTCGCCCTCGCGGAGGACGTCGTAGGGCTCGAAGATGCCGCGTTCGCGCTGGACCCGGAGGACGACGGCCGGCATCGCGGCGCGTTCCAAGTCCACCCGGCAGGTGAGGTTCGATGCCCCGCCTTCTACCGGCGCGACCACGCCTACGCGGGCGGATTCGAACCCGGGCAGGCGCCTGAGCCACTCCTGGAACGGTTCGCGGCCGGGGAGGGCCTCACTCATGGGAGAGAATGATAGCGCCGCTGCGGAGACGCCGGGGCGCCACCGGGGCGCGGCGGCTCAGGGCGCGGCCTGTATGTCGCCTACCCAGAGCATCGTCCCGGGGAAGCCGGTGGTGAGAGCGTCGTGGAAGGCCCGGTCCGCCGTCACCACCTGGCAGCCTTCATCGACGACGTAGATGGTCAGCGGTCGCGGTCCTCACGGAGGAGGAATGCACTGTCGGTCTGGTGGCGTTGGGCGGTCTCGCGGCGAGTCTCGTCGATGAGGGCGTCGAACTCCCCGGAGAGCAGGCGCGTGATCGGCTCGACGCGCTCGTCGCCGGGGGCGAGCGTGATGGCGCCGGTGTCGCGCAATTCGGCGAGGCCGGCCCGGAAGTCGGCGAAGTGCCGGAGCATGACGCCGAGATGGATGTAGACCGCGAAGCCCATCGCTTCGGCCTCTGCCGGGGTCACCAGCCAGGAACTGAGCAGTTGGGGGATGCCCCGGAGACCCTCGGCGGCGCGTACGACGGCCGCACGGTCCTTGAGGCCGTCGACGAAGACCATGTCGGCGCCAGCCTGGTGGTAGGCGCGGGCACGGGCGATGGCGTCGTCCCAGCCGTTGGGCTGGAGCGCGTCCGTCCGCCCGATGATCACGAGGCCGGGGTCGGTGCGCGCAGCGACGGCGGCCTTCAGCTTTAGCACCATCTCGTCGCGGGGGATGACGCGCTTGCCTTCGAGGAAGCCGCAGCGCTTGGGCCACTCCTGGTCTTCGATGTGCAGCGCCGCCACGCCCGCGCGTTCGTAGCGCTCGACCGTCTGGGCGACGTTGCGTTCGTTGCCGTAGCCGGTGTCGGCGTCAGCGATGACGGGGACGTGGACGGCGGCCGCGACCCGAGCCGCGTTCGCCGACATCTCGCCGAGGCCGATCATGCCCATGTCGGGGAGGCCGAAGGAGGCGGCGGTGCCGAAGCCGCTCATGTAGACGGCGTCGAACCCGGCCGCCTCAGCGAGCTTCGCCTGGACGCCGTCGAAGACGAACGGGGCGACGACGATGCCGCGTCCCATGAGCGCCCGGAGGCGGGCGCCGGGCGAAGTCACCGTTGGAGGACCGCGGTCTGGGCGGTGTCGAGGTACTCTTCGATGCGGGTGATCTTGCCGTCCTTGACGGTGCAGAAGGCCGCGGCGGGGCACTCGAGGCGCTCTCCGTTGGGCGCGATGCCGCGCAGGATGTGTTGCTGGGCGAAGCCGTCGGCGGTTTCGAAGCGGCGAATCTCGTCGTAGCTGCGGTCCTTCAGCTTGCGGGCCATCCAGGCGAGCACGCGGAGGTTCTCGTCGCGGGTTTGTTCGACCTGGTCGAAGTTGTGCCAGACGCGGATGTCCGGGTGGTAGAGGGCGCGGACGGCTTCCACGTCGCCGGCCTGGATGGCGGCGAAGACGCGGTCGGCGACTTCGAGTGGCGAATCGGGCATGGCGGCCTCCCAGGCGGGTTGTCCGGCGAGTATGACCGGCGGCGGTGGCCGCTTCAAGGCAGGGCGATCGGGATGGTTTGCCAGAATCTCAAGCCTGTCCTCCTTCGGCGAATCCATTGGCCGATGGCGATGCGGTTGCGCGAGGGGTCCTCGACGACGAAGTCGCGGAGTCCCCAGGGCTGGGTGGTCAGCGGTACAGGGATGGGCGCTCCGGCGACCGTGCAGCGGCTATGTGCCTCCTCGACATCGCTGACGTAGAGGTAGGCGCCCTGTGGCGGCGATGCTTCGTCGCGGAGGAGGGCCAGTTCGGCGCCGCCGCCCCGGAGGAGCGCGAACCCGGCGGCAGGGTCTTCGTGCGCGACATCGAAGCCGAGCACGTCGCGATAGAAGGCGAGCGTCACGGCCAGGTCCCGCACGGGCAGGTTGGAACGCATGGAAAGCAGTTGCAGCGGTTTGTGAACGGGTGGCCTCCAGAACGAATAGTTCAGCGTGTCCAGGGCTGGTAAGCCGCCCTGGAGGTGGGTGCCGATCGAGGTCACTTCGAGACCGGAAGGCTGGCCGCCCGTGAGCCAAACCATGATGTCGACGAGCGAGCCAGCACTATCTCTGCCGCTACAGCCCTGGACCGGATTCATCGGGTTCGAGACTGGCGGCCCAGCTCGTGTTCCACTGTGAAGTCAACGCTGGCACAGCCGCACGTGCAGCCTTCGGTCACCCTGGCTGATTGCAGTTGCCGAACCCGGGCGTCGTTTCGGGGTTCGACAACCAGCAACGCCCGCAGGACTACCTCCCGCTCCTGATCGGTTAGGAGCCGGCCCGGGCCGTCAGCGGTTGCCTCGACTGGGTGCGTCACGTGATCCTGGCTCCGGAGATCGCGGCAGTGGGGCAGTCCTTCCCGGTCGGGTCGACCTGTCGTGCCGCGGTTTGCCCGGGGTGAGATGGCGACGATCTTACCAGCGGTGGGGCGGCATGGTCGGTTTCGCTGACCGGAGCTTGACCGCCGCGCCGGTTCCCCGGACGCTTCACGGCCATGAGCAAGCAGCCGGCGTCTGACCCCAGGGTCCACTCGGTCCCGGCCGTGGAGCTGTCGGCGGACGACGCGCGGGGGATCGCGCTGCGCGCACAGGGGCTCGTGGGCGCGCCGGCCGATAGCGACGTGGCCGGGATGCTGCGGCGGGTAGGGGCGGTGCAACTCGACACGATTTCGGTGCTGGCGCGATCACATGAACTGGTGGCTTATGCGCGGCTGGGTTCGGTGGCGCGCGCGGCCGTCGAGGCCAGCTACTGGGGCGACGCGGGAGGCGCGTTCGAGTACCACGCCCATGCCGCCTGCGTGCTGCCCATCGAATCCTGGCCGTACTTCGCCTTCCGGCGCCGGGCGTGGCAAGCGAGAACCCGGCCCCAACCGGCCACTGCCGCCGTCGCAGAGGTCCGTGCCCGCCTCCGCGAGGGGCCGCTGACGGTGAGCGATGCGGGCGGGGGGCGGAGCAGCCCCGGGTGGTGGAACTGGTCCGAGGCGAAGCTCGCGCTGGAGGTGCTCTACCTTCGCGGGGAAGCGGTGTGCGCGACGCGGCGCAATTGGAAGCGGGTGTACGACCTCCCCGAACGGGCGATAGCGCCGGAGTTGCTGGCGCACGAACCCTCCGACGAAGACTGCATCCGCCACCTCGTCGGCCAGGCGGCGCGGGCGCTGGGCGTGGGCACGCGCGGGGACATCGCCGAGTATTTTCGGGTGACGCTGCCGGCGTCGGTCAACCCGCCGGGCGCCCAGGGGCTGCTTGACGCGGCGATCGCGGACAACGGGCTGGTGGCGGTCCGGGTGGAAGGATGGGATGAGCCCGCCTGGGCCGACCCGGGGGCGCTCGCGACGCCGGCGCCCACGGGGTCCCGGGCCACGCTCCTTTCGCCGTTCGACTCGCTGATCTGGGACCGGAAGCGGACGCGTCGGCTGTTCGGGTTCGACTTCTCGATCGAGGCGTACAAGCCGAAGGCGGAGCGCATCCACGGGTACTTCACGATGCCGCTGCTTGCGGATGGGAGGCTGGTCGGGCGTGTCGACCCCGCGCGGGAAGGGCGGACGCTCGTCGCCCGGCGAGCTTCGCTGGATGACCCGGGGCAGGTGGACGCGCTGGCCGCGGCGCTGCGCGAGGCTGCGGCGTGGGTGGGGTGCCACAGCGTCCGCGTCGACGAGATGGCGCCGAAGCGGCTGCTGGCGGGGCTGCGAAAGCGGCTGGGGTAGCGGTGTCGGACGCTGCCTGACGTCCGCCGTTCGGTCTCAGTGGCCGGGGCTAATCGGGCTTGCCACCGCTCTCATCGAGAATTGTATGGGCCCGCGGTGCGAGGTGGCTTACGCCTGGGCCGGTGCCGTCGCTCTCCAGCAGCCGGAGGGTCGAGGCCACGGGAAGCCCGATATCCACTCCTGTCAGCGACCAGAACTCGAGGTACTCGACGAACCCGTCGCGAACGAAGAAGAACGCACCGACGAGGTTGCCAGCGGCGTCCAGCCCCTGAGTGTCGAGGGGCGTTGCGGACAAGACGTTTGCCGGCGCTGTGGAGGCGCGGTCGATCTGGAACTTGAGACTCCCGCAACCACAGCCGCAGTCAGAGGAGACCCGCGCGCCGCGTATCTGATCGGCGACCTGGTCGCGGCCTTCGAAGTCGGCGAGGAGGAGGGTGCTGATGATCTCGCGCTCTTGCTCTGTCTGCGGCCGCCAGTGATCGTGGTCCGCCACTCAGTTCACCCTGCGTTCGATGCCCTTCCAGTACTGCTCGCGGATGATGAACTTCTGCAGCTTCCCGGTCACCGTCCGGGGGAGCGAGTCGACGAAATCGATCGAGGTCGGCGCCTTGAAGTGCGCGAGGTGCTGGCGCGTGAAGGCGATAATCTCCTCCTCCGTCGCGGACATACCGCTGCGGAGGACGACCAGCGCCTTCGGGGTCTCGCCCCACTTCTCGCTGGGGACACCCACGACCGCGCACTCCAGGACTGCCGGGTGCTTGTAGAGCGCGTCTTCGATCTCCGGGGACGAGATGTTTTCGCCGCCTGAGATGATCACGTCTTTCTTCCGGTCGACGATGTTGATGTTCCCGAATTCGTCCCAGACGGCAAGGTCGCCGCTGTGGAAGTAGCCTCCATAGATGGCGTTCGCCGTCTCTTCCGGCTGTTCCCAGTAGCCCTTGAGGACGACGTTTGAGCGCGCGCAGACTTCGCCGATCGAGACCCCGTCCATGGGGACCGGCTGACCGGTTTCGTCGAGCACCTGGATGTCAACGCCGATCGCTTCGACGCCGGCACGAGCGCGCCGGGAGAAGTCCTGGCCGTCCGGGTTCTGGTAGTCGGGGGTGGACACGGTGAGGATGGGGGCGGTTTCGGTGAGGCCGTAGATCTGGATGAACTCCCAGCCCAGTTCCTTTTCGAGCCGTTCGATGAAGGCGGCTGGCGGGGGCGCCCCGGCGACGGTGAAGCGCGGCCGGGTCGCGATCGCGTGCCTGTCCTTTTCGGGGTAGTTGAGGATGGTGCTAAGGACGGCCGGGGCCATGCAGGCGAAGGTCACCTTCTCGTCCTCGATCAGGCGGTAGATGTCGGCGCCGACCACGGCCCGGAGGACGACGTGGGTCGCGCCCATGGCGGTTATCGCGAAGGGGCCGCCCCAGCCGTTCGCGTGGAACATCGGCAGCGTCCAGAGTTCCACGTCCTCGTGGCGAATCCGCAGGTGGGCGATGAAGTTGTAGGCGTTGATGTAGCAGTTCCGGTGGGTCAGCATCACGCCCTTTGGCCGCGCCGTGGTCCCCGAGGTGTAGTTGATCGAGGTCGTGTCGTTCTCGTCCTGGTGGACGCCGGGGGTGGCGGTCGTGGGGCGGTGGGCGACGAGGTCGTCCCAGTCCTGCCATCCGTCGGGGGTCGACTTCCCTGGCCGCGGGTCGGCGACGATCCAGTGCTGGACCTTCTTCAGGTTGGGACGAATCTCATCGACGACGTTGGTGTACTCGTAGTCGACGAGGACGGCCTTCACGCCGGAGTGGTTGATGATGTATTCGTGGTCCGCGGCGACGAGCCGGTAGTTGAGCGGGACGAGGATGGCGCCGATCTGCGTCACCCCGTAGTAGCTTTCCATGAAGTAATGGGAGTTCGGGCTGAGGATGCAGACGCGGTCGCCCTTCTGGATCCCGAGGCTGATGAGGCCGTGGGCGAGCTGGTTCACGCGGGCGCGGAACTGGCCATAGGTGAAGCGGTCCGGGCCGTCGACGATGGCGAGCTTGTTTGGATAGAGCTTCGCGGCGCGACGGAGGAAATCGTTGATGAGCAGCGGTACTTCCAAGGTGGTGGCCCCCTCTAGCGAATGGAAAGTGCTGGTGGATTCTAGCAAACGTGGCCGGTGCGCGGGCCGGGGGGTGCGCAGTCCCCGGGAGCGCCGGCCACCCTATACTGCTTGCTCAACCCGGTTCGTCAGCGAAGGAGTACTCCGCCCGTGAAAGTCACCGTCAACCAGGACGCCTGCGAAGGCCATGCCAAGTGCCAGGGGGCTGCCCCCGAAGTCTTCGAAGTCCGCGACGACCTGAGCACCGTCATCCTCGACCCTGTCCCGGAAAGCCTCCGGCCGAAGGTCGAACGCGCGCTGCGGCTCTGCCCACGCCAGGCTATCACCATTAGCGAGGGCTAACGGACGCGAGAAGCGCATCCTATCCGGATGTGCCATACTGGGCGTTCACCCTGCTTACCTATCGGTAAGTCCCACTATCAGGAGCGCGGCCGTGACCCAGGTTTCCCCCGTCGACATCGATCTCAGCGACGACTCCATCTTCGAACGTGGCGAGGCGCACGCCGCCTTTGCGACCCTCCGGCGCGAGGCCCCCGTGCACTGGAACCCCGGTGGCGAGCGCATGAAGGGCTGGTGGGACATCACGAGGTTCGAAGACGTGCTCTTCGTCTCCCGGCACCCGGAGATCTTCAGCTCCGAGCGCGGGATTACGATGTTCGAACCGCGCGACCCGAACGAAGTGAACCCCGCCGCTTCGGGCAACGGGATCATGCTGATCACGATGGACCCGCCCCGCCACGTGAAGCTTCGCCGCCTGGTGAACAAGGGCTTCACCCCGCGCGCCGTCAACGCCATGGAAGGCCACATTCGCCAGATCACGAACCAGATCCTCGACGACATCGCGAAGAAGGGCCGCTGCGACTTCGTCCTCGACGTCGCCTGCCAGCTTCCGCTCGCCGTCATCTGCGGGATGATGGGGCTGGAGAAGAAGGACTGGCCGCTGATGTTCGAGCTCACCAACAAGGTGCTCGGCGCAGGCGACCCCGAATACCAGACCGCCGTCCCCGAGGAGCAGCGGGGCACCCCCGAAGCGGCGCGCACGACCGGCCAGATGGGCGTGATGCAGATGTTCGGGTTCATGGGCCAGCAGCTTGAAGACCGCAAGGCCAACCGCCGGGACGACCTGATCTCGCTCCTCGTCGACTCCGAGTTCGACGGCGATAAGCTTTCCGACACGGACATCCTCTGGTTCTGCTTCCTCCTCATCCTCGCCGGCAACGAAACCACCCGGAACGGCATCTCCGGCGGCCTCCTCGCCCTCTGTGAACACCCGGACGAGCGCGCCCGGCTCCAGGCCGACATGGCGCTCCTGCCGTCGGCGGTGGAAGAGATGCTGCGCTGGGCCTCGCCGGTGACGCACATGGCGCGCGTCGCCCTCGAAGACACGGAGATTCGCGGCCAGAAGATCGCGAAGGGCGAACGCGTCGTCATGTGGTACCCGTCGGTGAACCGGGACGCGGACGTCTTCCCCGAAGCCAACCGCTTCGACATCACCCGCAGCCCGAACGACCACCTTGCCTTCGGGATCGGCGAACACTTCTGCCTTGGCGCCGGTTTCGCCCGCCTGGAACTGCGGGTGATGTTCGAAGAACTTTTCCGGCGCTTCCCGGACGTCCGCCTGGATGGCCCGCCGGAGCGGCTGCGTTCGAGCTTCATCGGTGGGATCAAGCACCTGCCGGTGGCGTTCACGCCGGAACGGTAGCGGGTCGCAGGAGCGGGAACCCTACCCCCAGGTGACCGGGGGCTACCCGAGCAGTGACTTCACGCGGTCGAGGATGGCGTGGGCGACGGCGTATTTGGTCATGATTGGCAGCTCCTCGACCGCGCCTCCGGCGTGAAAGATTGTCACCTGGTTCGTGTCGGTGCCGAAGCCGCTGCCGGCCGCGGTCACGTCGTTCGCGACGATGAAGTGGAGGCGCTTGGCGGTCAGCTTCTCGACGGCGTGCTTCGCAAGATCGTGCGTCTCGGCGGCGAACCCGACCCGCACTCCGCCCGCGGGGAGCGATGCGAGGATGTCCGGGTTCTTGACGAGGGTCACGGTCATCGTGTCCTGGCCGGGGGCCTTCTTCAGCTTCTGCCCGGCCGGGCTCTCGGGGCGAAAGTCGGCCGGCGCCGCCGACATCACGAGCGCGTCCGAGTCGAGGGTCGCGGTGGTGAGCGCGGCCAGCATCTCGGCGACGGTGGTGACGTCGACGCGGGTCACGCCGTAGGGCGTCTCCAGCGCGACCGGCCCGGTGACGATGGTCACGGTGGCGCCGCGGTCGCGGGCGGCTTCGGCGATGGCGAACCCCATCTTCCCGGTCGAACGGTTGCCGAGGAAGCGGACGGGGTCGAGGGGCTCCTGGGTACTGCCGGCGGAGACGACGACCCTGCGCCCGGCGAGGTCGCCCTCGAGCCTGCCGAGCATCGCCCGCAGGGCGCCGAGAACCTGGGTTGGTTCTGCGAGCCGCCCGGCGCCGGTACGGCCGCTTGCCAGCCTGCCCGAGGCGGGGCCGACGAAGGTGACGCCGCGCGCCTCCAGGGTCTCAACGTTCGCCCGGGTGGCGGGGTGTGCCCACATATGGCTGTCCATGGCGGGGGCAACGAGCACGGGAGCGGTCGTGGCGAGGGCGGTGAGCGTCACCATGTCGGGGGTCTGGCCGTGCGCCAGGTTCGCGATGCAGTCGGCCGTGGCGGGCGCGATGACGAGGGCGTCGGCGCGGCGGGCGACCTCGACGTGGGCCTCGGCCTCGGCGGCGAGGAACATGTCGGAGACGACGCCGTTCGCGGTGAGCGACTGGAAAGTGAGGGGCGTGACGAACTTCGCGGCGGCGGCGGTCATCACCACTTCCACAGTGGCGCCGGCCTGGCGCAACTTGCTGCAGAGGTCAGCCGCCTTGTAGGCGGCAATCGAACCCGTGACGCCGAGGACGACGCGCTTGCCCGCCAGGGGGAGGATGTCGCGGGGTTCCGCAGGCGCGCTCATGGCTGGTTCATCTCGTAGATGAAGCGAAGGCCCTTGAGTGTGAGGTCGCTGTCCACGATGTCGATGCAGTCCGTCTCCCGGGCGATGTCCTTCGCCCACCCCCCGGTGCCGACGACCCTGGGGTCCCCTTCCAGTTCGGACTTAAAGCGCTGGACGAGACCTTCGACCAGCCCGACATAGCCGAAGAGGATGCCCGACTGCATCGCGTTGATGGTGTTCTTGCCGATCGCGGTCGGCGGACGTTCGAGCTGCACCCGGTAGAGCATCGCAGCGCGGCTGAAGAGCGCCTCGCTGGCGATGCCGATGCCGGGGGCGATGGCCCCGCCGAGGTAGTCGCCGGCCGCGTTCACCGCGTCGAAGACCGTTGCGGTGCCGAAGTCGACGACGATGACGGGCTGGCCGTAGAGCCGGGTCGCCGCGACCGCGTCGATGATCCGATCGGCGCCGAGTTGCTTGGGGTTGTCGTAGAGGATGCGGATGCCGGTGCGGAGCCCGTGGCCGACGAGGAGGGGTTCGAGGCCGAAGTACTTCTGGCAGACCGACTCGAAGGTCGGGATCAGCGGTGGGACGTCGCAGCCGATGATGCAGGCGGTGACGTCCGATGGCTGCAGCTGCCGGGCAGCGAGCAGGCTGATAAGGAGGACGCCGTATTCGTCGGGCATCTTTTCGCGCTCGACGCCGATTCGCCAGGCGGCCATCAGCGTCTCGCCGTCCCAGAGGCCCATGTGGATAGAGGTGTTGCCGATATCGAAGGCAAGCAGCATGTGGGCGTTCCACCCTGGCTTTGGGGCCATCCGCGGGTCCCCGTGCCGCCTAGAGGATAGTCACTCTCCGGCCGGGATGACAAACGCGGGCGGTGTCATGCCCGTAGAAGCGCCAGGATGGCCGCCCGCGCAGCCTCCTTCGTCGTCCCGATCGCGAACAGCACCTCGTCGCCGGCCGTCCCGGGGATGACGGTGACGTCGCCGTCGGCGGCGGTGTAGGTGCGCATGTCGCTTTCCGGGCCGGGCTTCGCACCCGCGGCTTCGAGGAGGTTCAGCTGGCGGTCCGTGAACTCGCTGGCTTCGGCGGCGGAGCTGAACTTCACCCGGAAGACGGCGACGCTGGCGGTGCCGTTCACGTAGACGTTGTAGTGGTCGCCGGCCCAGCCGGTCGAACCGACCGACGCTTGCGCAGCCCCGAGCCTGAGCTGGAGGTAGTTCTTGAGCCCGAATTCGCCGAGCGTGCCGCCCGATTCGCGCTTCCAGCCGCTCCCCAACGCCGCCGACAGGTCGGGTACGGTGACGGTCGCGGGCTGCCAGGCCTGGTCGAGGAGTTCCGGGTGGAGGACGAACGCGGTGCCCCGAGGTGGGTCCGTGAGGTAGCGGTTCACGGTGTCGACGCCCTTGCGATTGAGGATGCCGCGTACCCAGTCGGCGCCGGTGGTGTAGGGGAAGAAGAGCTCTCGCTGGATCGAGGCCGGGACATCGTTCACCTGGGCCTGGCCGGCCAGGAGGAGTAAGGGCCCGCCACCGCCCGGCCGGAGGGCGACCGCCTTCGCATAGAGGGCTTCGTGCGTGACGGCGTCACCTTCGACCACGGAGGTCCATGTCAGGTTCAGGTCAAGGTCGTCGACGGTCTTTTCGTAGGCGGTGTCAAGGCTGAAGTGGTAGTCCTGGAGGGCGTGGACGAATTCGTGGGCGAGCGTCGCGGTCTGCTCGCGGCTGAGCTTGTTCAGCCCGGCCGGCTCGCCCTCTTCCTGCACCACCCAGAGCTGGTCGTGCACCGGCGAATAGAGCCCCAGGACAGCGTCGCTGCCGAAGCTCTTATAGATGGAGAGGTAGTCCTGGTCGTTGCGCATGTGGCCGAGGAGGCGGTAGAGCGTCGTCGTCTGGGCGAACCAGCGCCGGTCTTCGTCGGTGAGCAGGCGGTCGAGCAGTGCCCCGAGATCCGCGCGCCGGACCGATTCTGCCTTCAGAGAGGGCGGTGGGGAGAGCTTTCGCACCTTCGCCACGTCGTCGAGCACTTTCTGGAGCGACGCCGGGAGCGGCTGCGCGTCGCTGGTGGGCGATGCGCCGGGAGTCGTGCCCGCGGTGGTCGATTGGCTGGCGGTCGCCGTGGGGCTGCTGTCAGCCGGGCTGCCGGCGGCGTTGTCGCGGGGGGAACAGGCGGCGACGGTGGCCAGCACAGCTGCGAGCAGCAGCCCCAGGAGGATCCGATGGTTCACCGTGGCCTCGCTTTCCTTGCCCGCCGTCCCGGCCCTACGGTATTCTCGAACGCGCGGCGCATTCGTCTAGCGGCCCAGGACACCGCCCTCTCAAGGCGGAGATCAGGGGTTCGAATCCCCTATGCGCTACCATCGTCGCTTCTTCCGAGCAGGGCCAGTCCCTGCTCGGACGTTTTCCGGCACTTGCGGCGGCGGGCGAATGCGTCCTTGTGACGAATCTTGCCCGCAGTCGAACTCTCCCGGAGGAGGAACCCCGGATGCCGTTCGCCGATGAAGCGACCGTCCAAGCCTACCGCCAGGCGTGGGAAGACTGGAGAAAGCAACTCGACCACCTCCACCGCGTCTTTCTCGAAGGCGAGCGGCCACGGCCCGACCAATTGAAGGGACTGCTCAACCGCGAAGCCCGCGCCAAGGAACGCTATGACGCGGCCAGGCTGCGGCTCCTCGGGCTCGAGGCACCGGCGCTGCCCCCTTCCGGCGAGGGCGAGGCGAACCCCTTCCGCTAGGACATGCGCGCGCCTGCCGCTGGTGACAGGCGACCGGATGTCGCGACCATCGACCTGTGTTTTCGGTCCCATTCGACCCGCGCAAGGCCCGGCGGAAGCGACCATGCTCGATACCCCGGGCGGCCCGGCGCGGGGAGGCAGAAGAGACGGAGATCTGAGATGGCAGGGATCGGGGCGGTCACCAGGCTCGACCAGGATTCGGTGGTCGACAACACCAACCACGACCTCATTCACACCCTTTCGGTCCGGCTGGACGCGCAGTGGCACAACCGGAGCTACGCGGGCGAAGTCGCCTGCCAGGGTTGCCGCCACGTTTTCGAACGCCTTCGCGACATGGACAGCGAGGCCGTCAAGCTCCTCACCCGGGAGCTGGAAGTACACGTCCAGGCGAACAAGTTCCCGAAGGACCTCACCGATTGAGGGTCAAGTCCACGGCGCCGTGGAGGACACGGCCCATCCCCCGGGAGGAGGGGAGCCATGAAACCAGCACTGCAGCTCCGCCCGGCCGGCCCCGAAGTCGCGGCCCTCGCTCACGCCCACCGGTGGCGGATCGAGGAGCCGCGCGGCCCGACCAGCCCCGGCCGCTGCCGCGATTGCGGCGCGGTCCGCATCTTCCGGAATTCGGCCTCCGGCGATGACTTCATCGCCAACGAACAGAACCGTTCGACAGGCCGGGAACCGCCGGGGCTGCGGTTCCCGGCCTCTGAACCGGCGGAGGCGGACGCCGTTCTCGTCTGAAGGAGCTGAGCCGTGGTACCCGCGACCCTTCGCGCCGAAGACGGCAGCGTCCTGGCCATCGTCGACCTCAGCCCCGAGAACGAGGGACCTGTCCTCGTCGTTAGCCGGGTGGTCAGCGGGAATGGGAATCTCCTCCTGCACTACTTCGGCGGCAGAGGGCGCGCTGTCCGCGTCGAGGCTGGGGAGGCGACAATAGAGGGCACGCTCGCGACGAGATGGCTGGGGCGCAAGCGGCTCTGGTTGGTTCGGCTGCCTTCGCCCCTGCCCCCGGGCGCGCTCGAACCGGTCGAATCGAGGGAAGAAGCCGCTGGACCCGCCGTCGCGAGTCCCGCTCGTTAGCGCATCTTTATGCCCTCTGCGCGCCGCCGTCGTACCATAGGCCTCCAGTGGGGACGCAACGATGACGACGCGCGCCGCCTTCTCCGGCCGCATGGGCGGGCGCGCCGCGCTCTACCTGGTCTTCGCGCTGCTCGCGCTCGCGCCCGTCGTCGCCTTCGGTATCGGCCCGCTCAGCGGCGACAGCTTCGACCTGAGCGGCCCGGGCGGCCCGCTCCTGGCGTTCTCCGCGGGGGTGCTCTCGTTCGTCTCTCCCTGCGTTCTGCCGCTGGTGCCCATCTACATGACCCACCTTTCGGGCGCGAGCGTGGTCCGCGGGCAGGTCGTCGCCGACCGCCGCCTGACCTTCACCCACGCACTCGCCTTCGTCGGGGGGCTCTCATTCGTCTTCATCCTCCTCGGCGCGAGCGTCGGCCTCCTCGGTTCGTATTTCGTCAAAGACCAACAGCGCGAATTCGAACAGATAGCCGGGGTCGTCCTCGTGATCATGGGCGTCGTCCTGATGCCCGCCTACGGGCGCCGCTCACCGATGCGCTCGGCGCTGCTGCTCCTCGGGCTGACGCTGGTGTTCCTCCTCCTGGTCGAGCTCGCCAGCCTCCAGGGTGACCGCGCGAGGCTGTTGCAGCTGGCGGGGGTGCTTGGGTTCGCGTGGCTGAAGTTCGCCGGCTACATCTCGCTGCCCTTCCTTTCCCGCACCTTCGAAGTCGATCTCGGCCGCAACCGGCAGGTGGGCTACACGCGCTCGGCCCTGGTTGGGGGCGCTTTCGCCCTCGGCTGGACCCCGTGTGTCGGCCCCATCCTCGGGAGCATCCTGACGCTTGGGCTCTCCCAGGGCGACGCTCTCCAAGCCGTCTATCTGCTCGTCGCCTACTCCGCCGGGCTGAGCATCCCTTTCCTCATCGCGGGCCTCGCGCTCGGGGACACGACGCGGTTCCTGAAGCGAATCCAGCCCTACGCGCCGTTCATCGAAGTCGCGAGCGGGCTGATGCTGATCGGCGTTGGGGTGCTGCTGATGACAGGGCGGCTGGCGGGCCTCAACCAGTATTTCCAGTTCGCCGACTTCAACCAGGGGCTCTGAGCGGGAGCCGCTCTTCTCCGCAGTGCCACCGGATCGCTCCGACCGGCGCGGTGGTTGGGCCAACAGCGGAACCCGTGATAGGCTTATCTCTCCGTGGCGCATTCGTCTAGAGGCCCAGGACGCCGCCCTTTCAAGGCGGAGATCAGGGGTTCGAATCCCCTATGCGCTACCAGCCAATTCAACCAGGCGGCGACCGATCCCAAGCGTCGCGGCTTCTAGGGACCTGATTACGGAAGCTGAGTAGCTCAGGCGACGGTAATGCGGCCAGCCTCATTCGACTGACCTGCAGCTAGCGGAGCGAGGGTTCCGACTGCCCGTTACGACTTTACGGCGCCGGACTGGCCCGTGTCCGCGAGCCACGTTGCGGGAGGGCGCGACCGAGTGGCCGTCGGTACGCCCGCCACTTTCCTGGATCGTCCTTGGTCTTGGCTGCCTTCACCGATGCCCATAGCCAGCCGCACTCGCAGAACCCAACCAAGGTTGTCCCGGCGATGAAGCTAACCTTGCTCCACAAGGGTAAGGTGAAGGCAAGAACGGCCAACGACAGGACGAACGGGACGACGATCACAACTGCGGGCGTGAGTATCCACGGAAAGCGATGGTTGTCTCTGGTATCGGTCGGTCCCCTGGCGCCGAATGGCAACGGGCCTCGAGCCAACTGGCTCCAGAACAGAGTCGTGTAGAGGTTCATCACCAGGTAGGCCAGCACGAGCGTTCCCGCGACCGCGACTATGCTTCCATCCCTATCGTGTTCACTTAAGTACTCAAGCGCTTGTTGAACTTTGCCATCCTTGTCATTTCGCTGCACGAGTTGGCAGGATGTCGAGACGTTGCCATTGTCGAAGCCGTAAGTATTGTCGGCGCACAGGGCTTCCTTCTGAGAGATCCCGAACACTTGGACGTCGTTTATCACGGGAATATTGTCCGGAGCTATCAGCACGAATTGAAACGCGTCGCCGCCCGTAGTCAAGAGCGACATAAAGACCCAAATGATGCACGTGACGAGGACGAGTCTCACGCGCACAAGCGTCGAAACCAGAGCCGCTCTGACTGCCGCCCAATGTGTGCGCCACTCTGGTCTTGAGTTCCGCTCGGACCACTCTATTTCCTCGTCAATGGCCCAGCCCAAGATTGGCACCACCTGCTCCTGGTTTGCCCAGTACTCCTGGTGTTCTTCGCGGACCGGTGCGCCCAGGTTGCGGACTTGAAGGTTTAGACCATGTGGAGGGACTTCGTGCGGGAACATCGATTTCCATGGCGATGGCCACTCGCTCTCCGTAAGCGGACCATGGGGCGTGGGGTCCCAGGCAGAGTAGATGTTCAGCCACGCGGTCTTGTGGTCCAGGGCCGGGCCGCCGCTCACGAGGGGGCGATCAATGCGTGTGGCCCGACGGTCGTTTAAGCCGCGGCGCGCCCAATTGAGAGCGGCCCCGACCGTTACAAGTTTGAACCGATGCCCTGTTCCGTCCACAGCCAATTCGCTCCCCAGAGCGTCTGAACTCAAGAGGTCCCACGCGAGGGGCGCACCACCAGAGTGCACAACCACCGTGATCACGCCTTCCTTCCGTACTCCAGATCTCGTCTCCGATAGCGCCTTCCGCAACCGCGTCCGCATGGCAGCCGCCGAAACATGATTGTTCAGGACCGACTCCATGTCCGCGAAGCCGCCGGTGAAGAGAGCTGTCTCAAACTTTGAAAACAGCCACCATCTGAGCTTGGAAGTGAACGGCACCGAGGCGAGCAGGCGGATGAGCGGCGTCACCACCAAGAACACGACGATCGCCATCGCCGCCGCCGCCACGATTGCGACCCGCATTGTCGTGTACACTAGGAAAAGCGAAGCCGAAACAATCATCTCGACGAGGGCCGCGAAGAAGCTCCGGACGCCTTGTGTTCGCGTCGTCCAGATCCCTCCAACATCAACATCCGCGTGAAACGAGGTTCCCAGCGCGACGCCGAGGGCGCTCAACAAGAGCCATGCCGGGCGCGTGTCCGAACCGTCAATCGCCTGAATCGCAAGGACAAGCAGGCCGACGAAGACCGGAAGGAAAAGGGCTGAGGCGGCCGGCGAGGGAAACGACAGCGACAGAAAATTGGGCACCGCCGCCTTCGCTCGCCGCAGACGCCTTGTGTCCTTCTCCTGTTCGCCCTGCGGGGAGGGGTCAGCCGGTTCCAGGGAGACCGCTCCCACACCCACTCCGACAGCCGCGGCAAGGATGACGCCAGCCATCCATCTCGATGATGGGTCCCAGCCGGCAAGGGCCGCCGCGGATATGCAGAGCGCAGCGAACACCGTCGAAAGCAGTAAGCCCCCGAACGATCTTGAGAGGTAACGCACGACCTCCCAGACCATGCCCGTCTGCCGCGCGTATATCCACGCCGACATCTGGGGCGCGTCCGCTCTGCGATAAAGACCCTGCCACCTTCCCTCCACGATGAGGAGACGGCGCATCTCTTCTGCGGGGGGCTTGGGTTGATACTTGACCTCGATGGCGTCGAAGACGCCACCCGGCTGGTCCTTCTCTCCGAGTTCCCTCGCAAAAGAGTCGACAAGGACGCCTTCCGCCCGCATCCGGGCGAGCAGCGGTTCCACAATCGCTTCAAGCGTCTGTGTCGGAGGGTGGTTACCAACGCCATTGATCACCAGCAGCCCGTTGTCGAATTCAGCCATTGGTCAACCCCTCCCCGGCCTGATAGGTCCAGGCCGAGACCGATTCTGAGCACGCCATGCGTGCGTGTCATCCTAGGGAGTCGGGAAGGAGAAATCCACCAGCGAAGCCATCGGCTGCCTGCCGCGAAGCATCTGGCCCAGCCGTCTGGGCTCGCCGTAGCGACTGGAGGGGCAGTCCCGCGCCCGTTCCCTCGGCGGGCCCCACACCCTCTTGTCATCGGCCATACAATGTGCTTGTCTACCCCCGGCGGTGAGGACTATGGCTTCGCGATCCAGCTCTTGTGCTCGAGCACGCCGATCCGATCAGGCACGCGCGCGCGCCAAGGTGGCGCCGTGACCGCTTTTCAAGTTCGCTACGCGACGACGGAACAGGGTGTCCGGGTGGCGTTCACTTCGCGAGGCATCGGTCGGCCCTTGTTAGTGGTTGAGAACCTCGGGCTCAGCAGCACCACGCTGGCGATGGGAAGCGTGGGTTTTGTTTCTCGTCTCGGAAGCCGGAGGACCGTCATCAATTTCGACTTCCCCGGCACGGGCCTCTCTCGCCCAGGGCCCGTAGACATGTCCCAGGAGGCGCAAGTCTCGTACTTGGAGGCAATCGCACGCGAGTTGGGCGGAGATGGGATCGATGTGTACGCCTGGGGGCCGAGCGCAGCCCCCGCAGCGGCATTCGCGGCCCACTGCCCCGCGCTGGTGACCAGACTCGTGCTCGCTAACCCGTGCATCGACTTCCGTGTGACCGAGGAGCACTCCCCGCTGGCGAACATGCTGGGGCTCGCGGCCGCTGATTTCGGGCTTTTCGTCACTACCCTCTTGTCGCTGCTGGGAGTACCTCCGCCACAGCAGGCGAGCCTGCGTGAGGCCCTCCTCCGCGACACCCCTACCGCCGTCCTGCCTCAATGGCTTCGGGCGATGTCAGCATTCAACGCAACCGCGGCTCTCGACAAAATCCAGGCCCCAACGCTCGTTCTCCAGGCACGCACCAATCTGCTCGTCAGCGCGCAGCATGTAGCCTCCATAGCCGCCGGGATTTCGCAGGCACAACTCGCAATGGTTGAGTCTGCTCCGCTCGGGGGCATGCTCGCCGAAGTCCTCGACACGGTTGTGGATTTCCTGGATGGCAGACAGGACCCGATTCCCAAGGCCCGGTCTCAGTCCCGGGGATTTCTGAAGATAATCGCATTCACCGACATCGAGAATCATACGGAGATGATGGAACGGCTGGGGGACCGCGAGGGCCGCTCCCTTCTTCGGGACCATGAGCGGCTGACCATGGATGCAATTCACCGGTATGGCGGTTCGGTTGTTAAGTCTCAAGGCGACGGCTTCATGGCCTGCTTCGACTCTGCGCAGGATGCATTGGAGTGGGCCGCCGACCTGCAGCGCTCGTTCTCGGACCGACAAGGGGAGCCGTTGAAGATCCGAATCGGGCTGAACGCCGGTGAGCCAGTGAGCGAAAACAACGACTTCTTCGGAACTTCCGTGATCGCTGCCGCGCGGGTCGCGCACCAGGCTCGAGGCGGCGAGGTGTTGGTCGCGAACGTCGTTCGAGAGCTAGCAAGCGGCAAGGGATTTCTGTTCTCCGATCGAGGCAGCATGATGCTCAAAGGGATGGAGGAGCCTGTCCACCTGTTCGAGCTGCACTGGGGGGACTACCCTCAACCTTAGGATCGCGGTGGCGGGGAGCCGTTCGGACGCACCCTGGCTTTGCGTCCGGGGGCCCTTCGGAACCGCGCAAGGAGGATCTCCGGGCGCTTCTTCATCGGAGAAGCAGCCGCGCCGGGTTCGAAACCGAACCTTCGCAGAGTGTTCGAAGCAATGTGAGAGTGGCCTACCACCACCTCCAGCCCCGACCCCGGCGGGGTCATGCGACCGGCCCCAATGTCCGGTCGGCGTTGGTCGCCGGCGTGGCGATCGCAAACGTCAGTCGGCCCCGCGGGTTCCGGATTGCTGGGTCGGTGCGCACGACTCCCCAGCGGCCGTCCACACGATCTCACGCCGCAGCCAGGGACCCGCACTACAAACGGACCAGCCCTGCTGCAGCCGTCATTCCTTGTCGCGCAGCATGAGGATGCTGCTAGCAGTCACCCAGACGATGACGCCACCGAAGAACCCGAGGTCCGCGAAGATGCCGCCACTCGAAGTGCTCACGGTGTCGACCACCGAAAGCACGCCGAGAGCAGCCGCGAGGATGCACAGCCATCCGTACCAGGCCGGCCGGAGGTGGTGTTGGAACGTGGCCGCGGCGACGCTGCCGACCGCGACAGCTATCCAGACCCCGAGGGTGGCGCTGGCGATCTGACTGCCGTCGTTGAGCGCGCGCAGCGTCTCGGGGGCGAGGCCGGCGCCTTCGCGGAGCGCGAGGACGGCGAACGCGCCCTCGGCGGCACCAGCGGTGGCCGACATCATGAGAGCGCCGTAAAGGAAGAGGGTAGACCAGGACGTTTGGAGGGTGCGGTCCGCCGCCGCGAGGGTGCGGTGGACGCCGACCATGTACAGGGCAATTGGGATCCCCAAGAGGGCTGGCAGGACGACGCCGATCCTGTGGGCGGTGCCGTTGGCCGCGAAGTAGCCGGCGACTTCGGTGGCGGACGCGCCGAGCCCAGGTGTGTCGCCGACGAACACCATCTGCGTCATGCCGACGGCGATAGCCAGCAGGCCCGCGATTCCCGCTATCTTCTGGAACGGGAGGCGGCGGGCCCTCGCTGGGACTCCCGGATCGGCCGCGTGCGCTCGTGTGGTGGTGGCGCTGGTCATTGTTCGGCTCCTTGTGTGTGGTGGTGAAGCTGGTTGGGGGGGCAGACGCCCGGGCCTTCAGCCGAGCAACGAAACCGTGCCCAGCGTGCCGTCGACGCGAACCCTCGTGCCATCGGGGATCGTCGCGGTCGCGCTCCCGGTGCCGACGACGGCCGGGATGCCGAACTCGCGGGCGACGATGGCGGGGTGGGAGAGCACGCCGCCACGGTCGGTGACGACGGCGCCGAGCAGCGGCAAGACGACGTTGTAGGCCGGCGTGGTGATACCAACAACGAGGACATCGCCCTGCTCCAGCCGCTCGAAATCCTGCGGGCCGCGGATCAGCCGCGCCCGCCCCTCGTAGACTCCGGGGCTCGCGGGGGCGCCTCGAAGGAGTCCAGCCACGTCCTGCTCGGTCTCACCCGTATCCTCGAGCGCCAGGGAGGTGAAGAGTGCGCCCACGATCATCGCCATGGCCGGCGGCAACTCCTCTTCTGGCGGCGGTTCGTCATCGCCAAGGCGGCGCGGCGGGACCGCGAACGGCGGCCGTCGCCGGGCCGCGCGGCGAGAGAGTTCATCGGCGGTGGGGCAGTGCTCCTCTCCGCTGAGGAGCGCGACGAGTTCGGCCGCGGTGGCGTCGAAGGCATCATCGCGATCGTCGACCGCACCGCGCGCGGCGAGCCTGCGGCCGGCCTCGAGCACGGCGCGCCGCACAAGACCGAGCGGCCGCTGGATGCTGATGCCCGAGTCGTCGTCGCGGAGGCCGTAGACGGCAAGGGCGTCATCCAGCATCACTTCGAAACGCGCACGATCGGCGGGAGCAACGGCCGCTCGCAGTTTGGCCAGCTCGTCACCGTTACGCACACCGGGTCCCGAAACGCTCCTGATGGTGGCGAGAAAGAGCCCCGGCAACTCGAACAGGGCCTCATGCGTGAAATCGAACCCGGTGAAAACCTGCCAACCGTGCTCGTCGAGATAGTCGTCCAGCGCCTCCGCAATCATTGGAGAACAGGCACGCAGGTGGCCCAGCGCAGCGCGCGGCTCGTCGTCCCCGGCGAGAATCGCGGACGCCCGCGGGTCCAAAGCGATGGCCTCAGCGATCCGGCGCAGGCCACCCAGCGGCGCGAGCGAGGTGGGGGATCCGCCTGCGAGCGCCTGGATGACTCGCTCGGGTGGCCAGCCTGTTAGCGTCGCGGCCTCATTGGCGAGCAGGCCAACACCCACCCAGTGCGCAACGGCCTGCAGGAAGTGGCGCGTGCCTCCATCGTGGAACAGCTCCAGCGCCGAGGCGAGGTGTGCGGCAAGCCCGCTGTCGTCGAGCTCGCCCGGTTCGGCCGTCTGCAGTTCACGGTTGCGCTGAAGGAGTTGGCCGCGTACCGAGCCCGTCCACTCGTCCGCGATTGCGCGCCAGGGGCGGCTGTCGAGCGCGCTTTCCGCCGCGGCCATCCGCCCCGGGAATTCCTCTTCCGCCACCGGCGAGAAGGTGACGAAAAACCAGCCGTTCACATCGACGGCCTCGAAACTCCTGAAAGGCAGGCCGAAACGCTCGAAAGCCTCGCCGGAGCCCCGGCGGGCGGCGGGGAGCGCAGCCTCCAGCCACAGGGTGCTGAAGGGTCGCTCCTGGTGGGCAGCGTCCCGCTCCCAGAGACCGGGCCCTGGAGCCTTCCACGTATTGGCTGATGCGGTTGGTGTGGTCATTGCGGTTCCTCCTCTCGCCGGCGCTTGCCTGGCGAGCACGGGAATAATATTGGCGAGAGAAGACTATTGTCAATAGCGTCTTCTCTATTTATCTTCGAGGCTGTACACTGGCGCCGGAGACCGGAGGCCGCCCCTTGTCCAGCGACGATCAGACCGGACGCAAGTACTCTTCGCCCCTTCGCGAGAGCCAGGCGAACCGAACCCGCGACCTGATCCTTGACGCGCTGACCGAGCTCCTTGCCGACCACCGGGTCGATGAAGTCTTGACGAAACAGATCGCCGAACGGGCCGGCGTGTCCCAACCCACCGTGTACCGGCACTTTCCAGACCGTACGGCCCTCGTCGACGGGCTCGCCGATCGGGTCGAGCAGAAGGTCGCCGCTCGTCACGGTTCGAACATGCCAGCGTCTATCGAAGAGTGGGTCGCCTGGGCTGAGGCTGCCTTTCAGGCCACGGACGATCACGCGGTTGAGGCCACCGCGGAGGCGGTGCTGAACGCCGACCCTCGACGGTTTTCCCAGGGGAGCCGCCGGCGCTCCGAGGAGCTCGTAGAGGCGGTCGCTCGCTCGCTTCCCGAACTCGACGCGCGAGATCGACGTCGCGTCGCCGCGCTCGTGCGGACCCTGGTTTCGGTGCAGACGTGGCTGCGAATGCGGGAAGAGTTCGGGATCGCCGGGGCAGATTCCGGTTCCCTCGTGAGCTGGGCAATCAGGACGCTCGTGCAGGAGATCCGCAACGGACACCTGCCCGACGCTCCCACCACCCAGCCCGGCCCGGGCCGGGCCGGAAGACCAGGCAGGTGACGGGTCAACTGGAGCACACGGTAACGCTGCCGGGGCGACGGTCGTGTAGGATGAAATCGTACGGCTAAGGCGAAACGTAAGCCCCGGCCGAACCTTTTGCGCCGGAGGGGCCGCCATCCGTTACCCTCGAACCGCTGCCGGCCGAGCGGGGGCCGCGCCTGTGGAAAAGCTGGCGCAGGATCGCGCCGCTTCGGCCCTGGCCAACCCGCAGTTCCGCCTGCTCTTCCTCGGCAACGTCACCACCATGCTCGGGTTCGGGATGATGCAGGTGGTCCAGGGTGTCCTGTCGTTCGACCTGACCGGCCGGAACAGCTCCGTGGGGCTCGTTTCCATGGGCTGGGGAATCCCCATGCTTCTGCTCGGTCCCATCGGCGGTGCGCTGAGTGACCGCCACTCGAAGCGCATGCTGCTCATGTTCGGGCAGGCTTGCGTGGGGACGATCTTCTTCACGATCGGGCTGCTGTTTGTCTTCGACGTCCTGAACATCTGGATCCTGTTTGGGATGACCACCCTTATGGGCGTCACCTTCGCGATGCTGATGCCGGCGAGGCAGGCGTGGGTGGGTGACCTGCTCCAGGGGCCGGCGCTGGCGAACGGGGTGGCGCTGCAGCAACTGATGATGAACGCCACACGCATCGTCGGGCCGCTGGCCGCCGGCGGGATGATCGCCTGGGCGGCGATGGGCATCGGCGGGACGTACCTCGCGATGTCGAGCCTGTTCATCATGGCCCTGGGGTTGCTCTTCCTGATGGAGCCGACGCAGGCGCGAGGCGGCGAAAACAAGGTGTCTGTCTTTGGCGACCTGAAGATCGGGCTGCGCTACACGTGGGACGCCCGCGAAGTGCGCCTGATGATGCTGATGTTCGCCGGCGTCGTCATGACCGCGTTTTCCTACCAGATGCTCATGCCCGGCTTCCTCGAAAATGAGCTGGGGCAGCCAACGAACCGGGTCGGCATCATGTATGGCGCCTCGGCTGTCGGCGGGATCATCCTCACGGTAATCCTGACCAGGAACGGCGTCGGCGCCCGTGCCTCGGACCTCATGTTCGTCTGCGGGGCGGCGACCGGCGTGAGCGTCATCCTCATGGCGCTGGCCCCGAACTTCCAGCTTGCGCTGGTTGGGGCGGCGCTGGTCGGTGCGTCTTCGAGCGGATTCCAGATGTGCAACCAGGTGAACCTGATGCAGAGGACCGACCCGGCGTTCTTCGGCCGGGTGATGTCGCTGACGATGACGGCCTTCGGACTGCAGATGGCGGTCGGCTTCCCCGCGGGGGCAGTCGCCGACGCGGTTGGCGAACGGGGCACGATGATCGTCCTGGCGCTGGGCTGCATGGCCATCGTGGCGATCGGCTGGATGGCGTCGCGATCGATGCGGCGCGCGGACGCCGCCGCCGCCTGAGAGGGGCCACCGTGACTGAACCGATGGCCGAGCAGCTCTTTGCCGACGGCCGCGAAGCCGCAGCCCTTTACCGCCGCGTCATCGACTACTGGAACGCGCGAGATGCGGCGGCGTATGGGGCGCTGTTCGCCGAGGGCGGCAGTATCGTTGGGTTCGATGGGAGCCAGGTCGACAGCAGGGCCGAAATCGTGTCCCACCTCGCGGAGATCTTCGCGAACCACCCCACCCCGGCCTACGTGGCGAAGGTGGTTGAAGTGCGACCGCTCGGCCCCGGGGCGATGCTCCTCCGCGCCGTCGCCGGGATGGTCCCGCCGGGCGGGGTCGACCTTCGCCCCGAGCTGAACGCGATCCAGACGCTGGTCGCGGCAATGCACGGCGGCGACTGGCTGGTCGAGATGTTCCAGAGTACCCCCGCCGCGTTCCACGGTCGCCCGGACCTGGTCGAACGCCTGACCGCGGAACTGACGGACGTGCTGCGCGCCACCTGACGGCGACGATGCCCGCTGGGCGCTACTTCGGCGAAGGCGGCGACGAGTTCCTGCGCGTGCTGGTCGAGGTGGCCGATGAGGATGGGCACCATCTCGGCGAGCGGCGTCGGTTCGCCGCGGAAGGGCATGGGCCGGGCGCGCTGGGCGGCGGTGAGGCTGCGGAGGAGGGCGATGAGGGTCGCGCGGTTGGCCCGCATCTCGGCGAGCAGCTCCTCGGTGTCGTTGCCGGCACGTTCGGCGACACGCGCCCGGTTCCAATCGTGGACTTCGAGGTCGGCGGCGTGGGCGAGGTCATCGCCGGGTTCGGGTATCCCGGCGCCGATCCGGATGCGGACGAGCTGGCGGAGGTCGTTGGCGGCCATGTGGGCGAGGAGCTGGCGTCGTGACCAGGCGCCGTCGCCGGTGTGGATGACCTCTTCCCAGCGGTCGCGAGGGACGGCCCGGACCAGCGCCTCGACCCGGGCGGGAGCCTCGGCGAGGGAGGCGAGGATGCCACGGAAGGTGTCGTCCTCGATCGGGTGGGTGGCGGTCACTCCGCTCAATCCGCCATCGCCGAGTAGATGATGTTCTTGAGCTGGCCGCGGAAGTTGAAGGTGGCGGAGGGCATCAACTGGGTCATGAAGATGGCGATCATGTCCTCCTTCGGGTCGACCCAGAAGATGGTGGAGGCGGCGCCGCCCCAGTAGTAGTCGCCTGCGCCGAGGGAGCCGGCATCGACCTCGTCCAGGGTCATGGCGAAGCCGAGGCCGAAGCCGACGCCTTCGTAGGCGGTTTCGGAGAAGGCGCCGACGGCCATGCTCGAGAGGTCCTTGCCGCCGAGGAGGTGGTTCTTCGTCATCAGGTCGAGCGTGCGCGAGCCGAGGATGCGGGCGCCATCGAGTTCGCCGCCGCGGCGGAGCATTTCGCAGAACCGGAGGTAGTCGGCCGTGGTGCTGGTGAGGCCGCCGCCGCCGGAGAGGAAGGCGGGGGTGCCGAGGTAGGTGCTGTGCTGGGGGTCATCGATCAGCCGCAGCGACTTGTCGGGCTCGCGCTGGTAGTTGGCGGCGAAGCGGTCCACCTTCCCGGGGGCGATCGAGAACGAGGTGTCCTTCATCCCGAGCGGGTCGAAGATTGTCTCCTGGAGGTACTGGTCAAAGGGCTTGCCGGAGATTGCTTCCACCAGGTAGCCGCAGACATCGGTCGAATACGAATACATCCAGCGGTCGCCGGGCTGGTACTGGAGGGGCACCTTCGCCAGCTTTTCGACGAACGTGCGGAGGGTCTCGCCCTGGTCGCGGCGGACGCCAACGTGGCGATACGCCCTGTCGACGGGGTGGCTGGTGGCGCCGTAGGTCAGGCCCCCGGTGTGGCTGAGCACGTGGCGGAAGGTCATCGGGCGGTCGGGCGCCGCCGTCTGCATCGACTCGCCGTCGCCGGACACCCAGACGCGCTGTTCGCGCCATTCGGGGATGACGCGGGAGACGGGGTCGTTCAGTTGGAAGTGGCCCTGTTCGTAGAGGGACATCAAGGCGACGGAGGTGATCGGCTTGGACATTGAATAGATGCGGAAGATGGTGTCGTCGCGCATGGGGGCGTCCCGTTCGCGGTCCATGAGGCCGAACGAGCGGAAGTAGGCGGTGTGCCCGTGGCGCGCGACCAGTACCTGGCAGCCGGTGATCTTCCCCGGTTCGATGTAGTTCCGGTTGAGGTGTCCGGTGATCCGTTCGAGCCGCTCGGCGTCGAATCCCGCCGATCCTGGGGCCACGTCCATGGTTTCGCTCCCGTGCCTTGTTGGGCGCATTCTCAGCGGTTGGCGCTGGCCCCGCAAACGGCACGCCGCCCGGGTGCAATCCGCCCGCGCGCGGCATAGGCTGTAGGCCGACGAGACCGACCATGGGAGTGGCACCAGATGCGCTTCGAATTCACGCCGGCACAGCAGGAATTTCGCACCGACCTGAAGGCCTTCCTCGCCCGGGAAGTGGGGGCGGATCGCGGCACCGGCGGCGTCGACCGCGAGTTCAGCAAGAAGCTCGCCGCCCGGGGCTGGATCGGCCTTGCATGGCCGAAGGAATATGGCGGACAGGGTCTCGGCGCCCTCGAGCAGATGATTTACACGGAGGAGATGATCCTCGCGAATGCGCCCCGCGCGCACCATTTCGTGGCTGAACGCCAGGTGGGGCCGTCGCTGATCCGCCACGGCACGGAAGCACAGAAGCGGGAATGGCTCTCGCGGATCGTCAACGCCGACGTCAGCTTCGCCCTCGGGCTGTCCGAACCGGGGGCCGGCTCCGACCTCGCCGCCGCGGCCACCCGGGCTGTGCGCGATGGCGACGAATACGTGGTCACGGGGCAGAAGATCTGGACGTCGAACGCCCACCTCTCGGACGCGGTCTGGCTCGTGGTCCGGACCGACCCGGCGGCGCCGAAGCATCGCGGGATCAGCTGCCTGATGGTGGACCTCGACAGCCCCGGCATCACCATCCGGCCACTGGTCGACATGACCGGGGGGCACCACTTCAACGAGGTGTTCTTCGACGAAGTGAGGGTGCCGGTCCACCGGCGGGTGGGCGACGAGAACCACGGCTGGTACATCCTCGCCGAGCACCTCGACTTCGAACGCTCCGGCATCGAACGGCTCATCGACCTTGAGTACATCTTCCACGACGTCCTCGCCGCGGCCCGGGAGCGGGCGGCGAATGGCAGCCTGGGGCGCGCGGTCCGGGCGGAACTGGCGGAACTCGCGATCGAACTCGAGGTCGGCCGGTTGATGTGCTACCGGGTCGCGTGGATGCAAAGCGCCGGGCTCGTCCCGAACGCCGAGGCATCGAGCGCGAAGATCTTCGGGACGGAGTGGTCGCAGCGGATGATGTCCACGGCGATGAAGCTGCTGGGGATGGACGGCGGGGCCAGCAGGGAGACGGCGAAGCTCGCCTCGACGGCGAGGGGCGGGTACCTCGGGGCGGTGTCCCGGACCATCGCCGGCGGGACGTCGGAGGTGCAGCGAAACATCGTCGCGACGCGGGGTCTTGGTCTCCCGCGGTCGTAGGGTTCGCGGCAATCCTCATAGCGCGCGTGGCCGTAGAACGGGTACCATCCGCGTCACGCCCCCGCCCGCGCGGCGCTTTCGGAGGAGCCATGAAATACCGCATTCTCTGGGCGGCCGCCTTTGCGGGCGTCGTCCTTCACGTCGCCGGCCTGGCGTGGGACGTCTATCTCCATTCGAGCGACGCGACCCTCGCGGCGCGTGAAGGCGTGTTCACGCTTTCGAACCCCGGCCACGCCCTGATCGTTGCCGGGATCGCGCTCACGGCCGCGGCGGTGATGGGGATGGCCACGGCCTGGATGCACGACCACCGGCTTGGCGGCGACGGCCGGCTGGCGTGGGGTCTCCGCGCAGGCACGCTGCCGGTGATGGGGCTCGCGGTCGGCGCGGCGATCCTTGTCGCAAGCAGGGCGGAGAGCGACAACCACGACCACCAGGTGCTCGAAGCCGCCGGGGACCATGGGCACGACACGCTCGCCGCCCTGCCCGGGACGGCGGACGCCCCGCTCGCCGCCGCGGACGCCGAGCATCCCCACACTGAGACCACTGCCGCGGAAGCGATGGGCGAAGGCAACGCCCACACCCACGGCACCGAGGTCCCGGTGACGCCGGAGCAACTGGCAGCCGCAGCCGCCTTCTACGCCCGGGTCGAGGAATCGGCGGCTAAGTTCGCAGCCATCCGCGTCGCTCTGGCGTCGGGCTACATCCAGATCACGCAGGACCTGCCCGACATCGCCGCCCACTTCGTCAACCTCAGCTACAACAGCGACGGCGTCCTCGGCGACCCTGAGCGCCCCGAGATCCTCCTCTACTCCAAGCGCCTCGACGGGACCTGGAAGCTGCTCGGGTTCATGTTCACCAGCGAAAAGGTGACGGAACTGCCGCCATCTTTCTTTGGGCCGCTGGACGTGTGGCATCGTCACGAGAACCTCTGCTTCACCGCGAACGCGGTGAGCGTAAAGCCCGACGCTGCGTCCTGCCGCGGCGTCTTTTCGAAGACCACGGCGTGGAACCTGCACGTCTGGACGATGCCGGGCGCGTCCGGGGTCTTCGCCCACGACTTCCCGCCGATCAGCCCGGGGGCGTTCCCCGGTGCGACGCTTCCGGCCTCCCAGGACCTGGCGCTGAGTGTCCGTTGAGCGCGGGACGGCGGGTCGTGCGAGGGGTCGTGCTCGCCGGGGTGACCGCGGCAGCCGTGTTCCTCGCCGCGGGATGTTCTGACGCGCCGGGGGCGGCGCAGCCTACCGGCGAAGCATCCGCCATCATCCCGCACGGCTGGCAGGCGGTGGCCGTCGCCGCGAGGAACGGCCCGGAACTGACGGTGGTCTTCGAGGACGGGTCGCGGTCGGTTGTCGACCTCAGGGCGGTCTCCGCGTTCGACTGCCGAACGGACTGCTGGGCGGACGTGAAGGACGCCCTCCCAGCACTTGGCGCGACCGATCGGGTCTGTGTCTGGGGGCTGGGGAGGGTGACCAAGCTGTGGGTCAACCGCCCCGTGTGTGCGGGCGGGTAGCGGTCCCGGACAGCCAGCGCTTACGGCGGCGCGCGATTTTGCCGACGTTTTACGAACCTCGCACCGTGGCTTCATGTCCCGGCCTCATGCTCGGTCGAAGGAGAAAGAGAGATGCAAGACATGCTTCCTCCTGCAGTCGCCGCTCACATTCGCGCCGGGCGCTATGCCCAGCGGGAAAGGCCAGCGGCGACACTTCCTTCCCGGATCCGCTCCCAGCGGTGTCCGGAACCCGGGGTCCCGCCAACGCGACGCACTGGCCCTGCGCTCGCACTTCTCCTGGCCATCGGTGGCCGCAACAGATAGTCCGGCTTCAAGGATTGCCCTACCCCCTACCTCTCCAGCAAGCCCCGAAGCCAGCAACAACGAAGAAGCCCGCCAACCAGGCGGGCCTCTTCGTTTGTGGGCGCCAGGGGAAAGGGAGTCAGGCCCGCTGAGCCGCCAGCCTGCCGGGGACGGCCGCCCCGGAGAGGGCCACCGTGGGGAGCGCGTCTCCGGCGAAGAATTGGACGACCGCGCCACCCTGGAGCAGGCTCGACACGTAGACGGTGCCCGTCGCGACCCGTTCGTTGACGTCGGCCCTGGCGCGGATGGCGGTGCCACCAGCAGCGATTTCGACCTCGTCGCCACTCTGGATGCCGAGGCGGGCGGCGTCTGCTTCGCTCAACTGGATACGGTCGTAGCGGTGAAGCTTGTCGGCCTCCGGGTGGCGAAGCGCGGCTGCATCGGCGGCGGTGTAGAGGTCGCGCCCGGTGGCGAGGCGCAGGCCCGTGCCCGCGACCACCGGCGCCGCCACGGCCACTATCGTGCCTTTGCCGCTTGCCGGGACGGCCATCGCTACGCCTTCGCCGAGGATGAGGTCGTGGGCCGGCTGGTAGGCGGGGTTTGCCTTCGCGATTTCGCCCAGGGCCGCATCGGCGTTGGCGGGCAGTTCGAGGCCGAGCGCCGCGCCGAGGCTGCGGAGGGCGCTGTAGCAGTCGACGGCGTCGCCTTCGGGCGCCACCGCCGGGGAGAGCTTCTGAATGCGGAAGCCGGCCGTGGTGTAGGTGCCGCGGCTGGCGTAGGCGCGGGCTTCGGCGATGACCACGCCCGCCCGCTTCGCCGTTTCGTGGAGCACGTTGTCGATCACGACGATCGTCTCGATCTTGGCCAGGGCTGCGGCGGCGCCGGGGAGGCGCATGGTCGGGTCGTCCCGCACCACGAGCAGGCCGGTGAGGCCCGCGAGCGGGTCACCGGCGCCCGAAACTGCCACGCCCATGTCGAGCAGGCCGTTGACGTTGGTCTCGGTGGGGAGGACGACGAGGTTTACCGAGGCGGCGGTCCCGAAGAGCGCGACGGCGAGGTTCGCGGCCCCGCCGGCCATGCTCCCGGCGATGGCGGCGCTCACAGGGTTTGGCGCGCAGATGACGAGAGTCTCTTCCCTGGGGGCGTCGCGGAGGATGGCGGCGGCGGCGGCGATGGCGTCGTCGTGGGGCTGGCCACCGGCGACGGCGTCCGCCAGACGGGCGGCGGTCAGGCCTTCTTCGCCGGGTTCGCTGCGGAGCCAGCAGGCGGCGAAATCGACGAGTTCGCTGCGCACGGCGCCGATGACGATGACCTTTGCCTTCTGGTGCACGGCGGCGTCCTTCACCCGGATGCTGGCGACGTTGTGGCTCTCTTCAAGGTCGTCGGCGACGACGACGAGCGCCTTCGCTCTGGGGATGCGAGTCATCTCGGCGGTGGTGCGCCAGGTGCCCAGCCGGGCTTCGAGGGCGCTCTTCACGGCGCGGACGACGGGTCCCGAGGAGAGGTCGGCGTTTCCGCCGAGCGCCGCCGCGATCTTCGCTGCGGCCCAGCCTTCTTCGTTGGTCAGGTTGCCGCCGATGAGGACGCCGACCCGGCCCTTCGCCTTCGCGGCCTGCAGCGCCCTGGCGGCTTCCGCTATGGCGTCGGCGAGGGAGGCCGGGGCGTGGATGGCGCCGCGGCGGACGAGGTGCTTCGAGAGCCGCTCACGGGGCTTGAGCGAGTCATAGTGGTAGCGGCCGCGGACGCAGATCTGGTCGCCGGAGAAGGGGTTGGCGTCGCCGGGGCGGACGATGACGCCACGGCCGTCCTTCGAGCCGAGCTTGAGGCTGCAGCCGACAGCACAGGAATCGCAGGTGGTCATCGTCCAGGTGTCGGGCTTGGCGACCCACTTGTTCGGGTGCTCCATCAGGGCGGCCGTGGGGCAGACGTCGATGCAGGCGCCGCTGAAGTCGCAGTTGCTTTCGTGGATGGCGCCGCCGGCCCCGAAGGCGATCTGCGTGTCCCAGCCCTTGCCGCTGAGGGTGATGGCGCCGGTGTGGCGCTTGTCTTCGCAGGCCCGCTGGCAGCGTGTGCAGATGATGCACATCTGGGGGTCGAACTCCATGTAGGGGTTCGCGCGGTCGGCCGGCGGTTGGGGGTGCTGATACCAGCTTCGCTCTTCGCCCACCCAGGGTTCGTAGCCCGACATGCCGACCATTTCGCAGGTGGCCTGGAGTTCGCAGCGGTAGTTCTTCGAACAGGTGAGGCAGCGGTGGGTGACGACGTCGTCGCGGAGGCAGATGTCGCCGGGGTGGCAGTGTTCGCGGCGGTGACAGGTGAGGCAGCGGTCGCTGTGGTTGGCGAGGATGAGGGAGACGACGGCCTGGCGGGCCTCCTTCACCTCGTCGCTGCTGGTGGTGACCTTCATGCCGTCCTGGACGATGGCGGTGCAACTGAGCTGGAGGCCGGGGGGGCCTTCGATGTCGACGAGGCAGGAGCGGCAGCCGGCATACGGTTTGAGGCCGTCGATGTAGCAGAGGCTGGAGACGTAGAAGCCGTTGTTCTTGAGGACTTCAACGAGCGGCGCCCCCGGGGGCGCTTCGATGACCTGGCCGTCGACGGTGATGCTTGCCATTCCGTTCCCCGGGGCCGCGGGCGCGCAGGAGCGCGGGCGGCGAGCTGCCGGACAAATCTACCAGATTGTGACGGAGAGAACGAACGGTTCGAAGGGGGCGGCGGCGGCCGGGCGACGAATGGCTAGCGGTAGAGGTCTTCGATACGGCGGCGTTCCTGTTCCATGGCCTCGCGAAGGCTTGCCAGGAGTTCGGTGACTCCCCAGATCTCAGCCCAGTGTTCGACGTAGCCCCAGTCGATGCCTTCCCGGGCGGCGAGGTCGTAGAGGTCGCCCTGGTCCTTCTTGCGGTTCGCGATCAGCTTCAAGACGAGGAGGTCTTCCACGGTGGCGACCCGGAGCGGCTGGGCCGGGTCAAGGCGCACGCCGCGCTCGACGATGCCGGCCTGAAAGTCGGTCTTGGCGGCCTGGAGGTCGATTGCCTCGCGGGTTGCCTCGTTCCACAACTGGACGAAGTCGGGGCCGGAGGGCTGTAGCGGCCCCTGGTCCCGGACAATGCGGAAGCCCTGGGCAGTGAGAGCCTCGCGCAGCCGCTGGAAGCCCTCGGCGTCGGCGGCGGTGGTGAAATCATAGTCGAGGGTGCTGCGCGGCTCGGCCCAGAAGTTTCGGGCCTGGCCCCCAATGAGGACCGCCTCGAGACCGGCCTGTTCGAACACCTGCCCGAGCCACTCGAGGAACTTGAGCGCCTTCGCACGTTCCTCAGGGACGATAGAGGCCAAGCTCTTTCGCCCTTTCATAGAAACGCTCCGGGCAGTCGTCCGTGCGGAAGCGCCAGGTTGGGAGGCCCGTGTTGCCCCTTGTCCAGGCAACGCTGGTGACCAGCCGCTCGGTGCCGCTCAGGGCCAGGTGTTCGGCCAGAGCAAGCTGGTGACTTTTGTGCTTCCACCGCCCGAGGCTCCGCATGTATTCGCGGTCGTGGTCGGAGACGGTCGCGGAAGCCTTCGTGCTGTCCATGGGTCCAGTATACGCCCGTGCGAAACGGGCCAAACGCGAGCGCTCAGCGGGGGCGGATGAGGCGGGTGCCCCAGATGCGGTCGTGGAGCCCGCGGCCGCTGCGGCCAAAGAAGAGCGCCGCCGGGATCGCCAGGAACGCGAGCATCGCCGGGACTCTGAGAGACAGGGGCAACCGGGTTGCGACCAGCCCCCACGCTGCCAGCACCAGCAGCGACGAGAAGAACGCGGTGGCCCAGCGGCCCAGCATTCTCCGGGGCCCGGGAACGCCGTCGCCGTGCATGAGGACGACCCGGATGCCCAGGAGTCGCTTGCCGAACGTCTGGCGGTCGGGGCCAAAGCCGACGACTTCGTTCCAGGCGAGCAGGCCAAGCCAGACCACCAGCAACGTGATGGCGAACGCAGTCTCGGCGGGGCTCGGGTCACGGAACTCGTTGGGGTCGCGGCCGCCCCAGAAGATCACCATGATGGCCACGGAGCCGACGCCGGCCACGATCAGCTCCAACGTGATGGCCAGGCCAAGGTCGAGGCCCCGAGCGATTGCGCGGTCCCAGACACGCGGGGTTTCCGGCAGGTCCGTCTTCAGCGCGTCCAGTTCACGCAGAAGGGCGACCGCGCGGTCGAGGCGTTCGATATCGGGCATGGCGGCAGCATACGCGCCCCGCGCGTGGAGCTCAGGCGCGACCGGGCGGCGAGTGCTAGAGCCGGTGGAAGTCCGCGTCCGGGTCCGGCGCTTTCATGCCGTTCGGGTAGGTGTTTTCGTTGCGCCCGAGGAAGCTCTGCGCCACGCGGGTGAGGGCGTGCTTGTCGCGGTACATCTCGTCGAACACGTAGACGGCGTCGTCGAGGGGGCCGCCGGGCTGGATCGCTTCGTAGGGGCAGGCTTCGGTGCAGAGGCCGCAGTACATGCAGACGCGGAAGTCGATTTCGTAGCGGTCGATGTTGCGGCGGCCCTCGGCGTCCTGGCTGGTGGCGACGAGGATGCAGCCGTCGGGGCAGGCCTGGGCACAGGTGCTGCAGCCGGTGCAGCGCTCTTCGAACCAGAGGAGGTTGGTGCGCGCGTAGACGGGGATGGTCCGCGTCTCTTCGGGATACTGGATGGTCGCGACGGGGCGGAACATGGTCCTGAGGGTGAGCCCCATGCCCTTCGCGATGCCGGTGCCGTAAGCCATTGGACCCCCGTGGCGAGGCGCGCGAACGGGCGCGCTCGATCATCGGAGTCTAGCAAACGGGGTTGGCGGCGACAAACCCGGCGGGGGCGTGGAAGCGCAGATGCTACGTCGGCGACGGCTCCGGGGCGGGGGCGAAGCGGTCTTCGTGGACGAAGAGGCCGTAGGTGGCGAGCGAAGCCAGGGCCAACAGCGCCGCCGCCGGGCCGATCGCCGCGTAGCCCCAGAGGTCGAGCACCAGTCCGCCGAGCGCCGACCCGGCGACGATCCCGAACTGCTGGCCGGAGGCGTTGAGCGCCATCACGGTGCCGCGCTGCGAGGGCGCCATCTCGGTCAACATCGCCTGGGCGCTGGCGAACCGTGCCCCGGCGGCGGTTGCAAACCCGAAGAGGAAGAGCGCTGCGCCGACGGTGTTGAAGGCCACGGTCGTCTCCAGGAAGATGAAGGCCGCGCAGGCGGCGGTCGACCAGAGGATTACGGGCCGCTTGCCGGTGCGGTCGGCGATCCGTCCGCCGGCGTTGCTCCCGGTCAGCACGCCGAGGCCCATGACCATCGTCAGCCCGCCGAGCGCCCACTTCGGGATGTCGAATTCGTCGTGATAGTAGGCGCCCATGTAGGTGGCGAAGAGGAACCAGTAGCCGGTGCTCAAGAAGGTGGAGGCGATGGCCATGGTCGTGGTGCCGCTGCGCAGGACGGTCCGCACTGCCCCTCGCATCGAAGGACTGCTTCCTTCGGCCCGCGGCGCATCCGGGGGGAGCTTCCAGTAGAGGAGGCCGGTGAAGACGACCGAGAGGCCCGCGAGGAGCACGAACGCCAGCCGCCAGGACACGAGCCCGCCGATGAAGGCACCGATCGGCGCGCCGAGGATCTGGGCCATGGTGTTCGCGGAGATGACCCACGACATCGCCCGGCCGCGTTCGCTGTACTCGAAGTAGTCGCCGACGGCGGCGAAGACGGCCGGCGTCAGGCAGGCCACGCCAAGCCCCGCAAGCGCCCGCGCACCGGCGAGGAAGAGGAAGCTCGGCGCCAGCGCGGAGAGGATGGTCGCGACGGCCAGCAGCGTCATCCCCGTGACCACCACCGGCCGCCGCCCCAGCCGGTCGATCAGCGGCCCCGCGAAGATCCCGGCGACCCCGCCGACCACAGCGGTCGCCGTCACCAGGAGGCCGACCACAGCGACCCGCACGCCGAAATCGTCGGAGATGTCCGGCAGGATGGGGGCGATGATGAGGTTGTTGAAGACGGAGGCGAAGCTGGCGGTGCAGAGGAGGGCGAGGATCAGGTTTCGCTGCCGCCGGTCCAGGTGCACCGTCATCCTTCGCAGCCTATCATGCGGCTCCCGAACGCCCCCGCCCGGAGTTGCCGTGGACCGCTCTCTCGCCGCTGGCTTCGACTCGGTCGCGGACATCTACGACCGGGCGCGCCCGGGGTACCCGGAGGCGCTCTTCGACGAAATCCTGGCCGCGGTCGCCGGGAGCGGGCCGCCGCGCGTGCTCGAAATCGGGTGCGGGACGGGGCAGGCGACGCGCTCATTCGCCGCGCGCGGCTGCCGAGTGACGGCGGTGGAGCCGGGGCCGAACACGGCCTTGCGGGCGCGGGAGAACCTCGCGGATTACCCAGGGGTCGACGTGATCACGAGCACCTTCGAAGACGCGGACCTCCCGGCGGGGGCGTTCGACGTGGTCTGCGCGGCGACGGCTTTCCACTGGGTGGACCCCGCGGTTGGGCTGGCGAAAACGCACCGGCTGCTGCGGCCGGGCGGAGTGCTGGCGCTGTTCAGTTACGAGCAGGTGCGGGGGGACGAAACGCCGGACTTCTTCGTGGTGTCGCTGCCGCTGTACGAACGCATCACCGGGGAGGGCGACCCGCCGGCGACGCCGGAGCGGAGCGCCGTGACCGTGGCAAGCGAGGCAGCGGTCCGGGAGTCAGGGTTGTTCGCGGAGATCGCGACGCGAAGATACGACTGGGACCAGGTGTACGACGCGGCCCGCTACGAACTGCTCGTGCGGACGTATTCGAACATGATCGCGCTCCCGGAGGGGCAGCGGGAGGAGTTGATCCGCGAGTTGCGGGCGCTGATCGACGGCGAGTTCGGGGGGGCGATAACGCGGCCGCTGGTGGTAACACTGGTGATGGGGCGGAAGCGGTGAGGGGCGTCAGGCCTCCTCTTCAAACCAGGATTCTCGGACGACCTTGCAGACCTGGGTGGAATACGACCGGTAGTACTCGTCCCGGCCACGCTCCTGTGCGGCGACGTGGTCGGGCAGTTCGCGCCAACCCCGGAGCGAATCCTCGGAGTTGAAGGTGACGATCGTGACGCGGTCGCCGTCGGCCGCGGTGAACACCTTGGCGGAGACGAACCCCGGCATGGCGGCGGCCATCGCGGCCAGTTTGCGGTTCTCGTCGCGGTACTTATCGCGGTCGCCGCCGTCGCGCAGTTCGCTGCGGAAAAAGACGACCATCTGGCCTTCCATGGGGAGCCTCCTCTGACGGGATGGGACTTGAGCTTCCAGTCTGGAATCTCAACGTGCTGCGGGCGCGCGCCGGGCTGAACCTAGCCCCGCTTCATCCACACCCGGCGGATGACGAGCGTCTCGCTGACGGCTTCGGTCTCTTCTGGGACGACGGCGGCGGGCTGGACCGCCCTGCCCCGGCGCCCGCCGCGGGAGACGGCTTCCGCCGCCTTCCGGGCGCCCTGGGCGGCGAGGTAGCGCTTGCCGAGGCCGAGCCCCACCTGGAGGGCGCTCCCGACGACGATCGCGGTGGCCATGCGCTTCACCGGCTGCGGCAGCCCGGCGTTGTGCGCGCGGACAACCTGGAGGTCGCGCGGCGCCTGTTCGGTGGCCACGGGCTTGAGCGAGGCGTGGAGGGCGGCGAGGTACATCCCGCAGGCGCGGCAGTAGTTGTCGTCGAGGTCGAATACGAGCCCGCAGTCGGGGCAACCGGTGCTCTCGGTCTCCATGGTCGGCGATGATACCACGCGCGGCGGGGGGGTTGGCTATGGGGTGGCGGAGTATCGGAGTGTGGGGGTGTCGGGGTGTGGGTGAAACGGGCGGGGGATGCGCGGCGATCGGAAGCGTCCGGCGCTCGCTCACGCTCGCGGTACTGATCGTGCGCGTGAGCGAGCCCGACGCGGTGCTGGTGACCGGGTTCAGGGAGATGGGCGCAGGGCGGCTTCGACGGCGGGGGTTAGGTCGAAGGGGTGGTCGGGGGGGACGGCGAGACTCCCGTCGGCGATGGCCCGGAGGGTTTCGGCGAGGAAGGGGCGTTCGCGTTCGACCCCGCGGCGGCGGATGTCGAGGTAGAGGAGTGACTTCTCCATCTGTTCGCGGGAGGCGCCGTAGTCGGCGGCTGCCCAGAGGGGTTCGTTGGCGCGGTCGCGGATGGGGTAGCGGCAGAAGCTGACGGCCGGGCCGCGGTCGACGTCGCCGGTGACGACGTTCATCATGCAGCCGGACTCAGTCGCGCCGGTGCGAATGAGTCCGCGGATCACTTCCTGGTAGGTGCCGATGGGGCCGTCCGGGAGCGCCGGGTGGTCGTTGATGAAGCGGAAGCGCGTGTGCAGCGGCTCCGTCGCGATGAGCATGTAGCCAAACATCACGCCCAGCTCGAAGCGATGTGCGGCGAGCCGCGCGGCGACGGCGGCGTCGTAGTCGAGCCGCCAGGGCTGGAGCGGCTCGCCCGGCCGCGAGAGCTTCCCGCCCCGCGCCTTCCGGAATGCCACCGAGGACAGCGTCTCCACGGGGATGCCGTGGTCGCGGACGTAGGCAATCAGGCGGTCCGTGGGCTCGGCTTCGCCGGGTTCGCGGTTGAGGAAGACGACGGCGAGTTCGACGGGGAGGCCACGTTCGATCGCGCGCACCACATAGTCGAGGGCGCCGTACGAACCCGGCCCCCGCCCCGTGGTCAGCCAGGCGATGCGGAGGGTCACGCTAGTCTTCGACCTCGCCGTACCCGGCTTCGACTTCGCGCAGGTCCATGCGGTCTTCGTCGAGGCGGCCCTGGAGTTTCCGGACCCGGAGCTCGGCGGATTCGAGGATGTCGCGCAGGGTGTCGACGAGCGCGGCGCCCTCTTCGTAAAGCTTCAGCGACTCTTCGAGCGGCAGGTTGCCCGCTTCCAGCCGTCGCGCCTTCTCTTCGAGGGCGGCGTAGAGGTCTTCGAAGGCCGGCTGGGGTTCTTCTTTCGGCGCGCGTGCCATGGGGGTAAGGGTACGCTTTCGGCGGCAATGAGGAATGAGGAGGGAGGAATGAGGAATGAGGAATGAGGAGACGGGGGACTCGGGACTCGGTACTCGGTACTCCTAACTCACTTCGGCCCAGAAGGCGCCGTCTTTGACCGCGACGGAGAGCCGGTCGCCGCCCTTGACCTTGCGGGTGCTGTTCACGACCTTGCGGGTCTTCGCGTCCTGGACGATGGCGAATCCGCGGGCGAGGGTCGCCATCGGGTCGAGCGCCGTCAGCCGGGCGGAGGCGGTTGCGAAGCGGGCGCGGTCGGCGGTGCAGCGGCGATCGAGTTCGGCCGCCATGTCGCGAATGAGCCGGGCGAGGGCGAGGGATTGCGCCGCCGGGTCGGGGGCTGCGCGTTCCAGGCGGGTGACGAGGCTCTCCGCGTGCGATGCCCGGCTGGCCAGCGCTTCGCGGGCGGCGGAAGCCATCGTCCGCTCCAGGACGCGCGTCGCCCGCCAGACGTCCGGGAGGTCGGGTGTGGCGCGGGCAGCGGCAGCGCTTGGCGTGGGCGCCCGCATGTCGGCAACGAAGTCGACGATCGTCTCGTCGGTTTCGTGGCCGACGCCGGCGACGACCGGCACGGGGAAGGCGAAGACGGCCCTTGCGAGCCGTTCGTCGTTGAAGGCGGAGAGGTCTTCGGAGGCGCCACCGCCGCGGGCGAGGATCACAAGGTCCAGCCCCGGTTCGGCGGCGAGGTCACGGAGGGCGGCGACGATCTGTCCCGGCGCCTGGTCGCCCTGGACCATCGCCGGGGCGAGGACGATTTCGGCGAGCGGCCAGCGCTGCCTGACGACGTTGAGGATGTCCTGGAGCGCGGCCCCCGTGGGCGAGGTGACGACGCCGATTCGCTGCGGGAACCGGGGCAGGGGCCGCTTCCGCGATGGCTCGAAGAGGCCGTCGTGGTCCAGGCGCAGCTTCAGTTCCTCGTAGCGCGCGGCCATGAGCCCGACGCCCTCGGGCCGGACGAAGTCGGCGATGAACTGGAGTTCGCCACGCTGGGGGTAGACGCTGACACGGCCGTGGGCGAGCACGCGGTCGCCATCGCGAAGCGCCAGCCCGGGCATGTTGTCGCGAAAGAGGACGGTGCGGAGGACGCCCTGGGGGTCCTTGAGCGAAAAGTAGCGGTGCCCGACGGCCGAGCGGGAGTAGTTCGAAACTTCACCGGCTATCCAGAGGTCGGAGAGGATCTCGTTGGCTTCGAGCACCTCACGGAGGAAGGCAAGGAGCTGGCCCGGGGAGAGCGCTTGCATGGGGACTCCTTCGGAAGGGAAACGATAGCGCGAATCGCCACGGAGCGTTCGCCGCTCAGGGCGCGGGCTCGTCCACTTCGCGCAGGAGGCCGGTCGCGACGTCGTAGATGAAGCCGCGCACGGGCAGGTCGTGGCGGACCAGCGGTGAGGCGCGGTAGAGGCGGAGGTCGTCGCGCACGGACTCCTCGAGGTCGCGGAAGGGGAGGAAGGCCATGTCGCCGGGGTCGACGCCGGCCTCTTCGCGCAGGTGGCGGCGCATGTCGGCCTCGGTGAAGGTCGTCATGGCGCACTCGGTGTGGTGGATGACGGCCACCTCGGTGGTGCCGAGGAGGCGTTGGCTGATGGCGAGGCTGCGGAGGGCGTCCGCCATCCGGCCGCCGGCGTTGCGGATGATGTGGGCATGGCCGTAGGGCAGGCCGAGCGCTCGCACAGGGTCGATCCGGGCGTCCATGCAGAGCAGGACGGCGAGCCGGGGGTTGCCCGCCGGGCTGGGCACGAACGTCTCCGCGAACGCGCGGTTCGCCGCCAACGCCAGGTCGATGGACGGCTCTTGGGACATGCCAAAGAGCTTCGCACGGCGTGGCGGTAGCGGCCCGCCTACGTGACGCGCTCGATGTAGGCGCCGGAGTCGGTGTTGACGCGGATCTTCGTGCCTTCGTCGACGAAGAGGGGGACGTTGACCACGAGGCCGGTGTCGGTCTTCGCGGGCTTGGTGCCGCCGGTCGCGGTGTCGCCCTTGAAGCCGGGGTCGGTCTCCACCACCACCATCTCGACGGTCATCGGGAGCTCGATGCCGATGACTTCGTCGCCGTACATCACCAGCTGGCAGACGTTGTTCTCTTTCAGGTACTTGTTCGCGTCGCCCACGCGGTCGTGGCTGACGGGGATCTGCTCGTAGTTTTCGGTGTTCATGAAGTAGTAGAACTGGTCGTCGCTGTAGAGGTACTGCATCTCGCGGGTTTCGACCCGGGCGCGGGGCCACTTCGTGCCCGACTGGAAGGTCTGTTCGAAGATCGCGCCGGTGCGGGCGTCGCGGAACTTGATCCGGCACTGGGCGGAACCGCGGCCGGTCTTGATGTGGTTGTATTCGAGGACGGTCATGAGCTTGCCATCGAGTTCGATGGTCGCGCCCTTCTTCAATTCGCCCGTGGAAATCACGTTCTACACTCCTGCCGGGGTCAGTTTCGTCGCGTGGCTGAGCACGCGGGCCTTGCCGTTTTCGAGCACCACGACGTCCTCGATGCGGACGCCGCCCCAACCGGGGATGTAGATGCCGGGTTCGATGGTAAACACCATCCCCTCTTCAAGGGTATCGGTGGAGGTCTCTCCGAGATACGGCGCCTCGTGGACCTCCAGCCCGACGCCGTGGCCGAGACCGTGGCCGAACTGCTCGCCGTAGCCGTGGCGGTCGATGACGTCCGCGGCCAGCCGGTGGGCGTCGGGGCCGGACATCCCCGCTTCGACGCCCTCGATGGCGGCGCGCTGGGCCTCGAAGACGATGGCGTAGATCTCGCGGAACTTCGCGTCCGCTTCCCCGGCGACGACCGTCCGGGTGAGGTCGCTGCAGTAGCCGCCGTAGAGGGCGCCCATGTCGATGACGACGGTCTGCCCGCGTCCGATGGGCACCGCGCGGGGGCTGGCGTGGGGCATCGCCGCCCAGGGTCCGCCGGCGACGATGGTCTCGAACGAGACGCCGCTGCCCCCGAGCCGACGCACTTCGCGTTCGACCGCGGCGGCGATTTCGGTCTCCTGCTGCCCGGGTGCCAGCGTCGCGGCCACGGCTTCGAAGGCCCCGTCGGCGATGTCGATGGCCCGCTGGAGGAGCGCCATCTCCCCGGCGTCCTTCTCCTTGCGGAGGCCTTCGACCAGCGGCGGGGCGGGCACGAGGGTGGGGCGGTCGCCCGCCGGGAGTTCCTGGGCGGCGGCCTCCAGCGAAACGAACTCGCCGTAGGTCATGTCGGAGCGCGAAAGCCCGAGCTTCTTCCCGGCGAGGCCGGTCTCGCCGAGGAGGTTGGCGAGCCAGCGCTTGGGGTCGCGGCCAGTGGTCTTGAAGAGCCGGAAGCCCCGGGGCGCGGATTCGCGCTCGCCCTGTTCGATGTAGCGGAAGTCAGTCGCGAGAACGGCCTGGTCCTTCGTCACGAGGACGATGCCGGACGAGCCGGTGAACCCGGACACGTACTGGCGGTTCTGGGAATGGCGGGCAAAGACGTCGTCGACGGGGCAGGAGATGTAGAGGCCGTCGAGGCCCGCTTCGGAGATGGCGGCCCGCAGCCGTTCCAGCCGGTTGGTCATGGTCCTCGCCCGTGCCGCCAGCCGCGGCCTCTCAGGGATTCGCCGCCGGCGCGCCGAGGTGGTCCAGCAGCAGGTGGGTCGCGACAGTGTAGCCCTGCCGCCCGAGGCCGGTCACCTGTCCGAGGCAGACCGGGGCGATGAGCGAAACGTGGCGGAAGCCTTCGCGGGCGTGGGTGTTGGAGATGTGCACTTCGACCGCCGGGAGGTTCACCGCTTCGATGGCGTCGTGGAGGGCGACGGAGGTGTGGGTGTAGGCGCCGGCGTTGATGACGATGCCGTCCGCGAGCTTGCGGTTTTCATGGAGGAAGTCGATAAGGGCGCCTTCGTGGTTGCTCTGGAAGCAGAGCACGGCTGCCCCTCGCGCCCCGGCGGCGGCGGCGACGTCGGCCTCGAGGTCGAGCAGGGTCGTGGTGCCGTAGACCTCGGGCTTGCGTTCGCCCAGGAGGTTCAGGTTCGGCCCGTGGACGAGGAGGATGACCGGTTGTTCCGCGCTCACGAGGCTTCCCTCCGGCGGAGCTTGCGGCGCGGGCCTTCGAGCGCCTGTTCCGCAACCTGCTCCCACGCTGCGAGCGTGACCTCCGCCTGCCGGGCCTGGCTGACGTGCGTGTAGATCTGCGTGGTGTTGGCCGAACTGTGGCCGAGCAGGTCCTGGACGATGCGAAGGTCGGCGCCGCCGTCGAGCAGGTGGGTGGCGAAGGAATGGCGGAGGAGGTGGGGGTGGACGTCCTGGGCGATCCCGGCGGCGGTCGCGTGGTGCTTGATCATGGTCTGGACGGTGCGGGCGGTGAGGCGGTTGCCGAAGCGGTTGAGGAAGAGGGCCGGCTGCGCGCCCGTCGCCAGGGCGGGACGGCCATCGCGCAGGTAGGCCTCGATCGCCCGGGCGGCCGGTTCGCCGAAGAGGACGATGCGTTCCTTCGCGCCCTTGCCGCGCACGAGCGAGCGCCCTTCGTCGAGGTCCAGGGAGGCGGTGTCGAGCGCGACGAGTTCGGAGATCCGGAGGCCGGCGGCGTAGAGGAGTTCGAGCATCGCCCGGTCACGCAGGCCCTGGGGGGTGTCCACCGGCGGCGCGGCGAGCAGGGCGTTGACCACGCCCCGGTCCAGCACCTTCGGCAGGCGCTTTGGCTGTTTCGGCAGGGCGATGCCGTAGAGGAGGTCGCGTTCGGTGGCCCCCTCCTGGTGGAGGTAGCGGTAGAACCCGTGGACGGTGCTCGTGCGGCGCGTGATAGAAGCGGCCACCATGCCGCTTTCGCGGAGCCCGCCGAGGTATCCGCGGAAGACCTGGCGGTTCACGGCCAGCGGTTCGCGCTTCTGTTCGTGGCACCAGGCGAGGAAGTGTCCGATGTCGCTGCGGTAGTTGCGGATGGTGTAGGCGGAGCGGTTGCCGATGCCCGCGAGTTCACGCAGGTAGGCATCGAGGAAGGCCTCAGCCGTCTTGTGGGCGGGGACGCTCGCCATAACGGTAAGCATACGTCAACGCCGAGTTGCGAGGACTGAGGACTGAGGACTGGGGAATGAGGAATGGGGAATGGGGAATGAGATGGCCGTCAGCTCGCCACGCCCCGTAGGATTGCGGAGGATGTTCGACATGAAGGCTGCGTTCGCGGCGTTTGACGCCCAATGGCAATCTCAGGAGTTGTACTCTGGGCCTCCGAGCAGCGAACACGCGATCCACCTGCTCTTTGCGCTTGGTCTAGTGCGGGCGAATCTTGCTTTGCCCGGCGAGATCGTCTTTGAACGTCGACTCGACGACCGCCGGCGGGTCGACATCTGGCTGAGAGACGAGGACATCGGGATAGAGGTCAAGTTCATCCGGCCAATCCCAAGCGGACGCAACCTGCCGAACACACAGCACCTCGGAGGCCTTCTTGCGGACTTCAACAAGCTAGCGAGGGCCAAGTTCACGGAGCGTCTCGTGATCCTGGTGACGCACACGCCTCATTTCCGCTACCTCGAGCGGAACGCCGTGTCGGTCATTCCGCTAGGCATAGGAGCGGAGTGCGTCATCGACCTCCAGCGGATCGCCCAGCTTCCCCAGACGGCACGTGTCGCCGCGGTCTCCGACGGTGACTGGCAACCGTTGAAGGTTCGACTCCGGGCCTCGACGTGGCACGACGACAAGTGGGCAGTCCTTGGTTGGCAAGTCGAACCGCTGCAGACGCCCGACACTGAGGGCTGAGGGCAGAGGACTCATTCCTACCCCGCCATCGTGAGGCCGCCGCTGACGCTGAGGACCTGGCCGGTGCAGAAGGCGGCGTCGTCGCTGGCGAAGAAGGCGACTGCGGCGGCGATCTCTTCCGGTTCGCCGAGGCGGCGGAAGGGGACGGCGCGGGTCATCCCTTCGATGATGCGGGCGCCCTGGGGCCCCTGGGTGATCTCGTCGAGGAGGGGGGTCCTGGTCGGGCCGGGACAGACGACGTTGATGTTGATCCGGTGGCGGGCCATTTCCCGGGCGATGGTCTTGCTGAACCCGATGATGCCCGCCTTGCAGGCCGCGTAGACGGCCTCGCCGGTCGACCCCACCCGGCCGGCGTCGGAGGAGATCGAAACCACCCGCCCGGCGCCCTGTTCGACCATCAGTGGGAGGACGGCGTGGGAGCAGTTGATGGTGCCCTTGAGGTTGATGTTGATGACCTTCTCCCAGGTTTCCGGGGAACTCTGGAGGAACGGTTCGACGCGGTCCCAGCCGGCGTTGTTGACGAGGATGTCGACCCGCCCGCCCCACTCACGCTGCACTTCGGCGACCATGGCGTGGACGCTGACGATGTCGGTCACGTCGGCGTGGACGAAGATCGGCTCGTGGAGGCCGCCCTTTTCGTGGACGAGGGCGACTGTTTCGCCGCCGCCCCGGGCGTCGATGTCGGCGATGGCGACTTTCGCGCCTTCTTCGGCGAGGCGGACGGCGATCGCCCGTCCTATGCCGCTGCCGCCGCCGGTGACAATCGCAACCTTCCCATCGAGACGCATGCCGGTACCCTCCGCGTGTTCGGGCGGATTGTAGCGGAGTCGGGGGCCGGAGGCGTTGGCGTGCTTAGCTGGCGCGGCGGACGGGGGCCTTGGCCTTGCGGGAGGCGAATGCCTTCTTGCCCCGGGCGCTCCGTTCGAGGAGCTTCTGGTTCGCTTCGGCGCGTTCGACGGGCGGGCGCGGCTTCGTCATCTTCGCCGCATCCAGGGTGTTCGTGGTGTAGCTGCAGTGGGGGTAGTTCCAGCAGCCGTAGAAGGTGCCCGGCCTCTTGCCGCGGGCCTGCTTCTCCACCAGTTGCCCGGTTTCGGGCTCTTCCGGGCAGGGGACGCCGACCGGCACCCCGGCGCGGAAGTCGCACTTCTTGGTTTCGCGCTGGACGCAGTCGATGTAGGGGCCGTAGGGGCCGGTCTTCTGCACAGTCGGCGAACCGCATTTCGGGCAGACATACGACGTCTCCGTGGGCGCGGCGACGAAGACGGGGTTGCCTTCGGCGTCCATGGGGAAGGAGTTCTTGCAGTCCGGGTAGCGTGGGCAGGCGAAGAACTTCCCGTTGCGCCCCCGCTTGATGACCATGTTCGCTTCGCCGCAGAGGGTGCAGCGGATGGAGGTCTCTTCCTCCTCCTTTTGCGCGGTCTTTTTCGCCTCTTCGTAGCGGGGTTCGAACCCGGCCCAGAACTCTCGAACCGTGGTGTCGTAGGTGCGCTTGCCTTCAGCCACCTCGTCGAGTTCGCGCTCCATCTCGCTCGTGTAGCCGGTGTCGACGTAGCTGCCCAGGTGGGCAACGAGCATGTCGTTGACGAGGAATCCGAGTTCCTGGGGGACGAGCGCCCGACCTTCGCGCTTCACGTATTCGCGCTTCTGGACGGTCTGGACGATGGTCGCGTAGGTGCTCGGCCGGCCGATGCCCTTCTCTTCCAGGGCCTTCACGAGCGATGCCTCGGTGTAGCGCGGGGGCGGCTCGGTGAAATGCTGCGTGCCTTCCAGGTTCCGGCGCTCGAGGGTGTCGCCTTCGGCCAGTTCGGGGAGCGTGGCCTCGGCGTCTTCGTCTTCGCCCTCGCGTTCGCTCACGTCCACGCCGTAGACGGCGAGATGCCCGGGGAAGACGAGGTGCTGGGCGCTGGCGCTGAAGGTGCCGCGGAGGGTGGCGCCCTCGCGGGCCTCGATGTCGGCCTTCACGGTCGTGAAGCGCGCGTCGGACATCTGGCTGGCGATGAAGCGCTGCCAGATCAGGGTGTAGACGCGGAGCTGGTCGCGGTCGAGCACCCGGGAGAGGCTCTCCGGCGTCCGGGCGGGGGAAGCCGGACGGATCGCCTCGTGGGCTTCCTGGGCGCCCTTTGCCCGGGTCCGGTAGACGCGTTCCTTCGTGGGGACGTAATCAGCGCCCCAGCGGCCGCCGACGAAGCGGCGAGCTTCGCCCCGCGCCACGGGCGAGATGTTGAGCGAGTCGGTGCGCATGTAGGTGATCAGGCCGACGGGGCCTTCGCCGGGGACGTTCACGCCTTCGTAGAGTTGCTGGGCGATGCCCATCGCCCGCGACGCTCCCAGCCCAAGCCGGTTGTTCGCGGCCTGCTGGAAGGTGCTTGTGGTGAACGGCGGCACCGGCGACTTCGAACGTTCGCCCTTCTTGACGCTTGAGACGCCGAAGGCACAGCGGTTGAAGGTTGCCACCAGTTCGTCGGCGGCGGCGCGGTTCGTGATCGAGAGCTTGCCGGTCTTGCCGGGGAGTTTCGCGAGGTCGGCCGTGAACGGCGCCCCGCCCTTCGCGAGGCGCGCGTGGATGGTCCAGTATTCCTGGGCCTTGAAGCCCTGGATCTCGCGCTCGCGTTCAACGATGAGGCGGAGGGCGACGCTCTGGACACGGCCGGCGCTGGCGGCGCGGCTGACCTTGCTCTGGACGAACCAGGTCAGGGGGAAGCCGATCAGCCGGTCGAGCACGCGGCGCGCCTGCTGGGCGTCGACCAGGTGCATGTCGAGTTCTCCCGGATGGCGGAAGGCAGCTTCGATGGCAGGTTTCGTGATCTCGTGGAAGACGACCCTCGACGTCTTCTCTTCGGGGATGCCCGCAGCCTCGCGGATGTGCCAGGAAATGGCCTCGCCTTCGCGGTCGGGGTCTGTGGAAAGAAAGACACGCTCGGCGTGCTTCGCCGCATCGGCGATCTCGCTGATGACCGAGGTCTTATCGACGCCGCGCTTCTTGTCTTTGACGATGACGTACTTGGGGCTGAAGTTGCCGGTCTTGATGTCTTCGACGCCGTAGCCGTAGGGGGGCAGGTCGCGGACGTGGCCGACGGAGGCGATGACGCGGTAGTCGGGGCCGAGGATGTTCTCGACGGTGCGGGCCTTTGCCGGCGATTCGACGATGACAAGGTTCCGGGCACGGCTCCGCGACGCCCGCACAGCGGGCTTCGTTGCTGGGGTATCGGTGGCGGCGGCGGACGGCCGCCGCTTGGTGCTCCCGGCGGGCTTCCGGGGGCTCTTGCTGGGTGTTGTTGCCAAAATTCGTCAGTCCTGGCCGGCGCGAAAAACCGGCATGCCTTCCGACTGTAGTCAGTGGCCCCGGCCTTTGTCGACCCCGGCCCGGCGGACCGCTCCCCCGGCCTCAGGCGCGGACGTAGCTCTGCGGGCGCTCCTGGCGGACCAGTCCCTTGAGCTCCAGCACCTGGAGCGTGCCCCCGACCTCGGCCACGGGGATGCCGGATTCGCGCGCGATTTCGTCGATGTGGCGGGGTTCTTCGCGCAGCCAGTGGAGGATGCGGCCTTCCTCCGGCGTCGTCGAAGCCGGCGGCGGGGCGGCCTTCGACGCGGGCTGCAGGAGCGGCCGCTGGCTCCCCGCGCTCAGGAGATTCAGCTCTTCCAAGAGTTGTTCGGGCGTTGCTACGAGCTTCGCGGTGCTTTCCCGGATCAGCTGGTTGGTCCCCTGGCTCTGGCGCGAAAAGATGCTCCCGGGGACGGCGAACACCTCGCGGCCCTGTTCGAACGCCCAGTTGGCGGTGTGGAGGGCGCCGCTGCCTTCCCCGGCTTCGATGATCAGCGTCGCCTTCGCCAGCCCCGAGAGGATGCGGTTGCGACGGGGGAAGTAGTCCGGCCGCGCCGGGATCCCCGCGGGGTATTCGCTCACCAGGCAGCCGTTCTCCAAGATCCGCCGGGCCAGGCCTTCGTTCTCCCGCGGGTAGACCTGGTCGATCCCGCCTGCGAGCACGGCGACCGTCGGGACGCCCTGTTCCACCGCCACCCGGTGGGCGATGGCGTCGACGCCGCGGGCGAGGCCGCTGATGATGGTCACCCCGGCGCGGGCGAGCGCTTCGCAGAAGTGTTCGGCGGCCTGGCGGCCGTACGGCGTGACCCGCCGCGTCCCCACCACGGCGACGGCCAGTTCGAAGGCGGGCGAAGCCGAACCCCGGGCGAAGAGCACTGGCGGGCTCTGGGGAATGTCGCGGAGGGACGCGGGAAAGTCCTCATCGAGCCAGGTGTAGGCGCGGGCGTCGAGCTTCCGCAGCCAATCGAGTTCGCCGTCGCCATCGAAATTCGCCCGGGCCTTGGTGACGGCGCGGACATACTGGGCGTCGAGCCCGGCGCGGCCGACTTCTTCGATTGGCGCTTCCCATGCCGCTGTGATCGTCCGGAAGCGGGCCAGCAGCAGGGCGAAGTTGGTGCTCCCGAGGCCGGCGCGGCGGAGCGCCAGCCAGTAGGGCAGTTCCGGGTCGGTGTTCACACGGCGGCACTATACATGCAGCCGGCGGGACTTCGAGCAAGGCCAGTGCCGGGGGGTGGCTAGAGGGGCTGCGCCAGGCGGTTTCCCAGCGCACGGTAGACGCCGGGGTGAAACGCCATCCCGATGTGGGTGCAGTTCACCTCGTCGTTCAGGGCCGGGTCGTCCTCGAGGCAACTGGGCCAATCGACGACGCCGTCGTACTTCGAATAGATGGCGAAGTGGCCAACCTGGTAGGCCTCCGGGGCGAGCATGTTGCGGACGAAGGTGCAGGTGCAGTTGCCGCTGAAGCAGGCGGGCTTGAGGTTCCGACCAACGGAGCTGTTGCGGCCGCGGCGGAGGGCGTCGGTGGCAGCGAGGACCGCCGGGTGGGCGCGGACGGCGTCCTTGAAGGGCGAACCCATGGAGATGACGCGGTCCACATACTCCGGGTATTCGAGGGCGACGCTGCGGCTGAGCATCCCCCCGAGGCTGTGGCCGATCAGGCGCACCCGCTGGCCGGTTTCGGCGTGGGCGCGCTGGACCGTCCCGAGGAGGGCCACGCCGAGGTGGTCCGGGCAGTCGGCGTTGCGGCCGATGTTGGAGAAGTAGGGCCGGTAGCCGATTCGCGCCAGCCAGCCGTAGAGTTCTGTCAGCGACACGTCCGAAGCCATGAACCCCGGGACCAGTACCACCGGCTCCCCGTGCCCCAGCGGCACGCCGCAGCCGTAATACACAGGCGACGACCGGAGCGCCAGCCAGTCGAAAGCGAAAAGGCTTTCGCGCCAGAGGGGAGTGTTGACGGCCTGCAGGGAAGGGTCGTCGGCGAAGGGGTCGCCATAGGCGGCTGAGAGCGTGGTTTCCCGCATGGCACCTTCCGAACGGTAGGTTGGCTCCAGAGCAGCGGACTGCCTTCGCGCCGAAACGCTACATGCCGCCACCGATCCCGGCAACACGCCCCCGTCCCTTCACCGCTATAATCGGCACTCCTACGCAGCTATTGATGCGGCCTCCGGGGCTGCCTTCTTCGCGGCCATGCTGCCACCTCCTGCCGGAGAGGAGGATACGGTTTCGCCGGGCGGCGGGGAATCTTGGCGTCGCCAGCGTGGCGTACCTCACACCCCCACGGGGGCACGTGGCTTATGCTCCTGCGAGGCGGCTTGAGGAAGCCGCCGGCGCCCCTGGGTTCCCTGCGAGCCTGGCGGCGCCAGCCACCACATCCTGTGTAACCCACCCCTGGAGGACTCTGTGTCGATTCGAACCCACCTTACCCTTGCCGCCGCGGCGCTCCTTGTGCTCGCGGCCGGCGCAGCCCCCGTACTGGCCGACGGCCCCATTCACACGGGCCCGGCCATCTACACCGGCCCGGCGGTTAAGACCATCACCGCCCCTCTCGTCGATGGGACCGGCGCATCCGTCGGGACCGTCACCGTCAACCAGGACGCCCAGGGCGTCGTCCAGATCAACCTCGACGCCGCCGGGCTGGCCGCCGGGGCGCACGGCGTCCACATCCACGGCACTGGCAAGTGCGAAGGACCGGCCTTCACTTCCGCTGGCGGCCACTTCAATCCTGGCGGGAGCAAGCACGGACTTGACTCCGCGGAGGGGCCTCACGCCGGGGACCTTGTGGGCATCCCCGCAAGCTTCACTGGCACGGGCAGCCATACGGTGGCGACCAACCGGATCTCGCTGACCACGGGCGTCAGCAGCATCGACACCGTTGCCGGAGCGGCACTCGTCGTCCATGCTGCCGCCGACGACCAGGTGACGGACCCGACCGGCAACTCGGGCGCCCGGATTGCCTGCGCTGTGCTCGTCGCTTCGACGGCGACGCCCACTCCCACCGCCACCACAGCGCCGGCGCCGAAGCCGCCGGCTACCGGTTCTGGCCTCGAAGCAGGGAACGGTGGCTCGAGTAATGCCATGTTCGTTGCGATGGCGGGGGCAGTGCTGGCGGCGGCCGCGGGCTTCATGGTCACGCGCCGGCGGTAGCCTGCCGGGCCTGGAACTGTCTCTTAGCCCCCGATGCGCTGGTGACGCTGCGTTTCGGGGGCTTCTTCCTGTCCCAGGGAGAGGTGATCCCCCGTGAGGGCGGCATCCCTCGCGTTGCGTTCTTCGTCGATGCCGAGGTCGCGCTCGCGGCGCCAGTCGTCCAGCGAGTCATCGCGCCAGGCGGGTCTGTCCGCGGCGGGGTCGTTTTCGCGCTTGCTGATGCGCCAGGCGGCGATCGCGCCGATGACCATCATCAAGGGGAATGCGACGCTGGCGATGACCTGGAGACTACCCATGGGGTTGAGTGTGACGACGGCGGGGCGAAGAGGGAAGCGGCCGGGGCAAGGATCGGGGAAGGCCGACGCCCGCCGGAGGCCGCAAATCGCCGGTTTGCTACTATGAGGATGCGATGACGACGTCTGCGCACTCTGTCGAGCAAGAAGCCGCCGGGGACCCGGAACAGCCGGGAGTCCCCGCGCCCGCCGAGACGCTCTTCCACTTCCGCCAGGCGATCACCGGGGGGCAGCACTGGTTCGAAGCGATGCTCGACGCCGTCGGGCAGTGGCGCCTCCCGGAAGAACGCGTCGGCGACCGCACCTACCGGTACCTCACCGGGGGCGAGGCCTTCGACTGGCTCCTCCTCGCGGAACGCCTGCTTGAAGATGTGCGCGACATCACCCCCGCCGGCGAATGCGACCTCCTCCTCTTCGAAGGCCGCTGGCCTGACGACGTGGAGATCGACGACGAGGAGTTCGCAGCCCGTCTCGGGGCGGCAAAACACGCCGCCCACCTGAACTACCTCTACGGGGTCCTCGTTGAAGAGGCTCTCCAGTTGAGCGTGGAAGAGGAGATTCACAAGCAGGCGCGGGCCCGGGCCTGGGGCACGGACCCCCGCGACGACGAGTCGATGTACGTGCGCGTTTACGGTCGCGGCCGCGGCGAACTGACGGCGATGTACTACGAACAGACCGGCCGCATGCTCGGCGAACACGTCTCCTACTCCGACTGGAAGGACTGGACGTACTGGCTCTTTAAGACGCGCCTGAAGCGGCAGGACAAGGCCCGCGTCGCCAGCGACACGCGCAAGGGGCTCGCCCAACTGACGCGGATGGAACTGGCGGTGAGCGAGCGCCGCCGGGGGGCCAGGCTCGACGAAGCCGGTTTCGCCGCCCGCTTCCCCACGGACTAAACGGACGCTCCCGCGGCTTTCCCGTAGACTCCTCGCCACACATACCTGAGGAGCATCCATGCCACGTCTCAACGGAAAGGTCGCCGTCGTCACCGGGGGTGCAAGCGGGATCGGCGAAGGTACCGTCCGCCTTTTCGCACGCGAAGGCGCGAAGGTCGTGATCGCCGACATCCAGGATGCCCGTGGCGAGAAGCTGGCCGAGGAACTGGGCACGGCTACGGCCTATCTCCACACCGACGTCAGCCAGGAGAACGACGTTGCCGCCGCCGTCGAATACGCCGTTCGCAAGTTTGGGCGGCTGGACGCGATGTACAACAACGCCGGCTTCGGCGGCGTCAGCGGGCCGATTGAGGACACCGATATGGCCGGCTACGACATGACGATGGGCGTCCTCCTCCGTGGGGTGTTCATGGGCGTCAAGCACGCCGCCAAGGTGATGAAGGCGCAGGGCAGCGGGAGCATCATCAACACCGCCAGTGTCGCCGGCGTCGGCGCGATCTTCGGCCCCCACGTCTACAGCATGGCGAAGGCGGCGGTCATCCACCTTTCGAAGACAGCTGCGGTGGAACTGGGCGAATGGAACGTCCGGGTGAACGCGATCTGCCCCGGCGGCATCGCCACGCCGATCTTCGCCGGGGCCATGGGCCTCACTTCCGAACAGGCCGACAGCACCGTCGAACTGATCAAGGGCGCGCTCGCCCTGAGCCAGCCGATCAAGCGTTCCGGGGTGCCGAACGACATAGCCGAAGCGGCGCTCTGGCTGGCCAGCGATGCCTCAAGCTTCGTCACCGGCCACGCGCTGGTCGTCGACGGCGGGATCACGCTGTCGCCCGGTGGGCTGTTCGACCGCTCGGGCACCCCTGAGGAACGCACCGAGCGCTTCATGAAGATGATGACCGGGCAGGCCTGAGCGGGGTCCGCACCAACACGGCTTGCAGACACCGTCCGTTAACGGGCCGCCAGCATCATCTTCCCCGCATGCGGGGGTTGACAGCGCAGTGAGGTCATCGTAATTTTAGGTAACTATCCCCTCACAGCACGTAAGGCGAGGGCCAGATTCAGCTTACCATCCGCCCGATGGATACGGGCGTCCTCTACTGCGACGACAACATGAGCCGCCTGGCGGCGCTGCCTTCCAACTCCGTTGACCTGATTTACCTTGACCCGCCGTTCTTCAGTAACCGCCACTACGAAGTCATCTGGGGCGATGAGGCAGAGGTTCGGAGCTTCGAAGATCGGTGGGAGGGCGGCATCTACCACTACGTCGGCTGGATGCGCGAGCGGATCATGGAGATGTGGCGCGTCTTGAAGCCGACCGGCTCCATGTACCTGCATTGCGATTGGCACGCCTGCCACTACCTGAAGGTGATGTGTGACGAAGTTCTCGGGGAAGAACACTTTTCCAACGAGATCATCTGGTACTACAAGGGCGCGGGCGTTTCCCCCCGGCGGTGGGCGAGGCGGCACGACAACATCCTCTGGTACACCAAGGGCAAGGACTGGTACTTCAACCCGGACCCGGTGCGCGATGAGTACGCGGAGAGCACCAAGGAACGCTTCTCCCACTACATCGGCAACGTTCGGGGCGCTCACGACTTCGGGCCGCAGACGCTCAACCCGAAGGGCAAGCACCCTGACGACGTGTGGCAGATCCGCATCGTCGCGCCGTCGGCCAAGGCGCGTCTTGGCTACCCCACGCAGAAGCCCGAAGAGCTGCTGGAGCGCATCATCCTATCCAGCAGCAAGGAAGGGGACGTGGTGCTCGATCCCTTCGCCGGGTGCGGCACTACGGTCGTGGTGGCCCACCGCCTCAAACGCCAATGGATCGGCATCGATATTTCCCCCACGGCCTGCAACCTTATGATTCGCCGTCTTGCGAAAGTGGGAGCCGCGGACGTGAAGGTGATCGGGATGCCGACGACGGTGGACGATCTCCGGGCGCTCAAGCCCTTTGAGTTTCAGAACTGGGTGGTGGACCGCATCAACGGTATCCAGTCCAACCGGAAGTCCGGCGACATGGGGATCGACGGATGGACGTTCATGCTGCATGACCCCGTCCAGATCAAACAGTCTGAGGCGGTCGGGCGGAACGTGATTGATAATTTCGAGACGGCCGTCCACCGCGCGGGGAAGCAGCGAGGGCTGGTCATAGCCTTCAGCTTCACCCGGAACGCCCATGAAGAGGTGGCCCGCATCCGCACCAAGGGCCTGGAGATCCACCTGGTAACGGTCGAAGACTTGCTCGGGAAGCTGGATGAGGTTCTTGTACTCGCCAGCGCTGCCACGGGCCTTCGGGGAATGGACGCCGCTCCCATGCCTCAGATCGACGCCGGCCGCCACTCGGCGGAAGAGCTGATTGAGGCGGCCCGGGCGAAGCCTGTGGTAACCTAGGCCCATGGGCGGAACACCACGCGGCAAGGACAAGCCCCGGCCTAGCTATGAGGACGGGAAGTTACGCGACCCTGGGATCGAAGCGAAACAAACAGAGTCCGTGACAAGCGAACGACTACGGCGCCTCATCAGGAAGGCCGTCAAGGTTCATTGAGGGCTGCCAGCCTTCCGGCTCTGGCGGCAACTCGACGGCGGGCGGCTCGATGATCGTCAGAGTCCTTCCTTGATCCGATAGTTTGCCATTGAAGGAGAGCAGCTTTCCGCTACGATTGCGCTCCTTGTCAGAATTGCCATCGAACGTATAGAGCGCCGTCGCACCCTCCAGCAAAGCTGTGGCCGCGTGAATAGCGTCGGGGGCAGTGAGTTCGTTGTAGTCACCGCCCCAGCGCGAGGCAAGCGCAGCAATGGGAGGCGTGACGTTCTGGATCTTGACGTTCCGACGGCCTCGGTAGAACAGATCCTCGATCGTGGCGAGGTGGCGGGCGTTGTAGGCCCCCCGTGGCCGAATTTCTGCAAGGGTTAGGGTAGAGGTGACAATCAGGAGTTCGCCTTTAGCGGCTTTTTGCATCAGCGCTTCTACTCTTTCCAGTTCTTCCTGTTCCTTCGCGTTCTTCGGAGGTTCGACTAGGTAGCGAAGAAAAAGACATGTATCCCATGCGTGTAGTTCGTTAGCCATCACCACCCGCTCTTAACCGTCGAACATATTCGCCAGGCGGGACACCTCCTGTAAGTCCCGGAAGGGCCCCTTTGAACTCTGTTAGCTCCCGTTCAGGCGCTAGCAGAGGCTCAACCTGAGTGACCGACAGAATGGTGCTGGGACGGCCGTTTCGCCGGTAGTAGATGTAGCCATGAACCCGGACCATCTGCTCAAAGAGGGTCATGCTTGCGGGCAACAGTTTGCGCTCGATGTGGCATCGCACGGCCACCCCGGAACCATGTTCGGTAAGGCGTATCTGAAGCCCCGCATCGGAAGATATGGAGCGAAGCTCGCCATCGACCGTTCCCCAGGAGGCGAACACGGGAACCATCCGACCGGATGCACGGGCGGCGGCGGGAATCGTTTGTGGGTCCTGTTCCGTGGCGTTGACGTGGACCGGTGCGTTCGTTCGAAGTCGGTTGACGATTCTCCTCATCAACCGTCGCTCAGGCTCTTCGAAGCTCTCCGGCCAGATGTTCGGCGCGTCGTCTGTAACGGCAAGCGCGGCAGCGTAAGAGTCAGCGACTATCGCATTCAGCGCTTGCGCCGAGACCCCGTTCGGAGTTGCTGTTACCGTGAAGTCGCCGGGAGCTTGGACTTCCCAGTGGCCTCGCTCCCCGGCGGCCTCTTTGGTGGTAAGGCGTGTCAGGAGTTTATAGAGATCTGAAGCGGAATTCGCGAACGTGCGGAGGTCCAGCGAGTCCGCGCCCTCGACGGTCAATTGCAGGTACGGCCGTTCGTCCGTCGTCACGTCAGTTACTCCCCGCCCACGGCGCTGGACACGGCCAAGCCGGGGCTGCTACTCTAGATTCACAGCCCCACGTTTGCAACCCTATCCTAGCACCCCGAGAGCCGCCCGAAGGGCGGTTTTCTCATTTCCCCACCGGCGCGTACTTGCCGTAACGCCCGTACCGGACCTTCCCCGCCCGGCCCGCGAGCGTCTGAAACATCGGGGCTCGGTCCTGACGGTGGTTGTAACGCCAGACGTATTCGTTCACGTAGGTCTGGAGGTAGGCCGCCCCAACCGAGTGGTGGGCTCCGCGGATGCCGTTCTTGAGCAGGCTCCAGAAGCCCTCGATCGTGTTCGTGTGGACGTTGCCTACCACGTAGACCTTCGCCGTGTGGTTGACCCGGTGGTGCGTGTAGCCGTGCTTGGGGAGGTTCGTGTAACCCCTCGCTTCGTCCGTGAAGATGGTCGATTCCGGCATCACGTGGGCGACGACTAAAGGAATCAGGGCGGTCTTGCGGACGTTCGGGACAACCTGCGCGCGGAGCTTCCCGCCACGCTCGACGGCTCCGACGACGGCCGTCTTATTCGCGAGAACGTCCTGGGCGTGCTTGCGGTGGGCCTTGTTGCTCAGCTTCCCGCCAACGAACGTCTCATCGATCTCGACTTCGCCGGAGAGCGGACCGGTGTCGTCATCCATGAGCTTGCGAATCTGGGTGAAGATGCGCCAGGCCGTCTTGTAGGTCACGCCCAGCTCGCGCTCAAGCTGCTTGGCGCTGATCCCGCACCGCGTCGACCCCATGAGGTACATCGCGTAGAACCACGACTTCAGCGGCGTGGTGGACTTCGCGAAGATCGTCCCGGCCAGCGGGTAGACGTGCGTCCCGCAGTAGGCGCAGGAGTACGCCTTGCGGTTCGTCAGACGCGCGTGGGGCCGCACCACGCCACATGCCCGGCAAGGGATCTGATCGGTCCCGCCGTAGACCAGATCGACTACGTGGGCGAGGCAGGCATCTTCGTCGGGGAAGTCCTCGTTGAACCGGGCGATGGTGTAACGTTCCATGCAAGAATTGTCCCACATGGCGTACGTGCTGTCAAGGGATAGTTACCTAATTTTACGATACGTCACCGGTCAGCGCGGACGGGCGACGCTTCACTGAATGGAGTGACCGTGGCCTCGGACTCATCTCTCTCCCCGCCGGCAGTTCCTGAGGTCGAGGCCTCCGTCCTCGGGCGACTGTCGACGCTGAACCGGTTTCTTCCGGTCTGGATCGGGCTCGCCATGGCCGTGGGCCTGGCGCTGGGACGGATCTTCCCGGACCTCAACGATCAGCTCGGCCGCGTGAAGGTCAGCCAGACCTCCCTGCCGATCGCGGTCGGCCTCCTGGGGATGATGTACCCGGTGCTCGCAAAGGTGCGCTACGACCGGCTCCACGACGTCACCGCCGACAAGCCGCTTGTCGTCTCCTCGCTGCTCCTCAACTGGGTCGTCGGGCCGGCGCTGATGTTCACCCTCGCCTGGGTCTTCCTGCCCGACCTGCCCGAATTTCGCACCGGGATCATCCTCGTCGGCCTGGCGCGGTGCATCGCCATGGTGCTGATCTGGAATTCGCTCGCATGCGGTGACACGGAAGCGGGGGCCGTGCTCGTCGTCCTGAATTCGATCTTCCAGGTGGCCGCGTACGCTCTCCTCGGATACTTCTACCTGGAGTTGCTCCCCGGCTGGCTCGGCCTCGAACAGGCCGCGGTCGACTTCGTGCTCTGGGACATCGCCAGGTCCGTCCTGATCTTTCTCGGTGTGCCGCTGGTACTTGGAGCCCTTACCAGCATCGTCGGCCGACGGAAAAAGGGCGACGCCTGGTACGAACAGCGTTTCCTCCCGCGAATCGGCCCGTGGGCGCTCTACAGCCTGCTCTTCACCGTCGTGATCCTCTTCGCCATCCAGGGCGAACGGATCACATCGCAACCGCTCGACGTCGCACGGATCGCAGTGCCGCTGGCGGTGTACTTCCCGCTCATGTGGACGGCTTCGTTCGCCTGGGGCCGGGCGCAGGGGCTCGCGTACGAGAAGACGGTTACGCTGGCCTTCACGGCTGCCGGCAACAACTTCGAACTCGCGATTGCGGTGGCGATCGGGACGTTCGGTGTGACCTCCGGCCAGGCACTTGCCGGGGTGGTGGGGCCGCTCATCGAAGTGCCCGCCCTCGTGGGACTGGTCTACGTTTCGCTCTGGGCACGAAGCCGCTTCTTTGCGGCGCCCGGCGCCGGCAGGGTCGCAGGGGCGTGACCGGGGTGGCGGCGAGGCTCCCCGAGGTGCTCTTCGTCTGCGTCCACAACGCCGGGCGCTCGCAGATGGCGGCTGCGCTGTTGGACCGTCATGCCGGCGGACGGGTCAGCGTGCGTTCGGCGGGTTCGGCGCCGGCGGATTCCGTGAATCCCGTGGTGGTGGCGGCGATGGCTGAACTGGGGGTCGACATTTCGTGGGAATTCCCGAAGCCATTGACCGACGAGGCCGCCCGTTCGGCCGATGTCGTTGTCACGATGGGTTGCGGCGACGCCTGCCCGGTGTACCCGGGCAAGCGCTACCTGGACTGGGAGTTGGACGACCCCGCCGGCCAGCCGCTGGAGGTGGTCCGCCGGATCCGGGACGAGATAGACGCCCGGGTCCGGGCACTGCTGACGGACCTGGGCGTCGAGGGGTGAACGACCTCTACTTCGCGTCGAAGTAGAGGTCGTTCTTCAGAAAGACGTTCGGGTCAGCGCGCACCCACTTTACTGCGGCGTCGGCATCGATCTCGAACACCACCCACCCCTGCAGTTTCGCGCCGGGCGTGAGGTTGAAGAGCGTCTCGAGGTTTGGGCCGATGTCCGAGAAGAAGGCGCGGTCGTGCTCAAAGTCCTTCGAGTCGCGCAGCTTCCAATCGGGCGAAGTGATCTCCTGAGTACCGACGTTTTCCACCAGGACCTCGATCCCGAGGTACTTCTTCCCCGCGGCGGCCTTGAAAAACTCGTTGCCGGGCGCAGCGCCGTCCACGACCTTGAGGATCGTGACCTCCGCCTTCTTGCTCCCGAGGCCAGCCGGTGAGATGACCCCGGAGGCCCCTTCGGCAAGGGCCACGTGGACGTCGCCACCACTGCCGCCACCATCGTCCAGGTCGTTCGCCGCGCTGCCGAGGGCGACGACGAAGATCACGATAACGGCGATCACGAGAGCGCCGGCGGCGGCGAAGATGCCCAGGCACCCGAACACTCCCCATTTGAAGATGCCGCGGGCGGCGCCGCCCTTCGCGGGCGCCTCACCCGCGGCGGTGATGATGGCCGCGCGCCGCGCCGCGTATTCCTCGTCGGTGAGGATCCCGCGCGACTTCTCCTTGTCCAGTTCCTTGAGCCTGTTTTCCAGTTGCGACTTCGCCAAGTGGTTCTCCCATCTGATGTAAGGGAGTAACGATCGCACGGTGCAGCGACATCTCCTGACGTTTCCGGGGCCGACCCGGCGCTGGGCTCGCCGGCTCCCGGCGTGTTACCGGACGGTGATTGCCGCGTTCGAGATCACGGGGGTGCCGCGCTCCTTGGTCTTCGCGTCGATCAGGATCTTCGTGCCTTCGCGCCAGAGGGAGGTAACGATCGTCTCGCCGGGGAAGACGACGCCGGCGAAGCGGGCTTCGTAGCGGGCCACCTTCGCGGTGTCGGTGCCGAGGGCGCGGTCGACCGCTGCCTTACAGACGATGCCGTAGGAGCAGAGGCCGTGGAGGATCGGGACGTCGAAGCCGCCCATCTTCGCGAAGCCGGGGTCGGCGTGGAGGGGGTTCTTGTCGCCGGAGAGCCGGTAGAGCAGCGCCTGCTGGGGCAGGGTCTTCGACTCCACGACTTCGTCCGGGGCGCGATCGGGGGCGACATTGCCCGCGGGCGGGCCCGATTCGCCGCCGAAGCCGCCTTCGCCGCGGAGGAAGAGGGAGAAGCGGTTTACGAAGAGGGGGCCGGCGGCGTCGGAACTCGTGGTTTCGACGACGACGAGGGCGGCCTTGCCCTTGTCGTAGATGGCGGCCACCTTGCCCTTCGTCGTGACGCTGCCTTCGACCGGGATCGGCCGGAGGACCTGGAGGTCCTGTTCGCCGTGGAGGAGCATCGCCGGGTTGAACTGCATCCCCGGGAGGGCGCCCAGCCGCCCCATGCTCCCGAACGCCGGGACGACGCCGAAGCTGGGCAGCACCTTGAGATTCGCTTCGTAGGTGTAGGCCAGCTCGTTCGGGTCGGTCTGGGGGACACCGGCGCCGAGGCCGAGGTGATAGAGGATGACGCGGTCGCGGTCCCAGCTGAAGCTGCCGCCTTCGATGGCGGCGCCGAGGGCCTGCTTGGGGTCGATGGGCATGGGAGCCTCCCTGAAGTTAATCGGCCGGGCTGGCGGCCGCTGAGTGCCGCCTGCATGCTACTCCAGCGGCGCGATTCCAGCCTCTCGAACCTCACCCCCAGCCCCTCTCCCATTGCGATGGGCGAGGGGAGTAGGCCGCTTGGGCACCGCCTGAATGGGCGCCAGGTTCCTCAAGGATGTACTAGGCCAGGCAGCGGAGGGGCTGGCCGCCGTTGTAGGCGACCATCTCCGCGAAGACGGCGGGGACGTCGATCGGGCCACCCCTGGGTCCGCCGCGCAGTTCCTGGTAGGCACGGTGGAGGTTGCCGACGATGCGCTCAGGGTCGGAGAGGTTGGCGAACCGGCCGAGGTCGGTCTCCCGGGCGAGGGCGTAGGGTTCGATCCCGGCGGCGATACCCTTGCGCGCGAGGGCGTCGACGAAGCGCAGGTAGGCTTCGACATCGTCGAGGGCGGAGGGGCCGCAGATGGTGCCGTGGCCGGGGATGATCGTCTCTGCCCCGAGGCCGCGAAGGACGGGGATGGCATCGAGCCAGCCGGCGATTGACCCGCCCATGGCGAAGGGCGTGCCGCCGTTGAAGACGATGTCGCCGCTGAAGAGCACCTTGCGCTCGGGGAGCCAGGCGATGACGTCGTTGGTGGTGTGGGCGGGGCCGACGAAGAGCAGTTCGATGCGCAGGTCGCCGGCATAGACGTTGAGCCGGTCTTCGAAGGTGACCATCGGTGGGACGTAGGGGATCTCGCCGAAGTCGGCGGTGGGGAAGGCGTTGCGGAGCGCGGCCAGGCTCCCGCGGAGCACCTCTTCGCGGCAGAGTTCGTGGGCGATGATCGCCGTCCGGGGCGCGAACATGAAGTTGCCATGGGTGTGGTCGGCGTGGCTGTGGGTGTTGATCAGCGCCTGCACCGGCTTCGGCGTGGTCCTCCGAAGGGCGGCTTCGAAGGCGTGAGCGCGCTTCTCCGTCCCGGTCGTGTCGATCGCGATGACGCCGTCGCCGGTGGTGATGAAGCCGGCGTTGTTCAGGAACCAGCTGCCGTCGAGCTGGACGTAGGCGAAGACGCCGGGACTGACCTCTTCGATCGCAGGCGGCGGGATTTCGGCGTGGGCGGGCGGATGGGCGGTCGACATGGCGTGGCCTCGCTGCTCCGGGTGCCCGGATCCTACGCCGTGGCGGCGGCCACGTCAGCAGCGGGAGAGGTGGGCTTCGATCGCGGCGGTGACGGCGGCGGGGTTCTCCAGCGGGGAGTGGTGCCCGGCGCCGGGGATCACTACGAGCTTCGCGCCGCGGATCGCCTCGGCCATGGCGGCTGCCTTGTCGGGCGTGGTCGCGGCGTCGAGTTCGCCGACGATCACGGTCACCGGGACGCGGATCTCGCCAAGCCGGGGGAGGAGGTTCTCGCGGCTCGTCACCGTCCGCAGGGCGCGGCCACCGACCGCTTCGCCGCGGTTCGCGCAGAGCTTCGCGATCGCCAGTTCCCTGTTCGCCGGGTCGGCGAGGTAGGGCGCGCCGTAGAGGATGTTGGCGACCGGTTCAGCGACGGCGGCCCAGCCGTGGGCGATGGCGGCGTCGCCCAGTGCTTTGTAGCCGGCGGCGCGGTCCGGCGCCTCGCCCTGGGCATCGGTGTCGAGGAGGACGAGGCTGCGGACGCGTTCCGGGTGGGTGAGGGCCATCGGCATCGCCGTCATCCCGCCCATCGAAAGCCCGGCGATGTGGGCGCGTTCGATCCCGAGGTGGTCGAGGAGCGCGGCCATGTAGTCCGCAAGGTCGAAGAAGCTGTAGTCGTGGTCGACGTCGCTCGACTGGCCGTGGCCGACGAGGTCGACGGCGACGCAGCGGTAGCGGCCCTTGAGGGCGGCCACCTGGTGGTCGAAGAGGGTGTGGTCGTAGGTCAGGCCGTGGATGAAGAGGATGGCGTCGCCGCTGCCCTCGTCGGTGTAGAAGAGGTCGGCGTCGAGGATTCTGGCGAAAGGCATGGTTCGTCCCCCGGGGCGGATGCCGGCGAATTCTCTGCCCCATCCCGGGAGGGCGCAAGGCGAGCGAGGGCGCCCGGCGCCGGCGTTTGCCATCCCCCGCCCGCCGGGGCACGATGGCGCGACCAATCCCGCGGCGGAGGCCCTGATGTCCGACGTGCTCCTTGAGAAGCGGCCCGATGGGGTCGCGCTTATCACCCTGAACCGGCCGGAGTCGCTCAATTCGATGGGCGGCGAACTCATCCCCCTGCTCGCGCGCCATCTCCAGGAGTGCGAACGCGACCGGGAGGTGCGCTGCGTCGCCCTCACCGGGGCAGGCCGCGCCTTCTGCGCCGGGGGCGACGTCCGCGGCATGCAACAGCGCGACGGCGAGCGCCCCGGCGGCGCGGGCGAAACCGGGGCCGAGGTCGCCCGCCTGGAGACGCTGGTCCGGGAGCTGCGCGCCTCCCACGAGGCCGTCAGCCTCCGCCTCCACGGGATGGCGAAGCCAACAGTCGCCCTGGTCAACGGCCACGCGGTCGGCGCCGGGATGAGCCTGGCCCTCGCCTGCGACATCCGGATCTGCGGCGAACAGGCGAAGTTCGGCACCGCCTTCAAGAACGTGGGCCGCAGCGGCGACTTCGGCGGGAGCTACTTCCTCCCCCGGGTCGTTGGGGCCGGCAAGGCGCGCGAACTCTACTTCACGGCCGAGATCCTCGACGCCAGCCGGGCGCTGGAACTGGGGATTGCCAACCGGGTGGTTCCCCAGGAGCGGCTGCTGGAGGAAGGGCTCGCCTTCTGCGCGAAACTTGCCGCCGGGCCGACCGGCGCCTATGGCCGGATGAAGGCGAACCTCAACCTCGCCGAATCCGGGAGCCTCAAGGCGGTACTCGACCAGGAAGCCGTGGAGATGCGCCTGGCGGGCTTCAGCCGGGACGCCCGGGAGGCCGTGCGGGCCTTCCTCGAAAAGCGCGAACCACAGTTCACCGGCGAATGAGACATAGCCCGGAGGAGGGGCACGCGAATGATTAACCTGGATGGGAAGGTCGCGATCGTCACCGGCGGGGCCCGGGGGATCGGCGAAGGGATCGCCCGCCGCCTGGCCGCCGGGGGCGCCCGCGTGGCGATCCTCGACCTCGACGGCGAAACCGCGGCGGCAACGGCGAAGTCACTGCCCACGGCGAGCGCCGGCATGGCCTGTGACGTGGCCGAAGCGGAGGACGTCGCCGGCGCCGTGAAAGGAATTGCTGCCTCCTTCGGCCGAATCGACTTCCTGATCAACAATGCCGGCGCCGGCCGCGGGCCGATGCCCACCGACCTCCCGGCGGAGGCGATGGGCGGCGGGATCACCGCGGTCACCCAGGAAGCGTGGGACCTGACCCTCGCCCAGAACCTGCGGACGACCTTCGTCGCCTCGAAGGCGGCGATTCCTTTCATCCGCGCCCAGGGCTCCGGCGCGATCGTGAACATCGCCTCGATCGCGGGGCTGGGCGCATCCCCCACGCTGGCGGCCTACGCGGCGGCGAAGGCGGGGGTGATCAACTTCACGATGAGCCTGGCGCTCGAACTGGCGCCGAACGACATCCGGGTGAACGCGATCTGCCCGGGCTTCCTCTACACCCGGGCCTGGGAGGGGCTGGCGACGATGATGCGGAACAACAATCCCGCCTTCGCTTCGCTGACGCCGCGCGAAGTCTTCGAACGCGTCGTCCTGCAGGGTGTGCCGATGCGCCGCGAACAGACGCCCGAGGACATCGGCAACCTGGCCGCCTTCCTCTGCAGCGACCTCGCCCGCAACATCACCGGGCAGTGGGTGGCGGTCGATGGCGGGATCACCTTGCGGTAGGGATCGAGGACCGGGGGTCAGGGATCGGGCGCGTTGCCGCTGCGCCTGCCGGGTGTATCGTGCGGCGGAGCTTGAACCTTGGAGGGACTCGATGGGTACGCGATCCTGGCTGGTGGCGCTCGGGGCGCTCGCGGCGGGCGCGCTTGCCACCCTGGCGGTGGCCTGTGGCGACGACGACGACGATGACGGAGGTGGGGGGGCGGCCCTCACGGCTGCGAATGTCGACTGCAAGGGCCTGGGTGTGACGGCGCCGGCACGGATCAAGACCGCCGGGAAGATCGTCGTTGCTTCCGACCTCACCTATGCCCCCATGGACTTCACGAAAGAGGGTACGGACACCGCGATCGGCGCGGACATCGACTTCGCGAAGTGCATCGGCGACGCCTGGGGCGTGAAGGCGGAGATCAAGAACACGAGCTTCGACGCCGTCATCCCCTCGCTCAAGAGCAAGCAGGTGGACGTGATCATGTCCTCCATGAGCGTGACCGACGAACGGAAGAAGGAAGTCGACTTCGTCGAGTACATGGTTGCCGGGTCGGGCATCCTCGTCGTGAAGGGGAACCCGGAGGGGATCAAGTCTTTGGCCGACCTCTGCGGCAAGCAGGTCGCCATCCAGACCGGCACCGTGCAGATAGACGAGGCGAAGGAGCAGGACGCGAAGTGCGCCACCAAGATCAAGCTCTCGACCTTCGAAGGCAACAACGACGTCGTCCAGGCGGTCAGTTCCAAGCGGGCGGTGGCGGGTCTGATGGACTACCCGGTGGCCGGCTACGCGGCGAAGAAGGTGAGCGGCACGGAAGTCGTGGGCGAGCAGTACAACACCGGGCCTTACGGCATCGCCCTCCGCAAGGACGACACCGAACTGAAGACAGCCCTGGCGGCCGTCGTCGAAGCGATGATCGCGAAAGGCCAGTACGCCGCGATCCTCAAGTACTGGGGCCTGGAGGCAGGCAAGATCAAGTAGGGCTGAGTCACGGCTCCGGGGCTGGCCGCTGCCGGTCCCGGAGCCTATGCTCCGCCGCGTGGCGCCGCTCTTCCTGGGTGTAATCGACTGGGGCGTCGTGCGGGAGAACCTCTTTTCGGAGCTCGTCCTGCGCGGCGTCTGGATGACGGTCCGGCTCTCCGTACTGGCGATGCTGTTCGGAGTCGGACTGGGCACGCTCTTCGCGCTCATGCGGCTCTCGCGGCTGGGGCCAGTCCGCTGGTTGTCACTGGCCTACATCTGGTTCTTCCGGGGCACGCCCCTGCTCGTCCAGATCGTCTTCTGGTTCTTCGCCCTGCCCCAGTTGTGGCCAGGATGGGCGCCCTGGGACGGCAAGCTCTCCACGTTCCAGGCGGCGATCGTCGCGCTCTCGATCAACGAAGGCGCCTACATGACCGAGATCATGCGCGCCGGGATCCAGAGCGTGGACCCGGGGCAGGCCGAGGCTGCACGCTCGCTAGGGATGACCTACCCCCTGGCGATGCGGCGGATCATCCTCCCCCAGGCGATGCGCGTCGTCATCCCGCCGACGGGCAACGAGTTCATCGCCATGCTCAAGAGTTCGTCGCTTGTCAACGCGATCAGCGTCGCGGAACTCTTCTTCGTCGCCAAGCAGCAGTACTCGTCCAGCCTCAAGTACCTCGAATGGCTGTTGATCATCTCCGTCTGGTACCTGGCCCTGACCACGGTCGCGAGCGTCTTCCAGTCGTGGCTGGAGGCGCGCTACAGCAGCGGCTCAGGGGGCGTCGGGGCGAGCGAGTCGGTCTTCAGCCGGGTGCGGCGCAGCGCCTGGCCGGGGGTCCGCTGATGCCGCCGCTGCTTGAACTCCAGGACGTGCACAAGTCCTTCGGCCAGAACGAGGTGCTGCGCGGGATCTCCCTCTCCGTGGAGGCGGGGGAGGTGGTCGCCATCCTCGGGCCGTCGGGATCAGGCAAGTCCACCCTCCTGCGCTGCATCAACCACCTTGAGCAGATCGAGCGGGGCCGCATCCTCTTTGCGGGCAGGCTCGTGGGCTACCGCGAGGAAGAGGGCCGCCTCAAGCCGGAGCGGGAGGCTGTCGTGGCGCGCATGCGCCGCGAAATCGGGATGGTTTTCCAGCGCTTCAACCTTTTCCCCCACCTCACCGCCCTGGGCAACGTGATGGAGGCGCCGGTCCACGTCCTCCGGCAGCCGAAGGGGCAGGCTCGCCAGCGGGCGACGGCGATGCTCACCCGCGTGGGCCTCGCCGATAAGCTCGACGCCTACCCGGCGCAGCTCTCCGGGGGCCAGCAACAGCGCGTCGCGATCGCCCGGGCGCTCGCCATGGACCCCCGCTTGATGCTGTTCGACGAGGTGACGAGCGCGCTCGACCCCGAGTTGGTGGGAGAGGTGCTGGAGGTGATGCGAGGCCTTGCGGTGGAGGGGATGACGATGCTGGTCGTCACCCACGAGATGGGTTTTGCGCGAGAAGCCGCCAGCCGGGTGGTGTTCATGGACGAGGGGGCGGTGCAGGAAGACGCGCTCCCCGCGGAGTTCTTCGCCAACCCTCGCAGCGAGCGCGCCCGCCAGTTCCTCGGGCGCCACCTTCGAAGCGGACGGTAGACGCCCGGAGGGGGAATCAACGCGGTTTACACGGTAACGGGTAGGGGGTACCGTAATCGAAAATCGTCGATCGAGAATCGAAAATCGGAGGAGGCCATGGCGGGGAAGCACGCCGACCCCTGGACGGCGGAAGGGGTGGCAGTCCTCCGGGCGCGGCTGGGGCTGAGCCAGGCGGAACTGGCCCGCCGCCTTGGGATGCGCCAGCAGACGGTCAGCGAATGGGAGACGGGCCGCTATGCCCCCCGGGGCGCCTCGGCGACGCTCCTTCACCTCCTCGCGGAAGAGGCGGCCGCCTACGATGCCTCTCCTCCCTCCGGCGCGGCCCCGGGGTGAGTGCCCGCGCCGCCCCAACCCTTGCCGGCTTCGCCTCCGAGGCCGAACTGGCCGCGCGCTGGGGCGAGGGCGTCCGCGGCCCCCTGCGGCTCGAGGACGGGCGCGCCCTGAAGGTGATCTTCCCCGGCGTCCCCGGCGGCGCGAGCGGGCCGGACTACACCGGCGCGATCGTCGAAGCCGGCGATGACCTCCTCCGAGGGGACGTCGAGCTCCATCTCCGGGCCAGCGGCTGGCGCAGCCACGCCCACCACCTTGACCCGGCCTATGCCGGGGTCATCCTCCACGTCGTCGAAGCGAACGACACCGGCGCCCTCGCCACCCTCACCGCCGCAGGGCGGGCGATCCCGGTGCTCGTCCTTGGCGCCTCCCCGGGCGGTTTCGGCGAGCGCTTCACCCCGCCCTGCGCGTTCGCCGCCGCCCACGGCGCCGAGGTCGAAACGACGCTCGAACGGATGGGCATCCGGCGGTTGCGGCTGAAGGCCCTCAGGGTCGCTCCCCTGGTCGAGTCCGCCGGGGCCGGGCAGGCGCTCTACACGCTCATCCTCGAAACCCTCGGCGGGGCCGCGAACCGCGCCGCCTTCGCCCGGCTGGCCCGGGAACTGCCGCTGGCGGCACTGCTCGAACGCCTCGATCGCCGTGCCCCGGGAGTTGGCCGCCCTCTCGCGGCCGCCGCCGAGCTGAAAGGCGCCGCTGCCGTCCTCGTCCTCCGCCGGGCCGGGCTCCGTCCCCTCGCATCGCCGGCGCGGCGGCTGGAGGCGGCGGGCGCCCTGGTCGCCGGTCTCTGGCCGGGCCCTGGCGGCGGCTGGCCGGGGGAACTGCGGGAAGGGGAGCTGCCCCGGCTCCGGGCTGCGGGCCTGGGGCGCGGCGGCGCCATCGAACTCGCGGTCAACGCGGTGCTCCCGGTCGCCCTCGCCGCGGGCGCCTGGGAGGAGGCGAGCGTCGAGGCGGCCTGGCGGGCGCTGCCTTCGCCGGGGACCTATGGGCGGCTGAAGCGGCTGGAGCGCTGGCTTGGCCACGCCGGCGGTCGCCCCTTCGCCACGGCCGCGCGGCTCCAGGGAGGGCTCCTCCTCCACGGGGACTACTGCACGCGGGGGATGTGCGGGCGCTGTCCGCTCTCCGGCCCCTGAGCGGCCGCGATCAGTGCTGGCCCTTGGGCTTGGCGACGAGCGTGGCAACGGCGGGTGGGGCGGCGGCGGCAGCGGCGCCGCCCTCGGGCCCGGGGTGGCGCATCGGGCGGCGGATGCTCCAGCGGCGGAAGCGCTCCTCGATCGGCTTCTCGCCTTCGCGCTCGACCTGCTCCCGGCGCTGCTTGAGGAAGTCTTCCCGCGTTCGCCCGCCGATCTGGCTGGTGTGGCAGAGGATCGCTTCCACCTTCGTCTCCCAGTGGGCGGTGATGTCGACGCTGTAGTCCGGGTCGTCGGAACCGGCGAGGAGGACTTCGTTCACCTGGTGGCTGACAAGGCCGTCCTCTTCGTGCTGGGGGTAGAAGAGGCGGTCGCGGACGAGCGGGTAGATGGCGTCGGCCGTGACCGTGCCGACGTTGCGGTGGTCACGGTGGTTGAAGCCGCGGCGAAAGGCGTCCCAGGTGATGACGACGTCGGGCCGGTGAATCCGGAGGAGGCGGACGATCTGGCCGCGGAGTTCGTGTTCGTCGACGGTGAAGCCGTCGGGGTAGCCGAGGAGGATGCACTCCTTGACGCCGAGGCGGCGGCAGGCGGCGCGCTGCTCCTCTTCGCGGATGGCAGCGAGCTTCTCAGGGTGCATGGACTCGTCGTGGGTGCCTTTGTCGCCGCCGGTGACGAGGACGTAGCGGACGTCCCAGCCTTCGGCACACCACTTCGCGACGGTGCCGCCGCAGACGAACTCGGCGTCGTCCGGGTGGGCCATGATCACCATGGCGTTGAGAGGGCCTTCGATCGGCGGCGGCGCCTCCTGCTGGGCGGAGCCGATCGGCGGCGTGGCGGGGGCCGCGGGAAGTGTCTTGGGCTTCTTCTTCTTCCGGTCGTTCTTGCTCACGGCGAGATTGTACCGTTCCTTCCCTCGCCGCGGCTGCTTTGCCTTGCGGTCCCACGGCCATGAAGGGAACAGGCGCTGCAGTTGCTGGCGGACCTCTGCCTCGAGGATCTCGATGTAGGTGATGTCGCCGTCTGGCGCGTCCACGACGACGAGGTTGTCGAGGAGGGCGGACTGGTCTCTCGCAGGATCCCGCCGCGTTGCCGGGTGGCTCGTCCTCAGGCTGGCGCAGTAGTCCTCCCCGCAGCCGCAGGGCTGGACAACCAGCCCGTCGATCTGCTCAGCGAGAGCAGGAAGTCCTATCGCCGTCAGTTCCGCCTGCAACCTTTGCGCCAACTGCGGAAGCGCCTCCGACAGCACTACCCAATCGTCGGGCCGGGCGGCCCCACCGTGTGTCACGGCCGCCGGCCGGCGAGGACCGCGGCTTCGTAGACTTCCTTGCCGAAACCGTTGGGGGTGTCGCGGCCGCGGCGGGGGCGGTAGGCCTCCGCCACCTCGTCGTAGACTTCGGCCACGCGCAGGGCGATCGCCCGCCAGCGGAAGCGTTCGACCGACTTCCGCGCCGCCCGGCTGAAGTTCGCCCGCAGCTCCGGGTTGGCGAGCAATACCTCCAGCTTTTCGGCGAAGGGCTCGGGGCAGCGCCAGGGGATCAGGTAGCCGGTCACGCCGTCTTCCACGGTCGAGACCAGCCCGCCGACGCGCGAGGCGACGACCGGCGTCCCGCAGGCCATCGCTTCCACGGCAACGAGGCCGAAGCTTTCGTAGTAGCTGGGGACGACGCAGACGTCGGCGGCGCTGTAATAGGCGGGCAGGGTGTCGTGGGGGACGGCCCCGACGAAGCGCACCCGGCCACCGACGCCGAGCGCTTCCGCCTGCGCTTCCAGTTCCGAGCGGAGGGCGCCGGCGCGCTCGTCGCCGCCGACGATCAGGAGGGTGGCGCCTTCGATTTCGAGCTGGGCGAAGGCGCTGATCAGGATGTCCACGCCCTTGAGCTTCTCCAGCCGCCCGACCCAGAGGAGGACGGGGGAGGTGGCGGGGAGCCCCAGCGCTTCCCGGCTGGCGCGGCGGTCGCGGGGGCTGAAGAGTTCCAGGTCGACGCCGCAGGGGATGGTGTGCATGCGGTTGGGGTCGGCCCCGTAGTAGCGCTCGAGGAGGACGCGCTCGTGGCTGCTGGCGGTGATGATGGCGTCGGCGTGGTGGGCGATGGCGCGTTCGTGCTGGATCCGGAACACCGGTTCCTGTTCGCTGATCCGGGCCCGGTTCTTGACTTCGCCGAGGGTGTGGAACATGACGACGTGGGGGCGGCGGGCTTCGCGGGCAAGGAGTTCGCCGGCCCGGCCGCTCTGCCAGTAGTGGCTGTGATAGACGGCGTAGGGCTGTCCCGCTTCGGCGACGAAGGCGCGCATGTCCTGAACGAACTCCGGGAGGTAGGCCGCCATCTCTTCCTTCTGCATCGGCTCGGCAGGGCCGGCGGCGATCCGGACGAGGCGGAGGTTCGGGGCGACCTCTTCGACCCGGGGGAGGTCGCCGTCGAGCCGGGTGAAGATGTCGACTTCGTAGCCGAGGCGGGCCAGTTCGCGGGAAAGTTCGAGGACGTAGACGTTCATCCCGCCCGTCTCCCGGCCGCCGAGGGGCGCCAGGGGGCTGGTGTGCAACGAGATCTGGGCGATGCGCGTCATGGCCGCTCCGTCCCCGGGTGCGAAGAACGCCTCCCCGCGGGACTTCCCATTGTGCGGCATCCCGGCGGGAGGCCGCCAACTCCGGGCTCACATGTTCTCGGCGCGGCCGGTCATCTCCTCGATCCGGATGCGAAAGAGGACGGCGTCGGCGAGCGTCGTCCGGTGGCCGTGCCCGGCGGTGAGGCTCATGTGGTTGCCTTCGAAAGCCTTCAGGAGGAGCGCCCGGCAGCGAAACTGGTTGTCTTCGCCGTGGAGTTCTTCGAACCGGCCGCGGACGACGACGCTCCGCCAGCGGGCGCCGTGCTCCACGTCCTCCACCTGGAAGGCGACGTGGGGCCAGCGGCGCATCAGCGCGATCTTCCGGCCGGGGGCAGCGTGGCCGTAGACCGCCCCGTCGGCGTAGGCATAGCTGATCGGGACGAGGTAGGCGCCCTCGGCGTCGCGCATGGCGATGTGGCCGTGACGGTGGCGCCGGAGCAGCGATTCGCATTCGTCGATGGTCAGTTCCCGGAGCACAGAGCCCTCCCGCGACAGGTGACACCGCCCGCTGGATTATCGTCCCCGGCGGAGCGACATGGCCGGGCCGAAGGGCTATGGTTTCGGGACACGAACGGCCCTTCCCGGGGCCATCCGGCCGGCGAGGATGGTCCGCCCGGCCCCTGATCGGAGCCCGGGACGGGCTGACAATTGGACCAATGGACGGGCCGCAGCGCCGAGGGAGCGTGGCATGGCCATGACCACCAGCGCCCCCGGAGACCGGCCGGGCGCCGGGCTGACCAGCGCCGAGGCTGCCGCGCGCCTCGCCAGGGATGGCCCGAACACCCTCCCCCCGGCGCCCTCGCCCCCCGCCTGGAAGCAGCTTGGCGCCCAGGTCTCGCATTTCTTCGCCCTCCTCCTCTGGGTGGCCGGCGTCCTCGCCTTCATCGCCGGGATGCCCCAGCTCGGGGGGGCCATCTTCGTCGTGATCGTCGTCAACGGCGTCTTCGCCTTCGCCCAGGAACACCGGGCCGAGCGCGCCGCCCAGCAGCTTCGGCGCCTCATCCCCCGGCGGGTCAAGGTCCTTCGCGACGGCCGCCGCGAGGAGATCGACGCCGCCGGGCTGGCCGCCGGGGACCTCGTCTTCCTCGCCGGTGGCGACGGCATTCCCGCCGACATGACCGTCCTCGCGGCCGAAAGTCTCCGCGTCGACGAGTCCACCCTTACCGGCGAAAGCCTGCCGGTAGCCGTCGAAGCAGGCAGTACGGTCACGGCGGGGACGTTCGTCGTCTCCGGCGAAGCGACGGCCGTGGTCCACGCGACCGGGGGCGGCACCCGGCTGGCCGCGATTGCCCGCCTCACCCGCGCGGGCAGGCGCCCCCGGAGCCCCCTCGCGCGCGAACTCGACCGGGTGGTGCGGACGGTTGCCCTGGCTGCGCTCGGTGTTGGAGCCGGGTTCTTCGGCATCGCCCTGCTCGTGGGGACCCCGCCCAGCGATGGCTTCCTCTTCGCCATTGGCGTCACCGTCGCCCTCGTGCCCGAAGGCCTCCTGCCCACCGTCACGCTCTCGCTGGCGATGGGGGCCCAGCGCATGGCCCGCCGCCACGCCCTCGTCAGGCGGTTGGAGTCGGTGGAGACGCTCGGGTCCACCACCTTCATCTGCACCGACAAGACGGGCACGCTCACCCGGAACGAGATGTCCGTGCGCGAAGCCTGGACGCCCGGGGGAGCGATGACCGTCCCCGGCGAAGGCTATGCCCCGGCGCCGCCGATCGTCCCGCCCCCGGGGCTTGCCGCCGCCCTCCTCGGCCTCGCCTCAGCCGCGGCCGCCTGCTCGGACGGGCGGGCGGTCGAACGGGAGGGGGCATGGGTAGCCCGCGGCGACCCGATGGAGGCGGCGCTCGACACCTTCGCCCGGCGCCTGGGAACCGACGTGGCCGCCGGCGACCCCGACGGGCAGGTGCTGCGAAGGTTCCCGTTCGACCCGCTCCGGCGGCGAATGTCGGTGGCGACTCCGGGGTGGCTGTTCACCAAGGGCGCCCCAGAGGCGGTGATCAGCCGGAGCGGGAGTGTCCCCGGGGCGGAAACCGTGGCCCAGGAGATGGCCAGCCGGGGGCTCCGCGTCCTCGCCGTTGCCCGCCGTCCCCTCGCAGCCGTGCCCGCGACCGCGGACGAGGCGGAGCGCGACCTGGAACTCCTCGGCCTGATCGGCATGGAAGACCCGCCCCGGGCCGGCGCCCGCGACGCCGTCGCCGCCTGCCGCCGGGCCGGGATCGCCGTCGCCATGGTCACAGGGGACCACCCCGGCACGGCCGAGGCGATCGCTCGTGAAGTTGGCCTCCTCCTGCCGGGAAGTCCCGTCGTCAGAGGGGCGGAGCTGCCGGCGGACGATGCGATCCTCGGCGCCCTTGTCGACCGCGACGGGGCGGTGATCTGCAGGGTCACCCCGGAAGACAAGCTCCGCATCGCCCGCGCCCTCCACGCCCGCGGCCACGTCGTCGCGATGACCGGCGACGGCGTGAACGATGGTCCCGCCCTCCAGGAGGCGGACGTCGGCATCGCCATGGGGCGCACGGGGACGGACGTCGCCCGCGAAGCCGCCGACCTCGTGCTCCTCGACGACGACTTCGCGACCATCGTGGTGGCAATCGAAGAGGGGCGCGCGACCTTCGCCAACATCCGCCGCTTCCTCACCTACCACCTCACCGACAACGTCGCCGAACTCACCCCGTTCGTCATCTGGGCGCTGTCAGGGGGACGTTTCCCGCTGGCGCTGGGCGTCCTCCAGATCCTCTGCCTGGACATCGGCACCGACCTCCTGCCCGCCCTTGCGCTCGGTTCGGAAGCGCCGACGGAGCGCGTCCTTGGCCGCCGAGTGGAAGGCCGCCACCTGATGGACGCCCGCCTCCTGCGGCGGGTGTTCGGGCTGCTCGGGCCGGTGGAGGCGCTGGTGGAGATGACCGCCTTCCTCGCGGTCATGCTCGCCGCCGGGTGGCGCCCGGGCGACAGTTTTCCCGGCGGCCAGACGCTCATGGAAGCGAGCGGCGCGGCCTTCGCGGCGGTGGTCATCGGGCAGGCGGCGAATGCTTTCGCCTGCCGGAGCACCACCCTCTGGCCTGGCGCGCTGGGCTGGCGGACGAACCGCTTCCTCCTGGTGGCGGTCGCGGCCGAGTTGTCGCTGCTGATGGCGTTCCTGTTCACGGGCCCGATCGCCGGCGTGCTCGATCAGGCGCCACCGCCGCTGGCCGGGGCGGGGGTGGCCGCACTGGCCGCGCCGGCCGTCCTCGCCGCCGACGCCCTCCACAAGCGCTGGCGGCGCCAGCAGGCAGGGAAGCGCGGCGTTGCCCTCCAAACCGGTGAATGAGCGACCATCGGCCCTGTCGCGCCGGCCCGCACGTGGCAAGATGGGAGCGATTTGTGGAGGACAGTCCCAATGACCAGCCCGATCGAACAACGCCTTGCGGTTGCCCCGGAAAAGCTCCTGCCCCTCTTCGACGCCGCCCGGCTGCCGGGGTCGACCGCGGATATTCCCCCCCTGGCGGACGTGCTCGGCCAGGAACGCGCGCGCGAGGCGATCATCTTCGGCCTGCGGATGGTGCCGGAGGGCTACAACATCGCGGTCTCCGGTCCCCAGTCGTCAGGCCGCAACACGATCGTGAGGATGCTCGTGGCCGAGGCCGCAGCCAGCCGCCCTCCGGCCCCAGACTGGTGCTACGTCTTCAACTTCAGCGACCCCCGCCGCCCGCGCGCGGTTTCGCTCCCATCGGGCCTCGGCGACGACCTCCAGCGGGCGATCGCCCAGCTCCAGGACGCTTGCCGCACGGCGCTGCCGCGGGCCTTCGCCAGCGAAAGCTACGAACAGCGCGGGCAGGCGTTGCTTGAACCGATCGGGCAGGCCCGGGAGCAGATCATCGAGCAACTCCAGGCCAGCGCCCGGACGAGGGGATTCGCAATCAACCCCAGCCCCGCCGGGCTCGTCCCCATCCCCATGGCGGCCGATGGGTCACCGCTCACCCCCGAGGTCTACAACGCCCTGGCCGATGCCCAGCGCCGTGACTGGGAGCAGCGCAGCGCCGCCGTCCAGGAAGACATCTCGGCCGCGGGGCGCGAGCTCCGCAAGTTTGAAGCACAGGCCCGCCAGGCCGTGGAGGTGCTGGACCACGAAGTCACCCGCTTTGTCGTCGGCCCGATCGTCGACGAGATGGAGCAGGTCTATGGGCCCTACGGCCTGAACCCTCACCTCGCCGCCGTCGAAGAAGACATCGTCGCCAACCTTGAAGTTTACAAACGCTTCACCGAGGGGCTTTCCGACCGCGTGCCTCCCCAACTGGTCGCGCAGTTCACAGAAGAACGGGAAGCGCTCCTGAGGCGGTATTCGGTGAACCTCTTCGTCAGCCACGGGGACCAGCCCGGCACCGCTGCGCCGATTGTCGACGAGCGCCACCCGCGCTACCACAACCTCTTCGGCAAGATGGACTTCGAAAACCGGATGGGGGCTATGGTGACCGACTTCACCCGCATCCGCCCCGGCGCCATTCACATGGCCAATGGCGGCTACCTCATCCTCCAGGTGCAGGACCTCCTCACCGACCCCAGGTCGTGGGTGAAGCTCAAGGAATCCCTGAAGACCCGGGAAGTCCGCATCGAGGACCCCGGCGAGGGCGTCTTCCCGATGCCCATGGTCGACCTGTCGCCCCAGGGCATCCCGCTGGACGTGAAGGTGGTACTGGTGGGGCACCCCGTCTTCTTCGCCCTGCTCGACGCGCTCGACCCGGACTTCCCAGAACTTTTCAAGATTCGCGCCGAGCTCGAACCCGACACCGATTGCACCAACGCCTCCGCCGTCGCCACCGCCGGATTCGTGCGCCAGACGCGGGAAACCTGCAGCCTTCTCCACTTTGATCGGGACGCCCTGGCGGAAGTCCTGGGCTACAGCAACCGCCTGGCCGGGCGCCGCGACCGCCTCAGCACGCGCTACGGGCTCATCGCCGACCTTTGCCAGGAGGCCAGCCAGGTCGCGGTCAGCGCCGGCGCCACCACGGTCGGGGCCAGCCACGTCCGCGGCGCCCTGGAAGCCCGGGGACGGCGCTCCGGCCTCGTCCCCGACAGGCTCCGCCGGATGATCGCGGAAGGGATCCTCCGGGTCGAGACGTCGGGATCGGTGGTCGGCCAGGTGAACGGCCTCGCTGTGTATTCGATGGGGAGCCACGAATTCGGGACGCCCACGCGGATCACCTGCCGGACGGGCCTCGGCCGCCGCGGCGTTGTCGCCATCGAACGCGAGACCGAACGGAGCGGCGCCATCCACACCAAGGGAGTGCTCGTTCTCAGCGGCTACCTGCAGGGGACGTTCGGGAGGACTCGCCCCCTCGCTTTCAGCGCCAGCCTGACCTTCGAACAGAGCTACGACGAGGTCGAGGGGGACAGCGCCAGCTCGGCCGAGCTCTACGCGATTCTCGCCTCCCTCGCCGGGGTCCCCATCCGCCAGGAGATCGCCGTGACGGGCTCGGTCGACCAGTTTGGCAACGTCCAGGCAATTGGCGGCGTCACGGAGAAGGTCGAGGGCTTCTTCGACCTCTGCAAGGAAGTGGGGCTCACGGGCACCCAGGGAGTCGCGCTCCCTGCGGCGAACGTCGTCAACCTGACCCTGCGTGGCGACGTCGCCGCTGCCGTCGAGCGCGGCGAATTCCATCTCTGGGCGGTGACGCGCGTCGAAGAGGGGCTTGAACTGCTCACGGGCATCCCCGCCGGGGCCGCGGACAGCGAGGGGGAATACCCGGTCGGCTCCCTCTTTTACCGGGTCGCGGCGACCCTGGACGAGATGCGGGCGCTGTCCGGTCCCGGCGACCCCAACGGCGGCTGAGGCAGCGACAAAAGGCGGCAGCGTGGTTCCAACTGCGGCCGTGAACGGCTACGATGCCGCCAACGCACGCCCTGGTGGTGGCACCCCATGAGTACAGCCCTTGAAGGCTTCCGCGTCCTTGACCTCACCCAGTACGAGGCGGGCACCTCCGCCACCCAAGCCCTGGCCTGGCTCGGCGCCGACGTCGTCAAGGTCGAGCAGCCCCGCCACGGTGACCCCGGCCGTGGACTTGGGGCGAACCCCGGCACCCAGGCAGTGGACCGCCTCTACTTCCTCAATCTCAACTGCAACAAGCGCAGCCTCACCCTCGACCTCAAGAAGCCGGAAGGCAAGGACCTCTTCTTGCGCCTCCTCCCGCGCTTCGATGCGGTTGTCGAGAACTTCGGGCCGGGGGCGATGGAGTCGCTTGGGCTCGGCTACGAAACCCTGCGGGAAGTCCACCCGGCGGTAATCTACGCCACCCTCAAGGGCTTCGGCAGCAGCGGCCCGAACAGCGGCTATAAGAGCTTCGACATGGTCGCCCAGGCGGTTGGCGGCAGCATGTCGATCACGGGCACGCCGGAGACGCCCCCGATCCGTTCCGGCGTGACCTACGGCGACACCGGAACCGGGATGCACTTCGCCATCGGCATTCTCGCCGCCTACGTCAGGCGGCTGCGGACCGGGCAGGGGGAACACGTCGAGGTCTCCATGCAGGAGGCGATTGCCAGTTTCGCCCGGATCGGGTTCCTCGCCCGCGAGCAGACCGGCGACCCGGTGCCGCGGTTTGGCAACAACCTCCGTGGCCTCGCCCCGACCAACGCCTACCCCTGCAAGCCCTTTGGCCCGAACGACTGGGTCTACGTTGTCGCCGTCTCCGGGAGGATGCTCGAGAACCTGGCGGTGGCGCTGGGCAAGCCCGAGCTGATGGAAGACCCCCGCTACCAGACCATGACCGCCCGCCGCGAGAACGAAGCCTGGCTCCAGGGCCTCATCACCGAGTTCACCAGCCAGCGCACCAAGCACGAAGCGATGGCGGAGCTCCAGGCATTTGGCGTCCCCGCCGGCGCCATCTTCGACAGCGGCGACATCTTCAACGACGAGCACCTGAAGGGCCGCGGATTCGTCCAGGTGATCAACCACCCCGTCCGCGGCGAGACCGAGATCCTCGGCAACCCCATCCGCCTCGGTGGGGAGGCCACGAAGTTGGAGCCCTCGCCCCTCCTCGGGGAGCACACCGCAACGGTCCTCGCCGAGGAGCTCGGACTCTGCGAGGACGACCTCGCAGGGCTCCGCGCCCGGGGCGTGGTGTAGGTGACCGCGGACGACCTCTGCTTTCTCAGCGCCACCGAGTTGGTGCGGCGGATGAAGGCGAAGGAACTTTCGGCGCGGGAGGTCGTGGCCGCCCACATCGCCCGGGTGGAGGCGGTCAACCCGGCCGTGAACGCCATCGTCACCTTCGTCCCCGAACAGGCGCTGGCCGCCGCCGCCGCCGCCGACAATGCCCTCGCCCGGGGTGAACCGGCGGGCATCCTCCACGGCCTCCCCGTGGCCCACAAGGACCTCGTCCAGACGAAGGGCATCCGGACCACGCTCGGCTCCCCGATCTTCCGGGACTGGGTGCCGGACGCCGACGCGCTGATCGTCGAGCGCCTCAAGGCAGCTGGCGCGATCACCATGGGCAAGACCAACACGCCCGAGTTCGGCGCCGGGTCGCAGACTTTCAACCCGGTCTTCGGGGCAACGCGTAACCCATATGACCTGGCGAAGACCTGCGGCGGCAGTTCCGGGGGCGCGGCGGTGGCCCTTGCCTGTGGGATGCAGCCGATCGCCGACGGCAGCGACTTCGGCGGATCGCTCCGCAACCCCGCCGGCTACTGCAACGTCGTCGGGTTCCGGCCAAGCCTCGGGCGAGTGCCCCGCTATCCGCTGACGACGGCCTTCACAGAGATGGGCGTCGAAGGGCCGATGGCCCGGACCGTCGCGGATGTGGCGTTGACGCTCGCGGCGATGGCGGGCCCCGACCCTCGCGACCCCCGTTCGCTGGAGACGCCCGGGGAGGTGTTCCTGCGCCCGCTCGACCGCGACTTCCGCGGCGTCCGCGTTGCCTGGAGCCGGGACCTCGGCGGGCTCCCGGTCGACCCCGCCGTGACGGCAGTGCTCGATGCGCAGCGGGCCACCTTCGAGGCCCTCGGCTGCGAGGTGGACGACGCCAGCCCCGACCTCACCGGCGCGGACGAGGCATTTCAGGTTATCCGCGCGTGGAGCATGGCGGCCCAGCGTGGGCCCCTCCTGGCCGCCCACCGCCACGAAATGAAGGACACCGTGATCTGGAACATCGAAAAGGGGCTCGCGCTCACGGGGCCGGAGGTGGGTGAGGCCGAGGCGCTCCGGACGCAGGTCTACCAGCGGATGCGCCAGTTCATGGAGCGTTACGAATTCCTCCTCTGCCCGGTCAGCCAGGTCCCGCCCTTCGACATCGCCACCGAGTATCCGATGACGATCAACGGCCAGGCGATGGAGACCTACATCGATTGGATGAAGTCGTGTTCGCGGGTGACGGTGACCGCCCACCCGGCGATCTCGGTGCCCGCCGGGTTCACGGCCGCGGGGCTCCCGGTTGGGCTCCAGATTGTCGGGCGCTTCCGTGACGACTTCTGCGTCCTCCAACTGGCGCACGCCTTCGAAGCAGCGACGGGGTACGGGCGGCGGCGGCCCGCGGTCGCGGGGTGAGCGGCCGTGCGTGCTACGATGGCCCCATGGTGATGCAGGAGCGCGGCCGCTATCTGACGGTCGAAGAGGCTCGCCGACTGGGCCCCCCCAGCGCGGAACAACTCGCGCGTCGCGACGACGCCCTCCGGGGAATGGCTACGGTTGCCGAGGAGATCCTCGCGATGCGCGGTGGGGTCCCGCTCAGCGAGGAGGAGATCGACGAACTCCTTGATCGTGATCGAGACGACGACACGTCCGAATGCGATCGTAGTTGACGCGACTCGTCCTGGACGCATCGGTCCCTGCGCGGGCCTATCTCCCGGGACAGATCATTCCAGCAACGCACGCCGTCCTGCGGGCCGGCACGCTCTTCGCCCCGGCTATCCTCCGGCAAGAGTTCTTCAATGCGGCGTGGAGGGCGGAGCGGCGCGGGCTGCTGCCGGCAGCCGGATTGGATACAGTGCTCCGCGACTTCGACGCGCTCCCGATCGAGTTCGTCGACTCCCCTGATTGGGTGGGCCGAGCGCTTGCGGTCGCTCGCCGTTTCGACCAGCCGAACATCTTCGACGCCATCTACCTGGCCTGCGCAGAGGATCTTGACGCTGACCTGTGGACCTGCGACCGCAGGTTCGTGGCTTCGTTCGGGGCCGACCGCCCTCAGCGCGTCTTCCTCTGCCCGGTTGATGTCGCAGGCCGGCCGTAGGCGCGCCTTACCCGCTCCTACCGGCAAACGATCTACACTGGCTTCAATATGCCCAAGCTCGGCTTCATTTCCCGGATGCTCGGCGACTCCAACGAAAAGGAACTCAAGCGTCTCCGTCTCATCGTCGATGACGTGAACGCTTACGCCGGCGACATGGCCGCCCTCAGCGACGAGACCCTTTCGGCGAAGACCGGGGAGTTCCGCCAGCGGCTGGACGACGGCGAGACCCTGGACGACCTCCTCCCGGAAGCCTTCGCGGCAGCCCGCGAAATGGCCTGGCGCAAAGTCCAGGAAAGGCCCTACGACGTCCAGCTGATCGGCGGCATCGTCCTCCACGAAGGCAGGATCGCGGAAATGCGCACCGGCGAAGGCAAGACGCTCACCGCCGTCGGTCCGGTCTACCTGAATGCCCTGCCCGCCCGCGGCGTCCACCTGGTCACGGTGAACGAATACCTCGCGCGGCGCGACGCCGCCTGGTACGGGCCTGTCTACAACGCGCTCGGCCTCTCCATCGGCGTCATCCAGAACAACAACGTCTCCTACCTCTACGAACCCGGTTACCGGCCCGGCGAAGAAGGCAGCAGCGGCGGGCTCGAAGACCTTCGCCCCTGCGACCGGCGCTCCGCCTACGCCTGCGACATCACCTACGGCACGAACAACGAGTTCGGCTTCGACTACCTCCGCGACAACATGGTCCCCGACACGGAGCGCAAGACGCAGCGCGACCTCTCCTACGCCATCGTCGACGAAGTGGACAACATTCTCATCGACGAAGCCCGCACGCCGCTCATCATCAGCGGCAACGCGGAAGAGGCGAGCGCCACCTACATCGCTTTCGCCCGCGCCATGCGCACCCTCGTCGAAGATGACGACTACGTCGTCGACTTCAAGTCGAAGCACGTCGCCCTCACGGACGATGGGATCACGAAGGTCGAGAAGGCGCTGGGCGTGGGCGACATCTTCGGGCAGGATTCGAAGCTCGCGCGCCACCTGGAAGCCGCCCTCGACGCCGAGATCCTCAAGCGCGTGGACCGCGACTACGTCGTCAAGGACGGCGAGATCATCATCGTCGACGAATTCACCGGCCGGCTCATGCCCGGGCGCCGTTGGAGCCACGGCATCCACCAGGCGGTCGAAGCCAAGGAGAACCTGAAGGTCCAGCGGGAGTCGGTGACCTACGCGACGATCACCTTCCAGAACCTTTTCCGGCTGTACGAAAAGCTGGCCGGCATGACCGGCACGGCCGAGACCGAGGCCGAGGAGTTTTCCAAGATCTACCACCTCGACGTGGTGGTGGTGCCCACCCACCGCCCGATGGTCCGCGAGGACTACCAGGACGTCGTCTACATCAACGAAAAGGCGAAGTTCAACGCGGTCGTCGGCGAGATCGAGGAGATGAACCAGGCGGGCCGGCCGGTCCTTGTCGGCACCACCTCCATCGAAAAGTCCGAATACCTGGCCAGCCTGCTCCTCCGCAAGGGCATCCAGCACGAGGTGCTCAACGCGAAGCAGCACGAGCGGGAAGCCCACATCATCGCCGATGCCGGCCAGCGCAGCGCCGTGACTATCGCCACGAACATGGCCGGGCGCGGGACGGACATCAAGCTCGGGGCCGGCATCGCCGCCCTCGGCGGGCTCCACGTCATCGGCACCGAACGCCACGAATCACGCCGCATCGACAACCAGCTCCGCGGCCGCGCTGGCCGCCAGGGCGACCCCGGTTCCAGCCGCTTCTTCGTCTCCTTCGGCGACGACATCATGAAGCGCTTCTCTCCCGACTGGGTCCCCGGGATGATGCAGAAGCTCGGCATGACCGAGGAGATGCCCCTCGAATCGCGGATGGTCACGCGCGCCATCGAACAGGCCCAGACCAAGGTCGAGGGCCACAACTTCGACATCCGCAAGCGCCTTGTCGAATTCGACGACGTGATCAACGAACACCGCACCGTCATCTACGGCGAACGCGAGAAGATCCTCCACGGCGCCGACACGCGCGACAACGTCCTCAACCTCCTGATCACGGAACTTGAGTCCATCCTCAAGGCCGCCAGCCCGGGGGACCCCGCGTCGTGTGAACTCGTCCACAACGAAGTCAGGGAGATCCTTGTCCCCGACGACGTGCCCGCGGTTGAAGAGATGCTCGAACTGCGCGACGAACTCAGCGACGAAGTGCTCGACCGCGCCGAAGACCGCTACGAGCAGATCGAAGCCGCGATCGGCGAAGAGAACATGCGCAAGGTGGAGAAGTGGCTCCTCGTCGAAGCGATCGACTCCCACTGGCGCGAACATCTGACCGCGGTGGAAGACCTCCGGCAGAGCATCGGTCTCCAGGCCTACGCCCAGATCGACCCGCTGGTGGCCTTCAAGCGCGAAGGCTACGACATGTTCCAGCAGCTCCAGGCGAACATCCGCAAGCAGGTGGCGCGGACGGTCTTCCACGTGAAGGTGGTCGAACAGCGCCCCGCCCCGCAGCCGCTGGCTGCGACGGGCACCGGCGAGGCCGCGCCTCATTCGCCCCACGGCCAGGCCGGCACGCCCACGGCCGCCCCGGTCCTCGGGAGAGTGTCGACCCCTGGGCCGGCGAACCTGCGGACCAACCGCGACGACGCACCGGGGGCCCGCGGATCGGCCCCGGCGGCGACCGCGCCCAAGGTCGGCCGGAACGATCCCTGCTTCTGTGGCAGCGGCAAGAAGTACAAGAAATGCCACGGGGCCGTCTAACAGGGCCGTGGAGCAGCGTGGGCGCCGGGCCTTTTAGTACCCGGATTGGAACCCGGATGGCCCTGCCCCTTATGCTGGGCCCGGACCATCCTGAGACGAGAGACTCTGCAAGGAGCCAGCAGTGACCGATTCCGCCCCGATCCTTGTCCCCCTTGACGGTTCGAAGGACGCCGAAAACGCTGTCCCGGCCGCCATCCGCCTGGCCCGCGCCCTGGGTGCGCCGCTGCGGTTCGTGCACGTTGCCGATGAAGCCGAAGGGATAAAGTCCGCGGCCGACGTGGAGGCTGCGACCCGCGCCTTCGACACCTACGCCCGCGACCTCGCGCAGAACCATGGCGCGGCCGGGATCGAGCAGACCACGGCCCTGCACCGGGGCGCCCCCGCGCGCGTCATCCTCGACCTCGCCGAAAAGGCCCGGATGGTCGTCATGTCCACCCATGGCCGGGGCGGCTTCAAGGCCGCCGTCATCGGCAGCGTCGCCGACAAGGTGATGCGCGGAGCCCTGGTACCGGCCCTCCTCGTCCGCGCGATCGGCTCCGCGGCCGAACTGAAGGACGGCCCCGTGCTGGTCGCCCTCGACGGAAGCGAACTCGCCGAGAAGGGGCTCGCCGCCGGCCGGGACCTCGCCGCGAAGCTGGGCCTCCCGGTCGCGCTCGTGCGTTCGTTTACCGCCCTGCCGCCGGTGGGGGTGGAATTCTCCTACTACTCGCCGGAACTCCTCGAAGGCATGGAAGAAGGCGTCAAGCAGTACCTCGCCGGGATCGCGAAGGAAGGCGAACGCACCGTCGCCATCCAGGGCGCGGCAGCAACGGCAATCACCCAGGTGGCGAAGGAGGTCGGCGCCAGCCTGGTGGTGATGACCACCCACGGGCGCGGGTTCGCCGCTCGCCTCGCCCTTGGGAGCAGCACCGGCCGGGTCATGCACGACATCGACAGGCCCCTCCTTGTGGTGCCGGCCGGGGACTAATCCCCCGGCCGCCCGCACCGGCGCCCCGGTGGAACCCGCCGGGGCGTTGCCGTGCCCGGCCCAACCTCGCGGCCCCGCGACTTGCCTTACCCTCACGTTCACGGTAGATATTGATTTTGCATCTTGAGCCGGGACCTCCGGGACCGGACTCCACACAAAGGCAGGACCTTCTTGGCCGACTATCGGAAACCACTCCCCCAGCCCACTCCCGAGACGCAACCGTTCTGGGACGGCACGAAGGCGGGCGAGCTTCGCCTTCAGCGCTGCGACGCCTGCAGCAACGTCATCTTCCCGCCCCGCCCCTTCTGCCCGAAGTGCGCCTCCCGCTCCGTTTCCTGGTTCAAGGCGAGCGGCAGAGGCAAGCTCTGGAGCTACGTCATCAACCATCGTCCCGCGCCCGGGTTCGAACAGGACGCGCCCTACGCTATCGCCGTGGTGAAGCTCGACGAAGGCCCCCAGATGATGACCAACATCGTCGACTGCCCCCAGACGCCTGAGGCCTTGCAACTCGACATGCCCGTGGAAGTGGTCTTTGAGGCCGTCTCGGAAGCGATCTCCCTTCCCAAGTTCCGGCCGGCGGGGGCGCAACGATGAAGCCGAAGAGCGTAGCTATCGTCGGCGCCGCCGAGACCACCCAGATGGGCATCATCCCGGACATGTCCGTCATCGAACTCCACGCGGACGCTGCCCTCAACGCGATGGCCGACTGCGGCCTGAAGCCGTCCGACATCGACGGCGTCGCCACGGCCGGTGAGTCGCCGGTTGCCGTCGCCCACCACCTTGGCATCACTCCCACCTACGTCGACGGGACCTCCGTCGGCGGCTGTTCGTTCATGCTCCACGTGCGGCACGCGGCGGCGGCGATCAACGAAGGCCTCGCGACAACCGTGCTCGTGACCCACGGCGAAAGCGGGCGATCGCGGATCGGCGCCGGCCGCTTCGGCCCCTCGCCGTCCAGCCTGCAGGGCCAGTTCGAAGCCCCCTACGGCGCCAGCGGCCCGCCGAGCACGTTCACGATCCCCGTGCTTCGCTACATGAAGGAACTCGGCCTCACCCACGAACAGCTCGCCATGGTGGCCGTCGTCCAGCGCGAATGGGCGGGGATGAATCCCCGCGCTTCGTTCCGCGACCCGATTACGGTCGACGACGTCCTCAATTCGCGGATGATCGCCTACCCGTTCCGCCTCCTCGAATGCTGCCTGGTGACCGACGGCGGCGGTGCCCTGATCCTCACCTCGGCCAGCCGCGCGCAGGACTTCCCGACGAAGCCCGTCTACATCCTTGGCACCGGCGAGAGCGCTGAGACCCCGATGATCAGCCAGATGGAGGACTTCACCTCGTCGAAGGCGTTCCGCGTCAGCGGCAAGAAGGCCTTCGACGAGGCGGGCATCTCCCGTGCCGACGTGGACCACCTGATGATCTACGACGCCTTTGCTCACCTGCCCATCTACGCCCTCGAAGACCTCGGCTTCTGCAAGCGCGGCGAGGCTGCCCAGTTCATCTGGGAAGGCAACACTCGCCCCGGCGGAAAGCTGCCCCTGAACACGAACGGCGGCGGCCTGAGCTACATGCACTCGGGCATGTACGGCATGTACGCACTCCAGGAGAGCGTCCGTCAGCTTCGTGGGAGCGCCCCTGCCCAGGTTCCGGGCGCGAAGATCAGCGTCTCCCACGGCGTCGGCGGCATGTTCGCCGCCGCGGGGACCATCATCATGACCAACGAAGCGCCCTAGCCAGCGCCGAGGGCGGTGTGACGGGAGATGAACGCTCGCGGCACACCGCGCCCAAACCCCCAGAGGACGCCCCATGCCGCTCGTCATCGGCCTCACCGGCACCATCGCGGCCGGGAAATCGACCGTCGGACAACTGCTGGAAGCGCGGGGCGCCGTCCACTGCGACGCCGACAGGCTGGTCCACCGGCTCTACGACCCCGGGACGCCCGGCTTCGACCGCGTCGTCGCTGCGTTCGGGCCCGAGGTCGTCGGCGCCGATGGCTACGTCGACCGCAAGGTCCTCGGCGCGAAGGTCTTCGGCAAGCCGGCCGAGATGGCAAAGCTCACCACCGCGATGGGCTCGATCACGGACGCGATCAAGGGCGAGATCGACCGTTGGCGAGCCGGACTCGGGGCAAACGATCTGGCGGTGATGGAGGCGGTGAACCTGATGGAGCCCGGCTATGCCCGCTGGTGTGACCAGACCTGGCTCATCGGCGTCGACGACGAGGTTGCGATGGTCCGCCTGAGAGAGACGCGCGGGATGTCGGAGGAGGAAGCGAAGCAGCGCCTTGCGAGCATGCGTCCCTTCGAACAGCGCGAACCCGGGACCGACTGGGGCTACAAGAACAACGGCTCCCTTGCTGACCTTGGGGCGGCGGTCAACGCGGAGCTGGACCGCATCGTCGCGCTCCAGGGGGCCGGTCAACTGCTCCCGTCGCGCTTCGAACCGTGGTGGCAGGAGTTCATCGCGCTGCATCGGAAGGCAATCGAGGCGGCTGGTCAGCGGTTGGCGGACGAGGCGTAAGTGGCAGCTTCAGGCCAAGTCGCGTTCGACGAACTGGCGGGGGCTGAGGATTCTCCCAGGGAAGTGGTCACTGGCGAGGAGTGCCTTGTCGCCAGTGACCAGGATGGCCGCGGGAACGGCCGCGAGCAGGTCCCAAAGATGCTGGTCCGTGGGATCCGGAGAGCGTTCGACGGCTGCCACCGGCTCCTCGATGGTGGCGATGGTCGTCAGCAGGTCGATGTAGTCGCCAATCTCGTCGTCACCAAGGTTCACGCGGCGGCGAAGAGCGGGCCGCCGCAGCACCTCGGCGTATTCCTCCAGCAACGGGGTCGACGCCAACACATCCAGTGTGCCATCCAGTACTGCGTCGACGATTCGCGATGGCGACGAGACGGAGCGGTTGGCCGTGCCGCTGACCAGCACGTTGGTGTCAACGATGACGAGCGGCAGCCGATCGCTCCTGGGTCTCGCGGCGCAGTGCACGCACCTCGGCTACGGCGAACTCCATCAGCTCGTCTTCGGTGAGTTGCGGCTCCGCGGCGGCAGCATTGGCCCGGGCCTGTTCGAGGATCGCGATGGCCCTGCTCCTGGCTTGCCGTTTTGCATCGGCGCGCTCGTCTTCGAGCAACTGCTCCACGACGAACTCCTCGACGCTCTTGCCGCAGGTCGCGGCCCGAGCCTTCAACGCGCGGTGCATCTCATCGGGAAGAGTGATCGTGAGTCTCGCCATGCATGCAGTGTATCACCAGGGTTGGCGCCCGGGAGCACCGGGGCCGCTGGTGACGTGGACGCCGGCGCCAAACCGCGTAGACTTCGTCCTCGCTACTCACCCTTTGGAGGCTGCCATGCCCGACGGCTTCGAATTTCCGGTCGACCGCACCCAGGTGATGCTGTTCGCGCGGTCGCTCGGGGACATCCGCCCTGAATACTCGGACCCGAACGACCCCGCGACGAAGGCCGCCGACGGCATCGTCGTCCCGCCAACCTTCGTCCAGTGCAGCGCCCACTGGCAGCCCGACTACCCGCTCGACATGACCCGCCCGCGCAAGGGCCCGCCGCCGGCCCATCGCGGCGAGGCCCCGGGTGGTGGCGGTGGCGGGCTTGGCCGCGGCCTCCACGCCGAGCAGCACTACGAGTACCACCACCCCATCCACGCTGGCGACACCCTCTGGGTCACGACCCGCCCGGGCAACCGCTGGGAGAAGCAGGGGCGCCGCGGTGGCAAGCTCATTTTCAGCGAAAGCATCACCGAGTATCGCAACCAGGACGGCGCCCTCTGCGTCACCGCAACCTCCGTCGGCGTCCAAACCGAACGGGCCGTGGACCAGTAGGGGGAAGAAGATGACGTTGAAAGCCGGAGATACCCACGAAGCGGTCGTGGTCGAAAACATCCAGCGCACCCACATCGTCAAGTACGCAGGCGCGAGCGGGGACTTCAACCCGCTCCACCACGACGACGGTCTTGCCAGCAAACTCGGCGGCTACCCGACCGTGTTCGCCCACGGGATGTTGTCGATGGGGCTGACCGGGCGGATGCTGACCGACTGGCTCGGCCCCACCGCCCTGAAGAAGTTCGGTGTCCGCTTCACGAAGCAGGTCTGGCCCGGCGACACGCTCACCGCGAAAGCGGAGGTGACCGCGGTCAAGGATGGCCTCGCGACGATCAAGGTCGTCACGGTGAATCAGGACGGGGAGTCAGTCGTCGAAGGTGAGGCAGTCGCGGCGGTCTAAGGAGAGCGCGGGGAGGCGCCGGGCCTATGCGGCCGCCGGGAGTTGCGCGACCGCGGGCGCGTAGGCCTCCACGCGGTTGCGGCCTGCCGATTTTGCCTCGTACAGCGCCGAGTCCGCGTACTTCAGCAGGCGCTCGAAATCAGCGTCGTCGCGGGGGGCGAAGGCGACACCCATGGACACGGTCACGGGCCCGACAGGTTCCATGTTCTCGCCCGTCAACGACGTTGCGGCAACGGCGAGGCGGACGCGCTCCAGGAGCCGGTGCACGGCCTCCGGGTCCGTCGCGGGGAGGACGATGGTGAACTCTTCGCCGCCGTAGCGATAGACCGCGTCGCCTTCGCGGATCGCGCTTCGCAGCACTTCCGCCACGCGCTGGAGGGTGACGTCGCCCACCTTGTGGCCGAAGTCGTCGTTGAATCGCTTGAAATGGTCGATGTCGACCATCGCGACCGCCAGCGCCCCCCCGCGATCGAGCTCCGGAACGAAACGCTCGCGCGTGTCCCGGGTCAACTGGCGGCGGTTGGGGAGCCCGGTGAGCGGGTCGTGATGGGCTTCGTGTTCGCTGGTCTCGTGGGAGTCGGCGGCGACGACGGCTGTTGCCACCTGCGATGCCATCATCTCAAGAACCTGTTCGTCCTCGGCCGAGAAGAGGTCGGGGATGCGGGACCAGCAGGCAAGCGTCCCGACGACCCGTGCCCCGACGATGAGGGGCACGACGACGCCGGACTGGGCGCCGGGGAACCCTTCGCCCTCGGAGAGGTTCGCCTCTGCGTCCGTGCCCATGCGCAACGACTTCCCCCGCTTCGCCGCGCGGCCCACGAGGCCGTCGCCAAGACGGATCGTCCGCAGCCCCACAACGTCGCCATCGACGTCCTGGGCGGTCCCGGCCACCTCAAGCTCGCTCCCGCGGAGGAGACGGAGGACCACGACATCGGCCGAAACGAGCCGCCGGGCTTCGCGGATCGTGGTCTGGACCACGTATTTCAGGCTCAGGGTCTCGGTCACTTCCGCGACGATCTGGTACAGCGCCTGGAACTGGCTGTTGCGCCGCGCCATCGATGCGGTGCTGACCTGGAGGGCGGCCGTCTCGGCTTCGGCCCGCCGGACCGCGGTTTTGAGGCGCCGGCTGACCACCCAGGTGGTGGCCCCAAGGACTACGAAGGTCAGCAGAACAGCCGCCACGATCCCGACCTGGGCGAGGTCTGAGGTTCGGTTGAGGAATCGTTGGTCGGCCGCCGCCTGGGCCTGGAGTTGGGGGCTCAGGTCGTTCGACGCGCGTTCGAATGCGGACACCCGAAGCCGGAACTCGTCCAGCGTAAGTGCTGAGCCAGTCTCGGCGTGGGTGGTGAGTGCCGCAATGGCGTCCTTTACCGCGCCGAGGATGTCGAGCGTTGCGGCGGTCCCGTTGGCCTCGTGCAACTCCGTCGCCCCTTCGTCCGCGTGATTGAGGATGTCGCGCGCGACCAGCGCCTGTTCGGCCGACAGCTTCGACCCATCAGCCGGCAGGGCGAGCCGGAGCTCCAGCGCGCGCCGGTGGATGTCGGTGCTGAGGATCGCTGATTGTGCCTCGCGCGATGACGCCTGAGCGCTCTGGCGGACCATGCTCAACGTGGCGAGAGATAGCCCAGCCAGCAAGGCCGCAGCCACGACCACCGCGGTGATCTGCACCCGCAGTGCTGTCGGCCCCAGCCCCCGCAGGCGCGACCCGTTCACCCTTCCACCTCGAAGGCGTATTCCATCCCAAGGGCCCGGTGGGACTCGGCTTCGCCGGCGACGTTGGTGACAACCAGGCAGACCAGACGGTAAGACCCGGGGGCGAGGTCGACACGAAGGAGGCGCGAGTCGCTCGCCTGGATCGGTTCCACAGTGCCGATGAACGGTCCGTAGCGCTTCCCATCCATGCGGATGATCTCGAGTTCGTGCGGGTAGGCGCCGCTGTTGACGAAGCGGAATTCGGTGATCCCCGCCGGCACGCTCGACTGGCTCACTTCGAAGGCGAAGTCGTGTGCACGGACGTCGATCGCCCGGAGGCTGGATCGGTCGGAGCTGAAGACCCGCGGACCCTCGGGCACCGGGCCAGCCCCTCCGCAGGCGACTGCGGCGGCGGCCGCCACGGCCAGTCCGGGCGCGGCGAGCTTCAGCAGTCCCTTTCGGACGCGCAACTTGATTCTCGCCGCAGCTCCGGGCCCCTTTACGGGCATCTGCTTCCCCCCAAACCTGGCGCTTTGCCCGCAGGCTAGCGACAGATCTTGTCGTTAGTATCGGCGGGCCGGGCGCGTTCATTTAGACCGGCGGCCGTAAACTGGGGGTTGCGATGCCTGAACTTGTGCTCCTCGACTTCGACCCTCGCGGCGTGGCGACCATCACCCTGAACCGCCCGGACCGGCTGAACGCCATCAACATGGCCATGCGCGACCTGCTCTGGGAGTACCTGGGCGCCTGCCGCGACAACCCGGACATCCGCGTCATCGTCTTGCGGGGCGAAGGCCGGGCCTTCAGTGCTGGCGCCGACATTTCCGAGTTCGGGACCGCGCCCAGCATCATGGCTTCCCGCGAGGTCCGCTGGCAGCGCGACGTCTGGGGCCTGCTCCAGCAGCATCGCTGCGCAACGGTCGCGGTGATGCATGGAGTCTGCTACGGGGCCGGGCTCGAACTTCCGCTGATGTGCGACACGAGAATCGCCGCCGAAGGCACAACCTTCGCCCTCCCGGAAGTGACCCTTGGCTACATCCCCAGCGCCTGCGGGACGCAGACCCTGCCCCGCACGGTACCGCCCGGCGTCGCTGCCCGGATGATGCTTACCGGCGAGCCGATCGACACAGCCGCCGCGCTCCGCTGGGGGCTGGTCCAACGGGTGGTGCCTCGGGAAGGACTCGATGCCGCAGTCGAGGAAGAGGTCGCGGCGCTGCTCGCGAACCCGCTTGCTGCAACATCTCGGCGCCGCCAGATGGTCTCCCGCTGACCGTTGTGGCGAATGCCCGTGGCTAGAGGAGCCCGCGCTCCTGAAGTGCCCGCTTCATCGTGCTGCCGATCTCGGCCGGCGAGTCGCTCACGTAGGCGCCGGCCGCCCGGAGCGCGGCTTTCTTGTTCTCGGCCTTGCCGTCTTCGCCGGAGATGATGGCGCCGGCGTGGCCCATGCGGCGGCCCGCAGGCGCGGTGGCCCCGGCGATGAACGCGACCACCGGCTTCTTCACGTGCTCTTTGATGTAGGCGGCGGCTTCCTGTTCGGCGCTGCCGCCGATTTCGCCCACCATGACGATCGCCTTCGTCCCTGGGTCTTCGTTCAGCAGCCGGATGGCTTCAACCTGGCGGGTGCCGATGATCGGGTCGCCGCCGACGCCGATGCAGGTGCTCTGGCCGATGCCGAGGTCGGTGAGCTGGGCGACGACTTCGTAGACCAGGGTGCCGGAGCGGCTGACGACGCCGACGTTGCCCGGCAGAAAGACGTCGCCGGGCATGATCCCGACGCGCGTCTTCGTGCCGGGGCTGATGACGCCGGGGCAGTTCGGGCCGATGAGGAGGGTGCCGCTGCCGAGGAGGGCGCGCTTCACCGTCACCATGTCGAGCACGGGGATGCCTTCGGTGATGCAGACGACGAGCGGCATCTTCGCCGCGGTCGCTTCGAGGATGGCGTCCGCGGCCCCGGCCGCCGGGACGAAGATGATGCTGACGTTGGCGCCGGTTTCGCGGACGGCGTGGTCCACGGTGGTGAAGATGGGGACGCCGTCCTGCTGTTCGCCGCCGCGCCGGGGGTGGATGGCGGCGACAACGGTCGTCCCATAGGCGAGGGAACGGCGCATGTGGTTGGCGCCTTCCGTGCCGATGCCCTGGACGAGAAGGCGAGTGTTCTGGTCGACGAGAACTGCCATGGGAGCGAATTCCGGTGTGCGATTTCCGGTTCGGGACGCGGCCGGCCGGCGGTGTCCCAGGGTTCGGAGGCCCGGCAGTTCAGGATACAGGGAAGGCCCGTTAGTGTCCGGCCCGGAAACTCAGGACGGGGCCGGCCGGCGGGATTCCAGGAGGCGGCGAAGCGCCCGCCATTCCGCCCCTCCGAGCGGCTTGTAGACCGCCGGGAACTTGCCGCGGAGTTCTTCCGCCTGGACGCGGTAGCGTTCGCTGATCGCGCCCATCGCCAGGACCGTCTCTGGTCCCAGGCGGCGGCCCGCGCTCCCCGCCATGTCGTGGAGCATCGCCACCGCCACATCGGCATCCTGGTGGAGGCCGAGGACGTCCTGGAGCGCTGTCAAGCGCACACTGAAGTCGGTCGCGGGCTTGCCATACACGGCTCCGACGAATTCCAGGCAGTAGCGGAGCCGCTTCGCCTCAATTCGGAGGAGGTGGTACTCGGCGGCCGGGGTGCCCGGGACGATCCGGTCGCCGCGCTTCCGCAGCCGCCGGTAACGCGTCTCCAGGAGGTCCGGTGCGGTCGCGAGGACCGGCAGCGCACCGGGGGCGAAGCGGCGCGCCGGCCCTCGCCGGAGGACAGCCGCGAACCGCCGGACGAAACGTTCATAGCGCCGGGAGTCGAGGACGCGGAGCATCCGGGCGCGGGCGGCGGTTCGCCGGGCTTCGAACATGTCCCCGATCGCGTCGAGGGCGTGCACCCGGGCCGGGTCGAAGCTTTCGCGCCATTCGCCGATCCGCTCCAACTGGACGTCGAGGTCGCGAACCTCCCCGAGGGCCGACGCGACCCAACCGAGTTCGTCGCGGATGCCCTGGATGGAGGGAGAGAGGAAAGGCCGGAAGGCACTCATCGCGGCCCGGAGGCGGCGGGCGGCGACGCGCATGTCGTGGAGCGCTTCAATGTCGTGGCCGATGCGCGTGCCGGCTTCGTTCGCGAGGAAGACGGCGAAGTGTTTCCGCATGATCGCGAAGGCGACGGCGCCCGTGGGCATCGCGTCGTTGATCGCGGTTGGCCCCAGTTCCGGGGCGGCGGGGATGGGATGCTGCCCGGTCGCTTCAAGGGCGGCTTCGAACTTCGATGTTGCGACTGGGCTTAGTCCGCCGGTGACCACGAGCAGGTCGACGAAGCGTTGCGCCCGGGCGACCGCCGCCGCGTCGACTTCGACCTCAACGCGGGCGAATTGCAAGGGCTCTTCGTCCACGCGCGGGATGGCGGTCTCGTCGAGTGCGATCTCCCCGAGGTGACCTTCGTCGTCGCTGAGGAGAAAGGTCTGGCGATGGGTGCGCACGGTGAACACAGGGTGCAGCGGGCGTCCCCCGGCAGCCGCGCGGATGAGCTTCCCACCGGGACCGGGCGCCACCGCCAGCGCTCCCGGAGCGACCACGTCGAGGCGCTCGTTGATCTCGCGGCGGCTGCGCATCCCGTCCTTCGCGTCGGCGAAGGCTTTCAGCGTGAGTTCGGCGCCGTCCTTCTTCTCGCGCGTCCGGCAGGTGAAGCGGGCGGCGTGGATGCGCCAGTCGTCGGTGTCGTAGTAGGTGTCTTCGAGGTCCTTCGTCGCGCCGGCGGTGACGCGGTAGCCGGGGACTCGCGCGGCCGCAAGCCACGCCGCGATTGGCGCCACCGCCGGGGCGCTGAACTGCCATTCGACTTCGATGTGGTCTTCGGGGGTCGACATGAACGTCAATGATAGGGCCGGAGGGGGCTCCGCGGGTTATCGGCCACGCCCTTGCCGGTGGAGGTTGCGCCGGTTGGGGGAGAGCCGCCATGCTACCCCCACATCCGGCCGGATTTTCCGGACGAGTTCGCAGAGGTTCGTTCCCATGGCAATGGCGCTCGGTGGCATCAAAGTACTCGACCTTTCCCGGCTGGCGCCGGGTCCCTACTGTTCCATGCTCCTGGCCGATTTCGGGGCCGACGTGACCCTTGTGGAGGCGATCCCCGGTTCGTCCGCGAAGCTGGGGGCGGGCCCTCGCAACACCGAAGGCGCCCAGCGCGCCGCCGCCTACAACGCGCTCGGGCGGGGCAAGAAGTCGATCGCCCTCAACCTCAAGGACGAGGCCGCGCGGGAGATCTTCTACGAGATGGTGAAGGGCGCGGACGTGGTGATGGAGGGTTTCCGGCCGGGGGTCGTCAAGCGCCTGGGGGTCGACTACGAGGCGCTTGCGAAGATCAACCCGCGGATCATCACCTGCTCGGTGTCGGGATTCGGCCAGACTGGCCCCTACAGCCAACTGGTGGGTCACGACATCAACTACATCTCCGTCGGCGGCGCGCTGGGCGTGACCGGGCGGCCCGGCCAGCCACCCGCCATCCCCATCAACCTCGTCGCGGACTTTGCCGGCGGCGGGCTGATGGGGGCGTTCGCCATCTGCCTCGCGATTATCGCACGCGAAAAGACGGGCCGCGGCCAGGACATCGACATCGGGATGAGCGACGGCGTCCTTTCGCTGATGACCTCGGCCTTCAGCAGCTTCTTCGGCCAAGGACAGGCGATCCGGCCGGGGGCGTTCCTCCTCAACGGGGCGGCGCCCTTCTACGATGTTTACGAATGCAGCGACGGGCGCTGGTTCTCGCTCGGCAGCATCGAAGCCCACTTCTACGAAGCGCTCTGCCGGGTTCTGGGGCTCGAAGAATACCTGGGGAGCCAGTTCGACCAGTCGAAGTGGGCCGAACAAAAGACGAAGATCGCCGCCGTCATGAAGACGAAGACGGCAGACGAGTGGATGGAGATCATGTCGCGCTACGACATCTGCGCGGCGCCCGTGCTGGAGATGGAAAACGTCGTCACCAATCCTCACAATCTTGCCCGGGGGATGGTCGTCGAGGTCGACTCTCCGATCGGTAAGGTGAAGCAGATTGGCGTGGGGCCGAAGCTCAGCGACACGCCTGGTCGGCCGACCCACTCGGCCCCGACCATAGGCCAGCACACGGACCAGATCCTGAAAGGCCTGGGCTACGACGACGGGAAGATCGCGAAGCTGCGGGAGGCCGGGGCGGTGGGGTGACGGTGCCCACGTGCCGGAGCTGAGCCGCTTCTTCGGGATCGTGATCCGGATGTACGTCGAAGGCGGGGGACACCACCGTCCCCACTTCCACGCGTACTACGGCGGGGATGTCGCGGTCTATGCGTGGAGCCCGGTGGATCTCATGGCCGGGTCACTCCCGAGACGCCAACAGCGGTTGGTGGAGGCGTGGGCAGAACTACACGTGTCGGAACTCACGGCGAACTGGACGCAGCTCCAGACTGGCGACGTTCGAACAGCCATCGATCCGTTACACTAGCCCGGTGACACACCCGATTCACACGATCCGCTCAGTCGAAGTCGTGGGGCCGCACTCACTGCGCCTGGCGTTTGGGGACGGGCTTGAGCGCACTGTGGACCTCACCGACGTGCTCGCTGGCGCGCTCTACGGGCCGCTCGCCGACCCGGCGTTCTTCGCGCGCGTGGCCCTCGATCCGGAGGCCCAGACGATTGCGTGGCCGAACGGCGCCGACTTCGACCCCGCCACCCTGCACGATTGGCCGGACCACGAGCGGGAGTGGAAAGAGCGCGCACAGCGCTGGCGGATGGCCACGGTCTGAGGGGGTCGCTTCTCGCGTGCGGTAGACTCGGGGCATGACGCAGGGGGAAGCCAGCCCTAACAGCGAGCCGCGGCGTCTCGCGGTGCAGTACCTGACCGACGAAGGCGGGAACCGCGTGAGCGTCGTCCTTTCGGTCGCTGACTTCGAGCAACTGCTGGACGACCTGGAAGAGGTTTACGACGCGCGCGCGTACAACGCCGGGAAGGCTGAGGGCGGGGAACCAGTGCCGTGGGAAACCGTGAAGGCGGAACATCGAGGAGAACGGCCGCTCGACGAAGTGCTCGCCGAGATCGAGCGTGACCGCGGATGGCATATCGACCCGTAGCTGCCTATCCGGATCGTGTCCGTGGAGCGCGTGGGCCATCGGCGCGAGGTCTACGAGGGCTGACTCAGCCCTGACCTGCCGCGGCGTCCAACGACGGGGTCAGCGTGTCCACCAGCAGGTCGATGTCGGCGTTGGTGATCGTGAACGGCGGGCCGATGAGGAGGGCGTCGCGCACCGGGCCGGACCCGGCGGCGTAGTAGAACACGCCCCGACGGAGCCCCTGCGCCTGGACTCTCTGGGCGAAACGCGAGCCCACGGGGAAACGCTCCAGCGTCGTCCGGTCCTTGACCAGTTCGATGCCGAGCATGAGCCCGAGGCCGCGGATCTCGCCGACGTTGGGGTGCGTGCCCACCGCTTCTTCGAGCCGGGCGCGGAGACGGTTGCCCACCTGTGCGGCCCGCGCGACCAGGTTCTCCCGCTCCATGATCTCGAGGACGACGTCGGCGGCGGCGCAGGCGGAAGGGTGCCCCGCGAAGGTATGGAACATGACGTCCTCGTGCTTCGCTGCCAGGGGCGCGACGACGGCTTCGGTCGCGAAGACCCCACCGAGGGGCGCATAGCCCCCGGCCAGGCCCTTGCCCCCGACGAGGATGTCCGGCACGACGCCCCAGTGGTCGACCGCGAACTTCCGGCCGGTACGCCCGAACCCGGTCATCACTTCGTCGGCGATCAGGAGGATGCCGTGACGATTGCAGATTTCGCGGACGCGCGGCCAGTAGTCGTCCGGGGGGACCATCGCGCCACCGGCTGACCCCACGACGGGTTCGGCGATGAAGGCAGCCACGGTCTCTGGCCCCTCTTCGCGGATGACGCGTTCCAGTTCATCGGCGGGGTGGGGGCCGCCTTCAGGTGTTCCGAGGATGCGGTAGGGGGCGGGAGCCTTCGGGAAGGGCACGAGCATGGGTTCGAAGCCGGCGCGGCGTGGCGCGTGGTTTCCAACCGCCAGGGCCCCGAGCGTGACCCCGTGGTAGGAGAGGTCGGTGCCGATCACCTTCCAGCGGCTCTCCCGGCCGGAGGCGACGTGGTATTGGCGCGCCAGCCGGAGGGCGGCCTCGACAGCCTCCGAGCCTCCACTGGTGAACATAACCCGGGTGATGCCCTTCGGCAGCCAGTGATCGATGAGCCGCTCGACCAGCCGGACGCGGTGGGGAGTGGCGAAGGGCGGCACGACGTAGGTCGTTTCGACGAGTGCCCGCGCCACCGCATCGGCGACCTCCTGCCGGCCGTGGCCGATGTTCATCACGATGGCGCCGCCCGCGGCGTCGAGGATGCGCTGGCCGGTGGGAGTGATCAGGTAGGCCCCCTCGGCACGTTCGATGGCGAAGGGGACGCTGTGGGGGATGAAAGCCATGCGGGCGGCGGGGTCGGTGTCGGGCATGGCGGAAGTATGCGCTGCCCGGGCTCCGCCGTCAGCTACCCCGGGTCCCCTTCGCGCCAGCGGCACGCGGCCGTGGAGTCGAAGACCGCCCCGCCCTGCATGACGGTGACCACTTCGTCACGTGGTAAAGATCGAGAGCGGGAGAGCGGCGTTCTGCCGTAGAATCCGGCCACTTGCCGCTCTGAGCTCCCCCCGCAACTCAGGGACGGCTCCCTGGCCGCAGGCATCGAAGGAGCCAGTGACCGTGCCTCACCCAGCCACACCCCACCCGCCAGCGAACCGGACTTACCGGCGCCTCGGCGCGTTCTTCTTGTTCGCTGCCCTTCTCACCGTCGCTGCTCTGGTGGCATCGGACCAGCCGGCGAGAGGTTCCACACCGCCGCCTGTCGCCGAGGCGAACGGAGCTGGCAGCGCCGCAGCGGCGGGGGCGCCGCTGGTGGCAGCCGAGATTACGGGGGGGTTCTCTCACATCTGCGCGAGGCTGGAGAACGGAGCCGTGAAGTGCTGGGGACTGAACGTCGGCGGCCAGCTTGGAATCGGCGACACCGACCGCCGCGGCGACGGGCCGGGCGAGATGGGAAATGCGTTGCCCGCCCTGGACCTGGGCACGGGCCGAACGGCGGTGGAGCTGAAAGCGGGGAGGTTTCACACTTGCGCGAGGCTGGACAACGGCGCCGTGAAATGCTGGGGATCTAATCTCAGCGGAGAGCTCGGTCGCGGCGACACCAGTAACCGCGGAGACGGGCCGGGCGAGATGGGCGA